>CAXXBX010000313.1:0-4363 GCA_964274945.1 Dehalococcoidia bacterium | reverse complement strand
TAGCCACTAAACACTTGTGGATAGTTGAAGAAGAAAAGGGTGGTGGAAAAGACCTGGGAAAGGCAAACGTCTTATTATACTTCATGCAAGGTCCAAGAACGGATGGACTCCAAACTGCGCTCTTGTGTTCCGTTCCAAAAAACATACTGGAGATTGTCATGATGAGATGAGTGGAGAACATTTCTTGGATTGGTTTGAGAACAAGCTACTACAGAACGTTCCTGAAAGATCTGTTATCGTCTTAGACAACGCTCCTTATCACAATGTAGTGCTAGAGAAAGTCCCAACCAAATCTAGCACCAAGACCGTGATGAAGGAGTGGCTCACAAGTAAAACATTGCATTTGAAGACACAGATCTCAAGGCAGACTTGTTTGCAAAGATCAGAGACACCGCTCCCTACAGGAAATTGTTTCAGACGAATGACCTGTCACAACGACTTGGTCATACAGTTCTTCGATCTCCTGTTGCTCACTGTGAGCTAAACCCGATTGAATTGGCTTGGTCAGAGTCAAACAATGCTTGAAAGAGCACAACCAAACCTTCAAGCTGGCCGACTTGGAAGAACTGGTACTTGCAGCGTTTCAGTCTGTGACTCCGGAGATGTGGAAATCGTACTGTAAACACGTAGAAAAGGAAGAAGAAAATTTCTGGAAAAAAGACGGGATGCAGGAAAACCTCGTGGAGAGATTTATCATCACAAATGAGATAGATGACGACGATGACAACTACGAAGTGCCGGAATTTGATAGTGATGTTCCCTCATTAAGACGAGGAAGAAGACATTTGTCATCCAAGCCCAGACGAACACGACCAAGCGTTGCTGAACGCAGACGAAGCTTTGAATTAGAGTAATTAATCGTAATGAGGTAATTAACGTGGCCTCTGCTTTCATGACCACTTAGCTGTAATCATATTCTAACATAACGTTTTAATAGACTAATGGTCTTTGATATGCAAAAACGTTATCCTCCTGGCTGCGTCTTAATTACATGATCGGTTTAGCGTCTAGAAGAAATCGGTGCTCTTGCGCTTTCGAATGATGCCAAGATCGTCGCTTACCGACGAAGCACACAGGAGTTATTGCAATCTTTTAAATACACAGTGAACGCGAACAGAGAGTAGTGCTATTGTTGGTGATGAAAGTCTTGACCTTCTCATTCCCGGCGAAATTCAAAATAGACAACATCTGACAACCTTACTTCCACACATGAATGGCTGGATATCATGAAAGTGGACACAACATGATTTGCAGAAGTGTTTGGATGACAATATCAAATCCACCATGGAAAGAAAGTGTCAAAGCTTAAGAGATCAAGCAAGGCTTAAGGCCATAGCGCCTCCTTATTTAGGGGGTTGGTTGAAAGCAATTCCTGAACACAGCGTATACTCTTGCAATGTCGTTTGTGTTTTGAGCGTTGATTATGTTAATTAGGAAGTGTGAGTTGATAGTCTAATTATGATGCGTTTCTGCATGTAGATATTGTCACGCCTATAATTTAATTAGTAATAAACGTGTCATATAGTTTGTGGTAAGAAACGGCAATTTTTGGCATTTGGCTCTTCATGGGACATGTCCAGTGGCACTTTCTTTTTTTCCGAATATCTTGCAACGGAAACGCTCTCTAATGTCAGCCATGAACGGTTGAGCAATTTATCAAACGGAAACTGGTACTTCAACGGCACGTCGTGCGTCTTCAACGTCTCACGCATCGATCCTATTGTCGACGACTTTAGCATTGCTTATAAGGCAGTCATCAGACTCTTGTATACTCTCATCGCCATTTTGGGTGTCGTCGGAAATGTTTCGATCATTTTCGTCTTATACAAGAACGGACGTCGTCGACACGAGTATCCTTCCAACGTCTGCCTCTTGAAAGTAGCCGTCATCGATTTGCTCTATTTTCTTGTCTGCCATCCCATCATCATGTGGAATCTCCTCAGAGAAGGAACGTGGAGAACGGGCGACGTCATATGTCGTATTAACGGAGGCCTGAACTGCATGGTTTACCTCACCGCCTGCTACAGCTTGCCTCTCATCAGTCTCGAGAGACAGTTGAATATCACCTATCCGATTAAGCTCAGATCTTTGTCCGTCGGCAGAGTCAAGATTTTCTCGCCTGTCTCTGGACGTTCTCGCTCGTTTGCGCCATTCTTGCCATTTTTGGCATCAGCGAGTACATCGTCTACCGCAATCCGTTAGTGTGCAGTTCCAGTCTCGACTACAGCACCTGGCAGGTGATCATCACGACAGGTGAGGACGACAATGCGTATATATATATATATATATATATATATATATATATATATATATATACATCCGCTGCAATACTGGTGGCCGTGGAACGTGCAAAATGTAATGTGTCGAAATACGAAATATGCACGTGCATCTAAGAAAGATTGCGCGTATTTTCAATTACTTGGCTTAGCATTGATTAAGTTAATTCTCACTTTTTGCTGTGTATCTGCAACTCTCCCCATATATGTATACGTAGGTGTGTCCTATAATTTTATTCAGCATGAGATTTAATTAATAAACAACGTTAACTAAATGTTGTGTGTGTCTTAGCTAAAAGTTAATTTAGTTGCTGAGTTGACGGAGATGCCGCGTCTCATCTATTTTTAACAAGACAAATATGTTTATGCGTGTACATATGCGTGCATCTTTGCTTTTGTTTCAACCAGTAATTGAAGCTGTGTTTACATCCTCGCTTCCAGCCTTCTGAAAGAATTACAAATGTAGACGCTATTTTCCTTTAATTAAATGCGTTACCCGCATGTAAAATTTATCTACAAAGCTACCATCGTTTCACGACCGCAGAGTCCGTAAGTAGTCTAGTCTGTAGTCGTAGAAGTATGTACTGTACAGTAATAAGAGTCGTAACATGCCGCTTCTGTATGGTTACGCAAAGTTAGGTCCCGTATATTTTAATGTCGTAAAAAAGCCAAACCGATGGGTTTTGCCTTAGCAGTTATATTAATTGTTAGCAGGTACTAGCAGTAAGTTCTGTTGTTGATTTCCTACCAGACGTGGCAATCGCAAACTTGAATTACACTGTTCTGGTAAAAACTCTTTCATAATGTTTTGCGCATCTGATTGTCTTGTCTGTGGTTGTCACGTACAACATAAAGGAAAGACTGCGTCTTGATTGGCCTCACAGGAGACGTGGCACATTCCTGATACGTGACAAGACATAGCCACAAACGCAGACCGCAGACCCGAAGTCAGTTGACCTTTATGCGTTTGAGTAGCTCCTCGCATAGTCTCGTAACTTTTACAAAGTCCCGTTTCTTACGTTTAGCATTTGGATGTTTTCAATTTTTTGCGTTGTCGTTCTAATATTTGGAGTCTATAAATACGTTGTCTATTGCGATCCTCTCAGCTGCGGTCCAGGTTCATTACTCCACTTAATAAAATTGGCAGGTGATGACTCGATCACGACAGTTGATCAAGGTGTCACTCTGCACCTGCTAGAGAAATCTTTTCCCGCTTTGATTGGTAAGTTGCATGATTTAGATCCCATGCTACAGTAATGGAGTAACTTACGCGTGTACATGAAATGGCCGCTAACCTAAGAAAAACAAAACCGTTTGCACACGAATTGGTAATGACGAACTAAACAGACAGGTTTACATTACACACTCACACACACACACACACACACACACACACACACACACACACACAAAACACACACACACACACACACACACACACACACACACACACACACACACACACACACACACACACACACACATACACACACACGCGCGCGCGCGTATACAGACAACACGGTGACCGTGTATATATACTCTTGCAAGGTCGTTTGTGTTTGAGCGTATATTAGAGAAGCGCCAGTACATAATTGATGGGCTAATTGGGATGCGTATATACTCTTACATCTATTCTTAGATGTGTGATGTACTTTGTGGTAAGAAACGTTACGTTATCACATTAGCATTTGACTCTTCATTGAACATGTCCAGCAAAAATTTCTCTGATGCTCTTGCAACGGAAACGCTCTCTAATGTCAGTCTAGAACGGTTCGGTAATTTATCAAATGGAAACTGGTACGACAACGACACATCTTGCGCCTTCAACGTCTCGCGCATCGAGCCTATTGTTGACGACTTTAGCATCGCTTTTAAGGCTGTCGTCGGACTCTTGTATGCTCTCATCGCCATTTTGGGTGTCGTCGGTAACATTTCGATCATTTTCGTCTTATACAAGAACGGACGTCGTCGACTCGAGTATCCTTCCAATGTCTGCCTCTTGAACGTCGTCGTCATCGATTTGTTGTACTTTTTTATCTGCCATCCCATCATCATGTGGAATCTCCTCAGACAAGGAACGTGGAGAA
>CAXXBX010000312.1:0-37130 GCA_964274945.1 Dehalococcoidia bacterium | reverse complement strand
AGTGGCACAGCCATTGGAATCTGACTGGAACAATTTTTGCAAAGTGGTCAATCAGCGGTCCTATTCAGTATTGGCTTTCTTCAAGCCACCTACTTAGTAAGCAGGTTCTAAACATGCAAATTACATCATTAAGATTACGTTTCCTTCACATGCACTTGCTATCCCGTATTTGGAGCATATCTAGACAATCTCAAATCACTGATCCCTGAACGCTACGCTCAAACGCCCTGGGGAGAACCCTGCTTCAACCAAGCCCTTATACTCACTACCTGACGAATACCTTATCGCCAATCAGTATGGCTGCTTTCTGATCAAATTAAAATTTCAAATATCCTAGATAAGTCCATATTAGCTGATGAAAACTTGCAGTCTCAGCAAATCCAAAGCCACCATCTCAAGCAACCTGAATGCCAGAAGCTTTGCTTAAGTCTGAGTAAAACTTTCACGACCAAAGTTTCAGGAGAAAATGTAACTCTTCAGCAGCTTCACCATGCAAAGCAACTACTGATTGGCCCTCCTGCTATATGCCTGACAAAGCAAACAAAGTTGGTAGAAAAAATTTAAACTCTCGCTAAGGCCGTTTCAGCTGGCAAGAGGAATCCTTTCTTTTCTAATGTAACCTGGTGCACTTCTATTGAGAGTCATTCACAGAGTACAGAAGCTGACAATGTCAGTGAAACCTCCATGTCTGTAGTAGAACAACAGTCAGTTTATGTGAAGAGATGTACTTTAAGCACAAACACACTTCAACAATTTCAAACTACCAGTGAAGCCAATATAGAGCACTCACTTGATACCAAACAAGAATGCAAATCTGATTCAGGCCTCTCTACCAGTATTATACCCTTGCTCCCTCAGCGGTACAACTATTTTGTTGACTCTTATTGTCAGCATGAATTGGAAAGTTTCCTAGGAGCTGAAACAAGCAACTTTACTCTAGAAGCATGGACAAGTGCCAATTGTGACAATTGCAGCTGTCCAGTGGATTACACATTTTGAAGAGGTTTCAAAAACCACCTATCGAATCACTACAGGTTTCAAAGCAAAAGGATGGCGGCTCCTTTTTAAAACTGTTCGTCATTGTCATCATTACAGGAAACAAAATGTCACAAATGTCCACAGAAAGGAAGTGCAAACTAAAGAAAACCACCATACATTGTTCCATACAAGACAAAAAGTCAATGTGTCCTAGCACTTAATTAATAGTTAGGGTATACCCACCAGAGGCATCTACAATCTCAGACCACCCTGAATATCTTGCCTTAACAATCACATACCACCCAATCCACAGTGGTCATGTGCTCAGCTTTAGGCCAGTCACAGAAGCTGTGAAAAAAAGCAAAAATTAGTCTCTTTGAGTCTGGCAGCTCTGCTGCCTCTGCAAAACATGAATACTTGATCCAACTCCAACTGAAAAGTGATCCACGAGTAGTTGAGAGCACTCTTGCCGACAGAGCCATAACCCCAAATGTACGAGACATTCAACGCCTCTTTAGAAAATGGCAATCAGACAACATTGGACCAGAAGATGGAGAGGCTGTGTTTGAACGACTGCTCGAGGAAGTACAACGATACAACAAGGAACATGAAAAAGAGGGTGGGCGAGTATTTCTTCAACCTTATGAAGCAGCAGCTGCAATGAACATGGACGAACCTAAACCAAAAACCAGAAAGACTGATGCCATGCCCTTCCTTTTAGCTCTAGTCACTCCTCTCATGGCCAGAGTCCATGAAATGGTCACACAAAGTGCAAAGCTAGTCTTTTGTGACTCAACAGCCACTCTTGATAACTTGAACACAGCTGTGTTCATACTTAGCTGCGGCACATCAGTAGGAGCTCTACCACTTGCTGCAGTTATGACATCCAGTGAAGATGCTGTTACCTTGTCAGCAGGGTTTACAGCAATGTGCCACATACTGTCCAAGTGTGCATTTTTTTGGAAGAGGCCCAAATCTTGAACCACTAGCATTACTGACAGATGAATGTGCAAGCGAATGGATTGCTCTAAAGAGTACATGACCTCAAGCGGAATTACACCTACATGTCTTTCATTTTTTACAAACTATATGAAGATGGCTTGGAGCTCAAATTCTGGTATCTGTGGTACAGACAGAATTACCTGTATGACACTAACAAAACAACTTGTTTATGCCCCAAGTGAGCAAGCATTGACTGAAATTAAACATGAAGTAGACAAAAGCCCTTTTCAGACATTCAAAAAGAGACTAGGTGATTACTGGCAACAAAGGAAAGAATGGGCTGTGTGTTTCTGAAAGAGCTTTCCCACACGAGGCAACTATACTAACCATTATTCAGAGGCTATCATACGCATCAGAAAAGACATCCTTTTCCAAAGGAATAAAGCTTGGAATGTGGTACAAATGTTCAATCTTCTCACACAGACTCGCGAACTGTATTACCAGCGACGTTTAATATCTGTTGCCACAAACAGATTAGATCATTTTGTCTCTACAAGATTTACTGTGACAGGAGTAAAAGCGTACACCATTCCATCTGACGACATTGTTGCATCAGATGACCCAGACGTTTACACTGTTGTGAGTCAGTCAGATAAGAATACAATGTGGTAGTAGACTTACAACTGGGAGAGTGCACCTGTCCCATCGAAATGCAAAGTCAACCTTGCAAATACCAATTTGCAGCAGCAATGAAGTATCACAAAAGCAGTGTCAAAACTATCCCAAATAATTCACCTCAAGGCCGTCAGCTTTTTGCAGCAGTGGCATTAGCACTGCCAACCCATTTCCTTTTACAGTAGTGTCCACCAAAAAGCTGAAGAAGAACATCTAAAGTCTCATCCATCAGTATGAACTGGTCTGACGAAGATATCACACATTCCTTTGAAAAAACTGCTCCTTGTTCCTGTGAAACAACTGAAGTGGCAACTGCAGCTGACGACAACATTGATTTTAGCAATACATTTCAAAGAGATCAAGCACAACCAATTAACAGAGGAAGCTATGAAAAGTCAAGGGACGTCATTGAAAGAGTACTACAGGTCACTAAAGATATCAAGGACGGACTGCATGAAAGTCATGTCACAGACAGCTTCATAGCTGCAGTAGAAACGGTTTTGTTCCAATTATTGAAAACTACAAGGCAAAGGAATCCACTCACCTGGTACACAGTAGCGACTGCTTTCTGCTCTACACATGTTTGGTAAAGAGGTGGGAGTCAGAAAACAAAAGAAAAAGATTCGAGTACAACCTATTGCTGTAGCTAGACGACACTTCAAGTCCTTTTCTACCCGTCCAGCATCAGCAGGACGTCCAAGTTTGTTCATGAAAGCCGAAACTACAACCAACACGTTCAACAGAAACATTATCCCCAAATGAATCCACCAGAGAACAAGGAGAAACTACAATCTGACAATAAGTTTGAAAACAAATACCCCTAATGCCATCTAAACTGTACAAGGATACAAGATTTTTGAGTTGAGGAAACTGTTTATGTTAATATTCCTTGATATAAAGAGAGAAACAGATTGTAATTAGTGTTCAGAATGAGTGTTCAGAACAAGTCATTCCAGTTTTATGTCCAGCAAACTGTGCACCCACTAGGGAAATAGGCATCTCCATTGTGTGTGTTTTAATTTTATTGTTAAAATGGATCATGGATTGATTCTATGTATTGTAAGCTAATGAAAAACTGTGTTCTGTGGCAACAGACTGTCCGGATCAACAACTTCCTGTAATCCAGCCTGTTTGCCATACATTTCTTATGCAAACAAATTAATTTCAGTAACAGAAGAGTACATGATTAATAAACAGGTTCTTCTGCAATAGTTACTAGTATATACAGTAGTGGACAAAAGAATTTGCCGGGTAGTTTTTGTTGTTGATTTTTCATCATATTCTGGACTACAGAATGGAAATAAGTGCTGATATGAGCAGAAATTGATAAGTTGGTTTGTTTTCAAAGGTTGTAATATTGTTTGCATTGAATATGCTTTGATAAGTTGTAATGTAAACTTAATTAATCTGTTTTAACTAGGTTGTAACAATAATCTTAATTAAATTGCAACAACCAACTGATTTAGACTCAATTCCGTACCAATTAGTCTTGATTTTCCTATTGCATGACAAACATTGACCAAGAAGTCGCTTTATTAATATTTTGTGCTTCCACCCAAACACAAACATCCTGAAAACCCTTGAAATTTCTTGCCTGGCAAATACTTTGTCCACTACTGTATATATACACATATAAATTATGAATTACTATTTATTAAATCACATTTAAGGTTCAAAAATACTACCATAAATACATAAATTGTGCTTTAATGTTACTAAGTACTGTATTCTAATAAATTAATAATTACTTAATTAACTAATATCAATTAACTAGCAGAATGTACAAACCTCTGTCGTCTTGTATAATAGTTGCATCACGAAAAGCTTTTCTGGAGTCAAATGTTTCTCGAGAAAGTCGATTTCTGCAAAGAAAACGGTTTGTAGCAACCAACATTCCCCATATTGGGGCTCTCCTTTCACTAGCCACTGCTGTTTACTGAGTGTGGTAACTGCTCGCAGAGAAAGCGCAATTCCCACGATCTGTCAGCATAACAACACATTTCGAACCACTAAATCATGCATGATCCAACATGCGTGCACGTGAGAATGGTCTACCGTGCACGTGTAAGTTAAACTTATCCGGGCTATATATCCGGGATGTGTGTGTGAAGTGGACCCAAAAAAATTTGCTAGTTTACACTAAAATAATTTTTAGCAAAATGAGTAACGTATGAGACTTTTATAAATCTTATTTTCTGTATAAGCGTTGTAACGCTGATGTACAGTCTCTGAATTAGAGTTGTCCGAAAGGCGTGTCTGGCTACATCATACGGGATCCAAGCAACAGGCTACATTTAGCGCGAGAGGCCTGGAGAATTGAACGAGATGTGTGATATGACCCAGGAATTGTTGAACTATTTATAAACAGTCTTGCTACGCGAGACTACATGCAGCATGAAAGACTCGCGTTGCTAGCAGCAACATCTAGTCTACAAGGTCCAGTCTAGTCCCGTAATTCATTTCATAGTTATTGGCATTCTTGATTACTGCGCATTCAATTTCTGAGATGTTGTGCAAGTCTGTCGTCTTGTCTAGTTTTCTCTAAGTTAATTAATTGCAGACCCAGTAGTTTAGACTCTAGCTAGGCTAGTTCACGTGACGTGATAGAAAAAATGAAATGATGGAGACATTGATAATTATCTGTGATATGTAACTTAACTTAGTTAATTTTTACTTAATTAAATAATAAATATACTGATATCTAGTCTGCAAGTTACTGTAGGTTTGACTTCAGTGTGAAACTTAGCCTCGGTTTGTTGTGTCTGATGTCAGTTTGTTTACGGTATTTTTGTGTTTGTATTTTATCAGAAAAATTATTTGTTTAGGAGTGTTGTGCTTATGTAGCTGCTCTACAGTTGTAAGGTACTGTGCAGTAGGCTATTGAATCAAGGGTGAATACACGGCAGCAGTTGCTAGATTTACCTAGTCTATTATGGTCACGTGAGGTCAGGCGTGCCTACAAGTTCCCGTGTTTGTCGCCCCTACCGTAGAGTTGCAGACATGGAACCGCAATGCAGTTCACTCGTAAGCCGGTTGGTTTCTCTTTTTGTGGAGCAGCTCTCCGATGGCTCTGGGCCAATAGATTGTCGTCTCGTGGAAATGAGCTCCCTTACCGACGACCCGAGTCCTAACGAGATGGGCTCTCCACAAGAACTAAAAGAAGCGTGTCAAACTGTCGAAGACGTTTGGAAAGAGAGAATGGAAGACATACGATCTAACGAACAAAAGTATCTTCTCGCTCTGTTCGTCGCAGCTCGACTCGACCAACTTCGAGAGAGCGGGAAAATTGCTCATTTAGATACATGCGGCGTAGCAATGAGAGAGCGCTTGCGTGACGTGACACATCTCTTAGATCAAAGCAGGTATCGCAATTTTCGTGATTTGCTGTCGTCGACCAGTCAGGCAGTCCAGAATACAATGTACCGATACGTCAAGAAAGCGGTTGTTGAGTTCGCACTAGAAATAAACAGCAGAGATTTCCAACCTGCACCTGGAGAAATCGATGAAAAGGTACATTATACTTTAGCAGCTGAAGTAGCAAGACAGTTTTTTGGATATGCTCGTCTTTACTTTACTGTCTCTGTGTTCTTACAAGACAGTACTCACAATTCTGCTCTGAATTGGGAACCTTTAATTTCACAGCTGAAGTGGACTGGTCCTCGGGATGCGTTTATTAAAGAGTTTCGTAGCTTTTTGTCTCAAGAGCAAGGAGTTATTCCGTTGTCTGGTGGAATATTTGTCGAGATAGCGTTGGACATAGTCAATAGAAGAGAGACAGCATGCTACCACAATTATGTGCACGATCTCATGCATAATATACGGGACTTTTATGTAAACAATCTTCTAAGCAAGGAACACTTGTTACAGATTGCAGAGGAATTTTGGCTCAGATATGGGAGCAGAGTGGCATCAAAAGAAGTATTCCATGATGTTGATCAAGTGTGGGTTCCTTTGCTTGCTTTTTTTGTAACTCACTTTTGGGACGATAAACGTGTAGCGAAGTACATCGAAGGAATTGTGAAAAAACTATTTCAAAAACCGTCATCATTTCAAGATATTGCTAAGCTATTTCACAAGGTAGTTGACACAATGAAGTATTTGGTTTGGGCCAAGGAAGAGACTCGTCGTCACAAAGAGTCTCTCAAAGCTTTCAGTAAAGCAGTGTTTTCTGCCTCACGTTTGAACAGACCGTCTGCAAGCGTCTCATCAGAAGACATTCTAGCTTGTTACAAAAGCCTAACGGAGAGCCATCAATTTTGTCAGTTTACCTTGTTGCAGTGCTTTCAGTTACCTCCAGATTGCTTACAGCTTACTTTTGGAACTAAAATTGTACAACTTACCTCCACACCGCACAATAGGCGAATATGTAAGCGATTCGCTCTGTTACTTGATGAAGCCAAAGGATGGGGATTAATGTACGAATTAAACGATTGCCTGCAGTCCATCTTTGATTTGTTGCACAGGAAACTGAAAGATAACAGCAGTCCTAGTCGCAATGCTACTGTCTTCAAGTTTATATCTTACTCCAAGAAATACCTTCAGTGTATACCAGCTCTTGAAAGTATTTCATTTACGTTTTGGTCTTCTAGTGAAGAATCCAACATAGAAGAATATGTACTTCAGGAAGTACCCGAAGCAATGCGTGCTTTCCGTCACTGCAGTGATATCGTTGCCCGCACTCCTAATTGTCTTCCGGTGAAGGCTTGGACGAGTTACTGCAAGTTTGCTGCAGGCCTTCTTGAGAGTTGGGCCAGTGTTCCGGGACATCTGTCACCGGAATTTATTCCCAAACTTTTGTCAGCCTTGACTGTGGACTATGAACTAAGCAACTTTATAACGGCAACGGTATACCAAGAGTTGTTCAAAGCCTTACGCAATGGATGTGGCGGGAAAACTGTCAATATACCGTCAAGCGCTCAGCTGCTGAGTGTCATGCAGTCTATTCATCAAATGGAGACGCAAGAACCATCTGTTCACGAACTAAGTTGGATGGAAGAGTTTGATCAACTACTAAGCAGTGTAAGAGAGGAGGTAGATGATCTCTATGAAATAATCACAAAAGACCGTTTCAATTTCGGCCGACTGCAAGCTCTTCTCTATAGAAAGAATGACATTAACGAGCTGCTGAGAGTGTTTGGTTTGCCGCAGCCACAGTGGAAGCAGCTGTCAGACTTTGATACCATACGGCAAAATCTGAGAATGTTAGGATCCCTTCTTCGTATCCTCCTCATGCATCCATTTCAACGGAATAAAGTCCAAGATGTAGTACATGACCTCGACAAGGTTCTAGTTGTATCTGATGCTACATTTGAAGAACTCAGTCAACTGGATAATCGAGCAGAATCTCTTCTTGGTCCTCTCTACTATGAATGTCTTGACTATAACGAATCGCTTGACAGTAAAATGAACGCTCGAAGCTACTTGGAATACTTTGAGAAGGAGAAAAAATGTTTGTTTGAGGGATTCTGTCAAGCCCTTGTGCCTTTGAAAGTGACAGAAGTCGACGATTCAGGAGAGACTTGGTACAAAACAATATGCGCGTGGCTGAAAGATGTGCACTGCATGATAAAAAAGCTACTTGATGGTAGCATAAAGCTGTTTGAAATCCCACAATCTCAAAAGTTCCGAGACGTTCTGTGTGATCGCAGTAGGCTTGAACACGAAATGACAATTTTAGGTTCTCACCCGTACTATCAGTCAGCTAAAGAAAGTACAGTCAGACTGTGTGAGAGCTTGAGGATGACACGTCTTATTGTGTCAATCCCTGAGTTAATAGAAACTTTAGGTATGATGGAAGTAGTGGATGAAAAGGACGAGGATTTTGCGTTTCTGATCGATATAGGAAAGCAGACAATACAGTATTTGACACTTGAAGAAATTCTTTGCAAAGAACCTTACCAAAGGTTGGCCCGTCTGTTCAGTGATTTGCCTGGCGAATGTATTGATGTTATGAAAGAAGCAGGCAAATATACAGCTGTTGTGAAGTTTTTCAGAGATCACGATTTTCATTCTGAATCGGGAAGCACTGATTTTCTTCACATTAAAGAGAACATGACAATGAGGGTGAGAGGTGACGCTTTTAAGAGCGATCTCCTCAATGCAGTCATCGTTTGCAAAGAATGTGTTGAGCCATTGAGATCGACCAGGTCTACTCTGAAACATGTGATCGAAACAGCTAAGGGTTGTACCTACGAATGGCGAGAAGCGACCAAATTTCTTCAACTGGTCAACGAGAACATGGTGCAAGTCCAGAGGATGTTTAGCAAAGAAATGACAAGCGCGCATGAGGATGCAACTGAGCTGGCTTGTTATCTAGCCAGATTAGGTGTCTTAGAGCTGTCGTTACAACCGTCTGTAGAAAGGCGTCAGCGCTGCAAGTTAATGTATAAGATTCCTTCTCAACAATTGAGCGAGTCCGTTTCACTGCAAGGTGAAGAGATCGAAACATTCAATCTACTTCTCGCTTTTGAGTCTAATCGACCACAAACAAACGACAACCAGCTCGTGTTGAGCAGTGTTGTAGCCATGTTACATGAAGTCTTGCAAATTGCCGATATCGCTCAGCGGTTAGTCGACTTGTCGCATCCCAAGAAGAGAGAGTCAAAACCTATTACAATTGAGTTCACTTCGCAACAGGTATCTGCACTCAGACTAGACCTGCAATATGAACTAAAGCAGTGGAACAATACTGTAGAGCTCGTACAGAAGAAATGTGACATACTAAAGGTTCTGTCGCAAGATGAAGTAGCACACATGATGGATCTGCTGATGGGAAGCAAAGAGATTGATCCGTCAAAGCCAGAGACGGCTGCAGCACAGGTTCGACGCTTTATGTCATACATTTATTCGATAACCAGTATGATTACGTCAGAGACAGAGCAACACTTACAAGATGCGGCTGTCGTTGCTTTACACGAAATACTAAGAGGGGAGACGTCAGCTGATAACTTGACTGAAGAAATGCAAAGGCGGCTTTTTTCTGTCATTGGTGCTTTGACCGAAATGAAGATTCCAGTTCAAGACAATAAGGGAACTTTCTTCTCTTGTCGATTCGCTAGGGAAAGGGTGTGTAGTGCCAATGTGTTGTTGTTCTTAGTAAAGGCATTGTCATCATCTCACAAACTGCTCTCACATTACCAGCTACTTTGGTGCTCTCCTCTAACGTCCAGTGCCGAACTTCAATCATTTTGCAGCAGAATAACAGCATGTTCTGGCGTTTCGTTTGCGTTCGTCGGTGTCGACTGTTTATCTTTAGAGATACGGCAAGAGTTAGAATTATATCAACAGCAACTACGTCGTCACCCTCACGGCGATGTCTATTTCTTATCTGTTGACGTTGGACCCGGACAGCTGCATCCGTACGATATGAAAGTGCACGAGGACGTCACCGTCAACCTTACACAAGTTCGTCATTCGTGGAAAGCGTTGAAGTCTGAGTTGGGTGTGCAAACACCGACTGTGACAGCCGTGTCCGGAGCGGCGGGTAGTGGTAAAACGCATTTCATACTCAATCAGTTAGAAACCATTGGCTGGGCGAATGTGAGGCTGACAATAAACGAGGCTGTAGACACCTCAAAAATGGTGCAGCAGCTTAGTACTCTGCCAGACGAAGCAGTCGTCTTTATAGCAATATCTGCAGAAGTTGATCCGTCTTTCGTCAACAAATTCATGTTTTGTTTGTTCGTATGTGGTACTCTACAACAAGACGACAAATCACATAGCCTCTTTGCTCTTCCTAAGCAAAGTAGATGGCAAGTATTTATTGAAGTTCCATTTGAAACCGAGTGGAAATTGTCGTGCGACGATGTCCTTGTCAAGAGATTCCCAATGGTTTACTTTGTGGCAGACGACATAAAGCGAATTGATAAGAATACTGCGTATCACGTCAGTAGCGCAGAGCTGCGACTTGCCGAGTGCGTCGACATGTTGTCTCACTGGTCTTCCAGAACAGCTGCCAAAGTATCAGGATTACTTATGAAAGATTTGCCAGACGCAGGGGACTTACTCGTAAAAATGAATAGCGATTCGAAACAATTATCAGAGAAAGACGCGCGAGTTATACTGAAATACCTGGCGGATAAGGAACTGCCATCAGTCAGTGGGCATGCCATCACCAACAGAACTGTTATCTCTTTTTTTTTCAAGCTGCTTTCTAAACGCTTTGCAGTTTTCTCAGATAAGGTTCTTATTGAAAGTGTTAGGTATCCCATATATCGTCGTTTTCCTGAAATGCTCTACAAGCAGTTCGTAAAAGAGGCCGCTTTTCTGTGCACACCACATCTCTCGTGTTTGTTCGAAAAATGCAAGCCATTGCTCAATTTTTCTTCTGACTCAGGCCATGTCTCCTTTTATCCATTTTATAAAGGACAGATGCTTCCCGTTGAGATAGGCGACATCGCTGGAGATGCCGATAAACAGTTGAGGACGAAATCGGAAACAGAGCGACTAGAAGCTCATCTTGGATGGATGCTGGGCGTTCCGTCAAAGGATGTCAGTGCAATTTTAAATAGGAGGCGTTTTGTACTAACCGAGGACTACTGTTACAAGATGATTCTTATTCACCAGAGGAAGTGTGCTCGTGTCCCTCTCATCATTGAAGGAGAAACCGGAGTTGGGAAGACGTTCTTGCTGGAAACGTATGCGGAGCTGTTAAATTGGCAAGCCCACCAAGGTCGTGATCAAGCCAACTCTCTAATGTTGACCCGGCAAGTATCCAATTGGCTGAGACTGGAAGTGATACCAGAGCTTCCTCGTACGCTCAACCTGCCGTACGAAATGGGTCAAGACCTCTACATAGAGAAATTTGACGAAAAAGGATTGGTAGAAGAAGTATGGATTCTAATCGCGGAGAAACTTAACAATTCATCACAAAATCAGAGTGACCAAGATCTGTACGACAAAGTTGTTCAAAGTATGATTGATTATATTCGACGTTGCTATGAGTATTACCCCATACTAAAGCCAATCTCTCCTTCAATGGCTCAATTACTGAATCATGATAAACGTTTGAACGTGGAAGAATCTTCTCGTTTACTCCGGTTGTTTCTTAGTTCACCTCGCCATTCCCTTTTCTTCAAGCTGCTCGTTCATCCCGGTTTGCAACCTCTGCAGATTTTCGATTTTCTATCCGATGCTGTGGAGCTCGCACAGAAATTAAGTGACTGGACTGTTGTGGTATTTTTTGATGAGGTGAACACTGCCAGCTGTCCGGGTGTGTTCAAAGAGATAACAGTTGATCATGCCATGAGAGGACAGATTCTTCCTGACAATTTGTTTATCGTTGCTGCCATCAATCCCTACAGAAAAGCGCCTTCAACTGAAATTAGAGAGACCGCATTCCCTTCAGTTCCACGGACAGACTACAACGTGATGAAGCTACCTGATGTGATGGATAGTTTGCTTTGGAAATACGGCGAATTTAATATCAACTATGCTAAAATCTACATCCGTAGAAAGATTCAGCTCGAAAAAGACTTACTAGCTGCAAAGAAACCAGAACAAGAAGCCGGAAAGAAAGAGGAAACTACGAAGCTGATTTCGTCAGGGTTACAAGAAAAATTCACCGAGATGCTTCATACCGCCATACGATTTTGCTACGAGCGTCTGGGCAAGAATACGGTCAGTCAAAGAGATGTAGAACGTGTGTTTGCTCTCTTACCATTTATGTATCATTACGGCTTAGCGGAAACGACGAGAAACGACCCAAACAAAGAGAAAAGGTTTCACGAAGCTTTGTGCCTTACCATTGCTTTGGCATTTGTTTGGCGACTACCCGTTGAGAAGACGGCCGGACACGTATCAAGAGATGAAATCTACGGTTCAGACTACTTTAATGATCCATCCATAGCTCATATCGTCCAAGGACACGTCGACGCTTTCGTTACGCCTCAACATTTTCATCTTCCCGAAGGCATTGCTCTTACTCGGGCTCTGAAGGAGAACGTGTTCGCTGTCGTGGCTGCTGTTCAAACCGGAGTGCCATTGGCCATCGTCGGAGCCCCCGGATTATCAAAGACTCTTAGTCTTCAGATTGCGAGAAACAATTTGAAAGGGCCCAAGGTTTCTCCTCGAGAATTCTGTAGGCAATTTTCTGCCTTAGATTCATTCTATCATCATTGTTCTGAGTTTAGCGAAGCGTCTCATATTGAACTGACGTTTCACAAAGCCATCAAACGTCAAGAATGGTACGACTCTATGCAGGATACCGGTTGTACTCGCTGTGTTGTTCTTCTCGACGACAGCGGTCTGCCAAACGAGAAGAAAATGGTACTCAAGTGTCTCCATCCTTTTCTCGACGAGCCGAGAGTGTCGTTTGTAGCTGCATCGAATCGCCCTTTTGATGCGGCCAATGCAAACCGCATGATCACCGTCTATCGGTCACGTCTCACCGACGAGGATCACTATCGTTTAGCTGTAGGCTGTTTGGGTCTCGAGAAGGTGGCACTCAGTCCTGACAGTAAAGCTTTGCTGAGGAGCATATGTAGAGGTTTGTCAGAGATACTCGATTCAGAGGTCGACAATCGCAAACCTTTCCATTATCGCGACTTTATTCATGTATTTCGATGTTTACATCGCCATTCCTGTCTCACTCAGCAACCAACAGGTCCACATCTGACCATAGATCCGCGACTGTTACTCCGATCACTTGAAGAGAACTTGAACGGTCTGACTGCATCTGATTTTGACAATCTTGTCGCAAAGTTTTTTACTGCGATCGTTCCGGGTCTAACCGATAAACGGTGGATGTCGTTGCGTGCACCATATCCGTATAGAAACACTGTGACTATACTCGAAGAAGTAGAGGCAGAAAGGCAGAAAAACAAAGACAAACTATGGACTGGTCATTTACTAGCTCCAAGGTTTACAATGATAATTGATGCAACAGACGACTTATCGTCGTTGCAGCTTCTTTTTCATTATGGTTTGTTGAATCGCAGCAGCTGCAGGGTGTTTCGAATCAGTGACCTTTCTGAAGATCGCACTGAAGCACAGACGGTCAAGACGTTGAACGCTCTGTGTTACGCTTTGGAAGAAGAAACTACGGCAGTTTTTGTCAATTGTAAGCGATTAGAAGGAAGTCTATACGAGTTGCTCAATCAGAGCTTTCGTGGATGCAGACATTTAAGTCCAAATGAGGCTGCCTACGCAAATATTGTGGTTGGAGCATCGGTGTATCCGTGCAAGGTAAACGCTCGGTTTCATTGCGTTGTCGTTATGACGGAACAGGAAGCGCTCAAGACTCCTGCTCCCTTTCTTAGCCGCTTTGCGAAATTCCGTCTTTCTCCTAGCGATTTTTTACATTGGCGTCTTCGAAGTCTTCCGTCTCACGTGGCGGCATCCGTTGACAGTTGGACACGTTACGCCAGAGCATTTGTCGATTACTATCGTGAAGAGTCTCTGGTTGGACTAAACAGAACCGCAACAATTGATTTGACTGTGCTGGCTGGACTAAACTGGAACTCTTTGTTTATGTCGTCCGAGCAGATGGCTCGGTTACGAGTCGGTTCGTATGAGTCGCAGAGAGCTATACAAACTCGCGTCAGAGACGACAGCGAATGGTCCAAAGTGGCCGTAGTATCTCGTTTACTTCAACTAGCAACACCGGAATCGATTGTCTTAAATTTTTCGCAGACCGAGCCATCATTTCGAAGATTGATGGCGAGCTTGTACTTTGATTCATCCCGACATTGTGACATTTCTTTTGTGGTATCTCAACTTCTACGCGACCGATCACGAGTAGAAGGTGATCGCGAGACATCAATCGACTTGCTTTCGACGAGGAAGTTTCTGTTGTACTCTCGTAGCAATAAAAGTTTGTGCAATGTGTCTCAAAATATTGCTGAATTGTTTGGACAAGAGAATATTAGTCGACTGTCGGTTGCTAGTGATCTCAAATCAAGAAATGCGATCGCTCAATTTTTGGAAACTTTCTTGTGTGACGACTCTAAGATGATTGCAGTCATTGTAGTCGATGTGCTCTCTGCCATAGATGTCAGACTACTATGTCAACTGATCGACGATGCAGACCATCTTGCACTCGGCAATTCGAGTTCTTCGTCATCGAAATTTATTGGCGATTACTGTGTCAGAAATACACTTCCGTTGTCCTCTAACCGCTCGTTTATATTAATTCTCCACTTTCCAGGAGAACAGATATTCTCACCTGGAGTCATTTCTGCCAGATTCATGAACGGTTGGGACACGTTCTTTGTGCAACAGACCGACGCCGTCTCACAGCGAATTCTTAGAGGAATCGCTACGATATGTGCGCAGACAGCTGAAGATGTGTCGACTGAGAAGTCGTCATCGAATTACACTGTAGCCATGACTAACGTTATTTGTGACGACAGCGTTTGGTCTTATCTGCTGCAAGACAGCATTCTTTGGTTCTGCAGTAGAATTCGTATGATGAACGAGTCGAGTGTCAACTTGATGTATAACCGACTCGTTGCCGTTGTAAGAGATTTTTACACACAACTGAACCGTTCTAATGGCATTGGTACAATGACGTCTTGCTTGAGACTTGTTTTGACCTCTCATCCAGTTATTGAAGAAATCATACAACAACAGGTAGTAAAAAATTGCAACGTGTCGGCTATGTCTCACTTGATTATTACTAGTGCTCGTCAGGTTTTCAGCAAAAGGTCGTTTTTTAGTCTTGCTGACCTTCTAGTTGGACATGTGAAACAGTTCACAAGAGAAGTGTTCAGTACCGTCTTCATTTGCTTATCGGAAGACTTTGGTCTCTCGACTTTGATGCAAGTATCACTTGCAGACCAGTCTCTTTCTGTCTCTCCTGACATTTTGCGATTTTTATTGACCGTTGGTGTTCAAAGGCAGCTCGACCAGCAATGCCAACCTCTAGAGTTACTATTACACGCACATACAATTGTGTATAGAACCCCTCTATTTTCCTACATTCGTCATCAGGTTCAAGAGGCTCTTGGAAATGAGAATTCAGATATGGGTGCAGAGACCGATTTGTCTCTCGCTCAGAATTACCAGATAATAGCCCAACTGGCAGCTATGATAGGAGACTCGTATTTGGAGGATGTCGTTACGCTTGTGTGTACTGACGGTGTAATGGTGGAAGGATGTGAATCGAGTGTGCGCATTGTTACAGAGTGGCTGCAACTCGAGTTCAACGATGAACTCGAGGACAAAATCACTTTTATCGAAACCGCCGTGCAGCGTCATCGCGAAGAAATGATGATGATCTACAAAGCAGCAATGTCGGTACAAACACTAGGAAAGGAAGATATTTTGCTTTCCAGTGTACTTGAAACAAAGACTCGCTCTTCACTGGTTGATTCGCTACACCGGAAAATATGTGAAATATTTATGGTATTTTGGATGGGACACAGTGACGATATCGGGTCTCTTCAAAGCTGGTTGGTTTCAGTTCAAAACTATTTTCGTAGTAGAAGTGCACAAAGCTTGAGAGGTAATGATCTCGGTTGGTTAACAATGTATTACACTCTCACGACTGCCTGCGTTCTCGTCGTCTTTACTTTGTCTGCGGAATCGTCGTCCGTGTCTCGTCTTCTTGGGCTGATCCGCCAACAGACAACTTCAACTACTTGCCTTCGTTCGGTGATTAGCAGCTTAGGTGTCATTGTGTCGTCTGACATATTTGATGACTGTGATCGATCTGCTGTATATATTCAGACACTCCGACAGCTGGCAGTTAGTATTCCTAGATCGGCAGCCGCCAGGGTCCTGAAAGACGTTAAAGAGTTGTTGCACGTGTTTAATGGAGAAGGAATTCCATCGAAAGTGCAACTGAAACAACTTCATTACAACGACTTGTTTGTAACTTTAGTACAGCATATTGATATGGACAACGTGAGTTGGAGATCGCTGCTGGAAGAAGTACTCGAGGAGTCTTGCTCTACCGTTTGCAGAGGATGTCATCGTGGGACTGCCTACTTTCCTATGGGATATCCTGAGCGGGATCGCTCCTCTGAATGTCTGAAGAAGCCAATTGCAGATTCGTATTTTGCGTATCATTTGAAGGCCATTCCGGTTTCTTCTGCTTCGAATGAAATCGTGAGAAAAGTGTTGTTTGAACGTACAACGTCTACATCGGCGTCTTTGATGGAATCCATCGAATCGGCAGCAGTGCAATATCGTTGCATATTAGATGCTGTCAGAACTCTCCAATCAGTGGACGACAACGAAGACATAGTAGGAGGAAACGCTAAGTACGATACTCTGCAGCATCTGGTTTTCTTTTGCTGGGGCCGTAATGAAACATTAGTCGATAGTATAAGTGGCAGTCAGTTGTCGTTTTCTGACTCACATGCTTCATCACTCGATAGTCTCACCGGTAATCAGTTGCTGTTCTTGGACTATGCGTTATCTTCTGTGGGAACGGCAAAAATCATAGGTTTGCTTAACGCTAGTTCTCATGATCTTTTGAATCGCGCTCTTGCACCGGCACTCGACAGACAAGCATTTGGAGAAGTTCCCGACTGTTACAACCCTGCTGTAGATGATGATCTGATCATCAAAGAATCGTTGGAAGTATTTCCAAAAGTCAGGCTTATGTGGAAAGAGATGCAGTGGCCTTCCGTGTATATCCCCAACACATATTATTTAAAGTTGCGTGAGCAGTGTTCCAAGTATCTGGAGGAATCGCCAGATTTTGTTGTTCAAAGACAATATCGGCAGACACTCAAAATGCTTGTTCTGCTTCAGACCTCCCGCATCGTGTGCGGTGGTAAGCACACACAACCCCCGAGCGTAAAAGATGTTCTCGATAAAACGGATATTTTACAGTGGTCGGAAGGAGAGAGGAGAGTTCTCAAATTTCTGGTAAGTCCGGCTCAACATCTGGAAACGTTAGGACTGCAGCAATCGAGCCCCGTGTTTCGTTCTTTGTCTTATTTGCGCGGAAGTTCAGACCTAGAGAAGTACATTCGAATCACTTGTCTCAATCACTTACTTCTTACCGTCGGCCTGGGTGAGGCAGAAAGCTACTTCTGGTCTCTCATGTTCCACCCATCACAGCTTGTCGAGAGATATGTGTTTGGTGGAACGACGATTTCTGCTGACGAAGTCATTAGCCGAGATATCAAACTGGATTTCTGTCATCAGTATGACGAACGGGGACAACCTCTACGTATAAACAAATTTTTGAGTCTACAGTCCGTGCGAATTATTACAGCAATGACGTTTGCGTCTCTGTTGTGGTATGTCATTCTTCATGACGCTGAAGAAACAGTCGGGGAATGCTTTAGTGTTCTTACTGAAGACGAAGTGATGAAAATGGAGGGTCAGACGACGAAAGAAAAACTTGTCAGTTTTTGTTGGGACAAAATGTATCAATCGCTTTGTGCTCTGTATCAAACTTACGGCCACTCTTCAAGTAAAGTGGTCTTGTCCATTCAGCACGTGATGAGTCGTTATGCAGCACATCACAGGCAATGCAACAAGACTTCTCCTCTTTGCAACTCCTACAAGACCAAGAGTTCTCGAAACTCGGCAGAAAAGTATTTCCTTAAGCATGTGTTCTTGCCCGTTTGGAAGAAGACGGAGGAAATAACAAGAAGTCTTCCTGAAGATGGCGGAATAATGAAACAACTGAAAGCGTTCAGACTAAAACAGGCAACAGTTGTGACACATCAAGAGTTCAATAAGGCTCTTGTAAATGCTGTACCAGCTCTACCAGACGACAGTCCCTTACGAACTCTAATGGAAAACTACGTTATGTTGACGCTCACTGACAAGTTTATGCCTCTGTGTCGTCTCTACCTGTTAGTTCACACCAGGGCAGCGACAATGGCTAACTCTCTGGACGATTTACTGCAGACAGTTGTTGCAAGCTATGCTAAATGCCAGAGTGGACGTGCAGAAGAGAGTCAACTGAGAATACTGAGTGAAGGCATCGATGCTTTCAACTGTATTGTGACAGCAACAGACGGAGAGTTAAGTGCAAATCCGGAATTGTCTAACGACACTTTTTCTCCAATCGACGAAAAAACGTCATTACGATACGTTTGTTCTCTACCAGAACCATCCGCACCAGACGCGCTCTATCGAGCTATGTCCAGACTATCGACCGCTCATGCAACCGTCTTGGACTCTTTTAGAGCGTACAGAAGCTATTGTGAGGACGAGAAAATTAAGAGACTTTTAAGTTTGTGTGACTTGGATGAAGCACGAGAAACGGAAATTGAATTGGCTTCTTTTAACGGTGACGGCCTTATCACTCTGGAACGAAACGAGTTCGATACATTGCTTTCTACGTGTCAAACGGACACCGAACAAGAATTTCTTTCGTTTGATTTCAGCAAAGTAGAGCGTCTCGTCATTCAACAGTTTATCATGCAAGCAAGGCGCATCGATATTCAAAGATGCCGTACGAAGCTGGTTTTGCAGTCTCCATTAGACAGCGAACAAAGACCGAGTCGTTCTCCTTCTCCCAAGTTGCCCGACTTTCTTACCGTGCAGCCTTTGTCGAAGCAATTTCAGAAAAGTCTGAATGACAAACAAAGGAGACATCTGGGGCGGGAGATCGCTGAGAAGACACTCGACGAATGCGTCGAGCTGTTGGAAAATCTTTCTGTGCTTGCTTCTGCCGTCTCTGTAAGTACATCTTGTGAGAACATCAATGCTATGTCGCTGGCACAGTTTGCTGGAAAGCATAACCTCAAAATCTCTTGTCTTCAACGGTGTCCGAGAATGGCAGCGACGACGCTAGAATATCTTAAGAGCGTCCATACATTGCTTTCAAAGCATTTAGTGGATTGCCGCTATTTTTATGCGCATCTCCGTTCTCTTCCTAGAGAGCCCCTTCCTCAGAGTGACGCCAACGACGTGAGCACCGCTCTTGATCGTTTGTCGTCGAAATCGCCCGACGCGATGCTCCAGCATTGTGAATGCTTTACTAAACTCGTCCAGGAATGTTTTCCCGATATTCAACTCAAGGTAGAGTCTTCGTTGGTCGACGTATTGTTGTCTTCTTGTCAGACTAGCTATCGAAGAGAATTTTCTGAGAACTTGGTGATGACGTGCATTCCACCGACCGTCTTGGTCAAGCACATTTCTGATATTCTTACGTTTGTTGTGAGAACGGATGCAAGCACGAGGCAGAAATTGATAGACGCAAGGGAGCGTGTCATGTGGGGATTCAAAAGCAAGCACACGCCTGCTATCTCCGATGATCATATGTGGAAAGATCTCTGCCTACCGCAAGGTGACACGACTACTCTTTCTGACTGTGTGTTTAGTCACGGGCCAGAAATGTGGAAGAGTTGTGAATACCGGCGAGCGTCCCTTTTCTCTTTCAACGCCGAGGTTGTGCGTGTGTGTGATAACGTTTTTCCCATGCAGTCTGTTGTCGTGCTTGACTCTTCTACCAGCCGAAAGCCTCGCAAGTATGACATTCGCGACGGTAAAAGTCAAGGAGACGGGAAATTTACAGTTCGACACAGACTGTGTCAGTCGGATGGAGAGAAACTGACTAACAAATCGTATTTGGTGCTCAAAGACGACGAACAACCGTTGCCCGATTCGTCTACCAATGTCGTGACTATGTTGAAATTTTCTCGAGCTACGACGAGGGTCGTATGCATCCACGTCTACGGAGACCACGTGATCAGGGGTCGGTCTAGTAAGTTGAACGCAAGAGTGGAGACCACACGAGACGGATGTGTCTTTAATGCCGAGTTTGCTGCCGTTGCTACAGTGGCAGACGTCTTGTCTGTTGTTCTCACGTTTTGTTGTGACGCCAGCAACTGGGCACTCGTGACGGGTGTCATCCATCTCAGAGACGGAAAAGTGCTCGACAATGACAAACGTCTAGAACAATTATCCTCCCATCAGCTACAACACATGTGCTGCAACACGTCCGCTAAACGTCTCTTTAAATGTACTCGTTTCTCGACTTCTCGACTGACTTGTTGTAGCGTCATTCCATCCCGAATGCGAGACTTTATCTGTCACGTGTTGCAGGACGTACCGCACCTGCCCGATGCGCAAGACATCGACATTCATTCTTTCTACTTGTGGCCTCCTCTTGATGACGAAGCACTCTGCAATAC
Organism: Dehalococcoidia bacterium; assembly: GCA_964274945.1. Lineage (GTDB taxonomy): Bacteria > Chloroflexota > Dehalococcoidia > Lucifugimonadales > Lucifugimonadaceae > CAXXBX01. The sequence continues at coordinate 16,488 of CAXXBX010000312.1, read as the reverse complement.
GATCCGCGAGGTGTGTGTTATTCCTCGCGAGTCGATACGCTCTGTGCACGTTAGTCCCGATAGTAACACGACCGAACCGATCCGTCGACTTCCCGCCCTGCTGACGACGACAATGAAAACTGCGGCAAGTTACGCGTCAGAAATGTCTGGGATACCGTTTGATGCTCAGATCGTTACCAGCTCGTCCGTCTTGTATCCTATCGCGGACTACGTGTCCGTCGGTTATGCTGCAGAAAGATACGGACATCAACGTCAATCGGAGCCACACATTTGTCTTACAAAACTTCCGCGAGAATGGCGAGTTATAGTTTCAAAGTCTTCGCGAGATTTTTCGGTGTCCGTGCCTAACAATTGCGTCGTTACTCGACTGCTCGATCAGATCTTGAAGGTCACAGAAATGGAGGAGAAACATGGACGAGTGTCGGTGGCGGACGGTAGGAAGCAGCTGTTGTTGATTGATTCTCGAAGTATGTGTGTGTTGCCTCGTTTGCTGCATTTGCCGTTTTGCTACGTCAGTAACGCAACGTTTGAGCCTCGAAGTTTGACGCTAAGGGAAAAGTCTAACGCGGAAACGTTCACGTTAGACGTAGAGACACTCTGTCTAGACGACGAGACGGACAGTAGATGCAGAACCAGTCGATCTTACCGACTGTGTCTACCTCGACAGCAAACGAATTCGCTACCGATCTCGACGATTGATGATCTTGTCGACTTCTTGTCGTGGCTACCGGAATATGTCGATGCGTTTTCATCTCTTCACCCACCCGTTCTACGTCTCGCGTCTTGCCCAGTCTGGTTGAAAGGAGACGTAGAATTAGAAGACTACGTTAGAAAGGTTGCTTCGTTACACCGCAAGTGCATACCATTTCAGCTCGGATATTCCAACGGTTTGGACATACGACAGATCAGTCCGCTCACCCTAACGTTCGTCCACGCCGACAACATGGGCACGAAGTTATCGGGCACGATTGTCGATACGTCGATCACTGTTGTTCAACTTCGTCGATTTGCCGAGACGTTTTTCGGTCTCGATGAGCAGGCGATTGTAGCTTTGGACACGCACAACGAGCCGATGAGCTTGCAAGACAACTGGACGTGGAATGAAGTTGTCTCTCGTTTTCGAGCACATGATGATGGTCATGGGACAGCAGACGTGACGCTTAGGCTTGTTCAACGATCTGAAGAAAAATCGACGGACGACCCAGCGAGTCTCTTAAGCTTCGAGGGCGTGCCGACAAGTCTGACGGTGCGGGTGAAGGATTCGACTAGGACGTGTGAAATTGCTCTTACAGACAGTTGCAATGTGGGAGATATTATTCAGTTGTCACTGAATGAACTCGCTCTGTCTGAAAAGGTGGACTCAAGCAAGTGTGTTCTCTGTATCGGAATTTTTGAAGTAGAAGATAGAAATTGGACTCTGAATGACATTGTAGGGGAAGACTGGAAGCACATTGAACTCGAACTCAAATTGCCACCACTGTTATGAAATGGAGGTCGATACGAATGATTCATGATATCAGTATTACATGTATTGTCGCTAATCAAGCTGTTATTGCCTTATCTATTCTACTTATGTACCTGGAGGGTATGCTATAGAGCTGAGATGATTTATCCATGCTGAGATGCGGATGTTGACCAATGGAACTAGAAACGTATTTCATACTAAGAGACTAACTTTCTATCATGACAGCTGTTTGCATGTATGCATTGACTGTTGATTGTTGATTTTGTATTCTGTGGGTTTACTGTTTGTATTTGTATTGCATTATCATAGCCAAGCGGATATACGGGAGAGTTTTGGGTCATGACCCCTCCTCGACAACAAGGCTGAAATATTCATATTGGGAGCTGTACGTAACTCTCAAAGCCCGTTCACACAACCGCGTCTGCAGGCCCCAGTCGGCTCGCTTTGAAAGATTGTGAACACGGGCCGAGCTGGAATGGCCCACCTCAAACTGCCGTGCCAGCACCGTTTGGCTCGGCTCGCATTCACCATATGAACGGTACCGTACTGCCGTACTGTTGTCTCGCGTGGCCAGACCCTCACTCCCGCGTCATACTCGCGTATCCAGACTTCCTCACACACATCGCGTAGCGCGAGCGTTCTGATGTACACACGTGACCTTACGGTACCGTACCTAGCTACTTTAGTAGCGTAGCAAGAGACACACACTAAGTGAGGCGATTCGCTTTTACTGAACGTCGTGTGAACGAGGAGCTGGCTCGGCTTTCTGCCACAAGTTGGCTCAGCTTGAAAGGAGCTCATGTGAAAAGAAAGAGGTTACTGATCTTAGAGCTGACAATGACAGGAAACATGAGCACTTATACATGTACGAAGTATTATGTAGCACAAGAAATTGGGAATAATTGACCCAGCCACAGATCACTGGAAGACAAATTTATAGGGGTAATTTGGAAATGACTACTAGACCAGTAACTACTATCGAGTCAACTACTACGCCAAATTTGTTGACATTTAACCTTCGCTGAGTCAATTTTGAACCAATTTCAGCATGATAGCCAAATGGGAGTGAAATTGCTCCATATAGTATCATCCACCCATTATACGTATGCACCCAACCATACGTCCACTTAGACCATGTCATTACCAATTGGCTTACTGGAACCAGGTGACCTCATTTCATCCTGCCGTGTTGAAGAATGAAGAACACGATTGGTTTACAGCATGAAAGGACCGTGCAGCCACTGGCCATGAGCATCTAGCAACTAATTTGCTTGATGGTCTCCAGTAGTGTGACCCAGATATCTTTCTATTCATCCATCAACTTCTTATAGTTGGTGCACTTTGCCATATTAGCAGCTGCGAGGCTGAAAGATCCTTCTCTGTATTAAGACGAACCACGAATTAGCTGCGGTCATCCATGGGTGAAGGAAGGCTGACAGGACTCCATACTAGTATACATGTACAGGAGCACTTATACGTGCAAGCATAGAGGTGCTGAAATTGACTGTATGAATTAGCAGTTCAACAGTTCGTTAGACATCATTCTAACAGAATTTTTGAGTTCTGTTTGTTTCATTGATTTTTAAGTACTGTGGATCTCATTTCTTGGTTTTTATCAAATTGAACTGAAAGTACTCTTAAGTCAATTTATTGCTGGAGATGCCATGCCACAGTTGTTGAAATCTAAACTTACATGCGTAATCATATAATGAATAGGATATTAACCAGAATACAGACTCAAGTTGCTGATTTTGTGGATCATAATACAGATTTTGCTGCTATGAGGTATGGCTACTAAAACAATTGGACCCCTCTTTCAAAGAGTCCTGTATCTAGGCATCTGCTTGCTCACACAGTAACAGATGGATTCGGCCAGTGTGTTTTAACTCTATGTCAGCCTAACCTATGACAACCGACATTGAAATAATGGTACAGCAATGGTATGATAATTGATGCTGCGCCGATACTGGAGTTGGACAGTACTATTGGTATCGGTAATACTTTGCTTGCCGATACCTTGCACGAGAGTCTGGCAACTGAAGGGTCAATGAATGTGGTTCAATGGCAACTCGTGCCAGTGGCATTGGGTCTTTTTTTGCAGTCTCAGCAGCAAACAACTGTAACACATCGTATGAAATATTTGTTTCGAGAGGTGGGACGAGCTCAAGAACTTACAATACATCAAATCCTAGAAAACACCTGCAGAGAAGCACACTGACACCTATAGGCTGCTGGAGGATTCAGAATAGGGGAGATAAAGTGATGCAAAAGAGGCAGTAGTATAGTACGACTCTTCAATCATCACCATGCTCAGGAACTTCATTGTTCATCAGGAAGATGGTTGTCGTAGAGTCTAAGACATGTTAAAGTACTAATGCTGACACTTTTGTTTTTGAATAAATGCTCTTTCTGATTTAATAGTTTATAGTTCTAGATCACATCAAAGAACTAAAATGTCAGTATTGGTATCGGTATCGGTCTTGGTGTAGTATCAGCAAAACTTGGTATCAGTGGAACACTAATCTATAATAGCCCAGGATCTCATCAGTTCAAAAACAGTACCTCAACGGTTAGACTTAGTGCTGTTCAAAGAAATACTGAACAGATGCCCAAAGCTTACTGTTCAGTATTTCTACATAAACTACATGGCCACTCAAACCTTCCCAATCTGAACCTCCGAGATCCAGACACCTCGAACATTTTTACCCAGTGCATATCAGGCCTTGGGATTCCAAGGGTAGCACTTTGGCAAGAACTCCTCATATGAACACTCAATTCTCAAGCTGTTTTGACTACTACGTGTCAATGTGTAGGAAAATGAGTACGTAACGTATGCAACTGTAGTACACATGTACACGCATACTGTATGCAGAACTGGTATGACGCTCACCTAATCTTACATTAATATTTCTAGAATCCGGACAGCGGCTGGTCCCATACTGTCCAGATTAGGAAAGTTTCAGTGCACATTGTATTGTGCAGGCTACTGCCACAAATAAGATGATGCTATGAACCTTGAGCACACAAGCAACCATTCTTATTGCACAACCAACAGAAACTACATTTAACACCACAAACAAAGAATGAAAACTAACTGAATGTCCATTAGTCAACATGGAGTTCACAATTCTAATGTCCGTGATCGCGTTGTCTTGGTCGCGGGGCACATGAAATAATGTCATCAACACGCAACAACATTTCAGCTGCTTCAGCTGCCGATATAAGGACCTGGCGTTTGACAAGGTAAGACTCTGTCACTCCCATAGCAGCCATGTCACCCACAGTCCCATTAATCATATCTATGCAAAAGTTAAAAATAGTATCAAGCCAAGGATTATTGAAATAACAAACAAAACAACACACAACAACAACAACCACAACAAACAACAATACACTAAAATAGAATTGTCTCCACAACTATACTGATTCATATAAAGCACCTGGTCCAACGACAAGACACAAACACATCCTTTCTCAACACATCACAAACACAATCACCATACCCAGTCCGGCAGTACCCTTCTTCTCCATGTGAGCAGCTTTCAGTTGTGCCACGAGATCAGCGCTATCATAACCTGCATTGTCAGCGATGATGGCAGGCAACTGACATAAAGCACGAACAAATGCATCCATAGCAACCGACTCTTTCCCAGCAGTCTTGGCCGCCAGCTCACGTACTGCATTTGCCATTAGAACTTCTGAGCAGCCACCACCATAGACGACACGTGATTCTCTAACAGTCTGTGATAACACGCAAAGAGCATCGTGCAAAGAACGCTCAGCCTCATCAAGGATTTGCTGAGTGGCACCACGTAAAACAACAGTGCAAGCTTCACCAAGAGCAACTCCAGAGAATCTAAGTTAATAAACAGTATTAAGCAAGCAAACAATAATAGACATAAGTAACAGACGGCCAGATAAATGAAAACTACATACAGAAGACAGAAACACGAAGAATGACACTAGATAAACATACTGACAGGTAAAGAGACAGCCAGCCATGCACACACACACACACACACACACACACACACACACACACACACACACACACACACACAGACGAGCACGCACGGACGGACGGACACACACACACACACAAACACACACACACACACACACACACACACACACACACACGCAGACGGGCACGCACGGACGGACGGACACACACACACACACAAACACACACACACAAACACACACACACACACACACACACACACACACACACACACACACACACACACACACACAAAACCTTAGAAGTTTGTCCTCTCCTATCATGACCTCCTCAATGAGATCACACTTGCCTAATTTCACTAACTCAGGATGATCAAATGTAGACACAATCTCTCCTCCCAAGACTCGAGCAAGTTGTTCGATACCTTCAAAGTCAGCATGTTCTATAGCCATTACACCACGATCAGCAAACAATTGTTCAGGATAGTTATAAATAAGTTGACGATTGATAAACACATTGATGTCATGAGTAAGGATCTTCTCAACTTTCCGCTTCATCTTTTCCTTCTCAGCTCGTTCCAATTCAGCCACTTTGGCAGTAGAATCCACTCGAACACGAGAACCAAACACTTTGATCTTGTCTGTGTCCATGGGTGTGTTGGCAATGAGAATACGAGCATTCTCAACTTTCTTAGGCTGGTTCACACCCACCTAGAAATACAGTCATAATGTACATAATCACAACATATTTGTCTACAATACACGTCTAAAAATAGTAAATATAAATATCCACTTGCTCCTACAACTGCAACCATCTTAGAATTCAAAATAGAAAGTACATTTACCAATTGCTTAATTTAGTAGTTTAAGAATTAAAAACTAAATCATAGTTGTATACAGAGCAGAAAAATTTTATTACCTTAGACACATACATAATCCTGAGAGTGCCATGTGACTTATTGCAATGTAATACATCATCAGACATCTCCCACAAACCAATTAACATAATTTAAATTGTCCTACCAAATGCTCACTTAAAACTGTATAAACTTGCCCACTGGAAGTAAGTAATTGACAATGAACTTACAGTCACTATACAGCACACCAAAGATAGGTTGTAACATTTTAAAAAAGTCCTTGTCTGTGAGTCTGTCTGCATGTCTGTCTGTACTGTAACACAATATCTCTTGTCAAGTTGAATGGCTTAAAGGAGAACTCTCACCAAAATCAGCAATCTCTCAGATGAAAGCAGTCACTTCATGACACAACCCTTTGCAACCATTTACTGCAGATGTTTACCGTAACAGAGAAATATATCTCTGAAATTACCTGTGTGTGTGTGTTTAGTACCCGTATGTGGCATGAGCGTAACTCTGATTAATGGTTAGCAAGGAAGACCGATACCTGTGCACTTTTCAAGGCAAGGACTGTAAGACACATGGTGGGAAGTTGTGATTTATGGACTAAAGCAAACTGGGACCCCAAACTTATCACACAAGTAATATATCTACTGTGTCAATACAACCGTGGAGCCTCAAAAGGAGACCCTTCTTAAACTAGTTCATAGATCATGTCTCGCTGCATTTTGGGTGCGTTAGGAGCACTTGGTACAGTTAAACCTAAAGTAGTTACTTCCAAACAAGGACAGAGAGTAAGAGTTGTGCTGCATAAGGGGAATTGTCTGAACAACTCGTAGCCCATTCTCTGCTCCTGTGGTTGGCTGGACACAAGCTTCCTGCAGGAAGATAGTAGGCCTTGTATCTTTCTTTCAACAAGTTTTAGTATTTGGTGGGTGTTCCCCTTTAACCATCACTATAAAAATTTCAGAATATGAAAATCTTGTCAAAATCTCAAATGAGTTCAAAAATGTGTACTCAGAAGTAAACTCTGAAATTATTACAAAATTCTAAATCGACACCCCAAGATCCAACTAAACTCAGAAGGGAACACTCTACAGGTAGCATGCAAGTTACAGCGATCAAATCGTAGATGGCTGCTAGTTTCATAATCCAAATCAATTACATTTGCAACTATCTATAAATTATTCAATTCCATAAGATTAGATTGTAATTCCAAAGTTAGCTGTATGCAATGATGACACGGTCACCCATAAACTCATCCATACATGAGTACATGCTCCTGTCTGCTTCATTACAAAATCTATCATTAGTTGATTAAGACATACCTTTTTCTCTAAAAGAAATCCCTCATCAAGATACGACTCACTGAGTGATCCTCCTAGTCTTTTCAGTACTTTGATGGCTTCAAGATTCGTGCTACCTTTCAGTCTCAGCACAGCATCTACAGCCAGCTGTGCAAAGCCCTCGTGCTGATGAAGAATCTTAGAGCTAAACGTAGTGTGAGCAATGTTCAATAGATCACGACGAAACTTTTCACTGTCACCACTGTTGTCGCTAGCAGCAGCTGTAAGAGCATCGCGTGCTGCTTCTACGGCCTTGCGCCAACCTAGATGAAACACAAACAGTAAGATATCAGACAACTAACACGACGAATTGACACACAGCAAATACAAGATAGAACTGGATTGCACCATCGAGAATTAATTGTTTCTAATCTTGCACTTGGCAAAGCAGTCCTCTCACACAAAAGAAAACAAACCTTATAGTAACTGAAATACAAAATAGTAATATTGTAATAACAGGTTATAAAAATTCTATTTGAAAAGTCAAATATATTAGAGTAGTCCTGATCACCAACTACCACACTTAAAAGTCTCTCCCTTCAATTCTTTATGTCACGTGTAGCAAAACGTAAAGTTACTGCCACTGAATCTGATTTGTAAGTTGAAGTGAGGAATGAAAAATAAGTCACCAGTCAGGGTTCTACTTAGAAAGATGTAGCACATCTGTAGCACATCTTGCTGTATAATATTAATTAGAGTTATAGCAGAGCCTCTGTATGATCCAATACAGTTGTCAGGAACAACTGTCCAACAACCACTACTTATCCCATTAGTTCCAACCCACATCAAATCGACAATCGCTAAATTGTTGAGTCAGATGCCTAATCTACTTTACAGAAGGAAGCCTCCCATTTATTTTCAAAATGCAACACATTTCAAGTAGGTCTTGACCCCTACCTCCCTCCTCTATTCAAAACCCTTATCGCACATATTTATCGGTGTCTCCAGTCTCGATTGACACGGAACACTGTTCTCTCATTAATTGCCATAATGATGATGATGAGCACACAACACCATCAGCAAAAGTCAAGACAACCATTAGTTTGCCCAGGTAAGAATAGTTTCTGCTCTTTGGAAATTAGTGACAACACGGCAGACATAACCTTGTAAATCTGTGCCCCTACCTCTCCATGCATCATCTTCACCACGCTTGACTTCATGCAGACAAAAGAACATTCGCATGACACATCATGAACACATCTATGAACTCTTCATATTTGTTTGTTGAAGATCTGTACACATGTTTACGATGAGAAATGGTTTCTGAAGAGGTACCGTATTACCCCACATTTTGCTGCATGCTGGTATATGCGAATTTTACCAAAACTTACATGAGGTAGTTCTGGTAACTAAACTGGAATGCCAGTATAGGGTGGGGTAGGGGTAGTGCTGGTGAAGGTGACGCGATAGATATTAACACTGCAACCATGTTCCGTGATGAAGGAGCAGGATATTAATGGCACTCTCAAGAGGCAGGAGGGAGACACGTCTGCGGTCAAAGAGCAGCAAACAAGTGTTGAAGACCACAGTAGTCTAGCACATGGAAAACAATTTATAGCATTGCCACGAAACTGAGCATATTTTCAAAGCATGACGAACTAGGCGGCAACAAGTCAAGGACAGCCAAAAATGTGGAGTTTCTAAGCAATGTGTCCAGGATTGGGTGCAGGACTGAGAATCACTGCAAGAGACCAAACGGGAGTGCCACAGAGCAGTCCGGAAGAGGAGAAACGTGCTAAGCACCAATAATTTACAAAAAACAGGGAAAGTTTCCACATCTGGAAGAAAGAGTGGTTAGTTGGATGAAAGATTTAAACAGAAGGGAGTCACGATGAGTGGAGGCAGTATCAAAAGATATGCCAAATAGATGTACAGTGAAATCTTTCCAGAAGATTCAACGCTTGAATTTAAAGTTTCTAATGGTTGGCTGAATAGGTTTCTATCACATCACAGTCTTTGCTGTAGAAGCGTCACAAGCCAGGGACAGACAATGCCCAGCCATGCTAAAGATCTTGCTGGGAACTTCCTTCAATATGAACACAAGGTTTTGACAAGAAAGTTTGAAATGAAGTTTGTTGGCAACATGGATGAGGCACCTCTATGGTTTGATTTGCCAAGTTCACGATCACATGACTTTCAAGGGGTCAAGTTTATACCAACAAAGACCACAGGAAAGGAGAAGCTAAGATACACAGTTGCGTCGTCAGCAACGGCTGACGGCTCAAAGCTTGCTCCAATGGTAATCTTTAAGGGACTAAAGCATGCTCCCAAAGGGAAGTATCCAAATGATGTGATTGTGCAAGTTAACGAAAAAGGCTACAAGACTTCAGAACTTATGAATGCCTGGAAGCCAAGTGTATGGAAAAACGACCAGCAAGATTTCGCCCACCATCTCTGATTGTCATGGACAGTGCACCAAGTCACCCGGAGAAAAGTACCATTTCATTCTTCAAACAACACTACATACAACACTGAAGTAGCAATAATAACAGGAGGAAAGAATAGAGAAGCACAGGTGCTAAACCCTTGGCTGGTGTATGTAATCATATCTTGTCACGTGATAATGTTTTGCAGACTGAGGTATTTAGCCCAACCCACGGTTTCCAATGCAGGCGACTAGACAACCTATACAGGCTGGACGACCGATGGTAAAGTTCTTGTTAGCCGCAAATAAAGAGAGGTGGAGCTTTATGATGACATCACGTTTGTCTATTGGTCGGTAATGACACTATTGGTCGGAATAGCTTCAATTGCATCTGCGCTAATACAGTCGTATTAGCGCAGATAATACAGTCGTATGGTCATCAGCAAAGGACTACTATACCCTTAGCCCAGATATTCAGGCCTCGGGTAATGACTCCAGTATTGCAGCCCGCAGATGTCCACTGGAATAAACCATTAAGGCAACTAGACAACACACCGTACTGACGCGATTAATAACCCAGGCCTTAAGTAAAGTCCCATCCCCACCTTTGGTCTAGGTCCTAAGATTTTCACATCTTTTTGTTCTTTTATTGGGGCTAATTGACGCTTTCTATATAGACTAGCTTCTTTAATTGCCTACTCATTTGGCAAGGTGTTCTAGGCAGCTATGCCCAAGAGATATCGTAGCTTCACTGTTGAATACAAGATCAACGTTGTTGAATGGCATCAAGGCAATGGCTTGGTGGTGTCAAAAACCACCAACCAATTTAGCATTGACAGGAAGTGTGTGCAGAATGGCTTGTCAGGTGGTTAATTACTTGTCAATTGATTAAGTTAATTACTTCCGCCAATTAACACCTCCAGGTGTCAGGTTTTGAGTAGTCCCATCCCCTAGTTTACCTTTGATGCTAGCCAACCATGGGGGTGGGGTATTAATCACGTCAGTACGGTATACAGGCTGGATGACCAATGGTCGAATTCTTGTTAGCCGCTAACAAAGACAGGTGGAGCCTTATGATGACATCACGTTCCTCTCTTGGTCGGTAATGACACCACTTCTCGTCTATTGGTCGGAATAGCTTCAATTGCATCTGCGCTAATCGAGTATAAATACAGTTGTATGGTCATACGTGTATACGTATGGTCATCACCAGAGGACTACTATACCCTTAGCCCAGATATCCAGGCCTCGGGTAATGACTCCAGTATTGCAGCCCGCAGATGTCCACTGGAATAAACCATTAAGACAGCAATGAAAGAGAAGTGGATCCAGTGGGAGAAGTAGAGAACACTCGTTCTGGCAAATGAAAATCAGCATCCTATGACCTGGTGGTGCATTGGGTGTCTGAATGTTGCAAAGCCTTGTCTATTGACATAATCTGCCAGTCATTCTTGAGCTGTGGAATCTCTGGAGACACATCTGCTAGACTTCACCAAAGACTGCAACTGATCTTGCAAGGTGAGGCAGTTTAACGACAAAGAAGCTAGTGGTCTTCCAGACACAGGAGAAAATAAAGAACAAGATGAAGGAGAGGATATGGAACAAGTTGATAACTGAACATTAACTACTGATGCTGTAAGTTGTACCGTTAGATAAAGAAGCAAAGGATATCTATAGAAAGAACTTGATGAAATTTACATTTTAGTGTTGCAGTCTTGTTCTCTAAGTTTTCTAGTCTTATTGTGAATGACCCATGCACACCCGGAGAAGCAGTCATTTGACCCGCATTTTGCTGCATGCCGGTAAACCCCGGAGTATACTGGCACCCTGGTCAACTTTGGCATATACTGGCATGCAGTAAAAAATGCGAGGGTAATGCCATACAGCTGAAAGGACATCATCAACACACCGCCAAGATGCACTGTTCTACTACGGGACATCAGGGCATAATTTACTTTTTCTTTTTTTGCGTAGCGGTATTGCTACACAAATTGCAAATTGAGTAGCAGTAATGCAAAATTGCGTCGCAACCATATTTTTGCAAAACAGAGCAATTGATTAATTAATTAAATACCCAGACAGTTCATGCTTTTCTAGTCTACAGGCACAAGTTCATAGTCAGTGCCAAACCGTGAATAGTGATGATAATATTAAATTTGTTATTATAACACAATTCCTTTTAGCTAAGTGGAAACGAAGTTACTTGAATAGTAGTAAGTGGTACCCTGCCCATGCAAATTTTAGAAGCAAAATATGCTATTCATTAACTTTTGGTTTTTTAACCATATGGCTGAACGTGTGGCCTCCTTAAAGTGCTGAAGAATCGTTGGACTGCAAGTGTAGCGTCAAACTGTGCCAATGGCAGACCATCAACGCTAATCCTCATCAAGTGATCTAAGGTATCTTCACTAAGACTTGACCGCCAGTCACTTTTTATCCTCCTCATAGCACTGAAACCACGCTCCACTACGGCATTGCTGACTGCAAACACCAGCAGTACGCACACCAATTGCACAAAGTTTGGAAATATCTCTTTGTACTGGGACAGAAGCAGTGACCATAAGAGTATTTTTGGATGGTGTCACAATTAAGTTATCGATCCACTACATCTTGAAGAAGGTCCCATCTGTCATTACCCCATCCAGCAATACGTTGTTCTTTAATAGAAGACGACGGAAGTGCTCTACAGCAAGAGACACATCAGCTACACCAAAGGCTGCAAGATCATCTCGGTCAGTCGGCCACAGATTAATGTCAAGGAGACAAACTGCTTTAAAAAATCCCTGTTGTATATCATCAAAATGATTGTGAATGCATTTCCCAATAGCTTTGGTGAAAAGTGATCTCGACATCATAAATGCACTCTAACTACGTTTGGCTGTACCCGACAGCTTTACATTTTGAAATGCAGCTGGTCGCCTTTCTCTGCGGCTGCAATAAACTGCAACAACTCCGATGGCACTTCAGGGTTGTCAGCCTTCAAATTTTCAAAGATAAGATGAACCGAGTGCTAAGTTAGCAATGGCGAAAGGCAAGTCAGCAGAAGGCAAGTCAGCGGAATGACCTTGCAGATGACATGACAATGTAGCCAGAGGGTTCAGCAGAGCGTTGAAAAACAGCATATGCAACACAAACTTAAAGCTTGTCAACTTTTTCAAGTAGGTTGGAAAAGCTGTGCTGTTTGTACTTTCCGTGTTTCTGTGACAGCGTTGTTTCTGTTGACCTTTACATTGGAAAGTCCCATGCAACTACACATTGCATGAATGTTTGTTATTTTAGTTGGTAGTGACATTAGCTTTGATGTAAAAGTGCAAGTACATTGACTACACTGTTACTTACTTTTGTTCCTTTTTTACCTTGCTACCTAGTTACAATGGAAGTCTCAGTAGCTATCTTGTTTCAAGTTTCTGTTTCTGTTGCCATCCCTTCTGCTAATGAGATGATTTGGCAGGTGTTCTGCTAATGTGCTTTACTTTCATGTATTGCACAAAAAGTTCCACACTTTACACATATTAAAGCTGCACATAACTGTGATTTTCTGAGAGGGTTGAGAGCAAATTATAGACTTGTAATCAAAAGAAATACACAGCAAAGCAGAAATTACACCATTTGGTACATTTCAATTTGAAAGTCGTTATGACCTCTATGTCCTTTCAAAATGCTTTACATTTTGAAAAATAGACAGTGCTAAACCTGGCCAGTGTATGTAATCATCTCATTAAGTGATAAAGTTTTGCATACTGAGGTATTTAGCCCAACCCACTGGTCTCAGGTAAGGTTTCCAATACAGGCGTGTAAACAAAGGGTGCAGGTCCTCCCCGTAGTCACCACCAGACTACTGTACCCTTAACCCAGATACTCGGGCTTCAGGTAATAAGTGTGAACTTATGGGATGCTCCCTACAAAGATGCTAAATGTTTCTCTTCCTAATAGTTTAGCAGCTCTTGCACACCAAAAGGTGTAAGCAAAGCATTCCTACAGTGGAAAGTCACTCTTTCTGCATGACAGCAACTGTAAAATGTGATTTCAAAACTGCTACCACACCAACTCTAAATGGCACATGACATATTCAAATTATTTATAGCATGGGCTGTAACTAGTGTCGCACAGCCACACCCTTCCCTGTCTACATCAGCCAGCAAGAAATGATCTGGTGAACAGGCTTTGATCTTTTCGTTCGCCTCACTCAATTAGTCTTCTGCATTCCAGGGGGACTAAAGACCTCTTTAGTGGTCGATAGCGATGCCTAAAGAAAACAACTAAGCACAGGTAAGCGGTAAGCATGAGATCATGTCAACAGAGACATGATAATTCAGGATTGCAATTACCCACCTAGCTAGTGCATATGAATCATATTATGTATCTATTACAGCGTGAAGATGTAGGTGTGACTGACAGAAAGAAAGAAAAATGGACTAGTAGTATACACGGTAGGACATCAAAGTTGTGTGGTAAGCTTACCTATTACAGGTGTCACCGCGCGTCAATGGTGTGATTGATTTCTTTGATAGGCGCTCGCCATCGACACAAAGTCACCGATGGAAGCTTATGATGAAACGCAGCTACTAACAGTAACAGCTACTCACTATTCGGGCAGTATAATGCCTGCAATGCCTAAACGAAGTCTGTAGGATGCGTGGGTAGAGTCTGAATTATTAGTTACAAATTAACTGGCCTTGGTTCGGGCATTGCAGGCGTTGTAGTGCCTGAATAGCAACTAGCTGTTACTGTCATCGGCTTCCACCGGTGACGCCACGAAAAAGAACCTTCAGACATCGATCACACCATCAACGCGCGTGACACCAGTCGTATGTAAGCTTACCACACAACTTCGATGACCATACGGTGTGTATTCCTAGGCCGCTTTTCTTTCTTTCTGTCAGTCAAACATACATCTTCACACTGTAATAGATACCGTAATATGATTCAGATGCGCTACAGCTAGGTGGGCAATTCCGATCGTTATCCTGTCTCGGTTAACATGATCTCATTCCTACACATGTGCTCAGCCGTTTTCTTTAGGCACCACTAAAGAGGTCTTTAGTTCCTCTGAATGCAGGGGACTAATTGAGTGGGGCGAACAAAAAGATCAAAGCCTGTTTACCACGCCGGCGAATGTAGGCGGGGAAGGGTCTGGCTATGCGAGAGTAACAGGATCCATGACCCATGATGGTTATTGACACCTCTGCCCTCTGGGCTTATCACCTAGATAATAATTGACCTCACCTGGGAATCAGTCATTATCTCCTTGAATGCCCTCCATGCTTAGAGTCACTAACAATGGTGCATCCCTATAACCCATGCTATAAACTAAAGCTTAATTAAGTCAAGATTTGAATAACCCACCTACTAAAAATGTAAACAATATGCCTCTGGGTCCATCTGTTGTTTTGGGTTTATCATATTACATTCATAGAATAAAGTGCGACAGTGAACAAAAACATCATAATTCCATCAAAGCCATGTAGTAGGTGTTTCAGAGTAGGCTTTACTTAGCTAACTAGTATACTTGTGTCTGTGCATGTTTTAGAGGTTGAGTGAGTGTCTTTCTTGTTTCCTACTTAGTAATTAGCCCTTCCGGAAACATTTCACTACATTCTACAGTACTTCTGCGCTTTTAACGGCATGCTGGTTAATTACAGGGTATAGCAAGTGTCATTATACCTCGGTATATTATGGGGCAAAATTCTAACTTAGGAAACTGAGCTCTTCTCTTTTGTCTCATTCAATTCAGCCACTGCTGATGCTTTCCTTCTCCTCCTACACGACACTTGCTTGTCCTTCTTCATCGTTTCAATTTGTTCTTGACCTTTTATCCAGTTTGCACGCAGCTTCTCAGAACCCCACCACATTCTTTTGCCGTCTTTGAGATATTACCTTCCAAAGCTGCCATCTCATTAAAACTTCACTCTGTTTCTGAATTGGATATGATTTTCTACCCTTTGTAGTTGCGTCAACTGCCGCCATCATCAAGCACGAGCAGATTAGCATTACGCGGTCGCTTGTGTCTGGAATTCCTAGGACCCGTATACCTCAGTCTGTAACGACATACCTCAGTATTGGGTACCAGATAGGGTCAACGCTAATTTTGGTAAACCCCACTTTTACCAGCATGCTGTTAAAAGCGCAGAAATACTCTAACAGAATTCTTAGGATTCGGGCAACTTAAATGTGCACACTCACGTTCAACATGCACACTTCATCGCTTTGAAAATGATGCACTTTTTCAAAGACTCAGTAACCGAAGATTTAGATGCTCTAATTTGCACTGAAGGCAAAGCTGACTGAAGTCACTCTATAGCCTGAATTGGGAGGAGCCATTGCAGTAAGAGATTGTGTTAGACTATGTCTAGTAGCTAGGTCTTTTAGATGTAGTTCTCGGAACTTTTGCTTAATTCTGTGAAACTGAGATTGCTACACCTCAGTCTCGGTAAAATTCAACAAGCACTTTTGCATTTTGAGTCAAATCAGGGTTTTCTTAGGCTATGCATG
>CAXXBX010000311.1:0-4597 GCA_964274945.1 Dehalococcoidia bacterium | reverse complement strand
GAGACTTTAATGTGACTTTTCAAATTTAATATGGCACATAACAGATTTGATATGACTGCAGAGCATGAAATAATGCTCTGCCAAGCGGTACCAAACATGTTGATACCCATCTCTGTCCACTCGAAGATATTGATGTGCATAGTCAAGCATCTCCTTGGCTTCTTCCTGAATTGCTGCTAGATCAGTAGCCTTGGCCTCGAGAGGAGCTCGGAAATTCTCAACTAGCATTGAAACAGCCTCTGTAAGCTGATGAGAGAAAGACTCATCGGTTTTGTGTGAGTACCAGGCTTGTGTGTCCAAGAAAACCATAATAGCCCTCATAAGTTTTGTCCTTTGCACCAAAAGATCCCTGTCGACAACCTTTCCGCTCCGGAGCCATGAGGTTTCTCTGATCCAAATGCCCTGCAATCCTCTGCCAGATGACTGAGGTGAGGGTCTTATAGAAGACAGACAGACACGTGATAGGCCTGTAATTTTTGGCCTGGTCAGTCTTGTCATTCTTAGGAATCAGAGTGGTTATTCCTTGAGACAACCAGTCGGGTACAGAGTCTGGATTCTGAACCAGCAGGTTATAGTTACGAGTCAGATCAGTGTGAAGACACGTGATACGCTTGACCCAGAAACCATAAACCTTGTCTGGACCAGGAGACTTCCAGTTCCCCATCCAGTTGTCCAGTTCCCAAGACAATAGTCTAGTGTGTAGCGTTTGATCTAAAGGTAAAATGCTACAAACGTGCCGACTTTATAATTAGCTACATATGCGTATCCATGATGCAGACTGCTACAGTGTGTGCCATATATGGTAGTAAATCTGCATGCATAGATTTATACTTGCAATTTTATTGCTTTGCTCCAACTTGCAAGCCGAACGTTAGTTCTTCCATCATCTGTGTGCATGCTTCACCAATACATCAGACATCAGAAAACGAACGCCAGCACGACATGAGCAGCGTAAGCAGCAAATTATTGCAATCAGACCTCGGCAACTCGGTAGAATTCAACGACACTCGATCTCTAGCTATATCCTAGAGCTAGAGAGACTGCACGCGTACACGCTCACTCCAAACATTTCAGAACTACAAAACACTAACACCGACCTCGACTGTGCAAACCCAAAATGTAGAATGTAGAGACTGCGTGTTTTTTCGGTGGCAAGTGACTTGAAATCTTGAGTGCGCGTCATCAACAGGTTACACTATATTTACGTCTACACTGGACACCATCATGCATACCAAGAGCATGTTGCCATCAAGTGAGGCAAAAGCAATAAGAGAACCTCAATGAGTCACGCTGTGGGAAAGGGCACTCACCACTTGCAGACTAAAGTTTAACGAGTTTAACGAGTGGTTTTAAGCTAAACTGGTTTAGGAATTAACATGTTTCCACCTGCACTAAACCAGTTACCAGCTAGGGTATATTCTAAACCTAAACCGCTTTCCTAGACCTACTTTAATTGTAGTAGGTTTAGCAAAGTGATTTAGATTGAACTATGTCATGACAGTAGCGCGCTTGCTTAGATGGCTTCTCGACAATGCTGTTTGATGATATTGACTGTTTTGCTGGTATAGGATTACCTTGAAAGATGTAAGGGTTGTTAATTAATTAAAGGAGAGGGAGGGAGAAGATGGTGTCCTTGGTCATCGTCATGCAAATTCCTAGTACTATCATGTGACAACCAACAGTTGCTCTGACTCTGCGACAGAGCAGCCAATACTTCAAACCAGCCTACAAGTGTTCCTAAACTATTTGTCTTGCACAGCCCGGATGTGCAAGTTCCTAAGAGGAAACAGTCGCTTTCTTGAACTTGTTTAGTTTATAAACTCATCTAAGCTAAGCTAAAGTGCACTTAGTGGAAACATGGCCTATGTTTCTATCTTACAAGTATACAGATATAAAAAATCCTACATTTCCCAAGAGAAAACGCATCATGAAACTGTTCTCCATCATCAACTAATTAATAAGAAATTAAACAAAGTGAAAATGATGTAGCTTGGATTGCATAGTACAGCAATTGGTTAGCTTCCTTTGGGAATTTGACAAATCAATCGCACGTCAATCACACCTCAAGTACAACTATGTGTAACCTCCCCCCCCTTCTTCCTCCCCAAAGTGAAAAAAACCATCCACATTCAGTGCCTTACAGCTCAAAATATATTTGTAAATGAAATGTGACACAAAAGGGGGCAACATGCAACAAAATACTCAAAACATGGTCTGATGAACAAGCTGCATGGTTGTTCACTGCATGGTTGTACACAAGACAGACTTGATTACAACAAAAAAGACTTGATTTCTTTCTCAAAATGTAACTAGACTGCAATACATTGTAGTCACAGTACAAACACGTCTCATTTGCATCAAACTTTGTGCATCTGTATGTCATCTGTAGATATCTGTATGCCTATAACTATAGGCAGTCTCTGGAACTGAGTTAATAGTGACATTATCCTTACTTAGTTTTTCCTCTTTCGTAATCATTATCCTCACAGCTAGAGTGCCGTTTAGCAAAAGGTTCTTGCTTTGATGCTCTCACACTGGGTATAACACGTACAGAAATTGGCTGTCTAGCGTTTGAGGTCAGATTGTCTATGTTCAGGAGGTAAACGTTGTTTTGGACAAACAAATAGACAAACAGATAACAGTGATTGAGTTGCACTTTGAAATAATCATTTTTGTAAAATTATAGAAAGGGCAACAGAATAGAGCTTCGATTGGATGGCAATAGGAGGCCTAAATTAATTGCTGGTGAACGATATGACCAAAGCCTAACCTTTGAAGCCAACAACAAGTGGTATCTCGGTAAGGCAAGAATGTATGTACTACATGTTGATGTAATGACACATGAACATGATTGACATTACATCTAATTGCTGCTGTTAAATTGACTTGATATTATTTATTACCATTGTAATGCTATGGCTATACGATAACTAAAAATATAAAATAAGAAACAAGTAATTGTATTATTGTTAATTAATGTAAATCCAGAAATTTCTGTAGGCATGAAACTTTAGTTATTATTTCGTACAAATACCTGGTTGTACTAAAATAACATGTAAACTAAAATTTATAGATAGATGCAGCTGAATTTGGCTACAGTACAAAACCGATGTCCCGTACAAAAATAACATGTGTACAAACTGCTTCCTAGGGAGAAGTACTAAAATTTATGAATATGAAAATTTCTGGATTTACAGTAATTAAATTGAAACTAATACTATAATCTTTAGAACATTTTACCAAAACTAAACTAAACTAAATGGTCTAACTTTAGTTTCAGTATCACTTAATCATTTTCACTACAGAAATGATGTGCAAAATTATATTAAATCGGAGGAAGCTTACTTAAGTCTCAAACATTAAGACTAATCTTTAGTAGCGACAGTCATTCAAGGTCTTAGAGAGGAATGACACCATGCACGTGCCTTCACTGCAAGAAAATTTCTATATGGTAGCACTGACTATTTCTGTAGTTTAGGATGGCGTAAGCCCAGAGCAGCCCTCTAAGGTCAGTGTTTACTCAATAGCCATCAGCAAGAAAGAAGAAAATACTTGGCAAGAATTATTTTAATTAAACCAGCCTCGTCTCCTCCCAGGAATGGCCTTGGTAATCAATGTCCAACATGATCAAGCAGTACTCCGTTCCTGAGTGGCAATATCATGGCACCAAGTAATATAAATGAAATATATTTATGAAATTGGTGCATTAGTAGGGACGGGGCGTGAGGTCTCCAAGATGTTATCATTGTAGTCACAGCGTGAAACAAATGACCATTTTTGTTGGTCATTGGTTGACTGGTCTTGATATACACATGTGCATATGCACGAGTGCTGTCATGATACGTGGTCTCTTGCCTACAGTAGGTATGTTACTTTGTGACAAAAAGACTGTGAGGATGTATTGACTTCTATTAGACTTTTATTACATCTTAGTAGATTTCCTTGCTGCTGGCTGTTTGATTCTAAAGATTTACTGCTTGATACAACATTTTGTATCAGATTCTTGAGAAAAAACTGCGTGGTGTATAAGAATAGTTTATGTTTACTCAGCTTCCCATGCAATTGTTGCTATTGCATGAAGTTACACATGTCCCACAGAGATTTCATTCCTCTTTTGAAAGCACTTTGCTACCCTTATTCACAATTAAGAAGTCTCCCATGATGTCTTTCTGGTGTGTGATTATTTCCACAGTTTCATCTGTCTCATAGACAGTTAGTATACTGTCTAAGATGAAACATTGGCGGGCAATTTATTTTGGCAGATTGGCGAGTTTTTTAGCGACCACCAATATAAAATCCGTCATTAATTTGGCCTCCGGGCATATGTTGACGTCATTCAGGCATGTGGATCAGCAGGATGGTACGTAATCCTTGCTTGCCATCTGTTGTACCTATGCAGAAGTTGGAGACCATGCAGTAAGTTAGGGAAATGTGAGCCACGAACACAGCAGTCAATCAACAAACACATCAAGACCACTTATTTAAGGCATATATCAGTTATCAAACAATGATTTCCAACCACCAAAATAAAGTCCGCCAATACGCTTTGCCCGTCAATTTCTTAGCAAACCGCCAAATTAATTCCCACCAATGTTTC
>CAXXBX010000310.1:0-17037 GCA_964274945.1 Dehalococcoidia bacterium | reverse complement strand
AATAAGGAGTCCCAAGGGTCCTCCAAAAGTAGCGAGTGCAAAGACATTGCGAGAACCAGCAAACCTACATCCATTGTCTGTAAATGTGTTGGCAACAGCTGCACACTAAAGAACAAATGTAGCTGCCGACTGAAAGGAACGATTTGCGGGCTGAAGTGCCATCGTGGGAGGAGATGTTGCAATGCATCAAAAGTTTTGCCAGGACCATCTCAAACAATCATAGACAGCGACTCCAGCGGTGATGAAGACCATGGCAAAATTGAATCGGGCAATTGGTGGATCCAACAAGAGCAACTCAGTGTGACCGATGCAAAGCAATTACTTGGTGGACAGTGGCTGACCGACAAGCACATATCAGTGGCACAAAACATCTTAAGAAAGCAGTTTCCTGATATGGATGGTTTGTACTCTCCCTTGGTAGGAACCAGCACAATTGGATTTAATCCAGTTCAGCACAGTGCAATTCAAATTCATAACAACGAACGGCTGCACTGGCTAACTTCTGCAGCTGGCATTACTAGTACCGGAACGGGCGAGGTCGACATTTTTGACAGCCTTTCTAGTCGGTCGCTGTCGACTCCTCTATGCAGACAACTTGCAGACATCTATAGGGTACTAGCAGACGAGGACGGTGTCATTAAGGTTAACATCAAACCTGTTCAGCAGCAAAGACTCCAGGAAGGCAACTGTGGTCCATTTGCAATTGCGTTTGCTGCCAGTCTCTGTCACCGTATTGACCCGTTCCCTTCGCCCTCATATACATCATGCTTTCGAGTCAGGGAAAATTGACCCCTTTCCTCAGGGCAACAGCAACACAGATCAATATTAGTATCTACTGCATCTGTCACTGTCACCAGCCTAAAGAAGAAATGATCCAGTGTGACGGATGCGACAACTGGTACCATTTCGTGTGCATAAGAGCGGGTATGGATAAGGCTAAAATGAAGAAACAGCAAGCCTGGTTCTGCAACACTGATGAGGGATCGAACATTGACTTAGATGTTGCTTTTGCTCTTCCTGCAGCTCTGAAGTCTTATCAAAATCGGCATGGATTCAGCAAGGGAGGAGCGAAAGAGGAAGAAATATGCTAAGCTAGCCCTGTCCGGTGGAGGTACTACTAGCCCAACGCTCGTCCTGTTAGTCTTTGAACATTTTGGGAGATGGGGGCAAGAAGCAGAAAGATATTTAAATACTCTTGCGTCCAGAGCAAGGGACTGTGAAGGGAAGAAAAACGATTCTGAGCTTGTCTGCTACTGGAGGAAACGTATAGCTGTAATTGTGCAGAAAGCTAATGCTGGAGTGATACTAGGAAAATTGAAGAGGGTAACAGGAGGTCGGGGAGATGGGGTCAAGGGTGAAGATTTGGATGTACAATGCAGCGTGCACTAGTTAGTTAATTACATACAGTTTGGTTGTAGTTTATGGTAGTTAATTAAGACTCTTTGCGATTAATTTAAATGGCATAGGCGGTTTTAGCCGTTTTAAGTTTGAGACAGAGACAAGAATTAGTGTATATTTAGTGTTGTAATTGTGCTTAAAATGTATTGAAATATAAATGAAGATAGACAGACATACACAGTAGACAGTACAGTTCGACGGACAAACAGAATTTAAAGTAGAGCTTTTTGTGCTGGCCATATGTTATTGACAGAATGATCTTGTGATTCCCAGACTGAATGATCTTGGCTCTATACACAAGCAAATTATTATGCAATATAAAAGCAATCTTGGTGGTTTTCCTCAGTAACACGTAGCAGAAATGTTGCTCAAGAATTGGCAACCATTTCTAGTTCCATTGAATGTAATGAGAATTGACTCTATCATACTGCACATTCTGTCCCACGCTACTAGCAACACCGCTCCATTCTTCATGGTTTTGCCTTGTCCAAGCCACTCTTTTGTGTTGTCTACTTGTTGCCTTTAATAGTACAGACAAATAAGCTATGGAATACGAAATCAAGTTACTAACTAGCTCGAAAGTGTTCTAAATTATGAATGAGCTGAAACTAATAAAACAAATGTACTTTACAAGAGTGCAAAAGCAATGTACAGATACAGTGGTTTACACTTCTGAATCCAGTCTGATTCCCCGTGCGGTTTGAGGGCGGGGTTAAGGTCTGGGTACTCCACACTAACCGTTTCCCTGCCGGAATCTTGAGGGTGGGGTTGAGGTCTGGCTACGAGAGACTAGTCTGTATGCAGATACATATTACAACAAATGAAGAAAGAAAGAAGAACAAAATGACAAGTACACATCATGTAGTTGTCATCAATACTGGGTAGTTTAATTAAATCATCAAAACAGACAGATGTCATCCTTCTTGGTTTTGTACATGTTAATGGTAATGTCAAAATATTTCATCACTTCACAAAGCAGAACACGATTACTTCACATTATCTCTAATGTCTATAGGAAAATTCTGCTGTGTATTGGCACAATAACAAATATAAATGTTGATATCTATATACAAATACACACACACCTGGAACCTGGAATTCCACCATACCCACTATGGGCTTCGGCATTGCAGAAGTTTTCACCAAGAAGAGCGGCCGTTGGCTTGTGATATAATATTGTCGACTACTAGATTGAGTAAACTTCTTTCCACACTCACTGCATTCATATGGTCTTTCTCCTGTGTGTGTTCTTATATGATATTGTAGATTACCAGATTGAGTAAATTTCTTTCCACACTCACTGCATTCATATGGTCTTTCTCCTGTGGGTGTTCTCATATAATATTGTAGACTACTGTACTAGATTGAGTAAACTTCTTTCCACACTCACTGCATTCATATGGTCTTTCTCCTGTGTGTGTTCTCATATGATATTGTAGATTACCAGATTGAGTAAATTTCTTTCCACACTCACTGCATTCATATGGTCTTTCTCCTGTGGGTGTTCTCATATAATATTGTGGACTACTGTACTAGATTGAGTAAACTTCTTTCCACACTCACTGCATTCATATGGTCTTTCTCCTGTGTGTGTTCTCATATGATATTGTAGATTACCAGATTGAGTAAATTTCATTCCACACTCACTGCATTCATATGGTCTTTCTCCTGTGGGTGTTCTCATATAATATTGTAGACTACTGTACTAGATTGAGTAAACTTCTTTCCACACTCACTGCATTCATATGGTCTTTCTCCTGTGTGTGTTCTCATATGATATTGTAGATTACCAGATTGAGTAAATTTCTTTCCACACTCACTGCATTCATTTGGTTTTTCTCTTGTGTGTGTTCTCATATAAACCTGTAGATCATAAGCCTGAATAAATGTCTTTCCACACTCACTGCATTCATATGGTCTTTCTCCTGTGTGTGTTCTCATATAATATTGTAGACTACGTACTAGATTGAGTAAACTTCTTTCCACACTCACTGCATTCATATGGTCTTTCTCTTGTGTGTGTTCTCATATGAACCTGTAGATCACAAGCCTGAATAAATGTCTTTCCACACTCACTGCATTCATATGGTCTTTCTCGTGTGTGTGTTCTCATATGATATTGTAGATTACCAGATTGAGTAAATTTCTTTCCACACTCACTGCATTCATATGGTCTTTCTCCTGTGGGTGTTCTGATATAATATTGTAGACTACTAGATCGAGCACACTTCTTTCCACACTCACTGCATTCATATGGTCTTTCTCTTGTGTGTGTTCTCATATGAACCTGTAGATCACAAGCCTGAATAAATGTCTTTCCACACTCACTGCATTCATATGGTCTTTGTCATGTGTGTGTTCTCATATGATATTGTAGACTACTAGTTTGAGTAAATTTCTTTCCACACTCACTGCATTCATTGGGTCTTTCTCTTGTGTATTCTCCTGTCTGTGTTCTCATATGATATTGTAGACTACTAGATCAAGTAAACTTCTTTCCACACTCACTGCATTCATATGGTCTTTCTCTTGTGTGTGTTAAACCTTTCCACACTCACTGCATTCATATGGTCTTTCTCTTGTGTGTGTTCTCATCATATGAACCTGTAGATCACAAGCCTGAATAAATGTCTTTCCACACTCACTGCATTCATATGGTCTTTCTCGTGTGTGTGTTCTCATATGATATTGTAGATTACCAGATTGAGTAAATTTCTTTCCACACTCACTGCATTCATATGGTCTTTCTCCTGTGGGTGTTCTGATATAATATTGTAGACTACTAGATCGAGCACACTTCTTTCCACACTCACTGCATTCATATGGTCTTTCTCTTGTGTGTGTTCTCATATGAACCTGTAGATCACAAGCCTGAATAAATGTCTTTCCACACTCACTGCATTCATATGGTCTTTCTCCTGTGTGTGTTCTCATATGATATTGTAGATTACCAGATTGAGTAAATTTCTTTCCACACTCACTGCATTCATATGGTCTTTCTCCTGTGGGTGTTCTCATATAATATTGTAGACTACTGTACTAGATTGAGTAAACTTCTTTCCACACTCACTGCATTCATATGGTCTTTCTCCTCTATGATGTGTGTGTTCTCATATGATATTGTAGATTACCAGATTGAGTAAATTTCTTTCCACACTCACTGCATTCATATGGTCTTTCTCCTGTGGGTGTTCTCATATAATATTGTAGACTACTACTAGATTGAGTAAACTTCTTTCCACACTCACTGCATTCATATGGTCTTTCTCTTGTGTGTGTTCTCATATGAACCTGTAGATCACAAGCCTGAATAAATGTCTTTCCACACTCACTGCATTCATATGGTCTTTCTCGTGTGTGTGTTCTCATATGATATTGTAGATTACCAGATTGAGTAAATTTCTTTCCACACTCACTGCATTCATATGGTCTTTCTCCTGTGGGTGTTCTGATATAATATTGTAGACTACTAGATCGAGCACACTTCTTTCCACACTCACTGCATTCATATGGTCTTTCTCTTGTGTGTGTTCTCATATGAACCTGTAGATCACAAGCCTGAATAAATGTCTTTCCACACTCACTGCATTCATATGGTCTTTCTCCTGTGTGTGTTCTCATATGATATTGTAGATTACCAGATTGAGTAAATTTCTTTCCACACTCACTGCATTCATATGGTCTTTCTCCTGTGGGTGTTCTCATATAATATTGTAGACTACTGATACTTCTTTCCACACTCACTGCATTGATATGAACCTGTAGATCACAAGCCTGAATAAATGTCTTTCCACACTCACTGCATTCATATGGTCTTTCTCCTGTGGGTGTTCTGATATAATATTGTAGACTACTATAGATTGAGTAAACTTCTTTCCACACTCACTGCATTCATATGGTCTTTCTCTTGTGTGTGTTCTCATATGAACCTGTAGATCACAAGCCTGAATAAATGTCTTTCCACACTCACTGCATTCATATGGTCTTTCTCTTGTGTGTGTTCTCATATGATATTGTAGATTACCAGATTGAGTAAATTTCTTTCCACACTCACTGCATTCATATGGTCTTTCTCCTGTGGATGTTCTGATATAATATTGTAGACTACTATAGATTGAGTAAACTTCTTTCCACACTCACTGCATTCATATGGTCTTTCTCCTGTGTGTGTTCTCATATGATATTGTAGATTACCAGATTGAGTAAATTTCATTCCACACTCACTGCATTCATATGGTCTTTCTCCTGTGGGTGTTCTCATATCAACCTCTAGATCACAAGACTGAATAAATTTCTATCCACACTCACTGCATTCATATGGTTTTTCTCCTGTGGGTGTTCTCATATAATATTGTAGACTACTAGATTGAGTAAACTTCTTTCCACACTCACTGCATTTATATGTCTTTCTCTTGTGTGTGTTCTCATATGAACCTGTAGATCACAAGCCTGAATAAATGTCTTTCCACACTCACTGCATTCATATGGTCTTTCTCCTGTGTGTGTTCTCATATGATATTGTAGATTACCAGATTGAGTAAATTTCTTTCCACACTCACTGCATTCATATGGTCTTTCTCCTGTGGGTGTTCTGATATAATATTGTCGACTACTAGATTGAGTAAACTTCTTTCCACACTCACTGCATTCATATGGTCTTTCTCCTGTGTGTGTTCTCATATGATATTGTAGATTACCTGATCGAGTAAACTTCTTTCCTAACTCGCTGCATTCATATGGTCTTTCTCCTGTGTGTGTTCTCATATCAACCTGTAGATCTCAAGACTGAATACATTTCTATCCACACTCACTGCATTCATAAATTGAATTCATGTTGACTTAACCAGTGTTCGTCAAATTGGTAGCCCGGGCGCTCCGGACAACCACAAATATTGGATGGGCAACCAAAAATGCATCTGCAGGTAGCCCAGGACAACTACGCAATGTTTGGGCAACATAGCTGTTCTTTGCTAAGATCCAATAGTTTCTGTTGTCGATAAAGCGTCATACTGTTTTTTCCTAAAGGTCTAGCTAGTCGTGTAGTTCTATCTTCGTTTCTTTGTAATCAGCAAGGGTGAAGGGTGTGACTACTAATAGCGTCTACTGTTCTCAGTATCAATTACAATACTGGTCTAAGTAGGTCATGGGGCAACAAGTAACAACAACTTACGGGTGCCTTGTGATGTAAGCTTGTGGCAAATAGCCTTAGCAGGTGGCATCCATTATGAAAACGCCTACCCAGTGGCTTACTGCTGTCAACAGTTGCTGTCAGCAAGTATATTGCTCCTACTTTTCTAGATATTGATAAGTCATTGTAGAGGGCATGTAAATAAATCCTGTAGATAACATAAAACGTTTGATTTGTTCACACAAAACTGGTTCTTACTGTAAATACACTGTACAGCTACATACCAAGACAGCAAGGTCAGATTCCTAGAAGCTGACGTGACTTCAAATTAATAGTTTCCTCTCTTGTGAGCTTAGTGGTTGTGGTTAGTAAGTAGAGCAAGTATTGTAAGTTCCACAGCTGAAGCATAGTCCTTTGTTTTATGATTGTTTGCCATTCTCTGCTCTTGGTTGGTTTTGTTCTTCTTCTTACTTGAGACTGTGTAACTAACATCACGTTACAAGAAAAGCTCCTAGTAATTATCACCCACCAGATTACAATTATATAATAGGCAACCTGATATCACATGTAGACCTATTATGCTCCCTCATGTGGCTGACTCAACCGGATGATGACTGTGACTCAACCGGGTGACTACCCCTGTCAAATAGAGCATGGTAGAAGCATGGAATTCACGGTAATACCATGGTTTCCATGCTTTTGAGCATGGTAAAAGCATGGATAGCATGGTATACCATGAATACCATACTTTTCATGGCATGGTAAAAGCATGGATAGCATGGTATAGCATGAATACCATACTTTTCATGGCATGGTAAAAGCATGGATAGCATGGTATACCATGAATACCATACTTTTCATGGCATGGTAAAAGCATGGATAGCATGGTATACCATGAATACCATACTTTTCATGGCATGGTAAAAGCATGGATAGCATGGTATACCATGAATACCATATATTTCATGGCATGGTAAAAGCATGGATAGCATGGTATACCATGAATACCATACTTTTCATGGCATGATACAATTTAGTATGGTTTTATGGTACACCATGGATAGCATGGTATACCAACAATAATTTACTTTTCGTGGCATGGCACCTAGACATGCTTTGCATTGTATAGTATGTATGTATTATGTATGTATGTATTAAAAATTATGAATGTATGTATTAAAATTACTTGTCATGTACGTGTATCATAACATATGCCAATGATCGTAATCTATAGATTACATTCTTAAATCACTGCATCACCCCAATTAATGCAGTTCTCGTATAGTGTGCCAGTTAGTCAAATGTCGTTTCAACAGTTTTTGTGGTCATGATCTCGTTTAGTGGAGTGTGTGTGTGTGTGTTTGTGTTTGTGTGTGTGTGTGTGTGTGTGTGTGTGTGTGTGTGTGTGTGTGTGTGTTTTTGCTTTCAGAGTGTAAGTTTGCAGACAAATATTTTGTAGCTTTGCTGGTTGGTATATTTAGTTGTAGTAGCTGCTGCTCAGAGATTTGGAGCTTTGCAATTAACCTGTATTCAAATACAGTTATGCTTCAATATCAGACTTATTTCCATACGTACACAGGTACGTATACAGTATTGTCGAGAATTGGAACAACGACAAGTCAAGACTATACTGGAAAATATCAATGAAATTGTGCATTTGATGATCAAGAGTCACGATCTATACTTGTCTCTTCTCTCTAAATTTCTGTAATCTTCTATAGACCAGAAAGAAAGCCTCAGCGACTGTCTTTGCTAATTTATCCGCCTGCATGTACACAACAGGCAGTCATAATTTCTCAAAATGGTTTGGCTGTTGAGTAATGTAGGCATATGTTTCGGTAGGGATGGTGTTCATGTAAATGACTTTCTCTATCACGTCTTCTATTCTGACAATGTAAGATCTAGAAGAAAGATACAAATTGTGTAAATCAACAAGTGTGCATGCTTAAAAAGCATCTGGTAATAGTGATATTGTATATACCTCTCGTTCGCCTGGCTGTTTTTCTTGATCTTCGTTAGCATCGGCAGTCGGTCACGAAATAGCGACATCATCTTTTGAAAGTCATCTACGACTACGTACACTCTGTTGGTCTGTCTAGAATAAAGGAATTTCTTTATGATAGCAACAGACGAACTGCGAAGTAAGACGACAAAGGGTTCTCTCTTGATGTGTCTCTCGTAGGTGACAGCGTAAAAGACTTCACCGTTATGTAAGATGCGAGACACTTCCTCTAGCTCTCCACAATTGGAATCTATCTCTTTTACTGCATCGTACAGGTTGCTGCTCAAAATTGCGGGCTTGCATGGTGGAAAAATGTTGCAATTTTTGGTTCTGAAGAATAACAGATGTGCAATATTGCGTGTACCGCATGAGTTAGTGAAAGATAACGACCACATACCTAGACTGCAAAAGTCGCGTATGCAATTTCGAATAGGGGAGGGACGTCATCATGTCTTGAATAAATGCGTTTGACGCAGTATCGTCACACGAATCTGCTACACAATCTCTTACATTCGCCTGCCACGTCGACATTGCTCTCACAATCTGCATTATAGATGTGCTGTCTTGATATTGACAATGAGTATGCTCATGCAGCACATTTCTCACCTGATGACACACGTCTCCTGTTCCGTGGCAGAACGTCTTGATCCATCCATTCAAATCCTCAAAATTAAAGCATGAATGGGTCCACAACGGTCCCCAGTTTCTCACTTGGTCGGGGAGGTGACAAAGATTGTGGACGTTGAGACCGCAGAAGTTCTCTCCTGCATGGATAGAGATCAGTGTAAAAACCTAGTGATTTAGATAGCATACCTACCACAAATTATGTTGTATTACATGCAACATGCAGTATGATTGTATCGTAGCGTTCATGCACATATCTCTATTGCTAACTACTATAGAGTTGTAAACATTAATTAAACTATAGTACTAATCCAAACTGGAGCTTCCTAAAGTTGGAGATATTGTCGGTTACAAATTTAGAAGATAAACTTGTAAGCTAACTTACCATAAATGTCTTGAGCTTCATAATAGAAGTCGTTCAAGACAACTTCAGCTCTCCTAACCATTTCTTCGCTAATCTTAGCAGCAAGAAGTAAATGCATGCCTTCAGCCAAAAGGGCAAAATTTCGCAAATACATGGTTGGCAATATGCCTTGCAAACATGGAATGCCGTAGTACAGCAGCCAAGATCGGTATTCTGATGCTATAGATAGAAGAAAACACGCATATTTAATGCTATAGATAGAAGAAAACACGCATATTTAATGCTATAGATAGAAGAAAACACGCATATTTAATCATAATACGACATACTCGCGTTTAGAAGAGGATGCTAGATTGAGTAAGAGTATATTTTATTTTGTTTGATTATCACTTATATACTAGGATGTTACTATGTAGTTTGCAGAAATCAACAGTTTTGACAGCATAGGAATGGCAAATTAATTGTCATCTTACCCTTCCAATTAGGTAGCCATTTACCAATTTCTCGTGGCAAACGTCGCACGAAATCTGGAGGGTGGATGTTTTTTAACCTTTCATCTACAGTCTCGATCTACAGAGATAAAACAAGTTTTATAGAGATGCATAAATAGACAAATGGATAGATAGAAATCTAGCTAACATCATCTCTGATGAAATATGGACAGCCTCTGCTTGAAACATCTGTCCAACGGTGGAGTAAACTTTTTGTCACTCCCAGAAGCACGCAATGCATGTAGTCAATGACTGCGGCAGTGACTGGGTAAAAATCGTTTAATAAAAGAAGTGGACAAGCCGACTTTATTCCTTTAACCTACAAAAGTTAAATACAAAATCTTGCATGAACATTTACGTTGTCGCCATGCAAGACCTATCGTACTGTTTGACTAGAAGTAACTGCTTGGTGGGCGTTGCGTACAAAACTTTCATTAGTTCTCTTCTGAAGAGCTCTATTAAAAGGGATGGCGTGTACGTGGCCTCGTCCTCTAGCAACCTGACGACCTGGCTCTTCACATACAAGGCAGCTGAACTTGCCATTGTGATGATTCATGCAAAGCATGTCAGCTTTGGCTGGCAAGTCTGCCGTACACACTATTGCCTTGGCGCTGCAAGTCACATCTTCTTCGAGACCATATGGCACAAATCTCAAACCTGTATTGTACAATGTGCTGAAAATCCGCCTTAAATTATATCAAATCACTTAAATCATCTAGTAATACCTGTGGGTAGACAGAGCGTACTGGGCGCCCAAAGACAGTAGCCAAGCCAGCTAATTCAAGCATGCCACACCAAGTACCCAACTTTGAACATAATCTCACTTCTGCTTCTAGGCCAGCAATGTATGAATAACGAAGAAAAGACTTTTGCATCAGCAATGAGGAAAACGTGTGGCTTGGTCCATCGCTAAGAGTTTGGGAAAGTAGACCTACACATTGACCGTCACCACTGGCTTGACGCGCATGGCCTAGAAACAGATCAGCATAGTGCTCGACGTTGTCATCTACCTCTGTCATCACAGCAGCACGAAGTTGGTCATGGTGGTCCTCTTTGCCATAAGCTAGAAAGCTTGCAGCCCGAAAGAGACAGTTACCATCTCCTAGCACTTTCACTGGTACTGAATTGTCAGGAGCATCCTTTGGCAGTAACTGAGTAGCAACGTGATCAATTTCAAAGCTACCAATGGTGGGCGTTGAAAACAAAAAATCAGCCATACCGCACTACTAACATTCGTGTTGAGCTTGCTGAACAGTAACAACTACTACTTCTAATCCTAGTGCTAGAAACTGTGTTCTTATATAGATTGTGTACTTGGCATAGACCATCTGGATCATTATCTCTCCATGCCCCATACTCAGTGCATACTCTAGACTCTAGACTTCCGGCGGGAAGGGTCTGGCTACGCGAGACTATCTACAAGTAGACATCTACTGTACTTATAATACTACAATGTGTCGTTATGCCCCTCCATGATGGGCAGTAGGGTCTTTATACCCCATCTGGGCACCCAACCCGGCAGGTGAGCCCATCAGGGTACATGTTTCTGTGTAGTCCACATGCCCGGGTTGAAGTTCTTAGCCAAGAACTTGGCCTTGGCAAGTTCTTAGTCAAGAACTTGGCATTGGCAAGTTCTTACCAAGTTCTTGAATAAGAACTTCAACCTGGGAGCCGATCAATGACTAGCCAATTCAATATAGATTGCAGGCATTACGGTGACCGCAAACTCGGTACTGCATGCCTAGTGGACATCAATGACCACCAGGAAAGCGCTGAATGTCATCATCAACAGACCATTTGCCAGACCACAGAAACACCCCAATGACTGAAACTAGTCATAGTCTCGTGGACAAAGCTAAAGAAACACGAGAAAGAAAGACAGACAAGTTTCATAATTTACTGTCTCTGGGATTTGAACCGCCAAACCATGGAGTGGTAACCATTGTCACTAACCACTAAGCCACAGTGGTGACTAATGATAATACTAATACTAATAAGACGTATGGCAATTTTGAATCTCACCTACACATATAAATGATATCAGTTGTGTCAAGCAAGATATTAGATAATTACACAAGTTAGCATCAATAAAAATACGATGTACTACACAACCAGCCTTCATCTCATATAATTTAACAACTAGCTGACAATTGCACAACAATTTTAGAGTCACCATAGCTACTGGCTAAAAATGCTATCATGTCAGTAATACATCCGAAAGAGAAACGTCTTTATGTGGAAACCTACTCAACTGCAACAGAAATCTGACTATTAAAGGAATTAGTAAAACCATTTGTAGATAAATAAAAAGTGGTAAAGGTGGAGTGTTTCCTATTGGCCAAAACCACAATCCTCTCCGAGTTGCATCTCTTAGATGATGTGATGCAGTTGCAACAAAGAATAGCCAAGGCAGGAAACTAAGCAATGGCAATTTACGACAAGTCAACATCTTAACACAGCAGCAAGCTGCAGTTCCCAAAATGACAAACCACACTGAATGAGCAAATGATCTGTGCTGTAATGATGTAGCATCCTGAAAAACAACAGCAACATCGACTTACCACACAAAGTTATGTCACTCCATGCCCATCTCATTGTATACGCAACAGCTGTTCAAACACTAGGCCATATCTGTAGAATAGCCTCTGTCACATAACAATAATAATTTTAAGTGTGTAACCAGATCTTGCAGTGGCGGCAGTCACGTGACCTATTGCTGTTATGCATCACCAGCAATGGAAATAGAGTTTAGTGCTTAAGGAACTTACAATTAAAAATATTTAAAAATTTTAATTGCAGCCCTGCATCCTCTGCAGTTCTCTGTCGTGGCGCTTCTTGTGCACGCCCCCATCTTTGCCGTTTTCCATCTGAATTCGATCTTGACCCCTCATCTCGTGGAGTTGCTCCAATAATCTCAAGCTATGACAGATCCAGTTGGTAGGTATTGTTGTAGTATTCCGCCTTCGCAGTACAAACTATACGTAACACCGGCTGCCGACTGCTCCTTCCACCAACCGTAGACAGGATAGAAGCCAACGCTAACACCCTTATGAATTTGTCTCAACTCCTGTTGGCAACACCGGCAAGGGTAGTTAACGGTATACCGCCGACTGGGTGCTCTCCGGCCTTCGACTTAGAGCCTCAATCCATTTAACCAATCGGCATGCTGGGTGCATGCTGGGTGCTGCATAGCAGTAATAGGCCACGTGGCTGCTGGCACTGCAAACTCTGGTTGATAATATAAATGGTAAGAGAAAGTTTCTAATGCATTCTAAAATTGCTGATAATGTCTTGTTCAAGAATTATTAAAAGAACAATTGCATCGCTTCACTGCATGTACTAGCGAAGGTCCAAACTCCAGTACAGTACGTGTACCTTTAGTGCAAAAGATCTGGCTTGAACAAAATGATCAATATCCAAAGCACAGGACATTATTGCACAACAGCAGATCTGCATAATAGAACTCCAAAAGTCCCTTTTCCAGCCAATAACAGCTAACCAGCTTAGAGCTGCCAGAAATCCATGAGCAAAGTTGTCTTCAACAGCTCGCCAGAAGTATAGCCATAGTTAGTCTCTCGTCTGACGTTCTGTGTGATAAAATTGAACCATGGAAAGTCAATAAACAAGCACGAAATCGCGAGAAAAAATTCCAAAATTCCAAAATCAACTGACGTACGTACACGTTCTACTTTTCATTGACCAATAATACGGGGTCTCTGTCTACCCATGTGTCACGTGTAAGTGGAGAGAGATGTATGGAGTTTTCAGAGTACTAGGACGTGGTGTAGTACTGAATGGAATAGCTAGAAATTTTCAGGCAAAGGAAAGATGTCTTTTGCGATTGAGTGCACAAGTTTCTCGAAAAAGAACGGTTGCTTCGCACTATTCCGCGTACTCAGCTTCGTCTACTGGGTCGGGCATGAATACTACGTTACTCATCGGTAGTGGAGTGTGCCTAATTGGCGTTTCCTTTGCTGTAAGAAATCATAAGTTAGGCTAAATAAAGTAGTCTGGTTTCTTTGGGTTTTTGGATGACTGCATGGCACGTGCACGTTCAGTCAGGAGGTGAAACTTAAACACGGTTTGTGTGGGCGCAATTTATTTTACTATATTCTAGGTTGTTTACTTAGACTTTCTTATTTGCATAATAATTATTGTGACATTCAAATTGCTTACCTGCTACAACTGCAGGCAGGGAATGGAATCACTTAGCACATGTCAAAGCTTTGAGGTCTGATTTTGCCAGCTCGTCTCTAAGTGCTTGGTAATGTTTCTTTAGTCTTTGATATCCTTAAACTACGCAAATACGTGAGTGTGTGTACATGTGTATGTCTGTCTGGACTGTTTATTCCAGTGGAATGTAGGAAATTGTTCAATTACGTAGCAGGAGTAGATTCTCATGTCATAATTAGAATCATATAACTATAAGCTAATGCTATGGTTGACTAATAAGATAGCTTAATTACAAGGTTTTTATAATTTCAGGGTTGTCTGCTGCTTAGCTTTGTGTATAACCAGAGTGTCTGCTAAAAAGTGAATTGCAGGGTTTGTCATTAATTAATTAATTAATTAAGACAGTTGAGATATTTGATATGGTATTCTGACTAAGTTTCTGTGGTAAAATAGCAACCCGGACTGATACGCTGGGTGCAAATAGAAGTAACATGTCAATAGATGTTACTAGTTCATATTTTACAAACAACTATGCTTTCTGGAATCATAGGGCTAAAGAAACATTTGCAGCACCAAAGGAACTCTGTCTTGCACTTGTTGCTTAATTTACACACTTAATTAAAACCATTCCATGTTGAGTAGTTGTTTTCTGTGGTTCAGTCATATCTAATTTAGCAAGAGCGACGTATTTGATATTCTCTCTCCTATTGCCACCAATCACTAGCACTCTAACGATGGGTGAAATGAGATTGAAATTTGAAGTTTAGATACTTGAATTGTGTTTCTTGAGGTACATAAATCATACACAGCTGTATTTTTACTTGCTATTATGAACATTTTCATGGTTGTCAGACACAGGTTTATGTTTAATCGTTGTACAATTGTTTATTAAAGTGGCATTAGAAGAAAGTTGTTTTAGTTGAGATTGTTCTTCTAATGGTGAAATGTAATGACAGTTATGCAATAGGAGTAATATGTGTGAGTCTCAGTTTTGTTTTTGTAGGTGTATCAACTTGGTATTTTTAATACATATCAGAAAAAGTCATCTAAATCTACACAAAATGCAGACAAAACTGTAGAGGACATTGAGAGTGTTCAGGACAGCTCAAAACCACATACAGTAACACAGAAAACTGATGATAGTTTGTCTTCACAAAAAGCTGCAAGTAAGTTAATCCATGTACTGTAGTACTTATGTTGCCATTGCATTTTTAGGAACTCATTTGAAAAGCATTTTATAGATGAGAGTACCATATGCTACAGGGCCGTAGGAGCTGGTCAGGCTCAGGCCAGACCCCTTTTTTAGAGTGAACTTCTATCAGCGGCTGAATTCTCAGGACCGTAGGAACCAGTCTGGTTGATTCTGTTTTAGGCGGAATGACTAAAACCAAAGCGAGAAGGTCGCGTGACTCTTCTGACCTCTTCCAGAAGAGCAGAAGAGGCAAAAGAAATGCACCCCTGGTGTTGATCAGATTAGTCGTTATGGTGATACAGTGGTACATGGAATAAGTGGCTAGACTAAACATGTTTTATCTCAGTTGCACCCTGTTGTATCACTTCAGTTAGCCAAAGCTTCATCTCTAGTGTCGAGTGTTAAGCTAATTGCTTCAAGTATCACAGTGTGTGGCCATTCTTTTTGTGGGTCATTTGATGAACTAGTCAAATTAATATTATTAATTAATTAATTGGGTGTTCCTTTCATCAAAATGTCAAGCAAACTGAATAGGTCACAGGGTGTTCCAACTGGTTCATATCGGAAGCTACAGTATGTTACACTAATTTGTTATCAACAGGGTAACCACATGCTATTATACTACATAGTATGTGTTCTACTCCACAGAGTAGATGAGATGGCCAACTGTAATTTGTGATTTTGATTTCACGGATAATGCTGCCGATATCATGGGTGTGGTACATATGTATGACAGATGCGGCCTGTCCACACTGGCAACTGGATCGCGATCCAACCGCAACGCTGTCCACACTTGCAACTCGATCGCGATCGGTTGAATCCAATTAGAAATAGTGGGCGTTACCTTCACGTTCGAAGTGCAGTGTGGATCGACGCTCGCTATCCCGATCGGATCGCGATCCATTCTGGTCTAGTGTGGACAGGCCTATTGTTCTCCCTGGAGACTAATCAATGACAACCAAGCACCCTTGACATAGAGATTGTAATCATTTGTGGTATCGTTATCATCAAAACAGCTGTAATGAATACAGTATCTCCTTCCATCCAATTGTCATGCTGGATATCACTGCACAATAGGTTGCTGTTAGAGCATCTTGTGATAGTGAATCGCAGTGCTGAATCACTCTCTGAAAGCAAGACAGTACTGTACTATGGAAAGTGAGTTATATTTGCAATCAGTATATTAGATCTAGAGGTGCTTCATCTTGCAAAGCGGCGCCACTGGCACTTGTTCATTGCCAAAATTTGCAGACTGACCTGCAGAGGAGTAATTGATGCTATATTATAAACTGTTCAGCTGCTTTGTAGAAGAAATACTTTGCAACACAAAACGAAAGCACATATCTAGGCGTTTAAATTTTTAATTGCTTGATCTGATCATTTGATGACCGAAAAATCGGCGTTTTTGACTACCAAGCTATGAGACTACTAGTACACTGTTGTAGATCGACTGGCCTTGTACTTTCCAAACTACAAACTTTGCCTGATTCAATTTACTGTCATTTTTAATATATTTTCTGTTGATTAATGGTCAGCCATATTTAACTGATTTGTTTAGCTTTCCACTGCTACTATTCCACGTTTGATGCAGCTACAGCTGCACCTTCAACTACTTACTCGGAACCTCATACTCAGATGGTGTTTAGTGGACGATGTCTGTTTCCT
>CAXXBX010000309.1:0-12445 GCA_964274945.1 Dehalococcoidia bacterium | reverse complement strand
AAACAATCAAGTTCACTTACTATCACATCTGACAAAAGCAACTCAGCCTACTTTCTGTGGATTCGACAGTCAAAGACAGTTATGTTTGTGATGTCAATCACAAAAACTGCATTTGTAGCTGTTGACTTCAGTGACACAGAAACAGACAAACTGTCTCCTTCACAGCAAAACACACATTTTGCAAAACATGCAACTTTATGAATCATACACTACATTTACTGTTTGCATCTGGTAAGGCAGCTGGAGTGGGAGTGTTGCACGATATCACTTGTGACGCTCTATTTGCTGTTGTGCTACCAATTGTACCAAATACACACTCAAAACTTCCAATGTCTGGAACATTTGAAACCTCTAGAGAAATCTGCAACAACAAATACACACCAATGGTAGCACAACCAGCCTATGGAAAAATGCAACTGACCTGAACTGCTTTTGTTATTGGTGCAATTTTGGGACTTCCCTGTTTCAGACCACCAGAGACAATACACTGTAAACTGTCTGTTTGAATCCATCGACGAACGTCACCAGACATCTGACACTCTGACTGGACAGAACATCTGTCACAAGAGATTGACAATCAACAATGAAACATCATAGTTATAATGAGACAAACTTGTTCTCCAACACACAGAAACCGCAAAATGGATCATTGCTAGCAACACATTGGTCACAAGATTTAAGTGATGAGCATGTTTCTACAGGAACTTTCACAACCTAAAATTTCATATCATTACTACACAAACAATTAAGAACGAGAGAAGCTAACTGATCTACCTCTGATTCTGACACAGCAAACAGATACTTGTTGTCAAGACTGAAAGCAAGTGAATGAATTTCTGTAGATGTTGTCAGCTCTGTAAGAAGTGTATTACTTATTTCAGTTACTGTTGTGAGATCTGGCAGTATCATCTATACCACAAATAATGTATTACTTGAGACTACAATTTTACTGTCAGTCTGATAACTTCATTGCCTTTAAAAGGTGACCATTAGCAGTTCCAAAAAATGCAACAGTAGATTTCCCAACAACAGCGACAGCAACACTTGTGATCTCAAATGTTCTCTTGATAAAAGCTGGTTGAGACAAAATAACACTGCCAACTTCCAACAAGACTGATGTACCGTCTGGTGGTGAGCATGACTGTTCATTCCATATAGCAGTAAGATCTGTGCATGATTCAGTGTTTGTTCCGTCTCTTTCAAATCCTTTCATTATTGAGCTATCTCCTTTTCTACATTTATCTTGTGTTTCTTTAAATTTCTGTTCAATATCTGCCATTTTGTATATGCAGACAGCAAAATCACCATTCAGTATGTCAGTATTCTTATCGTAAGTTTCTGCAAACAAAGCAATAAGAAGATCTTCAGAGCTGCTCAAATTCAAAGCTGTCTGTAAAGCTTTTCCTGGGTTGAATATTGTCTGAGACGTAAGAAAACTAAACGAGTGTGAGCTATTTTGACATTTGATCGTAGCTTCCATATAACCATATAATGTAGAAGAGCTACTCCCTAGACCAGAATCATCTTTACAGATTCGAGACAAAACAGTTCGGTAGGCACGAGTATTGGTCCTATCCTCTTGATACGATGTAAAGTAAACAAACTGTCCACTTGTGAAGCTCTGTCGAGGACGAGATTCTATACCCATGCCAATCCATTGAGTAAAATCGAGAGAGCCTAGTTGCTTCAACAAATCACTCCTCTCTAGACTCACAACATTCATGACTGGTTTGGTGACAAGCTGTAGTGAAGAACGCTCTCTATAGGTTGCAACATAGAGAGCAGAATCACCATGAGCAGTAGCAATTACTGCAGCTGTGCTCAACGTTGCCTCCGTACCAACAAGAACAGGAACGTGTACAGTAGACGATTTACTCAATACTTCCACTGCTGAAATCAAAATAGACGAAACATTCTCCGCAGAATAGAAGTTGCACTCTCCACTTACTACACTACCGCAAACAACGAGTGTGTCAGAAGACACGGAGCTTGTCTCATTGAGAAGAAACAACTGATTGTGAAAATCAGTTAGGGCCTTAGAATCATCGCAGATATTCTCGGGAGGAACATTCCATGCCTTAGGAAAGCATCTCCCATCGCTGTGCTTTGGCCCAGTCACATGTTCTTGTTGCTTCACCAGCGAGTCCGATAGAAGGTAGATCCTGTTCACTGCTGCTACATAGACAT
The DNA here is from genome assembly GCA_964274945.1 of Dehalococcoidia bacterium. GTDB lineage: Bacteria > Chloroflexota > Dehalococcoidia > Lucifugimonadales > Lucifugimonadaceae > CAXXBX01. Next base: position 10,258 of record CAXXBX010000309.1, on the reverse strand, counting down.
CTCCAGTCTGTGGATGCACAACTATTTTCTCGATTCTTTTATTTCCAGAAAAGGTAGGATGCGAAGCGGCAGACGAAAAGCAAAGTAGCGCGACGAGCGGAAGCATCAGTCGACGCAACGCTACTTGCATCATCATCATAACCTAATCACAAGTGACAAAGCAGTGTAGACAATCAACAAGCAAGCCAGTTTCGAAGTCAGAAATCGTCGTTGATGGAATGTGGGAGTAGCAAGTAAACAGCGAACCTCAAGCGATGGCCGCAACACCACTATATCGTTCTGACAAAGTAAATCTATACAGTATAGAAATGAAAGCCGACCTGCGTATTTTTCTTGGTCCTTTCTCTCTTCATTTACTTACAATCGTCCACATTCCGTTTCAGTCTTTGAGGCGGTGCCCAATACAAACGGGATATCGCTGACGTCATCCTTTAACAAAATTTAGCACAAGCGCGCACGTGTTGAAGGTGTGGCCTATTACAATAACAAATCAGTTAGCGATGCATAGGAATGTCGACAATACGTGTTGAATAATTAACGAGAAATGAATAATAGCGAGTAACAGCTGCGTCGTAGTGTGTTTAAATGTGCCCGCTCACGAATTCACGCGCACACCCAAGCAAACTGCTCTAGATCTATTGTGATATGATTTGCTCAACGCAAATACTAAGTTTGAAAAGAATTTAATTAATGTTATCTTTATGTAATACCAGAGCTCCGATTATTTGAATCGGCCCATAAGTACATGAACATATCTAATCATTACTTCTACAAATGTGCAGTTTTTGAAGTAAAACCGCACATACAAACTTGTACTGGTCGTGGAAATATTTTGAATAGTTGATATTAATATCTCTATTTATAATGGTTATTTGCATGTCACTTTGGCTGTCATTACAATGTCTTCAAGTGGCCGGTAAAGATGGCTTTCAATCATAATAATCTAGTTCTAATTCAAATTGTATTTCTACTGATGATATGAGTTGTTCAACACAAACATTAAGTTTGAAAGGAATTGAAGACTAGCTTCATGCGTGTAATACCAGAGCTCCAATTATTGGAAATCGGCACATAAGTATGGACATATCTGATCACTACTTCTACAAATGTGCAGTTTTTAAAGTAAAACTGCACATACAAGCTTTTACTGATTATGGCAATATTTTAAAGTAGTTTGAATAGTTGATATTAATATCTCCATTCTATAGTAGTTATTTGGATGTCAGTTTAGCTAATGTATTACAGTTAATGTCTTCAAGTGGCAGGTAGAGATGGCTTTTAATCATAATAGTTCTGATTCAAATTGTCTTTCAATTGTCATTGATGATATGAGTTGTTAAACTCAGTCTAACTTATAATGGTAACAGTGTATCTAGATACGTACTTCTGATCGATTGTTTCCCTTGATCGATTGTTTCCCTTGTTTAGAATGTCTTTAGATCTAGAGAAAAATTACACAACCTCAAAAAGCAGAAAGATCAATTAGAGGGTCTCTAAACCAGAAGTGAAGGGACTTGAGAAAAGAAGTTCATGAATGGAATAGCCCCACAATCTAAGCACAAGAACTGTTGTTGTAGCGATGAAGACTAGTAGCTAGGTTAGTAGCTGTGCTTAATTTTGCTGAATTTGTTGATTAGATACATATATCACGAGTTGTAATTAATTGAGCGTGAATACATGCAGTTAGACCTGGCCTCTTGGCAATTTTAGTATCGACTAGAGTTAGCGCGCTTGGCGCTCTCTCTGGTCTGGAAGTTCGAGGCTGCACGTTTCTGTTGAAAGAAATGAGAAGTAATTGAGTTCAAAGGTGTGCCCCTGTGCAAAATACCCCGGATTACCTATCGACCAATGCGAATTATTGGAAGAATACCACTTCCCAGACCGTTCTGCCTTACTGGAAATGTGGGACAGACGTGGAGAGAGTGGAAACAACTGTGGGAATCGTATGAAGTACTTTCCAATTTGAAACAACAGCCTGCACAAGTTTGGACGCCTTGAGGATCTGCAATGCACTCCTATTCGAGAAAGAGGAGGACAAGGCAAACATGGACGTTGTTCTACGACTAATGGAGCATCACTGTTTGGGTGAAACGAATATTATCTATGTCGATTGTCCAGCGAACAATCCGACTTGCCACAGACAGACTTGCCACACAATGTAAACCAGACTGAAAGACGAAAGATGACCTGGAACGATTGGAACGACTCCAGAACATACAGAGAGAGGCTGAACCAACCGATTGGTAGTCTAGTTTGACACTTGTTCAGAAACTAAATGGTAAATTGCGAGTGTGTATTGACCCGAAGCCATTGAATAAAGCATTGAAGCAAAGCCGATATTTGATACCAACCCTGGATGATGTTCTACCAGAACTGACTGAGGCAAATATATTCAGGGTTCTCGATGTCAAAAATGGGTCCTGGCATATCGAATTAGACAAGAGCTTGAGCAAGCTCACAACATTTGAAACACCTTATGGAAGGTACAGGTGGAACAGGATACCATTCGGTATTGCCCCCGCACCAGAAATTTTTCAGTGATGGTTGGACTCAGCAGTGCAAGGCATACCTGGAGTATATACAGTAGCGGACGATATTCTGGTGATTGGAAAAGATACAATGGACACTGATGCCGGAAAAGATCACGATGCTACCTTGATCATGCTACTAAATCGATGCAAAGAAAAAGGCCTACTTTTAAATGCAGCCAAGTGTAAGATTGCAACTGACAAAGTCACATACATGGGTCATGTATTGACATCCAGTGGACTGAAACCAGATCCAGACAAGGTGGAAGCAATCAAGAAGATGCCTAGACCAACAGATAAAGCCGGTGTGAGACGAATCATTGGAATGGTAACATACCTATCCAAATTTCTAGAAAACTTATCAGCTCTATGTGAACCATTACGTCAACTGACAAGACAAAGATGTTCAGTGGACATGGACTGCAGAACATGAGGACGCCCTGCGGAAAATCAAGAATGCAGTGACACAAACGCCAGTACTGAAGTATTTCAACGTGAAAGATGAGACAACACTGCAATGTGATTCTTCACAATCTGGATTAGGAGCAGCGCTTATGCAGAATAGCCAGCCAGTATCATATGCAAGCAGAGCCCTTACAGAAATGGAGCAGCAATATGCACAAATTGAGAAAGAGATGCTAGCGATTGTGTATGGATTAGACAAGTTTCACAGCTACACCTACGGACAAAGAATTGCTGTGGAGACCGACCACAAACCAATCGAAACGATTCATAGGAAGCCGTTACATACTGCCCCAAAATGACTTCAACGAATGCTCATGAGAATTCAGCAATAGGATATCAATATTCAATACAAGCAAGGGAAACAAATGCTTTTAGTTGATGCTCTTTCAAGAGCGTACATAACTGATCATCCAACAAGTATCAATTAGATAGAGAAAACATTCGAGCAAATTGACCTGAGCCAGCACATACCAGTGACAACAGAGAAAATATCAGAAATCAAAGTAGCTACTAAGGAAGAGGAAAAATTACAGCAGCTACTGCAGACCATCAAGACAGGATGGCCAGACTGTAAACAACAAGTACCATGGGACATCAGACAATATTTTCATGCTAGAGATGAGATAATATGCCAAGATGGAGTAATTACAAAGGAAATCGACTTCAAATACCAACCTCTATGAGAGCTACAATCATGTCTAGAATCCATAGCTCACATCTTGGAACCAACAGCTGTATTCGTTGAGCAAGAGCGTGTGTATATTGGCCAGGAATCACGTCTCAAATTAAAGATTATGTCAGCAAGTGCAAAATTTGTGCACATACGGATGTTCATGGCAACAAGAAACACTTCAGAGTCATGAAGTACCCAACCGACGATGGGCCAAAGTGGGAACTGATTTTTTCAGTTCAGAAGAAGAGACTATCTGCTAACAACAGATTACTATAGTAACTTTTGGGAAGTACGTGCAATGACAGATACGACAACAAAGTCGACAATCAGAATACTCACACAACATTTTGGCTGATATGATAGTCCTGATATTTTGATGACAGACAATGGGCCACAGTTCACATCACATGAATTTAGATCTTTTACAAGGAACTGGGAGATTCAACATCACACTAGCAGCCCTGGCTATGCGAAATTGAATGGAAAAAATTAAAACTCAGTGAAAACATCTAAACAATTAATGAGGAAAGCTATCAAGCAAAAACAGACCCTACCTGGCGATGCTAGATTTTAGAAATACACCAACTCAAGAAATAAATACGAGCCCAGTACAGAGACTAATGAGCAGACGGACAAGAACCTTGCTGCCTACAACAACTCAACTTCTGAAACCCAAAGTGACTGACGACTACAAACAACTAGAAGCAGCCAAAAGACGACAAGCGTACTACTATGACAAGAAAGCCAACAAACAACAATTGCAGACAAATGATACAGTGAGATACAGCCACTGCGAGGCGCCGATGAATGGAAACAAGGAATAGTAAGCAAAGTTCTCACCAATAGATCGTACGAAGTGACAACTACACAAGGTCAAATGTACAGATGAAACAGAGTACATCTAAAGCCATCCAAGGAAACAATTTTGAGAAGATCAGTGAGTCAGCCAGTGAAGATGGCCAGGAAGCCATCAATTACCAAAGAGCCAAAACAATCCAAGAGTCAAGATCGAACTCAGCAAACAACCTCAGCAATGAAGAAACAGATACCAGCAATGACGACAACTACTAGAAGTGGACGAGTTAATTAGCACTAAGCCAAAGTACTTGAAAGACTATGTGTGCAATTACTAGCTAATTTACAGTCTACTTAGAACGGTAAATTTAGAGTTGCAGCTGAGAGACGTTTCATTGTTTCAAACCTGTTTCTTTAGAGGAAAGGTGATGTAAGGGTGGAGTCTTAGTGCTAATGCCATACGTAAAATAAGATGATACACAAGCAGATAATAGATTTTGCTATACACAATCCGGTATACGTGGACAGCTAGACCTCGGCCTGCATGTTACAACGACAAGGCCACGCTACCTTGTACAATACCCCGTTTCTTGTTTAAGTCGTCTGCAAAGTTAAGGACTTACCTCCGCAATGTTTCCAGTTCGATGCGGCGGGCGGTGGACGGAGTTCGTCTCTCCGACGCCGTGCCACACGTCGTGACGCAATTAACGACCGCACGAGAGGACGGCCTATCGGCGTTCGCCTAAACGTTCGCAGAGAAAGAATCGTCACCTTTAGCGCAGATTCTGACTTAGAGGCGTTCAGTCATAATCCCAAGCTTAGCACCATTGCCTTTTCAGGCAAGTGCAAGTGCCAAATGTTCGAATCGACGGTTCCTCTCGTACTGAGTTGAATTGCTATCACGACGACGCCACATCAGCAGGGTAAAACTAACCTGTCTCACGACGGTCTAAACCCAGCTCACGTTCCCTATTAGTGGGTGAACAATCCAACGCTTGGTGAATTCTTCTTCACAATGATAGGAAGAGCCGACATCGAAAGATCAAAAAGCAACGTTGCTATGAACGCTTGGCTGCCACAAGCCAGTTATCCCTATGATAAGTTTTCTGACACCTCTAGCTTAAAACTCGTAAAGACTAAAAGATCGATAGGCCATGCTTTCACAGTTTGTATTCACACTAAAAATCAAAATCAAGTAAGCATTTACCCTCTTGTTCCACATGAGATTTCCGTTCTCAGTGAGTTCACCTTAGGACACCTGCGTTATCGTTTGACAGATGTGCCGCATCAGCCAAACTCCCCACCTGAAGCTGTCTCCGACGCGGATCGACGCCACCCGGGGGTGACGCCTTAAAGCCGAAAGGCGGGCCGTGAGGCCCAGCTCAGCACCATCGAATAAGTAAAGAAACGATGAAAGTAGTGGTATTTCACCGGCGACGGTGCGAGACGGCCTCCCACTTATTCTACATGCACATCTCATGTCTCATTACTAAGTCAGACTAGAGTCCAACTCAATAGGGTCTTCTTTCCCCGCTAATTCGGCCAAGTCCGTTCCCTTGGCATCGGTTTCGCTAGATAGTAGATAGGGGCAGTGGGAATCTCGTTGATCCATTCATGCGCGTCACTAATTAGTAGACGAGGGAAGCATTTGGCTACCTTAACTTCATTTAAGAGAGTCATAGTTACTCCCGCCGTTTACCCGCGCTTGGTTGAATTTCTTCACTTTGACATTCAAAGCACTGGGCAGAAATCACATTGCGTCGAAACCGTCTCCGGCCATCGCAATGCTCTGTTTTAATTAAACAGTCGGATTTCCCTTGTCCGTTCCAGTTCTAAGTCGGTCGTTAGTCGCCTGCCGAACAGCCCTCGCGGGCACAGCTGACGCGTTCCACGGCCTCCGCCCTCGCCGGTCCGACGTTGACCCGACCCCCTGTGGAGGACGGGACTCGGCAAGTCTGGAAAGGCAGCGTCCACTTCGCACGACAGCCCGACAGACCCTACCCTTAGAGCCAATTCTTTTCTCAAAGCTACAGAACTTTTTTTCTACAGAGAACGACGCGTTCTCGTCTACAGAGAACGTCGCTCCTTCTCGTCGGAGCGCACCGCTAACGCCGATGGTCCGTTGTGGGCGCGACGCTTAAGCGCCATCCATTTTCAGGGCTAGTTTATTCGGCAGATTGTTACACACTCCTTAGCGGATTCCGACTTCCATAGCCACCGTGCTGCTGTCTGGATCAACTGACACCTTTTATGGTCTCTGACGAGCGTCGACTCGGGCACCTTAACCGGCTCGCGGTGAGTCGGCCGCTATAGGCAGTGCGAGGGTGCGTCCTCCAACCGAGAAGACGCGGTGTCGATGCCAGCGTGCGCCTTTCGGCTAGATAGATGGGCTGGGTACGCCGGTGGTCGGCTGCACGCGACCTGTCGCGGTTGTAGGCGCACTGAGGACGTTGGCGGTAAAATGGCCTCTTTCGACCCGTCTTGAAACACAGATCAAGTGTCTAGCATGCATGTGAGTCTCGGAATGCAAAAACCCGTCGGTGCAATGAAAGTGAACGTTCTCGCTCGGGTGAAAGCCGTCTCCGTACGCGGCTTCGGCGCATCATCGACCGACCTCGTCCGTTCTCGGTGAGGTTCGAGTGGGAACACGCACGCTGGAACCCGAAAGATGGTGAACTATGCCCGAATAGGGTGAAGCCCTAGCGATTCTGACATGCAAATCGATCGTCAAATTTGGGTATAAGGGCGAAAGACTAATCGAACCGTCTAGTAGCTGGTTCCCTCCAAGGTTTTCCTCAGGATAGCTGGAGCTCTCTCAGCGCAGTTTTATCAGGTAAAGCAAATAATTAGTGGTCTTGGGGTTGAAACAACCTTAACCTATTCTCAAACGTTCAATGAGTAAGAAGACCGGCTTGCTCGGCTGAAGGCGGTCGGCGAATGTGACGAGCTCCCAGTGGGTTATTTCTTGGTAAGCAGAACTGGCTATGCGAGATAAACCGAACGTCCGGCCCACCTCGCCGTGAGGCGACGACGAGTCGTCCGACCGGCGTTGGCTTGTTCCCGGGAAAGTACGACACGACTCGACGACCAACGACGCAGTTCCTTCGAATCCAACGACGCCCGACCGACCGCCCCGCCGGCTGAATCTACGCGGGAACGCTGCTGGCGGCATTCGCTTTCCCTCCAACGGTTTCACGTATTCTAACTCTCTTTTCTAAGTGCTTTTCATCTTTCCATCACAGTACATTTTCGCCATCGGTCTCGTGCCCTTATTATGATTTAGGTGGAGATTAAATTACCACCCGTTTTGGGCTGCACTTCCAAACAACTCGACTCTTGGAAAGTGCCTCGTGGCGCGAGGACCGCGGTCGAACACAGGATTCTCACCCTCTACAATGCCGTTCCAAGCAACTTGGACCGCCGACCGCCGCGCGGATACACTTCTCGAGACTACAATTCGACGACCCGAGACCGGACTTGGACGGATTGAGCTGTTCCCACTTTACTTGCCGTTACTGAGGAAGTCCCTGTTGGTTTCTCTTCCTCCGCTTATCGACATGCTTAAGTTCAGCGGGTAATTTTGCTTGATCTGAGGTCACTACGAGAGCGAACGCTGTATGCTCGCTGCGACTCGCCTTTACGCGCGGACGATCGCACCGCGTCTCGGTCGGCACAGACCGCGTCGCACGCAAAGCCACGCGGACTCACACAGCCACGCAGCTCATCGCCAGCACGCAAGCATCGCCGAGCCAATCTGACATGGACTAGGCGACGACGACGAATCGCCTGCGCCTAGATGCCTCAAGGCGACTGCATCCGCCCGGGTCGGACGCGCGGTCGCCGCTGACGTAACGGGAAGACACTCAAACAGACATGCCGCCGAGAAAAACTCGACGGCGCCATTTGCGTTCAAAGATTCAATGATTCTCTGAGATCTGAAATTCACACTACGTATCGCAGTTCGCTGCGTTCTTTATCGATGCACGAGCCAAGAGACCTATCGTTGAAAGTTTTCGTTTGACCACGATTATGCGACACAACGATTCGCCGTGCCCCGGATCAAGTCTGCAAGCTTGCAGCCCGTTTACCAGCGTAACGATAAGAAAAAGGCCCGACCGGACGCGGTCGGCGCCGCCGCCTTCGGGCCGGACGAGACGTCCCGTCGTCGCGAGACCGGATCGCCCGTTCGACGCCTCCCTGACTGCCGAGCGATGCCAAAGACGACCCCGAAAGCGCATACTGTTCTCAAGGAAACGAGTCTCAGTACGCTCCACATGATCGAGATCGTTATAATCCTTCCGCAGGCTCACCTACGGAAACCTTGTTACGACTTTCACTTCTTCCAAAAAACATCGCTAAAGCCGCTGCTCGGCGTCTAAAGCGCGGCAAACCGCACGACTGGAGCAGATCCAAAGTTTTCACGAGGCCATCCAGTCGGTAGTAGCGACGGGCGATGTGTACAAAGGGCAGGAACGTAATCAACGCGAGCTGATGACTCGCGCTTACAAGAAATTCTTCGTTCAAGACCAATAATTACAATGGTCTATCCCCAGCACAAAGAAGTTTCACAAGATTAATCACGCCTCTCGGAGCAGGTCGACACTCGCTGACTTCGTCAGTATAGCGCACGTGCAGCCCAGGACATCTAAGGGCTTCCCAGATATGTCATTGCCTCAAACTCTCACCGGTTAGACACCGACAGTCCCTCTAAGATGTCGACCGATGTCTCAGGAGAGACGACGTGACTAGTTAGGAGGGTTTAAGGTCTCGTTCGTTATTGCGATTTGGCAGGCAAATCACTCCATCAACTAAGAACGCTATGCACCCCCCCCCCCCGCAGAATCAAGAAAGATGTCTCGATCTGTCAATCTTCACTGTGTCCGGACCTGGTGAGTTTTTCCGTGTTGAGTCAAATTATGCCGCAGGCTCCACTCCTGGTGGTGCCCTTCCGTCAATTTCTTTAAGTTTCAGTCTTGTGAGCATACTCCCCGGAACCCAAAAACTTTGATTTCTCGATAGGTGCCGAAGGAGTTGTATCATAACGTCCTCCGATCCCTAGTCGGCATAGTTTATGGTTGGAACTACGACGGTATCTAATCGTCTTCGAACCTCCAACTTTCGTTCTTGATTAACGAAAACATCACTGGCAAATGCTTTCGCATGCGTTCGTCTTTCATAAATCGAAGAATTTTACCTCTGGCAATTGAATACGAATGCCCTAACCGTCCCTATTAATCAATACCTCAGTCATAGAAACCAAAAAATAGAAACGAAGACCTATTCCAATATTCCATGCTAATGTCTACAAGCCGACGCGCCCGCTTTAAACACTCTAATTTTTTCAAAGTAAACGTCCCCAGTCCCGCGCACGCTCAATTAAGAGCACGCGCGGCCCTCGAGAGGAAGCCTTTCGCGACCAGTGACGCGCCGCCGAAATCCAACTACGAGCTTTCTAACTGCAACAACTTTGATACACGCTATTAGAGCTGGAATTACCGCGGCTGCTGGCACCAGACTTGCCCTCCAATCGTTTCTCGTTAAGGGATTTAGATTGTTCTCATTTCAATTACAAGACCTACGAAGTCCCTGTATTGTTATCTATTGTCACTACCTCACTGTGTCGAGATTGGGTAATTTGCCCGCCTGCATGCTGCCTTCCTTGAATGTGGTAGCCATTTCTCAGGCTCCCTTTCCGGAATCGAACCCTAGCTAATTCTCCGTTACCCGTTGCAACCATGGTAAGCGGTATCCGTAGCTACGCTCCTCGCGTTCGTGAGTAACACGTCCAACGGATCCC
>CAXXBX010000308.1:0-9240 GCA_964274945.1 Dehalococcoidia bacterium | reverse complement strand
TAGTGCTTCGCTAAATATTAGAACGGTGCTCGTTGTTAAAGATGAACAAGCCAGTCCGGAGTTGAAAATTTTTGACATGGAACTGGAAAGTTTTTTGAAGCTGGAAATGCCATTGTCAGTAACAACAGTATCTCCCAATTCACTGAACGAATCACTCCGTAGCTCTGATGTGGTTATTGTTGATTGTAGGCTGGAGCACTTTGAGCCGTTTGCCTCAATACTTGTCAAGTCAAATGTTTTGAGTCAACATGCGTGGATTGTGTTCATGCAGGATTTTGCAGAAATTCAAAGTTCAACTTCCATATTAAAGATTACTTCCGTACTAAAACATTTAGATATTCAGTTGTTCGCTTTTTGTCAAACAGTCAGAGAACGTTTGGGGAGCTGTTCTAACTTTTCCAGTCCAGCTAGCATTTACTATCATTTGTTTGATGACCTGCTAGCTATCATTGGTAATGCAACTATTTCATCGGACTTTGATGGCAGCAAAGTGACCTATCAGGTTTTGCACTTGTCAACTGAAAATGCAACAGTACCTATTTTGACAGATGGTGCTGCCTTTGTCGAGGATCTTGGAAAACAATGTATGGCCACTAGTTACGGAAAATTGGCTCTAACAACTGGTAGGGCAACACTCGATGACTGTAGTGAAGCATCACGTGTTCAATTCCAGCTGCTATTATTGCAGAGTAAGTCAAATTGGGCAGCAGTGGGAAGATGGAATGCTAGCAGACACGCTGAGTTGTCTGCAAAAATTGACGCTTTTGCTCGTGGTTTTAATGAAAAGGACTCGTTGGATTTCACCAGGAAACTAAAAGTCTTGTTTGGCAACAACTACCCTCCATTCACACATTCCAACTTAACCCATAATTATAGTGGAGTTGACTTCGATCTTTTGTACTTGATTGCTGACAAAATAGGAATACAAAGAGACAACATTGAGTTCACAGAGTGGGACATCACCAAGTACAAGTATTCGGATATGATTGCAACTGTTGGTTCCGAAGACAGTGAATATGATATGGCTATAGGAGGAATCACTGCCACACCAAAGAGAGCACAAACTTCCAATTTCACTAGGAGTTATCTACTTCCTGGCATCGGTGTCCTGACAAAACGGCCAGGGTTGGGTAAAGTGAACTTCTTGTGGAGGTTTCTTGAGCCTTTCACTTGGACTGTGTGGATGGTCCTTCTGGGAATGGTTGGGTTCACAGCTGTTGCATTAAAATGGTTTGGAGTAGTAAATGGTTATTCAAGTGGTTTGTGGTTGTCGAGCATTATTCTCTTCAACATGAATGAGAATCGTCTTGTCACAATAAGTAACCCGTTCGGAAAGATTTATCTCTCAGCATTAAGTATTATGGTACTGGTGCTAGTGTCTTCCTACACAGCAAATATGGCAACATTTCTTACATCATCTCAGATACAATCCCCTATTGAAGGACTGTCGTCTCTTAAACGTCAAATGGTGGCTGTAGACTTCTCATTCCACAGTTATGTTGTACTAAAGGAGCAAACAGGTTTACGCCATCTGGTTCCAGTGACAGGTAATCAGTACCTGGAACTCTTTGCTAGTGATGATATTGTAGCGTATGTCAGCGATACCCCTGATCTTGTGGCCATTGCATTAAAGCAATCAAACTGCGACTTGTACGTTCTTGAAGAAGAAAATTTTCAAAACCCGTACGTTTTTGCTATTAGTGACAAACTTTATGCATCTCATGGTCCAGCAATTAACGAGATCATTGTTGATGCCGTTGCTAACCGGCTTGTGTCGACTTGGTTCGATCAACATCTCAACTATGGTGCTACTTGTGAGAAAGTAATCGGTCTTGTGAGTGACGAAGCAAGTAGATCTGGAAAGATTGATGTTGACAACTTGGGTGGTGTCTTTATTATAACTGTTGTTGCAGCAGGTCTGTGTTTACTCTCAAGAGGTCTGCTGTTTCTTAAGCAGCAATTTAAGCGGCCTAGAATTGTACATGCTGTAATGTAATTAAACCCGAAAGGGCCTGAAGATTATGGCAATTAAGAATGGACATTTTTGACTTGAAATTGCTCATATTTGTACAATTAGATAAATTAGATATTTGTTGACATATATAGTGTACGTATATATGTTCGTGTATACTGCTGTGTGTGACTGATGTTCACCTCAGTTCTTTGAGAATAATGCCATACAATGTAACAGTATGTCGAAATAACAAAATCCAGCGGGCACGGCTTACCTTCTTTCTATCTCCACATCTTGCAGTACTGTACTGCACATACGGCTAGTGAAGGAATACCGCACGAACTACCAAGGCAGTAGTGGATTTTAAGGTATATATATATTGTCTAAATTTTAATGTGTAAAGAAATGTCCTCAATCAATTGATAATGTTTGCAAAATAGATTAACAAACTTTGCCATAGTCACATAGAAAAAGGTATGAAGGAGTTCATTACAACTTAACAAGACTATTGTTAGGGGCAGCAAGTGTTAGAGTTAGTGCAACTGCCAGGCAACACAACGCTTGACATGCAGGCATGTTTTCCAAACGTTTCCCTTTTTCTTTCCGTCTTTTACCGTCATCTCCAATGCTCCGCGTTGTTTCCGCCATCCTGACAACATGTTACGCCACAGTTTTTCCCCTACCTTAATTAACTGGTTCAGGGGGGACAACTATGGTTGCCACAATCGGTCCTAAAAAGTGGTCGAGAACATATATGTGTATACAACCTCAGATAGCTTAGAAATTATTATGACATGCATTTCAACTGCCTAGCCATAGTCATCGACCTAATAACAATGACTGATTACGCAACTACAATTTTGTTGCAGAATTTGGAAACATTGACTTTGTCTAGGCAGTCCTTCCATCGGACTCAGAGCCACGAGTCCAATGAACTCATCTAGTTGGTTCACATATATCATGAGTATCTATATATAGAAACTGTCACAATACGCAATCTTATCAACCTTAGACATATTGGTTGACGACAGGAACTTGATCACTACATAGCTAATACATTACTATATTGTGGGCGAGAGTGCGGTCTGCCCTTGCTATACATAACTGTGCATATAATTTATTTCCAGCCAGTTTGCAGTTGACTTGCCCATCAGTGTAGCTTTGTTCTACTGAAGACCAACCATGTGGATCAATACTTTTTGGCACTGCTGGCAATGTCACGTACAGGTCAGTAGCTACGAAAATGCTAGGCTATTGGTAAGTCGCTTCTCAACCCCTTGTACTGTCTAGTAGTATCATGCAGTTACATCATATTTTTTTCTAATTTTATCTAACTGTAATGGTTTGTATATTTCAAAAGGGGAGTTTAGCTCAAGCTCTGCAAGATTGCACTGGAATCTCTCAAGCATCCGATGAACAATCAGGTAATGCATAAGTTGTCATTTTATAGAGGAGCTCAGTTTTCATGTGCAGGAGTTCGTGTACGTGACAGCAACGTTTCTTGCAGTGACGAGATGCTAGTATGTCTAGTAAAGGCATATCTGCCGGAGAGCAATCCGGGAGGGTAGGGCAGCCGGATTGTAGCAGGAACGGACGAGTTGAATGCGCATTAGCGTTTCCACGCCTAGAAAATGCGCAAACCACATTCAATGATTTGAAGTGGATTCAATGCGCATTACTTGGCGGCTGCACGCAGCACCACGCCTATACACTCACACAGCTCTGGGTAGGCAGCAGTATAGATCTCTATTGCTTAAGGCGCGGATGGACGCTAGAGAGCTAAAGAACACCCTTCGTGAGGAGACTGGCAGTCATAATTGCATGTTGTTTAATCAATACCAGGCTTTAGTTAACGCTTTCTTGTAGGGTTATTGCAATTTGTATCAAGCAATGGTGTACTACAATACTGTAATAGAACAAACTGGAGATCATTAGGCTAGCGAGTGAAGATACTCAGCCTGGTGGATCACCGAAATCATCAGGAAGATCGTGTGCTGACATGGTGTGTACTGGGTCAATCCAGAAGGATAGATCCTTCAGAAGTCTACATATATATTATTTTTTTGAGAGAGAAATATATATATATATATATATTTATTTTATATAAACTCACCTACGTGGGTATCTAAATCACATTATCCAAAAACATGTCTGTACAATCTAAAGCGAGTCCATGCAATATCATTTTGGCGTTATATAGCCAAAGTTTTACCGACAGTTGTTCATGTATTGTTACTGACTGTCTGGCTGACTGCCTGGCTGACTGCCTGGCTGACTGTCAAATTTCTTTTGAAAGATAGACGTCGTGCGATGGTCTTCAATACTTCTAAACTGTGTGGTGACCACAGGCCAAGAGATTCGCACACAAGAGGGTGAAAAATACTCCAAGTTGATGTGACCTTGGCTTCATGACGTTGGTCTTTTTCCCTTTCTCCAGCTGCAGCTGCATTTCCCGCACTGTAAGCTGTTTGGGTAACGTATGACGGTTGCATTGTGTTCCTGACTGTTACATCAAAATAGGTGGCACAGCCTTGTTCAAAGTCAGGATGAAAAATACCACCCGGTCTGGCACAAGTATCAGTGTTGCAGCGTTGTTCCTTACGGCAGTTGCCATTATCCACAAGCAAAGCGTGAAAAGAACATCGCATAAGGCGTCATGTCGGCGTGTTCTTATGTTGTTCTGGCCACATCTAAGCAGGTGGTCGCCAAATTTATCTAAGATCTGTCCACAGGAACAGCGCTTGGAATCTAAATCTGCCGAGAAAGTGGGATGCCCAACTAGATGTGCAACGATACCACAAACTCTCTATGGGGCATGGAGAGGCCAGTGTTGGCGTTGGGGATTACCCGCAGCCATGCTCCAGCGTGATGTGCGGATATCGTGTTAACGTAGGAGATGCCAACGTGAAATTGCTTCACTACGAAAGAAACTCGCTGCACGCAAACAGCGAGAGATCACTTTAGTCGCTTTAGTGCAAACAACCGTTGAAGCCGTAAGTTTTGTCAGCATGTCTAGATAGTCGTGATGGTCGGTCAGTGTGGAGTATGTGACAAGCTGAAAAGGCACAAGCTGAGCGAAACGCAGTCGGAGAGTTGGTAATTATTAATTATTATGTACTGTGTATTAAATAGAGTTTAGTATATCTTCTTAGCTAAACAATGAGCAAATCAATCTTTTCTTTTAGGCGCAAGAAAGGAAGAAAGCGGTCGGTGCCGCAACGACTCTGCTGCAGGAAGACGACACAACTATTGGCAGACTGGAAGAGAAATTGAAGGTTTAGTGATTCGATGGTCTTGTGTTGAATTTACACGGAAACGCGGGTCTTTGTACAGCGTCAGCAAGCACTAGCGAACAAGAAGCTTAAGTCGGGCACGGTCACGTAAGCTGGTGTTGTCTTTAATTGAGTGCCACATTGTGGAGTCAAGAAAAGACTGAAGTTGGTGTTCACTAGTTGTAAGAACGTCAATCTTAGCCGTCGTTAGAAGAGTACGGAGACGATCTTCTACGACTGATCTGCCTTTGAGGCTGACACCTCGGTCAAGAGATGAGCTGGGGATGATGGCAGACTGTTGCGTTCCAGACAGTAGTTAAAGAACCAGCTCATATGACGAGTACAGCTTGCAAGGAAAGCTGCCGGTGCTGTTCTTGTTGATTCGCGAAGGCCCAAACCACCCAATCGTACTGGCAGGGTGGCCTGTTTCCAGGAGAGGTCTGGTATTGAGGAATGAATGATGGACTCGTGCGATGACTGTAGACCAGCGTCAAATCTGGATAGTTGACTTTCGATTACATCAGATGGAACTGTTCTGATTAAGTGATTGATTTTGCACAAAGAAAGACAAGAGCGTAAGAGATGAAGTTCCACCTGAGAGTTCCCTAAATCTGACAAAAGTTGTTGACATTCGAGAACTCTGTCAACACGTTTGGCCAAGGAATTGTTGACAAATTCTTTTGAACCACATATGGGTGATCTCAAAAACGCAGCCCCATCTTTGTTGGCATCAACACGCTGAAAGTCGCCTGGGAACTCAAGAAAGAATCCAAAAGAAGTGCCAGCTGATTGCAACTTCCTCATAAGAGATGCAACTTCAGGACGGGTTCCAATGAAAATTCCATCATCCAGGTACCACAACTGTAATGCAATCCCTGGGGTTGGACCCAATTCGTCCATTAGCTCCATTACAACAAGCGAGAATAACAGTGGACCTTAGATATAGAGAAAATTAGTTTGTCCTTTTTTGCACATTAGTTGTTAATTGTAGATCATTGTGACATGACAACAGCTGGTTGTGGTTGGACAACAGACTCTGCAGTGAAGCTGAAAACCGAGCACATTTACAACCCTCGACTATCGTCGAAATGGGTATCGAGCTGACTGTCGCTACATTCCGGTAAAGTTTATTACAAAATCGGCAATTTCAGTATTGTTGTCAAGTTTTCTAATATTTATATTTAGTTTATAGAAATTCTTTACGTGAGCCATGCAGAGCAGCAAGTTGCTTGGTTTACGAAACGATTAGCAGGACACATTGTAACATCTCAGACTAACTATGATGTACCTGGTAATGCATATGGGTTATTGGACGGCACATGGTGATAATATGACTATCAAATGCTTATCTGTGACAAGAGTGACCGCAATGATTTCTATCCAGGATATTTCATCAGTGGATGTACAAAATGCTATAAGAATTGTAGCGCTTGGTGTGCTGACAGCAGTTCTCTCACAAACGGAGACTCCACACGATCTAGTTGATGATGTAGCGTTCAATACAAATGGCCATCGTTCATTGGGTCGCAAAGTCATGTCTGTCGGTTTACGTTAGATAATTATTACAGACGTTGAGCTTTTACGAAGGAAGCGATGTAATGACGTAAAAAGCTGTAACGTGCTGAACTGTGAAACACTGTTGTCTTGCTATCTACACCAATTACTATACTGTAATGTTCAATACAACATACGCACAACTTATTGATATGCATGATGTTTACTCTTTTTACTATCGGTATTTGCACGTATCATCTTGTTTGGTAGGTTTTCTCAGAATTGACAGAATCATTACACACGTACTTGTCTATGAGACGGGCTGTCCATCTCTAATACTGCAGTATATTAATTAAAAGTGAAGATAGAAGAGCTTTAGTATGGACGGATATTTTATATGCGGATAGGTGCTCACTCAGTACAGACGGCAACAACGCAGGTCACTCTAGAGAAACTCGTTTGCAGTGCATGGTCTCCCTGATATGGTATAGTGTCCGATTATTGCAGATGTTTTATCAGCGGTGAAAATACAAAGATTTTTCAGCGAGAGGAGTTCTTCTCATTACCATCCATCATCAAATGGACTAGCAAAGAGGGCTGTCAAACGCTCAAACAAGATCTAAAAGGTGGACAATAGCGTACTACTCATTCAAGGATTGCAAACGTTTTGATGGCCAATCGAAATATGCCTTATGCTAAGATGGAGATCTCTCTCGCGGAGCTGCATGTTGTTTAGAAGGAAACCAGTAGCCGTTCTAGATTTGACTCGGCCGGATCTGACAGAGAAAGTACTCAAAAGGCATAGAAACAGAAATATCAACATCAAAGACACGACGACAAGGAACCTGAAGGTTTGACAGAGAGTTTACCTCCGTAGTTTTTGGCTATCACTCATTCAGCAGTGATAGCACAAGCTTTAGGAGCATGACTCCTATATATTTGTGTTTTCTTCTATAAGACGACCGAAGGGTCAAGCGACATATCGAACATCTATCTAGGAAGATCGAGGTATTCCGTCAGTCACAGCCTGTGAGGAATAATGAGCAAGCTGAATTCAGGCCAGAAGACTTTAAATTATCGGCTGCATGGACTCAGGCTGTCAAATAGAACAAGACGACCGCAACAGCTTGTAACAATTTGTCTATGTACTTGTAGTTTCAATTAGATCTTCAGATATGGCGATTTTGATGTGGATCATCAACATGTCTAGAGTCTAAGACACAATGGAACCGATTGCAAATTTAGTACTTTATTATTCCTCTAGAGCTAGCGCATGGTATACTAATGCCACACACTGTAACAATATGTCTACTCCACCGGTGTAAAAAGCGGGGTGGATAGTGGGATGAAGCCCCTTCGCTCAGGTTAGGATTTGAAATTCTGTGCCAGTGACTTTTGCAAATCTATTTACGCGCCGGCAAGCAAGGTAGTTTGCTTAATCATGATGACATCCATGGTACAGCCCCCTCCTTCTCCTGAACATCTTTTTACGCCACTCACTGTCTACACAGGCGCGGATCCAGGATTTTTTAAAAGAGCGGGTTGCAAATTTGATAGACCACGCCTACTTCAGTCAACGCAATCGTACCGTTAGAAGGCAAATGGCCCAGGCTTCTTACATCTTACCTAAAGTAAATGGCAACATATCTCTAGCAATGTGTCATGTTGTAAACTCCCTAAATTATCAAAACTGTCTAACAGAATCTAACTGCATCATGCATAGACTACTGCTAAATAAATGTTAAGTAAACTACGGTGCAACTATATCTCTTTCAAACAAAGACTGTATGAACAATGTCCGTGGATGATTTTGTACAAACTTCGTCTGCTGGTACCCGGTCTTTGTAACGCATGGCGATAACTGATAGGTGTGCAAGACGCTCCTCTGCCATGGTAGACCTTGTATAAGTCTTCAGTCTCCTCAGTAGAAAAAATGACCTCGATAGACAGTGTACATGGTATCATTAGCAGACGATGAACATTCGGGTACAACCGAGAGTCACAGGCTCCCAAGGCCAGGAGAAGGTTAATTAATTTTGGGGTATGGCCTTCTTGCACTCTTGCTCTGTTTTCCTTGCTTCTTGCATTTCCTGGTATTTGCTTTGCCATACTGACTGCCACCTTCTCACTTCACCTCCTAGAGACTTCGGGAATGGAAGATCTGCTTTCCATTGGGTCAACGTCGGAACGAACCAGAAGGATAAACACTAGACACAACAATGCTCGGACATTGTCTTGCTCACCACTAGATCGTTCGCGCATCTGAAGAAGCAGGAAGTCTAGGAGAGGTATCGCAACGGATCGTTTGTAGTGCTCAATCGGACTCCGACTACTAGTAGGTGTATTGCTTTGCTTTCGCTGTAAGTTCGATTGTCTTGGAACAGATTCAACGGATCCAATCCTGTCTGCGAGTCGCAGAATGTCTTGATACCAGATGTCAAAGAAGTTGTGTATATCCTGCCTTGTTGCCTTCATTCTTTCAGGTATACATACTGAGTGAACCATTCCCTACGCAACAAA
>CAXXBX010000307.1:0-12274 GCA_964274945.1 Dehalococcoidia bacterium | reverse complement strand
GCCCTGGTAACGGTACGTTCTCTGTTGCTATGGCTATGTACCCGTATGTTTTGGTTAGAGAATACAGTCTATAACAATCATTCAAACCGTTTTACAATATTCAATATGTTTATTAGCTCTCCAGACGACGATGAGACGCACCAGGAAGCAGATCTTCTCAATGATGAAGACAGCGGCGACTCAATTAGCTGGTGTAGCGTAGACAGGAAGTTGACATGAACGTATCGAAACAATCATCAATAGCTACGAGACTTGTATCATTCAAAAGCGCAATTAACAGGCTTTTCAACTGTGTATGTATTGTAATTTTCGCATGTATAATGTGGCTACACTTGCGAATAATACAGGTAATCGACTGTAGTTACGTGCGCGCGCTAGGTAATTAGTTTATTAGTAAATCCTTGTAAACAAGTGATAGCGTTAGGGTCATGTGTTGGCATCACAGGTAGCGGAAGGGCTAGAACTGGAATTGACGGGAGGTTAAAAGTTCTATAGCGTTCGATTAGTAGTTCTGACAGTTCCAGAACTGTCAGAACAGTTCTAGCAGTTCTGCCTCTGTCACGCCCTAAATGCAAAATTCCAGGAGGCTGTCAAATTGAAATAGCGGGTACAGATGCAAAGGCCGTTGTGGACCTTGTTGGTTCTAGTGAATACTTGTGGCGACCATCGGCTTGGCAAACACCAGAAGAAACGACATTTGGAACTGATTGCAGTGACCTTCTTGGCAAGCAGCTCCAAAAAACCGAAAGCGAAAGCACTGTTGATGTTCGAACAGACTCTATACAACAAGTGGAGTAGAAACGCCACTCTACTTCCGCTTATGATGACGTTGGAGTCTATTGCGCATGCTCAACTTGCTAGGCTAGCAAGGTTCAGTTCTGGCGGATCTTTGGTTATGTGCAGTAAAATGATTGATCATGCAGTGAGAGGTCTTCTATTGTCTCTGTACATGTCTGCGTTGTCAGGAAACTCTGAGGTAATTGCATCAGTCAGATGTCGTGCTATGGCATGAGTGTACTAGCAGGAGCGTCTAGACCGCGGTATACGCCGGACGTGTACCCAGTTTTCTCCTCGAGCGCTCTCCACGTGTTTTAGCATGTGATTTATGTTTCACTAGCACGCGGAGCGCGCGCGAGGAGAGGTCTGTGTAGGAATCTACGCCAGCTTTGAATTCCGTTGCAGAGGAGGCCTAACGTAGCTACTTCAAGGGCTAAATCGGTGAAATTCAACTGTGAAATTATACAGCGCCACAGAGGAAGAGCACCACGTGACTCAGTGTGGGTTTTTGGTGCTGCAACACTTTTACCAATCATACCACAACACGTACTGCCTGGCACAACAGTACATTCTGATGAATGTAGAGCCTATAATCGTGGTAACACACTCCCTTGGTGGCAGCTCACAGGACAGTTAATCATTCTGTAAATTTTGTGGACCCTGGGAGCGTCATGGCATAACTCACGCGGCAGCCTTTGCCCCATCACATTGGATATCAGCCAGTGGTATCGAGTATCCTAGCTAGGTGTCTCTCATTGATAACTTCTTCGTGTTCAGCGTTGAAGTCTAACCTAAACAGTTGTGTTGTATTAACAAGTTCAACTTGTTTTATAACAGTATTAGCTAGGTAAAAAGCTGGCAAACCTTGTTCTTGCAAATGTTTAGTTACCCGGATTGGACTAATCTAGATTGATAGAGGTTGGGTTGCAACTTCGTTGTTGTCTTGAAAGAAAGCCTAGACGCTGCATGAAATCGATGACATCACGGTGTGGATCGGGACCAAAGCAGACTTCATGCACTCTTACGTAAATATCAGAACCGCCATAATTTTCGCGCAAACAAGGCAGTTAATTATCTAACGTACAGTACGGAAGAACGGAAGTCTACTCTCTGCAAAATTAGCCGTAGCCACTCCTGTTCTGTTGGTTGATGTAAGCAACATGCATTTATTGTGCCACCACAACGTTAATGGTGGGACAAACCCTAAATCGTGAGAGTATACGGGTATTTTATATCAATAGAGTCCACACGTGGCGGAGCACGATTTGCACGCGCGTTTTAGAGGGGTGGTGCACGTTCTCTAGATAATCCGATGCAAATTTAACTGATAGAATAGCGAAGCGCGGCCCCGTTCCTCAGACACCATCATCCGGACGCGAGTTCTTAGTCCTAGGTTTTTGAACGCACATCTTAGATGTAGAGTTGTAATATAATTGAGCACGAGCTGTGTAACTCACCTTCTGTTCATTGGACAACTTCATCGTCACCAACACGTGTACATCGTTCATCGGACAGTCAAACTAAAAAACCAGATCATAGCTAGCCATGCAAACTATAGACACGTTTGGGGTGTAATTAATTAGTATCACGTGGTTTTTTGAAACGTTAAAGGCGACACAGATCGTGTTCGATCACCTAGAACAAGACCGTTAAACGCGCAGCAATGAACTGGAACCGCGAGGTCTAACGCGCGTTATACAAGTTAAGGCAAAATCCTAACTGTATGTTACTGTATGTTACTGTAAAGCTTCCGACACGTTAGCTCTTACAATTAAGTGATAAATACCGCTTTAGAAAGTCTAATTAAACTGTAGTTGCAAGTTGTGACGTCAACATGTCTACATGCAGGATGTGAGAAATTGTGCTTTGACTGTTGTACCTGAAATGTTGTACTGTATTACACTGACGTGCTGCAAATATAGTAGTTTAGTATTAGTGAACTTTAGTGAGGTTGAAACTAGATATACGATGACGACGATGACGATGACGATGACGATGGTTTACTTCACACCAAAGGTACTGACCCCTAGCAGGCAAATTACGGAAGTAAAAAGAAAAAGAAGTTAACTATTGAATGAGCTATAGAAGAAGAAAGAAAAAGAAAGTTAGCTATTGAACAAACTAGTTCTCAAATCCTGGCAACTATATTATATTGGCAAATGCCAGTCAGTCTCGATCTCTTCCGTATATACAGACGTCCACACTCGAGAGGCCTCTCCGATCTATGTAGCTAATACTGGTATGCTATTCCTCTGACCACTATATATACATTCACACTATGTAATGCCCAGTGTAGAAATAAAACCTTCTCTCTTAGCACTTTTCAGTTGCCTCCTTGAACCATCCTTTGAGTTTGTCACTTACAGAGTCTCTGAATCTCATTCCTAGCCATTTACGGATGCCCTTCCTCCGGGCAGTATTCAGCAAATGGCATACAGATATATTTGTAAGATCCCACAAGTGACCACAGTAGCTCAAAACTGGAAATAGCTGGGTATCTAAGACTCTCTTCCATATATCTTCCTCTCTAGTAGCATGACGTAATTTACATACAACCGCGTTCACCGCTGGATAGAACTTCTTCGTCTGTTTCTACACCGAGATCATATCATTTCTCACATCACTTTTCAATGCTCCCAAATGACATAAAGACTCCTTAATCGGTAATACACCACTTTCAATCACGAATTCGGGGTTGCCTGGGTTGACCAGTCTTCTTCGTTTAAACAGCGTCTCCACACTCTTCTTCGCTTTGAATTTCAGCATATTTGCCTGGGCAAATTCTCACACACATTCGGCATGTTCTGAATTCCACCTGCTGTAGGAGAAATGAATGTAATGCTGTCGGCGTAAGCTAGACAGCCTACTGACATACCAGCTAGTCTAGCTCCATATCCTGTTCTTTGCACTTCATTTAGCAGATCTTATATATTGCTTAGACATTACAGAAGAAAGCTTTAATCCTCTATAGTTGTCTGGATCTATTTTACTGCCAGTTTTGTCTTTCAGTATGGGAACTATTATTGACTCCTTCCATTGTTCCGGGACATACCCATGCCTCAACATTGACTGGAAAACAATGCTGATGTGGATAAGAAGATCCGTACCGCCATGTTTAATATGCTCTGCAGATATTTCGTCCTGACCCACTGCTTTTCTATTCGCAGTTTTACCACAGCTTTCTTGACATTGCTGAGAGAAACCCTTAGACTCCACCTTTTCTGACTGTGCATATTTTCATATAAAAATAATAAATTTATAAAATTATAGTTTAGTAGAGCAGAACGAACACCTCGTCAATCTTTAACTCAATTAATAGTGACCTTGTCTGGCGTACAACATGTTATAGTTATCTCTAATTGACGAAACCGTTCTTCTACGTACAGTACGATACTGCGTCTTCCAGAAATCGAATTGACTTCGTGATTTATCGCTATCTGCATTTGCCAATTGAAATTTGGTTTCGATGCATCAATTGTCACACCTATACTTTCATCCTAGTACAGCATCATCACCAGATGTTTCCTCGCAACAGAAAAGGTTCATGGCAGCAGCAAACAGAATATAGCATTTGCTGATTAAGGAAATGACACGAAGCTACCAAACGCACGTCTCCTCGATGGTAAGTGTATTTGTGTGTCACCGCAGCAACTGCTCAAGGTTTACTACAAATCGATGGTCTGCCAATCTATTCCAGAATTTCATTCGGCGAAGAAGAAGCTGGCACGTACCCGAATACTTTTACACGCCAACCATGCACAAGAGCATCTCACATAAATATTGTCATCTGTTCACCAGATAGTTAGCCTCGACATTAGGCCTTCCCTCGCTTTTGGTGGTTCTTTAGGAAGCTCGTTCCTCGCGTAGGTGAGGAACCGATTGAAGCGTCTGCTCATGAGATAGCTAGATTGGTCGACTTGGCTTATTCGGAGACCAATGAAGTGGAGACACTTGCGCGAGATGCATGTTCTAAAGGGTTTGCCACCTAACTTTCGACTGTACGTAAAACTAGATGCATCTAGTATGACAAAACCACTACGTGAACTTACAGATTTAGTCCACCACTTACTTACAGTTGGCGGGAATCGGGAAACAATCGCGCAGTACCGGTAAGTCATGTTTCAGAACCGGAAACGCAGTCATTTATGGAAGCCAGCGACATTCAGTCATTTCGCGAGCCAAAAATATCTTCCAATCAGTAAACGGTCGTCAACAACCGCCTTGGCAACCAGGAAGATATAATGTAAGTCGCGATCGTAAACGAATTAATAAATTAAACTCCAGAAGACGTTTCTGTTATATTTGTGGAAGTCCTCAATACATTCGACCGAATTGTCTGCACATTCGAGATTGCCACCGTTGTCTAAAGCCGGGACATCTCGCCAGAAATTGTACGACTCCAAGCCCAGCGTCAAATCATGTAGACCAGATAAAGGAACTAGGGGCGTGTTTTAAATCTTATAACCGCTAGACACGGACTCATTTTGGTAAGAGCTACAATTTACGATCGAAACCACACGTTCCCAGGAGTGGATATTAGCCTGCTACCGTACAGCGTCGTGGAGGCTAATAATTTACCGGTAAGACGTCCTGTAGTCCGGCAACCAGTAATGGTCGATGGATCTGCTCTCCAATGTGAGGGCATGACTGACGAGTTGACACAAACGATTAGTCTGATTGAGTTCTCAAAGTCATTCTACGTACGTAGGCAGAGAACTTGAATACGGCACTAGGGGACGGACATACTGGCACATCTAAATATTCAAATTGACGTTGCTACGAAAAGTCTGTATCTTCCATGGTCAAAAGGTCTCCACATTCGAAACTGTTGGAACGGTTACTAGTTTGGTTTGTCTGATAAATTCGGTCGAGTGTAGTCACCGGACAGAGTGGTAATTTCACCAGGAGAAGAACTGACAATATGGGGAAGAATTCATTCGAACAATCCAAATACGTGGACGGGTGTAGTGGAGGTATACTGCATGAATTAACTGAACGGTCTGGTTTACTGGGATGTGCAACGGTAGCGGAAGGAAGTTACATATAAAGAGAAGAATGTCCCTGTTCGTGTCTTGAACGTTACGGAAGACCCAGTGACAGTTTATAAAGGCCAATCGTTAGCCGAGTTTACTGAAGCTATGATGAATAAAAAATACGTGACGATGCAACAAAAACTGGTAAGATAACGTACGACCCTATCGCAGAAACGACCCCAGGAAAGTCATTGTCCACGAAACAGAAAAATCGCCTTGAGAAGTTACTACAAAGTCATAATAAAGTGTTCGCTTACCCAGGCAACGAGGGGCATGTAACTCACATCGAGCACACCAATCCGCTAGCAATGGACAATCCGATTGCATGTAGACCTCGTCGCCTGTCAACGCAATGTGAGCATAATCGTCTACCCTAAGCTCTTTCTGATGGCTGACAATGTAAGCAAGTCGCTCACTCTCAATCTTCGCATACATGTCTACCAAGAACTGATGAAAAAGGTCTCGCTCGCGAAAGAGATGGTCTGAAGAACCTAGCCGTAACATTAGATGGTATGCATAAAGCTCCATAGCTGTCACCTTTTTTGTCTAGTGGACCGCCACCTGAATCTTGCTTGTAGATTTGCCAATAGTAGCCGTCTTCACCTCTGGTGTAGATGAGTGGATATTGAAGACCGTCGTACGCCCTATTAGATGAACTGATCCTCTACAGTTCACTGTTTCCGTGTCTGATTATGATGTCACGCTGTCCCTTCTCGTACCCAGAAATGACAACTGCCACCTCAGAAACAACAGGAGCATTGAAGCGACGGCAATGTTCCCCGAAGGTACCTTGTCAGGATTGATGGCAATGTCAAACTCTCTTCCTGCATGGTTTTCAAATGCATACTTGAAACTGCGGACCAAATAGTTGTTTTGGTGAAGCATGTCTTGAAGGGACCGGATAATGGGGAGCATAGTTCCTGGAATAACCTGACCTCGTCGTTTAGCCTGGTCTTTTGGGTCTCTAATGAAGTAGATCTGGAGAAACTTGGCCTCTTCACCGGCCATTGGAAGAAGACTGCCGATAGTGTGATAAACTTGCCCTTGAACCTTAAAAGTTGGCATGTAGCCGTGCTCTGACTTCTTTGTCAGCCCCAAAACTCGTCATCTGAAAACAGCTGTTGTACTTGCGCATGTTATCGAGAAAATGATGGCTCCCTTTAGCAGAGTTTGGAGAGGTTCTGGAGGAGGAGTAAGTGTTGACAAAGAAACTTTGCCATTCGAACAGCACATGCCTTTCGTTTCCTTCTGCAATTTCAATGCTCCACATTTCCCGCAGCTCTGGGACATCGATCCAATCTGCGCCGCAATTGAATAATCAAGAGATGAGTCGTAATTGAATGCAGCACCGGAGATCTTCAATACTTCAAAGAGTATGTCACGTGCCGGAGTGCAATGACATGCTGATCCAATTGACGTACGCAGATGACGTTCTCGTATCTCAGTCTCCCTTTCTTCGTCTGGCTGAGCCGCTCTCTTTGAAGCTGCTCGTATGCGAACACCCTCAATCCGTACCTCATTCTGTTCTGGTGTTTCAGATGCTCTCCTCTTTGCTGCTCGTTCAGAGGTCTTGTCGGCGTTTCTGACGCTGTTCTTCTGTCTCTTCCAAGAGAGTGGAAGATTGCCTTCTTAAGCTGGCAGAGCGGCGTGACGGGTTGAACTTTTTTGGTGGCATGTTGTGTTGAATGGATGACCTTGAAAGGTACAAATACGTAGAAATGTATGCCTTAAATTAAATTCTAACTTTTTCTGACTTTAGATGTGTAGGTAGCAAACAGCAACAATCTCGTTTGATGCTAGTCTTTTAGATGTAACACCACTCAATATTTCTTTTCGGAACCAATGTCTTTGCTCTGGACGCAGTTTGATGTTCAAGATAAGCAAAATCAACTACAGTTTGCTCAGATAACCCAGTCTGATAGGACTGCTAGAAAGCATTGTGACGTAACAAAGGCATGTGGACAACAATGAATGACCTTATGAGCCAACAAAACTACGCTATGAGATGAAATTGGAAGAATATTCATTTACTGTGGAACATATAACTAGTCAAGAAAATGTTTTGGCTGATGCTCTAAGTCGACTAGAACACGAGAAAACCTTAAAATTAGAGGAATCCGAAGAAATCAGTCAGAACACTAACCTTGCCAACCCGATTTCCGCGTTTCGACCTCTGGAAGCTGCACCGTCAGTAGCCAGTATAAGAGATGACCGGTATATGGAAGAATTTATGAAGGCACAACAGAGAGATCCACTGTTAACGGAAATCAGCGATATTGTTGGTATGGACCAAGCTGGCCCACGTGTTGATATGAGAAATCAATCAACGGTGGTAAAGGCAGTACTAAAGGAAATCTGACTTGGTCTCCTGAAGATGTGCTCCAGAGGATCGTCCTGTCAGGACTGAAGGTGTGCTGCAGAGGATCGTCCTGTCAGGACTGTTGCAAAGTGTTGTACCGTCGACGCTAGTTGCGGAAGTACTACGTCTTGCTCACGACGACCCCTTTTCAAGACACCAGGGAGTGAAAAAACACTTCAAAGAATTTTACAGCAGTTTGGGTGGCCTACAATAAAGGATGATGTTGCACAGTACACGCATGCAATTATGCGATGTTTGTGCGAGAAGAATGTCGGCATGTCCAAAAACCCTTAAAATAGCGACAGCAAGCTACACAACCATTGGAGAGGTATATAAAGAGTCCATTGCCGAAAACTGATAACGGCGCTCAATATACATTGGTCATCCAATACGCGTTCTCTCGATTTGCAGAGATGCACGAGATCTCAAGACAAACGACAAGAAGTATGTGGGGAATTGCATGAATGGATATGTAAATACGGAATCCCCACATGCATACATTTGAATCACGGCATCTGTTTTACGAGTCGAGCATCTAAACAATTTTGTTCACGGTGTGCCGTTAAACATACGATGTCAACTCCATACCACCCGAAAGGGAATGGCTAGGTTGAACGCTTAGATCGCTCCTTGGGTGAAACCTGTCTATATTGGTCGCCTCAAATATAAATTAGATTCGCCTACAATACAACATTTCATGAATCTATCGCCACCACACCTTACAAAGTCATCTTCAAGGAAGATCCTAGAACAATAATTCATAGGCCACAATCTGCCGGAATCAAAGACACGCCACTAGAAGTTGCGACGGATAGAGATTCTGGAATATCTAGGCTCTATAGCAGAGTCAAGACATCCTCGGAATAATGGCAATACAGAGAAGAAAGCTTACAACAAGTCGAACCTCGTTTTCCGTCAGTATCGATGTGGTGATTTGGTGTGGGTTAGGAATAAAACGGAAAGACGAAAAGTATCAAGATCTCTTTCACCGCGCTGATTAGGACCGTATGTTGTTGTTAGACCAATATCCGATGTTCTCTACATCTAAAAATTGCCTCATGACAGTAAAGAAATAACAACCACGATGCTCAGAAGCCATACGTACAACGTGAGGAACGATTTATGCCTGAAAATACATTGAGGAGTCCACGTCCCAGAAAAAGGCGACCGTAAAGCGCCCCCACATCGACAGAAATACTGATAATACGGTCGGTTGCGAGAGCACTAACTCAGGAGAAGAGTCACCATCCGAAGGGGAAGGAGGTGCGGAAGAGCGGCCTGGAACGTACCTAGAACAGGAAAGCCAATACGCTTCACCCGAGCCACCAGTTATATTACGAAGATCTAAACGGATTCACAGACTACCCAGACGACTGCATGATTACGTTCTAGAACCAAACGATGGGGAGGATAGCGACGTAGTGTACTGATACTTTGTACTGCGTAGTGTACGTTACTTAGATAAAGCACGCTATTCATTGGGTTCTGTAAAAGTAGACACACGTAATAAATCAGACACTCTTGTGTTACGCTAACTCGGCTGTCGTGTTGCCACACGCGCCACCTCAAACTACAAATGCATGTCCCTTCCACAGATGGCCTTTCTCTGTTTGCCGCTGCGGCATGATAAGTACATGCAGGCGCTAGATGGCTATAGAACGTGAGAAACTCGATCTGCAAGCAGGAACGTCTGCAGAAGCTTTGTATACGCATGCGCAATTTTGTTACTATCTGTGTACTACAACGTGTACTCACCGTAGAAAATATCAAAGGCGTCTCACGACAAATTCCAATCAGAACAGTTACCGATACGAGAATCAGTCTTTTAAATTTGACCCTCTCCCCCAGCCATCACAAGTAGCCTATAGATATGCGCTCTAGAGATCTCACATCTCAGTAGATCCGTTTTCGCGAAAAAAAAATGAAAACAGTCGCTGCAGTCTATTTGACATACCCAAATATACATTGAACGTGGATCCGTAGATCCGCGTTTTCCACTCAGCCGTGTGCTGTAACTGTTTGATGTTGTTAACCCTCAGCGTTGTTGCGATTGGAGTACGTACCTGTGCCTCGTTGTTGAGGCTAAAATCAATCGTTGAGTGTTCTAGGAACACACGCATAGGTAAGTTTCCTGCTTTGCAGTACGTTTGGAAGCACCTTGCTAATTCTACTGTACAACCAATGTACCCGGAACTGGAAAGGGGTCAGCACTGTTAGTGCTCCCTTTCATTGTTACGGTACCCAAAGTCAGAGCGAACAGAGACGCCTAATCTACATTGCACGTGCGTATTTTCCCATATAAATGTTTTGTTTTGGCTCTGGCGGCTCTGGGGCCACCTCATTACCACAGTCTGTGCCTATTTAGCTGTGAGCCTAAATGATTGCGGTTAGACGGTGATAGCTGTAGCTGTGTCATACTGTAGGCGAAACCACCACGTGAGGGGAATTTCAATGATGTCAAATTCATGAGCGTTCGTTGCTCCTGCTTTTCAGCTGCCTTACCTACACTGTTCACATGTCTTAGCATATGGTGTTGATGCACACCAACCGAGGGTTTAGCACTGTAGTGCTTCCCTATTCATTATCAATTTTGATGGCCCACCAGAGACCGTTTAAACACCTATTTACCCCACCGGAATGCGGTGGGATAATGACGGCGGCAGAATAAACCTATGCTATAACAAGTTTAAAAACATTTTGAGAAATGATGGGTATGTATGTACTTCTTCATGCTCATCTCCTATACTTATTCATGCTCATCTCCTACATCACAATCTTTTTACCTAAATTAATTGCTTGCGGCAGTCATGTGTGACACTGACAGTAAGATTGTGATGTAGGAGATGAGCATGAATAAGTACATATGCATCTCTATATATAAAGGAGAGGCTGAGCCGTGTGTGTGTGTGTGTGTGTGTGTGTGTGTGTGTGTGTGTGTGTGTGTGTGTGTGTGTGTGTGTGTGTATGTGTGTGTGTGTGTGTTTGTGTAAATCAGGATGAAAAGGGCGAGTCCGATCTCCACCGAATTTGGCTCGCGCACGCCGAATCCCTAGCGGTCGAAAATGAAGCTGTCGTCGTCTTCCGAACCTCTCCTGTGACGACGCGATTTCCGGCCAACGGAAGCCGCCTAAGCTCTCGCGCGAATATCTCCGTAACGGCGGATCGGATCTGTACATGTGTGTACCGAATTTATACTGCACGTTCCGACGTCGAACGGTGCGCGCGGCGCGTGTCGTCTAATGCGGGTGACGTCGGGATAAAATATTTTTGCGAATTTCCGGGTCTTGAATCTCTACCTATGATACGTACCCATGATCTTCTCAAACTGTTTAAACTTGTTTCATTCATTTTTTTTAGCTACGTAGATGAAAGTGGTTTTGTCTCGCTCCTATCTGTCATTCTGTGTTGCTAGACTGTGAGTACATGTGTGTGCATGGTTTGGAAATGACGCGTGCAGCTTGGGATTCGATACTTTGACTGATGTACTCTAAACCGGTACACTAGCAGCTAACGGATGTACGTAATAACATTGATACAGTAAACAACTCCAACTCATCTCTAGACTCGAAGCATACGATCACATGCACGGAGACAGCACCCCATTGAGCATATAGTCGTACATGTTCAACTACACGCAACTGTAAGCACACAGTGAAAGTGGCAGCAATCTCCCAAACCGTAGTTTCCACCAGCTAATAATAGGTATTAAATTACATGTAGCATCATGTACACACGTGACCGGAACAACATGGCGTTGTGGAAGCCCTGCGTAGAACTGCGTGGCAGCAGGTTGATTATACTAGGTAGACTTTGCACAGTACTAGCTGTTGGGTCAGTGCAATTCCTCGGGTAAGAGCGAATCGTTTCGTATGACTCTCGTCGTTGTAGAGCTTTGAGTGAGGCGCTTGCCTGGCTGACAAAAGTGAATGTGAAAGAATAAATGGCATTTTTACTTGCTGATAGATGGCTTCTGAGGCGCTTAGTGTCAGCGCTAGTACCATTCGGACCGTTTACAGTCGAGCGTTATGTGGCTCTGAGATTATTACTGGTCATACTATATAAGAAATCTGATTTTGACGCGTTTGGACACTTTTGTATGAGCGGC
>CAXXBX010000306.1:32500-55203 GCA_964274945.1 Dehalococcoidia bacterium | reverse complement strand
CGATTTTCTT
The DNA here is from genome assembly GCA_964274945.1 of Dehalococcoidia bacterium. Classification (GTDB taxonomy): domain Bacteria; phylum Chloroflexota; class Dehalococcoidia; order Lucifugimonadales; family Lucifugimonadaceae; genus CAXXBX01. Next base: position 55,193 of record CAXXBX010000306.1, on the reverse strand, counting down.
GATACAGTTTTGTCTCCAACACAAGAATGGTAATTAAACTTCTCACAATGATGATAGACGCCCAAACTGTTATGGACACTAAGAGGGTTACTCAATGCAAAATGCTTGACAAGTGACTTTGCACTCACTCTTTGCAAAGAAGTGAGATACAGCAGTGTTCTCGCCAGTACCGTCTGTACCGTCATTTTTACCCTTGGAACAAGGAAGGAATGTTTGGGGAGGGAAAAACAGCAATTATTGACGGTTGGGGAAATGGACAGCCTACCACAGGTAGTGTGGGATGTCTTCCTTCAAGATCCATTGTGGATTTAAAGCCAATTACCTCTATTGGTCTTGATGGTCCCGACATTCCTAAAGAACAATCTCATGACATCTAAAATCTTTGGGCGTGGTCTCTTTGTTGTTGCAGCAGCTGTTGCAGACTGCTGTTGCAGCAGGTGTTCTACTAATTACTGTTTATCTTCAATCCCATGTTTAGTAGGTGCACCTTTGCAGATCTCTTTAGAGCATAACCACTCAACTGGATGTATCAATTCGCTAAATCATTATAGTTATAAAACATAGTGATCCTCCCTCACAGAGCACGCTTGCAGCTACAAATTCTCAGAGCTTTTTGTATGGATTTTACACATGATTACACTAAACTACTAGAAACCTAGCGTATTAGCTAGTCAAAAAAAGAATAAATGGTCAGAAGGCATATTAGTATCCCTCTAGTATTCATTAAATGCTATTCATTTCTTAAGTTTGACATCACAGCAGCCAACGTATATGCACAACTTACTCTTGTAAAGCTCAGCTCACAATCCCAGTTTTAAGTTAATTAAGTCAATTTGTCATTGTAATAAATAATCTAGTGTATTATATGTCTATCTATGTTATGTTCAACAAGGTTATGTTCAAGGAGGTTTATTCGACAAGTCAGGAGTGGCTATTATATTGAATAGTCTACCAATCATGCAGTAACTAATATGCATGCATAAAACTCTATGTAGTACAACTAGGGAAAGGTAAAGTAACAATAAGATGTTGTTACCAAATATGTCAACATTAAACATTTGATGACGTCATTATCTGACGTCATTATATTTGATGACGTAATATTGATGGTTGGCAAAATATCCTGGCTAGAACACTGATACAGTATGTATCAAAGACTGGATGTTTCTAGATGAACACTTTGCACCTGTACTCTTGCACTAGAATACATCAAAGAATTCTTGTTCAGATCTGTATGAGCTCAAACAGATACTCATATATGTTGTTAGCTATATAAACATGTATTCCTGGACTTATAAAGAGAGGCTTCATGTATTGAAAGGGAGTGTGTCTTAGTAAAACATACAAGAGGCCTTTGTAATAAGACCACGTACCCTGTATAATGTGACTACTATTTGTAGAAATGTGAGAGGTCGTATTACACAGGGTTTACAGTAGTAAGATTGATTCATAATACAATGTATAGGCTTAGCTCAAAGCTACTCTCAACTCAGATATCTATAATCAAAATTTGTGACTATCACCTAGCACCTTCCAAAAGCTTACTTTAATAAATTTCCCTACAACTGACCAAATATTTCTACATGCACAGTGCAGCTTGACACATGTTTATCAACTGATACCTGCACAATTAAAGGTGTAGGTATGTGTGGCAACATAATTTTGTAGTAAAATGTAAAGTGAATGTGTAAAATGACCAATTCCAGTTCCGAGTACTTTTGGTAGTAATCATAATTGGCTATAAGCATGCCCTCACTCACGTGCTCGGCAATCTTTGACTCTGTTTGGCGCACTCTTTGAGTTCTTTTATGCCTACCACTTGTTGTGTTTGTGACTGTCTAAACTATTGGTGACGCGTGAAGTATCATATTTTCGCTCCCATAGAGTATTGTTCCAAAAGTTCCACTATTCTGACACCCAATGACCACGTCCCCATTCCAAAAATCATTAAAACCACCTGTAAAGTTCTGAAGCCTTGCACTTCAATGGATTGGTGGCTAATTTGACCCAAAATGTCAAACAAAGGAGATCTAGCATTCCACAGTTGTTTCTAGACAATGAACTTACAGCTAGTGTTGAATTCATGTATGGCTATTATCAAAATGCAGGGAACAACATATCACTTCGCCAACTGGAAAGTGATCAATTTGAAACATGACAGATATAACAACAACAGTTGTGCGTACTGATATTAAAAAACGCTATAAAAAACACACCAGGTGCCAGTACTGATACACATTATCTAACAGACAAACAAACATTTCATTTTATCTATCTATCTGAGGTGTCCTCGATATCGTTTTATCCATCAATCCATCTTCATCTTGCACAATATTTCTAGTCTAGTATCAAATATATCTATCATTTATCCATCTAATAACATGCACAGCTATTAATGCAAAGTGGCAACAGCTCTATAAGAGTACGAGAATCATTTTAAAAGTTTGTGCCAAACTCTCTTTCAATCTATACTATTTAGAATTCTCTTGTGTCTTTCTGCTAAAAACAAAATCAGTTCCATTTTACCGGTATGTCGTTACAATTACCCACAGTCCTTAGTTATATAAAAGTGAGCTAGTTTAATTTGAAAAGACGCAGTTTTCTGTCATGGCTGGAGTGACTGGAAAAAGGAAAAGTGTACATCAAAGTGATGTGCTGCACAGCAAGAAAGCAGAGAAAATTCAGACGATTTATTCTGAAGCCTGCCATAACTACGCGCCAGCACCAAGAAAGTCAAGAAATGGTCAGCGAGGTTTCATAAAATACATTCAGAAAGATGAACGACCAAGTCGTCCTAGAACATCAATAAGCAAAAACGTGCAAGCTGTTAACTGACAGGCTAGTGCAGCTGGATCACTTCTTTACTTGCAAACTGTGGCAAATAAAATGGGGATTCATCGGACGCTTTTCATTGCATCTTGTAACCAGCTTTGAAAAAGAAACGACAATCATTATAGCCACGTCATACAGCCAGTTTCCATACCTAACACTATTACTGAACTCCAGACCTCATACAAACAGGCATTTTGTCATCTCCTTCATTCTCACTGATTCAGAAGATAACCCTCCAAACTTGATTTGTTTCCACAAGTAAAAAAACTACTACCTGGACAAAGATTTGAAGACTTATGTGAGCTCAGCACAAGCGTGGCCAGAGTTAAATATATCAGAAAAAGAGATCTTGTTTGCAACATTCTTAGCCTTTCTAAGCGATGACAATCATAGATGTACAAGTAGTTAGATTGCAAGTAGAGTAATTTGTTTGATGATCAATGTATACATAGCATGGCATAAACTTTTGAAAAGACACTAGTATTCCGTCATATCCCCACGATCAACACAAAAGTAACACTTTTTTGCACCCAGCCAATGTACATCAACTAAAAAGATTAGTCTATATAATAGGCAAACAATTCAACAAGATCATTGTATTGTATAATCTAAATTATCAACTAAATTATGCTCACGCTGGCAATATGGTGTAAAGCCACTCCACTGTCCAGTACTCAGACATTTTCTTCGCTTATTCCCAAATGTTAACTGATACTCTCTGTTGCATTGGTACGTTATTGAAGAGTCATAACTGAAGTGATCACCAAACATGTTGCCATTAAGGGGAGCTACTGGTGTTGGACATCTTTTACCTGCAAAGAGAAACTACTTAAACTAATTTGCAAGCTTCACAACAACAGACAAGATATGCTTACGTTGGCATGATGATGGCAGATGTAACCACTGTTCCTTGGAGCTGTTTTCTGGACAAATTGGAACTACAATTCTTATCGACTCATGTCCTTTCTCACATTGAGTTGACAAAAATGTTTGAACTGGGTTGTCTGTAATGTTGTAAGGCGTTGTAAGATTAGTCAGCTCTGACATTGGAACGCAAATGTGACCTAAGATACAAAACACGAAGTGCTATCCAATGGGCCTCATATCAATCCATCACATAGTTACAGAATAGTGATGCAGTACTTACAGAACACTACAAACAATAAAGTATGATTACCATATTTCATCAATTAGAAGCCAACCTTGAATAAACGCCACACTTCATATAGCGAAGACGCACAAATAGGAATTACACGACTTTAGAACCGTCCACTTACTATTAGGCCTAACTGGCTTGAATACATCATTGGTGCAATTGCCTAGCCTTTATGTATAACAATTGCAAGAATCATTGTTATTGAACTACTTGAAGATAGATTTTGTCTAGATGACCTTAAACTTTCTAGTTAGCTGTCACAAAGTATGATGCCTATAATAAATGCTGCTGTTGTGTAAACATAACAGCAGGAAGTAACAACAAAAATTAAACAACAAGGCATTTACTGTATAAGATGAAACATTGGCAGGAGTTTATTTGGCAATTTGCTAAAATTTGACGATAAAGGCATATTGACGGATTTTAGTTTGGCGGTTAGACATTGTTGTTGGATAATTGATATACGTACAATTCTCCACCCACTATCCTCATCCAGTTTAATTCTTCTCCGTGTCATTTCCTTGCTAAGACGCTGAGTAGGTGTCAAAATACTGATGCTAATGCTGTACCATTTACTGTACAAATTTCTGTGATTTGTTTTTCTTTTCCTTTCTCACAAACTTGTCACAAAGATGCCTCCACATTTTTGGTTTTCTGCTGCTGGGAGCCTTGTTTCTTTCAATACCTTTGCCAAGCGTTTCTTTGCACTTCGCATCTGTGTGCTCCTGTGATTTGATCTGCCACAAGCAGTCGTACCTAGCCGTATATATTTTATTCCCAAATTTGAAATATATATATATATATATATATATATATATCATAACCACGCAAATTGCACAAATAAATCTATCATGAAAATATCCAGTATACGGGATACAACGGGCATTCACTAACTTATTTACAGTACAAATGTCTTCCTAGATGTCACACTAAGTTAAATGAAAGCACAGTGCATACCTAGACAAAGAGGAGCTGTACCACTCCATTGACCTGAGATTAGACAAGTTCTTCTCTTGCTTCCACTTACCAGGTGATAGCCTGGTTTGCAGCTGTAGGTAACCGATTGTCGATAATGATTACCAGTGCCTGAGAAGTCGCCATTCACAGGACGAAACAGAACTGGACAAATAATTACTGCCAAAACCAAACATAAGAATCATCATTGTGCATAAAGTAATAAATAGAGTCTTACATAAACAAGTTGGTGGTGGGTCTGACCAGTCTAGTCGAGCACCATTTGCCTGACAAATAACAAATTTGCGTCCAACTAACTTGTACCCTGCCTTGCATCTAAATAATGCTCGTGCTCCCAGTCTCGTGCTGTTAAAGTGCACGGTACCATTGACCACATTTTTGGGTCTTGGGCAAAAGCCTAAACCAAGAACAAAAATCAGCAATACTAACATCTCACAAAACCAATACAATTTCTTTACACTACACATTTTCTAATCACTTGCATGTTCGTTGCTCTCGAGCTGTTTGTTAAACAATAACATATTTTGACTTGCACTAAGTAATATTGCACAAGGTCAGCTATCCTAATACCCAAATGGACCCCATGACAAAAATACTACCTATGAAGTTTGAAGCCTTGCAGCACTTCCAATACAATGGTAGCTAAATTAAATGCCAGGAATGTCAAGCAAAGCAAATTTGGCATTACAGAGTCGCCTCTTGGCAAAAACTCTATAATGAGCCCAATGTATTTGCCATATATGGTTCCTACCAAAATGACTCTAAAGTCCTGTGTCTGGAATAAGGTCCATTGGTATAGCACTGCTCCCATAAAAGTCTACAAATACCACTGACACTCCATAAGCTGGGCTTGTACAAAGTTTACACATCAAAAAATAAATTAAGCTCTTCACTAACACTACTCTCTGAAAGCTTACCACGCTCACAAGAAGGAACCCTACCAGACCACAGTCCAGTACTCAGGCATGTTCTTGTTTGATCCCCATTTCTTATATGATAGCCTGAATTGCACATGTAAGTTACCGTCGCATTGTAGGAATAATTGCTGGATGACAAATAGCCATTTACAAGAGAATGTAATTTTGGACACTGTATTTCTGTCAAAACAAACATAGCGTTACAAAGTTGCTATTGATGAATGTTCAGTATTTCATACTCCGGCATGTCGGTGGGTGGTTAGACCACTGCAAATGAGATCCGCGTAGAACACAAGTTAGAACTGTGCTTCCTATCAGCTTGTACCCCACATGACAATGAAACAAGGCTGTCGACCGAGAATTTGTGCCAATGTGCTGAACAATACCATTGACTGGATTGAACAAAGCAGGACATGCTGCACCTAAATTACAACAAGATAACAATATACACATCAGAAAATAATACGATCAGATGTCAGTAATATTGATTAGACAGACTTCATGAAACAACACTCAATCACCAAAAATCACAGCCAGCATGCGACCAATGAATATCACAAAATACTCACGTTGGCAACTGGGAGCTTTGCCACTCCAATGGCCTGACATTAAACAAGTTCTTATCTTGTTTCCATTCTCAAGATTGTAACCACGATTGCAGCTGTACACAACTGATTTGTTGTACAAAAACTTTGACCCTGACAAAGACCCATTGACAGGTGGAGACAAACTTGAACATCGTATAGCTGTCAAAAAACTATTTAGATGACACACTGAAAAACACCATTCAGTGATCCATACCTTGACAAGTAGGCAGTTGATTAGACCATTGAAGTAGAGAGCCATTTAATCTGCAATTAACCGTTCCACTTCCATCCAACCTGTAGCCAGGACTGCACTCAAATAAAGCAGAAGAGTGCAATTTTCGGCTGCTGTATAAAACTCGACCATTCAGTGGATTCAAAAGTTTTGAACACTTTAATGCTAGATTACATAACAGCAATCATTAAAGTTTGAAAATAAAATTGATAGAGATACAAGCGCATGCATCTATAAGTGAACAACTGAAAATAAATGTACGTATAAACCATCTTCCGTCCTTCAATTTTGACAACAAGAAATTGATCACAGCTACCATATACTTAATGCTCCTCGAGCAGTGACTTAAACACAGCTACTTCCTAAACTTTCACATTTTTCTACCTTTGAAGACAGTTAATTTAGAGTGCATCGATCATTATGCATGCAATGCGATACCAGTTTTACACTAATTTTTTTAAAAAGTTCATACCAGCAGTAATATAATGACATTGTTATACTTTGATTGCTAAGTAACATGCATGGGCTCAGTTGTCAAATCACCTCAAAGTCATGACAGCTGCTCAATTATCATGCCAAATGGTGCTCTAGTTAAGCTATATGCACTAATTATGGTAGCTCGTCTTTAAAGAGTTTACTGTCATCTTCAACTGCTTTGCCACAAAATCGGCTTATGTGCTTTGGTACAACCAGCTAGAGAAGTCACACAAAGTAAAACAAACACAGCTTTTAGAAAAGGGTTTAAGACTGTTGCATAAATCACTTTGTTTGCCAGCAAAGTAACCCATTTCTTCAACTGGCTACAAAGCAATTGTAAGAATTTTGATTTCACTGTAATATCACTAAGTGATAACACAACAGAACTGCATGTTTAATACTGTAGGTACATGCCTATGTGTCATCTTCTCATAAAATGGTAACCACGAATTCAACATAATCACAAAAGGTGCAAATTAAAGAGTTTTATATTTTCCTTCCTTCTCTGGGTAAGAAAAGCTATCAAACTAACATGCACATATACAGGTATACATAATAGCCACATACACAAAACTAAATGCAGTGAGATCTCACTTATAGCTACAAAAGAATAAACAACAAGTAATCAGATATTGAGTCCCAGAAATCAAAACAAGAGCTAAACATTGAACATTTCAGTAAAAATAAACTGTCTCATCAAGAATGGGTCTACAGTCAATCCTCCATATAACGACACCAAGATATAACGACATCGCGATTTTAACAACATAGACAGCTAGTGTGGAACAGAAGTGCATGCATATAAAACATGGTACTTCGCCTCCTGATATAACAACACTTGATATAAAGACACTGACATACACAAAATATTAAGAATGCATAAGAGTATGGAAACTTCCCTCCATTACCAACATGCAGGTCACGCAGCCTATCCGCCCGTATGCACACCTTTTGCCACATGGTGCACACATGAAGCAAAAGCAACCATGGCGCTTCATCTGTATATATAGCTGCATGTGAATCTAGCAGATTCTAAACCTAGAGAAATTTTTAACTACAAGTAGAAGTTTACAATGCATTAGCATTTACAGTACAGTACATGCCATCCTAGCTAAATCAAGCTCGTTAATCTGGCCACCTCACACTACTAACATGAAACCACGTGCGTTATTCAGGTTTGCATCCAAGCAGATTTGATATGGTGACCTCGTGATATGCATGTAATGACATCAAATCACTGGTCCCAACCATGTCATTACATCGAGAGTTGACTATACATTATGCCAATTAAATTGTTAGCACAAATTGTCGATTAAAACATGTTTGTAACTGACAGTAATTTGCTATAATTGATTTCAAAATGTTTGACTAATCAGTAAACAGAAGTGATGCCAAGGCACAGTACCAATGTGTACACATTTTACATACACATCCAAATTTCTTTGATTTTGGCCCCTCAGATCCCATGACTAAGAACTGATAGCCCCTGTTACAGAACCTACTAAGTCGTGACTGAACTCCAGTCCCCACAATAAGAAATTACACATAATGGACAAATGACTGGACACGACCAAACAAACCCATTAGAAGGATTTGATTTCAAAAATTTCAACAACACAACATTACAGCGGCTATAACGCTTGTTGCTCTGAAGAGCCAGTTGCCATATCTCTATGCACAGCAATAAAAACAATACAGCATGGTCTTCATGAGGGTACAGTTACCAGTAATTATATGGCCACCTCATCTACAGAGTACGTCAAAAGGTAAAGTTGGTGGAATGTGGAATCCCTCAGTAGTCTCTTCAAAACCACAAAAAAAGTGAAAATAGTCTACTTTAGCAGTCACATACTGTGTGCCTGTATGTGCGAGTCTGTTTGATTGATATCGTGGACGTGTTCATATCGGCATGTGAGCCCTTACTTAGTTTAGTTTCAAGACTAACCAACAGGGAATCTGATGGTAATAAAACAAGATTTAGGTTTTGCCTGGACACTACATAATAATGTCCAAGCATTCTGCGACAAACCTTGACATTGGCCCGACAATGTCTGATGTCTGGCCGTTGTTGCAAACCCCAGAACTCTGCCCAGCTTTAAAGAGTATGTTTATACACATACAAACAAAATAATGACTACATACAACTGATGCAGAGATGACTACCAGAACGTCACATCAAAATTGAAAGTGTGGATTTTCTACACATAAACACACATGCACACATGCACACATGCACACACATGCACATGCACACACACGCACGCACGCATGCATGCAAGCACGCACACATGCACGCACACATGCACGCACACACACACACACACACACACACACACACACACACACACACACACACACACACACACACACACACACACACACACATTCTTCTTTCTTTTCTGCTACTCAATAATGAGTTCACGACTTCCATTAAGCAGTTGTTTACAATTTGTCTTTGATGAGCATGTTCATGTGCAAAGAGTCCAATTCCAAAACGACATACTCGATGACCGATATTACAAATGTTCTTTGTACCAGTAGTCAAGTTTTGTGGTGTATAGTTGTGCTGCATTAGTCTCTTTTCTTCAATTTTGTCAATTCTACCTTCTTCGTAACGATCTAAACCTAATCTCATATTTTTCTTCCACACTGAACCGTCACATGCTATCATTTCCCAATTTTTGTGATCAATATCGACATTCTGTAAGATTGTGTCTTAAAGTGTCTTTGAACCTCAACTTCTGACCACCAGCTTTTCTTGGTGCATCTAACAACTGGCCGTATAGCACTAGTTTTGGGAAACGTCTCTCATTCATTCTTCCGACATGACCTACCCACTTAAGTTGCTGTTGAGTCAACATGTATTGAATTCCTGTTATTTCAGCTCTTTGCAGAACTTCTATGTTTGTCACTCTTTCCAACCAATGAATTTTCATTATTCGACGCAGACAGCAAAAGTACAATTTTTCTAGATCCTGAAAATTTCTTCTATATAGCGTCCACGTTTGTGATCCATACAGAAGAGTTGCAAGAACGACTGCTTTGTAACCATTGATTTTAGTCTTCATTCTTATTCCTTGTTGACTCCATAATCTTGATTGAAGTGCGCCATACGCTCTATTTCCTTTTTGCAGACGTGCAGAAATGTCCTTATCAACACTACAATTCTCTCAAAGAACACTGCCAAGGTAAGAGAAGAGAATACCCTCTTTAGTGCTTCACCATTCACAAAAATATCCTTGCCAGCATTTACTGTACCAAGAATCGGCTGAAACATGCACTCCATTTTCTTGATATATATTTGCAATCCAAAACTGATAGCTGCTTTTGCAACAGTTTACAATTTCTTGCATATCATCTGCAGAATGTGCTACCAAAGCACAGTCAGCTGCAAAGAGAAGATCTCTTAATTTTGTGGTTACAGTTTTAGATTTCGATATAAATCTGCGAAGATTGAATAAACCATCCATCCGATATTGAATTAAGACTCTTCTATTTTCAGCTCGACCATTTATTTCATTTAGCACTGCAGCAAGAAACAGAGCAAACAGTGGGTGCTAATACTCAGCCCTGCTTTACTCCTGTATGCAAAACAAAGCTTTCTGATTTTTTACCTTCAGATATGACTTCTGCATTCATTCCTTCATGTACATGTCTCACTAAATTTACAAATTTGGGTGGGCAGCCCAATCTTGTTAAAATTTTCCACATTGCCTTTCGATTAATTAACTGAATCACAAGCTTTTGTCAAATCTATAAAGACCGTGTACAATGGTTTACGTTGCCCCTTGCATTTCCTTGTAACTGTCTCAGGGTAAATACCATGTCCGTGGTGCTTCATCCTTTGTGGAAGCCACATTGGGACTCAGAAAGAGTTTCTTCTGCTATTGACTCTACAAGTCTATTCAAGAGAATTCTTGATAAGAATTTACCAGCAGTGAACAATCATGAGATTCCAAGCCAGTTTCCACAAAAAAAAGCTGATTGAAACATTCTGAACAAAAGAATTAGACGTACGACAAGATTAGAGTAGATGTACGATTGTCCAGGCCGTACACGCACTTTCACGAAAAACACGTCCCTACTGATGGACTGATAATCGAGACAACCAGTAGACAGTGAGTTTCGTAGGTTTGAAGGGTAACCATCCCTTTGTGCCTAGCAGCTCCACTTGAAACCGACAGTTAGCAAAAAATTTGAAATTTTCTAATTCAAGTTCATCTGATACGTTGGAGCTGCCACTTTTCACATACATACACAAACACACATATCACTTTATTATCTTCTAGTTTAAGTACATAAACATGAGATCTAAACAACCATACAAAATCAAAAATATACAGACTACTTACGTTGACAATATGGTGGTCTGCCACTCCACCGGCCTGACATCAAACAAGTTCTTGTCTTACTTCCCTTCTCAAGACTAAGACGATAGCCTGGATTACATCCATAATTAACTGACTTGTTGTAGGTAAACTCATTGCTTGATATATAGCCATTTCGAGGACGAAACAGACTTGGACATCTTATCACTGTACACATTAATAATCTAAATACACAATTTGTAACTTCTGTCCAATACTCTTACAATGACAGACTGGTGGCTTGTCAGACCACTGCACTTTTAATCCATGTAGCTGACACGTAACTCTTGCACTTCCAGACATGTTGTAGCCAACGTTGCATTGAAATGATGCTGAAGAGCTCAATTTTGTGTTGTGAAACTTTATTACACCATCAAGTGGACGAATCAGTATTGGGCACACAGTCTCTACATACAAATAGAAAGTATGACAAAGCCAACACAACAAGGTATACCGATTTGTAGCCAGGCACAAAATATGAAACTACAATCCAAAAGATCAATCGCTTTAAGTGTAAAAATAGACTATTAGAAATGACAAACGGCAAAGTTCTACATGTAAATAACAAAACTAGATCTAGTATACCAGCTTACACTAACCTCCCCTTAGACTAAGATATTGTTTTCTTGCTTTAGAGCATACGGTTTTTCCAATGCCATGCATATAAAGTACACGCGGTAGGCTTGATACAACAAATGTTTGTAAGCTACTTAATTTCGTAAATTTCGTAAATTGCAAAAATTTACTAACTTAATTAAATCGCTTACTAACTTTTGTAGTTCACATATCAATCAATATTTGGATTTTATTTATTTTATAATTATTTTACTAAGTGCACAAGAGTAAAGTCTGCCTGGCTCATAGGACTACGCAGACAATGTCAAAAAAACTTACTAACATAGTAAGCAGCAATAGCAGGACTACCCAAACAACTTGGAATAGAAGTACATGTAAGTCCACCAAGACACTCCTGTTTGGAAACTTAGCACTTAGTCAATGAATTGGCTTTTGCAAGCCGAGAAATCAAAGACATTATTGAGGACGCAGTACAGACATCGGCAGGTATTTACCAGAATGTTTATTGAGCCTCACTGTCACTTCCACACACGTGTTCAAGAGGCTTGAGGAAAGTTTACAAACATTTGTTTCTTACGAAATAGAGTTTGTGGCAGTTTACAAACATTTGTGGTTACGAAAATTTATTGATTTACAGTAGTATCAACACTATACTGTGAACAACCCTATCCAATGTTAATAAAATTTTAAAAAAAATTGTAAATCTTCCAAGCACAAAATGCTCTTTATCATTATTCACTACAAAATAAACATTCTAAGAGCCAAAACTAAGTACAGAATGATGAATGACATAGATAATTACGACATCAATTCTCAACAGACATTCAAGTTTTGGTATGCATCAACTACAGATTCCACTGTTCTCTTTAACATCAGAGTAAACGATAATAAATCTAGTGCTGAGGTATCAACGCTCCTGTCAACACACTTGCTAAGGCACGCCGACCTCAAACAGCCAAATATTACGGTTCTACTTTTCCTATATGCATCAACATAGAAAAAACCAAAAAGCAAACTGCATTTCGTTAACTCTTTTAGGTATAGCCACAACTCAAATGAAGTAAAAGACAAGAGTCTATCATGTGCATTTAGGTCACTATTCAGAAAGTCAGATACCAGTAAAAACATGGATTGCCTTGTGCACATCAAGAACGTACATCTGCATGGTTCACTACCAGTAGCACAAACCCAGTCGAACATCATCATCTTTAGCATGCCTGTCGCTGGAATGTCGTCCATCCTTGACTACTCCTCTAACATGAATTTGCTTGTAACATCTTCTGTCTTCTGACAAGAGCTTTCAGAAGAGTGAAACAAGATAAAATAAATGCATGCAGTCTAATTAAGCTATTTAGACTGTCATTGTCATAAGCACGCCACTCATACTCAAAATAAAGTTGAACACACCGCTTACTACTCCTAAATGCATGCCTGAAAGACTATGCAAACGATACTCAACAATGATAATTCGATGAACAGTCTTGCTATATAAAAATAACAAGACCCATGTGTTTGATCGAAGGACATATAGCAAACAGATTTTCCATTTTTACTGTTCCTAAATATGTATTGTACAATAAATTAAAGACAATCACTGATATCAAGAGTAAAGCAATAGCTAACCTCAACTCAAAACAAGTAAAAATTTGCATGCTACAATGTAAAATGTCCTGACAGAAACCCCGAATATCACAAGCCTAGTTCTTTCATATATTACAGAATGTTTAACTATCTATGGAAAACGATGTATTAGTAGTTGCAGCAGTGAAGATACGACTTTAATCAATGACCCTACCTTCACAAGAAGGTGCAGAACCATTCCATGCGCCTGAGATTAAACAATATCTTGTGACATTTCCATTCTTAAGATGATAGCCTGGATTACAATTGTAAGTCACTAATTTGCTATTGCCAACATCAGATATTGACAGCCAGCCATTCATTGGTCCAGACAGAGTAGGACATACAATCACTGTCATAACAAAAAAAAAAGATCAAAATGTCTCAATCTATATATAGTATTTGAGCAATGTTTACATTGACAAGTGGGCGGTTGCCTAGACCATTGGAGTTGAGAGCCTCGTAGTTTGCACGAACTAGTTGTACTTCCCACCAACTTGTAGCCAGAGTTGCACTGAAATAACACCAACGATCCAAACATGGTACTGTTGTATAACGCTTGTCCATTAAGAGGAGGTCGAGGTACCAAGCACTTTGCCACTAAATTACATCGATCAAAAAAACTGTGTTGATCAAAAGCAAACTTATCAGTAACTCAGATACAACACTAAAGTATAAACTGATAAATACATGATGTATGGCCACATTATTGCAAAACTTTAAAATAAGGTTCATCATAGTAACACACAAACCAACATCACAAGTAAAATCACTAACAATTAATATAAAATATATCCAAATAAGTTTGCAAACATCAAGAATATCCTGTCTGCATTTCACTACCATTCTTTTCCCTACTGCAGCTGACCCAATCATGCAGTAGCAAATGTTTTCTGACTAGCTTGCCAAAATACACAACAGTCAACTAAATGACACCATTATAAGGCATGTTAGAAAAGTACGTTGAAAGTATCAGTGGGCAAGGTAAAACTTGCCAATTCTCTGAGAAGACTAAAAAATTATGCTTTTCTTATAAACCATTACATAACCCAAACACATCTCACTACAATGCAAGCAACTATAGACTACTATACCCTCACCAGTCTTATGCATTGAAAGTAGACTAACCTCCCAGTGAAATCATAAACTCGCCAGCTTAAGAGGCGCTTTACTCTAGTTCTCATTGACAATTACTGTTTCTCTCTAAGAACAGTTGACTCATAATCAAGAAGACAACGCCTCAAGGATTGCATGCTTAGACTATCCAAACGCTCAAGCAGAAGTATAAATGTGTCCGCAACTGAAATTTCCACGTTGATAGTACAGTTGACATCTATCTATCTATCCATCTATACAAAAGCACATAGCATACAGTAAAATGATCCTTGTGGATAATGTTTTCCCACCCTTCACTACGTTTTCTGCATCAGGCTTGCTAGCTGCAAATGACACACCAGAGATAATCAAACCTACGTGCGCGTGTAATTGTCCTACTTGAAAACTGTGCATCAAGATCGAAACGTCTGTCCTTTAACAACTGTAAACATTTGCTTGTGCCATTTTCAAGTACGAAGAAAGCAGAAGTATACAAGAACTAATATTTCACGGCACTGGCAACGAATTGTGAAAAGTGAAGAGTAAATACCTAGTCTCTCCACATGCATTCACAAACATAACTGAGCAAAGTTTCTAAGTTTCTAAGATTCCAAGGTACAAACATTTCATGATTGCCCCTACACAATTTATAATTTTCAATTAAATTAGAAAAGATGCAAATAAATTATGACGTCTAAATTCTCCTACACTACTGTACTTACATTCACAATGAGGTGAGGCACCACTCCACTGGCCTGAAATTAGACAAGTTATTGTCCAATGTTTCTTCAAACGATAACCAGGATTGCAGCCAAAAGAGACAGTCGTGTTGTACGAAACATCATGCCTTAATAAATAGCCATTCAAAGGATGAGAGAGGCTTGGACACTTTATCACTGTCCACAACAGAAGCATTAAAGCACAGTTCAAACATTGAAACAAAAATTCTCACCTGTACAATTTGGTGTCTTGTCAGACCACTGCAACTGAGTGTCAATTAGTTGACAAATACTTGTTGGACTTCCAGTCATGTTGTAGCCTAAATTGCACTGAAATGATGCCAAAGATCCCATATCCGTGCTCTTGAACTCCACAACACCATTGACTGGAAACGTCGGTACTGAGCAAACGCCCACTACAAGACACAAGAAAGCAAATAATTCATTACGTTACAAACAAAATTCTAGTACGGACTGTACAAGGAGCAGTATGAATCAAAATGTCTACATTTATTCATGAGTGAATAAATATCAATACAAACAACGAGTGTATTGAGAGATAAACACACAACAGTTAAATGATGTTACTTACCTTCACAAGCTGGTGCAGTTCCATTCCACTCGCCTGAGACTAAACAATATCTTGTGGCACTTCCATTCTTAAGATGATAGCCTGGATCACAATTGTAAGTCACTAATTTGCTATTGCCAACATCAGATATTGACAGCCAGCCATTCATTGGTCCAGACAGAGTAGGACATACAATCACTGTTATAACAAAAAAAAAAAAGATCAAAATGTCTCAATCTATAGTATCTGAGCAATGTTTACATTGACAAGTGGGCGGTTGCCTAGACCATTGGAGTTGAGAGCCACGTAGTTTGCACGAACTAGTTGTACTTCCCACCAACTTGTAGCCAGAGTTGCACTGAAATAACACCAACGATCCAAACCTGGTACTGTTGTATAACGCTTGTCCATTAAGAGGAGGTCGAGGTACCAAGCACTTTGCCACTAAATTACATCGAGCAAAAAAAATTGTGTTGACCAAAAGCAAACTTATCAGTAACTTAGATACAACGCTAAAGTATAAACTGATCAATACATGATGTATGACCACATTATTGCAAAACTTTAAAATAAGGTTCATCATAGTAACACACAAACCAACATCACAAGTAAAATCACTAACAATTAATATAAAATATATCCAATTAAATTTGCAAACATCACGAATATCCTGTCTGCATTTCATTACCATTCTTTTCCCTACTGCAGCTGACCCAATCATGCAGTAGCAAATGTTTTCTGACTAGCTTGCCAAAATACACAAAATTCGACTAAATGACATCATTATAAGGCATGTTAGAAAAGAACGTTGAAAGTATCAGTGGGCAAGGTAAAATTTGCCAATTGTATGAAAAGACTAAAAAATTATGCTTTTCTTATGAACCATTACATAACCCAAACACCTCTCACTACAGTGCAAGCAACTATAGACTACTATACCCTCACCAGTCTTAAGCATTGAAAGTAGACTAACCTCCCAGTGAAATCATAAACTCGCCAGCTTAAGAGGCGCTTTACTCTAGTTCTCATTGACAATTACTGTTTCTCTCTAAGAACAGTTGACTCATAATCAAGAAGACAACGCCTCAAGGCTTGCATGCTTAGACTATCCAAACGCTCAAGCAGAAGTTTAAATGTGTCCGCAACTGAAATTTCCACGTTGATAGTACAGTTGACATCTATCTATCTATCCATCTATCTATACAATAGCACATAACATACAGTAAAATTATCCTTGTGGATAATGTTTTCCCTCCCTTCCCTACGTTTTCTGCATTCAGACTTGCTAGCTGCAAAAGACATGGCAGAGATAATCAAACCTACGTGCGCGTGTAATTGTCCTACTTGAAAACTGTGCATCAAGATCGACACATCTGTCCTTTGACAACTGTAAACATTTGCTTGTGCCATTTTCAAGTACGAAGAAAGCAGAAGTATACAAGAACTAATATTTCACGGCACTGGCAACAAATTGTGAAAAGCCAAGAGTAAATACCTAGTCTCTCCACATGCATGCACAAACATAACTGAGCAAAGTTTCTAAGATACCAAGGTACAAACATTTCACGATTGCCCCTACACAATTTATAATTTTCAATTAAATTAGAAAAGATGCAAATAAATTATGACGTCTAAATTCTCCTACACTACTGTACTTACATTCACAATGAGGTGAGGCACCACTCCACTGGCCTGAAATTAGACAAGTTATTGTCCAATGTTTCTTCAAACGATAACCAGGATTGCAGCCAAAAGAGACAGTCGTGTTGTACGAAACATCATGCCTTAATAAATAGCCATTCAAAGGATGAGAGAGGCTTGGACACTTTATCACTGTCCACAACAGAAGCATTAAAGCACAGTTCAAACATTGAAACAAAAATTCTCACCTGTACAATTTGGTGTCTTGTCAGACCACTGCAACTGAGTGTCAATTAGTTGACAAATACTTGTTGGACTTCCAGTCATGTTGTAGCCTAAATTGCACTGAAATGATGCCAAAGATCCCATATCCGTGCTCTTGAACTCCACAACACCATTGACTGGAAACGTCGGTACTGAGCAAACGCCCACTACAAGACACAAGAAAGCAAATAATTCATTACGTTACAAACAAAATTCTAGTACGGACTGTACAAGGAGCAGTATGAATCAAAATGTCTACATTTATTCATGAGTGAATAAATATCAATACAAACAACGAGTGTATTGAGAGATAAACACACAACAGTTAAATGATGTTACTTACCTTCACAAGCTGGTGCAGTTCCATTCCACTCGCCTGAGACTAAACAATATCTTGTGGCACTTCCATTCTTAAGATGATAGCCTGGATCACAATTGTAAGTCACTAATTTGCTATTGCCAAAATCAGAGATTGACAGCCAGCCATTTGTTGGTCCAGAGAGAGTTGAACATGTCATCACTGTTACACAAGAGAGATAAAACATATCAATTTTAATGCGATCAGTGATGTTTACTTTGACAAGTGGGTGATCGCAAGGACCATTGTAGTTGAGAACCACCTAGTTTGCACGAACTAGTTGTACTTCCAATCAACTTGTAGCCAGCATTGCATTTAAACAATACTGATGATCCCAATTTGGTACTGTTGTATAAGACTTGCCCATTGAAAAGAGGTCGAGGTACCAAGCACTCTGCCACTAAATTACAATCAGAACAGTACACAAAGTTGTGTTTTAATCAAATCTATCAGCAACTGAAATCAAAACTAAAGCATAACTTGCATGTTAACAGGAGAGTATAGCCACATCATCGTAAAACTTTTAATAGAGTCATCTGATCGTAGTAATACAACCGAAATTTACAGGTACAGTAAGGGCCATTTCCACTAGTGCCTAAACCGATTAACAAATGGTTTAAGCTAAACTGGTTTAATTAAGAATTGACCTGTTTCCACCTGCACTAAACAAGTTATATTTTAAACCTAAACCGCTTTCTTAATTAAACCTACTTCAAACACTAGAAAATCATAAAAACTGAACAATTAACTAGGCAAACATGAAACATGTCCTCCCAAATTCATTACCATTTTTTCCATTAAACAAACCCCAACACTGCACCTAACCCAATCATGTAGCACAATATTTTTCTGACTAGATCACATAAAACACGACACGACTAAAATCTTGTTCTTGTAGATGTTTGCCTTATATGTCATCTTTACAAGCTGAATAAAACAGCAAGCACACATCAGTGTCCAATGGAAAGCTTGCCAATTGCCTGAGAAGACAAAGCTTTCATGATTACAATGGTGAACGTCCAAATGTTAATTACACACACTAAAATAAAAATTTCAAATGCATCGACCACTCAGCCATAGCTGCCATTTTAGTCAATTCTTTGTCTAGTCAAATGGCCATGCAATCTTGTCATTTGGTCAGTCATTGCCCGATGACCGGCAGTTATTTCATACTCTGAAATTAGACATGTGTCACTAAATGCAAGTAAATAGGCAGCTTCACTATTCCCAAGTGACGTTGAGATCATATATTATTCATGCAAATTCAAATGATATAAAATGATGTTTGTAATCGTAGCTTGATCAATGTCTCTAAAACTTCTTAATCCACACTTGCTAGTTGTAATGACATGGTAGATATATCAAAGAAAATATGTGCTTAATTGTACAACTTGGAAGTGTACAGCAAGTTCTATATCTTCATACATTAGAAAATGTACAGCTCGTGTCATTCCTCAAGTAAGAATAAAACAATTGGGCAAATGCCTCTCAAATCACAACTAACCAACTAAATAGTAACTGAATATAAACATGTCTTTATGATTTCCTACAAAGTCTAAAATCAATCTATTTTGACAGACAATATCAACTTAGCCTAGATGCAAGTAAATGGAGATCATCAAAAGCACTTTATGCTTCTTACATTTACAACGAGGTGGAGTATCACTCCACTGGCCTGAAATTAGACAAGTTATTGTCCGATGTTTCTTTATACGATAACCAGGATTGCAGCCATAACTGACAGTTGTGTTGTATAAAACACCATTGCTCAATAAATAGCCATTCAAAGGAAGAGAAAGTCTTGGACACTTTATCACTGTCCACAATCGAAAAATAATAATACAGTTGAAATATCAAAACAACAAAATCCTACCTGTACAATTTGGTGTCTGATCAGACCACTGCAACCGAGTGCCAATTAGTTGACAAGTACTCATTGGACTTCCAGTCATGTTGTAGCCTAAATTGCATTGAAATGATGCCAAGGATCCTATATTTGTGCCGTTGAACTGTAATACACCATTGACTGGAGGTGTTGGTACTGAGCAAAAATGCACTGCAAGAAACAAGATGCAAATTACCTTACAAAAAGGAAAATTACTTGTGTGCTTATCTAGATTGTATATGCATATGCAGATGAGCATCTAGTAAATAATGACTCTAAATAGTTAAACTGTGGACTGCAACATTGAAAAAGGGTCATCTAAATTATCAACAAATTCATAAGCATACAAAGTGCACGCTAGGGGGAGGGGTTATGGCCTCTGTATGTTTTATAAAATGTTGATCGGTAGCAAATGGCTCTTTGTTTCCATGGCCGGAATTGCATCATGCATTGTTCCCGTGTTAGTCACCCGTATGTATGTATGGGATTTGCAAACATGTACAACCACAGCAGCCTACTCCGGTTTTTGTTCTAGGATTCCGATATGATACATCAAACTATGCTCTATAGATGATGATCTAGCAATATGAAAAGCATTCCAGGCTTTTCAGATTTCTGCAGTCTTTGAAAAGTACATTCATAGTGTTGAAAAGAAAGAACAGTTCCACTTACACAACTGCAATTCATGAGCAGAAGCCAATATATAAGCAAGAGTTCCAATCAAACCAGTAAAAATATGCTAAACTTGACCAAAGTTGGCAGAATGTCCTTGCTTCCACCAAGTTTTCAATTTCCAATACAAAAATATAAAGCACTATACACATCTAGCTCATTTTGATAGCATTAATAAATTTTAAACACTTAGACAACTTACATTTAGGTTGACACAGAGGTGCTATTCCACTCCACTGGCCTGATATTAGGCAAGTTCTTGTCTCATTTCCATTGCTCAAATAGTAGCCTGAATTGCAGCTGTAAGTTACTGATTCATTGTACATAAAATGTGCACTTGACAAATAGCCATTCAGAGGTGGTGAGAGAACTGGACACATTATTTCTGTACACAAGAAACATATACATGAAACACCATGTCACTGTCTGCCAATGTCATGGTATCGACTCAGCATTCTATCCAGGTGTAGACTGCAATGCAGAATTTACTTGTAGCTGTGGAGAATAAAGTGTAGGATATATTACAATTAGGATGACAACACTAAAATCTACAACTATGTTGCCAAAAGCAAAGTTTATAATGTCCTATAGTACACGAGTTATAGTATGACAAACTCATTCCAGTTTTAATTAAATCAATCTCAAACTCCAACTACGTATACCAGGTCACCTATACGGCAATAAGTATTTGCATTCAGCATGCCACTACACAAGATAAAACCTCATTTACAAAATTTTTATCTCACCTGCATCAAAGGTAATTTACATAAATGTGCTATTTGCGTCTTCTAGTATATGCCTTCGTTAGAAAGTCGACTGTGTGTACAGTACACACACTGCATTATCTGCCACAATCGGTTCTGACTAATGCTTAGTGAATTAACGAATTGGTGGATAACACAAATCTAGCCTCAGAGTGTTAATCTCTGATGCAAATGGCGTTTTCACTGCTGTATTGTAAGTTCTCACAAAAACAAACTGTTAATGTATATCAATTAGTTCAATATATCTACTTGCTTTAATTAATGTACAACAAGGCAGTCAAAAAGTGACTTCTAAAATTGTGTTATAATGAGAGCTCAAACTGTGTTGTCTAAATTTGTATGAGCCTTTCACTTTCCTGTTTTTATTGTCTAATTGAGATGGGCCATAGATGACAGAAAGCTAGTGCCACGGTATATAACGAATTATGTGACATCTACATGTATTCCAGAACATCAAGACAAATCAGTTCTTGACCTTCAGTGAATGGTGGTTTGGTATAGTAGCGTACAGAATCTGGAACAACAACCAGCCATTGACCAATGGCCAAACATTGTCAGTCTTGCATGTCCAATATCACTTAGTATTATTGTTATTTCAAAGTAGTCATGAGTCTACGGCAGAAAATTCCCATTGGTCAGTTGTCTTCTGGATCTAAGGTTACCAACATGACATCAAATCAATGCTTGAATGTCAGATCACCTTCCTGTATGCTTCATATTACATGATTGCTCTCTGTAATTATGTGTTGCAAACCAGAGACACTTACTTACATTACAGCTAATTGACTGCACTTGGTGCTCTGTTAAGCTTCTAATAAAGGGGGATTTAGATCCATCAAGACTGCCGTTCTTCAATGAGTTTCTCAAAACACAATACAGAGGCAGCACTAGACAAATTAGATGCTAGAAAGCAGTAGAAATCGAATGAGAGCTAGACTTGCATTTCTTGCATATTTTTAAGAGCATCGACGCAGGAAAAATGCAT
>CAXXBX010000306.1:20000-27500 GCA_964274945.1 Dehalococcoidia bacterium | reverse complement strand
CCTGGTTGTACTAAAAAAACTAAAATTTATAGATAGATGCATTTGAATTCGGCTACAGTACTGTACCGATGTCCTGCACTAAAATAACGTGTACGAACTGCTTCATGGGCAGAAGTAATAAAAATTACTAAAATTTCTGGATTTACAGTATCTTGTACAATTTCAAACCTCACTCACCAGAAAACGCCAAGTTCACTATCAGCATCTGCATCCAGACATGCCGCAACCAAGACGTCTCTTGGACAAATTCCAAGGCCATTATTCCTAGAAATCAGACATTGTGACACCAGAGAAACAGCTCGCCAACACGTCGGCAAGGCGAAAGTGTAAAAAACGGCACAGATCTCGAACACGTACACTCAACATGCAGACATCAAGCAAAAATCGAGATATTGCGAAGCGCTCGAACTTTAATTAATTGACAACCGCGTGCTTGGAAAAGCTGCATGCACGTGCAGGGAAATCAGCATCAGACATGTGAAATCAATTTCCTACAAAATTTCATCGTCCTTTCCATTTCTATGAGTCTATAGAAACACGGCAAACTCTTCATGCGCTCTACGCAAAGTGTACAAGAAAACACAGTCACACGTAGCAATGTTTGACAAGAGCAGAGAGGCGTCATTTACACGCGTATGACGAGTGAGTCAAACCCCGTTCCAAACTACTGGAAGTTGAATGACAGGCGCACTTGCGACGTTCTGGACGATAGACTGACAGTAGAATGCAGACACAATAAACGTATCCACTGCCCACCTCGGTCGCGGTCGGAGTGAAACGTGCAAACGCACACCCACGTACGATTTCCGTCAACAGCTTGAGGCGCGCGTATCGGTTCCCAGTACCATAGTGCGTCTACGTACGTGTCTACACGGCACGTGACAGTAGCAGTGATGTTCTCGTTAGATTTAGCAGCTGCAGGTAGCCATCGATGTCTGCACGAGCCTCGCGAGAAAGACATGCACCGGCATCTTTGGTCGAATATTCAATCCCGGATTAGCCTCGTAGTTCTTCACCCGATCTATTATGTAGCTACTGCAGTCTGGATGAAGATTCTATGACACAAACGAACAAAGAAACATACGTGTAGATCTCGAGTGCAGCCTCAGAAACAGCTAGCAATACAAATTTTGGGTGATTGAGTTATTCCAATTTTTAGTTACTAAGTTAGTAATTCAAGTTTTTGCCTTACAATTTATATTTTAACTTTGTTATTGAAATTTTAATTTCTGTTTTTTTTTGCTTTTATTAAATTAGAACTTGTCTTAACTAAGTTTTTAAATTAGAATACAAATTTTAAACTTTAATAAAGCCTTCTATTTTGCACAATTTACATTTAAAATTATAACACAAATATGTTCTATTTATAGTAATTTAACGTTTTAGTTTTGTACTTAAAATTTAGTACTTTATTTTAAAACTTTAATGTTTAACTTTGAATTTGTTTTAATTCTTATTTCTATTTTTATTTCCAATGTTTGCACTTCTAGTCATAGATGTCTAGCGTCTAATTTTGTGCGTTACTGATTCGGTACGCATGCCATATTTACTTTGAATTAGAGCATCAAACTTAAACTAACTAATTATAATAAAATAATTAACACCTGTTTCTAGTTGGAAAGTCCTAGACGTTTATTCCAGCGTGTACTTGTTCTTAGGGGATTTCGTTCGTAGCACGGTGTTTACTTGCAGACAGTGTCACACGTGTCAGGCTAGTCAGCGTACGTGCTCTTCGCTGAGAAGGCTCTGCAAATTTGTGCATGACATCAAATTTTCCCCGTACACAGAATTACCGATTGTGTACGTACACGAGCTTGTACATATACACATCTCTGACAACAATGGCACTCTTACGTATACCGTCAGACGAGGAAATGATCGTGCAGCAGCAATTTCCATTACCAATGCAAGATTAGTTAATTAACCTACCAGCTTCAAATTTAACAGATTACGCTATAAACATCACACGGTCTATATATCTAGAACGCGGGCATGTAGATTGAGTCTTCTGGTACCGTAGGGTACGGTACGGTAGGGTACAGTACCGTAGGGTACGGTACCGTAAGGTATAGTACGTAGAGTACGGTACCGTAGGGTTACGGTTCCGTACCGTAGGGTATCTACCGTAGAGTACCTACCGTAGGGTACATTACCATACCCTAAAGTGGACATAATTTGTATACGAATGAAAGAATCGTGTCTCAGACTACACTAACGTTCCGGTCAGGTCAGTAAGTAAACATCTCTCGTATTTGCTGCATGCATTCCGCTATTGACGTGCAGTTGTATAGCCCTAGAATTGACGTAAACACAGTACGAGATCATATTACACCCAACTGATGTGCAGGGTACCGGGCCTAAAGTCTACCTGCAACGTAGCCTGATGCCTTTTGCATTGCAGTTAGTTCTCTGCGTGACAAGTACCAACACGTTACATTGGCGGCGACTGTACATAATTTGAGCACATACTTTACTTTGTAAGCAAACAGTACGGCAGTCAAGCAACTAACCAGCGACGTAGCTATATAAGGGGACCTTGGAGGGCACAGGCCTCCCCAAAATTTGTCAACACCGACTAAACTTGTAATACGGTTATCATTATATTGCAATCATACATACATCAATTACGTTAGAGTCCATTGTCACATTAAAAAGTGGTCTCTAGTAGCTATTAATTAATGAATGTGCTTGGTTTTCTTGCAATTGACTTACCGTTATCTGTATTTTCATTCTTGTGATATGCCTAAATGCAGCCACTAGAGCTTTCGGTGAGAGTTCCACCTGTTCCTCTAATACGTTGTGACTAAAAGCGGCAAAAGAATACTGTTAGGCTTGGCGCTACCGCCATTAACTGAACTCTTATGTAAATGCATACATATACTTCCAAATACGTACATACGTAAGTAGCTACCAGCAGTCAAACTAAAAGTAATTTCAAACATGGACATACGATCTGTACCCCAAATCACGGAATGCTGGCTACGCCGCTGACTGTTAGTACCCCATAGTTCATGTATTTGTTGGTGCTCTTCGAGCTTGCGAGCAACTCTGCCGTCTCTGCATTGGTTGCTACATATAGAAGAATTCAAGTCAGACTCAGATGAGAAGGTGCAATTATTAGAAGAACTGAGCTAACTATGTAGGTCAATCAGTAGCGCGGACACAGCATGTGACTGCTAACATCTGCAACTGCATTTTAGAAGTGACTTGATTTTATATAATATATATAGTGTCATGAAAAGTAGTACCTAGAAAGTCTGTAATAGCAGTTAGTGTATTAGAGTATTTTGAATTCAAGCTACTCATGTAACTTGGACACGTACGCAGTCAAGTCTAAAGTTGCCTAGTAAGGTTAATGGTCTAGCTGTCAGGTTGTGACTAAATTGTGTTGTGTGTGTGTTGACTTGAGTAGACTCTAGCCAGTCTCTTCCCCCTTTTGCCGTTCCTAGGACTATCATCGTTAGATATGGACGCGGTACTCACCAATTGGCTAAACCCAGAGAACACGTCTGCCTTAATTTTTATTCTTGCAAGAGATTCAATTTGTTATGTGTCGCAGACTCTACAGACAGATGACCTTGCCTAATGAAAAGCTTACAACATGTCTACATCACATGGAAACTACTTACGGCTCTCGAACATCAATTAAGACGCACGTCAGTTCAGAATCAAAACAGTATATTCTGAAATACGGTAGATATTAATTGGTCTAGCATTTATCTGTTTGCTTGACATAGTACGATTTAGGGACGCCCATTTTCCACGATGTCTTCGTCTTTCTGTTCGTAACTTCTACTGCCAATCTGTAGGTCAAACCCTTTCTCAACCTCGGACACACGCAACCGGCAGTACTTGTCGTCAGGGCTACTGAGAGATGTGTTGTATGACCAGCTGACACTTGAGATGGTCGACCGGCTTTAGCTCGGCAAACTTTCATCACTTTGCCTTTGTAAGACTCTTTACCTTCCTTGTCTAAGGTGGCAGAGTTAATCTTCACTAGAAGCACTACAAACAGATTAAATAAATATTAATTAAAGTTAACCGTTTAGCTAATTAGTCAATCATACTGGCTTGACTGATGCTTTGAGCTTTCTTTTTGGACAATACAGAAGAGCAATTACAACCTACTCAGAAAAACATGTACAAATTTATCGCTTTGTGCATGCCATAAAAACTTAAATAATAATTATGTCCTTACTTTGCTGCACGGTTATTTACTTTTGCATTTGCATTAAGCAAAAAATTTCTATTATTTAGCAAACAAAGTTTATTTATAATAATTTATTAATAACCGTAGGAAAACAATAATTTACGGTCAAACTAAAAATAGCAAAACTCTTACATTTCTTGTTGCAAGCAGCTGCGTCTCTGAAGTTGTTTTCGTTGCCAAAACAGCCACGGTAAGTAAATTTTTCACACCTGCTGGAGTTCAGGTTGTAGAAATATCTTGTAGCTTTGATGTCGCATTTACCAGCATCGTATGGAAGAGTACATATATCAGCTACAAAAACACATTTAGTGTGTATCATCCAATCAGCAACCAATAATCAGCAATTTGCATTATTAGCTTAGTTTATAACATTATAGTCATAAACTCAGAAAATAATAATTTATATTGTAATAAGAACGTTTACCATTTTGTATTTTTGTTAACACTAGAGAAACAAGCAGCAGTTTACACAATTTGTCAAATTTCTAACAAAATATGAAATGTGTACTTAAGTGTAAATAATGTGCCAAGACAAAGTTAAATTATTAAAATTATTTAGACGACAACAATGGCAAAAACAGCACATCTTAATTGCAATTGATTAATCTCAAGATCGTACTGTTAATGCAGGTTCTTTTACAATCATCAAGTGTGTAGAAAATGTTATGTCCCCTAAAACACTCTCCATGGGCATATTCTTCGCAAGCTCCTGTGTCACTGTTAAACCAGAATCGATAAAACTTTTGTACACACGGGACACCGTCTTTGGGAGATGGTTTTGGCTGAGTGCAAATTCCACCTAAATAAAAAAATTGAAACACAGAAGAAAATTTATGGTCTCTAGAGATACCGTAGTGGCAATGGCCCTCTGCTGCTACTTCATTTTCTGTTTTTTCCGTGCATGCTGCAACTTTCATTAGGCATCTGTTGCGATATTCCATTCCATTGATGCCACAAACATAGTTGAGACCAGATCCGCATTGTGACGGTTCCAAACATCTCTCAACAGCTCTTCCATTGTTCTTGACAGAGCAAATTGATGCTGCATTTCTCAAATTTGCGGCTGCGCACACATCTGAATAATAGAATGGTTATGCGACAGACACACGCACGCACACACACACACGCGCGCGCGCACACACACACACACACACACATTCAGCCTTTATAGTATTTGTATCATTTTTGTGACCTACGTCTACAAATGGGTTGATATTCACTCCATTGTCCGTTACTTTGACATCGTCTTGTACTAGACCCATACGCCAAGTTAAACCCATGATTACAGATGTAATTTGCAACGGCGCCGTAATTTTGGTTGTTTACAATGACTTTGCCATTGCGAGGGTCGCTTAGAGGCTTACATCTTTTTACTGGAGGAATGAGACAAACAATTTAGATAACTGGCTAGACTATACAGAACACATTAAATTATTACAGCGACAGACGGACTCGGAGTTTGACCACATTCCATTCAGTTGACATTCTCGGGTAGAATTTTTACTTGTCTCATATCCCACATCGCATTTGCACTCAGCAACACAGCCAACATGTTTACATCTAGCTGTGCAAACAGGATTGCCCGTAGTGAAGAAATTGCTTGTTGTAAGTTCATGGCATGAAGCGCCTGAAAAACAAGTCACGTACCTTAGAAATGAATTATTGCATAAGCAATCTGTACCTAAACTTATCTAACAAATACTTTGTGCTTCAATGCCTGAAAAGTTTTGTGCCTTACTTTTGGCTACTCAAAATAACTCCTGTTCAAATTGTTATTGGATAAAGTCATGTTTTGTTGTGTCACTTTTAAGAAAATTTTTTATTTAAACACAATGTTTGATAAATTTTTTACCACGTCACCAAATTAAGTGGCAAAAGCTCTTAGCGTCAATTTTAAAATTATAATAGATATTTAAGTAATCAAACATGTCGATTTTATGTTTGCATTTTATGTTTGCAAAATATGTTGATTAGGTAGGAATATATTGTATTTATATGTCATAAATAGACAATTATTTCTTACTTTTCGAGTGCATATAAACATTAACATTGTACACTAGGTAACCTACCTCATTTTCAATAAATAATTTGCTATTGTTTAGAATACAAATAAAATTGTTAGCCATATTTAACTGACAAAATTTATCTAATCTAGTGGGCGACAGCAGTTGCTGGTTTCTCGTGTTGCAAACAAGACATTGCTGTCTAATCTAGACAATCTAGACACATTATATGACTAACAAACCTGATCTAGCAAAAATTATTATTCAAAATACACAAGTTATTTTTAAATGCTTAAACCAGTTAGATTATATTTCATAATTGTGCACTATTTGAATTATAATAGTTGACAGATATTTGCAATCAAAAATATACGTAGAACTGAAGTGCAACCAATAATGTTAAATTTTTTTTAGTAAGATTGTAAGTACTGTATTGTCTTTATTATATTGAAAACTTCTAAACAATCTGCGCGGTAAAATTGCGCTAATGTTGTAAGGCAGAAGAAAAGTTATAGTATGTCGCAAATTTTGAATAAAATCATTTTGCTTATGACATAAATTGTAGATTAAAATGAGCTTGTCCAATTGCAAAGTTTGATTATTTCAATCACCACTAGAATGCAGCCGTCCTACAATACCACTTCGCTACACGCTACAGTACTAACAACAAAAATGTGGCTACTTAAAAAGATGCACATAGTGCAAAACTCCTGCATGTATCAAATTTATCAACAAGACTGTTATAAAACTGATCTACTAAACTTATGTAACTTTTAGTAGTATTTTCAAGATTTATAAAAATACTTATTTCTTTTAAGTTAATAAAATCCTTACGTGCATATATGTCTGTCTAATAGAGTGGGTTTATAATATATATTTTAAAACTAAATACGTGATGCTTACGGCAACTGACATGCACTAGCAGCAAGTGTTAGCGAACATCATTGTGTTTCTATACTACAACCGCATTGATGTAATAATAAGCCCTTCTCTCCATTGTAAAGATAGCGTCGATTAGTTGCAATAAGTTTTGGCAATAATTTGGACTGAGGGTGCATGTGTGTTATGTAATATCAGCAAGTGTGTGGAACAAATTAACTTAGATGTATTTTTCTGCAATAGATGCTTACTTACTTCGACATGTCGGTAATGGTTGACTCCAATATCCCAACTCACTGCACGTCACTTCATCATCGTGAGTTGATGCAAATCCTCTATTGCATCGCAGTGACAAACGACCTTCTCTAGTCAATCTAGAAACTGTGTACACTCCATTCGGTGGATCTT
>CAXXBX010000306.1:0-12500 GCA_964274945.1 Dehalococcoidia bacterium | reverse complement strand
CTGCACAAGGCAAGACAATCTACTTCTCTACATCGTGCTTTGCAGATAAATGTGTCTTCAGTAACAAGTTCGTGTATCAGGTCATCACAGAAGACAGCTATTAGTAAGAAAGAAGTTAATTAACTGTGAGTTGCACGATGCTTCCAAATTGATTTTTCTTTGTGCGTTTATATAAGATTGCTTTGTAAAGTTGCAGGTAATCAGTAGCTGTAAGTATTGTTAAAATTTAGTTACTGATTGAGAGTAACCATGCGCGCTTGCTAGTTCGTCTTCTAATAGCGTTTAATTCTCTACCTTCAAGCATCTGCCTGATTTCCTATGTTTATTAAATTTTTTGTAAAACTTGTATATAGCCTTGAAAAACCGATTTTGTTAGAGTCACATTAAAATTTATACAAAATCAAATAGGCAAAAATCCCGTAGACTTGCAATTGCCAATTATAATACCGTATGCTTTAGACTGTACGTATAGACATTCAACATTTGCTGTTCAAACTGCTAGATACTGTTGACATTCATTAGAAAAATTGACAATCGTTAGGACAAAAATTATATATAGAAGATGCTCTCGTAATGTATAAATTTGTACATTAGAACGAATAATATTCTGCAAAGGAACAACACTGCCATCGCCCACGTTATAAGTGATATAGTCAGTATACCACTTGTGGGAACGTTGTGTCTAGATCATTAAGTTAATAAAGTAACAGAAAATAATTCTTAACAGTTCAACACGTAAAAGCTGTCTTACACTTGCGACAAAAGGGAGTTGAGCCAGACCATTTTCCATTCAGTTCACATGTCCTGTTGGAGTTTCCGACAATCTCGTATCCCTCACGGCATTGATAGGTAGCAACGCAATCCGGTTGCCAGCATTGAAGAGTAATAAATCCGTTTTCAAGTGATTCACGTGTTAGATTATTGCAAGTAACTAAGACAAGACAACTATTATCACCATTAATACTGATGGATTTACAGACATGGGTATAATTATGGTGCCACCCCCATATCAACTGAGGTATGGCCATCAACAGAACATTGCAGATTTATGATTCTACATCATTATGCTGTTTGGGTATTTATATTGTTCTGATTGGACGCTTTTCCAACCCGTCGCAACAAAAAGATTAACTAAAGAGAATGACCAGACTAACCACAGACACCATACCATGCATTCCGGTGTTGTGAAGTCACAAGAGCAGATGAGAATAGACTCACAATATGCAAGTAAACTGAAACGTGTAGTCTCTATTTAGTAAACTGAAACGTATAGTCTCTATTTAATCTTTGAGTATGTCTTCTGACATAAACAAAGTCATTTTATTGTTTAGAAGCTTTTTGACTATTGTTTACAGCATTGGACCATACATGTAAGTGGTACGCATGCAGTAACAGCACCATTAGCAGACATTGCATGTCGTCTATTGGTAATAGAAAATAATTTTATAACGGTATTGCCTTCGCGACAATAGGGAGTTGGGCCAGACCATTTCCCATTCATACTGCATGTTCTGTTGGAGTTTTCGACAATTTCGTATCCCTCACGGCATTGATATTTAGCAACGCAATCCAGTTGCTTGCATTGGAGCGTAATATATCCGTGTTCAAGTGATTCACGTTTTAGATTATCGCAAGTAACTATATGGCATGCGTGAGCATCATTTTACTAACAGAATTAAGCTACTAATAAAAAATTTCAAAATGTAAGGTATAACTATAAAACACCTTGGCATTTTGGCGGTAGTGGCTCCCAATATCCCTTGTCACCACACGTCACTTCCTTGTGAGTGGCTTCATACCCACGCTCGCATTGCAGTGAGAGACGACTTCCTCTAGTCAACCTATCGAATGAGTACATTCCATTCGATGGGTCTAATGGTTGTACGCATCTTATTTCTGAGTCTAAACACAAATTTCATGTTAACTTTGCCCGAATATTAGAACATTTCACATATAATATATTCAAAATTTCAGATTGCTTTGTTTCGTATTAATTAATTAAGATGATGCAATGTCATGTCTACCTGCATAGAAAATTTCAACTTCGCATATTTCAAGACGTCTCGGTGCGGTCAGCACAATCCAGATGTATTGAGCGAATCTGCCGATTAAGCCGTTAAATTTACAGTCTACGTAAGGTGCTTGACCCTGTCGTATTGGATCGAATGGGTTGCCACACATTGTCGATTTGTTGAGATTGTCAGTAACGCCCACTGAAATAGTAAGACCGCGTTGGCTTTCGAATCCACGCTCTTCACCTGACTCGATTCTATCTCTTAAACGAAGTTTGATATATTGAATAACTTCACCTCTACCCAAGTCGATGCGTAGATATTTGGGAATTTGATCGGTAGTATTTTCACTGGTAACTGCACAGTTGGTAGCACCACCTGCGCCAGACGCTCCGACGCTATATTTTCCATCTATTGCATTTGAAGCAACTGCCCGTTTGCCTCCAGCCGTCAAAACACTATCTGGATAAAGAACAGCAGCATTCGAACCTTTGAGCTCCATTCCTGTAAATCACGGCATTTGCATTAGTGTATCAACAACTTCTTAATTTGGATTTGTAGAACTCTACTTTTAAGTATCTGAATTTCACAAACTTGAAGAGGCCCAACGCTGTCGCGGAGAACTGCATAAACATATCGTCCGTACTTTTGGCATATGAATAGAGGAGATTGATTTGAAACTGTTGTATAGGGTTCGTCGCACTGCTTTGATTCAGACTGCTCAGTTGAGTCACTCACTTCAATAACCAAACCTTTTTGTTGTGTTCGATTATACTCGTTGTCTCTCAGATGTAATCGAACGGCAAAAATAAAAAATCTTGTCTGCAAGTCGATTTGCAGATAATGGACTTTGCTCTTTTCCTGAGACTGAGGTTTAGTTGCAGCGCAGTTGGCAATCATTCTATGACCACTTTCATTTCTGTTTGTTCGTCCGTCGATAGCATTAGACGCATTAGCAACCAACGTTTTACCATTACTTGCATTGACGAATGAGAAGGTATCCGGATACAGTATTGCTTGTCCGGTATTAGGAAACGCATACTTACTCTTTTCTAAACAAATAACTGTTACTTACATACACTTCTTACTCTTACTAAATTTAATTAGCTAATTTTAATTTTAGCTTATTACATGTAAAATTTAATAATCAAGACAGAAAAATTCTAAATGCAATGACGTCATAATTATGCCCCTATAGATAACATTAACTTTTAATGTCTTGATACACGCTTTCATCTCTAAATACATTTGTCCAAAGCAACGCTGCTTGTTTACCGCAGTTGATAACGCTTGGATTCGACACCATGCTAATAATGTGTGTGCATGCGTGCGTGCGTGTGTGTCACTGTGTGCGTGTGTGTCACTGTGTGCGTGTGTGTCACTGTGTGCGTGTGTGTGTGTGTGTGTGTGTGTGTGTGTGTGTGTGTGAGAGAGAGAGAGAGAGAGAGAGAAAGTGTACGTACGTGCGTATACGTGTGTGCGTTTGTCCATGTGCGTGCATGGGAGTTTGCGTGTGTGAGTGTGTGTGTGCGTATGTGTGTGAGAGAGTGCGTGTGTAGGTGTTGGGTTTGTGCTTGCGTGAGTGTGTGTGTGTGTGTGTGTGTGTGTGTGTGTGTGTGTGTGTGCCTGCGTGCGTATGTGTGTGTGAATGCGTAGGTTGGTGTATGCCTGGATGATTGGGTGGGTGCATGATTGGGTGCATGAGTGAATCTGTCTGAGAGAGAGAGTTACTTGTGTTAGCAGTGAATGCGTGGCTATAACTAATAGATAGCTGTCGAATTGCAACATGTTACCTACTTTTGTCAATACCATGTTTAGATTTCCCACTTGAAGCTGTAAATTTAATCAAATGTGCCGCAATGACCGACGCCATAAAATGACTCAACGGCATTGTTTACACATGAGTAACTCAGAGACACACACGATTTGCATATATAGTAAACAAAAGTGCGTACGTACTTTTGCAGGTTGGTAATGGTAAACTCCAATATCCATTATCACCACACGTTACGTTCTTGTTGTGAGTTGATTCATATCCACGCTCGCATTGCAGTGAAAGACGACCTCCTCTAGTTAATCTAGTGATTGCGTAGTTTTCCTTCGTCGCTGGTCTTGGCGATGCACAACGAATTTCTGAGTCTGCAAGAAACAGATGTTTATATGAATATCATTAAATTTTGTAATAATGATTGTAAAATTAGAATATCTAGTCTTTTTATGTAGCTTCAGATGTAACTACTAAGAGAAATTAAGTTTACCAGCATAAAAAGCTTCCACTTCACATATTTCAAGACTTCTTGTTGCGTTTAGTACAATCCAGATGTATTGAGCGAATCTGCCGATTAAGCCGTTAAATTTACAGTCTACGTAAGGTGCTTGACCCTGTCGTATTGGATCGAATGGGGCGCCACACATTGTAGATTTGTTGAGATTGTCAGTAACGCCCACTGAAATAGTAAGACCGCGTTGGCTTTCGAATCCATGCTCTTCACCTGACTCGATTCTATCTCTTAAACGAAGTTTGATATATTGAATAACTTCACCTCTACCCAAGTCGATGCGCAGATATTTGGGAATTTGATCGGTAGTATTTTCACTGGTAACTGCACAGTTGGTAGCACCACCTGCGCCAGACTCTCCGACGCTATATTTTCCATCTATTGCATTTGAAGCAACTGCCCGTTTGCCTCCAGCCGTCAAAACACTATCTGGATAAAGAACAGCAGCATTCGAACCTTTGAGCTCCATTCCTGTAAATCACGGCATTTGCATTAGTGTATCAACAACTTCTTAATTTGGATTTGTAGAACTCTACTTTTAAGTATCTGAATTTCACAAACTTGAAGAGGCCCAACGCTGTCGCGGAGAACTGCATAAACATATCGTCCGTACTTTTGGCATATAAATAGAGGAGATTGATTTGAAACTGTTGTATAGGGTTCGTCGCACTGCTTTGATTCAGACTGCTCAGTTGAGTCACTCACTTCAATAACCAAACCTTTTTGTTGTGTTCGATTATACTCGTTGTCTCTTAGATGTAATCGAACGGCAAAAATAAAGAAAAAATTCTGCAAGTCGATTTGCAGATAATGGACTTTGCTCTTTTCCTGAGACTGAGGTTTAGTTGCAGCGCAGTTGGCAATCATTCTATGACCACTTTCATTTCTGTTTATTCGTCCGTCAATAGCATTAGACGCATTAGCAAACAACGTTTTACCATTACTTGAGTTGACGAATGAGAAGATATCCGGATACAGTATTGCTTGTCCGGTATTAGGAAACGCATACTTACTCTCTTCTAAACAAATAACTGTTACTTACATACACTTCTTACTCACTATTAAACAGATACAATTTTTTAAATTTTTAAAGCAATGTTACCTTTTGCAACTGCAGAAGAGATGATAAGAATAGACGCAAGTATAACGGAATTAGTAAGAGACATTTTCTGAAGCCAAACAGTGTGAGCACCTAGAACATGTTGCAATCTTGTGTATGTTTAGTTAACATCAATCAAAGATCCAATTCTCAACTATGCTTCCTTTATGTATACCTGTATTTGGCTAAAACTTTAATTAATTCGGTCCTTGAAGAAGCACACCTAATTTATAACTCTTACTCTTTAAACCTATTCGTACTCAAGCAGGCTACGAAATCGTCCGTCCTGTTCTAGTTATATAACCAAACAGATGTTTCAAAATCACTACAGATCGTATACTAACTGTTTTTGTGCAGACAGAGCGTATTATATATATATATATATATATATATATATATATATATATATATATATATATATATATATCAAACGAATGTGTGACTATTGTTGTGACACTAACCCTAGCCCTAACCCTAACCTATAACTCTAACGCCTCATTAGCACTTCATCAGACAGTTCAAAAGTATCAGAACAATGGACTTCAACTCTACAAAGATCTACTACGTAATTAACTAATCGAGTGGCTGAAGCATAGCAAAAGTACTAATAAGCTAGAGCAGTTCTCTAGCTAGGTCAACGGACGACGCGCCTAGTACGCTAATCTGTATACTGCTTGGCAGCACCGACTCTATAGGTAGCGAACAGAAATTCGGTTCTCAATAGCATCTAGAATCGTTAGTAAACTTTCAGATGTCTTACCAAATTCGCTAAGACCGCTAAACGATGCTGCACACCTTGTAGGAACACCTGTTGAGGATAGAAGAATTGGATTAGTGGCTTGTTCACGTTATCTCCGCCCACATTTCCTCTGTGTGGGCTGAACAGACGAATTGAAGAGCATCATCTAGCTAACATTTGTCTGTTCATTCACCTATACGAAATGTTCGCAAGAAGCCTCGACTAACTTATATATTTACGCTAGCTGTATCTAAGTTGACTGCATGACCACATGTGGGTACGTCTGCCCACGCCTAGTGTCAACCGAAGAGGTCAAGCTATTGCCGGAGATGTCGCAACGAAGTGCACACGTCTGTTTCAGCAGGAAATTAATTAACCTAGGACGACTGTATTCTATGAAATAGATATAACACTTGGTTTAGTCAGCTATCTAGGGCAGTACGCGTAGACCAGAAATGTATGGATCCCATCGATCGGGATAGCTAGCGTTCATGCACCTTGAAACGCTATCTCCGCCTCTTTTTCGATAGCTCGTGACTGATCGATGTACATGTGAGTTCTTGTGAAAGCGTTGAAAAACAGCGATATGGCAATTGAAAGTGCATGATCGAGAACAAAGAGGGCTCTAGAGATTTTGACTCTATATCTAGATACACTCGTACACCCAAGTGAAGGTTACGCCCACTATTTTTCATAATTGAAATCAACCGATGTGGATCGAATCCGCCTCTCGATGTGGATTGTATTTATCGCGATCGAATTGCGATCGGATTAGGCGTGCACGGATGAAGATTGGTGTCAGTTATCCTCGGCCTCCCAGACCCGTATGGCGCCAATTTGAATCGGCGCTACACGGGTCTGGGAGGTCAAGGCTAGCGACTGCCCTGTAAGTACGTAGGATTTTGCACCTTTGTTTAGCTAAATGAATGCATTGGAAACCTTAGCTGAGACGAGTGGGTTGGGCTAACCTCAGTATGACTATTATCACGTGACGAGATGTGATTACATATACCGGCCAACGGTTTAGCACTGTAATGTGCTTCTCAATTTTTTATTACACTTGGGTACAAGTAGTGAATAATGTACATTGTTCTTGATTCAGTGACAACAATTGATGTCAGGAATCACACTCTGATCACTCTCTCGCTGCAACATTAGAGTTTGAGCACTAAACAAGTTCACTATGACAATGGTTGAGATGAAGCTAATACTCAAGTGTACACATGTATGTGTATACTAGTGATGAACTCATGCTTTAGCTCTTGCTAATGAGATTTTCAAATACAAGATGTATGGTGTTTGTTTCGGTTGTCAGGAGCAGCCTAGCAAACACCAACTGTACTACATTGCAACATACATACTACATTCAGTAAAGAAAAAATGGTGTCACAATACATTTGTGAAATATGATCTAGCTTCCAAGGGTGTCCTCTATCTTAAAGCTACACAGTGCATCAATCTATATTTGCGGTAGTACCAACAGCAGTTATGTAAGTACTTGGAGATGCCAAAGCCAGTCCAATTGAGCCTACAAGACATTGGTACAAATCCAGTTCCTTCTAAGACATTCATATTGCTGAATAGCTGTGAGATATTGAGAATGCAAGTTTGTCCAATACATTGTCAATCGAATATAGCACCAGTAAATAATTCATATCTAGGCAGCCTACAGTCTTTATTGGCAAGCACAGCAATATACATTTGTCACATAATTATCACTACAAGTAGTAAACACAAATCTGACTGTCTTCTAGGTATCTGTATCAAAGTGTAGCCTCTTCTGAAGGCAGTCGACCACGAATCATCATGGCAGCTGCTCTTGCTCGACGCAGTGCATTCATTACGTTCTGCACTAAAATTCTACACCAAAAAGTGAAAAATAAAACAATAAGTTACTCAAATTTCAAACAGTTTTCTATCAGTTAGGCTGAGTATGAATATATATTTTACAAATGCAGTATTTGCAAGGTGCCCCAGCTAGTGCTATGTACTACAACTAAGTAAAAGTTCACACTTCAAAATGCATAAGCTGCTTACCGTATACAAAGAAGGCTAGAAATTATGACTAGTCCTAGCACGAAAACCTTCACGACATTCGGCCAGTTCGTGTCAACAGTTTGTTGACCAGAGACAAAGAGCCCACATAAAGCTGCAACCAGACCACATATAGTCAACCAGTGCCTTGTAGTTAAGCCAGTTAATAGCCATCCTGATGATGTAGGGACAGAGATAACATACTAGAAAAATCTGCAGTTGGACAGTATACACAAACAAGTAGTTAGACTTGCAAGCCTCACCGGTTCGTGGCAAATGGCACAACATGGCTTCTCAGAGCCTGAGCTGCTGGCATGTTTCTATAAAAAATAATACCATCATACATACAGAGAAAGCTTGTTGAATACACCTGTAACTCAAAGACTTTAAAGTCTAGATGGAGGACATTTGAGCAACCATAGAAGACTCAAGTAACTATCTTCACAATTGGTGAATTACATACCAAACAAATGATACATTGTAAGTGATGAGAATCACAAACAAAAGCTAAGTTAAGATATCATATATATACAACAACAACAAAAAAAGACAGAAAACTTGCTATATTACATACTAGCTCCTTAGCCCATTCCTTGTCTGGGCACAGTAATTAACACAAGCTCCCATTATATACTAATAAGTTATTGGGCAGAGAAAACACACTCCTGAATAATTCATTCCTGGTGCATGACCCAAACGTGTTATCTAATTAGCTAAAGACCCACCCAAACGCACTCACAGCTCTCCTTCATATAGCTTGTGCAGAAGCAGAACAGTAACTGTTCATCATGAAGATGAAAATGTGGAAGTTACAAATTGGGCAAGGTGGGCGTAAGCGTGTAAAACGACACCACATCTACGCTAATTGAATGCAAAATCATGTTGTAGAAGAGCCTAGAGTCATGCACGCTGTCCTCACATGCTTTCGCGTTATGATGCATGATGCATGCAGCTTGCAGTTTATCGTTTAGCTATGAGAATCAATGGCCCTGTAATGTGCCTTATTGGTAGTAGATAATGTGATTGTGGTAAGAAGATAGCCAGAGGATTTGATTGCCACTGTAATAACAACATATGTCCCATGCATGACTCTCTTCCATCCGCTAGTAGACAGGGGTACAAACAGACAGGGAAATTGACCGTCTCTCATGGCATGTGCATGGGGATCATATGTGTCAAAATTCGAAGTCGCACCACAGTCACGTCATTGCGAGATTTCACTTGGGGTCGACTCCTCGAGAGGGGACAGTCTAAATACCGAAGCAAGCGTTTGCAATGTGGTGTGAAACACAGTCTTCATGCACGGTTTCATGGCGATCGGCCTGGGAGTTTTGGCGTGATTGATGTTACAGACAGACAAACAGACAAACACACAAACAGACAGACAGACAGACAGACAAATCAGACTTTTTTATAGATATAGAGATAGATTAAAAGAGAATAAACCAGCGACATATGCACACAAGAACATACATTAAGCAATCATCAGCAAACAAAGCCATAGACAGACAAACAGACACACAAACAGACAGACAAAATGTTGTATTTGAACATCATCTCTAATATGTAACAATAAAAACAGAGTACCAAGACAGACAGACAGACAAAATACCATCACAAATAGGTACCATCTATAACTGATTGGCAGCAGCTTATCTGTGTAACCCAGGGTTTATCTGTGAAATTCTGCAATAGGTGGCATACCAGGTATTACCTGCACCCACACTCACCTTCCCTCACACCACAACATACGGACAATTTACACATAAATTATAGACAAGTTATCAAGCCCTTCTATTAGAAAAATGGCAGCCTGCCATAGGACAGATCTGTGTGCTAGGTGAAGAACTATAGCCAGTGCTAACAACTCTACATGGCGTTTAGCCAGATAATCACAAAAGTATGGCACAACCTCAAGATCTTGAACTTAAAGGTACCACTCATGATTCATGACGCACGCTCAGACACACTCACACAAACTTGATTTCAAGTTGTATCATAATGAAGCAAAACAGGAGAACATCTTAGG
This sequence comes from Dehalococcoidia bacterium, assembly GCA_964274945.1. Taxonomy (GTDB): domain Bacteria; phylum Chloroflexota; class Dehalococcoidia; order Lucifugimonadales; family Lucifugimonadaceae; genus CAXXBX01. The sequence goes on along the minus strand of CAXXBX010000306.1, from coordinate 2,308 downwards.
GAACATCTTTAAATGATACTTACAAACACTGGCTAAAATTGAGGAATAGCCTACACTTAGCAACAGACGATGCGGTAGCAATGTTTCTTCTACAGAAAGCCAACGACTACAAGTCAGCTGTACGCGTTGGTACACTGATAGGCTAGTCTACAACCTCATATGAGATGCCTGTCTAGATGCCATCATACTAGTGCTCTGTGCTCCACCCATTTTCAAGTCACATGCAACAAGAAAAAGATCAAGAAAATGCTTGGTCGTTCAACAGCAAGCTATCTCAAACTGGTAAATGAGTAAATGTGTGGTTATAGGTATGATTTCAAGTTTGCATGGGTGTGAATCGTGAGTGGGCACCTTTACATTCCAGATGAGACAAAATATTGAAACAACACAGCCAAGATCAGAGGGTTTCCACCCCCTCAAAAGACAAAGTACTCATACTACTGAATCCAAAGATGCAACTGTGAACAACTTTCTTTCCCCAAGGAAGTTACACATATTCTCATCCCAGACTTGAACTTGTGACCCATTCCTAGATTTTTCTACTCCAATACCATTCCCTTATAATTGAGCTACAGAGGCCTCCACCAACATGTACATCAACACCCACCCACCCACCCACACCACTCGCAAAAGACTCCAAGAGGTACGTACTGTACAATCTTGCACAAACAAGCATGCTTCAAACCTACATGCAGGATCAGTAAACGTTACCTCTAGAATCCATTTCTTGAGACAACAATGATGGACTGGATTGTGACATTTACAGTTAGCTGGAATCATCAGTGATTCTCCCTTCAATAAATCTTTGTCCAAGCAAATCCAACATTCATCACCAATGCTTACAGAAGCTGTCAAAATTAAATAAAAAATGTCAATGTTAATTCATTTAATGTGTGTATACCATACCTTGCACTGAAGTTTCAGTTGATGCATAAGATGTAGTGAGGCCAGGTGAATTTACAAGAAACGAATGCTAAGAAATAAAATGGAATATTGATATAGAAAACTGTGTGGTCATCTAGTAAACATATTGATTGAATGGATCTCTCCATACAACAGTCACCATTGTCTCCTTCCACAAATAAAGTGTTTTATGCAAATTTTCCCTATCCATGTTTGGAAAAAAACAAAAAAACACTTCAACTTTTGATGGTCTACACTGTTGCAAATGACAGCAGTATTACAGAATGGAATCCAGTTATATGCACAAGTGCTATAAACCTCAAAGTTCACACAGTTCACTCATACAAGCTTTTACACTCTCCAAGTTTAAAGCCGCAGGTGTATTCACAACTGCATTGAATAGCTATGGCTATGCTGATTCTCCTTGCCTCCTGTATTTTTCTAGTCTAGTTCTGTATGCCTCTGTTATCTTTAATTTTTTCACTAGACAAGCCAAATACTTGTACAGACATATCCAGGTATTCTAGAGGCACAGAATACAGAGTATATAATTCTTCTGTCAAAAGCCACTGATTTGACACTGCACAACATCTGGTAATTACTACAGTGAGAGCACTTAGCTCCAATATTGCACTAACTGTTTCTACACATGACTTCAAATACAAATTAAAAATGGCTGTAACCTGAAACTTGTCTCATGGTCTAGCCTCAGTACACGCCAATTGCATTTAGCACAACTAATGCTAGTCAGGTTCAAGTTAAATTTGACTCAGCCAAATAGTTTCCTTAAAGATGTCATCACTTAAAGGGAACTTCCACAAAACTACAAGTTGATCTGTAATGAATGTTGTCATAGTGATTACTCATGTTTCAAAGTTTGTTTCCACCAAAGCACAGTACAGATGGAAATAAAATTGTAAAGTACCACGCTGTGCCAACATCTTAAGAAATGATGACATAAATGTGTCATACATGTGCTCGTGTATGGTAGATGCTAGTAAAGAGTGCTACTGTGAGTCATTCAGCAGATCTAAATACTAGTAGTGTGCAGAACTGAAGGAGGTGTACCTTGCTTGTTGATCAATATGGTTTCATTTTTACTAAAAAAAAAGGAACGTGCTGGAAAATCATTCACCTTCACACAAATTAGTTTGTCTATTTCAAAACATCAGCTTGCAGATCTCGCTCACTATGATGTGCTAGAAGTGATCTGTTCTCATGCAATCTAAGTGATAACAACCACTGCTTCAGCAGCAGTTTGCTGCACGACCAAGCACTAGCTTGTTGTCTGCCACACGTCATACTGTGCACTGTTCTATGAAGACATTTGTGCTATACATGCACATATGCAAGATGTGTGTGTGTGTGTGTGTGTCCGCGCGCGCGCGCGCACGTGTGCTCACGC
>CAXXBX010000305.1:0-10203 GCA_964274945.1 Dehalococcoidia bacterium | reverse complement strand
ACATATCTTCTACTTCAGATTTCAAACCCGTCATCACGTCCATACCGATGTAGCCGGTTGAGAAAGAAAATGACTGGTCAGTCAAATCGCTAAGCGCATGCGTAATCTTTGCAGTCCACATGTTAGATGCGCAAAGGTAAGTATTTTCCTACGACACAGGCGGTAATACCGTATTGTCGGTATACATATGAGCGATCAAGACAATAAAGCTATGCAGCAAAGCAAACGAAGAAAACTATGAGGGTGGATAAAACCTGCCACTGAGCTTTGTAAAGCACATTTGCAAATTGTGCGTCAAAAGGATTCAGGTGAGAAACAAAAGTCGAGAGAGTTGGAGGAAGCAAGAACACGAGCATAGATTAACAACGTATACGTGGCATTTATCGTTTGTGTTAAAAATGAGCACATCGTTGATTACACTTTTAAAAATGTAGACTGTAGTGAGTTTCATTTTGCATCGAGTCGTCAAGTTCAATAATTTTAAAACCTTTTTGTGTAATAAGAAGCAGATGTAGAAATTGCATAAATGATAGAAACAAGATCTATAGATATTGTGAACCAAAACCAGCTATCATCATTGAATCCTTTCAACCCACTGTAAACAGGTAAAATATAGATAATGTGGGTTGGAAGGATTTATGATGATGTCTGCTTTTGGTTCATTTACCTACTAGAATTTCTAAAACGTTTCTCTAAATAGGAAAATTAAAGTAGGGATTATATAAAAAGTAATAGCAGCAATTTCTTGATAATATCAACCAAAGCCAGACATCATTATTGAATCCTTCTAACTCGGTAAATGTAAAATGTGTTCAATATTTACTTGCAATAATACCTTAATCAATTCACTCCTTAGGCATGTCATTCCTATATTGACTGAAGGTTGCTGCGCATAAAATCCAGCAGTCAAAATTAAAGATTAACACATAATGGATATGCGTTGTAAATGTTAGGTACTCATGTAAATTGTTATGTGTAAGTAATTACTTGTCATTTTTGCTGCTGTATGCGACATAGATCGCAAAATATTTTATACAATACCTGACAATGGCAAACACAATCGAATTACACAGCTTTCGTAAAAATTCTTTCATCAACGATTTGCCTAGTTAGCTAGAGTTGATTAGTGCTTCTTCCCCATTGTCTCTGTTTGCCAGACAATCAATCGCCAATACTGTTCCGTGATTTGCCCGAACTGTGCATTAGTGTTGATGGCGGGTCGTTGGATCAAATCTGCTTCCAAGTTTTTCTGTGATATCTATACCTATAGCGTGCAAAAAGAGGTAGCCGTGGAGAAGAAGAAGAAGAAACAAGAACAAGGAAACTTAGCGTGACTGTATGTTTTGTAGACAGAGACGTAGCCGCCAGTCCAGTTGATCTGGTTTCAACCGGATCTTTTCAATGTTAGGTACATTCACCAACGGACCATTCCCAGGAACTTCCGAAATAGGTCATAGCTGATTAAATAAATTCTATTCCAGCCTCATATCAATTAAGTGCATGCAGACCCGCAGACTAAAACGCGCACAGCTCGTAGACCTGTTCATTCGGGTTTTAGAATAGTGGATAGTAAGTGGAACCACATGATGTTGCTTCTGTCGCCTTCCTCTAAAGCCTCATTACCCTCTGAACTTTTTTGTTTTCTGCGATATCCTTCTGAGAGTCTAGAAATTACCCATGTTTTGCATCGTACTCCAATGCATAGGCTTTTCGTTTTCTAAGAGACCCTTCCGAGAGTCTATGAATTAACCCTGTGCTGCATCGACTCTGCACAGACCCAGCCAACGTACTAATATCTGGTTTCATAGGACTTCAGTGACGCTTAAGACGTTGCATTATGCAACTACATTACTGTGTAACACAAGAAAAACTGATCTTTTTGTCTGTCTTCGCGTGCGCGTCCCTGCGTCAACCGGACCAATTCTTAATTGCTGGCAACGTCTATGTTAGATGATCGCTGATAAAAATAGAATATTTTACGCAGCGAACAGTACAAACTGACTATTCAATTGATTTTGAGAAATTTTAGCCTGTATTTACTATTATTCTACTTGACCATCCCCACAACACTCTCTCTAGCAAGGAGTAACCTCCAGGTTCCAAAGTGTTCAAATAGGAGAGGGGTGAAGTCGAGGCTTGATGTACTACAAGAAATGTGTTGCTTTTCATACTTGTCTCTCTTCCTTTTCTCTTCGATCTTGCTGCAGCAAACCCATCTTCTAAGCCAAAGCATATCTTGGCTGAAAAGGTGTGCCGTGGCTACATCAAGATAATAGCAGCACCCAGAATCATACACAACTGCTGTGTATATGTGAGGTCTATTTCAGTCTGCTTGTTTGTGTATTTGTCTGTTTCTCTGTGTCTGTCTGCAAATGGTAGTATACCGCATAACAGGCTATATCTGATATTTCTGCAAATTCTGTGCAAATTTTCTGATTTTGTTGGTTGGATTAGTTTCTTTTTGATATGCTGTGTTCAGACCGTTCATAGATGAGGTTATTGTTGGCAAAGTACGAAGTTCAAGACCAGAAGGAGTTAACCGTCAGTCAACACAGTAGCGGATCCAGATGGGGGGTTGCTGGGGTTGCAACCCCCCCTTTTCTGGCGCTGTTGTAGGAAGACAAAGTGTGGTAATAATTACACCAGTGAAGTCACTTGCTTCTCAGTCTGTCAGAAAGTATACATAAACTAAGTACTTAGCACTAGCTAGTGACAGAAATAAAATAAAAATTGGGCAAACGCAGTACGTCTACTAGTAGTCAGAGTATCCTTCACTAAACAGACGTCCGGAGATCGAGGCTGCGTAACTCGCGTTACCTGTTTGGCGGTGTTCGTGTTTCTTCCGTGCGTTTTACTGAAAGACGTAAACATGTCCTCTGCTTTGAAAAGGTAGGCATGAATAGAAAATTAGGTTTCGTGTTGTAAGCATTCTGAACAGATTCTCCACTGCGTAACAGATTCGCATCAGATAAAGCAGCAGCCGCTAGACAACCTCCAGCAAAAAAGCAACGTCTGATTACCGCTTGTCTTGGACAACCGTCACAGTCAGCAACAGCGGCTTGCGAAGAAAGCAGTTCTGTTTTACCTGTGCCTCTAGACTGTCTGAGTCTCCCGGATTCAGGTCCTCGGAGTCGCGATTTCGGGTCAGTGAGTACTAGCTCCAAGGCTGTCGACAGGCCAGTTCATTTGTCAGGGGTGGAAGAAATAATAGATCTGGGCAACCTCGTACTAGCTGCAAATAGATCTTTTGATTGCCTTAGACAATTAATTCATGAAATGTCAGATGCCGAAAAAATGCAGCACCTTACATTTCACGTCAAACCTGCTCCATCAGATGTCCTCCACTTTCATGAGGTGACGAAGAGTGGCAAACGCTGGAAGGTGTCTTTTCAGAGAAAATGGATGGAAGACTACGAGTGGCTTTCGTACAGCAATGTTCTGCAAGGTGGCATTTGTCGGTATTGCATCCTATTTCCCGAACACCCGCAGAGGGGAGGTTCAAAGGGAGGGAATCCAGGCATACTCGTGACGGTGCCGTACCAGAAACCATTCACAAAGGCTCTTGGCAAAGATGGCGTACTGGTCATTCATGAAGGGACGGTCGTGCATCGACACGCAATGGTTCAAGCCGACTTGTTCAAACTTAGCTTTGAGAAGGCAGATTCAAGAGTAGACACGATGCTACTGAAACACAAAGATCAGCAATCCTTGGAGAACAAAGAAATACTTCGTCAAATTATACTAGCTGTAGAATTTCTGGCAAAACAAGGCTTGCCTCTTCGTGGTCATAGAGATGACAAGGTTGATTTTGCAACTGAAGGATCTAACAGGGGCAACTTCATTGCTGCACTACAGCTCTTGGCCAAAGGAAACAGCACTCTTCAAAAGCACCTTCTCTTTGCAAAACGAAATCAGAAGTACACAAGTAAAACCATACAAAATGAAATTGTTCACGTTTATGCCAATAAGACCAGAGAGCGACTAACTGCACATCTGAGAGAAGAGCAGTTACCATTTGCAATCATTGCTGACGAAGCTACAGACCCTCATGCAAACCAAGAGGTCCTTTCACTGTGTTTGAGGTTTGTTGATTTACACTCAGCTTGTAGTCCAGTCATCAAGGAGTGCCTGATTGATTTCATCTATCTGGAAAGAGCAAATGCCTTGACAATATCCGAGGAAATATTGAAGTCTCTGTCCAAACCACCAGTCTCTTTAGATCCCAACAATATCAGGGGGCAGGCATATGACGGCGCTGCGGTTATGTCGTCTAACATAGCCGGGGTTCAAGCCAGAATCAAGGAAACGGCGCCATTGGCCATTTTCACCCACTGCTATTCTCATTGCCTCAATCTTTCTGTTGCGGCAACAAGCAAAGTCCAAGAAGTTAGAAATCTCATTGGTACAATCAATGAAGCGTACTTGTTTTTGTCTAACAGCCCAAAGAGACAGCAAATGTTCCAGCTAACGTTAGAGACGTATCTGCCTCAGTCTTCTCGCACTAAGCTTCCAGGGCTCTGCAAGACACGCTGGGTAGAACGCCATACATGCTTTGAAGTTTTTCTTGAACTGTACGAAGCCCTAGTGACCTTCCTTGACGCTATTGTGTCTCCACACGAGTACCCTGATCTCATGTCGGCTGACAAGGAATGGAAATGGGACAGAGAGACAGTGTCGAAAGCTCAGGGGCTAAAAGCAGCCCTCTCGTCATTTCAGACAATATCTGTTTTCATAACGACTAAAAACGTCCTTGATTCAGTTAAGGAACTGGCAGGAAAATTGCAAGAGCGGAACCAGGATATACTTGACGCCTACGCAATGGTTGATGAATCGATTGAAGAGATCAAAAGTGTGAGAAAAGATATCGATGCAACATTTGTTTCCTGGTATAGAGATATAACTGAGCTTGCAGCGAACATCGGCGTAGCGGAATCAATTCCTAGGAAAACCAGCCTGCAGAGGAACAGAAGTAACACACCTAGTCAAAGTCCGATGGAGTTTTATAAGCGGTCACTTGCAATTCCACTACTGGATTCTCTGACAGCGCAAATGGAAGACCGTTTCCTACGTGATGGAAGGCATGTTGGTGCGTTGCTGAATCTTGTACCATCAATATTTCTAACTTCGAGAGTAGAGTTGGGCACACTCAGAGAAGGCGTTATGTTTTGGGAAAAAGACCTACCTTTCCCTAAGTCTCTAGAGAATGAACTCAGGAGATGGGAAACCCTGTGGAAGAGAAGAAAAGACCGAGAATCCGTGCAAGAAGAAATGGTCAGGCAACGTGAGGCAAGAATTCCTGACAATCTGCTGCTGTCACTTGGAAATTGCGATGTACATTCGTTTCCGAACATTCACCGCCTACTTCTGATTGCCTGCACTCTCCCAATAACGAGTGCAGAAGCGGAGCGATCCTTTTCCCTCATGAGGCGGATCAAGACTTATGCAAGATCGGCGATGTGCGAAGAGCGTTTCACAGACCTTGGAGTTCTTGCCATGCATTACAGTGACCGTATCCCTGCCGAGGAGATCGCAAAAGCGTTTGTGCAAGAACATCCAAGGAGGATGTTTCAAGCGTCGTTATTTAGCGAAACATGAACAGCATTAAAAACCTAGCGAGCGTTTTCATAGAGAGAGAGGTGATTAGGAAACTCTTAAAGGTGATTAATTGAGCTGATTACTGGCAAGACTTGGTCTCTGTGTACGTAACTAGTTAGAGTTGAGAGACCCTATGAGCGACAACGTGCATGGAAGCGACGAGAAATTGAATGGAATGACGAAGTCACATGTCAGTACAACATGGGGCATGGGGCGTGGCAAGTTGTAACTTTCAACCCCCCCTTTCTAAAAATCCTAGATCCGCGGCTGCAACATATGATTCTGTTTTGTTAACGTTGATGTAGTTATGTTGTATTGCGTTGTTTAGTCGTGTCTCTTGGGTTTTTTATGATATCCTTATACCGGCAGACTCATTTCAACATCCATCTCGATTGTAAGGCAATGCCATAGTATTTTGGTAAAACATGTTACATTACAGGAAAGAAAACTTGCAGCAGATAATATTTGTTTTAAAAGGTTACGAAACTACTTGGTTTCAAAATTGGTGGCTTTGTGGTGCATTTGCAGGCATTATACATGTCGGCAACCCTTTTATTATATTTAATAAGATGATTAGTAAAAAATGATAAAAATTTAAAATTTAAAATTACAATTATAATGTCCAGGATACTTATTAAATATAAAAAATTTAATAATCGACACATGTTAAATAGCCGCTTATTTCAAAAATTGAAAATAAGATAACCAACTATAAATTGAATGGCTGATATTGCAATGCAAAAATTGAATAACCCAATCACCCACTGACCCTCAATGACATTAAAATTCTCACTTTGTGTCTGGATAGTTAGTGTAGATGACTGATTTTTACCTGTCAAGTTGGATTGGATTCTGTTATTATTGGCTTTTTGGTCTCCTCTGTCAGCATTCTGCACTGTCATAAAACTGACCGGACAACTATTACACTAGTTTGGCCACAAGTTGGTTTGTTTGTGTATTATGCTTAGACACAAGTTGTTATTAGTGCCAACATTAGTTATCACTTAAAATTGAACATTGAAATCTGCCATAAGGAGTGTGTGCGTATGTAAGTCTGTACAATTATTGGCAAATGGTTATTGAGGTTCAAATTTTGTGCGTATTCTATATCTCAAGCATGTCTTGTTAGAACATTTGTAGTTGTAGAATTAACTGCATGCTTGCTGTTTTTCACGCCCTCTGTAAGTCTGCACTGTTGGCTATTGTTAGTGACCAATCAGAGCAAGTTTGGATTTGGGAATATGAGACCGAAGATGGTTGTCACGACCTCTACATGGACGTCAAAAAAGGCGTAAGATTTCGAGTTGCAGAAGAAATTTTTTTCGACGTTTCTCCATTGGCTCAAGAGGCTAACGAAGCAGCAGAAAAGGAAAACAAGAACGAGAGTTGAGACAATCACCATACACCATAATAGTAAGTAGGCATTCGATGACCAGGTAATATTCATATAATAGAATTGACTGGTCGATATATTTTGCTTGAAGGGATCAGTCACTGAACCCGGATTGGAACTAATTGAATGGTGGCAGATCTAGTCCAAGGTAATATGTACCTGACCTTCTTTATGGAGTTGATATTTACAATTATTGAACAATTTGCCTGACAGTTACTGTTTTATATATAACAAAACTAGTGAAGAGTTAGTGTACCAAGAGCTCTACAATGTAGATCATGGATTCAGTAGATGCTCTGTCGTGAAAATTATTGAAACAATTTTTGAAAACTTGATCAAGAGTTTAGCAAACTTTGCATAAGTGATAGCTACCAACACATTAGAAAAGCAGACATAAGGAGAGTGATAGTAACATGGCAGACTTTCGAATGAGATTACAACACTCACTGAATGACATTTTGTTGTAAATATCATGAATGTTGTCAATTAGAAATAAGCACCCAATTAATACAAGATTTCTTACCGAGTACAATGTATATTTTATGTATGTAATACCGTCTTAGTCGTCATGTTAACATCAAGACCAGCACCATCGATATAGATGATATTGATTGTGACACTATACAGTAATTTACTACAGATGATATAGTATAGAAGAGAAGTAGGACATGGTCCATTCGCAAATCGCATGGAACGCTACGACCAGACCGATTTCGTTATACGTCACAACCAGATCAAAGGTGAACCGCCAATCAAATCCGAAAAACGTTCAAGAAAAGTTTCTTACCAGAACATTGTACTTCGTCAGATCTTGTTGGAAAGAAACAAAGGAGCTTATCTGTCTGCAACTGCTGTAATGCGAAATCAATGGCTTTCTCGCGACAGTGTATACGGGAACGTAAAATACGTCTTTGAAGGCTCGTGTGTTGCGGTCCCTTACAACCAATAAGCTAGAGTCTAGATTCCTAGTGTCTAGTTTAATATTCACGTTGTTAGAAAACAGGGAAAATGAAAGAAAACACCGTGTACATCTGGTGACCATACGTTGACGGAACTTGCAAATCATCAAAACTGACACTTTGAAACATTTTACCTCTCGGTCTACCGGGTCTACGGTATTCTAGCAACTTTTAATCACGTGAGTAGTTAGCAGTAGTCGTTTCAAAGTAAATTGAAGTCTAAATTTGTAATACATCGCTACAAGTCGGTCGTATAGTTCTTGAAATGGCTCATAAAGCTGTGAACATGCAACATCAGTTACTAGTTGATTGAACTAATCATATAGTAGGCAATGTTGGGACTACTATTTCTATAAGTTTCAAGCAATCAGTATAGCTCTACAACAAAAGATATGCGCAACATCCATATATGTTACCATCGCACAATCTGTATATTGCAAAATAATTCGAAATCTAACAGTCAAGGCATGGGCAACCATGTCTTTATACCCTCATAGATACGCTAGACTATTGCACGTCTCGAATCCCACGTAGTGCTTCAGTTTGCGAGGCAATGGTAACTTGTCGACGTCTTTCCGAGCAACAAGAAGCGTTATTGCTATCCTACACCACTCCTGCAACGAAAACACTAACAAATATTTTAGTCTCAGAGTGATTCATGAAAATAGATGCGTTTCTCACCACTAGGACGAATGATTCTCGCTTTCATTTTAGAGACAGGGTAGCCAGACAAAGGATTCGTGTACATGTATAAGGAATCGAGCATCATCGGATAAGACACGTACACGGTCTCATCGGCGATACGAAAGTGAATTCGCTTTGCGACATCGTACATGATCCCAATTCGTTGTGCATTAGACAAACAGAGTCGCTGGTAGAGACGTCCACAATATAAAGTGAGCGAATGGCATAGTCGAAATTCACACATTGCTTCTTTAGTGCACTGATCTCTAGGCCAGGTTTGATCCATTTGTGTAAAATGATGAGGCTCTGCTTTCATGTTTGTAAGTCCGATGTGTAGACGGATAAGTCTGTCGCTCTCTAGTTTAGTGTCGACTTCGAATTTCTCGTAAGGTTTTGTATGTAGACTAGCGAAAGGTACTGCAGCTCCTGTACATACTAATACAATAGGTGTCATAAAGCAACCCGTGCAGGAACAATACGTTTCGAGAGTTGTCCAATCTTCTTTTCTGTAACGTGAACGAGACGTCTCTTGAGCATCTGAACTGTTATTGGCTGATAGACAATGCATTTCCTTGCAGACTTTTCCTGTGTTGTTTTCCTTGAGATTCTCGTTTTCTGATTCCACAAATGTTAGAAGAAACTCTTGATCCAATGTGATGCTGCAATGAATGGTAGAGGTTCACGGAGAGGAAGACCGGACGTTCTAGGTCTGTATGTACTCGTATGAGGGCGGGACTACGTTACATCGATGGCAACACTTCTTTGTTGTTCTCGAGACGCCTTGCCATTGCTACATTGTTGGAGTAGAGTGACTGCTATACAAGTAAAGACATTTGGAAGATTCGCACTAGCAGAGCTTTGTAAAAACTTTGTCGAGCAAAGTCAACTTTTCGCCTTTGCTCGTAGGCAGACTTTAAACGTGGTCCACCACAGGACATAATAACACGTGAAGAAACACATGGCGAAGCACGTGCAAGTAAAAAGTGCATTGGGAACAAAACTATAGCTTATACACGACACTCTTTTGCAGCACTGTAATAACATTCGTTTTTTGTTAGCAAGACGCACGTTATAGATACATTAGTTAGCACATGTCTTTTTCTAAATTAATTAATTAATTGCACAGAAAATTCTAGACAAACTCTCAACTACAAAGTTTTTCCATGGATATATACGCACTCATGTCTACATTAATAAAAATGTGCTCACCCTTGAACACAATACGATATATCCGACACAATCAGATGTTGGTCTATAATCGTTTCTTGTCGTCTTTTGTTTCTCGCATGACCCGTTTTGACAAACAATTTTTCAGATAAGCTTACAAAGCCCTCTGACAGCATTTATCCATAGTTTCTTTTCGTTTGTTTTGCCGTAGCTTACTTGTCTTGATCGCTCACATGTATACCGACATTACCGCCGATGTCGTGTAAGAATCGTCCCTAAGGAGTTCTTTGTGCAATTTATGTGTGAGAAATTGAGTTCGACGACGTTATCAATGAATGTTACAAAACGGGTTTTTTGCATTTGCTAACGTATTTTTAATTAATAATACCACATTGTGTCACTCGT
>CAXXBX010000304.1:0-30884 GCA_964274945.1 Dehalococcoidia bacterium | reverse complement strand
TTCTCCCGTAGAAGTCGAAGACTGCTGAGAGGTCTAGACTTTCCAAGGTATCTATCTTGAAATCGACTCACTTCTTGAAGCGCTAACATCTTAGTCTCTTTTATGACGTTGAGTAGAGCCTCATAAACTTTTGTCGAAAGTGCTCGGTCTTCATCCATACCTGACATCCAGTGCACATTCCAAGATCCAATCACTTACACAAGAAAAAGCAACGTAGCGTTCAGTGTCAATTAGTAACCGTCTCGTCTTAGTTTTTCTACAGTTGAATTATCTAGTAGTCTGTTTAGTACTCTGACGTACAGGTCACCGATCAAAACAGGTCGGTATACAGTTATCAGTCGCTAAGACCACACGCATAAACAATTTTGTAGGTTTAATTAATGGTTATTAGTGAATCGTGTATGCATGCAATTATATAAATGTAACTTCGATTGATTGATGACGAAACACTGGTTTTTTAGAACTGCTCTACGTTTGTGGTGTGTGTGTGTGTGTGTGTGTGCGTGCGTGCGTGCGTGCGTGTGTGTGTGTGTGTGTGTGTGTGTGTGTGTGTGTGTGTGTGTGTGTGTGTGTGTGTGTGTGTAAGTGTTTGTATAAAAGTATGCCATTTAATGTAACTTGGCTCTATAGCTAGAATGGAAACATGGGCCTAAATAACATATACAGTGCAATTAAGAAGCTCACTCTAGCTTTCTCCCAAATAAATGTGAAACAGGGTGCGCCTAATACGAAAGACGAAATCTAGCGCAGTTTTATTATTGCCTTTCTCACTGTACACACACACACACACACACACACACACACACACACACACACACACACACACACACACACACACACACACACATATATATATATATATAGTACATGCATGCGTGCATGCATATTTGTCTGATAGTCTGTCTGTTTATCTGTTTGTATATTTGACTGACTTTACCTGTCCCATCAGGCAAGACTCTATCTCTGGGCATTCGAGTATCAACCGCTAATCCCATCTCATAAACATGTCTAACATCAGCCCAATTCATGCGATCAGCACACAACAAAGATTGTTGTATCCCATCACTATCGCTTAGCGACACCAATCCAAATAAAGCTACAGTACCACTTGATGGTTTGAAAACGGAAGCACCATAGTTTCGTTCCCAGTCGATCTTAGAATCACTATCTCTCTCTAAACATATCTTGTCATGTGCATAGATGGACATATAATGAAAGTTTGAAAGAGAACTTCTAAGATTCGAATCGATGGTGCCTCTAGCCAAATCTTGTGTAACTGTTAATGTTGAAAGAAGAACCGGGTAGTTGTTAGCAGTTTCTGGAAACAACGGGTAGTTGTTGATCCCTTCCTCTTTGGTCCAAGACAATAAAGGAAATTTGTCTACATCTAAACCAACAAGATTTGGATCATTGGCTATGAGACCAACGAGGTATTTTGATCTGTTTGTACGCCACATAGAAACGACCTCCACCTCAAACTTTTGATTGGACGTTTGTGTAACGTTCGTAAATTCGTAAACAACTTTCTTAGCATCGGATTGAACGCACTCCGGATATAGAGATAAGACGTGTTTAGGTCCAATCAACACACCTTCGCACTCGTGAATAATTCTCCCTGTTCTAGCTTTGAACAGCAGACGACCGAATATGAGACCAATGAAGGAATTATCTTTGTTTGCAAAACTGTAGTATCCTGTCTTCTCGGCTTTCCCTGTGTCCTCCAAAGGAAACGACCGTTTCCGGCGAAGAACGGGCTTCTCTGCATTATCGAACACCGCAAGTGACTCATTTCCGGAAACGAGGCTCTTGCTATCCGGTTGGTCACCGTCAGAAAACAAGACGACGACGACGAACAAACATACGGCCATCATGATAGTGACCATCGTAACAGCATGTAACGTATTTCTTGCCCTAGCTGCATGTCAAGACAGCAGCATTAGACTAGGAGACACAAACCTCTACTATCTAGCTAGATTCCTACCACTATTGTCGGATAAAAGATGCTCCTTGTACAGGTAGATCGCCATAATTTGCGAATGATAGATCCGGATGTACGTACTATTATTAGTCTATACCACCGGATGTGTGCTGCTCAATCTAGTGCGCAAGCGCAATTTCCTTGTTCTCCAAAATGCACGTGCATGTGTTAGGAGGAATTCAGTCGGTGATAAACTCCTTTTAACACCGACTGAATTCTTTATAGCATGTGTTAAATAAGTATCCGTGTTCAGTCTGGCGTTGAAAAGATTCTGTTAATTAATTAAATTCAGTCTGTTGTTAAGAGAGCAATGCAGAATAATTTCCTCAATCACTTGATTAGGTGTAATTTTTTTAACACGCCTGCCATAGTCTCAGACTGTTTTCTTCAATGTACTGTATAAACTGTTAAATTCGGTCAAATAGCGCGTGTTAGACGTTAGACAAAATGGCGGGTTCTTCGTTCCATGCAGTAAATTAGCATGGGCAACAACATAGAATGAGTGACGCTGGTGTCTCGTCGACTGGTGTCCCATTGAAAAATCGATCTTCAAGTACTAGACTCTCTTGATGGCGGCGAAGTCGCTTCAAATTTCACTCGCGCGCGCCAATGAAGTCCTAGGTATGAAATTTAAATGTTGCCGCGTCCTTTGAAACGTTAACTCTTTGGTTAATTAATTAATTCAAAGTAGGAATAATCTAATGAGAAGCAACCTCTGTCAACAGAATGGCAATGCCCATTTCTAAAAATTGGAACAGCGTAAAACCTACGGACAAAATGTCAAACCGGATAGTAAGACTAAATCAGAATCAAAAATAAACCAAAAGGCTGCAACTGTTACTGTTAGCTTTGACTTAGACTTTTGATTGTTGCTGATATCGATTAATTAACTAATGACGTAACGGAAGATGATGATGTCATCTTGCACAATGCCCTATGATGTAAAATTATATGGGAATTAACGCGCAATGATGTAATAAATTTCTTTCTAGTCGCTTTTTGAAATTGAAAGGACAATCCAAGTTACAAACAGAAAGCATGCACTGATGCAGATGGCAATTACGGAAAGTTTAGAACGGACAGTGTAGTCACCTCATCTTCTAGTCCGATCATTCTCAGTGCCTTCCTTCCTCGTTCAGACCACGTTATGTTGATGCTTTTCCCGGCAGCTTGCTCATCTTGACGCATATCTGTTAGACAGAAAAATATAATTTAATTAATTTAGCAGCCAATTGCAAAATGCTACTAAAGTAATCTAGACCTGAACGCTTTCGTACACGACAACCTTGTAACCATCCCTTGCAAAGTAAATAGCATTGAGTAGGCTAACCTGCATGCACAAAACGTTAACAATCGTATTAGTTCTAGATGAAGTAGTTTTAGTGGTCAACTTCGAAGTTTCGCAATATCTGTGTTGCCCTTTGCGCTTTGCAAGCTAGTGTTGCATGGTAAGTTTAGCTAATAGACCATGCTTCTAAAGACAATATGAAACAGATTTAAGCTAGTCAAGGACATCCAGTGTGTACAATGGGTGGAACGGGATCAGTTTTTTTATTGGGAGGGGGGGCGGAGATAGAAACAGGTCGATGCTTACAGGATAAAACCAAATGGAATAACATGTTACAAACCTAGCAACGCCATCCTGGTCACGTTCAGGTTCGATCGCGCGGGAAACTGTCTATTCTAGACATACAGACGGTAGGTAAAGGCTCCAAAGCGAATGCCTTACTGGACCACCTCCAATAGCAGCCACTCGACGTTTCGTTCCCGTCGTAGATACCTTTATTGCAGCGCAAATGACCTACAGAAGGCTGTTCGCATGAATTACGTACTTCCACTACCTGGTTCTGCACGTGACATGCATGCATGTGCTGATTTGGCTAGTCTATTGTCAGCAGTTTTGTCTGAACGTGACATGTGCTAATTTGTCAGCAGTTTTGGTCAGATGTCAGACACATCTGCGTATACCATCTAAGATTATTGTACTAGATTAGATTAGAGCTGTGTGTATCTAACTTTCGTTTGCCTTATCTGGTGCAGAAGAGGCTGGAAGAGTAGATTTGTGTTTGAACGCAGCTGTTCCAAATATATTAAAACCGTCCATTTGTTTGAAGATGCAGCCTTGCCTCTAGACATGTAGTACACGAGATATATTGTAGTTGTCAGTAATTAATTATCACGGATGACAGGTGAAGTTCTGGATTGTCAAGGTCGTAGTCTTCTGAGGAGGCCAAGCGATATGTTGTAGCTACAACGGTAGGATAAATGGTTTCACACACTGTCCGGTAGAAGGGGTGGAGACCACTCACTAAACAAAAACATGCACCAACTACACTCAGCACACACACACACACACACACACACACACACACACACACACACACACACACACACACACACACACACACACACACACACACAGACAGACAGACAGACAGACAGACAGACAGACAGACAGACAGACAGACAGACAGACAGACAGACAGACAGACGGACAGACAGACAGACAGACAGATAGACAGACACACACAGACACACAGACACACAGACACACAGACACACAGACACACACACACACACACACACACACACACACACACACACGCACGCACACACACGCACGCACACACACACACACACACACACACACACACACACACACGATGACTATCGTTCTGTCATTGCTGTGTATAGAGAAGTTAGTGTGTCTTGTCTAGATTTTGATAAATTGACTTTCGACTCTGTGGTTTCTTCTAGCATTGTCCGACTATGAAATTAGTGGTGTCCGGTATAGATAGATATAGGGGCCGAGCCAATTGTCAGTCTAGAGTGTGGCTCTGAGTGTGGCCCTAACACTTTACGGGTATACCGACAATTAGACCTCTAGCCGCTGGTCCCAGTTTTGGGTTAACCCGTGGACACTACACATCTACGTCTACATACCTAGAAGTTGCAAAATTTGTCTTGCTACATAGTGTGTGGGTTAACGAAATTGCTTACGCAACGGTTGGGAAAGTAACCGGCAATTACATTTTTTAGGTGATGCGAGGATGAGGTAAGTTTATGAAATCATTTCCTGTGAGCCAAATGTACAGGCCCAGTGTAGATTCTAGAACCTTGGAAGATGTGTCTAGCAACGCTTGAAACATAGAGCAGTTACTCATAAATGTAGCCGACAGGGACTTCGCAGAAAGCGGGGAGATTCTTGTACGTAGTCATACGGCGGGAAAGAGTCTGGCTACGCAAGGCTTCGGGCGCGCAAGAGGGCCTGGGTACGAGGCTAATATATCTATTAAGGCACATACCGTGTGAAATCACAATATTGATGCGATCTGTGGTGACATCGATAGATCGAACGTTTCTCAGCCATGTAGGTCTACAGATCACGTTCAAGTAAAAGCCTACACAACAACGCTTAGTCGAAAAAGCAAAACAATTACGTCACCATGCAGTGTGATAACAACTGCAGCTGTGCGATAACTTGCTGTAGGGTTACCAACAAAGAAGTCACATGTTATGTCGAAACTGTAAAAGCATTGATCTAGTCATGGGTTTCTATAGCCGGCACGTGGCGCATCACGGATTACAAAGAAGCACGTTTGTAGTCAGTTCAACATAAAAATAGTTTGATTTGTATTTATGGAATTTCGTCGTTGTTCACTTTTGCATTATTCACTTCATAAGTTAAAAAATTATCTACCTCAAAGCAGCAGATGGCTGTTAATTAATTAATTAAATCATGTTTGATGCTAATGCTTGCTTTCGATTCAATGATGGAAAAATTTGTGAATGTTGTCCTTGACTTGCACTTGTCAAACTTGTAGAGTACAGTATATATATATATAATATATATATATATATATATATATTCAGAAAAAGGCGTCTCTAGTTTTAATTAAAGATGCTTAATATTTGATCGTTATTATTGGTTATAACGAATGATAAAATTCTTTGGTGTATGGTCATGCTTCAAAGCGGACTGACACTACACGCAGAGACAATTCAAAAGCAGTAACTTATGGAGATCAAAATCATAGAAAAATATATAAAAACTGCAAAATGACGTAAGTCTACATACAAACAAGTCTCACAGACCACCAGAAAACAAATATATATATATATATATATATATATATATATATATATATATATACTAGAAAACCATTGCAAAAAGACTACCAGTCCTACAAATGAGAACAGCAGACCACTGATAGCACAAATCCAACTCAATTTAGCAGAGAAAAAGACTACACAGTCACCCCTGATTCATCACCACTTTCAAAAACAAACCAAGTCAAATTCATTGGTGACAATGAGATCTCAATGTGAACCGAGAAGTTGTGTTCTAGCTGATACACAATTGAACTCCCTCCCTCTTTGCTAACATGGGCTGATTTCTTGATACCAGTATAATAGAGTGGTATTTTCAACGTCTCGCTGATAGCAACTGCTGTAGGATTGAACACCATGGCCAATCCTCGGTGATCCAATTTAGGGTTGACGTGAATAATGGCATCAATCCCCTGCATGTCTGGCCGTCGAATATGAACGATGTCGCTCACAAGTATATCACGGTAAGTCTTGAAAAATGTCACCCACTTCTTAACTACAGACATCGTCTCATTACTGTCATACAAGCGATAGCCACGATAACAAGGAGCGACACCATATCCAAAGTATTGCGCCAACCCCCACTCATACTCCACAATGTTCTGACTCAATGGTTCAAACGTTGCCGCCGAGCCACCGCCATGGTACTGAACTAAAGGCAAGAACATCCATCCCTGAGTTGGAATAAAGTGATACGTATTATCATACATAGTTTGCCGACTAACACTGAGATCCTGCCAGCGAGGTAAACTATATTGATTCTCATTGTAGCCCATGCCTGTCTTGCTGCCACCTTGATAAAAGAAGTTATCAGGCTGGTGTATGTACACATTAGCTTCACGCAGTTTCCTGTAAAACTCTCCTTGAGCTTTTGTTTGTTCATAAACAGAATCCAATAGTCCAGTATGATGATCATGAGTCGTAGATGAACATTCTGATCCACCATATGGGCCATCAGTCTCAATACCACTAAGACCTGTGTAATTGACAAAATTGAAAACAAGTTGACTGAGCTTGTCCAGCCAGCCTGAAGAGAAGCAGGCATTCTGCCCTGGTTTCTTGGTATTTGGATCAATAATATCCCACTGGTCGCCGACATTACCACCATAGCCTCCGTGTCCTCTCTCCAAACAGATCAAGTCATATCCACCCACTTCAATTCCCTTCGACTTTGCATAGGCAATATCACTTCGAATCTGAGACAAATACGTTTGATCTGCCGATTCCAGATTAAAACCACTCCCAAAGCTGTAGAAAAACATTTCAAACCCAACTTCAACCATTTGGTCAATTGCTTCTCGAAAACCTGTAGGATCAGACTTAGTCCCATGCAGGAAAATAGGGTTTTCTTGTGTTTGAGGAGCCAACAGTCGTGTCATCCGATGTCGACTTAGTCCCACTCTCTCGGGATCCACAGAATCGGTGACCAACTCTAGCACACGAAACGATGTAAACTCTTTGTATCCCATCTTTCCATTACCCAGCTGCACTTGAGGACCAATTGTGTAACTGCAATACACTACAGGTTCTCCTGATCCAGGACTGGCACCAATGTGGCTATCATCGACCCAGTTAATGGATGTTCCATGAGCTTGATCCGTCTCAACATAGAGCCATGAACCAGTAACACCAGGACCACGACTCCATGGATGAGCTTGCCATCCATAATCTCTTGGGCTGTATGGTGGGTTGGTCGCCAAGTACTCTGGCCACACTTTACTAACTACAACATCAGATGCAGACCCCGTGTAATTGATAGAAATCCATTTAGACAACAAAGGAATCCCAACATACATTTCATAATGAACATTGATCTGCACGGCCTGATGAGGCGATGGAGCAGTACTGGGAGCTTGAAAACTGACTACCAGTTGAAGGCCTTTCGGAGGCCATGAGACATCAGAAGGAGAATGACGAGTACCTGGCATCCAAGGAAACGGTGCCTGAAATAAAGCCGTCATAAATCATACAGTAAAATGATTGACTCATACAACCAAAACACATGTTTGAATTGTGGTGTGGAACGCATTCTTCATGCATGGTTTCATGGCGATTGACCCGGCAAAATAGCACACGATTGATGTTACAGACAGACAATTAAGTGTTTGTTGTTGATTTAGAGGAACTTCATTTAAAGACTAGTTTTTAAGCTCTTGATAAAAATTTCTTTGGATTTGAAATATATGTATTTGACAGACAGACAGACAGACAGACAGACAGGCCTTTTATACAAAAAACTTTGTGCAAAAAATCAGAAAACATGCTATTTTATTACATAACATTTAAGTAGCCTCGCCCCAGACTCATGTGAGCTTGGCAGTGAACCGGACACTGCCAACATTTAATATCCTGGGTCAGTAACACATAACGAGGGAAGAACATTTGCATACACCTTGTTAATTAAACATACATTATCAATTAAGAACAAAACACATTGTTTTCAGTAGCTTTGACAAACTGTATCATGGTTGTCCTACTTGTGGTCCAAGATAGAGAATACATCACAACATACAAATCAAGTTAGCTAATTGCAGTGCTTTTTGTCAATCACATATTCTTACTCATGGCAGTACCTCGTACGCCTACCTAATAAAATAAACTACATCTCCCCCCCCCCCCCCCCCCCCCTTTAGCAGGCACTAGGCCAGACTGGTTGTCATTTTCCTATGCCTCTGTAACATATGTAACTTATCAGATTTCAATGTCAGGTTCAAACTTATATAAAGATCAACCACTAATTAATTAATTAACTACCCCACACTCTTGCAAGTACAGGATTACAACACTCCTTGTCATCCAGACATAGAAGCAAGCTTGCATCTTGCCATCAATTTTGTACTATAATACAAAAGTACCATGCCTATCCTTGTATCACCCCACCCCATGACACGTCAGTATAGTCTGTAAAGTATGGGATGTCACTGGGGTCTTGCTGGAGGATGTGACACAGTTAGGTGCTAATTGGCAGAGGCGTTTGACTTCATTATTGTGTTCTCTCTGATAGCTGTCCATGACTCCCATATCCAATTCAGCATGCTTTGTTGCGATGGATGCACAGTTACTGCTGTCCTTGACAGTATTGAGCCATGTTAACGATGCCATTATATAATGAGACACTTTTCTACTGCAAAAGAGCAAAATTTTCTTTGCATGATGAGAACTCAATATTCAAATGCTGAATGATGTTGCAACCTTAGGTGCTAATTTTCTATCTTGCTGCAAATTAACACCAATTAACTGGAGCTTATGCAGAAAACGTTAGACCCTAGACCAAAATTGGGGATGGGGACTAGATGGGGTGATACAAGAGTAGGTACGGTATTTCAAATACATAAAAGAACTAAAATGTACTAGTCCAACCAGACATTTATTAATTTGAAAAATATTTGTTTCAACCAATATGACATGCAAATACGTAATTATCCACACATCATGTTTAATATGCAGACATAAAAACGCGTTAGAGTGTCTATCTCAACAAAAGTCTTACTTGAGGAGTTGTAGTTGCGTATGACTTGTAGTGCCATGCAGAAGCATTGACATTGACTGAAATAGGAAATCGATCAAGATAAGCATAGGTCTCGTTCGCACCCATCTGCAGGCCTCCAACGAAATACTGCAAGTCATCCAGACCAACTACAGCCTCTTGAGTTAGCGCGCGCAAAATGCGACCTCCTTCGTTCAAACTGACAAAATCAACAGTCCCGAAGTCTGGTTGCAACAGAAACGTTCGATTAATCAAGCCGTTCGTCAACGATATAGTAGTAACGTTCGTGAGTGTTCCTCCGGGTCCAATAACAGACATTCGGTTCTCGATGAGTCGAACGGTGTCATCAACGCTATCAACCAACCAGTCGCGTTGTATCTGACTCTGGCAGTGAACAACAGTCAACATTAACAACAGAAAAGGTTTCAAAACCATACTAAGGCTTGTAACTCGACTACCAAAGAAACTACACCAGAAATCCGGGAACCCAACGCCCTCGGAGTCCAACAATTTGGAAAAACGCTAGACACTATTTTTACTCTCGTCACTAGCTGCATGAGCATGCCTCAAAAATGAACTCAGACAAACGTAAGTCCAGGGTACAAGTCTTTCTATAACCCTAGAGCGCATGAGCGCATCGGGTTGTTACCACGTCCTTTGCCCATGCTCTAGACACGTACGGTTCGTTTGTCACTGAAGCAATTATGTATTAGTTATTACATGGGTAGCTGGTGTCTAGGGGTAACTGCAACGCAAAAATCAAAGATTCTTTTATGTTGGAAATTGATAGTTCTAGTTGCATAGATTACAGGAAAAATAGTTTTAGATTTTTAAAGCGACACTGTCAAGATTTTATCCTCGGATACCTAGCGTCTAAACGCCCCCGCAAACTTGAATTTAGGTAGAAATTTTTCAAGTTCTCCAAAACGAGGAATCGTTGGCAAGTGCGATTTTACCTGTAGTTATATTGCGTTATCTGCCACGTTTTGGCAATAGATCGACTTTTGTCGTGCTTTGAGTGCCTGACAGCCGATATCGTCGTACTTGACTAGGTCATTGCGCATGGATTTGATACGTCGTATAAGTTTTGTAAATATAGAGCAAGTATAGCGTTTGTTTTCGACTTCGAACGGTTACTTTCTACGGCGAAAACGGGCCCTTTGCAAGCCGCACGTGATGGACAAGATTCCCGGAAGTTGTCACCGATATGACTTCGGTATCTCAGAAGAGAAGCCATGGAGGTGCACGTCAAGGGACAGGACGTCGCCGCAAGTGCACAACAAGTGTTATCAAGACTATTAAACTGTCGCAAGACATCTATACTAGATGAGAAAAGTCCCATTGTCTGCATACCGGAATAACCACTGCTCCTTCGTCAGCAGACGTGTCTGATGCACTAATACGCGTTCTATCGTCACGAAACGCCATTACGCTGTTCTAGGAGTCCCGATGTAGGTTTGCGCGCGCAGTGTGACACGCCTAGAGCGCACAAGCATGCGCACTTGTGCGCTCAAATCTTGACAGTGTCGCTTTAAGTTAAGTCTTCGCTGAGATATAACACGTCAAAGTTGCTTCCGGTTCTTCAACTTCCGGGCGTGGTGTAGTGTGACGTCACTGAGGGCAACTACACGCTAGCGTGTATTGTAAACAAAGGAATTTGTGGCGAAAGAATGGTTTGGTGTTGTGTGTCTGCAGGATGCACCACTTCGCGCAAGTCATACGCAATCGTGTTTCGATTTCCGAAGATCCCCAAGCTAAGAAAGAGTAGGAATCGCAAAATATTGAGGACAATTGCAGAGACGTTTGTATCGTCTGGACTGCTACTGAGTACAAAGCGTCTTACTGAGTGGACAGGAGTCTGCAGTAGCCACTTTTAGCCTGATTGCTTCGAGATACGTACAGCCAGGTCTATTCAAGAGCTTGGTCTGGGTTGTAGAAGAGCGAAATCGAGGCCACCATTTTCCATCTACCTGCCTCCACACTTCAAGGTCGCAGCATTCTGGAACCTTTGCAAAAGAAAAGGAGAGCCGTAATTGAGAAGCGGAAAGATAAGGAAGACTCTCGTGCAGGACTAAAAGTACTGCAAATGGCTAGGAGAGGTCAGATTCTTGATGACTCTAGATAACTCGCCACTTGATCATCATGTGTAGTAAATGCAGTCGTATGCGTTACAGTATACTGTACAGTGAAGTCAAACCTTGTGTCAACGTGAATTCAACGTATGTACTTCAACTTATTTTATTCTCTTTCTCACGTACAGCAATAGAGTTTTGCATGAACTCACCAGTACACTGTGCCACTATTGTTGCTAGTATTCGACATTATTATCGTGTCATTATTTGAGACAACCTCAAATACGTTTTGACAGCACACGCACTCCACACGAGTACGTATCCATCATCTCACAACGACCGCAGCTGCAACCTGTGAATGTTGTTTACTTACCCGGATGTGCATCGATTACGTAGCTAACTTCTCCTTGCGATGATGACAGGCTATCGGGTAGCCTGTCCTCTTCCTCGTCTGCTTCCAAGGCAGCAGGCGATCTCAAAGCTTCAAAGGCATTGTCGCTGAACTCAAACCTGTGTGGTCGAGTCACTACGTATACTCATTAATGGCTACCAGCAGATCTCCTTCATCCTGCGTTTCATGCGATGACGGAACGTTATTATCACGTAAAAACCTCCAGAGGACTCTTCAGAAGACTCGCTGTTGCTGCCAGTCGCCTCCACCCTAGCAGCGTTGCCGTGGATGGAAGGTGTAGTCATTTTACAGGCCGCTGACAATACAGACGCACACGCGTCTCCCCTCAGTGACGTCACACTACACCACGCCCGTTGTCGGAAGTTGAAGAACCGGAAGCAACTTTGACGTGCTATATCTCAGCGAAGACTTAACTTAAAAATCTAAAACTATTTTTCCTGTCATGTATGCAACTAGAACTATCAATTTCCAGCATAAAAGAATTTTTGATTTTTGCGTTGCAGTTACCCTCTAACCTAAAGTAAGTGTAGACATATCTTTACCCGAGTTCTCACGGGATTATGAACGAGATAATTGACCGAGCCGGAGGCGAGGTTCAATTATTGAGGTGCTAAGTAAGCCCTCAGGCCGAGGTGTCGATAGTGCCATAGACACCACATACCCATATGTAATATGTAATTTATTGTATGGGCGTGGATTTGCATCAACTTTCAATGCTGCTGAATGGAACAGGTCATGTGAAGCAGCAACACCTTCACTCCCCTTCCACTTTTCAAATTGCAGTGTTACATTCTACATGGGGAACTAGCAATAAGTAGCTTGTTGTGCTTGTAATCTTGCTGACGTAATTAGTAGATGTAATAGGTGTTATGTGACTGCCCTGAGTGCGTTGTGTTATGTTTGATAGCTAGACTAAATGGCGAGCCTGATGTTTACTCTAAAATATACTCAGGGTATTCTGTTGCTATGACAGTGGGTGGATTATCGATATATTCTACCTCCACGTGACCTGTACAAGCGCTGTAACTGGCTCATATTGTGTACCCGACCACGCCCATACAATAAGGCAGTCAAAGTCGCTAGTCTCGCGTAGCCAGACCTTTCCGCCGCGTCATACTAAGTTGTTGTATCTACTGAAACGACTTGGAACGGTATATATACTTACTACAGCAAGAAACGAGTCGTTACGTATACGTTCTATAGCTAAATGATAGAGAGATATTACACTATAGCAGCCATGGCCAAGGTGATGAAGGCCAGGGGCCGATTTAGGAAGCGCTAGGCTTGACAGGGGCCACAAAGAATCAATTACGCATGATTATCAGATAGCATGATGAAGTAACTTGGTTTCAAGCAGTTAATGATATATCTAATAATTGAATTCTTCTTACTCTAGACGATGTCAACACAATAGCAAGTGAATTCGCAGTCATCTGATTGGTCTTTTAGTAATGGTGACAATGGTTTCGATCTCGATTCTGACCATTCACCATGATGATCATCATTGTGTTGACTGATGGTGTGACTGCCAGTCCTGGAACTGCTGCTAGCGTTGCTGACTTGCATTTCTGCCTGTTGCCGCGACGGCGGTGGGGGTAGAGATTGCGGTGGAGAATCAGCATATCGAACAGATCTTGGCAAATACTCTGCAGTCCTCGACGCACCGCCCCGACGGAACATCCTCCATGGGTCCTGATTCATGTCTGTAGATCTGATCGACCCAAGAACAAAACGAGAGTGACTATATCCGGGTCCCGGCTAGCCTCGAATTTCCATTTCTGCTTCGACCGTAGATAGCGTAAGTGCGCAACTTGCCAAGGTGCCATGATCGTATAAAGTTAAACCCTGGGGAAGCTGGCTGAGGGGCCGCGCAAAACTTGCTGGGGGCCGCATGCGGCCCCGGGGGCCGCATTTGGCCATGGCTGTATAGTAATGTCGACATTAAATTAGTTAAAGAAAAACTTGAGTTTTGAATAAATATGTAAACCTCTTTTGCTATTGAGGAAACCTCCAGTAGAAAAATCCTGCCTACGCTCCTGCTAACTATAAAAGTCATACTCATGTGAATCCTAAAGGTATCCAGAATCGCGGCATCCTAGATTATTGCAAAATCAATATTATCACAGAGCTAGTATATTTGTTAGGTTAGACGGGGCTCAAACTTTAGATGTGGGTGTGTCCGTTATAAAACTTTACTAATGTAGACCAATAGGTGCAACACTCAGCAGCAAATGTGTAACAAATCCGTTTATGGTTAGGAGAGATGTCTTTGTGAACAAATTAATTTAAATAGCAAAGTGCGAGAATTCATTCTATCAAAGTTGCAACGTACAGCTCTGCAATCTTTAGCTCCTGTCTATATCAAGTGACTCGGAGAACTGAAATCAAGAAAGAGGGCTGAAAACGGGGACACCTGCTCTCATTGTTCCCGCAATGGATTCAGCGACGTGGCTATGGAGGGCCTTACGTTTCTTTCTACTGAACTCATCTGCAAGTCTAGATTGAAACCGACGTAGCAGTGTTCACACCACTCTTGCGCGTCTACTTTGACATCTATAGTCTGTGAGGGAAATGGTGTGAGGACTGCCGGCCCTGTTTCACTCAACGGTTCATCAAAGCAGTGACATACAGCTTCAAGCCTTGTTGATCTCTCCAGACGGGAACGGAGTTCACGTCATGATCAGATGGCGTGTATTGCCAACGCAGTCTATCTGAAATGAACGTGTGACGGTACTTTCGACTTAGCAAGCAGCTCTTTTTACGATATTGGCTTGGCTCTCCTCACGGTGAACTGGTAAACACCTATAGGCGTGGGAAAACAGAACTGCAGTACCTACCATGTTCGGGAAGTGTAGAGTTGACTTGTAGTTGCATGTGTTGTGTACTACGTACGACTTGTTTTGAATTCAATGCATGGACTCTGAGTGCTACATACGTATATACGCTAACCGCGTACAATACATGAGTTCATTTCTCAAACTACCGCGCTGCAGATTGGTAGTCGTCTAGATTCGGCGGTGTACTGTTGGCGAAACTGAATGCTGAAAAGGAGTCGTGACACTCCAGAATAGTATACGTGGCTGAGCTGTTTAAATCCGTACTAGAACCGAAGGATGACGTCAACTACGTACTTCGCGCAAAACAAGCCAGTGCGTGAAGCAATGCCCCGTCGTTACTCAACTTTCATACCTACAGGCTTAGCTAATCTAATTAGCCTTATCCAAACTGGATCCGGGGTCTCGCGTCACTGACGTTTTCGAAAGCGACCAGGCTCTTCTCGCGCTGGAGCAATTCCGGCAAATGCTCCTCCTCCTCGCGTGATTCACGTGCGTTTAGCTCAGCAACTGCGCGGAAGAGCCTGGCTTGCGAGGCTACATCGATACTTTCTAGACAAGTTTTTTGCAGTAGACAAAGGCGAACGATGCATGAATATTAAATTATTTTTAGTTGTAGTTCTAAGAGAGAGATTATATAAAAGTTACATGCAATCGAAAGTTTACCATACGACTTAGCTTTGCTGCATCTCTGCTAGACCAACTTTCATTTTTGGCACGTGAGATTCTCTAGAGTAGGTTGAGTAGCCAAGATACCAGCACAGTACCTTCATGTATGTATGTATGTGTATATATATATATATATATATATATATATATATATATATATATATATATATATATAGTGCACATATAATACTATAGTGGTAAAATTAGTAATAGCAACTTGTGTGCGAGACAATATTGACTTTATTTATATTACGAAAGAAACTCTGCATTTCGTTTTTATTTTGATTTACCGCGTGTCAGACGGTGCAACAGCCAACTGAAGAACAATATCAATGGCAAGCAGTCGACGACGCAAGCGCATGACACTGTCACACTGCGCAACTATACTTCCGTTTCATTTCTTTATTCTAATCCCTAGGGTTTCTGCCCTCTCGTCAGGCAACTCTGCAGGAAGCTAGAGGTGGGATAACTAGAGAAACAAAGTGCCCTCATTCAGATGCCAGAAAGACTAAAACAAATGAATTCCTGCTTTTTGTTTAGCTAAAAAGGCGTACACAGGCATGCTTCCAGTTTCCAGTAAAGCACCCAAAAGGTAGGCATCATCAGGGCCGGATCCAGAGGGGTTTAGGGGTTACAACCCCTCCTTTCCAATAGGCGTGGTTCAATAATTTTATATAATTTCATTAGAAAAGAGAAAATTAGTAATGCTTTAAATAACTGGGTGAACCCCTCTTTCAAAAATTCCTGGATCCGGCGCTGGGCATCACCTTTCCTTTTATCGCGAGTGCTCAAAGATCTCTTTCAGATCTTAGGAAGATTGTTCGATCATTGATGCCATGCGATAGCAACAGACCTATAGGCTTGAATTAGGACGCGTATGCGAATAATTTGTAACCCAACCACGTTATTTTATTGATATTAATTTGTCTCGTTGATATTAATTTTTTGAAAGGCAAGTTGAAAACGTACAAGGACAAAACGTCATACTGGTTAACTTAATTAATTTTAATTAACATGT
Organism: Dehalococcoidia bacterium; assembly: GCA_964274945.1. GTDB lineage: Bacteria > Chloroflexota > Dehalococcoidia > Lucifugimonadales > Lucifugimonadaceae > CAXXBX01. The sequence goes on along the minus strand of CAXXBX010000304.1, from coordinate 14,304 downwards.
TATGCATGGTGGAAGCTAAGAACGGTTGCCAATTGTGTAGTACGGACGTCCGTAGCGTCGCCTGTGGTGTTTGACCCAAGTTTCTCCACTAACTTCAAACAAGCCTCTGACCTTTCCGTAGCGTGTGGTGTCTGACCCAAGTTTCTCCACTAACTTCAAACAAGCCTCTGACCTTTCTAGCAAAAGAACATGACATTTGACATCAGCGCGTAAATAAACGTCATTACGAAATGACTCGCTTGTGCCAGCTCTAACTCAATGACGTGAACCACACAAGGAAAAGTTCTCGGATGTTACAAAAAAGTACGGACATAGACCTAGAGGCCTGTCCAACTAGTAGACCAGAATGGATCGATCCAGTTGCAAGTGTGGGCAGGCCTTAGGTAATTAGAATTTTTAGTTAGCATGTCTGCAATCCGATTGCTTTCCAGCCTACATGTCATGCAGTCGTAGATACGCACTGAGTGACTCTGCAAAATGTTGAGAAATCATTTGAGCATTGCCTACATGCTATACGACGCTGCCTTTGGCCGGTTTGTTATCTAGCTCATACGTCAATTCCAAACACGTACGTCATCGTCGGTAAAAACTGGATGCACGCATGATGGAGACAGTCCACTAGTTTCCCAAACTGCAGCTAGCTCAACGTTGAGAAGGGCTAAGTGACTATTAGTGGGTGGTGGTTGTCCGTAGCCACCAGTATGCTTTTAGCTAAATTAGATGATAATGAATACAGAACAGCTGTAGTTGTGAGAGTTTCCTATGAGTCTAGCTAGAGATCAAGTCTCATCTAGCATAACCTGCTACATTGTTACACGTACAGTGGGTGGTAAATCATATTTCCACAGTATCACTAGAGATGCACTAGAAATGTTATTCTATGAGTTATTAAAACAACTGCACGCATTTCTTACTCTAGAGGCCCTAGAGAAGCGGAGAAACTTTCCATGTTTATCTTCAACACCTAATTAATTAACTAAAATAATTTTCTAATTCTATCTGATATTACAGTGGCCACGTCTCTAGAATGAATGACTGCTAGCACAGTGATTATAATCAGGTTACCATTGACGTGTCTATAAACACAAGCAGTGCCTGCACGAGTTGCCATTTAGATCGGCGAGGTCACTCGAGGAAGGATGATTTGTCATCTCTACCTCGTACTTGTCCTGCTGGTGTCCGGCCTCACAGGCTCTGCCTCACTAAGCAAAGAGGAGGCAATCAACAGAGTTAGGTCTTTCTTAGGAGACAAAGCTCTGGATCTCTATAATTCCAAGGAGGTGGAAATCACCGTCGAAGACCAACGAGTCGTCGGAAAAGTTGCAGCAGACTACGACCTACCTGTCCTGCAGCTCTACCAACTGGCTGTTCCGACATTCGCACGCGCAGTCGCCGGTACCCGGTTTCTCGATTCTGTCAGCAATCCGCTGAAGTTCGACGTGGATTCGTTCATTGTGGACATCGGTAAACGCGAATTCACGATTTCGACGCGAGAAGCCGACGAGGACATCGTCGTCATTCCCGAATTCTTGGAGTTGGGCAGCGCCAAAGCGAGTCTCACAGTTCAGATACTAAGCGACACCGTTCCTCTAGTGAACCGTCTCAATTTAACCGACATGAAGATTTCCGGCACGTGGGTCGTGGGCGAACTCGAGTTCACACTCTCTGTGGAGAAACGGGGAAACGATTACACTCTAGTCGGCGCAGCAGGTACGATTTGCGTGAAAACGTTTATTGAGACATTAGGTCAACGACTGCTACCGACGGGTGACATAGCAAAAAAATTGGAGGAAGCAGGTCTGGGGAAATTTTCACTAAAAGACACCAAAGTGAGAATTCATTATAAACGTGAGACTGGTTATGCTGTGGGGTTAAGTGGGAAGCCTACGATTTCAGGATGGGGTGGCTTTACTATGCATGTTGTGCATCACCAGTATGATGAGCCTGAGAAAGAGGGCGTGGTCACGTTGACTACCGTGTTTAGCTCTTTTAAGTTGGCGGACCTCGTCAGGCGTCTTAGTGGCGTCGATCTAAGCTCTGTGCCGGTGTTGGGAAGTGTTCGAGTACCTGAGATTGGACTCGTCGTCTCGACGGACGACGTGGATCCGAATCTAGTGCCTGATCTCATCGGGAACGATAGTCTGTTGACTCGTGTCCAACCGTTCACTAGAGGGGTGTCATTGATAGCTGAAATAGCCCTCAAGCCAGGTACATCTCCCGTTCTTTTCCGTATACGTATTACATCCGACGGTGTTACGTTTGAAACGGTCGGAGAAAGTAATGCGTTGACCTTGGGCGTTGTTGTTGATAGTCTTAACACCGGGTGTTAGTGTGGCATCACAGACTTTACCTCCTGGTGTGTCAAATATTGCTGGAATACCGATCACCGACTTCAAGTATGATCACAAGACAAGAGTGTTGTCCATTAGCATGGAATTGCAAAAGACTCTTGTGCTGATACCTAATCTGCTGAGAGTAGACCATCCAACATTGGCTATCAATTCAACCATTTCTCGGGCTGGAACGACTACAGTGGAAGGATCTGGTGCTTGGTCTGTCGGTTCTACATCTTTTCCTCTATACATTAAGCCAGTGACCTCAAATGGGAAGAGAGGATTTCTAGTAACAGGAAAAGGGAAGCAACTACAACTTGGAAATTTGCTGTCTACATTAAACTCTCAGTTTCTACCTAGCTCTCTGGCTGGTGCTCTTGATAGAGCTGGACTGAAAGATTTCAAGATACGCAATCCCCAAGTGCGAGTACCGATTGGAGCAGGTGCAGTAGGTCAGCAGTTGTTCTTGTCTGGTGAGCCTGTTATTGGTGGTTTCTCTGGCGTCACTATCAATGTGGTTGCTGTAAAGCAGTCTAGTAGAGTAAGTATGGCTGTCGGATTAGACTTTGCTAATACAAATTTTGCTGGACTGATTAAGAAAATCACAGGCAAGATCATCAGGGGACTGCCCATGTTTGACAAGTCACTCAAAACCGGTCTCATTGTTGCAAAAGACACTCTTTCTAATGTCAAATTTCAAGGACCAACTACCAGTCAACTGGACATTCAAAAGGGTGTGACAGTAGCTGCTCTATTTGAGTTTCCAGACGACTGTGGCTCAGACAAGATTTGTGATTTCTGCAAAAAGGCATTTGAAGCTGATACTGAGATACGATTGAAGACTGTAATCCAGAGCTCAAGTCAGTTTTTGATAGCAGCCGGTGTAGCAAATCTCAAGCTATCACGATCATTGGTGATGAACTCGGTTGAACTACAATTAGAAGTAGGTGAAGAGACATCATTTGGTTTGGCAGGATCACTGAGATTGAACAATCCACCCTTGACATTCAAAGGAGCCATTCGATTTGCACCAGCTGAATTACAACTGGAAATGTCTATGGTTGGAATTTGGATGATGCCATTCGGGATCAACTTTCTAGCTGTGGGAAATCTCCAACTGGAGGTTGGCGTACTTCTGGTCTATCCTCCCGTCCTCTCACTCCTCAAATTTGGTGGTGAAATTCGAGTTGGCAAGCTGGGCAGTGGCAGGGAACTGATTGCAAAGTCTTACATTGGGATTGATATTAATACTCCCAGGAAAAACTACTTCTATGGTAACATTACTGCAGCTTCAGTTTCAAGAATCTTGGAAGCATTTGGAATGAGAGCAGACCTACCTCCAGTACTATCAAGAAGCGGCTTTCCTAAAGGCTTAACATGCTCCTTCTCTATCAAGTCCGTTGAAGTGCCAGGGCTGACCATTCCAGCTGGATTCCAACTAAGTGGTTTCATGAATATAATTGGCTTTACAGTATCATCTGTAATCAAATTGAATCCACCCAAGAGCATGCTATTTGATTCTCGACTTAGTAATCTTAATCTTGGTGGGGGTGCACTAAAAGTTTGTGCGACTCGCACTAACTGCAAGTCTGGTCCAAGATTCTATGCAAGAGTTCAAACATCACCACCATCTGTAACAGTGCGAATTCAAGGCTATGCAACTCTGTTTGGTTTTCTGAGTCGTGAGATCACGATTCATATCACAAATAGCCAGTTCATATTTACTTTAACAGATCGTTTATTCTTGTTTGAGGGTACATTGAGAGTGTACGCCAGTTACGGATCACTACGTTCTGCAAGTTTCAGAGTCTACGGAGAAGTTTCTACAGCATCCATTACCAGCTTGCAGAACAAGGTCATTTCTATTATCAAATCTGGAGCTGATGCAGCAACAAGTAAGATTTCAGCTGCTCAGAAGAAACTGGACAGAGCTCAGCGGCCATTTTATGATGCAATAAAAGATCTGGGAAACAAGAAGCGGGCTGTTGACAGAGCGCAGGGTGGTTATGATAGAGCAATTCGTAACCTCAGAGAAAAACAGAACAATGTAAACAATCTTTGTCAAAAAAGATCTTGTGGACAAAGTAAGTGCTGTTGCATAGCATGTTATTAATTGTCTGGTATATTTGGTGTTTGTATTGTGCACTCAACTGTATTCGTTGTTTCTGAAATGCTTTATCTGCACAACTGTTTAAATGTCATAAGCTGTGTGTCTTAGATAGGTGTGTGAAAACCATAAATTGCATTTAAACGTTTTTGTAGTTTGCATTGGATGTCCTACTTTCCATTGCTGTAAGAAAGTAAGTTTACAATAGTTTACTAGTTTATTGTGCTGATTGTTTGGTTTTTAGGCATGGGGTAAGTGTGTTTTCAGATGCCCTGGCTGGAATGGGTGCTGCAAACGAGTAACAGATCTTATTTGTGCTGCTAAAAACTTGGCTTGTGAAGCGTTAAGAAAAACAGCTTATGTAGCTCTTAAGGCAGCAGAGAAATTTGTTGATGCCAACAGATGGCCACTGACTGTAGCAAAAACGGCCTTGAGTGCAGCTCAAGGTGTTGTGAACGTGGCCCGCACACCTCTGGATGCTGCAAAGAAATTCTTAGAAGGTGTCAAAGTTGCTGTGAGGCTTGGAGCCAATGCTGCAAGTGCCATAGCTCGATATTCATTGGGAGGACTTATTCGAATTAGGAGAATCACATTTGATGTGCAGATTGGTGCTGTTGCATCAGGTCATTTTAGTGGATCCATTGAAGTTTCATTTCTGAGAGGAGCATTCAAAAAACTTCGTTTCGATTTGAGACTGAAGAGTATTGTTGAGATGGCAAAAGATCTCGCTGACAACATTTTCCCTGGCATTACAGGTCGTGGTCGAAGGAGTGTTGAAGAGCAGCTGAATCGTGCGCTTCCTGACTTTAGCAGAAAACATTATTTCCCTCAAGAGAGTATCTACAGACCTGGAACTGCTAAGAGAGATGTATCCAATGTGAAAATAAAGACTGTGACTGAACTGCTTAGTGAATTTGCTAAACGATCTGCTGAAGAGTTTGAAGGTGATGAAGAACCAGTTGAAGACAATGAACCAAATCCACTTGATGAGCTGGATGAAGCTGTACCTTTAGCTGATGATGCAAGGGAAGCAGAGGAAGAAGCTGAAGAACTCGAACATGTTGGTGATTCAGAGACCTACCTGCCACCTGACAATGAAAAGCTAGAAGTAGATGATGAGATGGTTGGGTTGCAGGAGATCGCAAAACATCCTGGTGAGTTCCATATGCATGTTTTTCATTAGCTATCACAGTCTGTTTATTGTTCTCTTGTGGTGCCATTCATCTACCCTTGCATGCGTGCTCTGTCTCTGCTCATCCTGTTTGTTTGGCTGCTGGACCACCTGAATTCTGCTGGTTAATTCTACTGCGCACTTGTCTAATCATAGAATCAACAGAAGACAAATGCGAGCACTTTACCAAACTAGTAGAAGTTTTAACAAATGTGTCTGGTATTCTGAAAGAAGCAGGCGAAGGCTGGCGCATCTCAACAAAGGAATACAAAAAAGCTGAGACAGTAGCCTGTCTCGATTGTTTTCAATCCTCGATGTACAAGTCTCGAGTTGCTGAAGAAGAAGCAAACATTAGGAAAACAGTCAAAGCTTTGGTCAAAATCAGCCAGCCGGGAACAATAGACAGAGACACTCTTGTGGCCATGAAACACAATCTCACTCAAGAAGCACAAGAAATCAATGCAGCTGACAAGCTACTTGAAGGTTCAGATATCTCTTTACTTAATATACCTAGTCCAATTATGCACTGTGGCATGATTTAGGTCTCAAAAAATTGTTTGCTAAAACAAGAAGTCATCTTGTTGAACAGAACAAGAAGGGAGTGACTGCACTGTTGAGCAACATGAATCGGGCTATTCAGCGCAAGACAAATATGCAACTACAAACGTACCTCAACAAGTTGCTGGAATCATTGGGTCAAGCCTACCAAGAAGAGCAGTTTGAGAATTACGATGCTCGGCAAGTACTCGAAGATATTGAAGAGCTACGCTCGGTAAGAATGGCTGCTGACTGGGTTGAGTGATATTGTCATCAGTAGATGTGTGTTTTCAGGAAATTGATAAGTTGTTCAGCCCCGATTCCAGTCTGACCTTGTATCAGCTGGATGCTGTAGCAGATGAAATGTTTGCAACCCTGGACAAGATGAAGGAGGACGAAGTGTTTTGTCCAAGAGAATAGAGACTGTGCTAAGAAAGTACAGGTAGTATAAGCTGGTTGTTCTGCTTGCTGTTTGCTAGATCTGTCAGTAGATGAGACTGTTTTTGTTGCTGTTGCGTTGCTAATTTGCTTGATGGACTGGTGTGTTGCTTGAACGTTCAGTCAGATGACTTACTGAAGTGTTGTTGTGGGATGCTTGCTGCTGTTCTCAGACTATATAGTAGATAGAGATAAGCTGGCTTATCATTTGAGTAGTCACTAAGTGTGCTGGTGAAGCGTTTCAAATGGTTGTCATTGAACACTATCATGAATTGAATACTATACTAGACTAGTCAAAGCTTGTCAGATCTGCTTGCAAGTTGAAATGAGTCTAATGACGCAAATCAGCCCTATGCATATGTCATTCTTTACATTTGTATGAACACTAGCTGAGCTGTTTAAATATAGATGCAGAGAGGCGTTTAAGTTATCGTTCCATTTAGGATCAAAAGTCGAGGTGCAACAGTGAGTCTAATGTATGTCTTTAGGTCTCTAAAATACTCGTCTGTAGAGTGGTGTTCAATTTATTAATTGGGCTAAGGTTGTGCCTTTGTAATTGCCTGGCCTGTGAAGGTAACCTATCAGGGAAGTCCTGAAATATTTTTGATGCCTTGGCCCTATAACTGTGCATGCAGATATCGATGTCAAGCAGTATCTGGTTATGCTGTACCCACAGGCTATATCTATTCAGTAGGTCTAATGTAGAATAGACAGTATACCGGCAAGAGTTTCCGCCCACTCCTCTTTCCTACTCTATAACGGGCGTAGGAAGCAAATTAGAAGTGGTCCGGTCTAACGCGCGCTAGTAGGCGGAAATAGCGCGCGCTAGCTGCAACTTCAAAATCAGCTTGACACTTTTGAACGTTTCTTCATCATATTTACTATTTTGTTATTTATTAATCTTTGATTTCCATTTTAAAGCATCTTTCCGCTTACAATAGTTCTGTAATTATACAATATAAATACTAAACAGGTATACGTTTACGTAGATAGCGCACACAGATATGCTACCTTAGATCATCACTGTACTTGCCAAACATCCTAAGTCTGTGTTCAGATCCCTCTACAAATTCGTTATGAATTTGCTTCAGGTTGAGCAAATCAACTGACTCTTTATGCACATGTAAAAGCATTACGTAATTCAGCCTCTCCTGTAGCATGGTCGTCCTCAATATTTCTTTACAGAATGCAGTGCACTGAAAGATCTTTCAGACGTGGCATTCGTTGCAGGCATGACTGAAATTAGCTGCAAGAGTCGACAGACTTGTGAGATGAGCAATTTCTTCTCAGGGCTTAAGGACACAAAATATTGTCTGACGTCATAAACAGTAACTTTCCTGGTGTCCACGTCTTTGCAGAAGTTGGTAGCAAACGTTTCAAGCTGTACTTTCAATTGGCTTATGTCAAAATCGTCTTTGTAAAAGTCACACATTAATTCAAGTTGTCCTTCCAGTATTGCTTTCTTGGGATGTCAGGTTTCCCAGTCATGCTGGTAATCTTGTTGTAGTGAAATTGCTGTAAGAAGAAGTGATTCTAAAGACGAATACCTTACATAATCTCGGTCAAATCTTGTTTCAATGCAATTAATTATTACATCAACGGCCTCGTTGTATATTTGCAAGTATTAAGACTTGACATCACCGTGAAAAATGGTTCTGTGGCACCTTCCTCCAACCTCGGAGGGCGTTTTCTCTGGTGAGGTAATTCAGGTTCTGGAATATTGAGATTTTCAGCCTTCTTGTTTACTTCAAACCAGAACAAATCATAGGCTTGTTCACTGCACAGCGTTTTCAACGTCCTTACAGTCATCTGTGCCAGTTGTTGACCTCCTGCTGCAGATATTTGATTATGTTGCAGTGTCTTGCTGAGGTTGTCAGTGTGTCTCAACAATTTCTCCCCAACAACAGCTCCGTAGAAAAACTGAAATGTCTTCATCTGTGCCTGCACACCATGTATTCTGGCCTTCATTGTGGTATCATGAACAATTTCTAAGGATTCCTGCCACGTGCTAAGTAGAACCACGTAATTATCGATTATGCTGGCAAGGGAATCAGCTCCTACAGTCCATCTTGTAAGAGAAAGAATTCTTATCCCAGTCTTTGAGTAGCTTGAAAGATTCTCTTTCAACCTTTGGAATATTTCCTCCCGACGTGGAGAATACTTGATGAGTTTTGTTATCTCATGGGTAACTCCTAGTGAGTCCTTCAACAACTTCACCTGCTTTACCATGTCACTAGCAGCAAGGCTGAGAGAATGGCCATAACAATGGGTAAAGATTGCTCTAGGCTCTATTTTGCGTATTCGCTCAGCTACGCCACTTTTAATGCCACTCATTGCTCTTGCCCCATCATAGCATTGGCCTCGCAATTTCTTGAAAGTCAAGTTCATTCTTGTAAAAACATCACTGATTATTGCTGTAAGAGTCTCAGCATCAGTACATGGTACCTGATACATGCCTACAAACTCCTCATGAACTTCAAAGCATCCAGTAACCCTACGGATCACCAAAACCACCTGTTCTGTGTTAGATGCATCTCTAGTTTCATCTGCCATTACGATCATGAACGAAGATTTATGAAACTCTGCAGCAAGTTTCCTCAGCAGGTTCAATCCCATTACTTTGAGAATTTCGTTCTGAAAGGTGGGGCTCGTGTAGGTGTTATCCTTCCTCTCCAACCATGCAGCTAAATTATAATCAGTTTCAGCTTTCATCTCGAGTAACTGTGTCAGGTTGCCATCAGTGTCATCTCCGTGTCCTCTCAAAGCTAGGCCTTGACTACTTAAATACTTGACCGATCGTAAAATGTAATAGATAGCCTCTCTGTTTCTAGTCTTTGCTAAAGCGTGTTGTTGTGATAGGTGCTCACCAATATCCTTAGTTGCAGCCGGAAGTGTCAGCATGACTTCAACAGCAGCCCGATGAGCAGCAGACATTTCATGGTTCTTGAATGAAGTAGTGGCATTTTTCCAATTTGCAAATCCTTGTGTTACCTAGAAGCAACAACTATATCTAGAAATTCCGCTCTGTTTTCAATACGATATTCAATTTTCAACTATCAGTAATTAAGTTCAGATTTAAATAATATACTAATTAATCAGAAAGAATTACAGTCAGACAAACCGTGCACTAAATAAATAATATATATACAGTACCACAGACTTTCTAGAATGCTTACAAAAGATCCGTCAGCAACAGCAGGAACAAGACGACGCCTACAGTCTCCCAGCAAGCAGGTGTGACAGTACACCGCGTCTTCAGTCTCGTTATAGTGAAGAAACCGCCACCTAGCAAATCAGCTAGGTTGAAAACTACGGTTTGTCACTCCAAAGGATCTTTTTGGAAACTTGAACGTCGTTGGTTGATGGGGTTGCTCTGGTACAGCTACGTCTTTCACGGAAGAAGTGGGACCAGGCATGGTTACACGCATGCGCACAGTAGGAATGGCCTCGATGCCCCAATGTACAGTGCTGATTTATTGAAACAATACAGTATTGTCAAATTGTTGTAAATTTTTTGATTACATAGACTAAGGAGCAAACGATCGTGTCTACTAACAAAGAGGATAAACCATCTAAAAATATATTACTTATTTAATCGTCTATACCTAAACCGGAAGTAGTGCCAATCGTCGACTGTTGAAAGTCAATTTTTCAAACGACCTGCCGACCCGCTCCTACGCCTATGAATAAGTAAGCATAGTCTAGTAATAGTCTGCATGTTCCTCATGTTTCAAAACCATACTAGATCCCGAAAGCTATAGGTCGAAATTATTCCTAACTATTTCATAGCCGTATATTTCTCTAGCTAGCACGTAATCATTACAAAGAAAGAGCTGTGCATACCTACTCAAGTTTCAGCATGGGCAATAGCTATAGTGTACACGTAAGTGCGTTTATATTTCACCAAACTCACAAGCCAGTACGGCGAATGATAATATAATAAAGAAACATTTCTAGTCTGCTCCCTTCCCTTCCGCTTGACCGTCATTTAGAGATGTTGATGTTACACGAAACATGACACCACGCGAAAGCGACATCCCAGTTATTCAAGTTTCCGCGACATTCAAGATTATCATTATTCTAAAATCTTTTACTCTGACGCTGTTGGCTCAACTACACATGTCCAAGTCTATGCAGAAATCTCACTGTTAAAAAGAGTGGTCAACGTCTTGCAGTCACAACTCAGGAATAACGTTTTACAGCAAGCGTGGGAGGAGTCGCCTAATTAGGCGTCGCTATTCCATAATTAGAGCGGGGAATTCCCCATTATTATCGTTGTCAATCGTCATCTTCGTGTGTTTAGATACGGTTGCACCAACTATCTCAAAAGAGGACACTAGTAGATGAAAACCGTAGCAAATTTTTATCTCGCAGAGATTTAAGATTGGCTTACAGCCGCGTAGGAAGATGATTTTAATTAAATAGGGAGCGCCCCCGTGGTTCCTACGCCACAACGTCTTTACAAGGAATACATACAGACGTTACAAATACCGCAGTGATGCCACTGAATATACGCACAACAATCGAACGAATTCTTGAAGTAAACTCATAGCAAGAAATGTTCCACGATTCCATATATTAGGTACACTCACTCACTGTCGATTGATTGCAAAGTGATCTCTGCTAGCTTATATCTACGGCGACTGTAGAAGCAAAATTTCTGTCCAAGTGCATAAGATCACAGTTCGATTGCATTCCTTAGATACTGTAGAGAGCCGGACTCACATGACACTCGAAGCTCTAACTCTATCTGGTCTATAGCAGCATCCTAATGTATACGTATACATGCAGATACCTTGCTTTGCACACCTTCCGACCATCTTCTCTCAAGTCACTTCTGGTTGTCCAATAAGAAGTTGCCCTTTTCACATATACGCAGACTCTCTATGTCAGGCAGTGCGACGGCACGTGATGAAGACTGTTTCCGTGAAAAACTGTGAAAGTCGTCGCCATACGAGTACGAATCGCCTTTCTTTAATGCAACAGCTCCAAATATATCGGGCAGAGATCTTCTAACCTCAAGAGGTAGAAAGTTCACTCTTCGTAACACTGGTGACGATTCTGAACACACAATTATAAAAACTTTGATCATAGGTCACATGCAAGAATAAAATTACTTGTTTGACAGGAGTTGTATACTTAGAAATCACAATGCGTGCTCATTGATTTTATTATTTATTAATATCAACTTTTAATACACAAAAATGTAGTTAATATTACCCGAGGCTTGTAACGTTAGGGTATAGTAGCACCAGCCGGTCACGTGAGGTATGACTGGACGACTTGCTTCACCTACTGCGTAACACTTGACCAAATATGATAGTCATGTTGTAAACAATATCATGTAAACAATTATTTATAAGCAATGAAACTGACAATGTTATTGTTGATGTTGTTGTTGTTGATGTTGTTGTTGTTGTCGCACACAAAATCTGGTGCAAGTACATACTCAGTATACACACAAACAGACAAACACATAACAACTTATACTACTAAATATACATATTAGTGTTAATCTAAAGACACTAACAGTATACATTCTTCTGTCTTCTTCTACAAGAAATTCCAAAAAAAAAACAAGAAAAGCCAAGCCTGCTGCAGAGCGTCCTGCTTCTGACATAGAGCAGACAACATAACTCCACGCATCCTGAGCAATAAGTCTACTGCCTTGACTAAACTCGTGTCATATTCGCAATAGAGTGGTCCCCAACCAGCATTCCTTATAGTCGAATATATACGCCCGGGCACACCTGATCTCTCCTTGCTGGATAATGTGATAATGTCAACTTAAAAAATCTGTCTTCTTTGTGCACAACTCCCCTTTCAAACAACTCTTGATTCCTCTTTAGTTTCTCATATAAAGAACTTGGTTAGCTAATTAGTCTAAGAGATAGAGCTCGTCCTAAACACAATCTCTGTTTCACTTGCGGGTTCATGGTTGCGGGCGATATCTAACCCTGTTTTTGGCCTGACTATATATGTCCCCACAAGAGTTCGTTCTCTGGCTCCATCTCTGGCTCGGCCTGCATGGCTCTATTTCCTTCACCACCCTTGCTACAAGATGCTACTGTGGTCCTGTTTGGACATTTATGCAGATCATATCCTGGATTGCCACAGTAATATGGAAAAAACAAACGATATAATGCTTTATGTGACATTGTGTATCACACTCTTCTAGAAAACAACTCAGGGACAAGAAGAGAACAGAGTTGTAGTCCTGAGAGTTCCTCTCGCCCTGGAAGTGTATTCCACTCATGCAGATTTCCTCCAGGGTCATGTAGCCTATTTCGACATCACCGTTCGAAATTAATTTTTGTAATGCTACCTCGTTAGCTCAGTCGTCCAACCAGGAGCAGCCGCTGCAGCTGCAGACAACGCTGAAAAAGATGAACGCCATCAATCTACAGGTTGCCTCTTCTATCCACTGATGTTGGGAACCTTCCAGTCTTCAAGTTTATTAAAGGGATTGCAAGGAAGACTACTCTTGTATACGAACGGTCTTACCATTAGTAAGCACTAGCAAACTTACATGAACAGTTATCTGTATGCCTTTGGAAGTATAATGCAAAGATGATTCTAAATATTTAGTTACTAGCATAAAGGTACAGATCTATGAGATCATTTACTTTTTCAATTTACTTTTTCAGGTCCTGGGCTTTATCACAAATGTGTTTCAACTTTAACATTTAATCTATACAGTAGTAATTTTTAAAAACACCAAGACTTGGTGCGCGCGCTTCTGTCAAACAACTAATTTTATTCTTGGGCACTAAATTATGCAAATAAACAAACATGCACCGTCTGAAGCAACAAACGAGATAGCTTGACCAACCTGATTGACGCAAAACCCTTTTTCTCTCATTGGGACTGGATGGGGCTGAAGCAGGCAGACTTAGTGCGACATTTCTGACGCGAAACAGCCGACGAGTTCTTTCAACATATGAAGCATGGGGCACTATGTGGGCCACCTAAAATTTTAGAAACACACATACGGAATCGGTCAACTGCCAGCTTATATGTATACGTGTATATATGTGGTGTGTGTGAGAGAGAGAGAGGAGAGAGAGAGAGAGAGAGAGAGAGAGAGAGAGAGAGGGAGGGAGGGAGGGAGGAAGGGAGGTAGGTAGGTAGGTAGGGAGGGAGGGAGGAAGGGAGGGAGGGAGGGAGGGAGGGAGGGAGGGAGGGAGGGAGGGAGGGAGGGAGGGAGGGAGGGAGGGAGGGAGGGAGGGAGGGAGGGAGGGAGGGAGGAGACATGTGCTTCGGTGGCAGTCAGGGATGTGATGTGTGACAATGTTCCTTCATGAGACTTGTTGCCTCTTGGAGGCAAGCGTAACCGTTTTACGGTAGCTTTTGAACAGGACATAAAGCTGTGTGTGTGTGTGTGTGTGTGTGTGTGTGTGTGTGTGTGTGTGTGTGTGTGTGTGTGTGTGTGTGTGTGTGTGTGTGTGTGTGTGTGTGTGTGTGTGTGTGTGTGTGTTACGATCATCTAACACGTTTACCGTTGAGTGAGAGTCTGCAATGCGTCTATTCCCTTCTCCGCGTTTTGAATTGATGGTATTACTGAGTGACTGTGCACAGGACGCTTGCAATTCGTTCGCTATGAGTTGGCTGCCGCGAAATCTTGGAACGTAGAGTGAGCGACCGCTGTCGTCGTAGGTAACACTCTCGTACAGATGTGTGTCTCGAAATCGTTCCTGTTGTTGGATGATGTCAGAAAT
>CAXXBX010000303.1:0-8428 GCA_964274945.1 Dehalococcoidia bacterium | reverse complement strand
TCTCTCCTCCAACTGTAGGTTTAACAAGGCTTAGTCTTGTTCATAAGACTCTCTTCACTAGCAATTCGGATGGCTTTTTTCCTGTTGAGGTATTTGGAGTCGACCTATGCTGCAGCAGTAGTACAGATATTTGATGTCGAATAGTACGTCCTTTAGGTCGTGCCTCCATAGATCTCTTGAAGATTTGAACTGCTTGTTCTGCTTGTCCGTTACTCGATGGGTGATACAGAGGGGTGAGTTGGTGTTTGACACCATTTCCTTTCATGAACTCCTGAAATTCTACTGACCTGAATTGTGGATCATTATCTGTCACCAATCGTCTTGGAATGCCATAAAAACTGACAACTCGCCTCATCACCTCTATTGTCCTACTAGCCGTTGTACTAGTGCCCATTTCATGCACCTCCAGCCATTTCGAATAAGTCTCAATCATAATAAGAAAATGTTGACCTTCCAACTCCGCGAAATCTGCGTGAACTCTCTCCCAAGGTGCTGTGGGATACATCCATGGATGAGGAACACCAGCAGGCGGTTTATTCCTCTGACTTTGGCAAATTTCATGCACAATTCTTCCAAAGTCATGTCTAAACTCGCCCACCAGATATACGATCTAGCTAATGCCTTCATTCGATTTGAACCCAGGTGGTTTTCATAAAGATCTGCTAGAACTATTGACTGTAATTATTGCAGTATTATCACATGTGTTCCCCAAAGTAAACAGTTCTCTTCAACGTTAAGTTCATCTGACCGTTGTGAGTAGGGTTGTAACATTGGATCCATGTGACTTTTCCAGTTCCATCCAGACAATGTATACTGGTATGCCCGTCTCAAAATTGGATCTGCTTCAGTCTCTTGTGCTACTTCTGCTGCTGTTACAGGTAGATTCTCACAGCAATCCACATGGTACAATTCCTGGTTGGGGTCTATGACATTCACTTCCATTGGCAGTCGTGACAGCATATCTGCTTCCTTATTCTCCTCTCCAGCCATATACTCCAGGTTGTACTCGTATGCACTTAAAATTAGTGCCCACCTCTGCAGCCTTGCTGCTGCTAACGCCAGGGTACCCTGTTTAGGTCCCAGAGTTTTGACCAAAGGTTTGTGATCTGTCACCAGTGTGAATCTTCGGCCAATGAGGAACTTGTGGAAATGACAAACGTCGAATATTAATGCCAGTGCTTCACGCTTTATTTGGGCGTAGCCTTTTTCTTCTGATGACAGTGTCCGTGAAGCAAACACTACTGGTCTCTCCGATCCATCCTCAAATTCGTGACTCAAACAAGCTCCTATTCCATATGGGGATGCGTCACATTTGAGCTTGACTGGTCGAGACAAATCATAGTGCGTAAGAAAACCAGACTGTAATAACTTGTTCTTTGCTGCATTGAATGCGGCCCTGTGTTTCCTTGTCCATCTCCACTGTTTTCCTTTTTGAAGTAACTCATACAATGCTTGTAGAGTATTCGACAGATTTGGTAAGAAATGGCTGTAATAGTTCAACAGCCCCAGAAATGCCTTCAACACAGTCACATTTCTTGGCTCAGGTGCTTCCCTGATAGCCTTGACCTTGTCTTCTGTAGGTCTCAGATCTTCGTGATCTACCCTGCGACCTAAGCATGTCACCTAAAGACTTCCCAAATTCACATTTGTCCTTCTTTAGCTGGACTCCTCGTTGTTTTAGGCGTTGTAATACTTGCCTAACTCTTGCATCGTGCTCAGCATCAGTTGAACCGACAATCAGTATGTCATCAACAATCAACAAACTCCTGGTATTCCAGACAATATCATATCCATCGTTTTCTGGAAAATACATGATGCTGTTGGTAAACCAAAAGGCATCCTGGTATAAGTAAACAAACCCTTCCTAGTATTTATATATGGTTAAATACTGTTGGCTTCCAGTATCCACGTCCATTTGTTGGTAAGCTTGCTCTAGATCAAGGCTGGTAAATCGTCGATCGCCCGCTAAAGTAGCAAATAAATCTTGAGCATTTGGTGTGGGATACTCAATATTTTCCAAATATTCATTGATGGTTACTTTGTAGTCACCACACAATCTGATACTGCCGTCAGATTTCCTCACCACTACTATACGTGAAGCCCACTCGCTCTGTTCTACAGGTGTCAGTACTCCTTCTCTGTCTAAGCGATCAATTTCAGTATCCACGTTAGCTTGTAACGCAAATGGTACTGGTCTTGCCTTATGAAAGACTGACCTTGCATTGGCACTCAAAGCAATTTTTGCTTGCACTCCTTGCAGCTTTCCCATTCCTTCCTTGAATAACTCAGGAAACTCGTGTACGGGATCCACGACATTTCAAGCTAAATAAGGATGCTCAGTCCAACTTGAGTTGTGACAACCAATTCCTGCCAAGCACTGCTGGGTTATTTGCAGCATTGACGACAACTAATCTACCTCTTATTTCTTGATCTCCATAGCGCACTGGTACAACAGCTTCTCCGCGTACAGACAATGTCTGTCCACAATATGACTGTAATTTCACGTTGCTGCTCAGGAGTTTGACATGGGGTAGTTGTTTCTCATAGGTCTCCCTGAATAGTTGCACCCATGTCAACAATCAGCTCTAATTCTTGTCCAGCTACAGTCATATTGACTTTGATTGCGTCCTGACTTCCCAGACCATAAAGTGAACATACCTCCTCTTCTTCCACTTGTAACGTGGCTTGCTTCTGGCACTTTGTATTCTTGGTACCCGTTGCTCTGCTCCCGTTCTTGAAATCGCCTTGCTTCTTACTTCGGCAGGCTTTTGCAATGTCCCTTTTGTGACATAAATAGCACTCTCTGGATTTCATCTGACACTTATCAGGAACATGCCCCTTGCCATT
Source organism: Dehalococcoidia bacterium (assembly GCA_964274945.1). Lineage (GTDB taxonomy): Bacteria > Chloroflexota > Dehalococcoidia > Lucifugimonadales > Lucifugimonadaceae > CAXXBX01. The sequence goes on along the minus strand of CAXXBX010000303.1, from coordinate 5,581 downwards.
GAATCTGTAGCTTACTTCATATCAGACTGTGTTGTCTTTGACCTCCAACTGCTACTACTTTGCATGCTAAATGCCATCTTGTGGCCCGTTGTTGATCCGTGTCTGCGTGTGTCTCCTCGCAAAGCTATCGTCTCTTGTCTTGCATATTCAAAGACTTGCTCGATTCGTACTGCTTTATCAAATGTTAAGTCAGTTTCCGCCAGAATTGTCTGCTGTAGGACTTATACTCGTAATCCACATAGGCATTGGTCTCTCAACGCAACTGACAACTTGTCTCCGAACTCACAGTGTTTAGTTAGACAACGCAATTCTGACAAAAACACTAACAGTCTCACCTTCTTTCTGTTGTCTCTTGTAATAATGGAATCGCTCGGCTTTAACAATCTTCTTTGGCTCATAATGATTTCTCAGTTGCTGAATGATGTCAGCAAGCTTCAAATCTTGCAGTTGGCAAGGTCGTACCAAGGTCCGCAACGAACTGTAGGTTGATGCACCCACAGACGTTAAATAGATTGCCTTCCTACGAGCTACGTGTTCGTCTCCTATCGATACTGCATTTGCCAGGCAGTAAAGCTTGTACAGCTCCTATTTTGTTCACGGGTACTGTTTTGTTCACAGCCCCTATTTTGTTCATATTTGCCCCTATTTTGTTCATATTTGCTCCTATTTTGTTCATCGGGTACTATTTTGTTTACACGTTCTGAACCCGTCGTAGCAGCTCCTATTTTGTTCACGCACATTTCTTCCTCTCTACTTGCGGTTTCGTGTCACAAATTTCTTTTCTCCTAGCAAATGTACTCTAGACATGTCAAACTACATAGAAATAGAGAAAAGCCACCTTGTTCTGGGCAGCAAGTTGCCTATTTTGTCCATTTTCACGCAAACAAAATAGTACCTATGAACAAAATAGGTGCTGCTAGAGCAGCCCCTATTTTGTTCACGATCCCTATTTTGTTCACGATCCCTATTTTGTTCACAGCTGCAGCCCCTACTAGTATTTGTTCGATCACAGCCCCTACTTTGTTCTTCACAGTCCCTATTTTGTTCACAGCCCATATTTTGTTCACTAGATCTAGTAGTGTTCATGCACAGCCCTACTTTCTTTACAGCCCCTATTTCCTTCACAGCTGTAGTCCGTCTGAAAGTACAGTGTACAGTTCAGGGAAGTGTGGAGTTCCCCTAACAGCGGGAGACTATTTGTTTATAGCGACTAATTGGTTTTGCCTTTCCTATGTCTCAAATCAGCACGCTCTACTGTTATGGCTGCACGAGACCAATGCAAAGGACAAGACAATGGCTAGTATAATTTTTACCCTACTACATAAATTTCTTCTGTAATACGTAAGATGCTATCATCACAACATTCAGAAGATTGTGGGGTTAGCCCTAGAACTTGCAAGATAAATTACATAAACGATTTTTATGATTCTATACTAGATATTCAGATTGCAGACACTTATGTGAATAGCATTATTAGTGTCATTAAGGAGCGTATATGCGTGCGTCCATGCACTAGAAGACAATGACTAAGGTAAGGAAAACCAGCGAATGAGCCTGCATTTAAAATACTATACTTGCTATCGTGAGCTAGGTAGGTACCGTACACTTGTGTTCAGCCAAGAGTTAGTGGTTGTGAGTACTTCATACTATACAGAAAAGGCAGTTGTTCTAAACGTCAACTAAAAGGTTGATCAATTAATTTAATAACAAAACACCTTTGTCCACTAGATTCAAATTCATATTACATGGACATGATATGACTCATTCATACGTAAAGCCTTGATGTTTGAATAGAGAGATTCACACCTACAAATGATGGGGCTATAGCCCATCCACGCTACACCCCTGGGCACGCCCACATTCTTCTGACGGGAATCGTAAAATTAGTACATGTCATGATGATTGCCTTTTAGCACCGAAGAAGTCAAAGCAGCGCAAAAAAAATTAATTAATTAAATGTCATGTCCTTCGCATCCGTCTCGTGCAGCCACAACAGTAAGAGCGCGCCGATTTGAAACGTTTAGATATATGTAGGAAAGCCCATACCAATTAGTCGATCGCCTTAAACAAATAGTCTCCCGCTGTAACGGGAACTGCATTTCCAAGAACCACACTGTACTTTGTTGAGGAACTGTGGGGTTGTGAACAAAATAGGGGCTGCAAGTTAAGCCTGGTTCACAATATTGACGCCGACATCGACGTCGATGTCGACGCTGGAATAGAAATGAATCCTATTCCAGCGTTGACATCAAAGCATGCTGCCGACGTCGAGGTGGTTTCTTTGAAGTTTGACGCTCAGCTGGGTGTCGGCATCATATTGTGAACCAGGATCTTGTGAACAAAATAGAAGCTGTGAACAAAATACAAAATAGGGGCTGTGAACAAAATACGGCTGTGAACAAAATAGGAGCTGTGAACAAAACAGGGGCTGTGAACAAAATAAGGGTCGTGAACAAAATAAGGGTCGTGAACAAAATAGGGACCGTGAACAAAATAGGGACCGTGAACAAAATAGGGACGACCGTGAACAAAATAGGGACGACCGTGAACAAAATAGGGACGACCGTGAACAAAATAGGGGCTGCTCTAGCAGCCCCTATTTTGTTCACGGGTACTATTTTGTTCGCGTAAAAATGGACAAAATAGAAGCAACTTGCTGCCCAGAACAAGGTTACTTTTCTCTATTTCTATGTAGTTTGACGTGTCTAGCTAGAGTACATTTGCTAGGACAAAAGAAATTTGTGACACAAAAGCGTGACTATAGAGAGGAAGAAATGTGCGTAAAGAAATGTGCGTGAAGAAATGTGCGTGAACAAAATAGAGGCCGTGAACAAAATAGAGACAGTGAACAAAATAGGAGCTGCTACAACGGGTTCAGAACGTGTAAACAAAATAGTACCCGGTGAACAAAATAGGAGCAAATATGAACAAAATACGGCCATGAACAAAATAGTACCCGTGAACGAAATAGAAGCTGTACAAAGCTCAAACCTTTCCTTCTACTCGTCGATGCTTTCTACTCCTGCTCGGAATTCGCCCAACAAACCATGTTTCAAATTCGTGGCTGCACTCCCCTCTCTCGTCGCCACTGTTGTGTCCTTACCAACTATCTATTGGCAGCTCGCGTACAGTGGCTATGCAATACTACAACACCAGACTACACAAGACTGGCTAACTGCATGCCACAGTCTATGCTAATGAGTACTAGGGGTAGTCCCATAGTCCCTTACTCTACTACAAGTATATAGGTTTCTTTTTACTACAAACTGAGAAGATTGATGCATAGATGAGATTGGTTACTGTGGAAAGCCTTTTAGATGGCATCAAATTTAACCACACTAAATGCTAAACAACACTATAAAACGGTTGTAGCATCACCAAGGGAGACATTGTTGTCAAAGTGCCATCATGACCATACATGTACAAGAACAGATCAACCAACTTTACTTGACATTAAATGCGCACCTTGCTGAAGACACTCAAGAAGTTCTTCTGAATACTCAAAAACTCCCAAATATCTTAACATTTGTGGAACTCTATCACACAGGCAATATAGGAAACAGTCTGTTCTTATCAAGCAGTAATATTAGCCTTGTTCTACCTGTAATCTGCAAACATGGTGAGTGATGAAATATCTTCAAACCTACCCAGACCATTGCCCTCAAAGCAAGCCCAGATATCAGCAACAAGAATTTGAGCTCTTTTGTAAAATGACACTGTCAATTAAACAGAAGTAGTTATACTAATACATGTATACATGTAATATTATAGTTGATATACCTGTTTTACCCTTGTACACAGCTGTATCTTGAAACGATGCAAAATTACTAACTATCATCTTTATCAAAGTCTGAGCACTCTCATTACATAGTCGAATGCAATTTGCAAATGAGCCACCAAATTTCTGCATTCCAAAACAATTTAATTTCAATTTTTTACTATTTGATAAATAATTCTAATATATTTTTGCTATACATCAACTAAAGTCTGTCCTGCTTCATTAAGAAGCATATGTCGCACTTCCAATAGTGGAATGTCCACACTGTTTGAAGACCGAAACACGTGTTTCATCTTATCCATACTAATGTCTTTGTAAAACGCAGGCGATGCCATCTGAATATCCTCCTAACATTCAAAATATAAAGACAATTGCAAGACAATGCCTCATGATTATGCTGTCAATACTATTATTGTGTTTATATCAACCTCAATAGCCCTCCTAATGACTGCACAGAGAGCCCAGTAGTCAACATGTAAGCTTCCTCCATATTCGATTGTAAAGTCTTGATCTGGATCGTCAGACCAGAATGAGAAATTCAGTAGATCAATGACAAATATCCTGAGGAAGTAATACAAACTGTGACATGAATATAATTACTTCATGCAACAGCTACGTATAGTCTACAGATTATCAGCTATACGTGCACGTAGCTCTTGCATGAAGTAATTACATTCATATAATTTGTATTTGTATTTACATTAATTAATTAATTTGTGGCTACAATTGCAATGCAGTACCAAAAGCCTCTGTATACGTACCAATCAGCAGTTTCATCTGTCATTTCTTGAGGATGGAGTTTATGCTCCTTCCAGTTAGCAACGTTAGATTCTTTCTTAGAGAAAGAGTCTGCTACCTGCATCTCAAGCAATGCTTTTCACTGAAATGTGATTATTTCGTGTGCAAACAACTCACCATCTCGGCCACGTTTTTGACAGCATCAGCAGCAATATGCACATGGCTTGAAGCAGACGCAATATAGCGCCCTGATTCCAGCGGGTTGAGTGTCATAAGTAGTCTCGCGTAGCCAAACTCCTCCCCTTTTTGATATCTACCGGCGGGGAAGGGTTTGATGAAATTGCACACAAGCAGTGGTGCCAGGCATACGCCCACGTCTTTCCAACTAGTAATTAGATGATGGTTCAGCTGACAGCCGATAATTACTGGAAACATTCTTCTCTCTGTTGTCGACGAGAAATCACTTGTTGGAAGGCTTACAACAATCAATGGACAGACTTACGATAGTATGGTATTGTTCTTGGTATAGGGCGTTTAGTTAGCTACGAATTCACGCAAACTGCGCGCTAACCTCTGCATAATTAATTATTTCGACCTGCCGTGCCATCGCCTCGATCTCTTCCCGCAATCCTTGAATTTGCTGATCTAGCCTAGGAAACGAAGCAAGCTACGTTAGGCAATGTATCACAAACAGGCTCGATCCAGCTGCTTCTATCTAATCAAGATGTCTACAAAACTTGAGCACTGCGAGAGCCGTTTCTTTTACTTTGTTTTGCGTTTGATGAAAAGAGACTCCAAGCACAAAGCACAACAGTCCGGATCCATTGTGTAACTAACAATCAACTTGCGTGAGGTTGATTACACGTTTACGTTAATGTAATTATCTGCCACCACTACTTTTGTGCAATTTCACCAAACCCTTTCCCGCCGGTAGATATCAAGAAGGGGAGGGGTTTGGCTACGCGAGATATGTCATAAGGTACCCTGTAGTCCAGACCACTGCAAACGCGTCTTAATGGGTGCCCGTACATGTATGCTCTTCTAGACAATATACTATACAGTACT
>CAXXBX010000302.1:0-15180 GCA_964274945.1 Dehalococcoidia bacterium | reverse complement strand
CAACGTCTATTTAGATGAGTTATTAATTGGTCTGAGGAGTTGTGGATATGGGGCAAGGATAGGTCACATGTACATTGGTAGTGTTGCCTATGCAGACGATGTGACTTTACTGTCCCCCACACTGCATGGAATGCAGAAGATGCTGGATGTGTGTTCCCTGTTTGCAGAAGAAAAAGGTTTAATTTTTAACAGCAAAAAGAGTGTATCTACTGTGTTTGTCTGGAACAGTCGTCAGGAATTGGAGGATCTCATTTTTTGATCCCCGGTTGGCACTTGATGGTTGCATTCTCCCATTCAAATCAAACATATCGCATTTAGGAGTGAGTATGGATTCATTTCTACAACCTCGACATATGGTGGAGGTCAGAATTAGAAAATTCTTTGGAGCGGTGAATGTGGTTCTGGGACAAATCGGTGGTGTATGTAGATCTGACAAAGTATGGTTAAAAATTGTGGACATGAAACTTTTTCCAGTACTGGCATTTGGCTCTCATCTTTGGGATTATGATAGATCTGATGTATCATACATGGTTAATCAAGCATTTCGAAAGGGCGTCAGATGCGGGCTTGGGATGAGGAAGTATGAATCCATTCATGATAGGCTGAAGGATGGTTTCCAAGAAGCTATGACAAGGGCTAAGGACATGAAGCTTAAATATTTACAAAGAGCAGGACAGTCGGTTAATTATCTGGTGAGAGGTCTATTTATATTAGCTGTAGATAAAAGTTGCATGTAGGAATGGTGTAGATATATTGTAGTTTGTGCTGTCTGTTGTAGCTGGTGTATTTTGTAGTCTGTTAGCTGTACGTCTTATGTCTTAGTTGTTTTTATGTTTGCCCCAAGAGGGAACTGTACCTTTTTAGGTGTGACAGAAATATACCATTCTTTCATTCATTCATTCAGTCATTTAAAAGTGGCGCCATTGCAATTGCAGCATCGACAGACATAAGACATGAACATGAAAGCGTCGAATCTACCCGTCGAGATGCGCGAGTACGGTCTGGTTGACAGGGCTGACAAACTTTGATTTGCTTTTCTGACTCCCAAAAGCTTTTTATTTTTTATAATGGCACAGATAATTTTTACTTTAGCTAGTAGATGACGCCTATAGGTAAATAATTGTTTCTAGTCTATATATATATATATATATATATATATATATATATATATATATATATATAAAGGTGACAATACACTTAACTTAATTATTTATAAGCAAAATCATAGTGTACATTGCAGTACTGTACTGTGGTGGCTACATTGCTGAATTAAGTTGACTAATATAATTTTGTTAGTGTGTCTTACGTTTATGCTCAATAATCCTTCCTGCCAGCTAAGCATGTATCTTTGGCAATTTTATGAGCTTGAGCAACACTTAAAACTCGAAGTCTGTGTAGAACCCTTCAACTCGTTTTTCTTGCTTTTTTTCATTTCTTTCTCCATGGTAACCATCACTTTCGTGAGAAGTTTCTCCATCATTTGCTCCACATTCACTCCATCTTTAGCACTCGTTTCAATGTATTCCATATCAAACTGCTTGGCAAGCTCTTGTGCCTGAGTAGTTTCCACCTCTCTCTTGGTAAATAAGTCCAGCTTATTTCCTACCAAAACCAAATCTGGCTTTTCTAACTCAGAGTGCTGAGATAGAAGAGTGATCCAGTGACGAACATTAACAAAACTCTGGTGACTTGTCACATCGAATACAACTAAGAAACCAAACGCGTTTCGATAAAAAGCAGTTGTAACACTCTGATACCTATAATAACACGTAGAATGCAATTATTATAATGACTAGAACGCATCTGTCAACTAGCAACACTGGTAACAACCTGTCTACCTTTCTTGGCCTGCGGTATCCCACAACTGCAAGTATACACGCTTACCGCCTTTATCAACCTACAATTTATAATATAAGCATTAAATTTGCAAGCAATACGAGCCACCAAATAATAGTAATGTTGACACATGACACGCCCAGACGGCACTTCCGGTACGAGGCAGCAAACCTCACGCTTCACTTCTAACAGCCACGTACCACTTTCTCTTTGAAATCTACTCCAATCGTTGTTCCAACTTCCGGGTCGAAAGCGTTGTCCACGTAGCGCACAAAAAGGCTCGTCTTGCCCACATCACTATCTCCTAACGCTAAAAGCTTTATAAGGTAGTCATAGCGACCGAATCCTTCAGCTATTCCAGGTTGACTAAGATGCATGTCACCCATACTTGTCAAACACTACATCCGCTTGCTTGTCAAGAATTAGATCCGGGATGTGGAATTAGGTGTTGCACAAAATTCATTCCATAACAAAGCGCGCTAGCACTCTGGGCAGTGCAATGGTATGTCTTATGTATGAATTCTGGTTGAGACGGAGTGTGCGCGCCGGAAATACGTTGGTTCCTAAGAAAAGCAGACGTTGTCTATATGTGTGACGTGTGTTGTCCGCTGAGATGGCTTGCTGTTTGTCTGAAGAGGCAAAGGAGCAAAGGCGAATAAATCTAGCAATCGAGAAGGAGCTGAGAAGAGACAAGAGGAACTCCAAAAAGGAACTGAAGCTGCTGTTGCTAGGTAGGAATATGATATATCTGCATGATGATTGACGAGAGGGTACGTATGTTCTTTGCGGTGTGATTTCCTTGTACGTCGTCGTTATTAATGACTCAACAATGCCAGTTATGACGATTGGCAAATGGGAAGCACGTACATAGTAGGTAAGGAAGTATCGTACGATTTAGCTCGCACGCTGCTAATTTCTTTATGTCCACGAGACGTACATTGTCGAAAGGCGCGAAGACGGCTTGTTTCCAAACATTGGTCGTTCTGTTATGCCGCTCTTCGTTTGTCAAGAGTCGTATTTTCTTGTATCTCTGTGATAATTGCATGCACATGTTGACGTCTACCCTGATTGTATTTTCTTAATTGTACGTATATCTAGGGACTGGTGAGTCAGGCAAGTCTACGTTTATCAAGCAGATGAGAATCATTCACGGTCAGGGCTACACAGACTCAGACAGAGCAAAGTTCAAACCTTTGGTCTTCCAAAATATCTACATGGCAATGGAGAACATTCTGGCAGCCATGGACGTGCTTCAGATTTCTTTTCAAAATTCAGAAAATGAGGTCAGCTGATTAATTTTTTACAGCTAGTAGACTTTTTACTGATTAAATCTCTTGTCTGAAGCCATTTACTTACATGTATAGAAGAACTTGAGGGGGCGTGCATGGTAGCAATTCATTCTAGGGCATGACAGAGTACTTCTCTAAAGAATGAGTTGTACATATGAAATATATTGCACTATAACCTGAAGCCAGAACTACATTGCACTACAGTGAACCCTGACTGAATCAACACCTAGATGTTCCACTTACAGAGGTGTTTTATTACAGAGTTTCAGCTCCCTATAGGTTTCCAATGTCTTGCATAAGAAAATCTGGTTAGGGGTTTTGCTTACCATGCAAACTGTAATTTATTACATGTAGATTCTAACTTGCATTTGTTTAGTGTTTCTACTTATTATGGACTGCAAAGAATCAAATTACAGTACAGTGCAATATTTTAATTAATTAATGACACTACATGGAGAAGGCCAGAGTTTTGAAAATTTCTGCTGCCAAAGGTTACTAAACCTGTTGGTTACTGCTCTCTCTTCTGTTTTGTCTAAGAGCACTCAATGTTGGCAAATGCTTGGGCTCAAAGTAAGTGCTGAAATTTGTTAGTCCTTGCACAAACAGCAGCCTGCTGCAGGGTGTCATGAATTAGCTCCTTCATCTTCTTGAGATGGCTGGAGAGATCAAGTTTTTTCTTGACCCATGTGTGGATATCACAATTTTTCTAACAAGGGCAGATGGAGAAACGCCTGCATTTATGCCATTGGTGGAATGTGTACTCATACACAAAACATACAGCAGTAGCTGTTCCACTTGGACATGTGTACCTCATGTGGGAGAGCCATTAAACATGTTCCATGTTCACAGCTGGCAGGTGTTCCAATTAGAAAGGTGAAGGTATTACAAATTGACTAAAGTTGGTAGGGAGCCACCAATGCTGTTCCACTTAGGGAGGTGTTTCAATTACAAAAGTGTTTCATTTAGACAGTATTATCTGAATTGTAGCTATTCTGTCAAGTTTGAACTTTGAAGATGCTACAGAGTAGTCCCTCCCATGTGTGACCCTTCTCATCTGCGACCACCTCCTGTTTACGATCACATTAGCTGTGCACAAACCAAATTTGTATAACAGCTATCTCTTATCAGCGACCACCTCCATTCTTCGACCAGTGACCGCTAAAATGTGTCACATGCACATCTTTGACCAACCAGGCCTCGATCTGCGCATGTTCAGTATTGGTGAACATGTCCGGGAAGCACGCCTCTACAACTACTCTCGGAGCTGTTTGGTATATTCAAGAAGCGCAAACGTGGAAGGCGGTGCTGAGGTAGACCTTGGTGATGGTGATCATTATGAATATCTGTCTGAGAGGAAGGCTGCTGTATACCTACTTTATGCCAACTTAGAGACTTTGCAGAAGTTTAGTGAGTAGTAAGCATGTCACAGGTGCACCTCTGGGAAAGACCACCTTTGTTTTACCAGCAAGTTTGACGGGTTTTTGTGGTGGTCGTAAATGGGAAGGACTACTGTATTCATACCTGCCAAACTCCACAGGCAGATTGCGGGAGACAGCCGTGTTGCTAGCAATCTTCAGAGACCCAAAGGCTTTTCACTCCAGTCCTTCTGACTTCCAAGGAAGGTGTAGACCTGGAATTTAAGTTTGCTTGGTGCCCAATGAATCAGTGAATTAATGAATGAATATATTGTTTTTGCATAAAGATTGCAGTTCTCTCTTAGGTGCATAAGAAAAGAGAACAGAAAGCTAATATAGACGATATTTAGGGGTGGAGCTTCTAGGAGCATGTGCAATCTCGAGGGTAACACGCACCTTGCACCGATCTTGCTGTACACAAAGTCCATGTTTCCGGGTCTACTTCTGAACCGTAGATCATCTTGTCGTTGACTAGGTTTTGTAAGTAAGTTCACTACTTAGCATTTTGTGAATCTTGTGAGAGACTTCGCCTGCGTAGGAAGGCATTTCTTGAGTACAGCTTCTCGAGGGTAAAAAGACTGCTGTTTAAGTTGAAGTCGCCTGATTCACACTCTGAACAGATACATGTGGAGTGGAAAGACAGGCTACTCATTGTCTAGCGATGGAAGTTTTGTTAGGTGAAGATTTTGCGGTAGGGGAACCCATTCGGGGTAACCGAACGTGACGCACTGTCACTGTCTGTGTGGCTGAATACTAGGACTACTTTTCCCCCTATCTAGCGTTCTTGAACTGTGGAACTGTGAAACTATGTATCTTGTCGAACTAGAGTCAGCAAAAATTCGTCTAGCTTATCCAACTCTTCATGGAAGGCGGTGAGCTCATGAGCCTACATCACTTGATGTGCCTTGGCCTGATTCTTTGTTTGCTATACAGAGTAATTGTTTTGGCTGCTTTCAGTTGAACTCCACATTGTATCAAGCACATTTTTTGGCAGTACGTGTGTTGAGTGAGAATGCCTTTCCTTGCAACTTGGACTCTGCAGATGCAAGGTCTTGCTCGAGAACTCTAATCTTGTTTTGAAGTTTCACTACTTCATTTGCTTGCTGTTTAATTATCTGATGTAAACCATCAGCTTCAGCGCCACAGTGACATTTTCGACAATCAACATCTTCACTTTTGAGATCACTACTATACACATGTCTTGATCAACTGCGGATGAGGTAAAACAGCCTCTGCTTTCTGATTTAGACATTACAGCTATGGAATAGTGCGTATGTGTTGTGTTAGTTTAGACATAACTGTTGCTGGGACTTGTAGACTGGCAGTGCTAATTGTAAACAGACTACAGAGTACGTGTACTGTACTCTGATCCACGTCAGTGTACTTATCGAGTGCAAGTTATCACAGTAAGAACTTTGACTTGGCCAATCACATATATACAGAAGCAAGCTAGACTGCCCAGAAACAATGCGGAATGCCTACATGTCTGGTTACCCCAAATGGGTTCCCAGGTGGCATGATTTCACTTGCCAAAACTAATGCATCGCTAGGCATTGAGTAGTCTGTGATTCCACTCCACGTGCATCTGTTCAGAGTGTGAATCAGGCGACTTCAGCTTGAACAGCAGTCTCTTTACCCTCGAGAAGCCGAACTCAAGAAATGCCTTCCGACGTGTCTGTACCCAGGCAAAGTCTCTCACAAGATGCACGAAATGGTAAGTAGTGAACTTACTTACAAAGCCTAGTCAACGGTAAGATGATCTACGGTTCAGAAGCAAACCTGGAAATGTGGACTTTGTGTACAGTGAGATCGGCGAAAGGTGTGTGTTACCCTCGAGATTGCGCATGCTCTAGAAGCTCCGCCCCAAAATCGTCTATTGATAATTAACTTGGTATTGATCTTAATCTTATTATCAACATGTAGGGAATCAGGGTAGTAGCTAGGCTTTGGCTTCAGCTGATTGACATTTTAAGAGTAAAGTGCTTGGCTAATTGTTGATATTAATGATAGAATCTAACTATACTTTCTCTTTCTTGCAGAATAGTGCATTGTAACACTAGGTAACACTTTATTACAGTTACAACTGTGATCAGCAAATAATATGAATAAGATAAAACTGTTTCAAATGTAATAAACTTTGTTGTCAGCTGTATGCTACATTGTGAGTGAGTGTAATCATTAGAGAGAGAAATCTTGTCGCTCTAATTACTGTATTTCCGCGCATTTAGCTGCAGGGCTCGTATTAGAACATTTTGGTACTATGTACCTTTGTTCTGTGTGCTTAGGGAATAGGGTGGAAGCCATGGAATTTCCTGGAGGATTGCAGACTATTCGCCACTTGTCTTTTTCTAAAAGCATATTCTGAACTTGCTTCAAAAGTTAGAGAACCGTTTGCAACTTGTCTGTTTCTGAAGTATGTGAAAGTCATGTAAGGGGTAACTGCAACGCAAAATCAAAACTTCTTTTATGTTGGAAATTAATAGTTCTAGTTGCATACATGACAGGAAAAATAGTTTTAAATCTTTAAATGAAGTTTTCGCTGAGAAATAGCAGGTCAAAGTTGCTTCCAGTTCTTCAAGTTCTGGTAACGGGTGTGGTGTAGTGTACACGTCACAGAGGGGAGACTCCATGCCAGCGTGTACTGTCAACAAAGGAATCTATGGCAAAAGAATGGTATGGCGTTATGTGGCTGCAGGATGCACCAATTTGAGCAAGTCATACGCAGGCATGTTTCGATTTCCGAAGATCCCCAAGCTAAGAAAAGAGTAGGAATCGCCATAAGGAAGACAAGAGATGTTGTGTTGTCCTGGCGACTACTACTGAGTCCGACGTATGCGTCCTACTGAGTGGACAGGATCTGTAGTAGCCACTTTGAGCGATTGCTTCGAGGTACAGCCAGGTTTATTCAAGAATTTGGTCTGGGTTGTAGAAGAGCGAAATTGAGGCCACCATTTTTCATCTACCTGCCTCCACACTTGAAGATCATAGCATTCTGGAACCTTCACAAAAGAAAAGGAGAGCCGCATTTGAGAATCGGGAAAAATGAGGGTAAGGATAATCTCGTGCAGAACTAAAACCACTGCAAATGGCTAGGAGAGGTTAGACTCTTGATGACTAGACTTGCACATCATGTGTAGTCGTATGCATTACAGTATTGTACAGTGAAGTCAAACCTTGTGTCAATGTTCGTCAATGTGAATTCAATGCACGGACGTAAACTCATTTGTTCTCTTTCTCACAGCATTAGCTAATTTTGCATAAACTCACCAGGTTACACTGTGCCCTTATTGTCGCTAGTATTCGACATTCTAATTGTGTCATTATTTGAGACAACCTCAAATACGTTTTGACAACACACGCACTCCACACAAGTTTGTATTCATCGTGATCTCACAACGACCGCAGCTACACCTGTGATGGTTGTTTACTTACCTGGATATGCATTGATTATGTTTGCTACTTCTACTTCTACTTACGATGGTGACAGGCTATTGGGTAGCCTGTCCTCTTCCTCGTCCGCTTCCAAGGCAGCAGGCGATCTCAAAGCTTCAGAGACACTGTCGCTGAGCTCGAACCTGTATGGTCTAATGGCTTCCAGCAGATCTTCCTCATCCTGCAATTCATGCTATGACGGAACAGTATCATCACTTAAAAACCTCCAGAAGGCTCTTCAGAAAGATAACTATCGCTGTCGTCACCTCTACCATAGTAGTGCTGCTTGGATATGAAGATGTAGTCATTTTTACAGGCCAATGACTAGACAGACGCACACGCATCTCCCCTCTGCGACGTGTACACTACACCACGCTCGTTTGCGGAACTTGAAGAACCGGAAGCAACTTTGACCTGCTATTTTTCAGCGAAGACTTGACTTAAAAATCTAAAATTTTTTCCTGTCATGTATGCAACTAGAATTATTGATTTTCAACATAAAAGAAGTTTTGATTTTTGCATTGCAATTACCCTTTAAGAAGAGCCTTATAAAAGGGAACTTGTGCAATGGTGGACTATCAATGGAATGGTGCATCAGGTGCTCCAAGTTACTTCCTTTTATCTAGTTGCTCACAGGTGTTTTGATCAAGTTCATCTTAGAAAAGATCCTTTCACATTCTACCAATGTTACAGGTAAGCCAAGCCCCTGTCAACAAGTGTAATAAGATTGGCAAAGTCAGTGGAGTGACGACCACGTAGCTCTTGAATTTTATAAGATCTTATCTTAGCATCTTATGCAACTCGAGACTTAAGATCTCGCCATCCAGAGACAACTGATTCTGAATCTATTAGTGTTGCATTGTTACAATAATCTAGACTTAGGGCGTAGCAGGGAGCAATGCCTTGAGATTACGGGCAAATTTTATGGTTATGTGTTAGGGGCAGGGCAGAGGCGGTTTTTTTATTTTGAAGTTGTCAGTTGGTCTGCTCCAAGTACCAACGAGTGTGTACAACATATAAACATAGCACTACTGTTAAATCAGAATATTCTCCTTTGAATTAGAACTAATTTATTATGAATGTGAAGTAACAGGTTCAGTCACACTGATTGGAAACTGCTATTGTACACTACATATTATAGACCATTTGCAGTAGGCAAAGTCTGTTGTGGAGACATGTAGGAGGACATTCAGAATGAGGCGTAATCACCTGACAAACCATGGTGAACATTTGTGCAGTTGTTGTTGGTTGCTGTAATCACACGAACAGGAATAGAGGGGTTAGGGACTGTCCGTAAATAGTCACATTTACCAAATATGGGCATGCTCGTTTGGGGGAGAGGAGTTGAAGGTTTGCCTATATTTTTGAATGTCAAATCGTCACTGTGCAGTTCGGACCAGTGAGAACAATCTTGCACATGGGCAAGACACTCTTTGATACTCTAAATCAAGTGTATTTCAAAGTCACTTTAATTTCGTTAATTTTGTAAGGACTGACCAGTTTCCTAAATTTAATCGCTTCCTAATTTTTGTAGAAATCAGCAAATTAATTATACATGGTCGTATAGGTCCGCGACCCTTCTGGCCATTTCAATTTTCAAATTTCAATTTTTAATTTTCAAATTTCAATTTTCATTTTTCATGTTTTATTTTTCAATTTTTTGTCAAAGGTTTTCAATTATTTTGCTGAAAATTAATTCGGCAAGCAAATTTGTATTTTTCATTTTTCATATTTTCATTTTTCGTTTTTTGATTTTCATTTTTCATTGTTCTACTTTCAAGTTTCTATTTTTGATTATCTTTGGTTGAGTTGAATGTCAAAAGAATTAAACGCGGAAAGAACGAAAAATGAATGCAGCAAGAACGAAAAATGAAACAATCTTGTGCGAAGTACGCAGCAGGGAGTCTGGTGGAACGCGTGCCCTAGTCATAGCTCAACGCAGTAGGGAGTCATTTTTCATTCCAACGCGTGCTGCTGATTGGAAGGGGCAGAGTGGTTCTTCAACAACATCCGCCCTAGCACGATCTCTTGCAATTTCCGCTTTAACAAGAAGGAAATCTGCATCTCCCCCAAAAAATAATCAATCTCGGGTGCGAGCAGCCATTGCTGATGAGCACAGTACATATGCATGGTATATGAATTTATCTATTACCACATATAATTCTAACAATTGCAACAGTCTAACTAAATCTAAAACTCAACAAATTTAGTAACTACACTGAAACTCGTTCAAACTCTTTTAGGCTACTCTACCATCTATACTCGCAGTACACAGCAACTAAAAACAAAGATGCGCGGTTTGCTGTTCTACACATGCGCGCGTACGTGCCTCCATCACCTTGGGAATTGAATCTTGAGCTTCTGTCCTTGCGGATGGCTCTCTTGTCACTGCAGACCTGCGTAAGCCGGACGACGTCGTGTGCTGGCCAAGTACCTTGGGTATAGCTATATAGCTCATGCAGACTCGGTTGACTCTGCGCCGTCATGATCGCACCGTCGCTGTGAACGAGGCTACTACTGTACGCATGAGAAGACTGGCAGAATCGACAGCGAAGCTTCTCCCAGTGCCAAATATGCCACCGCTTTACAAGACCTCCGACAAACATCACAACTTGCTGTCGGCATTGGCTTGGGTGTCAGCAGTGCGTAGAGCGGTGGCAAGTTACAAGTGGCCGACGTTGCCCTCTGTCTCTGCAATACAACATGAAATGGCAGTCCATTCTGTGTGACTCTTCGTATACGTAGCTTGGACTGATTGACAAAGCTGGGCAAGCAAATAAGTCATGTATTGCATGCCCAAGGTACTTGGCCAGCACACGACGTCGTCCGGCTTACGCAGGTCTGCAGTGACAAGAGAGCCATCCACGTGGACAGGAGCTCAAGATTCGAGTCCAGAGGTGATGGAGGCACGTACGTGCACGTGTGTAGAACAGCAAACCGCACATCTTTGTTTTTAGTTGCTGTGTACTGCGAGTATAGATGGTAGAGTAGCCTAACAGAGTGTGAACGAGTTTCGGTATAGTTACTAAATTTGTTGAGTTTTAGATTTAGTTAGACTGTAGCAATTGTTAGAATTATATGTGGTAATAGATAAATTCATATATCATGCATATGTACTGTGCTCATCAGCAATGACTGCTCGCACCCGAGATTGATTATTTTGTGGGGGAGATGCAGATTTCCTTCTTGTTAAAGCGGAAATTGCAAGAGATCGTGCTAGGGCGGATGTTGTTGAAGAACCACTCTGCCCCTTCCAATCAGCAGCACGCGTTGGAATGAAAAATGACTCCCTACTGCGTTGAGCTATGACTAGGGCACGCGTTTCACCAGACTCCCTGCTGCATACTTTGCACAAGGCTGTTTCATTTTTCGTTCTTGCTGCGTTCATTTTTCTGCGTTCATTTTTCGTTCTTGCTGCGTTCATTTTTCGTTCTTTCCGTCTTCAATTCTTTTGACATTCAACTCAACCAAATATAAACAAAAATAGAGCAATAAAAAATGAAAAATGAAAATTGAAATTTGAAAATTAAAAATTGAAATTTGAAAATTGAAAATTGAAATGGCCGGAAGGGTCACGGACCCATATACTATACAGATATACACTTGTACTCATGATTTGCACACTTCAATGTTTGCTTTCTCACATATCACAGCAGACTCATGATTAACGTCCTTGTTCGGGTCTGGCAAAAACGGCATTGTAGGAGCCTTGAACTAAGGATTCTTGCTTTTCAGCCACGCGATCAGTGACATGCTTCGCGGGAGTTTGCTCACCTGGGGATTTACGTTGTTTCCAGACGTACGTACTTCATGCGTAAAAGTTGTGCCTCGCATTTACGTCATTCTTACTGCGACATACTACACACTGTACTGCTGCAGTATGCTACTGCCTTCTGGCATGTTTCAAAATTAGATCGCTTCCGAAATAGATACTTTGTCAATTTTTGAATTAGTTTTTCTTTTGAAATATACTTGATTTACAGTACCGAAATTGTGTTGAACGTTAGAACAGCCACTGCCAAAGAGAATTAAGTAGGTGACTCTCTTTGGCTCAGCCGTGAGAGCTGGCTCGCTAGATCGAGCCTTCGGGCCATTAAGTAAATGTGGCAGAAAGTAACGACTATGCAAGGTCAGCACTATTCTGCAGAAGCTCATATGTTGCAAGGAAAGAGGAATGTGATCATGTGAAGGTTCACTGATAATTACTTTCTCCAAGAGGCCTGCTTTTGAAGATTGAGACAGAGCCTGCTAGTAGCAGCTCAGGAAGTCTGGTGAAGATTCTACCGAGCTATGTCTCCAGCAGAGAGCGCCATGCAAAAGTGGGAGGGGGTTGTGACAAAGTGAAGAAATGGGAAGAAACGTTTATCTTTCAAAAGCTGATGAAGATCACCACTTACTACTTGTCCACCCCCAATGTACTTCGACAATACCTGGGCTGCAAGAATCAATGCTGTAGGTTAACGGTGAAGTGTGTGGTCTTGAATTTTCCAGCAGATAGTTTTATTTATATAAACACTAGAAAAGTAGGGGACATTATGTAGGCTGTTGTAGACTAAGGCATGATTTATTTAGTTGTAATAGTGTTCTATTTCAATACTATTTGCCTGTATCAAAACCCACCTCAGTATTATTATAAACGACACACTTGTGTGCTCTCTCTAGTTACTCTATTTACGAGTTGCAGTACTACATTTGCTGCATCTACAAATGTGTTCTATTATAGAACCATTTTTTAGTGCCTGTTTCTGTTAAGGAGGGGTCAAGCAGAGAGAAATAGGCATGTCCATTTTTTGGTAAATGTGACTAGTGACGGACGAGACTGTATTTTAATTTTCGTCTGTTGGCAATTATTGCTTTGAAGTGTTTTGACGAGAGAACTGAGTGAGAGGTAGTGAAGACAGTGGTTGCACGCTTTTTGCTTAAAGGACTTAAAAGCTGGAGAGTTAATTAAGGCACACAAATGTGCTTACAACACATCATTAATGGGAAGTCAAGCAAACTTCACAAATCAGGTCATTACCACTGGATTCCAGGCAAGAAGCTAAATGGCTATGGCACCAGTGAGTCAAGGTCAGAAGACTCTAACAGTTACAGCAGGGCCAAGATAACAGAGACCACGAAGCAGCAAGCTGACAAAAACCAGGTGTAGAGGAGGCAGTGTATGATGATATGAATGCTGATTTCAGTGAAAGTGCGACCCAGACTGCATTCAAACTTATTTGCTTGTGAAAGGAATGGATACATTTATGCCTGACTATCAAGATAAAAATAGTTGAAAGAAGCCAAATCTCTGTGAAGGGATTTATGGAACGATGAGAAAACCTCATTCTACACTGGGATGTGATATTGGGAAATCTTCTGTATTTCGTTTGGTTTCTTTAACAGTTTTGAACCACCCTCACTTGGTTTGTTCACTTTTTGCTAGTTTGTGTGTCCATTCCTACTGGAGTACATTTTACATATCTGTATCTTGTGTATACAGCTTTCTATGATAAGCTCACCATCCCGTTCTCCACACAGGCAGATTAGATATGAGTATTACTAATGGTTAGTAAATTTGTATTGTTATTAGTTGTAGTTAATTAATTTATCGTTGTATGCATTCATGAAGTATATCTCATTCACAGAATTCTCATAGAGTTAACATATTTAACGTTGTATGCAAATTTATGTTGTTGCATGAGTATCTCATTCTGACAATTTATCATTAAGTGTATCTTGTTACACGCATTTTTACTCCGTTCTGAAGAATTAGCAGCCATACAGAATTCTCATAAACATTTTCGTTCAGAGTTATATCTCGTTGAGTGATATCTCGTTCTGAGATTGATTATCTCAAAGTAGAATATATCCCGTTACAGATCCTGTTCTTTGCCTGGGCTGATTGCATTATTGATTGTTAGTTTTATACAATTAAAATTCAAAGATCCAAATATATGCAATGGGCAGCTTAAATTCGGTGGATCTGATTCAAGAGAAATTTGCCGCGAGTGCAGATGGGTTTGATCGGCCTAGACGGAGTCTAGTGCACGTTTCCAATGATGCACTTTTGCTCCAGATGCCGAAAGAAACTCGCCTGTGCATGGTTCTATGCATTGTACAGTTTGTAAGATATTGAGAAACTTTATCCCATTTCGGTGCCGTTTTCTAGATTTTGAGGCTTTGTGACGTCGTCGGATTGTGACATAGTAGACAACAAAGGTCAAAATGTAATTGCATGTATGTAGGACCTACATGAACAAAGACCTAGTTCGAGGTCATGTCATCACTTCGAAGACGTTGCTGCCATTGAGGGGAACAGGCGTATCGAACGATACATGTCTTCAAAGTGTTAAATGGCCCGACGAAGGGTAGGCGTTCTTACGGGACCAGGATACACGCAAACATATCTTGCTTGGGAATGGGCAGTTTAAATTTAGAGGAGATCTTATACGCCATTACGTAGATATTTGCACGCAAGCCAGGGCGGGTTCAATCGACAGGAAATCGCGTCACCGTGGGAGAAGTTTGGAAAACAACGACAGCTTCACTTTCGACTTCTATGGATTCAGCGTGTGGGAGCAAAATTCGATGGCGCTGCGACTCGCCCTTATGGAGATACGAGAGTACACACACACACACACACACACACACACACACACACACACACACACACACACACAACACACACACACACACACATACACACACACACACGGACATGGACACACACACACACACACACACACACGGACATGGACACACACACACACACACACACACACACACACACACACACACACACACACACACACACACAACACACACACAACTGCTCTCCTATATAGATAAAGATGTTAGCTGACAGAAAATTTCATTATTCTAAGCCAATGGCAGGCATGTTTAACATGTTACACTGTTCAGTCGATTGACATTTTGGAGACCATATAGGCTATAGTAAGTACACCTTGAGATCTAAACGGCATGACTTGCTGAGGGTTATTTTCAATATCTTGTTGGTGGATGATATAAGGACTTTGCGAGAGTACGAGTATTCTTCAGAGAGTATAAAACAACTGTTCTGTTGATATTCATCATCCCAACTTTTAATTTGGCTGCCTTGCTTACTTTAATGTCACCATTCGTAACACAGTTTTGAACAAAAGTCATCTCTACCACTGGTGCACAATGAGTGTCGTTCATTGTTCGTGCATCCTCGATAGGGATGC
>CAXXBX010000301.1:0-9249 GCA_964274945.1 Dehalococcoidia bacterium | reverse complement strand
TCATCAATACTTATGAAAGTTGCCTGCTTACAAAATTTTGTTGATTTACAGTAGATCAATTATGGTTAATATGCTGCAATGATGAGTTTGCTGCTACTTCTCTACGTTTCATGTTTTTCTGACATTGTTTAATTTGTCTAGTAATGATACATTACACACAATGCTGTTGTTTACAATAGTCATTTCAATATTTGAGATCAGATATACCAAAATATTAACGAGTACATTTGTTGGTAACAGAAGCCACCAAATCTAAAGCTACTATTGTCAACTTGAACACACGTTACATTCAGCCTTCTCCATGAGCGTGTTCACACCGGGCCTAATCATGCCATTCTAATGCTGTAGAGAGTAGTATTACAACTGCATTAGTGGCGTTAGTGGTTGCATGTGACTTTGGCACGTGAGGTAGTATACAAGTAGAGCATGTTGCCGGTGTTTCTGATTGGTGTTGTACGTTTAAACATACAAACACAGCAACAACATTCGGAAGCGTGTGCAGATGTGTACTACGTGCCTGTGACAACGTCCTGCCATCCCTGAAGGAGCTGCCAGAGAAAGCAAACTAATGTTTCCCTCTTTAAAACCTCAAGCAGTGGATTCATCAAACAATTTACGCGAATTCTTGCCGGATATGATGGATGAAAAGTGTAGAGGCTAATTACACTCATGTGCCCACGTGACTTACTAATCATAGTTAGTGGTGTCAATGCTCTTGCGCTAACGTTGGCTTAATCATAGTTAGCCTAATCAT
This sequence comes from Dehalococcoidia bacterium, assembly GCA_964274945.1. Classification (GTDB taxonomy): domain Bacteria; phylum Chloroflexota; class Dehalococcoidia; order Lucifugimonadales; family Lucifugimonadaceae; genus CAXXBX01. Next base: position 8,495 of record CAXXBX010000301.1, on the reverse strand, counting down.
AGGTAGTCCAGATGTCGGTGTGAACATGCTCTAAGTCTTGCATTTAACAGAATAAAATACTCAGAAATTCACTAAATACACATGACAACAACCCTAACACTCAGGAACAAGTAGAAGGGTTCTCACTAGAAATTCTTGGGAGCGTGGTGGGATGGGCGGGTCCACGACACACGGACATGCGCACTGAAGCTGATCTCAAGTGAGGTAGGCTTGCGTTGTAGCTGTTGCGTGTAATCTTCGTTCAAGTGCCCTGGCAAGGAAATCAACTTTGATCGCCAGTAAGCCCTTCTTAGCCATGTTCATCGATTGCGCATGCACAAGTTACAAACTGCAGAAAGTTTGTCTAGTCAGGTGTAGATTCAGATTGACGTGGACCACTGTTGTTACTTCGCATGAAGCCATGACTAGTCTAGAGTAGATTCTGGGACTAGAATCAGACAGCAGCTCATCCAAGACTGCAATCAACACTTGCGAGTGCGTCTGGAGCAAGGCTATCATCACCCTTAGTATTGTGTTTCAGTAGTATGGAATTCTCAAACATTCCTTAGCTGCAAGACTTTGGACTCCTAGCTTAACCGTTTCTGAGCGTGGCGCAGCACCACCCTACCACGAGTAGCGAAAACCCTGAAGTAGTCAGACAAAACAGCATATTTTGGACTAGAAAAGCCCTTTGAAAGCTTGCAGTTGCATGACTAGAACAAACAATCATTCTTACAATGAACTGTACGTCTACGTACCCATAAGCAGATTTACTGCTAACACAAATTGTACCATGGAACAATGAAAACCTACAAAGAACGTTACATGCATTAAGTGAATCAGTGGATCTGCTCTCATGATACATAATTTATGTACAAGTCATTGACACTGTTTCCACCTGCAACTAATGCACAGTATACAAACAACAGCTGTGAATTCCACTTACATGAAAGTGTATGCAGCACATACCTACGTGATATTTTGGAAATTCAAATTACACATGAGAAACCTATACTACCACTAGTTGCCAGCTTTCGTGATGATCTGTTTACTATACCAATGTTAAATAAATCAGGGCACCATCTGTTTATTCCAAGAGAAATAAAATGTTTTACTGCAGACCATCTGGTCATGCAAGTGTACACAAAACAACAACACAGCCAAATTGACTGATAATTATAGGTGTTCATATCAACTAACTATGTTTCATTATACAAGTACCATATTGCTATTGCTATCTCAATTAACAGAGTATAGATTGAGCCAAAGTAGACACACACCAATGCATATTACGTATCATACCATGGTCACGTGACGTGCAACCAGTCATGAGCGCGTATTAAGATGGTGTATACAGATGGTGTATATATGACGTATTGCACAGCAAGTGTGCAATAAGCTAATTAATATCCCACTCTCACTTATACTCATACAAGTCACATGACCATAGTATAAATGACTCTTCATATGATTAGCATGCTATATGGCTTTTACCAGCACTCAGAGCGTGGTTAGAGCCCTAGGCTTTGCCTCAGGTGATAACCCCGCCCATGGCACTAGTACACAAGCCCTAGAGCACCTTAATTAATCATACAATAACCAATACATACTGTAGTCTGACCAACCTGAGTGGCAAGATTAAGCACTTGCTGCACTAACTCTTGTGTTTCAGTCGGTTTCTTTAGAAACAACTTTACTATAGCTGTCAGCAACTGCAGCTGGACCTGAGTAATATATATATATACATATATTGTAGATACAAGTACAATTTGCCAAACTATTAAACAACACCAATATACCATTGTGTTCTCGTCCTGAAATCCCTCAAGGAATGAACTCAGCAGTTCATCGGCATTGTCAATTCGATCTGCATACTCTCCCACAATCCAAATCATAGATGCCCTGATACAACAACATATATGCATTAGACAGGCTACAACGTCTGTAAAATTCAATAATCTTGCTTTGCATCGGGCTCATCGAGAGAATCCAAATTTTCACATAACGTTGAGATAACACTCTCATATTTGTTGGGATACTTTCGAAAAATGTCCTACAACATTAACATCAATCAGTACAATGATAAAACAAATTTGAGAAGCAGCAAGAGGAATCAACAAAAATCATACCTTAATAACAACAATAGCCTCCTGCACAACATAGTTTACTTTGGTCTGAATCAATTCTAACAGAGTAGTCACACATCTTTCAGCAGCTTGCTGTACAAAAATGATAAATTTCCAAAGTGCACTAACTAAGAACGTTATTGAATAAATACCTCAACTTTTATGGCACAACGTCCAATAGCCCTCACAGATTTTCTCACAAAGTCAACATCTACCTCAGTAGAATATCTGCCAGAGAAAACAATTAAGAGTAGGAGGCAGAGTCGAATAAACAGAAGAAAATGAGACTAACTCCTTCAGTTCTGCAAGAACTTGTGCAATGTTGGCTGCTGTGGTGAGACGAATCATGATGTCCAACTTTTCTAGTTTGACATAAATTGGATCATTGTATTTCACAAAGAACACTTTCATCTCATTCTGTAGTATGTCAGACCTAATGAAAATCACCACTTTAACCAGATGAACAAAAGTAACCATAAAAGAAGAACGTCGTGCAGTTTTAAGAAATTACAATCATGCAGATGTAAATGGTGCAGTTTAATAGCCAGAAACAGTTTCTCTGTTGCTGGTGATGTATTTCTATTAGGCATTAGTTGTACAGCCACTGCAGGCATCCATAATGACTGCTGCTGCAAAATATGCAAGTCATCATGCGGAATTAAATTTTGTGCTTTGAAATCTGGCATCAATAACACGATTTTCTCCCCCCCCCCAAAAAAAACAGCTCATTTTCTTCCCCAAACAACATTCTTTGTTTACAATGTAACAGCTGGTCACAAGCTGTCCAGAATCATTACACAATAGCCTTTTATTTAGTGTTTCTATCTCAAAGCTTCCCCTAATGGTCTCCATATGGTAGAACATATTTTCCAAACAAATTTAAAATTACCGTAAACAATCGCCCTTTTGTAAACTGGGTTTGCCCAGATGTTCTCGTGTGCTTTGCTTGTCTGTCTCTACCTGTGATATATGTTAAAGGCACACTCCGAAGAACCGTGCAGCGGAAATAGGGAGATCCGGTGATTGAGGGAGTTTGCAGGAAGTGTAAAGAAAATTGCACGAAAAGGTCAGTCTGAAGACAGTCTGAAAGTAGCACGATGGTTTCCACCATTCTTGGAGCAACAGAAACAGAGACCATTTCCGGGAACGTAATTGTGTCAGTAAGGCTCAAGTGATCTGATGGCGTGCAAAAAACGCTTCACTTGGCGAACTGAATTCTTGAAACAGCCCGTCAGTTTTAAGTTTTTTTTAAACGTTGTTAACGTACATCTGTAACATACATCTGTAACGTACATCTGTGGGGTTTGCTTTGAAATAGCGCCCGATATCCAAATTGGTTAGTATACATTTCCCATTATTGAGCAAAGGTAGAGCCAGCAGCTAGCGCATATCTCCAGAATGCTCCTTTAATAATTATGTTTAGTCTCACATAAAAAAGCTGTCTTAAACCCAAAATTAGCTATATCCATTTTAGAGGAACTAACCATACCTGCTACTACAGTCTTAATAATGCCTGCCATAACAATGGCATAAGCTTTCACGAAGTTTCCAAGATGTGCCTATTGAAAAGATGTCATTTATGACCCAAACACTTCCTGCTTTGAATTCTCATTCAGACTGGCTATGTTGTCATAGTAATGCAATGTGTTAGTTGTAGCCCTGAGTCTACATATACTTTTCTTACACACAATATGGTAGATAATAATAAATCGATACAAACTTATTCTGTAAATCAAAGCATCATGACAAAAATAAAAGAAATGTGCATATTATGATATATAAAACATGTGACTTCTCTGAGACTTCACCATACTGCCTCACATTTCTATGCCATGCCAGTTATACCTGGTATAGCAGAAATAGCCACCTGACAGCCATGCAAATTAAATACCAGCAAGGTGAGTCATACTGTTATAAGCCATGTTTCCTAGAAATTTATGGTAGCATTAAATGTGAGGTCACACAGTAAAACCATCAATGAGAAATTCAAGAAAAACAAATTTTCATACCACTCGGTTGCAAAATGGTCAATGTACAGAATTAAAGTCTCTAAAATTAGCCCTAAAATGGGCTCAACAAAGCATGCTACCACATGAGATCCAAACACACAGAAGTTTCAGTGTTCTCCCCAGAAATCTTAAAAGACAGAGCAGAATACTCCCGTGAAGTGGGCGTTACCCAATGCCATGCCCAATGGCAGTTAAAACTACATTTTACAGATCAATAAGGCTCACCTGTGTCAAGCTCTAGAAATTTCGTCATCCATGCCCGACAGTGTGCAGATTGCTTCTCTAGAGACAGCTGATTCATGGCAGGAGCGTCTTTCATGCTCTAGTTGACTTTGGCAAGTGATCATTTTACATGGGATATTAATCTAAATAGCTTTCCCTAGTGCACATCTGTTAGTGTCTTTCGGCAAAGAGAGCACAGCAATGACTGTGTCTCTTCTGCCTCACTACAGAAGCCATGGGAGATCATTTAGCCACTGGCGATCTACTCCAGTCCTTCATCAGTTGCCGCTCGTTTTCTTTCAACGATGCACGTGTTTCTTATCTCCGACAGCGTTGCTCGCAAAGATAGACTCGATAGTTCTCTGCGCCGCCGCCGCCATGACACGTGCATTTTGCTGACATGTACAGTATACGTGTGTGTGTGTGTGTGTGTGTGTGTGTGTGTGTGTGTGTGTGTGCGTGTGTGTGTACCAACTTGCATGTGAACACCAGTTGGGAAAGCATGGTTAAGGGCTGCATGAGTGGGTGTAAAAGTTTTAGTGTTCAGCACAATTAGATGCCACTAGTTGTCTTAGTTAATTAATTAAATAAGCTTACCTCAAGTGTTGGCATCTGGATGATCTACTTTACCTAAAAACTTAATCGCTTAGAACCATGAGGAGAACACTGAAGTCTGTCTGGTTTACAACCAACATCTTTCTAAAATCTCATCTTGTCTTAATTAAGTTTAAAGGGTAACTGCAATGCAAAAATCAAAAATTCTTTATGTTGGAAATTGATAGTTCTAGTTGCATACATGACAGGAAAAATAGTTTTAGATTTTTAAGTTAAGTCTTCGCTGAGATATAGCACGTCAAAGTTGCTTCGGGTTCTTCAACTTCCGATAACGGGCGTGGAGTAGTGTGACGTCACTGAGGGGAGACTCCACGCTAGTGTGTATTGTAAACAAAGGAATTTATGGCAAAAGAATGGTTTGGTGTTGTGTGGCTGCAGGATGCACCAATTCGCGCAAGTCATACGCAATCGTGTTTCGATTTCTGAAGATCCCAAGCTAAGAAAGAGTGGGAATCGCAAAATATTGAGGACAATTGCAGAGATGTTTGTGTCGTCCGAGCGACTGCTACTGAATACAAAGCGTCTTACTGAGTGGACAGGAGTCTGCAGTAGCCACTTTTAGCCTGATTGCTTCAAGATACGTACAGCCAGGTCTATTCAAGAGCTTGGTCTGGGTTGTAGAAGAGCGAAACCGAGGCCACCATTTTCCATCTACCTGCCTCCACACTTCAATGTCGCAGCACTCTGGAATCTTTGCAAAAGAAAAGGAGAGCCGTAATTGAGAAGCGGGAAGGTAAGGAAGACTCTCGTGCAGGACTAAAAGTACTGCAAATGGCTAGGAGGTCAGATTCTTGATGACTCTAGATGACTCGCCTCTTGATCATCATGTGTAGTAAATGCAGTCGTATGCGTTATAGTATACTGTACAGTGACGTCAAACCTTGTGTCAACGTGAATTCAACGTATGTACTTCAACTCATTTTATTCTCATTCTCACATACAACACTAGAGTTTTGCATGAATCACCAGTAGACTGTGCCACTACTGTTGCTAGTATTCGACATTATTATCGTGTCATTATTTGAGGCAACCTCAAATACGTTTTGACAGCACACGCACTCCACATGAGTACGTATCCATCATTTCACAACGACCACAGCTGCAACCTGTGAATGTTGTTTACTTACCTGGATGTGCATCGATTACGTTGCTAACTCCTACTTCTACTTGCAATGATGACAGGCTCTCGGGTAGCCTGTCCTCTTCCTCGTCCGCTTCCAAGGCAGCAGGCGATCTCAAAGCTTCAAAGGCATTGTCGCTGAACTCAAACCTGTGTGGTCTAATCACTACGTATACTTATTAATGGCTACCAGCAGATCTCGTTCATCCTGCGATTCATGCAAAGACGAAACGTTATTATCACGTAAAAACCTCCAGAGGACTCTTCAGAAGACTCGCTGTTGCTGCCGTCGCCTCCACCCTAGCAGAGTTGCCTTGGATATGAAGATTTAGTCATTTTTACAGGCCGCTGACAATACAGATGCACACGCATCTCCCCTCAGTGACGTCACACTACAACAAGCCCATTACCAAAAGTTGAAGAACCGGAAGCAACTTTGACGTGCTATATCTCAGCGAAGACTAAACTTAAAAATCTAAAACTATTTTTCCTGTCATGTATGCAACTAGAACTATCAATTTCCAACATAAAAGAATTCTTGATTTTTGCGTTGCAGTTACCCTTTAATGTCAACAAACTACCCTTTTACATTTTACATCTGAGCAAATAGATAAATACAAATGTTTGTGTGCACCTCACACATACCAACATGTGACTATTTTAACAAACCAAGCATGCATGAGTCATACCGTTTCTGCACAACAAGGTTGATGTTGCGAAGAGCCACATACTGTATTTCAGGCTCAGTAGACAAAAGAGTGACTGAGTAAAAACACAATAGCTAACTACTACGTGGAAAAACAACAACTACAAAAATACCTACCCAAAGGTGGTGCTAGTTTCCTAGTGAGTGAACTCAAATGGTCAGAGTCATGAGGCAACAGCTCCATGAATTTCATCAACACTTTAACAGCAGAAAGCACAACTGCAGCATTGGCATGAGAGAGACGTGGCGTTACTCTCTCACAAATGCTACAAACAGCACAACAACTATCTATAACACTAAAAACACATGACACTTAGTTGTTACCTCTGAGCCTCTCGCTCATCATTTGGTGAATACAAAGCCAGTGAATCAAGAATGAAAATTTGTCCCCATTCGGTACATTCATTCAATGCAGTCAAGAGCTTGTTTACAATAGCTGATGTTAGTTCAAATTGTGCAGCAGCCGTAGGAGAAGTTTCACTGATTTCAGACAAAGACGCTACAGCATTGGCAACAACCTACAACACAATCTGTCAGCTAAGAAGTGAGATAACACCCACAAAAATGAGCAATATCTGTCTGACTAGCTGTTAATACTTAGTTCCTTTAGGAGACATCAAGACATTGAGTTCATTGCCACAAGACTCATCGTGTTCTGCACGTCTCCTAGAGTGTCAATCTCTATCATCTTACCATTGGATTCGAGTCGGACAGTAAGTCTCGCAGCAAATCCAGAAAGCCCTGGTCTTCGACCAGTGTCGAGTTGATATCATGCAGCTTGGCAACACACACTGCAGCAGTCTTCCGTACATATGGATCATCATCCTTATCATAAACCACAGTCACTACAATTTTGAACAACCAAAGCTTTCAACAAAAAACTCACCTTCAGACACTTCCGTAGAGGCTCACACAGGTATTCTGTGATCTTGTCAACTCGAATACACCCCATTGTACGCACAGCAAGAGCACGAATTAAAGGATTGGGATCTTCACAGTCCTAAAACAGTTTGATTAACACAAACCTAGTCATGACAAGGCACACAATACACTAAATATAAATATGTAAAGAAGCTATAAGTCTCTAAATGTAAACATGTCATTATTACCAATTTGAATTCCCGTTACTCCTAACAAACTTCTTACCTGGATTTCTCTTGTTGCCTTTCCGTTCCGTGATGGCCCGCCTGCCCATGAAAGCGTGGCCATGTAGAGTGGGCGGAGTCCGGCTCGGATTCCCAAGCTGTGCGGGAGGTCGGTGCTCGGCCATGGTCCGGGCCACCGAGACCGGACCCCGACTCAACTCCACGTTCACGTGGATGAGTGAAAGACTGCATCCACAGAGAGCTGACATGACGAGAAATTAGAGCACCAACAACAGGGTGGGAGGAAGGTAAACGACACGGAGACTGCTTGCTCGCGCGCAGACCGATGTGAGCTATGCGCCTACGCGACGACACTTGGCGCCAACCGTGCACGCCTTCTTGCACGTGCAGCGGCCGCACCGAGTAAGTGAATTCAACTACGCTTAACGGTTCCGTTAAACTCCATGCAAACATCAACTTACTCATACTGTATATAAGATGAAACATTGGCGGATTTTATTTTGGCAGTTGGACATTGTGTTTGATAACTGATATATGTCTTACCCTAGATGGTCATGGAGAAGTTTGTGATTGACAGTTGTGTTCATGGCTCACAATTCCCTAACTTATTGG
>CAXXBX010000300.1:0-15870 GCA_964274945.1 Dehalococcoidia bacterium | reverse complement strand
CCGGCTCCAACGGGTAGACCTGTAGCATGGGGCTAGCTACATGTATTATATCATCGAGTGCTACGCACGTGATGGTAGGATAATCATGTATGTCATTGACTCTAATAGATATGTTGAAAATCAGTACAGTATCATTCATTGGTGCCATAAATTACAGTCTTTCACCCTGATTTACAATTATATGGTGCTTACAATATATGCTACTGTAAATCAAGAGAATTTTTCCATTCAAAAGTGCCTTTTGAACACTTTGTTAGATTTTTTGCTTATGAGGAGCAGTTAAAACTGCTATTGCTGTTATAATTTCTGGCATGTAGCAATTGTAACATGTGACAGTAACCCATTGTTGACTGACATATCCTACATGACCTCATCTAGTTGGCTTCATTGCGTGGCTGTTCCATGATGTGAAAATTTAGTACTGAAGGTATTCAGTGACAACATGGCCGGGTTGGGTCCATGCTTGTGTGACACGTGCTAAAGGATATATACTAAAGGATATGCCCAGCTGGATGTAAAGTAACTGTCGTTTCAATTTTACTGTTGCTTTAATTTTGTCTTTTGGAGAAGTGACTCAAATCAGAAACTTTGTGATGTACAGTAAATGAAGTTAATTCAACATAGATAATTTGAGTTAGATGAAATTTACTCAACATTTTTATTTGATAATGATGATATGCCGACGTATTAATTCCTTTACCTAAAAATATTGCTTATTATTCAAGCATGATTGTCTTATTTAAGCTATAGGAATAAATTTTATTCGTTGGAGGTCTAATTGTTTGCGTTTTGTGATTGGAAATGTTATATCATAAGTGTTTTAATTAACTAGAGCTGGGTTTGCCTGCTAAAGATCATCACTGCTGAAAATAGCTGGCTGTACATCTTTATAGACATTTTCGTGTTGGATCCATTTCCTGAGTTGAACTTCTGAAGAGGCAGAAGTTAGTGTCAGGTGTGGGTACTAAAAGCATAATGAGCTGCCATATTACATCAATTTGCACATTCAGATAGTTCAATTTCTTAATCTTATGTCTTGTCTACTTTAGTAACTAAAGCATCTGATTACACTAAACAAGACCATCACTCTAGGTATTATAAACTATAGTTTCATAATAAGTGATGGTATGTATTAGTTTTTGCTCATTGTGTAGGTAGTTAGAGTTAGACAGTGTAGAAGAGGGTTTCATAGATACTGAAAATGCCAATTAAGCCGTGTGCTTGTGGTCTATAACCATTCTGAAACCAAACACACCAATAAGATATTGCAGACTGTTGAATCCTAAATTATGAATTCGTTGGCATTAGTCCTAAGTATATATGACTAACAAGAAGTGACTGATTAGTACGTGCAGGCAATAGAAGCTAGATTGTACACAATGGAAGCACTTTTGTAAGCACTTTTGTAAGCACACAAGTAGCCATAGATCTAGAGAATTTACTCAGTGAACATTGCTCCTAACAAATATATAGTGTACTGACTATTACATACAAAGCTTCTAAACCCATCTTAATTTACAGAAGTTCTTCTCAGGTCTCCTTTTGGCATTTTTCCTGCATCTTGTGGTGAAATCTATGTAGGTCTTCAGTCATGGCTTCTGACTAAATGCAGTTACTTTGCATATTTTGTCAGTTTCAGACTCAGCTATATTGTTTCATATTTCTAATTACTGACATATTTCTTCTTATTAAGTTTGGGATGAGGTTTTGTTAACATTACAGAGTCACCAATTTCTAAGTTTGCTCTATACAACTCTACGATAATTAGATGGCGTTTCACTTTGATATTCTCAAGCGATAATGGATTATTGTTGTAAGTTGTATTTATGTCATAACATCTGTTATATTTATATATCATCATAGCTGACTCTTGGCCAGAAACACTTGATGATGTAAGTGCACGTCGAGACTGGGGATGGAGCCCAAAATATGATCTCGCAAAGATGGTGAAGACTGTTTTTGACATATTGAACAGCAGCCACATGTAGATGTGCGTACTGATCGATGGCAAGTAAAATTGCTCTATCTTTATTAGTTGATTAATTAAAAGTCTCTGAAATGCATTGTGGTATGCAGGATAGACATTGAATGTTCTCTCGCAAAACAGTTGTTTGTTTTTCTACATAGCAATTTGTATGTAACTGATATCATGACAACAGCTACAGTTGAAATACCCTTCAATAAGCTATCTAATAGTTAGGTTTCTTTGAAATGCTGTATCCTATTTAATTAAATAGTGTCGCTTTGCATGCAACATTTGTAAACAATAGTTTCCACTGATCAGTGCTATGAAAGCTGAGTGTCTTACCCTTACCGTTCGAAAAGTGTATTTCACAGTTTAACAATGTAACCCATTCTGCACACTGTCTTTTACACTAAACAGTTTTGCATTGTAAATTTAGTGCAGCAAGTTATATGAAACGGTGTTGCTTACCAATCCAACAATGTTTCGCACTGCTTATCAGTCTTGCATTGTGAAATCAGTGCTGCGATCTGCAAACAACTTTGTCTTCTTCTATCTCTTCTATAAATTTATAAAAGTCTGATCTATCTGTCTGTCTGTCTGTAACATCAATCACGCCAAACTGCCGGGCCGATCGCCACGAAACCGTGTATGAAGACTGCGTTCCACACCACAACGCAAACGCACGCCTCAGCATTTAGACGGTTCCCTCTCTAGGAGTCGACCCCCAAGTGAAATCTCACGACAAAGTGACCGCGGTGCCACTTCGAATTTACGATCCCCATGCACATGCCACGAGAATATCTGTTTCATGCCTGGGTTTCGCTCTATCGGCTGTATCGAGTGTATTCTGTGTACTAGCTGACGCAAGTGAGACATGAATCTGGCTATCTTCCCACAATCACAATTATCTACCAATTGCAACGACGCCATCATACGTCAGCACTGCAGTCACGCAATGACACTCCTGTCGCTCTAGACACTGTACGTGTACAACGATCCTGTCAGTTCACGTCTGCGTGCCCTACAGCTTGCCAAAGCGAAAAATGCCGAACTTTTCCCCCAAATCACGACATCTGCAAAGAAAGTTGCTCAGTGGCGATCAAACCAAGGATTGTGAATTTCATCAACTCAGAGACAGAATAGCCACATCAGCAACAGCAGGATTGCTTTCATGGCGCGACTCCAGTATCCCCCAGCCCTAAGTTGCACGTGACGTCTCGTGATATACAAAGCCGCGGTTAGCTAGAAACCTGACATAGTCAGTTAGATGATTAGTAGGGAAGTGCGACACGTTTTTCAGTCATTTTCAGAATGATTCATAGTGACTTAGTCCGGAAATTAGAGACGCCTGATTCTTGCGTCGAGTTTTGCCAAGAGCACGGCCTTGTCGCTACCCGGCGTCTTCTTCGACGCTTGCGGCAGTGAAATGAAGATGTGCTCTGGTAAGGGTGGCAAAAAATCCGCATACTGCTTTTCGTGGCGCTGTGGCAAGAAGACATGCGCGAAGAAGCGGAGCATTCGTACAGGAACCTGGTTCGAGTCCTCAAGACTGACTATCAGTCAGAGTTTGGAGTTACTAGCCTCGAAGTTCCCTTGCGCGCCCGGAGAAGAGGGCATGCGCGCATAAATTAGAAGGAAATCGTGGTAATGTCTGCACGCATGCGGACCCGACGTTGTTTAGAATCTCGAGCCAATAGTGTCGCGCGCAACTGTTGAACAGACAGTGAAACAGCTTCCGTTCGTGGATGAAGGCTTAGATCTAGACGCAAGGTCAAATGATCCAACTAGACGATTTTAGACCTTGTTTTGTGGCAGTGTCGAATTCGATGTCTAGTCGTACTGCAGTCAGGCTGTTACAGTGTTTGCTTAGCGATGATACGACCCAAGTAGGAATCCGGACCGTTCGCGAATGGGCTAGCTTATTCGGGAATTCTCATACGGGCTAACCCATTCGCGAATAGTCGCGCGAAATACGAACCCGCGTTAGTTCTAGACATGGCTGATCACCGTCGGGACAGCTTCCGCGAATTTCTGCAGACTCTTTCAGCGAAACAGAACTCGCAATTAATTAGTGAAGAGAAGGCTAAGCGAATCCGACGAGTTCTGGCGAGTGGAGATGGAAAGCACGCGCGAGTTGACAGCCCTCGTTTCAGATTTTATGTTCGTAGCAAGGGGTTCGCAGTAATCGACCTGCCCGTGCTAGGGCTGAAAGAAGTTCTTTGTGTGCCTGCACCAAAGGTCAGATGTGTCTGAATTTCATATGTATAATATTATGCATGTGCATGTGTCGACTGTGTCTGCCCGCCTGCTAGTCTGTTTGTTTGTGTATGACAGGTATGTGAGTCATTGTAATGTCGCTACTTGTATTAGATTAGACATTAACTTAGCAATTCTTCTCACCTCTAGCAGATATCTGCTCGTTTGTTTGCCAACTTAATTAATTAGGAATATGTAAATTATTAATGCAATTGATGTGGTTATATACTGTATTGTTTGCTATCTTTGTAACAGGGAAGTGAAACAAAGACATCTTTGCTTGGGAACTGGCTAAAAGTAGCGAACGTGTCTGAAATTTATGATATCCTCAACTATCCATGAAGGCTCTAGAGTGCACGCTGGATATCGGAAAGTTTTTGCAGATGTAAGTATCTTTGGATGGATGAGTGGGTGGGTGGGTGAGGTTGGTATATGGTGGGTGAGGTTGGTGGGTGGGTGGGTAGGCGGGTGGGAAGGCGGGTGGGAAGGCGGGTGGGAAGGCGGGTGAGAAGGCGGGTGGGAAGGCGGGTGGATGGGTAGGTGGGTGCTGGGTAGGTGGGTGATGGGTAGGTGGGTGCACTGGTAGGTGGGTTGACTGGTAGGTGGGTGGATTGGTAGGTGGGTGGATTGGTAGGTGGGTGGATTGGTAGGTGGGTGGACTGGTAGGTGGGTGGACTGGTAGGTGGGTGGAGTGGGTGGACGGGTAGGTGGGTGAGTGGGTGGGAGGGTGCACGGACGGGTGGGAGGGTGACCGAAGGGTGGGAGGGTGACCGAAGGGTGGGAGGGTGAACCGACGAGTGGGAGGGTGTGTGCATGGACGGGTGGGAGGGTGCATGGACGGGTGGATGGGTGCATGGACGGGTGGATGGGTGCATGGACGGGTGGGTGGGTGGGCGGGCGGGTGGGTGGGTGGGCGGGTGGGTGGGTGGGCGAGTGGGTGGGTGGGCGAGTGGATGGGTGGGTGGGTGGGCGAGTGGATGGGTGGGTGGGTGGGCGAGTGGATGGGTGGGTGGGTGGGCGGGTGGGCGAGTGGATGGGTGGGCGAGTGGATGGGTGGGCGAGTGGATGGGTGGGCGAGAGGATGGGTGGGCGGGTGGGTGAGTGGGCGGGTGGATGGATGGGCGGGTGGATGGATGGGCGGGTGGATGGATGGTGTTTCAGAGATGTGTCTACCTTAGGTTCAAAAGCAGTATTTTGGCATCCCGAGACCTGCAGTTCAACAATTTGTGAAGACATGCGTTATCTGCGCATGTAAAACGCCACAAATGTCAGTAGCTACTGTCAAGCCGATTATTTCACCAGGTTTCATGCGAAGAGGCCAGATAGATCTTATTGATATGACAGTAGACCCTGATGGAGACTTCAAATATATCAGTCATTATATTGACCATTTTACCAAATTCAATTTCCTGTGGCCTCAGCATAGGAAGAAGTCAGTGGAAGTGGCCAGATGTCTTATTAAAAATGTCTTCAGTGTTGTTGGTCTTCCACTTATATTACAGCATGACAATGGGAAAGAATTTTGCAATAAGGTAAGAACATTACCTAAAGTCTCAACCAAAAATGTATTACTCTTGTTCTTTTATTTTCTTGCTACAGATCATTCGAAAAGTTGTTAGATTATGGCCAGGAGATTGCAAAATTGTGACAGGTCGTCCACGCCATCCTCAATCTCAAGGCCTTGTCGAACAGGCCCATAGAACTGTACAACATATGCTTGCTGTCCGTCGTGCAGAGTATCCAGGAACGGGATGGACCAAATATCTTTCCTTAGTGCAATGTACTTGTGCTACTGACGTTGCATCACAGATTATGTTTTAGATTTGTATTCTTGTACACAGATGCTATGAACACACAAATCCATAGTGCAATCAATGTGGCGCCTGATGACGTTGTTTTTGGACAGCCCCCAACAGATGGTGTGTTTCCTGGTTGCCATAAAGATGTTGAACCTGAAGAAGAGGATTTGCTGAAGGTTCTAAAAGATATTCCTACATTGACTGACGGTACAATGATGCAGTTACCCTAATACTTTTCCAATTATTTTACTTGTATCTTGGTGTTAGAATATGGCAACGATTCCCCTGATGAAGGAGATGGTCATGTGGAGGATCACACAGTTTCTACATCTATAAATCAGTGTGTGTGTGTGTGTGTGTGTGTGTGTGTGTGTGTGTGTGTGTGTGTGTGTGTGTGTGTGTGTGTGTGTGTGTGTGTGTGTGTGTGTGTGTGTGTGTGTGTGTTAAAACGTTGACAGAACCTACATTTACTGAATCTTATTATGTATTGCTGCTAGCTGAAAGAGCTTGCCAAATTGTCAATAGTACCATTAGTTCTCTTCCAGACAACCACAATGACAAAGACAATGATGGTATAGAAACGTTGTTAGAAGATATCCCTACATTGGATAAACGTAAAATGGTGCAGTTACATAATACTCTTCCAATTTTACTTGTATATTGGTGTTAGATGATGGCAATGATTCTTCTGATAAAGGAGATGAAGATGATGTGGAGATGGCCAGAGTTTGTAGAGGTATATTATAAGTCGTGTGTGTGTGTGTGTGTGTGTGTGTGTGTGTGTGTGTGTGTGCGTGCGTGTGTGTGTGTGTGTGTGCATGTGTGTGAATATTGAAACGTTGACACAAACTAGATAACCTAACTGTTGCTAGCTGACATAACTTGTCAATTTGGCAATGCTACCATCGCCTCTCCTCCAGACAATGACAATGATCGGAGCTCTAATATTACATGAAGATAACATTCAATTCCTTTCAAACTTAATATATGTGTAGAAAACTCATATCGTCACTAGAAAAACAATTTTAATAAGAAGCACATTGATTAAGTGCCATCTCTATCAGCCACTTGGATACGTTGTAATTCATTAGCATTTTCATCTAAAGTGAGATACATAACTATTATCGATGAATATATTAATATTAACTACTGAAGCTGTTTCAAAAGATTAGCATGGCCAGTAGAAGTTTGTATGTGTAGTTTTGCTTCAGAAACTGCACATTTGCAGAAGTAGTGCATGATCAGATATGCACATGTTTAATTAACAACTGATTTCAAGAATTGGTGCACTTGTATATATTGCAAGATGATGCCATATGCATTTAGTTGTCTTAGATTCAAAAGTTGTTTTAATTAAACAACTAGAATTAGATTAGAAAGTACGTATACCAAAATTGAACAGTATACAAACTACCTAAAGGTTTCACAATTATGCTGTACTGATCTACACTTGAAGACAGACCTAAAGAACATTATTATTAAGATTAATAAATTGATATTACGTATTAATTTTTTGGAAAAGATTTACATAATAGAAGTTTGTATAAGCAGTTTTACTTATCAACTACATATTTTCAACCTAATGTCGGTATGTGCTTACATATCACGTGACCTTTAGGTGCGCTCATTGGTCCATTGCAGGTGTTTTATCAACGATACAACACCTAATTATAAGGTCAACCATAACACTTCACAAGAGCAATCAACATTAACCCTCTACTAGTATTCAATTACCTAGTAATTCTACTATATAGCACTTAATTAAAGTTGTACTAGTAGTCTGCAATAATGTTCTGCAATGCTCCAACCAACTGTTTGATGACATACTGCACAACATACGTGTTCGCGTAGTGTAACCTTTTCATGAATAAGTGGTACGTACCTCTCTTTCTGCTAATACTAGCACGTACATGTGTGAAAATGTGCTGGTGGCAACAAGTTCAGCATAGTGTAACTGAAACATTACAGTGAAGATATGCAATAGTTTTGAAATTGTCCAGTTCTAAACAATTTGGTAAATACTGCCTCTTACCAATTTAACATGTAGTACGCGTTCCTCAACTAAGTACAGACACCCTAGATCTAAATTTTATGTTACAATGCTTCCAGGAAGTTGAGAGAAAATTCATACAAGCAATTAAGTTGTGTTATATGTGTTGTGTTATATGTGCATGTTTAATTCTCTAGTTTTAGTAATGGTGGGGATCAATTAGTACCAGCCCATATACCTTCTACCTCAAATTAAAAATTGCAAACAAATTTACTTGTGAACTTTACACATTTAGGTACATGTATAATGAAATGTGTCGAGTGATCGAATGCCATGCAAAAGCCAAGAGAAAAACTTGCGGAGTCCAAACTGCTTTGTGAATATGTGCATTTAATTACGGTTACATATTTAATAGAAGCAACTAACATTTGTTGAGTTATGGTTACATGCACGCAAACTCGAAATATTGTCCAAGCAAACTGAGTAAGTGTACTCGACGGACAAAGAGAAGCTATAATGAAGAGACTCGATTGTGAGGTAATCCTGTTGTGGTCACTTGGGCATCATATCACTACAGACAGCTGCAAATGCACCACAGAGATCATAACTAGAATAGAACAGTCACATTATGACTAGCAGAGTGACTCATTATAAATTTTAATACATTAGATCTAGAGTGCTAGTAGATAAGAAATGTTCGAGAGAAAGAGATTGAGAGAGAGAGAGAGAGAGAGTTAGGATCGAGTTCTCATGCCAAGAATCAGAGTACGTGCTATTAAGGGTAAGTGACTACAGCATGGCAACAAGCAGTTCGTGTACAAAAAATAAAGAATAAGCCAATTACCTATACTCTAAACAAGGTTGTTGTGGGTCATTATAATAGCTAAGAAAAGACGTCTTCAGCTAGCAAAGAAGAAGTATGTGTCACCACTGCTCTGACAATGATGACTATAACTTAAATAGAGCTCATGATATTTCAATTTGACCAGCTATAGCCCTGACTTTGAGCTAAATTCAAGCATTCAGATTGTGTACACCTGTCGAAATTCATCATGTCAAATAGAAATCCTATTACGTACCAAGAAGCGTTTAGGTACTTGAGTGAATCCCATGGTGGAATTAAGGTATGTACAAGGTGCTACAGAAAGCCGAAAAAGAGCAATACAGAAGTTCACTAGTGAGAGGGTGACCCTGAACAATGGTGTTCTGTACTACTCCGAAAGCAACAGTGAGAGTGAAAAGATCAACAGACAATGGATTCAAAACAAGGAGTTGAAGGAGCAGATTCTTCAGACAATCGCATGGGAGGCTGTCACTTTGGCAGAGACAAAACACGCGAAAAAGTATGCTCCAGGTATTTTTGGCATGGCATTTGTGAAGACATTGACCAGTACATCAAGACGTGTGAGACATGTCAAAAGGTAGAACAACTCAAACTTAGCAAAAAATACCAGGAATCTACATAATAACAACAACAACAACAATAATAATAAATTATAAGTAGAGTACGTCCTTGGCAAACGACTATGATCTACAACAGCTGCATGTTTAATGTTATTAGCTGTTATTGATCTATTCTAGGCAAATCCAAAGTTTTCTAAAACTTCCTCACAGCTTACTTCCATCCCAGTGAAGAGTGCTTGGCATTGAATTGGAGTAGATCTTGTGGATCCACTGCCTGCAACACCTACCGGGCATAAGTGAGATCTGAGTCACATTCATGCATTTACACATTTATGCAACAATTAACACACACACACACACACACACACACAAGCACACACACACCACACCACACATTAATACGTGTTTTTAGATACATCATTACTTGTATGGACTACTATACAAAATGGGCAGAAGCTGCTGCATTGTACACCAAGTCTGCTGTAGAAGTTGCACAATTCCTCACAACTTTGTTTTGCCGACACGGACTGCCCGTGCTTGTTATGTCAGACCAAGGCAGGGAATTTGTCAATTGCCTCAACCACAAATTATTTGAAACAACAGGAGTCAACCATCTAATTTCAACAGCCTACCATCCCCAAACCAACGGCCTGATTGAGAAGTTCAATCAGACGCTACAAAGATCCCTTCTGAAGATGGTTGGAGAGAACTAGGGTGACTGGTTCAAGTACTTGGACTCAGTATTGTTTGCATATAATACCAGTAAACAAGCATCATCAAAATATTCGCCATTTTTCCTCCTTTATGGACGAGACGCAAGACTTTCTGTTGATCTGCTAGCAAAGCCGAAGGGTCAGAACTGCGTATGTATGCATGTAGGTATATGACACTAATGACAGAAAAGACATTTGCTACTCTCACGGACAACAATTGCAGTTGCATCGCTTTTCATAACTATTTGAAAGGTTTTCAGCAAAATTTCTGTAATTCTTTCTGTTTCTCTGTGTATATAATCATGGATCATGCAGGCGCTTGTAACTAAAAACGTATGTGTACCAAAATCTATGTACCTGCAGTATGTATGTCTATGGGGATCTTACTGCAAAACCTTAGCCGAGTACTTTGAAGACAAACACAAGTATATAAGCATTACGACAAGAGAGGAAAAGCGAAAAGCTGTAGTGTAATCGATGAGTGGCAATTACATCTAGCTGTGCTATATGTGGTTGATCTTGTACAGCACAAATTGGTTTATGGAGACACAAAGTCATAATTGAGCTTAGTCGTATTGGCTATTGACTAGTACTCATTACATCAGATTCACCATGTCTATTGTTCACTCTCATTACTAGAAAGCTTATGGAACATACATACCTGGTAGACTCTGTAATTCTATTTCTGTTCTGATTGTCACACAAGGCAGAAGCTATAGCAAGATAGCTTCTACCAATAGCAATTCCTAGCATAGTTTTAGGAGAACACTAAGACACTTTTCTGGTCACTATTTATATAATATAAATCATGCAGTGACTCCGATGAAAAAATTCTTAGTTTCCGCTGTCTATTGCATGTTATGTACCTTTGTTCAGAGTCATTATGCATTAATTAGGAGTTCTGTGTTTTATGCCTTGTAGTGTTTTTTCCATAGCCATACAGACTTTTAGAATGCAAACATGTTTTCTTTGATGCCTTAGAAATCACAGATGATGTCATGACTTTCACTGTTACTGATGATGAACTTGAGTTGTCTGTACAACAAATGGTCCAATTGTGAAAGATGGTGGACACCAATGTGAAGAAAAACATCTTAGAAGCACAAAAACGACAGAAACAGCAGTATGACGCCAGACATAAAAAAGAAGAATACAAGGTGATTTGTTAATGCAATCCTTCATTCAGAAACGTTATGGTTTAATAAATAATGTTGATGTGTGAGCAGGTTGGTGACAATGTTCTACTACAGAACACCAAAAAACTTTCTCATAAAGAAAGCAAGTATGAGCAGAGTTGGAAAGAACCATATGAGATTGCCGAGAGAGCTGGCAAAGGCAGATATTATGTGAGAAAGCAGAATGACAGTGCTATATGTAAAACCCTATACAGTGCCACGAGACTTAAACCGTTCCATCAACAACAGGAATTTAGCCAATTAACCTTCTGTACCATCAGGTAATCTCATTTTTTGTAGAAAAAGAGCATTATGTCTACTTTACAAAAGGCATGTTAGTACATTGAAATGTACCATCTCCATGTGTAAAACAAACTAATTAATTAACTGCGATAATAGAACATACTTTCTTCTGACAATGCAGAATATGATAATATTGCACACTGTATCACTGTATTGCGCTTACATTTGATAAATTAATAGCAAGATTTTTTGAAACATAAAAAGAAATTTGGTACATGTACTGTGTTTCAGAGAGTAAATTTATATCAGCGGGTAAAAGATTTTGCTCTCAAAATGAGGAGTCAGCAAAGAAACGAAAAATGAGCAGACTATTCTCATCTGCAAGAATTACTTCTTCAGTAGGTACGGCAAATAATTAAGTTGTAATCTTCCCAGTAAAGTTCAGAACTGAAGTTATCACTTCAACAATTATGTTTAGACATACAAAAGATCACGGAAAATAGAGGTCGACTCGAAAAAAGAATTCAGCTGTCTGGTCTAGCGTTTAGAGGGCAAATGCCCACCGATGGAAACTGTCTATTTCATGCAGTAGCAGACCAACTGCAGCGAATTGATTCCAACAACAAGCTCAGCCACAGTGAACTGCGTGACCTAGCAGTAACTTGTCTTAAAGATCACCAATTTGTTGTAAGTCATTACCAATGTTCTTCCATCAGTGTTGGACAGCACATATTAATCAAGTTGTTGATGCAGGATTCAGTTGGTCAACCTCTAGACATGGCCAATTTTGTAGCTGGCAGAGATTGGAAAAGCTACTTAGATAATCTTGCTCAAAACAGGACATGGGGTGATCACCTTGCAGTGATGGCACTAGGAACATCATTATCCCATGACATTCGAATAGTTAGCAGTGTATCTGGTCCTGATGACCATTTTGAAATCATCATCGAACCAAATGGCCACAAAGTTCGTCATGAGGGACCTCTAATTCTGGGGCACTATGCCGAGAATCACTACGAGAGTCTCGGTATTTGTGATGGTACTTGTCTAATGCTGAATTTTGATAGCTAACTAAACACTTAAATAAAATTTTGTTTTGTTCCAATAGCTTGTGAGAAGATTGTTGGCACATCCAGGTATATTAAATATCACGTTAAAGGAGCATTCCGGACAACTGCACATCTGTTGGCGTGCAAAAACCGCTTCACTTGGCGGACAAAATTCTTGAAAGAGCCCCTTCAGTTTTTATGTTTTTAAACATTCTGAATGTACATCTGCCGGGTTTGCTCTGAGATAGTGCCCAGATACCCAACTTGGTTAGTATATATTTCCTGTTAGTAGAGCAAAGGCGGAGCTAGCAGCTAGCGCATATCTCCGGAATGCTCCTTTAATTAATTAAAGACATCCAAATAACAACATCAATTTTGTTCAGAAATTCAAGTGAGAGTACAGAGAAATACACTGCTCTTGGAAGATCAAAATGTAGCGCTCGCAAATGTCACAGACCATACATACTGCAGACAAACTCTCTGTCTGTCTTTGCCCTACACTCCACCGAATGATGTCATAATTGGCGATACAATTATCTCAATGAAACAGGAACACCATGCCAGTGGTCCAAAGTGGCTGTTTTTGACGAGAGAACAACAAGAGCAGGTAGAACTTTCAAATATAAGACCAAATAGCACTTCAAATAATTTCTAGGTGGATGAAATCTGGGAAGGCACAGCACCAAACAGTGTTGTTGCCTACGGTGATGATGGCCAGGAGTTGAGAGCTGCAGAATTGTGTAGTCTGTGCCTAAACAACTGAGTGAATGATAAAGTAAGAAATTAATTTAGTAATTTATGCATGGCTTTCTGTCTATGGTGAGCAACACAACAGAAATGGGTGGTGTTGCCAGGTTATCAATGCTTTTCTTCAAAAAATTACAGTATCATTATGCCATCAGGTAAAATGATTAGTCACTGCAGTAATTGAAAAATATTGAAATAGCTGGTATCACAGGGATTTCGAGTATTCTCATATAATACTTTTCTCTACATGTCCCTGAGTTTGTGTCGTGATGGCAAGAGACCACTTTGGTGGAAATGGCATAAGGTAGGCTTTCTGATCTCTGTTGCCATTCCCTTTAATTTTTGTATACATTGACTTTTACATAACACTTTTGTGACAGGACGTCCACATTTTTCAGTATGACGTTGTTACTATACCAGTTCATCTTCCTGGTCACTGGACAACTGTGGTAAACTTCATTATTTGTACACATGACAGGAAATTCATACACTTGCTACTTTGTAGATTCTGGACATCAAGAGAGCTGAAATCAAGTACCTTGATTCATTTCAACCAAACCAAACCAATTATACAGTTGTAGCATGCATTCAGTATAGCGTTGCAATGAACTTAGATAACCTGTGCTAATTATTGACTCAAAACTCTTGTTTGACAGAGAGTTCTTACGATGTGAAGCAGCAAAATGGAAGTTCAGTGTATCGGGCAAGTGGCCTTGCATAGCCAGATTCTCTCTAAGAGTCAGCATATATAAATTTGTTGCTTTAGGAAGACT
This sequence comes from Dehalococcoidia bacterium, assembly GCA_964274945.1. Taxonomy (GTDB): domain Bacteria; phylum Chloroflexota; class Dehalococcoidia; order Lucifugimonadales; family Lucifugimonadaceae; genus CAXXBX01. The sequence goes on along the minus strand of CAXXBX010000300.1, from coordinate 1,755 downwards.
TACATTTTCTGTTGTGCATAGGATTTCCCAATTCAAACCAATAAAGCAGATTGTGGTGTTTTCATATGTATGGTAAGTAGCTCCAATGCCATGAAGATACACCTGTTGTCTGCATGCTTAACTTTCTAAAACAGCATGCACTCTATCAAATGATGAGGCTCTCATACAACTTAAAAGAAGTATGTTGTTCATGTTCTTCGCACACTACAAACAGCTTAATTTTCTTCACTACATTTTCCGTATTAGTGCCACATGCCATTAGCAAGATCATGGATTTGCAACATAATTTGTCTCAAGAAAGGTTCACACTGGTACAAAATAATTGTTGTGGACATATACCCCACTGACACTAGCAACTTTCAAACCAAGCCGGGACGCTTTATCAGTTATTCTTAGATGGTTCCGTATGTCAGTGGCAAACTTGTCTTTTTCTTTTTACACTAATTGACAAATACACACAGGAAACCCTGCGCATCAGTACACTGGCCTAGTTCGAAAGTTGCTAGTGCAAATGGAGTAATTAAGAACCTACATAATTATATAACCACACACACACACACACACACACACACACACACACACACACACACACACACACACACCTACATGACACTAAACCTTGAGCTTTGAATTTTGAATGTACAGCTCTTGGAAACTGACTTCAACTGCAAATAAAACACAAGCAGACAACAACAGTAAGTAAAGTGTGTCACTACAATTTTTAGATAGTAAAATAGATTCCCTGGATGTCTTGATAGGTGATGTAGAAATTATAGATGACAAATCAACAGAAAGAGATTCGCCAAGAAGTCTGTTGCAGAAGAATGGTTGGTTAATTTAGCAATATGTATTGTTTTTTGCACATACAACATCAATCTGTGTGCAGATATTTTACTTGTACATGATGATGTAAGTGACAATCATAACTGGTTAGTCAGTATATAGTTATATGAAGTTGCTGCAATGGATGTGTTGCAATTATGTATGGTACTTATAGTGTAACACCAACAAGAAGAAATTTACAAGTATTATCAGTTTTGTTAATTGATGTCATATGATCATGTTTTCACTTAGTGTGATTTAAACAGGTTGTTCCGCTGTCGGATAAACACATCAGTACTCATGCTCTTGATAGTGACAACATACAGTTACATCAACAAGTAAAAGCTACAGACTTCAAAGGTGGGAACACAAGAATCAAGGAAATCGATGAAGAAACTTTGGAATGTGACTTGTTTAACACTTCTCTTTTGCGGTCATGTCAAACAAGGGCAACCTTTGAAGAATGGAAGGCAGAAGATGATGATGATACCATAGTAAGTTATATTATAATTTTGTAGACATCATTTGGAATGTGTGTCAGTCTAACAACACACATATTCACACATTACAAATATGGTAGACCAAACAATTTCGTCATTTGTACCTTGTTGCTACAATTTCTGAAAGTGGTTTTCACACTTTCAAAAAGAACTTGTCATTTTTATGTACACTTTTGCTCAAGTGAGTGTGAGCAACAAGATAAGAATGACAACTGACATTTTGTCACTTTGCTGCTGAGCACTATTATATATATATATATATATATGTAGTCAAATCAATGATTAAATGTTTATTGTTATTTCATTGCAGCTCAGAAAACATTCAATAGAAGAAGGAGAGTGCTGGCTTAGTATTGACTTACGTGTTGCTCTGTGGATGGATTACAGATGCTTTGTCAACAAGCCTCATTTAGAAACTGTGGGTGATTTTGTG
>CAXXBX010000299.1:0-6648 GCA_964274945.1 Dehalococcoidia bacterium | reverse complement strand
GACACTATATGATATTGAACCAGAATTGTTTAGTAAATACAATAACAGTAAATTATGTAGGAATGGTATTTTGCTACATTTTGATTGTACATTCCGAATTAGGCAGAGAGTGTAGTATATGCATGCATGGGATCTTGCAATTTGTCTATATATTGTACATGACAACCAACAATAGATGGTACCAGGAGTATGCAAGTACAATCATATGATTTTAGAAAACCAGACGAGTGGCCACGATGGGCCCGAAGGTTTGAACGGTTTCATTAAGTGTCTGGTTTGTCAGCAAAGGATGATATGCCTTAGTATCCCTGGCTAAACTAAACCCAGATAATAATATCGCACCTAGCAACACAATTGCATATAACATCAGTACATATAACAACTTCACTACATTAGCATTGCTACAGAAACTATTTTTTATTACAACAGATTTCTCCATACGTATTCTTTTGAAAAAGAATCTTAGTTATTCTACATGAATAACGATGCAACAGTAAATTTGGATTATACTATTGAATTCAGGTACAGGCCATTGCTAGAAGTACTCGACTAATGATCATTAGTAAGCTTGCCAAACTCAAGAATCATACCGACTGTTTGTTTCAAGCAACTGTTTCGGGTAACTTGTCCTGCTGCTGACGACTACTGTACTGAAAAAACTGCTGTATTCAGGAAGTTCAAGGTGTTGGTAACAGTAGTCTGTATTTGTTTTTGACTAAACAGCTACATAAAGTACTTTTATCAGCAAACAGTTTGTTTGGAATATTGGCCCTAAATTTTGAATACATCTGTAGGTCACAACTGCTTGAAACCAGTCAGTGCAGTTTGGCAAGCTTATTAATGATTTCATTTCAAGTAGTTCTGGCAATGGCATGTTCCTGAATTCAATAGGAGTAAATCTAATTTTTACTGTTGCGTCGTTATTCATAGAGAATAAGATTCTACTGAAACTCGGTCATCAGTTTATTGCCTCATCACATTGTAGGTTGTAAGTTATTGCAAGGCGTTAGTACACATACAATCTACAAACTGCACATAACATTTAATTAATGCAAAACCTGGATTATCAACTCACACCTCCTAGAGGTATTGACAATGCTAAATCTAGCGCTTACCGAAAGCTCAGACTCCTCTTAATAATTAAACACCTACCAAACTTGCTAGAAAGCTTGTGTAGTTTTACGTTAGGCGCACAGGTATATATATCTAGTGCAATGAGTACCCTCTAGCGCACGCAACATGTCAGTCCTACCCGCGCGCTACACTGTACAAGTCTAGAGCCGCCAAGTATTCGGGGCTTCTTCGGTTTTTACACTGCATGCATGGGCGACGGCAATTGTTCCGTTCATTCGTCTTTACGAAGCGCGTTGGATGAAACAAGCCCGGTTAGAATGACAAGCGAGCAGCTAGCCATCTTACTCATATCGTGAGTTATTGTTTCGTGTTTACTCTCTAGCTGCTGCTTTCTGGCCAGGGAAGCATACAGCGGTCGTTTCGATACAGCGGATCTACAAAAGATAGCGATGCTGACTACATCCACGTGGAGATTCCTGTGATGAAGGAGAGAGACAGCAGACTCTTCCACTCAACGACCATTGCACTTCACAAGTGTGAAAAGACGGTGTTGAAACCTTACCTCATTCTTCTAGCGTTGGTACGCTTTCTTGCTTCAATTGTGTTGCTGCATGAAACTTGTTGGTTTCTTCAGTGTTGGTTTGGAGTAGTGTGTGCAGGAGAGAGAGAGAGAGAGAGAGAGTGTGTGTGTGTGTGTGTGTGTGTGTGTGTGTGTGTGTGTGTGTGTGTGTGTGTGTGTGTGTGTGTGTGTGTGTGTTTGTGCGTACGTATTATGTGACTTATCCATTTGTTGAGTTTACTTTATAAATATGCAGAAACTGCTACACTGCATCTATTCATATGAGATGTCATATCAAAACACCAGTTGTATTCATTCGGTTGGTAGATGAGCATTGTGCAGTGGGATTTGATGGCAGATTTCTGTACAACTTAAGTAGATGTTGCTAATGAAGTCTTCTAGCATTTTGAGAATGGTGCACGCACGTGTACTAGGTTAATTCAAATAGGTCCTTATACCAATGGAACTACTAAAGTAAAGTAATGTGTGCTTAGGGATCAAATTGTGCACAGTTTTTAGAGAATGGTGTTAGAGGTGCGAAAGTGTTGAAAGGCTTGTCTGAAGGTGTTTGAAAACTTTGGCAACAATCCAACAATCAGAGTTGAGTTGTCAGCGTTCGAAAAAGTCTTGACCACTAACCACTAACGTGTGTTAGGTGTCAACCAGATGGACACATAGGGTTGCCTTCCTGACAACTAGGGGCATTTAGCTTGACATCCATTTAGAATAAATGTTACTGGGAAAAGGAAGCATATGTGTGTTTGGCTGGCACTATGACAAATAGTTGCAGTTACATATGAAGATGTGGCAGCCAATTAACAAATGTAGGCAGGGCTACTCCATGGTGAGTCTTCACACCAGCTCTTGGGCAGTGCATCTCTCTTAGCAGATCTCCTCCATCAAGTGTAATTACTCTTGGTACATAACTGTAGGATGTAGGAAATAAAGGGTAAACAAACACAGCTAGTGCGTTGAAGATGTCCTAGCCTTCTCATTGTACTCTATGCTGTCAACTAACAGAGATCACATGCTGAGTTGTTCATGTCAGTAAATGTGGACGAACTGGGTTCACTTGAATATTTGCTGTAGCCGTTTGCAAGGGTTAGTCACAGGCAGATGAATACCACGACTAATGATAACACATACAGTTGCAAGAAAAGAATGCTTAGTCCTAATAAAAGGATACAGTCAACCTCACATTTAGCGACATCTGAAAGGGCATAATATTTAGGTCGTTATTTGCGATGTGTCGTTGAACCCAATGTACACGTTTACGCACAGTAAATGTCTTGTAGAGGCTTACTAACAGGTTTGACATTTATTTTAGTTTAATATATCAACTCGCGAGCAATCTAGTTTTCATTTATGGGTTTAAAGTACTGTTCAATGCGCTGTTGCTTTTGGTTTTTGAAGTATTGGTCCACCATATACTCACAAATATTTGCCAATTTCAGGCACTCTGCCTCTGACCCTTGAATTGTCCGAAGATAGTCCAATGCTGATCCAATGCTTGTCATAGCCTCTTTGAACGATGGTGGAGGAGAAATATCAATTTCTTCGACATCTTCGTCAGAGCTAGTGCTTTCATCGAGTGATTCTCTTGTTTCTGGAAAGACTGTGTCTAAAATATCATTAACGGAGTCTCCCTCACTGCTAGGCCCCACAGCGACACATTGGTCTACGTCAACGAATTCGGCCCAGTCAATCCCTTGTGTGAGACCAGCATCCTCTGCGTTGCTCCAAAGCGGAAAGGAATGCGGAAGACGCGGCTCTTCCACTCCTTCACCCACGGGCGAAATCCTGCGTGGCAATAGCAATTGCGAATGACTTGAGCATCAACCGATTCCCATGCTATTTTTAGCTACTCTAAAGCATGAAGAACGTTAATTGCAAATGGCGTTTCTGTTTCGTAGCAGAGCAATCGCTTCTTCATCAACAATCACCTATAGTGAAACTTCAAGTTCTTTATAATGCCTGCATCCATTGGCTGGACTATAGACGTTGTGTTTGGAGGAAGAAAGAATACTTTCACGTTTGACAAGGCAACCTGAGGGTGGCCTGAAAAATTGTCAAGAATCAACGCAATTTTTCTTTTCTGGCCAAGCATTTTTGCGTTTAACTTTCTCAGCCACGGCTCAAATAACTGCTTCGTCATCCAAGCAGTTCTGTTAGCATCGTAAGCTACAGGAATGTTTGCCACACTGCGAAAGCAATGTGGTTTCTTGCTTTTGCCAATAGCAAATAAAGACAATTTTTTCCCCCGTAGCGCTGGCGGCGACAAGAATTGTTAGGCGTTCCTTAGAATGTTTTCCTCCTCGGCACTTTTCACCTTTGAATGCGAGGGTTCTATCAGGCATGAGTTTTCAAAATAGCGCAGTTTCATCTGCATTAAAGATGTTGTCATCAGAGAATTCTTGTCAATCAATTGCAGCTGATTTTGCACCCAATCAGCTGCAGCATTTTTGTCAGCTGATTGACTTTCGCCGTGCATTTTCTTTGATGCTATCGCATTCCTCTTCTTCCAGCGATCCACCCAATTGAGATCGAGGCAATTTTCGTCAAATGACTCGTAAGCAGCAACTTCTCTTCTTTTCAGCTCTTTTCCTATTGCGGTTGCCTTCGTTAGAATCTCCAGACAAGTTATCGGAGTTTCTGGACAATTGGCCCTAATTCGACGAAACCACTCAAGCAGAGCAGCGTCGATCTGAGAATATCTTGATAACTTTGAACTCTGAGCACCTAGGCTCGTTCCGCTGGCAACTGCTTCTTCTATTCGACGCCTGTCTTTGATGATGCCAGCTAAAGTACCGTGAGGGACGTCGTACTTCTTTTCCAACGCATTCTGTGACACGCCGGAGTCGAGTTCGGCCAAAATCGCGTATTTTTCTGAGAATGACAGCCGTTTTCGCTTTGTGGAAGCCATGCTCAAGACACGTGATCGGCGCATGCGTTACAAAATTTACATTGGTTGGTGTAAACGAGGAAATTAGTACTACACTGGACAGTTTAGACAGGTCGGTAAATGCAATTTGTCACTATATCCGTTGTTGCTAAACCCGAGGTAGGAAGACATATTTTGTACTACCTTCTTGATAGGGTAAAACGTTTTGGTCGTTAATACCGATGTGTCGCTAAACCCAATGTCGCTAAATGTAAGGTTGACTGTAGCACCAAGTCAAGTGGGATGCATTGTAAACAATACAATGCATTGTGCTCTACTCAGTTATGCATATCATATCATACCAAGGCACCAGCACACAGTGTTTCTGCTAGGGTGTCAATCGGACAGGGTAACGTGTCACCAAAGACTGACTCTCAGCTGAGAATTAGTCATGCAACCTTTTCTCAGTCTTGAAATCTAGTACATCACTTTCCTGATGAACTCACATCAAAGGCAACTACTATGGTATATGCATTTGTAGTACTGTCCACGTAACAACCATAATTTGAAATCATCAGGCACTTTGTGGGTGATATTAATCATTTGCTTATAACTTGAGACTCTACTATACTTTTTGCTGGCTAAAATTTTGAGGTTGCTAAGCTGATGACTGTAGCAGTCGCAAATTTCGAATGCTTATTTATCCAATGACTGATATAAGGTTTTGGTACTGCTGACTACTTGTTTAAAAGGTAATTAAATCGAAGCATTAGCTTCAACATTTGGCCTTCCTTTGCTTTCCACGGTTCTTCTACATGAGCCTAGCAATGGGGTTGTGCAAACAGTCCTTCCTTTCCTTTACAGTGACAAGGTCATGTGAACAACCCCTGTGCTAGGCTTGTGTGGAAGTCCTAGTGTTGAGGCTAGAGAAACGTATTAAGTTAACCTAAACATCTTGATATTAACATGACACATAAATTAAGAGGGCAGTTTTGGCATAATGGCAAAACAACTTAGTGTTCCAATGGTGATGTACTTGAGTGGCTAAACAATTTGAGATTTGTTCCAAGGCAAACAAGTGGAATGAAGAGGCGCAAACTTGTAAGTTACCAACTTACTGGTGAGGCATTGGCAGTGTGGTTGGAAAATACAATAACAACATTTTTGTCTAATAATGGCATGCCAGCGTAGTTGCAGAGTTGTTGGACTGGCATTTCTGCTAAACCATACCGGCATAGTGTAAACTGTGAGGTATACCATATATTGTTTTGAGGAGACGAAAACAGATTTTTGTCACTTTGTGTTTCGTAGCCTATTATGAATGTCGTTTTGTCTTTTTATAGCTTGGGTGGAGACCATTGTCAACAGCCACTTCTTGTGCACGTCGTACATTCAATCTTCTATATCTACTGCTCATCGTGGGTTGTATTGTCACAAGTTATGTTATCAAAGTCATTGTATGTGAGAAAAGCTCAAGCATCGTTGCACCGACTATATCACCTTTTAAAGACATGATGTCAACAGTGGAAAAGTCTTCGTATTCATCAAATCACACGCATAGCCACTGTCCTCATATCTTCAGTCTCTTTATTGTACCTGAGTCAGTTCACTTCTTGGCTTACGTGTATCTCTTCTATCATTATCGAATAAGGGAAACAGAACAGCTGTCATCACTTATTGAAACGGTATGAACCTGTCTAGTGTCTAGTCGGTGGAAATCAAACGTACAATGACAGAGACAAGACAGAAATGTGGCAAATAAATAGACAGACTGTAGACAGATGTATGGATGGACAGGCAGATAGAAAAGGATGGAGATGCACAGTGTATTGTACGTGGTGGATGAACAAAGCAAATGCTTCGAGAGGCAGACAGGGCTCAATGTAATCTTTCAGTGTCTGGTGGCCAAATGTTTGATAACATTGATGTATATCAGCCCGCAGTCTGTCTTGATCAAAAATCCCAGAGAATTTTTTCCAGAGTATTATTATTGAAATATATACAATACCAGGAAACATTGAACTAGCTGTGGCCGTTGAGCATCTAGTTTATATATTAATTAATTTCAAAGATGGAATGGCTTTGACTAGTAATGGACCTAATGAGACAGTTATGTATCTGATGTTACATCATG
>CAXXBX010000298.1:0-14531 GCA_964274945.1 Dehalococcoidia bacterium | reverse complement strand
CTAAAAGGAGAGAATTGCGCAGTCGCTGTCCAGGATCGCTCGACACGATAGATGGCACGTGTGGCACGTGTGCCAGAGTTTGTAGACGCTCCTTTAGCAGAGGCTAGCTAAATTTACTTACACGATTACTATAGTATTAGTACGACAATGTATATAGTCGACTTAAGCTCGGTTCACAATACGACGCTGACGTTGACGCTGACGTTGACGCTGACGCTGACGATGACGCTGGCATGAGCGTCGTATTGTGAACATGTCAACGTCGACGACGTTCGTCGCAGCGTTCGTCCAGCGTTCTTGACGCTGGAGTTGACTCGAGTTCAACTCTAGCGTCGATTCCGGAAGTGTACCAACGTAACCGGAAAACACGTGATTACTTTCTACAAATCAAAGAACAGTCACGAGACATCCTTAGGTAGCGAAAATGGCTTTCAGTGTCGTTCAGCCTCACCTCTGCAAGGAGATTATAAAATTCTCCCTGTTGCCGCCTTCGTTGAAAGATTGGTCTGACCCACATTTGCCGTTGTTGATATTCTCTAACTCTACGCCTACGGCGACGAATGAGAAGTAGAAGAATTACAATTTCTTCGTCCATCTACGATACACACGTGGTGTTACAATAACGTGCGTTAGCATGCGCTCAACGCTCGAGTATCCAGACAGGTGCTGACCAACGTCTCCTGACGCTCACGGAAAAATATTGTGAATGGTACAACGTCATCGTCAGCGTCAATGTCAACGTCCAGCGTCATCGTCAGCGTCAACGTCAACGTCAGCGTCGTATTGTGAACTAGGCTTTACATCGAAATTGGACTTTTTTCTCGACTACATGTAAATGACATTCAGGTGGAATGGCTGTAAGATTGGGTGGTCTTTCGTACTTGTACAGTCGTCTGCCAGGACAAGAATGAGCTTCGGTTCTGTTTCTTTTTGGTTTTTCATGGTAACTAGTGAGTTCGAACTCCCCGTACTCGACATCTTTAAAACAGTTGATACACCAATCCTTGCACAGAGGGTAGAAAGAATTCGGTGGATCTAGGGCACACACGTTTCGTCGAAGCTCGCAGGTTTCTGGGCTTAGTTGGCCGGTGGAATCATTTACGTTTCCTACGTCTAGTGTCTTTGTGGACTCGTTTTCATTTCTTGTATCCAGTGGGATGGTGGACTCGTTTACCGATTCGGCATGCCCTGGAGTTTGTGAGATGAAGAGAATGGCAGACCAAAAGAGGTGTCGTAGAAATAGAGTCATCATCTTGGCGACCCACAGTCGGACTCCGTTGATCTGAACTCAATTGGCCTTTGAGCCGCGATTTCACCTTTTAATACGAATGCTTCGTGTCAAACTGAAAGGAGTGGCTTCTACACACGACGCCTTTAGTGTGTGCTAGAGTTGCAGCAGGCAGTTATCGCTTTGTGTGAAATAGCGGTACTGCAACACGGATGCATACAAATATTGTTAGGTTTTTCGTATTTCAAACATATTTGTGCATTTCCGTGTACAAAGGTTCGTTTGCGATAACATGTCTAACGCGTTTGTGTTGGTATAGCTCGTAGAAATACTAACCTGTAGATGGGAATCAATTTTGTTTGGTTGGAGCTTCATCGATCGGTTTTTAGATCATTGTTCGTCGTCTTGCTAGACCGTTGTTGTAGACGCAGTGTTTTCGTATCCAACAACGTGCTGCAAGCTTGACACAGAGTGGTCATGTATCTGCTAAGTATCTGCTATGTTGGGAAATGACACCGTCCTGTCTTCTTGTGTTAGTGCCGTTTTCACCTTTCGTACAATCTTGTTGTCGACTTCCGTTTTTTTTGCTTTTCACCTCTAGCACAGTTTGCCATCTTGTTGATCTCCGTCAGGATTCGCCGTGCGGGTGTTCTTTACGTCAACGGTACTTAGTGTCTTGCTGGCAGAACATGTTTCAAGAATAGCAAACTTGCTAGTTCCAGCCTAGAGATCAAATTTTGTTTGCGTCTCTCGTACAATCTCGTTGACGTCTTCCGTTCCTCTGCTTTTCGCCTCTAGCGCAGTTTACCATCTTGTTGATCTCCGTTAGCATGCGCTGTGCGGGTGTTCTTTGCGTCAACGCGGCAAACACGCGTCGATCACTATCTAGATATATAGTGTTGATTTGAGGCATTGCTAGGTCTTGCTGGAAGACCGTGTTTCAAGCATAGCAAACTTGCTAGTTTCTGCGTAAAGATGAAATGACACTGTCAGGGTGCCGTCGTTTCGCTGTTAAATTTGGTTTATCCGGATGCAAATCACTTACGGATCACTTGTAGCAGGGAACGGCAACGAGCAGGGAACCGCAATAATCATGGAGACCTACTGGATTTGTGAAGTGTAGTTCCAGTGTAGGATCCAGTTTTATCTGACAGGTATTGATTAGTGTGTGGGTAGTACTAGTCGCAAGGTGTGTACAATGCTTCACTATAGCGCCACAAGTAGAGGTGAAGAGAAAGACTTAGAGGGCTTGGTGCTAGAAAGCAATTCAGTAACACAACTGTTTTCACTGATCTCTGATGCGTAGCACAGCAGTGTCTACTACTCATAGTCCGTACTACTGTAGACTACTAACCTCGACACTAGGCCTTCCTTCGCTTTCGGTGGTCCTTCCACGCGAGGATAGCAACGGGGCAGTATTGTGGTAGACTACTACAATGCAGTGCTACTACTAAAGCTGCTGACAGGTGTTGCCAATTGGAAAGACACTGCATGCAGTGGAGTGGAATATTGAAAGGGACGTATCTGTTGTGACGGTTTTGGCTTGTCTTTTTCTAAGTGTACAGCTATTATATATACCAGGCTAAGATAAAGAAATTGTAATGTCTCATTTGTTGCTTGCAGTAATATGCCGGATATTTCCAGGCAGCAAAGTATGAGGTGAACGTCCTGTTTTCTTGTGATTTGTTAATGTCAAAGAGACCGTAAACACAACAGCAGTAGACTAGAACGCCACAACCAAAGTTCTAGTTTTATGCGTTTTTTTTTAAATGTTATCTACTTTCTCTCCTTCAGCTTCTGTATCAGTAATTAAGGCCCATGTTTTCATCACCGTTGATGCTCGTTTCCTCCTTGTGTAGAATTGATCTTAATCTTTCATAAAGGTTTGCAATATGATCATCTTTGATTATTCCACAGTCGATAAATGACTGTTTAAGGAGTTGTTGCCCTGTTCACAACAAACTTGGGATCGGAATACGCCAGAAGCCTGCCACTCGTTTCTTCCACACAATCTGCTTGTAGACGTTCATGAGTTCTGGTGTCATGTAGCCCTTTTCGTAGACTTTCACAACAACATCATTCGGACACTTTCTTAGGAACATGCACGTTTAAGTTAACCTGTGAAAGTTACCATTGGTTCCAGCTTTGAGTCGCCAGTCAGAGTGACAATAAAACTGTGTGTCTCAGTTTCTCCTTCTCAGTGTCTTTTGCACGGCATAGACTTAACACATCCTAAGACGTTTGACCTTGAACTTGGCAATGAAGCCACAAGGAGTTCTCGTCTATAGCCAACCATTGAAAGCTCCAAATTAAGACATCTCTTCTGGAAGAAGTTCTTCGTACACTTCTTTGGAATATATGTTGTCGCTGATCGAGTGAGACTCCTTTCTGCCTAAGCTGTTATCCAGGTGACAACGTGTTGGAGAACACGTGGAAATTTGCTACGTACTTTCTTCGAAATTCTTCACAGCTAGTGGCTGTGCTAGGCATTTGTCTTCTCTTTCGAGCTGCCAAGTGCCATTCCTGCATAATTAAATATCTCTTTCAGTGATTGACTTTCTGTCCCTCACCCTATTTGAACTGCCTGGAACACCGCATTCTTGCCGTCTTGGCCTTGTCGCCACCCTGTTCGCCATATTCTGTTAGTACGCGAAATAACGTCGACTTTCTTCCACGTGTTGACACGTCACAACCGCCATTATGGACGGTATGCTTTGATATCCAGACCTCTCTATTTATGGCTCTGTTAGTATTGAGCGACAACCTTGCCTACACCGGAACATATCCGCTGCTACACCGATGTGTGTGTGTGTGTGTGTGTGTGTGTGTGTGTGTGTGTGTGTGTGTGTGTGTGTGTGTGTGTGCCACACCCCACGAAAGCCACCCGTGGAGCTCTGAAGCCTTGTACAAATGAACTGGTGGCTGAAATGGCTCCGGCAACGTCAAACATTACGGATCTAGCTCTACGTGCAAAGGTTTTAGACTACGCCAGCTTTTGTTCTTTCTGCCTTTGCAGGGAGGATCTGCATGGTTCGTGCATGCACTAGATCCTTCCTCGCAGTCAAAGCAGTAGGGTTGGGTGCTGTCAAACGTGATTATGAATCAAAGAAATGTTTGTTTATTTTGCTTCAATTAATACGTGACATGAAAAGTCAGTGCAACTTCTAAACAAACAACTACAACGACACATAAAATTGTAACAGTTTTGTAATCGTTCACTGCATGTTTATCTCTTGAAGGGCGTCGACGAGCATGCGTTGAGTTGTACTTCAGCATCTGCGGCGACGATCTCAACTGCCTCGTTAAACTCGGCAAATGTGGTGTAACTTAGAAATGGGAGCATTTTGGTTAAGTCGCTGGCGTGATTGAGATTTTTCAAGTTTTCGTGCGATATTCCGTTGCCGATGCCGAGGGCAAAGACGTCGACTTGATCGCTACCCGGTCGCTCGTGCAAGCTCTTTGCCACGTCTTTGGGGTCTTGTCCGCCGTTGTGGTTTCCGTCTGTTAGTACGAGGAGCTTTTTCTTGCTGTGGCGTCTCATACCATGGCTGGCGCTGAAAATGTTGTCACGGACGTGCTCGAGAGCCGAACGTGTTGCGGTGCCGCCGTTTGTGTAGTGTGTAGTCAGGATGTCGTCGATTATGTCTTGGCGACTGTGGTGGTTTGCTGCCGAATAGGCCAAGTCGAACACGGTGACGGGAGAAGATGCGAACGTCACCACGGCCACTCTGATCTGTGGACCACCACATGTAAAGTCATTGCAAGTGTTTTCGATCAACTTGGCCACGCTTCGGACGGCTGGGTAGAATTTTGTGCTGGTAATGCTGCCAGAGGCATCGATAAGAATGACGAGGTCTATGGCGTCGTTGTAGTAGCATTCTGGAGCTTGTCGTTTTTCCCTTAGAGGGAGTGCGGAAGTCGGTCCTTCTGTTGCTACTATCATAGGGGGTGGAGGTGGCCCAAAACTTCCGAATATGCGAGTTAGAGCAGCTGCCTTTTCTTTTGTAGTAGGTGGACCTGCAATGTTAGATAAATGTCACTTGTTTATGTATATATTGGACTGTTTACTACTATCTCACATCGGTATTGTACTTGTACATCGATACTTACGCCCGAACGACATTCAGATGGAATAGTCGAGAGATTCGTTCGTCTTTCGTACGTCTGCAGTTTCTTGCCAGGGCAATTGTCAGCGGCGGTGCTATTTTTCGAGCCGTCGACGTCGTTCCCAGTGTATTCCCAGTCTCCCAACTCGACATGTGTCGGACACTTGACACCAAACAGACTCTTGCACAGAGTCTCGAAAGCAGCAGGTGGGTTGTCGTTGCAGATGTTTTTCAGCAGGTTACGATTAATTCGTGCACCGTAGGCCAGAGTCGTTCCCAGCAAGAAAATAGTAAAGCCAGAGAGGAATTGTACACGTAGAGTCTTCATCTTTAGAAAGCACACTGCCACAGTAGAATTCAACCGATCTAGTCGTCAACGATTACTGGCTTCTGGAGCTGCTATTTCGTCTTTATATACTCATGCTTTACCACGATGAGAGGAAATGGCACATTTTCGCCTCGCAATAGTTCAATCTAGAATGCATGTAGTCGATACTAGAAGACTCCGGTCGAGAGCGATTTGGATGCGTAATGCGTGGTATACTATCTCACGCCTGGTGTCTACCCATAAAATTATCATATCAATGTGTCGTGATGTCTCTTCTATTGCTGACTGGCTTTCTATCGATATTTTAAATACATTTTAAATTCTTCTATTACAATGCTACTCTCTGCTTGTTGAATTTGTTACGCATTTCTCGTCGCTTTCCCGTTTGCAACATGCCATGCTCGCTCCATTTCGTCTCGAGCCGCCTAGTCATTCTATGGGGGACGTCACAACTGCAGGTAGTCGTGTACTGCTACGCGCGTGCAACATGGGATGACGTCGTCTCACGATGGAGTGTGTGACCTTTGTACTGTCGATGTATACATACATGTGTAATTCCATTCTATTATAGTCGTGAACCTAAACTCCTAGTGGTGTTCGTGGTTGTGTAGACTCGTTTTTGTACTGGTTATGACTGGTTTACGCGAGACCGTAGTCTGGTAGTAACCAGCATAAAGACTCTTTCCTACTCATTGTTCTCTATCAGACTAGTCTAGAAACCTAGATCTGTCTAGACATCGTTTTCGTCGTTCACCACGCTACTAGTTAATTTTACCACATTTACACAATAAGATTTTGCTTTCGGTTTTGTAGATCGATTGGAGAGCGACATTTTCCGACTATAAATATTTAGTCTAGTTAGCGGAACGCACCGATCAGAGAAACCGTGTTATAGTTGACGTACAATGCGTACGTGTCTACAGTCGGACGTACACAATTAGAACCGTGTATAGTATAGAGTAGCTCAGCTGCTGTACATGTACTACTAGTTTTCGTCTGGCTTAATTGGACGAGCTCGCGAAGAGCGATCTGGAAAGGCGAGGCTGGACGATATTAGCCTCTCGTTGTGTCGTTACCGACTATATATTGATTCTATTGCAGCTCGCTTACAGTGTCTACGCACTACTACACCAGACTACACAAGACTGGATAACCACATGCCACAGTACTATAGAGTGTCATATTCAATCAGTATGCTAATGAGTACTAAGGGAAGCTCCATAGTCCCTTATATTCTACTACACTCCCTTCCACTAAATCTCTCGATATCTCTTGGGGGTCTTCTGTTGTTCCTTGTGGGATATCGTCGATTTTCTCTCTCTGTTGACTTTTCAATTGGTTTCTTTGTTGGCATGTTATCAGTCTGTTCCGACTGTGTCTCTGTTAACTCAGGGTGGCTAGGAGTAGTTGGTACTGAGTCTTCCCTGGTAGAGTCTGTTGATGAGATTGTCTTCTCAGCACTGACTTCGGAATAGCTTCCAGCTTGTGGTGGAATCATAGTCGCTGTACTATCATGAGTATTGGAAGCTTGCTCTTGATGTACATCCTGTGGAAAACTTTTGATATCACGATGTAATATATGGTCTACATGAACATACCTAGCCTGACCAATCACGTTTCAAGATAGTTGCTCGGTCCCAGTTTCTGAACTACTGTTCCAAAGAGCCACCGTCCCCGACTATCTTGTCTTGGGTTCCATACCGCCACTTATTCTCCAGGTAACATCTCACTATTTCTGGATGCAGCTTCTGTTTGGCTCTCCTGTCTGTCTCGAATCTCTCCTCCAACTGTAGGTTTAACAAGGCTTAGTCTTGTTCGTAAGACTCTCTTCATTAGCAATTCGATGGCGTTTTTCCTGTTGAGGTATTTGAAGTCGACCTATACTGCAGCAGTAGTATAGATATTTGATGTCGAAGAGTACGTCCTTTAGGTCGTGCCTCCATAGATCTCTTGAAGATTTGAACTGCTCGTTCTGCTTGTCCATTGCTCGATGGGTGATACGGAGGGGTGAGTTGGTGTTTGACACCATTTCCTTTCATGAACTCCTGAAATTCTACTGACTGAATTGTGGACCATTATCTGTCACCAATCGTGCTGGAATGCCATGAAAACTGAAAACTCGCCTCATCACCTCTATTGTTCTACTAGCGGTTGTACTATTGCCCATTTCATGCACCTCCAACCATTTTGAATAAGCGTCAATCATAATAAGATAATGTTGACCTTCCAACTCCGCGAAATCTGCGTGAACTCTTCCTCAAGGTGCTGTGGGATACATCCATGGATGAGGAATACCAGCAGGCGGTTTATTCCTCTGACTTTGGCAAATTTCACATTTCTTGTACAATTCTTTCAACGTCATGTCCAAACTCGGCCACCAGATATACGATCTTGCTAATGCCTTCATTCGATTTGAACCTAGGTGACTTTAATGAAGATCTGCTAGAACTCTTGACTGTAATTTTTGCGGTATTATCACACGTGTTCCCCAAAGTAAACAGTTCTCTTCAACGCTAAGTTCATGTGACCGTCGTGAGTAGGGTTGTAACCTTGGATCCATGTGACTTTTCCAGTTCCATCGAGACAACGTATACTGGTATGCCCGTCTCGAAATTGGATCTGCTATAGTCTCTTGTGCTACTTCTGCTGCTGTTACAGGTAGATTCTCACAGCAATCTACATGGTACAATTCCTGGTTAGGGTCTATGACATTCACTTCCATTGGCAGTCGGGACAGCATATCTGCTTCCTTATTCTCCTCTCCAGCCATATACTCCAGGTGTACTCGTATGCACTTAAAATTAGTGCCCACCTCTGCAGCCTTGCTGCTGCTAACGCCGAGATACCTTGTTTAGGTCCCAGAATTTTGACCAAAGGTTTGTGATCTGTCACCAGTGTAAATCTTCGGCCACTGAGGAACTTGTGGAAATGACGAACGCCGAAAATTATTGCCAGTGCTTCACGCTCTATTTGGGCGTAGCCCTTTTCTGCTGATGACAGTGTCCGTGAAGCAAATGCTACCGGTCTCTCCGATCCATCCTCAAACTCGTGACTCAAACAGGCTCCTATTCCATATGGGGATGCGTCACATTTGAGCTTGACTGGTCGAGACAAATCATAGTGCGTAAGAAAACCAGACTGTAATAACGTGTTCTTTGCTGCATTGAATGGGGCCCTGTGTTTCCTTGTCTATCTCCACTGTTTTCCTTTTTGAAGTAACTCATACAATGCTTGTAGAGTATTTGACAGATTTGGTAAGAAATGATTGTAATAGTTCAACAGCCCCAGAAATGCCTTCAACTCAGTCACATTTCTTGGCTCAGGTGCTTCCCTGATAGCCTTGACCTTGTCTTCTGTAGGTTTCAGATCTTCGTGATCTACTCTGTGACCTAAGTATGTCACCTCAGACTGACCAAATTCACATTTGTCCTTCTTTAGCCGGACTCCTCGTTGCTCTAGGCGTTGTAATACTTGCCTCACTCTTGCATCGTGCTCAGCTTCAGTTGAACAGACAATCAGTATGTCATCGAAAAAACAACAAACTCCTGGTATTCCAGACAATATCATATCCATCGTTTTCTGGAAAATACTCGGTGCTTTTCGTATACCAAAAGGCATTCTGGTATAAGTAAACAAACCCTTTCTAGTATTTATGGTTAAATACTGTTGGCTTCCGGTATCCACTTCCATTTGTTGGTAAGCTTGCTTTGATCAAGCCTGGCGAATCTTCGACCACCCGCTAAAGTAGCAAATAAATCTTGAGCATTTGGTGTGGGATACTCAATATTTTCCAAATATTCATTGATGGTTACTTTGTAGTCACAACAACAATCTGATACTGCTGTCAAATTCCTCACCACTACTGTAGGTGAATCCCACTCGCTCTGTTGTACAGGTGTCAGTACTCCTTCTCTGACTAAGCGATCGATTTCAGTATCCACTTTAGTTTGTAACGCAAATGGTACTGGTCGTGCCTTATGAAAGACTAGCCTGGCATTGGCACTCAAAGTAAGTTTCGCTTGCACTCCTTGCAGCTTTCCCATTCCTTCCTTGAATAACTCAGGAATCTCGTGTACGGGATCCAGGACATTCAAGCTAAATAAGGATGCTCAGTCCAACTTGAGTTGTGACAACCAATTCCTGCCAAGCGCTGCTGGCTTATTTGCAGCATTGACGATAACTACTCTACCTCCTATTTCTTGATCTCCGTAGCGTACTGGTACTACAGCTTCTCCGCGTACAGACAATGTCTGTCCACAATATGACTGTAACTTCACGTCGCTGCTCTGGAGTTTGACATGAGATAGTTGTTTCTCATAGGTCTTCCTGGGAATCACGGTAATAGTTGCACCCGTGTCAACAATCAGCTCTAATTCTCGTCCAGCTACAGTCATATTGACTTTGATTGCATCCTGACTTCCCGGACCATAAAGTGTACATACTTCCTCTTCTTCCGCTTGTAACGTGGCTTGCTTCTGGTACTTTGTATTCTTGGTAGCCGTTGCTCCGCTCCCGTTCTTGAAATCGCCTTGCTTCTTACTTCGGCAGGCTTTGCAATATGTCCATTCTTGTGACATAAATAGCACTCTCTGGATTTCATCTGACACTTATCAAGAACCATTGCACCTGTAGCATACTTTCACATCAAATTGTGTTGTCTTTGACCTCCCACTGCTACTACTTTGCATGCTAAATGCCGTCTCGTGGTCTGTTGTTGATCCGTGTCTGCGCGTGTCTCCTCGCAAAGCCATCGTTTCTTGTCTTGCAGATTCAAAGGCTTGCGCGATTCGTACTGCTCCATCAAGTGTTAAGTCGGTTTCCGCCAGAATTTTCTGCTGTAGGGCTTCTACTCGTAATCCACACACGAATTGGTCCCTCAACGCAACTGACAACTTGTCTCCGAACTCAGTGTTTAGCTAGACGACGCAATTCTGACAAGAACACTGTAACAGTCTCACCTTCTTTCAGTTGTCTCTTGTAATAACGGAATCGCTCGGCTATGACAATCTTCTTTGGCTCGTAATGATTTCTCAGTTGCTGAATGATATCATCAAGCTCCTAATCTTGCGGTTGGCGGGGTCGTACGAAGGTCCGCAACAAACTGTAGGTCGATGCACCCACAGACGTTAAAAGATTGCCTTCCTACGAGCTACGTGCTCGTCTCCTATCGGTACTGCGTTTGCCAGGCAGTAAAGCTCGAACCTTTCCTTGTATTCGTCGATGCTTTCTACTCCTGCTCGGAATTCGCCCAACAACCCGTGTTTCAAATTCGCGGCTGCACTCGCCGTCCTCGTCGCCACTGTTGTGTCGTTACCGACTATATATTGGTTCTATTGCAGCTCGCTTACAGTGTGTACGCACTACTACACCAGACTACACAAGACTGGCTACCACATGCCACAGTACTATAGAGTGTCATATTCTATCAGTATGCTAAGGAGTACTAGGGGAAGTCCCATAAGTCTCTTATACTCTAGTACACCTCTTATCCAGGCCCTCTTGCGCGCCCGGAGAAGAGGGCCCGGTACACGTTGCCTTCGCATGCGCGCATAAATTACCTCAAAATCGGCGTAATGTGTGCACGCATGCGGAACCGACGTTGTTTAGAATCTCCAGCTGATAGTGTCGCGCGCAAATATGACAGCGAACAGCTTCCGCACAAGGGCGCGTTCGATTGGGCTCTCACATCCTCTTCCAGAAGAGTCTCTTCCAACAAGCAGCAGAGTTGGTAGAGTTGGCTCTTTCGATTCTAGCGGCAGAACTGTAGAAGTTGGAAGAAGGGCGTGCTCACGGAGCCTTTTCTAGAAGAGCCAATCGAACGCACACCAGGTGATGTTCTTTGTCCGCTTTTTTCGACTTAGATACCAGTCCTGACTGTCATGTACATGTGCCTGCAACCTCAATTTTCTGCTACAGCTCGAATCGACGGAGTAAGATCTGCGGGGAAGACCGTCTGTTGTACAGATAGAAATTTCCAAAATAAGCTGCAACTTCTACTGCAGTCCTTCTCGGTAGAAACAAACACTGTAAACAGCCTGACTGCAGTACGACTAGCTAGCTAGACACCGAACTCGACACTGCAACAAAAAAAGGTCTAAAATTGTCTAGTTGGATCACTTGACCTTGGGTCTAGATCTACGGGTTGATCCACGCACGGAAGCTGTTTCGCTGTCCGTTCACAGTTGCGCGCAACATTATATCGGCTCGCGATTCTAAACAACGTCGGGTTCGCATGCGTGCAGACATTTTGAGGTAATTTATGCGAGCATGCGAAGACAACGTGTACCAGGCTCTCTTCTCCGGGCGCGCAAGAGGGCCTGGGTACGAGGCTAGACGATAGTGTGAGACACTCAGTACCGTCTGTCAGTACAATGAGTTTTTTCTTACTGTGTCGTCTCATATCATGGCTGGCGCTGAAAATGTTGTCACGGACGTGTTCGAGAGCCGAACGTGTTGCGGTGCTGCCGCTTGTGTAGTGTGTTGTCAGGATGCTGTCGATTATGTCTTGGCGATTGTGGTGGTTTGCTGCCGAGTAGGCCAAGTCGAACACGGCGATGGGAGAAGGCGAACGTCACCACGGCCACTCTGATCTGTGGAGCATTACATGTGAAGTCACTGCAAGTGTTTTCGATCAACGTGGCTACGTCCCGGACGGATTTGTAGAAGTTTGGGCTGCCAACGCTGCCAGATGCATCGATAAGAATGGCGAGGCCGATGGCGTCGTTGTAGTAGCACTGTTGACGTTTTACTCTTACGGGGAGTGCCGTCGTCGGCTCTACCGTCGCAGCAGCAGCTGATGGTTGTACAACTGGAGGGGGTGGAGGGGGTGGCGGTGGCCCAAAACTTCCAAATATGCGAGTTAGAGCAGCAGCCTTTTCTGATGTAGTAGGTGGACCTGCAATGTCGAATAAATTGTATGCAATTATGTTATTTTGAAATCTCTAGAGATAGTTTAATACTCACATCGGTATTCTTCTTCTCTTTGGACGATTACTTTTGAATGACATTCAGACAGAATAGTCGAAAGATTCGTTGTTCTTTCGTACGTCTGCAGGTTTACGCCGGGACAAGCGCTAGCGGCGGTGCTATTGAGCGAGCCGTCGACTTCCATACCATTGTATGCCCAATCTCCCAACTTGACTTGTGTCGGACACGTGACACCAAACAGACTCTTGCACACAAGTTATAAAACCGGTGGCGGGTTCTCGCCGAGAGGTTTCAAAAAGTCTGCAATCGGTACAGCACAACTCGGATTTGTCTGCAGAACGAAGAAGACAGAAACGAGAGAGAGGATTTGTACACGCAGAGTCATCATCTTCACAAAGAGCAGTTGACTTGAGCTGATCAAACCGTCGACGAGTGATGACTTTTCGAGCTGCTTTGTTATCTTTATATAGTGAAGGCTCATCACAACAGCAGGAACCTCGTAACTGCATGCAAACCACACAAAAATCTAGACAGGAAACTGGAAATCGCGACAAAAACACCGTCGCCTTCTCGAGAACTATCGAAACTCGAACTCTCCGTACTTGACATCTGAAACTTCCATACATTCTACACACCATCTCTTGCAGAGATTGTCGAAAACGTCCGGTGGGCTGTTGGTACAGACATCTGTCAAAACGTCGCAGTTTGCTGTTACTGTGTTTGTCTTTGCGGAGTGATTTGGAGTTGCTTGCAGGATAAAGAGAATGGTAGACAGAGCGAGGAGTTGTACACGTAGAGTCATCGTCCTTGCAACGCACAGTTGAAGTCAGTTGATCTATAGCCATAAAATGGCTTTGATATGCGATGTCACTTCTTTAATGTGGGTGCCTCGACAAAGGAGTGACTATTTCCCACAGTATCACGACCTCATGCATGTTGTGTTAGGGTCGTATTATTGTTAGTATGTGTTGTGGAACTAACTACGACGTTCACGTCATTGACACCAACTCTTCTTATACCCGTTGTTCCACATTACAGTAGATCTTCTTGTGGTTTTACGCCTCTACATATTGTTGTGTTTCTTGTCAAGGTACTAGGGTTAGTACTGTACTTTATCTACTTCTCACACTCGTCTAGATGTGCCGTTTGCGCTCAAAATTTGAGGCAGATAACGTGTCTAACCCCCGTGTTTATGTTGGTGGCCAGTGAAAACGTTGACCTACGGATGGAAATAGATTTTTGTTTTGTTGGGGCTTATTCGTAAATCGCTGTATGTTCTTGTACTGTTGCACTAGTGTATTGTGCAAAATTAACACGTTCAAGTGTTGTTGTAGATAGATAGCTGGGTGGTAGGTGAGACCGTCTTGTTTACTAGTTAGCATGTGTCCGTCAAAACACTTTCCGCTTCTTGTTGAGGGGGTTCTGTAACACAGTTGACGGTCTTGTCTAGATCTTCACGAGCCTGGGACGTGCCAATGTTGTTGCATTAAAGACAAACGTGCGCCACTAGAGTTGATTAGAGGAAGTGTGATATCTCAATCCTGTTTGCCAGCAGCACGTACTACAACGGACTTTCAAATGTGTGCTAGATGGCACTGTATACATTTGTATATACAACCGATGACGCTGATGTATCACTACAAATTGGTAGTTCTACAACAAAAAATAGATTTGGTTTCATCTGACATACGTTTTGCCGCTTTGACTTTCAAAGTGCGACTAACACTGTAGTAGCACTTGCACAAGCAGAAGTGGGGGTGAAAGACGTTGGAGCCCATGTCTGTAGGAGGCGCCATTTATGATTATGTTAGGTCATTGTATAGTAAACAACACAACTATTATACACAGATCTTTAATTCATACTAACTACCAGCAGATGACAGGTGATGGCATTTGGAAGCTATGAGGAACCACATGAATGTAAAGGGACATACAGTAGTTT
>CAXXBX010000297.1:0-9731 GCA_964274945.1 Dehalococcoidia bacterium | reverse complement strand
CCTGCACATTCAGGCCGAAGTGGGCGACCCCTCTGCTGCCTCTTTTCTGCAATTGGCGTACGTGTTGCGTGTCATTCAACGCCTTCAGGTTACGGGGTGCAACTATAAGCGTTTGCAAAAGACGCTAATGAAACTACGGCTCTTGAAAAGAGTTTGGTCCAAGCGCCAACAGAGATAAGGAGCCATGCTATGGGCCTCTTGCTGTACCGCCTTCTTTGGTTTTCTGCGGGTGGGAGAATTTACAGTCGACTCCAGATAATCATTCGACACGTCCGTTCAGCTGACTCCACAAGTTGTAGAGACTCGAACAGCAACCCGTCAATTGCATACAGCTGAAGCAATCAAAAAGGAACACATTACAAAAAGGCATTGACGTATTCGTTGGCCGCTGTTATAACGATCTGTCCAGTTTCAGCACTGATAGCATACATGGCCTTGCGAGGCCGAACCTCGGGGACCCTCTTCATGTTCAGAGACGGCAATCCACTCTCGGTGCAAACTCGTAGACGAAGTTCGAAAAGCTTTATGCGAAGCTGGCATGGATTCCTCAAGCTTCAGAATTGCAGCTGTAAAAACAAGAAAGGCAAAAGAACTGGCAAACTTGTCGATCAAAGTACTGGAAAGGTGGAAAACTTCAGCGTTTAAGACATATAGTAGACTTTTAGGAGCAACCACCGCTGGCTTTTCTAATTTTTCAAATTTTTCGAACAGATCTTCCAACACTGTCAATTAGTACATCTCCTCTTGTGACATACTGTTTAGCTTATCTGGAAATGTAGTAAATCCCTAAAAGGTCTCGCATTTTCAGTTGACATGTGAAGAGGAGACACGGAGAGGTAAAAATGCACAGCGAGACAATAAAGTTTTCAGTATATACGTACACGATACAAGCAGCTGGGAGTTTCAGCAAACACCTACACTTACAGAAAACTTTCAGCTAATAATGTGAAGGTGCAAATGACTATAAGTGTTGCGTAAAATTTGTTTTTAAAAGATTTTCAACTTATACGACAAGAGAATGTATTTCTTGCCACCAATTTGTCTGTTTTCTACACTTACTTATAGTAACAAAAGTTAACTTCTGTAACAATTGTATTGTACGCTGATGACATTACCTTTCATGTGTCTTCGACGAACATTCGACTACAACCTTACACAACTTTGCAAACATTGCGTTGGCATCAAGGTCTCAAGTTGAAATTAAACAAAACAAAACATGTTGGATTTAGTTCGTGGTCTAATCGGACAGACTGTCCGCTAAGAATCACTTGGTCATCCGAATGCATAACGATATTGAGCAATAACTTGTATTAAGAATACCAGAAATACCACAGGGTATCAACAAATAGTCAACAATAACTGAGGCGCCGTAATGTGGCATCTACTAAGTGGCTAAAGCAAATCTTTTATGGATAGTATGAACTACATTGTTTACAAAGCTGTTCCGCTTGTTAATATATAAAGTTGAGGTATGGCCAACTACTTGACAGATTACAAAAGTCGACAACCGTTTACTATATGACAAAAACTGTTTAAATCTTGGCGCAGATTTCTCCATTCGGCGAAAAAAGAGGTTATCAGACGAGGTTGTTGCATGCTCTCAGCGCCTCATATCAGAACACCTATACGAGATAATGACATTGAAATCTGCAATTGAAGATATGCTGGAAGAATTCATGCTATTATGAGTGAGTTTGGTGGAGGCGGAAATGAACGCGTCCATACGTAGGCGTTAGCACCCAACCTGTTAGATGCGGTAATTAGTAAGTCGGTACAGACGATTTCTAGCACCTATGGAAGTAAAGAAAAGCGCCCAATCCACAGCGCTATACTCAAGGCCATACAAAAAAATGGCGAATCTATATCACAGAATGAAATACATAGAGCGGTCTCACACTGGTGGTTAGACCGTGGTAAAGTTCGGTTAAGTTAGGTTACGAAGGTCAGTGTGAAACCAAGTATGGTTAAGTTTGGTTAACTTCGGTTAGATCGTGATTAGAGCTTGGTTAGCGTAACCAACCTCCAGACCATGGTTACCGTTGGGTTAGCCTCGGTTAAGAGATCGCGCTTGCGCAATAGGTCATAGTACTGTGTACTAGCTAGAAGCCTTGAGAATGCCAGCTTCGTTTCGTGGCAATGCGTCTACCTTCTTTCTGCTAATGGTTTCGCGGCTAGACGTTAGGGCTCAGAAGAGGAGGCGTCAGAAAAGGCTCGTTCGTCGTCGGCAACGAGGAGTTTTTCTCATTTTACTCTGTTTACTCCAGTGTGTTCTAAAAGTGGTAGATAGAATGCGTCCCGCCGGTCGAAGATTATGGATCAAACCGAGAGAATCAAGGTGGTGAGACAGAATGCTTGCGAAGGCATCAGATACTGATTGGAGAGAATTTCAGGATGTCAAGAGGAACTCTCATGAGGTTTCGATATAGTTCTAGATTAGCTAGTTAACTGATAACCTTAATTTCTTCTATTGTGTGTAGTCTGTGCAATGATATACGACAACTGATATACGACAACTGATATACGACAACTGATATACGACAACTGATATACGACAACTGATCACAAAGAAGTCCACCCACTTGAGACTCCCCATATCGCCAGAGAAGATACTAGCCTTGACTTTATACAGGTTGGCTGGAAGTGAATATTGTAGGACTGTCTAAAACTTGTTTGGCGTTGGTGTGTCAAGTGCTAGCGCTATTTCCAATGAAGTATGTCAGGCAATCGTTCCCACTTGAGTTGTCAGTATGTCCAGATGCCAGAAGGAGATCGCTTAAAGAAAGTCATTGAACGGTTCAGAAGTATTGGTCATCAGTGGCGACGGAACTGGGGGGGCCGTGGGGGCACGTGCCCCCACAAAATGCTCTCCGTTATCCATGTCATCTTGGCTGGTCAAGCTATTTTGGTAAAATCTAAGTATGTTTTATGTTGCTTAGTATTCCTAGGCATAGAGTTAGCAGTGTTCTTGGATTTCTATGGCCTGACAAACCGTTGTGCCCCCCCACTCAGCAGAGGCTTCCTTCGCCTATGGGTCATGGGTTCTCTCAAATTGGTGGAGCAGTAGATGGGTCACACATACCTATTAAAAGTCCACCTTTCAGTCCAGCCTGTTATATCAATCGTAAAGGGTTTCACTCAATTATACTTCAAGCTGTGGTAGATTCATTTCTTTACTTCAACGATATCTGTATTGGCTGGCCAGGACGAGTCCACGATGCTCGTGGTCTTGCTAACAGTCGCCTCTTTGCAGTTGCTGAACGTGCTGGAACAGCGTTTCCTGTTGTCTGTAATGGTGTTAGAATACCTGTTTTAATTCTGGGAGATCTAGCCTACCATTTGAAAAGTTGGCTAATGAAAGCATATCCTGAGAGCTCCAATATGAGGGAGTCTGAGAAAAGTTTCAACTACAAACTGAGTTGTGCTCGAATCGCAGTGGAAAGGGCATTTGGGCTACTCAAAGGTACGTGGCGAATTCTGTTAAATCAGCAAGGGACTAACATCAACAACGTTCAAGTAGTCGTTATTGCTTGCTGTACCTTACATAACTATTGTTTGGCAAACAATGAAATTTACGATGACTACAGTGAAACTGAAACAATATGTGACCTTGAATCAGGATTGGCAGCTATTGGAAGGAGAGATATGGCGGCATCAGCAATCCGAGATAATATCAGAGACTATTTAGATAGATAAAGCTAATTAAAAAAGGGCAGTAGTAGTAGTCTCACGTATGAGAGCTCTGTGGGGGAAAGGAGGGGAGAACACGGATGCGTGGCCAGATGTTCGAGAGTGCTGAAGGGTGGATGGTTGCGAGAACAAACTCTCTCTTCCTTACCCCATGCCACTCTCAAATGTCAGGCCACGCATCCATGTTCTTCCCTCTCCCCTCCCCACCCCTCTAGTACTCTCGAACATCTGGCCGTGCATCCATGTTCTCCCCTTCCCTTCCCCACAGAACTCTCATACATCTGGTACACACGAGACTACTGTAATTAGAACATGGTTGTGTTAAAAAATCTGTTAATTAACATAGCGTCGTTAGAACAATGTGATAAAAATATTGTTAGAACAGTATTAATTAAAAGTGCTGACCAGTGTTAAATACTGCTAGAACAGTATTAATAAGAACATTGTGTTGTTAAGAACTGTGTGTTAACAATATAGTTAGAACTAAAACTCAGCATCATCCCTCCTTGACATCAAATCCACGATCTTCACAAGCAGTACCCATTTGCTGGTGCGTACGGAGACGTGGAACCCATCTTTGATCCTGATACCGCAGGAGGATATGCAACAGAATACAATCCCACAAGACTGCCAGGAGGTGAAATTGTGAAAGGATTTGTTTCCTATGCACACATCAACGATGCGCCTTCAATCAAACCGGATCCCGGTGGAAAGGACCCACGATTTCCTCATTACAGAGAAGAGACTGGCAAGTACTACCATCCCCAGATGCATCTTGGTGTAACTGAGAGACATCTGAAGAACCATATGGAAGAAAGGGTTAAGAGATACATCTGTGGTGAAATGATCCAGAAACATCCTGACAAGAGCAGGCCTTCTTGGTGGGCAGAAGAATGCATGGCACACATAAGGGCAATGAACGATTTGGTTGGTGTCATGCAGCAGAGGATGGAGACCAAATGGTCAGAGAGACAGCTTGAATCTGTAGCAGAAAAGCAGACAAATCCAGTGGACAAGTGAGGCAGTTAGTCAATGTCCTACTGGGAAGAGATGGTGGTGATGCTTTGACAGAAAAAGAACGTTTCACTGAAATGAGGAGAATTTTGACTCATTATGCTGATATTGAAGATGATGAGACAACTGATGGTCCACATATTGATGCCTGCAAGTTTGCAGGATTGTACTTACCTAAACACAGACAAACCCGAATATTGCAAAATGATAGTAGACGAAGTAACTTCTTCTCAATAACTGCTCAATCATATACAATCTAATCAACTTGTGCTGTGATCAATACATGAACAAGATTGGAGAACGATTGTCTCATGGAGTCGTGATGTTCTTGTTATTGCCTTGTGATGTGAACAGATCTCCTTTTTACTTAGTGTCTACATTGGTTCATCAGTATATCTTTCACTGGGACTTGTCTTTTCTCAAGCTTTTGCTCTTCTTGTAACGGTTGCTGATTTGATGACGAACGAAAGGATTACATGCATTCGTCGAAGCTCGTTTTCCTGATTGGTTCATCTGACTTTGTATTGACATATATGAATACTATATTTGCTTACTTAAATACTTATCGTACTGTAATTTTGAAATGTATCTAAATCGTTTATCAAAGCTAACAAGTGTATCAATTTGATGTTGTCTCAGAGCGGTATATCAGTGTGAACTGCGGTCACTCTTGCATTGAAAGCGCTTCTTTGCACGTCGTCGTCCTGAAAAACTGTGGTGTTTCCACATAGTATGATAGGTCCTTTGTAGGTTAGACATGTCTGTCGTTTACATTTCTCGTCTATCTTCACGGTCTCCCCTGCCAACAGTTTGTTTAAAGTCTTAGGATTCAGTTCCTTTACAGTAAATTCGTCTGCGTAGATGAGACCCGTACTCTTCCTAAGTCCTTCTAAAGCAAATCTTCCACCGTCATCGCAGAACTGGAAGACCACACCAAGTTCTGTAGCAAATTCTATCTGAAGGAGAGTCTGAAAGAGGAGTGTCTTGCCTGAATTAGGAGGACCATACACAAATAATTGTGGTTGCTTGTTCAGTCTTGTTATCTCCTCGTAATCTCCTCCTCCCAAGTACCGGTTGATGTTATCGTCCATCCATTCACAGACGCTATTCACCCAGGCAGAGAAAGTGTCCAGATCAACGTGTCTCTTGAGATGATAAAGAAACATAGTCGTTAATTTGAAATTCTCATCAAATACCAAGGTTGAAGCGTGTGGGTATCTCAGTATCAGGGCCACACGGTTGTGCCTTCGCGTCCACAAGATATACCTAAGCGAAAGACGCACCAAGCAGAGGCGTAACTAGGCATGAGGCAACCGAGGCAGTTGCCTCGGTAAAAAAAAAGGGTGTGGCGTTGCAAAAATTTTGCTGCATGTAGGTTAGGAGCAGAAGATATGACATTCTGCACTAACAAAATCTGCTATCGTGTTCTTTTCAAATTTGAAACCGCGTGCGTAAACTCTCTGATACTCAACTTTAGCGCACGTTCTTGGCACGTGAAGCACTTGCAAGACACGTGGCTCGAGAAACCTACAGCTGACTGCCAAGTAAGATGGAGCCACCATCTAAGAGAAAGAAAAAGAAGCAACTATCTCTTTTGCAATGTCTTGGGTAAGAAAGTTGTTCTGCAGAAGTATGGGGTCCCCTTTGGGGTACGTGACTTGTTCTTCTCATCAGGACATCTTCCGGTGATTTAAGCGATCTGCCTGAAACTGTACATTCTGCGTCCCCGTTTGAGACTGTAGTGAATTCTGCAGAAGGTATAGTACCAATGCTAAATGTGATCCTAGTAGACGCGAATTACTGAGCGATATCGAACAATGTGTTATCGTCATAGATGCTAAGAATATGTAATAAGGTTCATATAATATTATACATATTCTACTGAAACAGGTGGTAATACCGTAGCGCTTGTAAACACTTTCTTTGTAGATACTGCTCATGACAAAGAAGTGTCAGTGAATGATCCGATCTACTACGTAGGCAGAGTCGTTTCCGACGTTGACAAGATATGCCTGCTGCAAAATAAATGGTGTCCACCCACCGGTTGTAAATTTCAGAGCACGGGCGGCCGTCGTTACAATCCAGAGTGGGAGAGTCAATACAGATGGCTGAGATATTCTCCTAGTACTGACGCCTGCTTTTGTTGCTACTGTGTGCTGTTTGGTGATGAGTCACTGTCTGCTACTGCTTTCAAGACAACTGGCTTTTGTGACTGGAAGAACGCAGTTGGAGTAAAGCGTGGTGTACTGCTTTGTCATGAGAAAAGTGAAATTCACAAGAATGCTTGCATAAAAGCATTATCTTTCAAGAATGTGGTCGAAGGAAAGAAAAATGATATTTGTACCAGCAGATCTAAAGAATATGAAGAGAGAGTCAAACGTAATCGAGCAATTATTCTAGCTGTAATAGATGTCGTTATTGCTCTCGGTCAGCGAAATGTTCCCTTTCGGGGTCACAGTTGGGACAAAGTTCTGAGAAAAGAATCCAGTAACTTTGAATACTTCCTCCATTGGCAGTCTGAGTTCAATCCTACTCTGAAAAGTCATCTAGAGCACGGAAAGAAGAACGCCTGTTACAAGAGCCCGAAAATACAAAATGAGCTGATAGAGTTAGCCGGTGTTGAGGTGAGAGACAAAATACTGGAAGATGC
Source organism: Dehalococcoidia bacterium (assembly GCA_964274945.1). Classification (GTDB taxonomy): domain Bacteria; phylum Chloroflexota; class Dehalococcoidia; order Lucifugimonadales; family Lucifugimonadaceae; genus CAXXBX01. The sequence goes on along the minus strand of CAXXBX010000297.1, from coordinate 2,380 downwards.
TCATGCCGCTAAATGGTTTTCGTTGATGGCGGATGAGTGCACAGATACAGCTAACGTAGAGCAGATGTCAGTCTGTATCAGGTTTGTTGACGACTCTGTACCCGGTCAGGTTCAAGTGAGAGAAGAGTTCTTAGGATTCGTCAAATTGGATTGTGCAGATGCTCTGTCTATTTTCAATGCTATTGTCAATTTTATGAAAGAGTGCAATTTGGATATTCGTTATCTTCGTGGCCAGGGCTACGACGGTGCTGCAGTTATGTCAGGAAAAGTTTCCGGTGTCTCTGCTCGAATTCTTCAGTTACAACCAAAGGCTATATACCAGCATTGTCGGTCACATAGACTGAATTTGGTTATTGCATCTTCTTGTAGGCAAGTCCCTTTAATTCAGGACTTGTTTAACTCGTTAGGAACACTGACGTGGTTTCTAGGAGGCAGTCCAAAAAGAAAAGTTATCCTTTGTAGGCATTTGATAGCAGGAGACATAGCTGAATTGATTACAGCAGAAGACAAGGAAGAAGAAGAACCAGAAGAAGAACTAGAAGAAAACTTAGAACAGGAGGAAACTTCGAAACTAAGTGATACGCTTATTTGTAAATCGTCATCAAGGCAAGTCCCAGTACTGTGTGAGACAAGGTGGTCGGCTCGATTGGCAACACTGTCCAGTGTCTTGGCCAAATACAAAGCCATATACCTTGCACTGCAAGATATTGTTGCAGAGAGCTCTGGCACTGATTCGAGGGCGAAAGCTTCATCTTACCTCAGACTTTTACAGTCCTCTAGTTTTATTGTTTGCTTGGTCGTTAGTCAGTACATTCTGAGCTTTTGTGATCCTCTGACGAAGTCTTTGCAATCTCCAAACTGTGACGTTCTGAAGGCTTATCAAACAGCCAAGCTGCTTCGCACAACGATTTCTGCGCAACGACGTGAAGACAAGTTTAAAGAATTATGGGAAAGAGTTCAAACAGTTGCAGGCGAGGTGGATGCCCAAATTGATAAACCTAGAACCGCAATAAGAAGCACCTACAGAAGCAATGCTGGCATGCAGACTGCGGAACAGGACAGCGCTGTGGCATACTTCAGAAGAAACGTGTACTACCCTTTCATTGATCACGCTGTGACAGAGCTCAACAATCGCTTCCCTGATACATCTGAATCAATGCTCATTGGGTATAGACTTCTTCCTAGCAGTGTTAGCAGTATAACAAGATCTGAGGTGAATTCAATTAAGCTCTTCTATGGTCCAGACTTACCAAATGGAGCTACATTCGAGCCTGAAGTAGAAGTTTGGAAAACCAAATGTTTTCAACTTCCTGAGAAAGACAGGAGAGTAACATTAACGGATGCCGCAAAGATGGCAGACAGTCAATATTTCCCCAATATTCATGAGATTTTCAAACTTATTCTAACATCTCCTGTTGGTTCCGTGCCGTGCGAAAGATCGTTTTCGGCTCTCCGGAGATTGAAGGAGTGGTCGAGATCAACAATGACGCAAGAAAGACTGTGTGGCTTAGCTCTTTTATATATTCATAGAGACGTGGCTGTAAGCAGAGAGAATGTCTTACAAAGATTTGATTGTACAGGACACCGCCGATTGGGGCAATTGTCGTTATAGAGGCTCCATGTTCACTTTGATTAATTAATTAAAGTATATATGTAGTAGACTACTAGTAGTTTGAGGCTAAATATATTGCCTTATTGATATAAAACTTGCCTCGGTAAAATTTTAATGCTAGTTACGCCCCTGCCAAGCCAGTACCGACGTCCACACTCCTGCAATGTCTAAAGAACCTGCACGTACCGTACTTCAGAGCGACAACTTTCGGTATGAAACAAGACCAAATCCATTTCCCAGATTTGGACTAACACCTGCAACGGTGTCACTCCGACTCAGTGGGGTACCCCACATTATTGGGAAGTATCCTGCTCTATAAAGTTACAGAAGATATTAACAATTTACGTGAAACATCGCTATCGACTGCTGAATGGTGCGAGATTAGACCGGTACGTCTTGTTCACCCCGTTAGACCTGAGGCCACGGCCTCAGTTCAATCATAGCGGAACGCTGGCAGTCAAGTTCGACAACCTTGTGCCTTTGAAATATATCAAGTTCTACAATCTCCCTTTCCACCAGTTTAAAGCAGTAAGCAGATTCGATCTAGCCACGGTCCCTAACATCACAACCTCAGCTAGAAGACGTCTGTACCGATACTTCACCATATTCGAGCGACTGAGGGACAGCGAAAGAGAAGAAGGAATATCAGGCCTTCTAAGAAACCTAGCAAACAACATATGAAGACCTGGCCTACGTGCCGGTCGAATCTCTGAAACCGTGTTTTGAACCGACACAACTATCTGGCCATAAGTTGAAAGCGCAGCATGA
>CAXXBX010000296.1:0-10453 GCA_964274945.1 Dehalococcoidia bacterium | reverse complement strand
TACATCTCGTTTCATTGATAAATTAATTGTTGGACTTTGAGTAGCTCGAGGCAGAAGTCGCCATTCTCAAGAATCGTTTAAAAGAATTGCGTAGAGCAAAAAATGACGTGACGGTTAGACATGTGAGAGACGCGCTTTCTTTTCCTCGGACGTCAGACCGTGTCCGCGGCGCTTGCGTGCCTGCTCCAAGTGAGACAAAAGAGCTGCTGCCCAGGTTACATACTGAAAAAGTAGGTGGGAGTTTTATAACAAATTATTGTATAGCATTGTTACATACTCATTTACAAAACAGATTATGTACACAATGTGTATTAGTTTGTCATATAAAAGAGGTTGAGTCTCGTTTTGTTTGCTTTCTTGTTTTATTTGTCTGTGCAAGGAGCACATGAAAGATGATGGTGACAGAAATCGGTGAAAATTTTAATGGTCCATTTAGTTAGATAGTACAGCTGTATGCTACCAGTACTTGTACTGATGTGTTGAGACTTGTTGGATAGAATGTACCGTATTTTCGCGAATAATGCCCCATGCTCGAATAATATAATCCCCCATGTTGACTCTAACGAAATAATAATGCCCCATGCTCGATTATTGCCCCACTGGGGTAGTATTCAAACCTAGTTACCATACATTCGTGTCTTTCTATGTGTACGTTTGAGATGAAATGAACACCCAGATAGAATCACTAACTGACAATGAAGATTTAATGTATGCAACAGACCAGGAGTACGACTCAAGTGAAGTGAAGCATCCAGGATACATACCTGTAAGATTTGATTAGGTAAGTTGTTTGTTTTTTGTGTAATCTATTGCATTGTCGAACATTGCAACAGTCTTTGTGCTTACGAAATGCCCATGCTTGAATTGTGCCCCATGTTTCAAACTATGAAAAGTAGTGCCTCACGGCACTAATCGCAGAAATACGGTACTATAATTCTAACAAGTGATAAGACTATTAAACGCGCATGTACATGTGTACTTGGTGTAGGTAACTTGGACACGGTGTACTTGACAGCAGTTGGTTGATTTGCTGTTTGCTGTCCTGTGTACATGCATTTGTACACTTTTTGGTTGACTGTAAACTTGCAAGGGTTTGGTAATATGGTATTTGGAACCAGCTGTTGTCAGGCTGCTGGGGACATGACAAGAAAGTGCATTTCCTTGTATGTTGTTGACGATTTATTGGCCAATAAAGTTGGAGGGAGGGAGACAATGGATGGAGAGAGAGATAACGGTGGTAGACTCTTATGTGTGTTGTAGTGTGGTGAATTGCCTTTACGAGTAATTAAATGCTGAGAGAATACCGGCTTGATGTATTTTTGCTTTCCTTGTGTTTCATGCTTCAAAACTCAAGCACATCTTGGACTAGATAATGTGTGCTGTAGTTTTTGTACTGCCATAATTCCTTGTTTCTGTCTATAGTAGCTAGATTGCCTGGCTTTGCCCAGGTGCATTCAATTGTGAGGAATTACCATGAAAGTATCTCATCTAAAATTTTAGTTACAGTTAGATGTTCTAAGTAATTACCAATGAGTTGTTACAAATTACAATTAAATTCCGTATGCCCCTTGTTAGCTTTGGATAGTGACAGCTGGCTCAAGTTGATCAATTTAATTCTAATTTACAAACTTGAAAGAAAGAAATGAAACGATCCTAGACTGAACCGAAATGCACTTATATTAGACGTGTATGTCGTCTCTTGAACTCTAAAAGAAACTCTAATCCATTGTAGCATCACGTATTGTGACCTTGCATTCAATTGTGACATTACCTAGAATATCCTATTAAAACGCTCTATTTCTGCTGTTTGACTATGCGAAAGCGAAAAACTGTTTATTCCCTTGTGCACTATGATCTTGAATGTCGTGCTTAGCAATATCATCGATGTCAGACAGAATAGAGAGCTTTATCGTTTGAGGGTTGACCACCAAAAGGGAACCCACCTGTTTTCGGTAAGCATGTCTGGAGAATTCAAGCGTGAGGCAGTAGTAGGCGAACAAGCAAATAGGATCTTGTCTTTACATATATGTATAGATTTCTATAGAGTTCATTGACAAACTTCAACTTGTGCCAAGGTTCTAGGTCTGTGTGTTTATGTAATCAGTAAAGGGTTATGACATGGTGCTGATGACACATCCAGCTATGCAAGTGCTTTGTCTGTGGAAGATGTTGGATGTTGTCTGATGGAAGAGTTGAGTTGAAGAGTGGTTCAAGCATAACAAACTACAACTCAATCTTACCAAGACCAAATTCCTTGCTATCAGGAGTTCTAGAGGTGCTAATTTACCTGAAAGCTGCAGAGTGACGATTAATGCAATTGAAAGTGTCCACCAATATAAGTAATTTGGAGTAGTGATTGATGAGCATTTAACCTGGCGAGCACTGTGCACGAGCTTATCAGAGACTTTGTCTACTGAAATTGTCCAATCATATACTGTCCAGAGATGACAAAATTATGTTCTTCAAATCACTAGTTCGACCAATCTTCAAGTACAGTTCTGTTGCGTGGATGAACTGTGGTTTGTTTTCAAAAAGCTAACCCTTGTTGAGAGTTATGCTGCTAGAATCATCACAAATTCTCCTCGTTGGACAAGAACTACTGAGTTATTTGCATCCCTAAACCTACCGAGACTTGAGGACAGACTGACTTTCTTCCTGGCTGTTATATGACTAACAGATGTATCCACAACAGCTGTCCATTCTACCTGAAAGGCACTTTCTGCAGTCGATATAGTCTATGTAAACGGTCAACAAGAAATACTCAAAGACTTCTCACCATGAAGCAACTTTTTAATTAAAGGGAGCACTCAGCTTTAGTGGATGTAAGCTATGCTACAGTTTGCCGGAGTATGTGATAAGAGCCAAGTCTCTTGACTCGTTTAAACATATGTATAAGTCAACTGTAATGTGTTTAGTGTAATCGTGTTAATCCTAACTGTTAATCCTAACCCTAACTAACTGCTGTAATCTTAGACGTTTGCTGTTGCTGCTGTTGTCATGTGTAGTAGACTTTGTGTCTGTTTGATGCTGCAGGGTACTGTGTTAGACCAGTCTTGACTGAACAGTATTATTTCCCTGTGTAACTAGATCTCTCATCATCATCTCTCTTTCTATACACATTTTCATTTGCTGCTGTAGTTCCACAATGACCATAGTGTATTGACGTGATACACCAGTGCAATAGATGTGCACAGTTATGTAGGACACTAAAATATATATAAATCTGTAACTGTTTTTCAATAAACCTCTTGACACCCACATAAACAGAATTTCTCGAGTAACGTTTTACTGTAATAGTCTTGGCCAATCTACGAGTACTTACCCTCTGAACTTTTGAGAAAATCGATGCTTGAATTTATGTCTACTATCTTCAGTGGAGTACACAGGGGTTTTCTCTATTGCTAGCAGTACCCCGTAGGCTAAGGCCCTTTGTCTCGAGACATAAAGCTTTCAGGAAATTTTTAATCCGGGAAATGAAACTCATAAAGATGGAAAAGATTGATTTATATTTGACAGCCGGCTTAGTTGTAATCCAACTAATCACTCACATCTTACTCAATTAAGTCTGTCTGATCTATTTGTCACATTTCTGTGTATACGAAGGAGTGGGCCTGTGGCAAGAAATTTGTGGTAAAAATATCAGATAGCCGTACATGCTGGCTGGTGTGGTTGACTTGTTTGTCAAGAGGAATCTTCGTCGTATGTCCACAAACTTTCACAGCTCATGGCAAATTAAATTGCCTATTAAATAGTGAGACGTTTAAGTGTTAATGTTTACTCTGCATTGTTGCACTTTTAATTAAAATCATTACAAGTTAATTGAATAAATAATTAACAATTATTAATTTATATTATTAAACAATTGATGACGTCATAAAAAGATTGACACACAAACTTTCTTTGGTAGTATGTCTGTGAGTGACCCTGCTTATGCCACTGATCTTTATGCTACTGTTTTTGGTAGACAATATTCACTACTATCACTCAATGAACAGTTTATGCTGTTGTTCTAGTGTGCTGATGGAGCGTTTGGCATGATACAGAAAGAGAACGAGCAACTGAAAAGAAGGATTGCTGATCTCTCACACTCGTGTGCACAATCCAAAGTCGAGAACACAAGGCTACAGGAGGAAAACAAACGACTGTCGTTGAAAGTGCATGAGCTAGTGGAGGAGTTGAGCATAAAGGAGGCCGAATGGTGTGAAAAGGAAGAAAAATTGAAACTAAAGGTATTTAAGGAATCTGCTCGATTAAGTATTAATCTATGAATTATTTAATTATTATTAGTACAATTTACATAACGAAGGAAAGTTTGGTTGACAATTTGTTATTGACGTAGCTCATTGACAAGGTAATGTATTGAACGTGGCATTGGTTTTTCTGATTAGGCCAGACCAATTGAATTTCTTGATGCTCAGATTTCCTACTTGAACGAAATAAAATTTGATGTGCACATGCACAATGATGCTTGCTGTAAAATGACTTGGTAATAATGTGTATCCATCTTACGGTTATGTATCAATGACTACGCAAGTGTTAACAGTGCATGTGGTCCAGTGACTGTTTCTCACATTTCACTCAGTCTCAGCGTCTTTTGTTTTAGTGTCCATTTTGTTGTCTCACATTTGTATGCAGTGCAATGAAAACCCGAAATTGCTCAAAATGTTACATGATCATTACTTTTTTAGTTTTAGGTTGATTGGAAAGTCCAGTGTTCGTGTCCAATATTCGAGCATCAAAAAAATTTAGTTGGTCTGGCCGTACAGAGACTTTGCTTACCCTGTGTTGGTAAGACCATTGCATGCTAACAGCATTATTTTGATGTTAATGCTACATACTGGTGGCATTTGATGTCTGGAGGTGAATTAAGGGATGTGAACTACCGTACAACTGTTGCTATGCAATGGAGGAGCAACTGGAGAATGGGTACAGAATTCATACATCTAGGGTACTAAGCTACTGCTTCTATTTTTGAGACTGAGTCTTTTCGAGGCTCCAATAATAATTTTGAATTTTTTTCAAATTGTAAGTTTTTTAGTCTTGATGTGCGATAGTAGTCATTTTTGATATAATTGTTTTTCATCCAGTGACAAGATCTACAAAACTATTTTGCTATTAATTAAATGAAACTTTTCAACTAAATGCAGATGCTTGCAAACGATTGTTTTGGGGACTTTACCAATTGGTAGGATAAATCCGTTAGCATTTGGGCATAAGTTCATGTTTGGGTTTGGTCCGCATCCAGGCTGGCTGGATAATTGCATTACCCAAATTCAAGCAACACATTTAATGATTATGTGTTTAACGTTGTTCTCATGTCTCAAGGTGGTTGGTGAGACATGCTAGAGAGATTGCTGAATATGAAATATGAAATATTTTGTGACACATGGTACTTAGCAGCATAAAGGTGTCTCAGTGTCTGGTGTCTGTTAGTAGTATTGGAGCATGCTCAGTCCTGCCAGCCACTTTCAACAATTATTAGGTATTAATATATTAACAGAAATGCAATAGGCATGAAATGGCCGGGTCTTTGGTGACTGCAACTCAATATTGAAGTAATCGCGGTATGCATGAATCCAAGAGTTGGTTGTAATAGCAATAAAACTTAATTGCGGAAACCTGTTGATGTGAAGAAAGTCTGAAGTCTACTGTTGTAGTTGCAGATGAGTTGGGGAGAGCGTTATCATGAGTGGATGCATCAAACTGAGCTCAAAATTCAAGAACTACAACAAACCAACTTTTTGTTGTACGATCATTGTCATTTAAAGTTTCAATTTGAGTTGATTCTTGAACCGTCTTTGCTTTGTAGACGTAAAATGATTTGCAAGAGCTCTGAATCTGACCAAATTGACAAGAAAGAAGAAACTTGCTAATCAAGGTTTCTATCTATGCTATTTGTGTTATCAAATCGAGGTACTTCCGTGTGCCATTGCCATTGAAATACATGCACATGTTTTCACATGTGTGCAATTGGAACTTCTGTTTCAGTTGTGAATGATGCACTGAAGCTATAGGACAGTTTAAGACTTTTTTTTATGAAATTGTTGAGACTTTTTGTATTTTTGACGTTTACTCAGATCTATTGTAGTGGCTTGTAGTAGTATGGGCTGCTATACCTACTGGCTCTAAGTCTCTGTTTCAGATTGAGAACTATGCCACTCGGTGTTCAAGGCCTATACAGTGACATGTCTGTATTAATTTAAATAAACAAATAGTTATTGTATTGTCACAATCCACGTGCTAACAGGAGTTGTGTTACGTGTCTACGTTGGTGCCTTGCGTCTTTGCGTCTTACGTCTTTGCGTCTTACGTCTTTGCGTCTTGCGTCTCCTTGCACCATTTTTCTGTTCACACTATATAACTTCGTTTACATTATTAATTAATTAATGAATTTATAAATGCGTTTGTGTTTTGCGTCTTTTGGTTATCGCGTTTTCGTGACTTGCGACGACGTGATTTAACGCACGCTATACATTGCACTACGAAGAAGCTGTTTTTACTGACTGCAGCCCCGATTTTAGCACTCGTGAAAGAGCTCCATTTCTTGCTCCAGCAAGGAGCCTATTACAGTTTGATACAGGAAATGCGTCTCGGCGATGTAAAAATACAAATGAAAGTTCTCAATTAGACGTTCTTCCATCAGAAAATACGGACTCATTACTCCACAAGTGCTTGAGGTTGATATAAATAAGCGAGACGTAAGACGCAAGAAACCGAGTCTATTTTATTGCTTTTCTTTAAGTGTCCTTCCGTCTTCGCGTTTTGCATGCGTTCGGCGTTTTGATGTGAACAGACACGCAAGGACGTAAGATAACGCGAGAGCACGGAGCACATAACACCTCCTTACGTCTTTATGTAAACCCGACTTTACGAGTACTGTCAGTGGGAGGAGTTATACCGGCCTCTACCTTTTAACTCACGTCACAGGCTTATGACTGGGTAGGGCGTGGTTTTACCAGTAGTATGAAATGGAGGATGACAGAACGAGCTTCATCTTTCTTGTTTCACTGAATCAGCTCGCTCTGTGCCTCGTTCTCTTATCATTCTCCTATCATGAGTGAGTCAATCTGAAGTCTCATTTCTTCGTAAACTTTCTGCTTGCTCTAGTTACCATCGAAGTGCATGTAAAACTAATGAATCGTGGCCATTCCGCCGCCCACGCAAATTTCACTTTTCCTGAATTTCCAGAGATGATTGGCCAGAGTTCGACTGATCCTTCTAGCGCTTTCATTCTCTCTATAATTTCATGAGGCAAATCTGTGAGCTCGACTTGCTGTAAGGCACCATTCACCTCCAATGACTGCGATCGTTCATCGACATCAGGAGACATATCACCATCTCAACCATCTTCTAACTCGCGACTCCTTGCCTTCAACTTGTGAATCGACTGAACCTCAGTAATCTGTTTTGCTGAAACGTTTTCCATAGTGTTATCCAATAATCCTGCACATCACGGTCGTTGACTTCCCTCCTTACTTGCCACACTTATCAATTGTACTGCTTTTTAAAGCTTAGAGATGATTATATAATTCACGACGCATCGTTTTATGTTCTTCTCTCATGTCCTAGACGTTGAGTCAATCGTGTTTGCTCTTTCAAAGTGTGTGGTTGATGCATACCCTTCAGCTTCAAATTTACTCATCTGCCGTTTTCCCTCATTTGATATTGCATCTTGCACATGTACTTCTTCTAATTGAGATCCTAACCGTCGTCTCTCTTTTTCACCTTCCAGCTGTTCTTTTAATTAATTAAATTGTTAATTTTCTCTTGCTATATATTATGTCTTCCTTTTGTTTCGCATTACTTGTAGTCAGAGATGTCTGCAGTTCATTAGTTAACTTAGATTTCAAGTGCTTCTCGTTCTGCTCTCACACATTCCAGCTTCTGTGTCAGTTCAACAATTTGGTTGACTGACATGCCGGGCTATTGCAACTTGCGCAAGCTGAAACAAGCTCTGCCTCTTGACTGTGCGGTGTTTGAGCCTCGTCAATGTTCTTATCATCTACACCATCTACACCCTTTGCTGGTAAATGTGGTACATGCTTTGACTTTCAGTTTGGCTGCCAAATTCTCATCTCCTTGTCTCTATAGAGTCTCTACTGTGAGTCCTGCTGTACCTTGTAGTCAAAAACAGTCACGTTGTTCGAGCCGCTCCTCCTTGCCAGCTTCTTTTCCAAACTTGCAATCGCGCGTTCTAAATTCTAGTTCTTGGCTATCAATTCAGTGATGTCTTGCGCCAGTACAATGTACCTGAAGGCTTTCACTTCAGTTTGAATTTAGTCAGAAGAGTTCTCATGGCGACGGTATTACAATACTATATATATATATATATATATATATATATATATATATATATATATATATATATGTTGGTACCATTACAAGTGTACTAAAGGCGCCTGAACGCTCTTATTGCCGAGCGTAGCGAGGCTTCTAATCCGGGTTGCACAACAGAAAGGGGCGTGGTTTTATATGGCTCTTCATTGAGCTTTGTTGTGTGTGTGTGTGTGTGTGTGTGTGTGTGTGTGTGTGTGTGTGTGTGTGTGTGTGTGTGTGTGTGTGTGTGTGTGTGTGTGTGTGTACACACAAATCTGAAATTTCTCCTCCCCACGACCCCGTTTTATGATAGGACCTACCCTAAAAAATCGTTTCCGTGTCCGACTACAGATGAGTCTAAGAACGATTCGTTTAAGTGAGCAAACGGTGACGAAAACGTTTCATGAACATCCGTCGCCCCATCCTTTTGTATTGTAGCTAGGGATCATGTGTACTTGACAACCGAGAAACACCTTCAAGTGACTGGTAACCAGTAGGTGCTAGGAACTGTGTGTACTTTTGACAACCGATAAACACCAGTATCTGACTGGTAACCAGTAAGTGTTGCATTGTAATTAGTGTACTTACAACAAGGACAACAATCGATTACCTGTCTTTCTAGTGCACAACAGCAACCATCAAAACATGTACGTCACATCAGATCTAATTGCCGAGCGTAGTTAACTAACTAATTACGTATTAATGGAAAATTAAACTGCAGGGAACGGCAATTGCGGAAGAGACCTCGAGTCAACTATGACAGTTTCGCAAAACCGGAATTGCTTACACAGATGAAATACAGCAAGAAAAACAACAATTACAACGAAAAGCACGCCGTCTAGCAGAATCAGCGGTAATACGGCGGAGTACAGAAGACGCAACTGCCAGACAAAGGCGATTAGCTACAAATTCACAAGGGCAGTATAGACGCTTAATTCTGGAATCGCATGAATCCAAACAGCAGCGTTTACAACAGTACGTCAGAACCAGGCTGAACGACTAGAGGTGGAATCAAGTGAATCCAGACATCTGCGTCTACAACAGTTAAGTCGCAACCAGACTGAAAGGCTAGAGATGGAATCGAGTGAACGCAAACAACAGCGTTTGGAGCGGCTTCGTTGCAACAAGGCAAAATGGTTAGATAAGAAAACTGTTGATAAAGACTGTACTAGTGCTATCAACATAATGGCAGATTTCCACAGAGCAGTCCAACTGGCTCCATCGAAAATGTGACATCTGCAATGAACAATGGCCTGTAAGAGCAATCCTCATCAATTGTCATATTCAGATTAATCACCTATACCATAGAACGGAAGTATGCGTTAATTAATGAATCTACAGTACCGGACAATTTGAATTGATTTTGCAAGCCTACATGTCTTTCGCTAGACAGGCAAATGTTGCCGCTCTTTCTTTTCTTTCGAAAAAAGCTTCTGTAGATCGACATCTAGGGTTTCATGAAATTGTAATGTTGTGATCATCAAATATATTTTCATGAGATGGAAAATAACTACTTTGAAACATTATCATTGCAAGGAAGTAACGAAGTGGTGGTGTTCCAGCTGGGCCAAAATCCACGGTTTGATTTCAACTAGCCCTTTCACGTCCCGGAAGAGGTGTGGGCGTGGCTTATACGGAGCCGTATCCGCCACACCTTTTTTTACTGGCTGCAAGCCTGAAATGCCTTGATTTTACAGAAAGAAGCCTTCGCAAGGTTTTTTGAATGTCCTGGCAACTTGAGGTCTGAAAGGGAGCTTCCTTCAAGCGACGACTTTCTATGGCAGCCAAACAAAGATGTCAACTGACGATGTGAAGCCGTTCAGCACGCTCTTCTATGTGCTGAATTGGCGCATTGTGTCCGATGTTCGTGCCTAGTAGGCTACAAAAAAGTAGGAGTACCGTACGACTCACTCGTACTGTCCGACTGCTGGTACGCGGTCATCGCCGTGTGATGACGTCCCATAAATTTTAGGGGGTTCACCGGAACCCCAGGAACCCCTAGATTCGCCAGTGGTACGGTTAGCCCGTCTAGAACACGTGCTATTGCGTCTGATCGGTCAATATACTACACTGGTGACAGGAGAACGAATACACAAGACGAGTTTGCGTATGCGACCAACGACGTTTACCAGCGGCG
>CAXXBX010000295.1:0-24333 GCA_964274945.1 Dehalococcoidia bacterium | reverse complement strand
TCCGCCGTTCAGTGTTTCATACTCCTGGCCGTAAAGGCGACCAGAAGTTGACGACTGGTCGTAGTGCTGCACGCCATATTCTGGATCGTCGAAGACACAAAGTCGATTGAATCCAGAGCCCGTGTGATCATCATTCGAACTGTGAATGTTTAAAAGGTGGAACGCATTACACTAATTTATTATTTTAGAATAAATCTATTACATTTTATGTGAATTACTATAAGAGTATATAACTTAAATTTGGCTTAAACATAGATTACAGTTAATAAAATTACAAAAAATAAATTTTAACATATAAAAATACATATAAAAATTAATATTTTACATGGGTTACTATAAAATATATCTAAAATTATAATAATAAAAAATTAATCAACAAATTTAAATAAAAAATAAAAAATAAAAATAAATCAATTAATAAATTTAAATCAAAAACAAAATTAATAATAAAAAATCGAAAAACATGTAGTCACCGCCGTGGCTTAGTGGTTAGCGACAATGGCTACCACTCATGATTTGGGGTTCAAACCCAAGTGACGACAGTAAATTATGAAACTTGTCTGTCGTTCTTTCTCATGTTTCTCTAGGTTTGTCCATGACACTATGACTCGTTTCAGTCGTTGGGGAGTTTCTGTGGTCTGGCGAACGGTCCGTTGACGATGACGTTCAAGGCTTTCCTGGTGGTCATTGATATCCCCTAGGCGAGCTGCCGAGTTCGCGATCACTGTAATGCCTGCAATCTATATCGAATTGGCTAGTCATTGATCGCCTACACAGAAACATGTATCCTGCTGGGCTCACCTGCCAGGTTGGTGGGCGCCCAGATGGGGGTAAAGACCCACTTGCCCATCATGAAGGGGCATAACGACAATTAAAAATTAAATTTAGCTTAAACACAAGTGATATTGAATAAATTATATAAAATATGTTAAATTGATATTTTATATGAATTACTATAAAATATATTTTAATACCAAACTTTGACACGGCTATAAAAAATCAGATCCATAGAATCACGTACCTTGCGGCGTAGCCAGAATAGACTTTCGTAGACGCTCCCGGACACGTCGTTCGGCCCCATCTGACGTACGCTGTGGGACAGCCGTTGCTCGTTGCGCTCTCGCCCGGACGGAATGCGGCGGCTGGGCATGCTATTTCGTTGCACCGACGCTCTTGCTCTGACTCGACTGCGCACTCTCGACCGCCGTGCTCGGGTTCGACCGCGACCGACCTGTTGCGTGTCTGGACGCCTTCTGTGCCGCACGTACTCGAACACGCAGTCCATGCAGACCAGTCATTCATCTACATAAATTGAGACCTCACTTGCTTGAATACTAGAGATACACTACTGTATAGTAGTACATGTACGTTGGCGTCGGAGGCGGTGCGACATGGATGCCACACCAACATTCGCGGCAAGCAGCATGAAATTTATATTTTACATGGATACGTGTCGACAGTTGAACTTCTCTCCCCAGCTTGGCATTGCCGCAGACTTGTGTTTCAGGGTCTCATTGATTAAATAAATAAGTTATTTATATATTTATTGGTATTGGTATTTTAGATAACGTTGTGTCGTGCTCAACCGGATCAGTCTGGTTTGTAAAGTCTATTACAAGAACCGGAAGTAAACCCTGCTTCAGATAACGTTAATTATTAATATATAATAAAATCATCATCATCATCACCACCACCACCACCACCACCACCACCACCACCACCACCACCACCACCACCATCATCATCATCATCATCATATTATTATTATTATTATTATTAAGTAATGACCACGCCATTAATCACACGCCCCTTTAACACGCGTTATACTCGACAAATGTTCGACCCCCTGCCAGGGCGGCGGAGCGAATGGCAAGTTGGGGAGAGGGGCATAAAAGGACATCGGAGTACATGAACTACGAGGGTACTGTTTGCTTACAAAAAGGTTGTGCTTAAAGTTGGGGTACCCGAGCCCCTCAGCCTCCCAGCTCCGCCGCCCCTGACCTGCGCTACATTTGAAACATCGACCAATGACAATGCAGCCGTGTTTTTAAAACAAGTCGCACTGCGCATTTTAAATGCTGGCCAGACAGTCGAGCCGACATACACAATCTGTTGCTACTGTCTTACCTCACAATCGATTGGTCTTGTATCGTTGATGCCAACGAAGGTACACTGTGCGCACTGCACTTCTCTATCTTGCGTGAACGGTGGACAAGGTAGGCTACTGCATTCGTATTCGACCGGGTAGAGGCTTGCTTGATTGTCATCCGAACTACCCCGACCGTTGCCGTATCCCTGTCACACACGTGCACCTAAAATCACCGACGTCAACAAATGCTGAACAATAAAGATGGGACCTGTAGTTCGGTATCAACACAAACATATTCTCCTGTCGAATGGCTGTAATGATTGCTAAAGACGTAGCCTACATAATCAGCGTTGTAGCCACGTGGACACGTTTGAGAGCCAAAGTGAGTGTACGTAGCAGCATCTCGATTGATATCGCATATCGCACAAGCAACCTGTACCATTAGACAATTCACATTAGAAAAGAATATACGTCGAAAGCAACTGGAGTAGACCCATACCTCCATATTATTAACACTTTGATACGTAGTAGAAGACAGACCGTAGCCACTAGTTTCGTACTCAAATCCATACAACAAACCACCGTTTTGATCGGAGTCGGAGAAATCGACGTAGTCGACCATGCTGGGCATGCACAATGTAGCTGATCCACTGCCACTGTGTCCTTTACTCGATCCTGCTGCAAATCCACTATACACCAGAGTGACACCGACCGGACAGTCACTCCGTCCCCACCGAGTGAACAGAGCACTCTTGCGGTCGAGAGGAGAGTTACAAACCGCACAGGTCAGCTCACGATTGCTCACGTAGTCGCCAGCGGAGCTACCACATTTGATGCTACCGCATTCGATTTCGACCGGATAAACGATACCTTCACCTCCACTGCCCGCACCGTTCGATTCCGGAGATTCATCAACACACAGCCAGTTCACTTTCTTGTGCGAATAGTGGGCAGAAAAAAGGTAACCGGAATACTCTTTATCCCATCCTCTAGGACAAGATGTATTGCCTGGCAACATAAAGCTCGAAAACCGATCGGAAGCAAAGCACACCGAGCAGGGTACCAGCTGATTATGCAACGAATTGAGCGTGCCAAGACCGTATCCAGACGTCTGATAAGTGACGCCGTAAAGAAGAGCTCCTTCGTTGTTTGCATCGTTGTAGTTGAGATAGCTCGCTTTCGCTCCGTCGACTAGACAAACCGTGTTTGCTCCGCTGCCTGAATGCGAATGAGCAGCAGCAGCCGTCTGTCCCGTATACACAAGTTCACTACTAGAAGGACACGACTTTCTCCCCCACCGCGTGTATACACTACCGCTACGCGTCAACGGCGAACACACTACGCACACCACTTCCCGATTGGCAATATAGGGCGGACAAGACAAGCTGCCACATTCGGTTTCAGTTAGAAACCAACGCGAAGAGGAGCTCCCTGTTTTCTTGTCTTGTCTCCAACTCGCCAGCTCATCAACGCAAATAAACTCCGACTTCGTCTCAGAGTAATAGGCCGACATTACATAACCTTGGTATTCTTCACGCCAGCCGGCCGGACATAAAGTCGTTCCTAATCATATCAACAAGCATGTAGATACCGTATTTCTTCGTTTAACCGCCGCAGCGTTTATGGCTTTCGGCCCCCGTATATAACATATCTTGCTCGTATCGACGTCGCCGCTACTGAGCGACACTGTCCGTGCGTACCGTCCGAGGCCAGGAATGAATGGGCATTTTAAATTTGGAGGAGATCCGCTGCGCCGTTCTAGAGAAATTTGCGCGCGAGTGGAGGCGGGTTCGATCGGCAAGAAATCACGTCGTCCCAAGACAGCTCTGGAAGAGGACGACACCTCCACTGTCCCGCTCGATCGAAATCGGCGTGCGCTAAGTCACAATAGGTGACGCCTCAGCGAACAGCCTTCCCATGACATCACGAACTACAGAGAACGCCAGCGGCGCATCGCTGCAGGGCACAGAGCACCGCGAACAGCAGCAGTTGCTATTCCACAGTGAAAAAAGACCGCGTGCCAAAGGAGGAGCGCAGAAGCGCGATGGTTTGCGAGCGCATAGGGAACATACTTTTTGATGACGTCACTATATACCGACAAACGCCAGCACAAAGCGAAGCACAGGGCACCGGCCATCGCGAAGGACACCAGTCGCTCTTCGCAAGTAGAGAAGGTCGCTTGCTAGAGGAGGAGCGAAAAGGAGGGGCAGTTTTGCGAGCACAGAGAGAACAAAGGTTCAAAATGGCTGCGCGCGCGCACACACACACACACACACACACACACACACACACACACACACACACACACACACACACACCACAAACACACACACACACACACACACACACACACACACACACACACACACCACAAACACACACACACACACACCCACACACACACACACACACACACACACACACACACACACACACACACACACACGCGCGTCTACCTAAAGAAATACCATTCTAGTTTTTGTTCATTTACTCGTCAATACAGACTAAGGTAGGTATGCTTTCAGAATTTCTGATAGCGCGGCGCTTATTAAAGGGCGGTGTTTATTGCTTTCAACCCTCATAATGGTACGGCGTTTATTTGGAAGCGACGTTTATTCGGGAGCGGCGTTTAAACGAAAAAATACGGTACTTCATACGGCCATAGACGATACGAAGCCTCACCGTAGAGTGTTATGATATCTCCTCGCTGAGCTTGACAAACAGAACAGGAAGCTAAATACCCCGATATCGACGACAGATTGCCAATGTAGTTGTAAGACGTGTAGACGACGGCGTAGAGCAACCCACCATTGTGATTGCGGTCATTGTGCTCGGTTCCGGTACCAGGCACGTCCGGCACACAAAGATAATTAAAGCCGCTTCCACTATGGCCACGGTTGTTGCTATTAAACGTCCATTAAAACAGATATGCATTACGTACGAAAGCAAAACACTATTGATGGATACTCAAAAACTCACCCTACAGTATAGCCTGAGAACACCAATTCTGCAGGAGAGTTGCACTCATATCTTCCCCAGCGAATGTAAGTAGAATTGGAATAAGTCTCGTTCTTACATGGATGCGTGTTGCACAACTTTACCTCGTGAAGTGGTGGACAAGATCTTCCGCCGTTGGCCGCCGGTGTGAGCATTTCTCGACTTCGGTTTCGATTGCCTCCCCCACAAAGTAAGGAACAACTTGAAAAAGATGACCAACTGCCAACGAGGCAATCGACGGGTCGCCTTGACTCGTCCAATCGTACATCACTGCATTGGGCACAAGCTACTTCCCTGTTTACCACCCAAGGTGGACATGGAAACTGCCCACACGCTTGGAACTCCGAGGGCACCAGTTGTGCTTGATCGTGAGCGCTCGTTCCCAACGTGTTCTCGTAGTGAAGTGGATTATCATCAATACAAATAAACTCGCCTTTGTCCCAACCGCTAATGTAGTACGTCGAAAAAATGTATCCCGTGTATTCTGAAGAGAAGCCATTCGGACAGCTGGTATTGCCGAACAAGGTAAACGTTGCTGTCGCACCGTTGTTTTCACAAACAACACAAGGAACCTATCAATGTAGACAACAAAGTTCTCAAACGTAATTCATTAGAGCGGATTCGCCGTAACGTACGCAAAATCGTTGTCCGCCCAACGCAACGTAACGTCTAGGTTTTTTGTGACAATTCAAAACTTTTGCTGTAAACGTCATATTGGTTCTAACAATATGTCGCTGAAGTAAAGCGGACATACTCTATAATGTACCCTCTATGAAGTCGACGGTTCGTAACCCTATCAACTATGATACTTAACTGCACATCATAACGTAACTTATCTTGTAGCATCCAATATGACAATCAAAGTATCTTGCTGGTACATACTGCAGCAATTAGTCCTACGCTGCTTTAAGCTCAGTTAATACATCCTTTACTGGCTGACTAATAAAACTGCCTTAGTTCCTTCGGAGTAAAGACCGGTCCACAGATCTCATTGACCAAACGTAATGTAACGTACCGAAACGTTTAACAACCTAACGTAACGTAAAGTAGATGCTATTCACAGAAAACGTTCATCAAACGTCGTTATCTAGTTTTGCGTGCCCTGACCTTTGGTCGCGTCACTCTCTTGATTAGCGTACAATTCGTTAAAGAAATTGCGTGCTGAATTGCTCAGACCCTAGTGGTCAAACGTTCCGCTCCGTTACCCATCCTATTCCAACGTAACGTAACGTAACGTAGCTTATCCTACCGTAACGTCACCTGGTTCACGACGACGCTCGCAATGTTAGGTTACGCTACGTTACGTTACGTCACGTTACGTTGGTCCAGCGAGGGATATGTGAACCGGCCTTTACTGTAAACCATACAACAACGACCGCGAAAAATGTAGCGTAACGTTAGGATACCTACGTTGGCCTGACGCTACAACTGCGTTAGTTACAGTACTCTCGCACAAACGAAATGAACAACACAAGCGCTTAGAAAGGTGTGGTAAAACAGCTAAAAGTATACCTCGCGCTCGTTGACATCGGGAAACTTTCCATGAAGCCCCCAGCCTCTGCCCGGAACATAGGGATTATATTCGTAGCCATACAGATGAGCTCCGCCTTGGCTGTTTGCGTTGAAGTCGTTATATTTCGCTCTGTTTGGAAGACACATGACATTAGCTCCTACAAAGAGAGGGTATCGCGCTCGAGTAAAACGTCCAAACAGCAACGAGCACTCACATACCAGATCCGGTCTCGCCGTGATGTGAGCCGGCAGCAAATCCCGAGTACACCAAACTATTATTGACTGGGCAGTCGTTCCGTCCCCAGTGAACGTACGTCGCACCTTTTCTCTCTGTAGTTGGCACGCAAATGGCGCAAGTCGCCTCCAAGTCTTGCCGATAACCGTTGGGACCGTTGTCGTAACATCTGTGTCACACATTGACGACTCAGTATCGACAAAATCACAAATCAACAACTGACCAATCAACAATCACCTGATGCTGCCGCACTCGATTTCAGTAGGGAAGATAGTGGAAGAGCCACTTGCACTTTCTAGAGATTGCGCTTGCTTATCAATACATATCCAATTGGTCTTGCGTTCACTGTAGTGCGAGCCAAATAGGTAGCCAGAGTAGTGAAGCTCCCAATTGGACGGACAGTCATCTCTTCCAGGCTGCATGATGTTTGATTCACGTTGAGAGGTAAAGCACAGAACGCATGGAACGGCATAGCCATGATTGGCCACCAATGCCTGAATGCCGTATCCGCTCGTTACGTAACGCAATCCGGTAAGCCTGGCTCCGCCTTGTCTACCGGACTTGACAAACGGAAAGCTAGGCGTATCATCAACGCAAAGAAGATTCGCCCCGCTACCGGGCTGATTGTATTCCGAACCCGCAGCTCGACCGGCGTAGACACGCTCCGCTACAGCAGGACAGTCGGTTCGACCCCAACGCACGTAAACAGAACCCGAGGCGGGTCCGTCAGGCGAACAAACGACGCAAGCAACTTCGTGACCGTCAGGATACCGAGCACACGGCAAATTACCGCTACCACATAAAAACTCTGTCGGATAGATTCTTCAAAGACAACGAAAATCATCCAAACAATTAAAGACACAGTACACAAATTCTTCCATCGACACTCCTACCTGCCCCAATTGTAATTAGGCTTCCCGGTACCTTTGACTGGATTTTTATCAACGCACATGTACTCTCCAGCGTACTGGTTGTAGTAGTTCGCCATTATAAACCCTTCATACTCAACTTTGAAACCAAACGGACAAGTATCATTACCTAAACAGCACAGATTGAGATTTCCTTTCCGTAGAGAGAAGAGAAATGACTAACCTGGAATTATAAAAGTTGCACCTAACTGAGCCTCACAAACAGCGCAGGGAACCGTAGAGTCTTGTACACTGTCCCACGGACTGCCACTCCACGCCGACGTCTCGTATTCCACGCCATATATGAGAGAACCGCCAACGTTGTTGTCTTGGTGAACACCGGCTCCGAACCCGGGCTTCAACGGCATACACAAACGGTTGTGGCCACTGCCGCTATGATCGTTGTGAGACCTGCATCAAAGAGACTAATCTATTAATATATTAACAGACCGTACACGATAATCTTAGTGACCCTGCTGTAAAACCCTCGAATAGGAGTCTTGCTCCATCGGGACAGTCTTTGCGTCCCCAGCGAACGTAGACAGCCGCTTGGCGACACGATGAGCTGTCACCTCCACAAACGCCGCATTCGTCGAGTTTCTTGGTTCCGTTTACGACTCCCTCACAGTCCATGCCCACTGCGAAAAAAGTCAGGTTCAGTGACTGGACTCGTTTTATACGGCAGCTCGCGCAGTTACCTTGAAAACTGATGCACTCCTTACTTCCATTCAAAATAGTGCCGTCGGGACAATTCGAAGTAGAAAGACACGTGCCTGTTAGACGAGCGTGCCGGCATTGCCCCACACAGTCGGAAGCGCCGGGGCCTGCGCAGCCTTCTGCGCAGAGACCGTGACAAGGCAAACAGACATTCTCCGTACTAGCGTACGTTAGTGCCGGACATTCGTTCACACAGCCAGACAGATGGCGGAATAGCTTACAAGGACCCTCCAAACTACATTGCGCGCACACTAATTCTCGGTCTTGTTCGTAGGGCGGACAAGGCGTCACACCGCACTCCACTTCCACGGGAGAGAGTCTAGCCTGAGAAGCGACTGAAGATGAACCGTAAGCGTAGCTTTCTGGAGAGCTGTCTACACATATAAACTCTCCTTTCTGCTGTCCGCTGTAGTGTGGTGCGAACGCGTAACCCCAATAATTTCTCTTATAGCCCTCCGGACAATTAGCTCTACCAAACAGGGTTACAGTAGCCGATGCTTTACGGTTGTCACAAATGGCGCAAGGTACCTAACAAGAAAATACGTGAAAACCAACAACTTTACAAAAATTGCACACAGTCAGCCCAATGGCAAACCTCGTAGCCATTCACAGCAGGATAAGAAGAACTAAGTCCAAGTCCACTTGTTTGATATTCATAGCCGTATAGAAGAGCTCCGTTTTGATTCTGATCGTTATGTTCTGAGTACTTAGCCGTCTGAGTCAGGCACAGAACATTCGCACCACTGCCACTATGACCATGATAAGACCCGGCAGCGAATCCACTGTAAACCTAGAACGAAACGATTCAAATGAAAAGTGGACGCAAAGCCGTTATTATTATACATGTTGCTGTACCAGAGACGTCTCATTAGGGCACGTCCTTCTTCCCCATTGTGTAAACACAGCCCCTTGACGTTTTGTGTTCGGACTGCAAACAGCACATGTTACCTCTCGGTCTACCACATACCCACCGGTCTGACGTTGACAATTAATACTGCCACACTCTATCTCAGTTGGATACCAACGCGCCTGATTTGAGCGCGGAAATCCCAGACTTTCTGGTTCTCGGTCAATACAAACCCAATTGCTTTTGTAATGGCTATGGTACCCCGCAAAAAGAAATCCAGCATACTCCAACCGCCACTCCTCAACTGTATCACTAGGACAGACATCTTGACCAGAAACAGTCAACAAAGAATCACGTTCCGGAGTAAAACAGACAGAGCAGGGTATGAGATGGCCGTGCACTTGCTGTATTAGTTCACTTGCGATACCATAACCGCTAGTTTCGTACTGGGCACCGTAAAGACGACTACCAGAATTCGAAACGTCGCTGTACTGTCCGAATTGAATTTGATCTCCTTGAACTAGACACAGAGGATTAGCACCACTTCCAAGCTCGTTGTGATGGGCACCGGCGGCTTGTCCAGAATACACGGTCTCAACATCGCCATACGTGTCGTTTGAACTACAGTTTGTGCGACCCCATTGCACATAAACAGCACCCGTCTTCATTTCTGGAACGCAAACGACACAGGCAATCTCTCTGTATTGAACGTACACTGTCGGACACTCGAGATTGCCGCAATAGTACTCTGCCAAGTACCAATCGTTGCTGTCGCCGCCCGATCCCCCAAAACTGCCCACTCTGACATCAGAATCAACGCAGACGTACTCTCCTCGATATGTGTTGTAAAGATTAGCCATGACGTAGCCAGAATACTCTGCTTTCCATCCGGTAGGACACTCATTGGTACCTACAGTAGAAATAGTGCACACATGCAACAGACTGCGGTATGAAGAATGCCTGCTAACAAACCGGGTATCATGATCACACCGCCTCTCCTGGCTTCGCAAACTGCACAAGGTACAGCACGGTTGTCAACTGATGTCATTCCTGACACTCCAGCATTGGTCGTCTCAAAAGTTGATCCATACAGCAGCGCTGCGTTCTGATTCGCATCGGAGTGTTGTGTTCCGAATGATGGCGACGCAGGCAAGCACAGCCGATTGTAACCACTACCAGATTGAGACGAGGCCGAGCTACAAAAGACAGACGCGTTACAAGACGTAGTACATACACAATAGTAGAGTGGACTTCATGTGATGGATTATCATGAGGGCACGTACACGCACGCTGAAAAATTCGGTAAATGCTGCTACACACAACACTTTGCTTTATATACAAGACACAACGAGGACTGTACGTATCACATCATAGCCTGGTTTCCACAATACATGTAAAGGTCACAAGTGTCACTGTCTCTCAGAAATCTGTATCGTACTAAGATGGATACCAGGAACTGCTGGAGTGTTAATTTAGATGAATACATTGTTATCGCACAAACACAGGCCCTCTCAAGAGTGGAAAAGAAATGAGAAAGGTACAGCATATATACTACAGCATGTATCCCACACAACAAGAATAGTATCAGACATACTGTACTACTACATTTACGGTTATATACAAATTAAGTGTCCATGCAATGTTACTATATAGTCACAAAGTGTATTCCCCTGACATCCTTTACCCCAGGTATAGTGGGACCAACGGATCTCCATAAATGGAAAACGTCCGCAAGTCAAAAATTAGCATTGTACCCACATGTACATATGCACACACCTACTATAGCAGACACTATTTTTCATGTTGCGCTTCTGATCAATTGGATGGGTGTGTCCAGTAAAGAGAAAGGCCCATAGGTACAGTGCAGTACATTGCAATTAGAACATCTACACTAGGTAGTAGATTGTGCTTTTCACCAAGAGTTTCAAACATATTTACAAAACGAGGATGAGATATAACCTGTCATACAAAGTCCCAAAGCCACCTAATTAAGAAACTGCTTGCAAAACGAAGGCACACTAGAAACCCAACATTCAAATAAGACAACCACATATTCGATCAGCTGGGCAATAATATGCATTGCACACTGTACCATACCTTGCAGCAACTCCATGCATCAATATTCGAGTACCGGTCGGACAGTCTTCTCTACCCCAACGAATGTATACTGCATTCATATGACAAGTTGTACCATCACCACCACAAACACCGCACACGTCCACTGTCTTGTTTCCATTCGGAGTACCTTCACAGTCCAGCAAATCTATAGTAGTAGTACAAGCAGATTCTAACATTATTTTCATAACAAATGACAAAGAAACAGTCAAAACCTAAGTTTGGCACGCAAATGTAGTTCTTTGTTTTTACAGTGCCCGAAGGACAAGTTGCCGCGCATTCTCCTGAAGACTGAACAAACACGTTGACACACTGATAGCATTCCCCGCTGGATGGTCCATGACAACCATCAGCACACTGTTGATGGCAGTCATAACAATGAGAATCTTCAGCATAAGTCAACAAGGGGCACTCATAGAAACAGAGTCCGTTGTACTGCAAACCATGACAGATACTCGCTGCACTCGTGCATTGAGCACAAACGATTTCTCGATACTCAGTGTATGGAGGGCAAGGAAGACTTCCACATCGTGCCTCCACAGGGTAGAGACTGCCCTGGCTGGACGAGCTTGAACTACTACCATGGTACACTAGAACAATAAAAACCAACATAGATAATAATTCAGTGTTCTCCCCACAAATTCTTCTCAACTGGCCCAAGGACCTCACGAATACCCACCCCTCAGATACTGTTTTGTAGAATATCCCTTTATTTTAAATTTTAAACTCATTGTATGATGATTCAACATCAGTGTCAGTATTTAGAACTCATACCTTAGCATTATTATGCTCTGTCTAGCATTGCATCTGTCAGTGTCTAACCTTAACCCAACATCTAATATCGATTCAATTATACATGCACAGCAGGCACTGCAAAATCACTTTACAAAAGCAGGATGCACGTACTGGGGCATCTTTCAACAAATTAACAAAGGTCGAGTAGAGCTCCACGTAATGAAAGCAGGAGACACATCAACTCCACGCTTCTTTGCCAAAGCTTGTTGGCATCCAGCTATGTGTACGCACTCAGAGCCTATCCCGGATATTAAAGCTCCTGGACATTGTCAGTGCTCAGTCTGTAAACAGTACGGGAGGCAGCGGAAGCTGTTGCGCATTTCAGTCCGTGTTAAAAACTCTTTTTAACAAAGTAGCTGTTAAAAATACTCTTTTTAACACATAATTATAACACGTATTTTTTAAAATTAAAACACTCTTTTTGACTTTTTTAACACCGACTGAATTCTTCATTGCTTGCGTTAAAAATAGAGTATCCGTGTTAAATTCAGTCTGGTGTTATAAGAACAATGCAGAATAATTTCCTCAATCACTTGATTAGGTGTAACCTTTTTAAAGAAAGGTCGCGCCTAGGATTGGCTGTTTGCCCATTGCCACGTACGACACAAAAGAATTAATGTCTCGTGATTGGGCCACACAAAGGAGGCGTGGCACATTCCTGCAGCGCGAGTCCCCAGACCGGAAGTCGGTTTAGCCCTATACGTTTAGAGTACGCTACTCGCCAAGTCTCGTGACTTTCACAAAGTCCCTAGAGGCTCATAGCTGAATTTAATTAAAGTAAGTCAAATGGCAAGTTTCTAAAGTTTTAACGCTGATCTATTTCTTGTACTAGATAACATAACACAACGGCAAAAGTAGAAGAAAACTCCTCAGCGACTTTCTTCAACCCTAAACTATCTACAATGTCCCCTTGTACGTGGGCGCGAGCAGGCAATTTTTCAGTAATCAGACTCTATACCACAGTTTGGCGGAGGTACGTGAGCAGTCGTCTTAGAATTGAGAAGTTCTCTAGCTAAGATGTAGTCAGATGTTTTAGGGGTACTACGTACAGTCAGATATCTACAGTCCAAGAAGCTTATGAATTTCAGTAAAGGAGTTTTGATGGCGGTACTTGCCAAAGTTTGGCGTATACTATGCAAACACTATAGTCACGGTTTTACTTGGGATTGGGGGTAAACAATTGAAGACGATATCATATATATATATATATATATATATATATATATATATATATATTAATGCTTCTATAAAAGCTGGTGCTGCTGCTGAGGCTGGGGAAGTGGCCAAAGATGAACTCCATCTTGCTAACGCTTGAAGTTATGCTTGTTTGTTCTACCCTCTTGTGGTGGAATCATACGGAGTATGGGCTGCACATAGTCTGGAGGTGTTGAGATCAATTATAAAGAAGTCTCTTCTATCATCTGGCTTGTCTCTGGGCCAAGTTTCCAGGCAATTTCATGAACAGTTATCTGTTCGTTTGTGGCAGTATAACTCAAGACTGATTAGTGACTATCTACCTAATTATTATGACTTAGACTCTTTGTGCTTCCGTCCTTAGGGCGGATATGTGTTATTTGTGTTATCTGTATTATATACAAATATATGGGTGTCACTCAAAAAAATATATATATACATACATACATGTATATACAAGAACGGCAAGTTGTCGCCTACGTTTGTCGTACTGGAAGTCAGCTTGAAACACAGACTTGTCTAATATGGTCAAATCTTCGATCTGTAGTGTCTTTTCCATTGGCAGATTTGATTAGAAGTAATTCGCTAGAAATGACAGGCTGCATTGATTCTTTTACCTCATGATCAGATCCATCGATCAGTTCTTGAATAATTACAAGCAAGTCACAAGCTTCATAGCAAGTCACAAGCTTCGTAGCAAGTCACAAGCTTCTTAGCAAGTTGCACGAAAGTATTCATTTGGGCTGATGAATTGCTGTGGACTGTTACTGTCGTATCATTTGGAAACTTTACAGTATCTTGATTGGTAAAGTAAGCTCTTCTATTAGAAAGTAGGTCCATTCTGAATGATCATGATTACTGGAGAGGTATTACCCCCTTTCCCCTCCGCTCAAAATATTGGAGGGGCAAATGTCCCCTCTGCCCTGGTTCCGCTGCCCCTGCAGTACCTACATAGTACTGTACCAGTCTCATTGTAGCGTGTTACTTATGAAGGTGACCATAAAACCCTACAAATCAGAGTAGGACAAACTAAGTCACAACCGACGAGTCCATGGCTTCAAATTGCTCCCAACCAGCAAATGCTGGTGTACAGCCGGTTATGGAGAGAACACTGGATACGTCAATCACAAATTGCTAAAAGCATCAGGTCACATTATTTCTGTTATATACCTTCTGGGCTGTCATCAATGCAAATGTATTGCGTTTTCTGATGGCTATAGAGTGCAGAAAAAGTGTATCCATGGTAAGTTGCCTGGAATCCCTCTGGACAATACCGCTGACCATAAACAGAAAATGTTTCTGAAGCTCTCTGAGTCTCACAAACTGCACATGGCACCTATGCAAACACCACGCATATACAAAAGGAATGCATGCACCCAAGGCTATACCAAGTCAAAATATACCTGTCGCTGGTGCACATTGACGTAATGTGCAGAATGGATGCCCTTACCATTTGTCTCATACTCATATCCATAGAGAACTGCTCCTCCCTGACCATTAGTCTCATGCTCACTATACAAAGCCTCCGCATGCATACAGAGCAGATTGGCACCATTCCCTTGATCTCCACGTCCAGAACCACCAATGAAACCACTATAAACTGTTCTGGTTTTGTTTGGACAAGTGTTACTGCCCCAGTGAGTAAACAACGAGTCTCTCCTGGTTGTGTCTGGACTGCAAACAGCACAAGTCAACTCCCAGTTGGCATAGTAAGAACCTGCTTCTCCTGGTTGACATTCAATGCGGCCACATTTTGTCTCAGTTGGATACCATCTCCCTTGAGTTGCTGACGAGCTTTCCAAGCTTTCTGGCTGTTCATCCACACAAACGTAATTGATCTTCCGGCCACTCTGCAAGTTAGCCATTAGATAGCCTTTGTATTCTACTTTCCAATTGTTGGGACAACGATTGCTACCTGGAACCATAACGTTTGTGTCTTTTCTTGGTATCATACATACTGCACAAGGAGCAGTGCGGCCATGAACAGGCAGCAGTGAATGTATTCCATATCCAGATGTAAAGTAACGAATGCCCTGCAGACGAGCAGTGCTATGGTCTATATCGTTGTGTTCGAGATACAATGGATTCTGAACTAGACAAAGATTGTTTGCACCACTGCCGCTCTCATCATACCTCGATGATGCAGCTCGACCTGAGTAAACAGTCTCTGTGTCATTGGGACAAGAAGTACGACCCCATCGTGTGTAGAAAGAGCCACTGCCATTGGGTGGAGGTGAACACACCACACAAGACACTTCGCGATTAGCTGTATACGGAGGACATGGTAGACCTGAACATATTGTTTCAGTGGAATACCATCTAACAACAAACTATAATCTGCAAGAATTGATACTGAGAGACTCAATGCAATCCATACCGGTCATTGTTGGCATTAGTATCTCCAGTTGTTGAAGATGTTGGATTGCGATCAACACAAACATATTCTCCTTTAGTACTGCCGTGATGGTTAGCCATCACATAGCCATTGTACTCCATCAACCATCCTGATGGACATTCTACTGTGCCCGGAATCATCAGAGTGTCTGATGCTGCTACCTCACATAATGCACATGCTATAGGCCGATTATTTTCTCTAACAAGATCACTGACACCATCACCACTGGTCTCATATTCTGCACCCCACAATGATCCAGATGAGTGGTCACTGTCATCATGAGCAGTAACAAAGTCAGCTCTTAGAGGCATGCACAGTCTGTTGTAGCCGCTACCAGATTGGCCATCATTAGAACTACGAATAAGACAGTTTACTCCACTTTAATGAAATCATTACATGAGACAATAACCTGGCTGCCACACCAGTGTGTAAAACTCTGGCCCCATCACGACATGTATTACGTCCCCATCTAATGTAAGTAGAGCAACCATTGGCACAACCCAAACACCATTCAGTGTTACAATTTTCTGTCTCGCTTAGCGTTGGACAACTATTTCCACCATTTCGCGATTGAGCTAAAGCAGAACGTGACCTTTTTCTAGTACCTCCATCACAGCTCTAAACAGTCATGCAAACAAATTCATGTCAGAAACTTTATGTACATCGATCTGCATGTTGACTTTAGTTAATTGGATTAAGCTCAATCCCTGTTTTAGCCACACATTATATAAGTATACAGCAATCATCAGAAAAAGACTGCATGGCCTGAGTATAAACTACAAAACGTTGCTGTCACTACAGATATACTCTCAGCTCAAGCACGTGTTCTAGCTGTCACACCATTTGTCTGCCTTTCAGGCATTAATTGTTTCATCTCCCTTCAATTTCTAGTAACTTACTCTCTCATCAATTGCACTTTCATGCTAAAGTAGTGACTACAGCAAACTGTACTCGATTTGTTAGTAATACCTTTGAACATTGAGACCATTTTGACCAAGCACTGACTTGACAATCAAGTTTAATGTATGGAAGCACAGTCACTAGAACAAATATCAGTCAAAACAAATAGTGTAATTACATACAGGCAGTGAGACACACAAGTGACTGCCAATCTCACCTATTCTATCCAAGTCGACCTTAGATGCAAAAGTTAACGTTCCATTTGCGAAGACTGCCTCTTGCTGTACAGTGGCAAACAGTTCCTGCACCGAATCAATTAGCATTAGTTGAAGCCGCAGAACAATAATATTATATTGTAGCATCTGTAGTATGTGCTGTGCATGCATGCCTACACTTGGATATCGATGTGTTTGGCTACTCCATTTGATCACATTATTTAATACTAATACTTAAAGTTGCTCACATAGCTCAAAGCAGCCTTAAATGCCTTCTCACAAGATCTTGGGCAGGTCCTTGTCTTTCACAAAAAGAGCGCAGGGGGGGGCTGGACACATTGACTGGCATGAGATTGTTGACATCTGATAGCTCTATTAGTTATATATATATATATATATATATATATATATATATATATATATATATATATATATATACAGCTCTAGATAGCATGCAAAGACATCATCACATCAACTGGCATGCTACTGCACCAGTAATAACAATTAATGACGTATGTGTGGCAGTCCCATGGTTGCTTGGTCCGTCAGGCCATCCTAAGAGGTATTACTGTAACCCTAGGCCTAATGCATGTCCACCTAGGATTAGTGATTGCAGTGTGTCAGCGGTAGTACACTTGCCTGTATTGCAGTGTTACACATACTTACCAACAAGCTGTCATTCAATGTTGACATATCAGCGCTCAGCTTTCGAAAATCTCTCTGTAAAAGTTGCAACAAGACACTTGACTCTCAAAGCTACCCTGTGAGCCTGTACACCAATGTACTTGCCTTCAGCTCATCTCTTTCTTGTTCCACAGAAACGAGACTTACTTTCGTTTCCTAGAACAATTACAGACTACCTTACAACAGACATGTACACTGAGTTGACTAATCATTATATATGTAGGGTTCTACTATCCCTCTATGATTAACCCAATAGTAATTATAAGCATTGTCGAGATCTTGAGAAGGTTTAGACTACAATCTAGAATTGATAAAGTAGCAAGCTACTGCAGTTAGCTTGTTTGCTGCTAGATAACACTGAACAGCTTGTATGTAACTGTTTTCTCTTTTAAAATACGTCCTGTGTTCAATGTTGCAATAATTAATGCACACCAAGGATGCTTAATGACCCAAGGCCCGGATATTCGAGCTAAGAGTATAGTAAATCGTTCAAGGTGCGACCAACTGTATTTATACTCGATTAGCGCAGATGCAAATAAAGCTATTCCGACCAATAGACGAGAAGTGGTGTCAATCTGACCAATAGATGAATGTGATGTCATCATGAGGCTCCACCTCTCTTTGTTTGGTAGCTGCTAGATCGAGAATTCGGCCATGGGGCGTCCATTCCTGTACATGATGTCTATAATAATCCTTTGCTTTACGGGTTTAACACATAGAAACAACGCCTATAGTTTACACTTGCACGTGTATGTTTCCACCATCAACAACTAGGCATCTTAAGAGAGCGAAGGTGTAGCTCTACCTGACTTGTAACATTTTGCTTGTTCCAGTGTTGCTGTACAGTGGTTCCAAAGTCTCACAGCTTGGACTTTCGGTGTGCGTGGCTGAGCCAGACTGGGGTGTTGTTGCACTAATCACTAGTGTCGTCTCTTCTACAGAAATTTGGCGTTTGACGGGAATTTGCGAAGGGAACGTTGCAGCATTGTCCATGACAGCGTCTGTTTGTGGGCTCGGCTGACCTGTAAGTACGCTAGTGAGTCTCTTCATTTTTGTCAGTATCCACCAGACGCCTAATCTAAATGTGCACGTGCATGTTTCCCCACATTCACGTTTAGTTTTGGCTCCGGCGGGGTCACCACTCATTACAACAACCAAAACTGCAGTTAGACGGACAGCTGTGTAAATACAGTACAGTAGGTGTAGTAACCACCACGTGAGGGGATTACAGTGGTGGTGAATGCATAAGCGTTTGTGCCTCTTGCCTTATACTGTACACATGTCTTAGCGCCATGTCATGTGCATGTACACCAGCCCAGGGTTTACCACTATATAGGGCTTTTCTATTCATTAATAATTGGTAAGAAAATGGCTGATAGGTGGATGATTATTGGGTCATTCAATTGTTTGTATTGCAACATTTACCTTTTCTAATTTAATTTGTAATTCAAGTTTTATTTCTGCTTTCTAAATTTCAATTTTAAATTTAAACTTTTACTGTTACTACGTAATTTTAAATTTCATAGTTAATTTTAAAATTTTAACTGTTAATTAATTTCAATTTATTTTTAAATTGTATTTTTATGTTTGATTTAATTTTTCACTCTAAGACAGGGGCGTACGCAGGATTTCTCTAGAGGGGGTTCGTAACTAAGTTGCCGAAAAGTTAAGTGCTGTACTACTTTATAGATTTATATTATTTTTTACAGATAATTTCAATGTATCCAAAATCGGGAGTCTCGTTGTGTCTTCTGCTGTCCCCATATGTAATGGTGCTGTGTAGTTGCGCTCATGCGGCATTGCCTAATTCGAATTCCGCCATTACCTACCGCCTAGAGGGGGTTCGTCCGAACCCCCTCGAACCCCCTCTGCGTACGCCCCTGTAAGATTTATTTTTCAACGCTTAATTCCTATGCTGCTCACAATGATCCATGCATGTGCCATATTAAAAGTAACAGAAACGTTGAAAGTAACAGAAACATTGAAAGTAAATTGTCACCCAGACTTACTTCTACACAAACAGCAGTTTCATTAGCTTAGACACTTTGAAGTATTTCCACAGGCACAATAGAAACCTTATCAACTTTAGTATCAGGGAGTCCGGTAGCACTCCCTATGTGGGGATGCAAAGAATCTAAAATGGCGGCCCATACAAAGTATACAAATGCATCCGAACCGGATCTCTCAGAACTCATTACAGAGATCTCGGACCCACATAGCGCTCAACTTCAAATGTTCCTAATGGTAGCCAGACTATCACCGCTGACACTAAGCGCCTCAGAAGCCAGCTATCGGCAAGTAAAAAAACCCGATTTATTTTTCCACATTTCACATTTCACTTTTGTCAGCCAGGCTAGCGCCTCACTCCAAGCAGCTACAACGACGAGAGTCACACCAAACGATTCGCTCTTGTGCAAAGAATTGCACTGACCCAACAGCTAGAAATGTGCAACGTCACCTTGTATCAGTCAACTGCTGCCATGCAATTCCACGTAGTGCTTCCCACAACGCCATGTTGTTCCGGTCACGTGTGTACATGTGACTACCGTTTGGAAGCCTACCAGTGGCTGCCACTTCCACCTGCTGCTACATGCTGCTTACAGTTGCGTGTATAGTTGAACATGTACAACTATGTTCAACGGCGCGGTGGCCTGTCTGACTCTCTGTGCATGTAAGTGTGTATCTCTTCCGTGGAACCCTACTAGTAGGTAATGGGAGTTGTCTAAAGATGCAATCAGTGTCATAACGTACATCCGTCAGCTGCTACGTACTTCCGTGTTTGCTAAGCGTAACGTGGGAGTCGTATAGAAATGCAATCAAAGATTGAAATCCCGGCCGAGCTGCAAACGTTTACTAGGACTGTCATTTCCATTTCAAACTACACACACGCACACAGGCAGGCACGCACGCGCGCGCACACACACACAATTTTAGTATGTGTATGTAGTTTGTCATATATATATATATATATATATATATATATATATATATATATATATATATATATATATATATTTAGATTATTTATATATACTCAATGTTATAATATAATTATAGTCCCACCACCTAAAGATGAGCGCATACTACAACTCTAAACATACATGTACGAGTCCCATTTATATATAGTATCTGTATGTAGCTTGTCATTTCCATTTCAAACTACATATACATACTATGTATATATATATATATATATATATATATATATATATATATATATACACACACACACACACACACACACACACACACACACACACACACACACACACGTGCTCTCGTAGTATACTTTTAGCACAGCTAAAAATACATGAAACAAGTCTAAAATCATTTGAGAAAATGATGGGTATGTAGGGATGGGTATGTACTTATGTCATTTATGCTCATCTCCTACATCACAATCTTTTCCCCTAGATCGCTTGCACAGTTGTGAATGTGATGTACGAGATGGGCATAAATGACATAAGTACATACCCATCCCTACATACCCATCATTTTCTCAAAATGTTTTTAGACTAGTATCAAATCAGCTAGTGGGGATTTGGGCTCTCATGAGTTCATCACAACAGCAAGATACCTACCTACAGGTCAGTGACCCTTCCGGACATTTCAATTTTCAATTTTCAAATTTCAATTTTAATTTACAAATTTCAATTTTTATTTTTAATTTTTCATTTTTCAATTTTTTGTCAAAGGTTTTCAATTATTTTGCTGAAAAAAATAATTCGGCGAGCAATTTTTATTTTCATTTTTGACATTTCTATTTTTGGTTTTTGATTTTCATTTTTCATTTTTAATTTTTCTATTTTCAAGTTTCTATTTTTGATTATATTTGGTTGAGTTGAATGTCAAAAGAATTGAACGCAGAAAGAACGAAAAATGAACGCAGCAAGAACGAAAAATGAAACATAACAGCCTTGTGCGAAATACGAAGTAGGGAGTCTGGTTCATTCCAACGCGTGCTGCTGATTGGAAGGGTCGGAGTTGTTCTTCCACGACTTCCGCCCCAGGACGCTTGCAATTTCCGCTTTAACGAGAAGAAAATCTCCCTCTCCTCCGAAAAATAATCAATCTCAGGTGCGAGCAGCCATTGCTGATGAGTACAGTACATATGCATGGTATATGAAATTTATATATTACCACATAAAATTCTAGCTAACAATTGCAACAGTCTACCTAAACCTAAAACTCAACAAATTTAGTAACTGTACTGAAACTCGTTCAAACTCTTTTAGGCTACTGTAGATTAGCTACCATTTATACACGCAGTACACAGCAACTAAAAACAAAGATGCCTGGTTTGCTGTTCTATACATGCGCGCGTACGTACCTCCGTCACCTCTGGACTTAAATCTTGAGCTTCTGTCCTTGCGGATGGCTCTCTTGTCACTGCAGACCTGCGTAGGCTGGACGACGTCTGTGCTGGCCAAGTACCTCGGGCATGCAAAATATGACTTACTTGCTTGCCCAGCTTTGTCAATTCGTCCAAGCTACCTAAACGGAGAGTCACGCAGAGTTGACCGCCATTTCATGTTGTATTGCAGAGACAGAGGGGAAACGTCGGCCACTTGTAACCACTCTACGCACTGCTGACACCCAAGCCACTGCTGACAGCAGGTTGTGATGTTTGCCGGAGGTTTTGTAAAGTGGTGGCATATTAAATGTTGGCACTGGGAGAAGCTTCGCTGTCGTTTCTGCCAGTCTTCTCATACATAGCCTCGTTCACAGCGACGGTGCGATCATCACGGCGCAGAGTCAACCGAGTCTGCATGAGCTATATAGGTACTTGGCCAGCACACGTCGTCGTCCAGCTTACGCAGGTCTGCAGTGACAAGAGAGCCATCCGCAGGACAGAAGCTCAAGATTCAATTCCCGAGGTGATGGAGGCACGTACGCGCGCGCGTGTAGAACAGCAAACCGCGCATTTTTGTTTTTAGTAGTTGCTGTGTACTCCGAGTATAGATGGTAGAGTAGCCTAGAAGAGTTTGAACGAGTTTCAGTATAGTTACTAAATTTGTCAGAGTTTTAGATTGAGTTAGACTGTTGCAATTGTTATAATTTTATGTGGTAATAGATAAATTCCTATACCATGCATGCATATGTACTGTGCTCATCAGCAATGGCGGCTCGCACCTGATATTGATCATTTTTTGGGAAGAGGAAGATTTCCTTCTCGTTAATTAAAACGGAAACTGCAAGAGATCGTCCTACTACCACTCCGCCCCCTTCCAACCAGCAGCACGCGTTGGAATGAAAAACGAACCCCTGCTGCGTTGAGGAAAGGCACGCGTTCCACCAGACTCCCTGCTGCGTACTTCGCACACGGCTGTTCATTTTTCGTTCTTGCCGCGTTTAATTCTTTTGACATTCAACTCAAACAAATATAATAAAAAATAGAAAAATGAAAATAGAAAAATGAAAAATGAAAATGAAAAATGAAAAATCAAAAATCAAAAACAAAAAATGAAAAATAAAAGTTTGCTCGGCAAATTGATTTTTTCCAGGAAAAATAATTAAAAACCTTTGACAAAAATTAAAAAATTAAAAATTAAAAATTAAAATTAAAATTAAAATTCGAAAATTGAAATTTGAATAGCCGGAAGCGTTACGGACCACCCACCCCTAGGGCATCATGCACTTGAAAAAGTTTTGGCATCAACCAGCGCTACTTTGGAAGGCTTGCTCATACCAAGCTTTCTCCTAGGCTGGAGTGTCCAGCCGGTCATCTCCCCCCACCCCGTGGCGGACATGACCGGCTGGACACTCGAGCCTAGCTTTCTCCTAGCCTATTTCTCATTGATTTAACTAATTAATTTGATAGTTAGACCATTATATAAATTAATAAATTACGTGCTGTCTCCCCTGACAAACCAAGACTAAAGCCAGTCTCTCCCCGCCTTCGTCATTCCCCGGATAGTCAATCCTCGCCGTGGAGAGACTGGTTTCAGACCGCCTTCTTCCGGTGCAATTAACTTTCAAGAGGTCCTACCTTCTAACAGACAGGATTACATAAACGGATCTCGGGATCCGTTTAGTGGTCGCTGCTTGTATCATAATATCGTGATTTGTTAGTAAGTGGTATCCAATTCTTCTACAGTGTAAATACGTATGCCGTGCCTGTTGCTAAGCCATACAGTGTCTAGTCTACTGCAAAACAACAGGTTTTCAAGGAAACGGGGCGTCAAAACATTCCGTTCTTTACGAGGTAGCCAACGATCACGCATGCTAGTTGTTAGTTCAATCGAGCAGCCTAGAGATCTCTCCACTCTAATGTACAGTGCTCGTGCAGTCGGTGATCATTCCCAGTGTAGGGTGCGATTGACCATGCAGACCAAAGAGCAGTCCGTTGCAGGGGCGTAGGAAGTAAATGAAAACCGGTCCGGCCTAGCGCGCGCTAGTGGGCTGGACAATGTAGCGCACGCTAGTAGATGGGCGGGACAACTTTAATTAACGAGAACTATAATGACAGCCATGTCTAATTCTAAAACTGATACTTATTGCTGCTCATAACCTTAATCGAACTTTCCAAAAATGCGAAGTCTGTGCTCACTACCAGCCACAAACTCCTAATCTCACAGGTCTGCTCCTGATAGATGCGGCGGCTCTGAGATGAACGGGTCTTTTTAGCGGCCTCGGACCTCCGTGCATTACCTGCACACATCTTAGCCTCGCATCGGCTGGGTCTCCGAGCCTGTACAGTACCTTCAACTGACGTCTGGAGAACGCAAGG
>CAXXBX010000294.1:0-9995 GCA_964274945.1 Dehalococcoidia bacterium | reverse complement strand
CAAGGTAATAATAAAAAAGTTAATTTTAATTATAATTTATAATTTTAAATATTTTTAATTTAGTTTAATTCATTAGAAGGAAATTTATGGCACCAGTCATATACTCAAACCATGTATTGTCAAAATGAATGTTTTCAAATATAAATATTGTATATATGCAACGATATCAAATTCCTTTTAATTAAATTAGTTGCAATTGTCACGTGATCCTTGAATCATGTATGCTCAATACAAATGTTTTCTAATAACAACAATAGGAAAATTACTGTTAATATTAGTTGTCATAGTCACGTGATTAAGCAACTTATTATCACGTGATCAACTTGCTGTAACCTCAGTGTATTTGTGATAGGCGAGTGAGATGGTATTTCCATTGGCACCTTCTGGGGTGCCAAGCACAGCAATGTTTGTCAATTCATACCTCTTGGGCAGTATGTCACATGGATTTCAGGTCAATCAATGGCTTTACACGTACAAATCTCTAAACAAAAGTGACGGAGGTAGCACCCAAACACACTCGTTTGACCGACTGTGAAATATCCATTTTTATAGATTCAGAAATGAAAACTTGGAATGGTCATTACACAGACGAAGGCTGCATTCCAATTCGATACGAAATATTTAAAGGCAATCTGGCTGTACCGCCGAGTGAACGAGAGGAAACACTCGAACTGTTCTCGATATATTTTTCAAACTACAAGACAGGAATCGCCGACCACAGTGTGTTTGATGTTCCGGCGAATTGTCCACAGGAGTCTTCTGATTTTCTCTTGAAAGAGGAAGTTATGGAATTGTTCTCGTGACTCTTGTCTGTCACTCTGACTTAGTATACCTACTGCCGCCTGCAAGAGCAGGTGGCAAGAGTCAGACTGTTGACTTGCTGAAGCAATACGCTTTAGCAATTTTTCCCACGCTTTTTAGCCATTTTCCTAGCTATGTAGTGTATGTAATACTGCTGTATATATTTTAGTCACACAAACAATACAACACTATTTTAATTAATGTTCATTGCATCATTAATATCAACAACATGCACATTTGGCCCTGACTATCCTTTACCGACAAACTCAAATCTCCCATTTCAAAATGATAAAGCGTGACTATCTAATTATATCTACGATGCAACATCATACCTTAGATCAGGAAGGTCCATACAAATGTGTCAATCAGAGAGGCAGACAGACCATCTCACTGTTCCTTCTAGTTGCATGTCATTAACTTTAAGGTATATATCACACCTCCCTGACCCATTACATGTATCTAGGCTCAAGCACATAGTGGCCATACCCACATACCCACAAGCCAGTGGTGGATTCGGGATTTGCTAGACGATGAGGTGCATGAACCGAGTTTTGTGAGTGTCTTCTAAAACAGTGAGCTCTAACCGGCTGAGCGTAGTGATTTTAATTACTGTAATAATTATATAGCAGCAGAATAGTTGTAAATTACCAAATATGTGTTCTGAACAAGCAGACTGTCAGAAAACAAAACCTAGAAGTCTAGTTTTAATTTATTAGTGGTCAAGAACCGTCTTGGCCACCTAGCAGCAAAGCATTTAAATGACATTATAGTCAAGATGGATATCCTTGTGGACAAAAAATTAATGTAAGTGCATTGAGTTGATCCTGTGCCATTGTTGTCCACAACACCGACTTCACATACTTCAGAGATGAGTTACCTCTCTAAAGCTACACTTGCAGGTGCGACAGGAATAGCAAATAGCAGCTAGTTTAGATGCACGGTAATAGGTCAAGATGTTTTATAGTGGTAAGACCTTGTATAGGCTCAGATTCGAAGATATAGTTGGATTAAAGTATGTACCAATGACACTAATGAATAAATTCACTTGAAAGAATGTTTCCCCAAGTAGGGAGCATGTGCCACCAGTGTCTTGCCCCAGTATCCACAGCCGCTTATGCAAACTGAAGACAAAAGACACTTACCACCACATATACAATGGTCACACACACCACACACACACACACACACACAAATGGACAAATGTTAAGCCCTCCACGTCTTTCGAAGTCGACCTTGAGCTCAGTTGCGGAGATAGCTCCCCCTGCCTCTAGAGAGAGAGCAGGGCCTCCATGCACTACGTGGAGTCTTGGGGCCAGCACTACAATCCACCTGGAGCTTGGCCAGAGTCATCCAGGGGCACTGACGTATGGTGCAGCTCTGGGACTGGACACCAAGGCCCACACATACCTTTGTGCTGCATGATGTTGCTGCCAAGCCAGCGGTCCACCCCAGTCGATGACCAGGTACTCATTTATACTCCTGAGTCGAGAGAAGCAAGTGTGGGTGAGTTTCTTGCTCAAGGAAACTGCGACAGTGGAGCGTCCACCAGAATCGAACCTTCAACCCTCATCACAGAATACAAGATCCCGGATGTCATCACTAATGCTCTACCAACTGCTCCACCGTGACCCCACACAACACAACACACCACACCACAACACACACACACACACACACACACACACACACACACACACACACACACACACACACACACACACACACAAATGCATGTGTACAATACTCCATTTACTAAGTCGTAGCAATAGTACCAAGCCATACAATTTCAGACCCTCTCAAAACAAGACGAGATTGACAGAAGTCACGTGGATACCACCAGCTTAGGAACTAACTAGGCTGTCTCCACTTGTTGCTTTAAACATTTTTAAACTCTAAACATGTTTCACTAGACAGCGTCTCCACTTGTCTATTTATTCCGGGCTATTAAAAGAATTATCGGGACTTTGTTGTACCGCACGAATTTGTTTCTTGTGCACCAGACAGTCAGAGATCATCTCAAGAACAATCAGAGACATAAGTCTCTGTCTTCGCCGAAATCGCTCTCCGAACACTCTGCATCAGTCTACACTGTCTCTGACATTGCCTAATTCTGTCTTCTTCCAATAGTCTAGAAAGAATGAGAAAGAACTAACATCCATCATCTTGGAACGAGCGTTGCTATCACGTGACAGTTAATTAAACCTAACCCATTTCGTTAAACCACCTCTGAAACATGTTTAGCAAAAGCTGTTTAGGTTTAGAGTTAAACAGGTTTAACGCTAGTGGAGACGCAATTATTCTTAAACATGTTCAGACTGAAACAGGTTGTAAACATGTTTAAGCCCTAGTGGAGATGCACCCTTAGTCGTATAACACATGCGACTATGTGAGGATCTAATCAGGCACAATACCACTACTGATCATCTTCAAATATCTCTGATTATTCAAACCATCCACTGCATGTACATACGCTAACAAGAGCAACATACAAGGCTGTCCAGCCCTTTGAGAATCGGGCTAGCGCTGCTTTTGCAAATAATCCATAAGGGTATGAAGCGCCGCACTTTCCTTTCCGTAATCCTACAACACAAACAGAACAATGCACGAGGCGACATTGACATAGTAAACATAAAGGTGGCGGCAAGAGTAAGTCTCAGGCAGATTTCCGGAGTATAATCTGGTGAATATTCCTCACTGTTGATCAGAAGAGGGAGCCCACCAGAATCATCACAGACCAATTCAAACACAGACCAATCCAAACACAGAAAACACAAACAAACAAACAACATAAAACACTTCAAGTAAGTTGCTAGATAGCGTTGATTAATTAAAACTCCCACTCACATACTTTGCTTGTCAAGTTTGGAAGTTGCATGCATAAGCAAGGGATAGTAAACGTCTAAACTATAGCTATCACAAGAGTTGGCATTAAAATGTTGTCTCTGTGCCTTAGCAACTTGCAGAATTGACGCTATTACAATTTCTGTTTGCTTATCGCTCTAGATGCAAGTATCCAAGACTGAGAATGATGGTGGAATTCAGCAAGCGTTTGAAAGACAAACGTGCCTTTAGTGAAAGGTTTTGACTAGTGCACTCAAAATCACATACACTCTGGTCAAGGAAGAAATCTAACATTTAGTTAGAGCTATACCCCCTGAGATTTGGCTGCGTCGTGCTTTAAGAAGTGTGCATTGTTTGTTGACCAAGTACTGGTACCGTACAGCTTCACTGGTTTGTCTGCTAGCGCTGACATCAGGTGCACATCAAACCACAATCTGCTCAGGTTCATCCTCATTAAGAACGGCAAGCAACCAAGGAGACTGAGTCATCCAATCTGCCTTGTGCTTGCCTTTCTTCTGTGAGCTATTAACCTCACTCAAGTTGGCGATCAACTGCTGCCAAAAAGTTCATTGACATTTCATTACAGAAGTGTAACTTCATGGTATAACAAAATGTACAAAGCACAGCCAGACACTGCACGTCCACTCTCAGCATAGCATGGAAAGTTTGGAACTGCGAAGCAAAGTAAAGTGCTACATCGCACGTTCACTCTTTAGTGACTTCCCTGAGACTAGCATTCCTACAGCTGCAAATGTAGCACACAGTCACTGTAGAATGCACCAATTAAAAGAATGAGGTGTGAAAATCTTAGAGCTTCAATCAAAGTCGGGGTTGGGGACTTACTCAAACCCTGGGGTGATAATCAAGCGAGCACGAAATTAAATTTTCAAATACTGATACACAAAATGCTTTCTTTCTCCGTTCCCTTTCTATCATTGCAACTACGTTGGGCTCACCTTTACTACTACACAGCTGCAGCCAACAATCTTCCTCGGTTTTCCGTCTTTGTCGATTTTGCACAAGCCAACCCATTCTCCAAGCTTCTTGTTGTCATCAACCTTCATCAGTGGGATGCTGTGCTCAGCACAGAGAGCCTCAACCAGCTTGGTGTACATCGGTTCATTGCAATTATTAGCCAAGACACACAAATGAGCTTGACGTCTAACAAAAAATAGAAACACAACTATAGTATACTGTATTTTTCAAATAACTGCCGCAGCATTTATTTTTGTTAATACTTCCAGTTGCAGTGTTTAGTTATTAGTAGCATCTGAGGAATCTTACTGTGAGACAGCTAACTGGGAAATATTAATTAAAGGCAACCAGAAAATTTTTGTCGTCAAGTAGATCAACCAAATAATTCAGATTTCTTACAATAGTTACGTATATAAGCTCTTATGCCCTGTCCACACTGGCAACTGGATCACAATTCGACCACACTGCTGTCCACACTTGCAACTGGATTGCGATCCGATCACGATAAATCCAATCCACATTGGGAGGTGGTTTTGATCGTGATCCAATCACTATCGATTGAATTCAATTAGAAATAGTGGGCATTACCCCCACGTACAATACGCGTGTAGTTGGAACATCTAACCCCCTCACTCGTCTTTGTTCTTGCCCACCTTACGTTACTGTATCAACGCTTTCCACAAGCAAAGAACCCACATATACACATCAGTCATCCATCACGTAATACCAATAATGAGGCGCAGGTATCGTTTTCAAAGTGCAGTGTGGAAGCGTGCTAGCCCGATCAGATCCATTCTGGTCTGGTGTGGACAGGGTTTTACACAAACTTTGAAATATAGCGAAGTATAAACGATCCAGTTCAAAGTCTGGGCAGCCAATTTGTAAGTCAGTCGATTCTTTGTTTGGCCATGTATGCTACACGAAGTGTGGTGTCTATTTGAGTTTATTAACTTGATTAATAACACTTTTTGTAAGTGCTAAACAAGAAAGACGGTTATTCAAAGGCTGTGTTTAATCTAAGAAATGATCTATGGCAATATCCTACTATGAACTACTCATAACATAGAGCAAGTATTCTGCAAAACTATTTCAATTCGAAACCTAACAAGTAATTATTATTGGCTACATAAGACTTGACATATGAGACATCACATCAAATACATATGGTACGTACAGTGCCATAAAAGGCTTTTCAATGAGACAGACTGAGTCACACCAAAACTGCAACGACTTACTTGTCAAGAGCCTTTGCGGCCTCATGGAGGCCTCTTGCCAGGCCGTCCGCGTGAAGGGCCGTCTTTAGGACTTCTTGGAGAGCAGTGTTGACGTCCATACTGCTTGCAACTGGCGGGGGCACTTCATCTCTACGTGAGACAGTTACAGACCTTCAGTGCCTACCACATGACGACGAATGCTCAAACTTACCCTTCCGCGTCAGACATTATCGCTCAGCGGACGTCCTCGCTACAATTGAAAATAGAGACACACGATTAGCGTTTTGTAAACAATAAGATGGATAAGAAACAAGACGATTCAAGCTCACACGTACATGACACGTTTGCCGGAATCACGTGATTATCTTGTACTCATTTATATCTAAACGTTCTCTCGCACGTGACCTTACCAGTTGACTCGAAACAGACTACACTACAGACACAAAGGTGCTTATGGGCGGTTAGCTAGTCCTTGTGATTCTAGCAAGCTGTTTACAGAGCTGACAGCATGCCCAGCTGTTAAACAGCAGTACAGTAGTTTAGTTTTTTATTTTCCAATTATT
Organism: Dehalococcoidia bacterium; assembly: GCA_964274945.1. Taxonomy (GTDB): domain Bacteria; phylum Chloroflexota; class Dehalococcoidia; order Lucifugimonadales; family Lucifugimonadaceae; genus CAXXBX01. The sequence continues at coordinate 3,601 of CAXXBX010000294.1, read as the reverse complement.
AATTAATTAAGTATACTACATGTAATGCTGTTGAAGGTTGCTTGATAGTTGAATCAGTAGGCCACACAGTCTGCATCCAAGCCTACTAATATCTATAAGTATACCAATTATTGTATTATTACATTATATTCTATTATTGTTATTTAGTAGTTACAGTCTGATCCTTGTTTTAAACATCTAGCAGATACTGAAAATTATGGCGTCAGTTGGAGATACTGCAGTTGGGCCATCAAGAGATGATATTATTGCTACTGTAAAATCACAACATGGTGTTATCTTCTCCAAACCTGCAATTGTTTGCCGTGGTGTCTACTCGGGCCGAAATCTGCTTGCACTTAACAGCCACTTCTCACCAGAATTGACTGATCATCGTGGTTATCTTCCAGTTGAATGGTGGATTATGTCACAAACTCCTGCCCTGAATCCGATCCCTAAACCAGGAGAAGGCATCACACAGCTCCATCTCTTAGATGGCACACAACTCACCCTCACAGATGCCATATCTCTTGCAGCTGACGTTATAATGGGAGACTATGCTACACTCTGGCCTTTGACTAAGGTTCTTGATATTGGAGGTCAGCCTGTTAAACCAAGCTTTTCAGACAAAGAGGAAGTGCCGCCGATACCATGTCATGTCCATGCTGGACATGTGAAGGATGGTTGTTGTTGCCCTCCAGGCAAATTAGAGGCATATTTCATACCCCCACTCAATGTGCCACCTTATAACAAGGACCTGGAAGGTGAGGTGGTCATAAGATATGGACTAAAACAATCAGTGGAACAAAACGAACTACTTGTATGTCTGTCTCAGTTTGGAGAAAACGATCGTATATACCAGTTGATGAACGTTGATTTTGTACGGCCATTTGAAAGCTGGACAATTCAACCAAAGATGTTGCATGCACCTGGACCCTGGCTGACATTGGAAATACAAACACCACAAGACGATTTCAATTTGTTAGGATGGCAGCTTGGCCAACGATTTGACTCTGATGAAGCTCGTCTTGCTGCTAAGAAAGACACTCAACTTCGTGGATTAACTGATGAAAAGGCACTTCTTGATAAAGCAATTGACTGGGATGCCAATAAAGACCCTGATTTTAAAAAGAAATGGCACACCAAGTGTGACATATTGGAAGAAGGAGAATGGGGAAAGAAGGTGCAATTGTTTTACCACAAATTTTATGGCGAAGGTTTCATTGTCAATTCTGGACACAAATATGTAAGTGCAGAAGACAGCCGTCCTCGTGCTGGTGTCGTATGGAGTGGAGAAGGTACGATCAATATGAACCACATCAGTCATAACGATTGGAATTCTCGAGAGTTTCTACTGACACCCAATCATGAAATGACTATCGACAATAGCTTAGGTTCAATTCCATTGATGGTATTTACCATCTTTCCTATGTTACCATGAACCTTATGGCTTAGACAAACTATTGACTCGTGTTTGTTTACGGAACAAGTTTGCATGGAATTGGTTGATTACAACTTCTACTTTTCACAACACAATTGTATGAGGCATAGCATGACAAGGTCACTGCACAGCAAAGTTGCTTTAGACCTAGCAACATTTGCCCAACTCAAGTGGTCGTAGCAAGCTCACAAAATGTGAATGGGCTTAATGGTTCAGCACAACAATATGCAATAACTACCAGCTACATATTTGACTTCAACTTCCAGGCCATTCTCAAGGAATCTGAGGTTACCAGTCTCTGTTCACGCAAATATCTATAGTCCAAGTATATGCAGGTAGAGTTGCACCAATAAGGGTATTTGGCCAATATACTGATGATTGATATCCAAGCAAAAAGGCCGATACTGATAGCCAATACAGATATCAGATATAATTATATTTTATAGAGATAATCATTGATGGTCATGTTTACAAGCCCTGCAGTATGTGAATCTTGTGTCCTCAGCCATCTCGAATTGCTCGATCCCAAATGGGGATTCTGTTTCTTTGCAGACATGCACGCAACTCACTAACAGACTGACTATGCATGCGCAACCTATTGGTGCACACAGCAAGATTTACCAGATTCCAATATAAAATCATATGCCCTGTATCGGCCGATACCCTATTCGATTATCAGTGCAACTCTATTGCAAGACTTCACATACCAGATAATTAATTAACACATAATCAACTGTTGGGAGATATATCCTACCCAGCCATCCAAAAAATCCCCAACAGACAAAAGCACTAAATCTCTTCCGTGGACATTCTGTACTAGATTTGAACGTTCAATAGTAGTAGCTTTCACTTAAAGTGATACACACCAGCCTGCAGCTGATAAAATAACCAATTCCAGTTGGTATAACTCCTACACAAATTTGCTCTCGTTTCAATATTTCCATTTATATTATTTAGTTAATTAATGAACTATTTAACTAACAGTATGCAAAATGTTCAAAAACCTTACTTCCTACAAAAAGGCTCAACAACATCAAATTCCGGCTTAGGTTCTCAACACTGTACTGATTCCAAACCCGTTCACATAAATTACACAATGACATATGATATTCAAAATATAGAATATAAAATCATTATTTACAAAATTGCAATATCATAAAAATTACAAAAATCAAATTGTATACATAGATAGAATCACATAACGTGCGCTAACAGATTTCTCCTCCATGCCTTGACTGGAAAGAATTGCCGAATGGGCACATTCAGTCACTCTGTTCGCTCCTCTCACTTGTTCGTCAGTCAAACTCTCCTCGCGGACGATGTCGGCGAGAAAGCGTTCCCTACGACTCAGTTCGCTCGAAAAAAGCAGCAAAGCCGTCGACCTTTCTTCTTCATCTTCGAAACGCAGTAAAACGGAGAACTACAGTGACAATTTTCTCTCATCGCTACCACACGCTGTGGTTGCTCAACTGTTTCCTCTTTTGACGTCAGACGACTTGCGTCGCATTGCTCTGACGTGCCGTGGCGCTTTGGAACGTGTCGAGTGGTTTCTGTCGTCAGACAAGGCGTTGCTAAGCGCGCTAGACATCCGGTTGGTATCGCGGTTTGAGAAAGACCCGGATGCGAAGGAGAGAGTTGTTACGTTTCCTTGTCATCATCACCTTACAGAGCGCTTCAAGAGGCTAGGTAGGCATATTATATCAGTGTCAAAGTTTTGTGAATTGTAAGTTAGTGCATAATTAATTAATTAAGTTACTAAAACAGTCCGCCTAATTCAGTAGTAATGAGGACGATGTTGACTATCTCTTTGATAATACACATCATCATTTCAGTATGCTAAAACCAGTGTCAAGAAGTCATGGACACATGAAGTGGGAATGCCCATCACTTTGTCTTCCCTTTGCTATCCTCCGCCTCCCAGACCCGTGTAGCGCTGACAGACAGACAGACAGACAGACAGACAGACTGACTGACTGACAGACAAGCATACAAAAAGACAGCCAGCCAGCCAGCCAGACAGACAGACAGACAGAACGACAGACATATATGTATTGACAGACAGACAGACAAACAGGCCTACAAAAGACAGACAGACAGACAGACAGACAGACAGACTGACTGACAGACAAGCATAAAAAAAGACAGCCAGCCAGCCAGACAGACAGACAGAATGACAGACATATA
>CAXXBX010000293.1:0-73609 GCA_964274945.1 Dehalococcoidia bacterium | reverse complement strand
ACAGTGTGATATGCGATTACTGTTTATGCCTTCAACTTGCGTATCTAACTAACATTACCGGTATAACTTATTATGACTGGGGCTGTCAACACTACTGATCTTTCAGAGAGCTTCAAGGAAAAACTTTTGCTGTCTTTCTTGATTCTCACGTTCAAACCTTATCCTTTCTTGAGCTAATTCTCTCTCTCTCTCTCTCTCTCTCTCTCTCTCTCTCTCTCTCTCTCTCTCCTGTTCATCTGCCTTTCCATAAGTTCAATGAACCTGTCTCCCATACTTTCAATCTTTTCTCCATGTCAGAAACAATGCCAACAACAGCGTTTTGGGTTGGTTTTTGACCTATAGATTGCCTTTTATGTTTAGTCTTGGTAGACTTTCTGCTACTTCCTGAGGCATTTCTTCAGTTTGGACGTCTGTGTCTTGAATCTGACCAAGATTCGAGTATGGTGACTCTGACCTAGAACTGACAACTGCCACTTCATCCACTGAGTGGCAGTCAATAATATAATGGAGCTCAATGGAAGAGTTATCAGCCAGCACTTGATCTATAAGATCAAAATATGGAAATGTATCGGCAATGTTTTCTTCTCCTATACTGTTCATTTGTTCTTTTATCTTTTTATACTTTTTCTCAAGCAGTCTTACTCTCTCCATGCAGTGCTCAGCTGTTCTTGAAAGCCACTTTCACTAATTTTTCATATTTTTCCCAAACAGGTTTTTTATTCTGGGTCTTCTTAGCAACTGATAGGTCTCACCATCAGCTCATATCTCCAGCAGAACCTTTGTATCTTGTTCCGTAAAAGGAGGAGACTTTTGCATGATCCTTTGCTTTCTTTGTTTTTGCCGCCAAACCAGTGCAGTTGGGCCCAAAGAGCCTATAACCTGACAAACAGAAGGACTGTCTACTGCTCTACTACTAGTAGCATGTGGCCAAGTAAGAAGACAAAACAGAGGCTGGCCAGTTGTCTGGTTAGTGCAACTACACTAGTGGCTGCTGTATGTGCAGAACTGCTGGATCCACTCGGTAAAGTCGATGGCAGACCTGATGGCCTCCACAAAAATAAGTTGGCCAAGATTGGTGCTACCGTTTGCATAAGTGGCTTGAGCATCAGGATACTCCACTGTGGAGGTGGGGAGCACTGACCAAGTGGCGCCAAGCCTATGGAAACTAGTAGTATAGGTTGTTAGCGCATAGCTAGACATTGGTGCTAAACCAGAGACTCAAACCCAGTGCAATGTGAACACAGGTTTGTACACCATTGTTAGTTTACGCTAATAGATCTATTCGTGTTATGCAAATACAACAGACCAAACCATAATGTGAACACAACTAATGATGGTGGCAGAACAAACCTATACAAAGCACTTCCTCAGATCCTTTCTCGTTGGCAGGATGTAGGCAGGAAGGGTTTGGCTACGCGAGACTATACTTGTCTGTCTGTCTGTCTGTCTGCCTTCTTGCCTGCCTGCGTGCCAATGGCATTTCGCTATTGATTATTTCTAGTACATCAACTTGAAGCTGATACCTTATTACTATACATCTGAATTACTAAGTGTGAAGGTGAGCGTATCCTAAGCTGCTACGACTGAAACGTGAATGTCAGTAAATTCTATGGCGTATCAGTTGCTTTCATCTACATCACTTCCAATTTCTGCCACTATATTCTTATCTTCTTTAAATGATGACTGCATTGCACTTTTGCAGTATAGCCTGCCTCTTCCCTGCCTGCCTGCCTGCCTTGAATGCTTTCTTAATTTATTACATACAAGTCAAAACGTTTTATGTAATAACACGTCAGCTAACATCTTTAACTTAATCAAAATAAAGAATCTACTTGTTTTCTTCTTTGTCTGCCTGCTTGACTGCTCTTGTCAATTGCACCTGTGCCACCCTTGTGCCATTTCATCCGACTGCACAATCGTTCATGCACCCATCTCATCGCTAGTTTGTCACTTACCTGCTTGATCATTCGTCTAATCGTTTAATCATCTGCTTACCTGCTTGATCAATTACTAGCTGATTGCTGTCCTGTCACCTACCTGCTTATTTGTTATTTTGTCTGTATTCTGTCAAGGTATATTTGAACATCAACATGTTACCAATCAGGGTACAATCATAATATCCAATACAATGAAAACCCTGGAAAGAAGTGGTCTTGCTAGGGAGCAGCGGTGTCAGTGTGCTTCAGTATGTCTCTGTCTGTGTGTCTTTCTGTCACAGTGTTTTGTGGTATCTGTTTTAGACTGCACAACAGGTATGCTTATTGGTGTACTTGCAACATACAAGTGTGCCCTGGGGCAAGATGAACAAACAAACTGTCTATCTGTCCATCTATCTGTCTGAACTGATGAACAGTGTAATATGGACTAATATGGTTGTTACTTTGAGAATTGCCTATTGTATCTCTGAAGTTGAGGATCAGTAAATAGTTTGGCTGCCTGTTGTCTGTCTGTCTGGTTGTTTTTGTCTGTTTTGTACAAAAATCAAAAGGAAATCTGTCACTGTGTGTACTTCCTTGCTAATAAATAGCTATAGGAGCTGTCTCAGGACGAGGTAAAGAAAGGCAGAAACATGACACATTTGGACAGAATGATGATGACTGGCATGTCTACCGTACAATTGTAAGTGTCAACATTAGAGCAGTCTTGCTATTATTGCGAACATTTCTGTATGTGAAGAATAAAGAAGCTGATGACTCTGATGATGAAAAGGAAGAGTCTGAACTGCAACAACTTGAGCAGCTTTTACGTCAGCATGACACTCAATTTACAACGTATGTCTTGTTCTTTATTGTTTGTATTGGTTTTCGTGAGAGCGGCAGTACTTGTTGGTTAGAGTTGAGCCAGAGTTAACCCCTCGACCATTGATCGATACTGCTGGTTTTTATCAGCTACATCTTGGAATTGAACGATTCCGGTTAAACCATACTTATAGAATTGCTTTAGAATTCAGGAAGAGTTAGTAAATTTTGCAGGACTCCTGAAGTTGTCTATCAACCATCACTAATTGGCATAGACCAATCAGGCATTACAGAGACAACACAGTTTGTTCTGAAACACTTTACTTCAGAAGAACAGCAGCTTCTAGTGGAGGTTAGATGTTGTAGTGTTTTGTTTTTTGCAGTATCATCAGGTTTTGGAATTTAGAATGTGTTTGTCACTGGAGGAAATTCAATGGCTCTCAACTTTAAAGAACGCCTTGAAACAGAACTCCTGGCGATCAGGCCATTTCTATCAAAATTCAAAGTTACTTTAAGCAGTAAAGAGTTTCTCATAAGCATGTTTCTGTGTGTTATCACCAATCCTGCATGAAAGTTTTGTGTGTTGCATAAAGCTGTTTGGGTGCATCCATAACATGTACCTGTTTGTGATATTTGTAGAAGATCCTGTGTTGGATGCGTGGCTGGGAGCCAGTCGTTGGGCACGTAACGCAGAGAACTTTGTGGCTGCTTTCTTGACGAGATCAGATTATTTAGAGATGGGTGGCGAGTACTTGAAAGAACATTTTGCATCAAATGTCTATGTGGCTACTCCAAAATAGGCTAGATATGCCAGTGATATAGGTTGATTACATTAGTGTGTAGGAGCTACCTAGTAGACACTGGTATATTCATGATGAGATTTTGGTATATCAACATGTTAGAATGTAGCAGTGGAACTGGTTAAATTTCACTGGAAGTTCAGATGTTAGTTGTAATATTTAAACAGTATGGGTAGCAGGTGGTCATCAGTTGACTGTACTGCAACTGTTAAGAGTTGATGAAGTTAACTGAAGGGCAGAAACTATATCTATCAAAATTTAATCTGGTTACACAGCATATTGTAGTTATCTCATATTTGTGGTATTTATGACTAAGACCGTGTTTCCACTAGCTGCACCTTAAACTAGTTTAGCTTAAATGGGTTTAAGAACTAAACCAGTTAGAGAAAGCGCTGTTTCCACTAGGAACTTGCACATCCGGGATGTGCAAAACAAACCGTCTAGGAACGCCTTATTTTGAAGTATTGGGCTGCTTTGTCGCCGAGTCAGAGCAACTGTTGGTTTTCACTGATTCAGCATCTGCTAGTAGGAATTTGCATGACGATGACCAAAGACACCGTCTTGTCTCTCTCCGTAGCTACTGATTTCTCTCCCCTTGTTAACGACCCTTACATCTTTTAAGGCACTCCTATCCCAGCAAAATAGTCAATATCATCAAAACGACATTGTCAGAAGCCATCTAAACAAGCGCGCTACTGTCACGTGACAGTTAAACCTAAACCACTTTGCTAAACCTACTTTGAAGTGGGTTTAGGAAAGCGGTTTAGGTTTAAAATAGAACTGGTTTAGTGCAGGTGGAAACAAGTGAATTCTTAAACCAGTTTAGCTTAAACCACTTGTTAAACCGGTTTAGGCACTAGTGGAAACGCGCCCTAAATGAAATTAAGTAGGCAAAGACATGAAATCAGGCTGTATGACACCTCTCAATTGCTTATATGGTATGGGTCCAGTTTGCTTAAGCTCGGTTCACAATACGACGCTGACGTTGACGCTGACGATGACGCTGACGATGACGATGACGCTGGCAAATTCTCTTCCTCTCCCTCCCTCCCTCCCTCCCTCCCTCCCTCCCTCCCTCCCTCCCTCCCTCCCTCCCTCCCTCCCTCCCTCCCTCCCTCCCTCCCTCCCTCTCTCTCTCTCTCTCTCACACACACACACACACACACACACACACACACACACAAATAATTGAAACACACCAATGGATTTTGAATGAACAAACGCTATATGCTATATAAACTACTTTAACTCACTATTACACAGTAAGCCACCACTCAGCATATTGATAAACAAATGTGTTTCTTAATTTGTGAAGAACTATATGCTGAGGGAAGTCTAGCTTGTACAATGAAGAATTCTCATCACATGGGAGGAAAGCTAGAAGAATGATGGAAAAGGCCATATGAAGTGATCCAGGCCATGTCAAAGGCATGCTACCAGCTCAATGTGGAATCAGGACAAATCATATATCAAAGCTTTAGCATGGGGCTCTACTAAATCAAGGCATACAGGAGACCCGAAATCATGAACAATCTAGATTCTACTATCTCTGAGATTACCAATAAACAGGATGCTTCTAGACATAAGATCACAGACAAAACAAGATACTACTAGACACATCAATGCTGAACTGAGTTTTGCTGATTCAAGTGCCTTAATTCAGTGAGTGCATACATACATACATAGACTACATACATACATACATACATGGACATGCCATACATGGATATGCCCTTTGGAAAGTTCCGAAGATAGCACCCCTGCCTATTTCTAAGTGGAAACCCTGGCACTACTCGGAGTTTTAGGCCACGCTGACGAACCCCTTGATGCATGGCCAAGTCCACTGAGTGATGTTCTGCCAAGCCAGCGGTCTAGTCCACCCCCAGTCAAAGACCAGGTACTCATCTATAGTCTTGAGTCGAGAGAGGCAATTGTGTGTGAATTTCTTGCCCAAGGAAATTACATCTGTACTCGTCCGCGAAGCTACGACCTCATGCAACATCCCAGATGTTTCCATTCTCCAAATGCAACTCTCTAACCAACTGAGCTACAGACGACACACACACATACATACATACATACACACATTCATACATGGTTTATTCATCCCGAGGGGCGTGTCTGAGACCCTGCCTATGTACAACTAGTACAGCACAAGACTAAAGGTCACTAAACACAATACTGCTTGTACACAAGTAGGTCTGAGTTCCTCCAACAGTCTGAGTTTCTTCGACACCAGATTGCAATGTGCCAATGGAAATTCTGCACATCTTTCTGAACAGGAAGTTTGATGAAGGCTTGCTGACATTGAGGAACCACAATTTGCAAGGTGTGAAGTTGAGCACTCCACCCACCTTGCTTACAGGCAGATACCAAATTGCTGTATTATTTTTCTTGTATTCGGATGGGGTGGTAAAGTTCTCTTCAAAAACACACTGTCAATTCCAGAAGACTAATCTCCTTAATTTTCTGGCACCATAGGATGATGTCAGGGCTAAGAGATGAGTTGGAAATAACAGATGGGAGTACATATGGTAAGCCTGGAAGGTCAACAGAGATTACCCAGGATCTTGGTAGCTGTTCATCTAAGAACAGGTAGATCGAAGCATTTAAGCACAGAATTGTGATGACAGGTGTATCTCCCACTCTGTAAAGCTGTCTGGCGGCATCTGTTTTATAAAGAGTCCTTAAGACTCAGTATAAACCGTTTACATTGCAATTATACACTAATACCATTGTCAAATTAACATAGTTATAACTCCGTCTTTCTGCAAATAGTCTCCAATAACTTTTTTCCATTAAAAATTGTTAATAGGTTTTTTTTTAAACTCAATGGATTCAATGTGTATCTTTGATTTACGCTGTCTGTTCCGTTACAACTGTAGACCCAAGCCATATAAAAGAAAAAGATGTAGTTTTTCCTCAGCAGCGCTTTGTGCGCCCTTTTGACATTTGCTCTTCTGCTGATGACTGGTGGTCTAGATGTGTTCTAGATCTGGATGGTGATTCTGTTTTTCTGTCTGGTGACAGGTGATTGCGATGTTTTACAATTTTGTTGAAAGTGTCATATTCAGTCTTCCCGTTTCCTCTTCTTCCTTGTCTAATACTTCAATCTCAGATCAGCCTTTAGACTGTTGCTTGTGATATGCTGTGCTTTCTCTTGGATTGGATTGTGCACACTGTTTTGTTTCTGGTAACGTGTTTGTTACTGACTTGTCCCTTATGCTTTGGTTGTTTGTTTCTGGTTGTGATTGATAGGTGGTTCCCATTGTTGAGCCTGTCATCTCTTGTAGAGGTTCCAAGGTGTCTTTCATACTTTCAGGATTCTGTTCTGATTGTTCCGTTTCTGTTGCTGTTTGACTTTACTGTTCTTTCACATTCTCTTCTTCTTTGTTTTCTTGCTGCATTTTGACATCATGGTTTTGTCAAGATCGTGGTCACATGCACTCTCATTACCCTGGTCTTCAGGATTCTTATCATTTTTGTAGTTGACAGTCCTTTATCATATGAGTAGTGCTTCCGTATCTATAAGGCCGTGTTTCCACTAGCTGCACCTTAAACTAGTTTAGCTTAAACCACTTGTTAAACCGGTTTAGGCGTTAGTGGAAACATGCCCTAACATGTTTGAGGTTGTCTAACATATCCCACATGCAGACGTAAATTGTATCTTCCATAAATTATGTGCTCTGGGAAATAACCTCTGGATTCTGTACTTTGTATACTTTCACTCACATTTCCACATGTCGTGCAAAGGAATACATGCAAAGGAATACGTACGCCTTGTAATTTTTGCAACTTGACCGTTTTCTGCTATTCTCAAGATAATGACATTATCTGTCATTTCAAAGGGTATTTTGACTGAGATAAAAGCTGGTGGATCTTGTAGTGGCATTACTTCCAATCAAACATTATTCACTGTCAGGCCTGTCAGTACCAACCTTTCTTTGGCTTCTTCATTCAGCAAGGTAATCTGCCACATTTCTGCTATTGTCGGACACACGCACATGATACACTCTTCCGGCAGTTACTTAAATAAAGCCTTCACTAAGTCTTCTGCTGTCACGCCTTCAGCAACCAATCTGACTGACAACCATTATTTCTTCTTCTTGATCATGGTTAGTATTTCGATCAATGTAAGCTCGCAATCTACGTAGCCTGTCGGTTAATATACCTTTCTGTCGCTAAAGTTCTCCAAAATGACTTGGAATTCACTCTGTATAGGGAAAATTGGCGGAGCCACTGTACCATAACCTCGTGGCATCCTCCGAGCCTCGCAATACATACATACATACATACATACATACATACATACATACATACATACATACATTTTTTGTATCTACGTACATACAAGAGCCCCTAAGGCTCAGGTTCGATACTGCAAAGACTATGCTGCGATGCTACAATGCTACAATGCTATGATGCTATGATGCTACAATGCTATCAGCAGTCACTGTCTACATGTCACTTCTTCTTCTTCTTAGACAGAACTGACACTCTGGAGAGAGAGGCAAGTGTATGTTAGTTCCTTGCCCAAGGGAACTTATGTATGTGGCCCTAAAACTCTGACCTGAAGGTCCCGGATGTTGCCAATCTTCAACTGCACACTCTAACTAATTGAGCCACATACATACATACATACATGCATACATACATACATACACACATACATACATATATACATATATTATATACATACATATATTACATACAGCTAGTACATAAACTATACTAACCATTCATTTTGGCTAGAATAGGTACAAAATTAATTTATGTCCGGGTAAATGCAACTGCAGAAAACAACCACTAGCTTTGATGATTTCTGCAAATCATCTAACAAGATTTTTGATGTCCCAGACAAGAAGTGAACAAAGGTTAAATCTGATGGGTGACAGTGTAGCACTAACTATACAAATTAAGGCCCGATGTAGCTGCAAACAAAAAGGGAAAGGTGCAGTCTGAAATGTCACTACAGAAGACGATGCAGCAGTGTAACTGAGTCAAAACTGGAAGCACCGATACTAATTGCAGACAAAGATGACAACACAACTGAAAATCAGTCTACCTTCTGGTAGCTACCACAATTGCAACTCTCTTAGTGATGAAAATGAACTGGTTCAAAAACAACGGTTGACCGACATATTACAGCAGGGGAATCTATACATTGAAAACCCAATTTCCTCATGTGGACGGTTTGTTCTCACCATTGGTAGGTATGACCCCTGTTGGGTTTAACCCAGTAACAAGCAGTGTCATTTAAATCCATTAGCAATGAAAGAAATGCACATCCTCCCCAGCTACAGGTCAAACAGTGTTGACATATTTGATAGCCTATTTGGCCACTTGCCAACCCTTTTACGCAGCTGGTGGATCTGTACAGATTACAGACTACTGGCAGATGATGGCCGAATTTTAACACCATCTTTCATTGGAGGAAATGGTCCAGTACGTGTGATAGCTGCTACACGTGGTACCATTTCAACTGTGACACAAAATTAAAGCAGCAATAAAGAAGCAGACACAAGGGTACTGCCACCCATGCTAAAAGAACTAAAGAAAACTCTTAGTTTTGTCAATTAATTTCAATCATCTGTGTGACTGGATGCACTAATAACAGTTTACATATAGCTTAACGTTTGTGTAGCTTTTCTCATTTGTCTCCTAGCCTGGAATATGTGAAATTTCCAAAAGTTTCATTACAAAAGGTTTTTCTCAACGTTTGCAAAAAACCTGTGACAATTCATCCTTTGGACAGAGTATAGCTATAATACTAAATACATATAATATATATATATAGAAATATACATTGTATATATATATATATATATATATATATATATATATATATATATATATATATATATATATATATATATATAAAGTATAACTCACGAATGATTAGTGACAGATTGGGCCTCGTGATTGTTGACTATCTACCTAATTATTGCGATATTGCGACTTAGACTCTTTGTGCTTCCGTCCCTATAGGGCGGATATGTGTTATCTGTATTATATACAAATATATATATTATATATATAGTATATATTTGTAATATATTTTATATAACAGGGCCCAAGTCCTAGGCTACAAACCTAACATGTGGGAAGATCCCAGAGATCAATGTCTGGCTGTATAACATAACTACTTTGTAAAAGCATTGTACTTCCATAAAGCCAGAGATAACTTCCCTTAACTTCAACATACCATATATTTATTTACCATATATACTTACTTACGATGGATTATTTCTCTCACGCTCTTATTATTATACTTTCTGCCACTTGTTGTAGGACCTACCAGCTGGCTGGATGTTTGTGTACTGTTTTTGTCAACATGTCAGACATAATTCCTCATACATACAAGCACAACAACATGGTGTTTCAATAGTCTAACCAAAGACAAGAAAGATGGAAAGCAACAGTGTTCTGTTTTAGACTACGTCGGCAAATGTCAGGTATACATCGACATCACTAGTACAGCAACTAACCTTACAGGAAACTGCTTGTCAATACAGAAATCCACTCATCCTGAGTACATAAGATGCTTCCATCTCATTCCTTGCGAGAAGAACGTCCATCTGACTAGAGAACATGCCAGGATACTTTAGCACCCCTGGATAGCATAGCGTATCCGGTGGAAAAATATAGTATCAGGTAGGATCGTTTTTACAGAGATAGTTTGTACTGGTACACTGGCTCAATTAAGGACCTCTAGGCTATAGGCTTATGAGACCAGCAGATCACATCAGTTAGTGTGAGAAATGAAAGACTTACCCAATATGAAAGATTTACCCAATAACAATCTCATAGTAAAGATATTATACTGGTACATGATATGAGATCTTATGTCACTTTCTTTGTTAAGTGAAAAAATGCTAATGCTAGCAGAAGACAGTCTGCTAGATCATCCTTTTTTGTTGACTCCCTGAACATTGCAGACAGATATTCTGATACAAACAGTTTCCTATCAGTTTCCTGCCATGACTTGCCAGTCACTTTATCTCCATTTAGCATGTCCTGTACAAGTCTGGTTGATTCTCTTTTCTTCTCCCTTCCTGTTGGTAAATTAAACAGACCCTGCACCGTCCTGGAACTGATTGACAAAACGGGGTAAACCCGACCAAGATACCCATATAGCATTGCTTCAAGACATCGTAAATTCATCCCTACACCAAGTTTGCTGGGACGATGATACTGAAGTTCCAAGACAATAGCATCAGTGCTCGGTAGGTGGTCCACAAATTCCTCCACCTACCAAATACATTTTACACTAAAATACTGACTGTAATTCTTGTGCATGCCTTGCCAATTGAAAGAGATGAAATGGCTTGTAAGGTTTCATTTTTCCTAGTTCACTCAAATGCCAGTCTTTTATGTGTAAATTTCTATCGATATGCACCCAGGCAAGGTTCTTTATGCCAAGATCAATAGAGATGATGTCCGAGACATTCTATGAACGTTGTACATGTGATCAGCAAACCAGTATACCCTAGACTATGCATAGTCAGATCAATTCCAAACCAAACACACACACACACACACACACACACACACACACACACACACACACACACACACACACACACACACACACACACGCACGCACGCACGCACAACGCACCTCAGCAGGAAACACTCTTCTACAACAGTACACCTTGCACCCAGATACAGCATACAGCTGCCTATATGGGCCGTTTCTAGTCAGCCATCTTTGCATTGCACGTAGGCGTGGGCGGATGCTAGACTTACATAATGGCTCCGCCCACATGTGAGCCGACCAACTGCTTGACTGAAAATGAATCGTGGTGAAGACATGACTTTTGTACCTCTAGACAAGTTTCCTGGCCAACGCCAACATTGCAATCTAGAGACACAAATCTGCAACATTTGTGGACCTAATGTGAGTGAGCATGCCCGGAAACCTTTCATTGACACTAAGACTGACTTGTTGACACCTCGTAATTCTGGCGACAAGGAAGACGGTCGAGTTGTAGTCTCCCTTGTCCACCAAGGAGTGCAGACCGATGCAGCAGTGCAAGAAGTAACCGTACCCGATGGAGTGTTGCAAGACATCGCAGACGATACGCGACATCTCGGGCGTTTCTTGAAGAAACATTGGAAAGTTGCGTTGACGCTGTTTTTCAAGCGCTGTGGTATCCGATTACTGTGGCTTGCTTATTGGTTCTCACGTTTGTGCACGACGTTTTGGATTCTGGAAGCAGCGGCTATGCTGTGCGCGCTTTCAGTCAACGTTGTCGTTCAGTTTGTTATTGGCATGTTCGTACCTGTTGCTAAACAGGACGAGAAAATCAACGAAGATATTGTGTATACGGCCAGCTTCTTTTTTCTTGTTGCTCTACTGTATCCGATTTTGTCTCTTATTCCCTCCGTATTTTCATTGGTATTAGAGGTGTGGGATCATCAAGAGTTGCCATCCACCAGACTCATGTGTGTTTATATTCACCAGAGTTTAGATAAAGCAATGGAGCACAAGAACAGGGAGTTTGACCCTGTTTCGAAGGCAATACGAATTGTCAAGGCTTTTCTGGTGTTCTTTATTCTCATCATTTCTGCAGCGGTTCAGCAGAGCCAATTGCTGGAGTTGTTCTTTACTATTGGTCTTGTCATTGGTATTACTTTATGGTGTGCTTGGATTCTGTTACGACTGGTGATGCAGGGTGTTGCTCTGTGGAGAGGGAACGTTTCATTTCCTACAACTGCTGTGTTTGTTGCCATGCAATACTACAAGAGTCAGACAGCTGGGATTGTTAATTTTGTGCAGAAAGCAGCAGTGAGTCCAAGACGTAAGTTGCACATGTATGTTTTAGGTGTATTCTTCTCGTGTCATTTGGTAATTTCTCTATTTGTAATTGGCTTTGCTCTTCGTGAGCTCAATGCATCAGGTGAAACCACATTTGGTGCAATCTGCCTACTCATACTTGGTCTAGCATACACCTACTACAACATATTCTCATCAAATGACCCACAGTCAACTGTTCTGCCTCAGGAAAAGTATGGTATAAAGCGTTTCAAAAAGAAACTAACGTGTCTTTGTCTTCGTCCTCCAACTCCCAACAGAGTTGCAGACAGCTGTATTGTTGTTGCTATAACTATGATTCTGTTGATAATAATTATGGCAATTGCTGGTGAGTTTGTTCGACAGGCTCAAGAGCCAAAATGTGATGGTTTCAAAGTCACCAATATCTCAGAGCCAAACAGAAATAGGCGAAATGCAGACAGTGGTGACTTGACACTGTATGATATCTGTTCACAAAGATGGTTTGGGCTAACAGCAATGGATGTGGTACTTTTAGCAGATATCTCATACAAGGAGTACGATACAAAGAGCAGCAGTGGCGAGTGCTCTGTTGAAGCTCACCAATTTATTGCCAAATATTTCCCACAGCCAATATGGGACTGGGAAATTATAGGAGCCCCTGCTCCAGGAGAGCTTGTTGGATTCCTTGTCCTTCATAGCCATAGACTCAATGTGACAGTGATTAGTGTGAGAGGCACTCGATTTTCTCATTTGACAGACCTTATGCAAGATGCTGATCTCTACACAGAAGTAGCTACTCTGCAGTTTTTTTCACTGTTTATCCCAATCACTACCCTATTACCTTTGGAAACAGTGGCAGATATTATCTATTTTTCATCTGTTGTTGAAAGAGTATTTCGAGCTCATCGATCTAGCAGTTACCATACTATACTTAGTGACCATATAAAAAACAAGATGGAAGAGTATGGGAACCGAATAATCATAACTGGTCATTCTCTGGGTGGCAGCTTGGGGAAGATTTCTGGTGCAACACTGAACATCCGAGCAATTTCAATTAATGGTCCAGGGCTGTTGTATTCTCATGAGAAATTTGGATTATTACGGTCAAAAATTGATACAACGGCTGTCAATATTGTTGCCAAGGGTGATCTTGTGTCTGAGATTGACCGATTAGGTGGAACAACATATCGACTTGGATGCTCTTCTGGCAGTCCAATCAGTTGTCATCGTCTGACAGCCGTGGCTTGTGAAATACAAGAGAAATGTCAATTTCATGAGGGTGGCAGATTTATCACTTGTTAGAATTTGTCTTATGATATGAACTAAATGTATTTGTATGACTAAAGGCCTGTCCACACTGGCAACTGGATCGCGATCCAACCGCAACGCTGTCCACACTTGCAACTCCATCGCGATCCGTCCGATCCACATCGCGAGGTCGCGATCCGATCGCGATCGGTTGAATCCAATTAGAAATAGTGGGCGTTACCTTCACGTACGCTACGCGTGTAGTCGGAACATCTAGCACTCCTCACTCGTCTTTGTTCTCGCTCATCTTACGTCGCTGTATCAACGCTTTCTACAAGCAAAGAAACCACACATACACATCGGTTATCAGTCACGTGATAGCGAAATGAGGCGGAGGTATCGTTTTCAAATTGCAGTGTGGACGCTCGCTATCGCGATCCATTCTGGTCTAGTGTGGATAGCAATAACTCGGATCAATGGTACAATACGCATCCCCAGCTAAATGGGGTGCGTATTCTTCTAGCCTCTAATACAAAGCGCACCCTAGCTAAAAGCTATTTACATACCAGCAAACAAAAATGATATCCTGTACACGCCTACTTTATGAAACATACACCCTTATCCGGGATAATAAGCAATTCTGCAGATTGTCGCGCCAAATTGCAGGTTGATCAGTAGTCCGTTCAGGTTTATGTGGTAGATCAGCAGTCCGACGAGTTTATGTGGAGGGAGAGGTATGGCAAAACAAGGCAGCAAGCTTTACAAAACAACGTTGCTGACTTAGCAGCGCGATACCCGATACCGCAGTAACCACTGACATTCCTAGCATTGTCTCACTTCTTGACTCAGTAGAGTTAGGTAGAGTTTGTAGTTTAGTTGAACCGTTCCAGCATAGCCTAGCTACTTTGTAATTCTGTAAACTTTGCACAACAAGAAATATTCTCATACTCTAGACTCTGCGTGCGGACAAGAGTGTAATGTTTCATAAAGTAGGCGTGTGCAGGATATATTGTATATCACTTTTGTTTTTGCTGGTATGTAAAAATGGGTGCGCGTTGTATCATAGAGGCTAGAAGAATACGCACCCCATTTAGCTGGGGGTGCATATTGTACCATTGATCCCAATACCTCTACCCAAAAGGGGAACTCGCACGCAAAAACAAGTTGCTTTTAAGAAATAGCCTTGTCTTCGAGAAGTTCAACGGTATCCTAGTCGCCAGCCAAAGCGACTACATTTCGAATGCTCCCAGACGACGATGCACGTCGACCTGGATCAGAGCCGTACAGTACCGCATAGAGACCAGAGAGCGCGCAAACTCTACTGAAATAGCCTTCTAAGCCAATCAGCTCCTACAACCCGAATCTCGGTTGTAAATTCTGATTGGCTTAGCAATAATTGGTTATGCTAAGTGCACTGACGCTGATTACCATCGTGTGAAATCCTTGTGGCGCCTAGAGACCTGTCCACACTGTCAACTGGATCGCGATCCGATCGCGATCCAACCGCAACGCTGTCCAAACTTGCAACTCGATCGCGATCCGTCCGATCCACATCGCGAGGTGGTTTCGATCGGGTTCAGGCTAAAGCCTCATCGCTTCGATCCACACACCCGGATTAGGCTAACGCGCACTAAACAGGCTTTCGTACAGTGTAGCTGATACGGACCAAATGCGAATCGAGACCGTTCGAAAATGGGCTAGACCATTTACGAATTCGCATACGTATACCGGAAAGACAATTCGCCAATGGCCAATGCGCTAAGTATTCGTCAACCCTCCAGTCCAGACCATTCGCTTAGGTCAAACTATATCTAAATGCGGGTACACTGAGTGAAATTTGGCGCGAGATATAATTGTAGTATGGCGGCAGACGAAAACAAGCGCAAGGAAAACTTCCGTGAGTTTTTGGATTCACTCGCTGAGAGGCCAAACTCTCAGTTGTTAGCTGAAGCCAAAGCCAAACGGATTCGGAAGGTACTACGAGGCGGTCCCAGTGCACGTGCGGAGACGGCACGTTTCCGCTTTTATGTCAAAAGTAAAGGATTCTCAGTAGTGGACCTTCCACTACTAGCTCTTTCAGGTGTTCTTTGTGCCCCAGCACCAAAGGTAAGTTGCAATAGCAATTACATGACTGAAAGGTTAATTAATAGGTATTAAATTGATACAAACGTCAATTAAACATCCTATAGAGTTTTGTTTTTCATACCATTTATATTAAAAAATTAAAAAATTTTTGTTACTATTTCATTATATGCAGTCAATTTTGTGTAAATGGACATGTACAGTACTCAATTGCATGTTTGTTCATCAATACAGTGGTATATCTTTTTAAAGTCAAATGAATGTAAAGTTTAGTCAGATGAAAAGGCTACGTGTTGGAGCTTTAAGATATTATGGGTATAATTGCTTTAATAAAATACACTTGTTCCAAGAAAATGTTCATTTGTGGCAAAGTAGAACCACAATCGTTACAATCATATTACATTAAAGCTGTATTGACATAACTATCTACAACTGAGTTACAGTGATGTGTTCTAACATATGGTATTTATTGCATACTGCATATATGCTGGTAACTACAATGGCTGGAACAAGCAAGCTAGCCAAACATGTATGATTTGACAACTGATTGCAGCAGCTCTTTGACTTATGAGTGACTATGTAATGTGTTTTGTCAGGACATGCCATAGGTATCATGATGTTTCTTCTTGTTATTTACTCAATCCTACAGTGTTCAGAATAGACTTACTTTAGTAGTAAGATTTAGAAAATCTGGGAACTCAAGTTTGAGGAAACCTAGCTACTAATCCTTGTTGGTAAACTATACATGTGTTCATAATGATTTCATTTGACCCAAAAATTTTGAAATATTATATTCTTTTCAATAGGACAGAGAAACAAAACTTTCATTGCTGGGAAGTTGGAGAAGGGTGGCAACTGTGCCTGAGATACACCAAATTTTGAAGACCATTCATGAAGGCACAAGAGTGCATGCCGGATATCAGAAAGTATTCTCTGATGTACGTGTAATGGTTTTGCTCTTATACTGGGGTCGCCAACTGGATTGATATGTACATCTTAGATTTGGAAGGATAAGTTATACATGCTGTGTCATGGGTTGACTGCAGTGAGAACTGCTTCGTTTCTGCATGGATGAAATTTATGTCGGCATGACTAATGAGCATGTCAATAACTTATGTGTTTGCATGGGGCAATTTGGCAACACTACAACAGGGGAATGTTCTCAACATCCCATGTCCAGGATTAGCCATGTTTAATGTGAATCTGTGTCACTTTTATAACACTTGCACATGTGCTGTAGGTTCAAGAGCAATACGTAGGCATTACAAGGCCTGCTGTCAGAGAATTTGTTAAGACATGCCTACTGTGTGCCTGCAAAACTGCTCAGAAGTCTATTGCTCCTGTAAAGCCAATCCTGTCTCCTGGGTTTATGAGAAGAGGGCAGGTCGATCTCATAGACATGAGCCATGATTGTGATGGAGAGTTGAAATGGATTGGGCACTATATTGACCACTTTAAGAAGTTCAATTTTTTGTGGTCACAGCAAAGAAAGAAAGCATCAGAAGTGGCTAAGTGTTTAATAACACATGTTTTCAGCGTTGTGGGCCTACCTGTCATCTTACAGCACGACAATGGTAGCGAATTTTGTAATAAGGTGAAATATTGGTTTTGTTTGCTTCACGACATATATCAGCTATCATGTCTCTTCATTGTAGATCATTCGACGAGTTGTTAGATAATGGCCTGGCCAGTGCCAGATTATCACTGGCCGGCCTCGTCATCCACAGTCACAGGGTCTTGTGGAGCAGGCACACAGGACTGTCCATCACATGCTCGCAGTTAGAAGAGCAGAGTACTCAGGAACAGGATGGTCAAGTTATCTTCCATCAATCCAATGTATAACTGTCTTCATATTGGAAGTTGTACAATAATTAAACGCATACATTTCTTTTATTCTTTACAAAGATGCTATGAATGCCCAAAGGCATAGTGCCATTAAAACGTCACCATATGAAGTTGGTGCTAGCAGTATTCCTGATCGTATGTAGTCTTGCATGAATCTACAATTGAATACATAATTATAATGTATATGTGCATGGAGGATTATATGTGCATGGAGGATTATATGTGGACAGATGGATCAATGGATAGGTGAATGGGTAGATGGATGGATGAATGCATACATCATGGATGGATAAATGGAAGGATATAAGTCAATGGATAAATGGATATATTGTTACATATAACTACAAAGCTAAATATACAGATTTTGTGGTACTGTAGAGTTTCCATTAATTTTATATTGTAAACTAGTTGATATTGATGGTGCTCCCATTCTCAATGAATTTGAGTTTGATGCCAGTGATGTGTTTGACAATGCCAGTACTGTTCCAGAAAGTAATGAAGGTGTGAAACTTAGTTACATACATACATGCTAAAATGTGATGGCAACTTCAAGTTTCTGATGTATCAGTAGTTGGTGTTAGTGATGCTGCTGCTAAGAACAAGAGTGACAATTGCCATAATGATTTTGAGTCTATTGCTAGTGAAGACAATGTCAGCACAATCTCAGAAAGTAAAGAAGGTCTGCCAACAGAAACAATGTGTTCATTTTGTTGACACAAACACACACACACACACACACACACACACACACACACACACACACACACACACACATACACACACGGACACATCTTGATGCATGTGATGTTTGCAGGTGATTTCTATGACCCTTCAATTGAGAGAAGAATTGAGTTTGGTCCTGCTAAAGATAGTCTTGAAGGTGTCAAGACAGTGGAGAGTAGTGAAGGTGAGGTGACACCCAACAACAGTCTTAATTAAGACCATGCACGATTACTTGAGTGACAGTGTACATACTGTTCATTCAGATGAATACCAGTACGTGTGTGTACCGTCTGATGATAGTGTCATTAACAGTTCTACTGTTCAATGTGCTTCTGAAATTGTCACTAGTGATGATGACACCAGAGGTATGCAATACTACACACATTGATGTGCATGTGTTAAATCTTAACTTGCTACTTCAGATGGCTGGTTAGGGACAAGTGCACAGCATGTTCAGAGGAGGAAAAGAGCATTAGTACATTACAAACAAGCAGCTCAAAATCAAATAAAGAAGCAGACAAGAAACAAGCGTGTGCGCCTACAAGCTCACCTTGTAGGAGAATATGTCACGGTCAAGATTCCAACTCAAGACCGAACATCTGATCTTCCAAGGCTGCCAGCTGTAATAGTTGAAGTTAAAGGGACTAAGCAATTCTCGTACCGTTTGAGGTAAGTGTAGCAATTCAAATTTGTTTTTCAACAAGTGAGGAACATAATTCTCAAAACAGGTCATTGCATGGATGTATAGACAGGCTGTATGATGAAAGCACCTTGGAGAAGTATTCTGGGAAAATTGAAGGTCTTGATGACAACAACTGGCAAAGTGATAGCCAAATTTCATTACGAGAGCAGCAAGACTGGCCAGACCAAGACAAGGAAAACGTGTAGCATACCATTGCAAATGCAAAAAAGGTTGTCTGTCAGCTAGACCGTGTCCTTGTGTCCAAAGTGGTGTTTCTTGCCACAGCAAATGCCATCATGGCAAGCACTGCAAGAATGAAACATCTCCAAACAAAAGCAAGGACATCAATCTGTATCTGCAACATCTGCATCCTTTGAAGCTCTATCAGATACTACAACTTCTGTCTCCACTACAACACCTGGACTTACTCCAATACAACATTTGTGTCTACTTTTACCACAGCTGTCTGCCCAACAACAACCCAATCTAATGTATGTACATTAGTTCAATCAAGTCAACCAACGACATCACTTGTCCTTGATCCTAGAGACACTCAACCCAGAACTTCATCCTTCTTCGAGCTTCAACACCAGGATCCAGAAAACTACATCATTTGTCTCCTCTAGAACACAGCAAAACACATCACCTCTCCTCAAAAAACTCCAGCAACCAAGTAAAGGATCTTTGTCAATGCAGGCAACAATATCATCATTCTTTAAAAGACTCATCACAATTCCACCAACTTTTTCGTCTAGTGCTCTAACAAACACTACAACGTCCCCATATACAGTTACCGTCTCTTTAAAATCTCCAGACAAGACATCGTCTACTGGCCAAGCAAAAACTGAGCAACGTGCAGGCAACAATGGTCTAGCCCATTCGCGAACGGTCTAGATTCGCAAACGGTCTGGCTCGCGTTCCCATACTGTCTGACAGTTTGCGAATCGTCTAGCCCGTATAAGAATTCGTAAATGGTCTAGCCCATTCGCGAACGGTCTGGATTGGCATTTGATCCGTATCATTAGCTCTCTCAAATCACGTGATATAAGTCACGTGACTCATCGACTTGATTGATATTGTTTCCTGCGTAGTTCTTGCACATTTTTTCTGTTGCTTCGCGGGATGTACGGTTTCAAGAAGCGTCAGAAAAGAAACTTTCGTAAGAAGATTGATGAAACTAATGATAACAATGTGTCTGTTGAGGAGCCAGAGGATGGTCCCCCTAGTTCATCGCTCCCGAGGTCTGTTCACAAACATTTTGGAAAAAGCAAAGTCAATGGAACTAAAGCGAAGTCAGTAGTTAGCTTTGCTGATGATGAGGAAGAGGGTAGTGAAGTGTTCCAGGTGAAGAAATCAGCAGAAAGTCGACGATTGGTCCGTCAAGTTGTGAAGGAAAAGAAAAAGAGAGAAAAAATGAAATCAGAAGTAAACACACAGATTTCTGTTGCAGGCGAATATACAGCAGAAAAAATCGCGGCCTTAAAGGCGGAATCATTTGGAGAGCGAATGAGTGCTACAGAAATTGACCTGGTTAGAAGTCGGTCTGGTGATATTCCAGATGCTGCCACTATCCATGCTGCTAGGAAAAAACGGGAATTAGCACGTCAACTTGGAGCTGATTTTTTACCTTTAGATGATACACAGCGACTTTCAAGTAGAGAAACAAGATCACGACTTGTTCGTGAGGATGACAATGATGTGAGTGATGAGGAACCAGGTGATTCTACTCAGATGAAGTTTTCAAGTGTTAAGCCTAGTGAAGTAATGAGGAAAAAGGAGCTTGCAATGAAAGATGCATTAAATGAAGATGAGTGTGAAGATGAGGAATTGAAGCGCTGGGAACAAGAGCAGATCAAGAAAGGCGTGACAACACAGCAGCTTGCATTATTTCAGAGCCAAGAACAAGCTTATGCAAGTGGATTCCATTTGTACGCCCAGACTGAACAGATTGATTATTCTACCAACACACCGTATTCTCGTTTTCCCTATGGAGTTGCTACTACCACACCAATGCCCATGACAGTACCGTTTGTCACTGAAGACACAGTAGTTGATATTAATGATATTATAACTCGGTTACAAACAAATGTGAGCTGTCTAAAAGAAGTTAATTGTCAGCATCATATGCAGGCAGGGAGACACGGAGAGGATGGAAGGATAGCAGAGGAGAATGCAGGGCAGTTGGAGAAGAGGTCGGCTGATGTGGCATGGAAATACACATTCTACCAAGATATGAGAGGTTATGTCAGAGATTTGTTAGCGTGCTTACATGAGAAGGTACAAACGATAAGATTAAGGGAGAGTCCAAAGTTTTTGACTCGTATGGCTGGTGTAGATGTCATGAGGGCTTTGTTGAGTATTGGGTTGTCTAAGATGTTGTATGAATAGGTTCTTATGCTGTTTGCTGTGACTTGTAGGTGAAAGTTATTAGTCAGGTTGAAACATTGTATCATGAGTTATTAAAGAAACGCAGTGAAAGGCTTGTGGAAAGGAGAAGGCAGGATGTCACTGATCAGTCATCGCAATTTGATTCTTCAAGTTAGTGCTTCTTGGTGAATGAATCACACCTGTGTCATTGCAATTTGTTAGCTATTGTCTACTGTACGGTAGTAATAGTGTGTGTGTGTGTGTGTGTGTGTGTGTGTGTGTGTGTGTGTGTGTGTGTGTGTGTGTGTGTGTGTGTGTGTGTCTGCACACGTGCGTGTGTCCTTTGAGATGTTTCTTAGGGCAGTGCCAAGATTTAACAGGACAAAGATCTAGTAGGATATTTTGGCAAGCAAATGACTTTGCTTTTTGTTGTAATTGATGAAATGAATTTGAAGTGGTTTTAGAAAGTTATGATGTTGCTGGGTTTTCTTTATGGTGATCCAGATAACAGTGTTCTTGCCAGAGATGTCAATGCTTGCATTTTGCCACTTGGGAGAGTTTGTTGCTGGTTGAGAGGGAAAAATTGCTTTGTTTTGCTGTTACACTCACACCAAAAAAGTTGATACTATGGGCGAGTGAGATTTCAAAGCTGCCTAGAGTAGCATGAGTACTTTATCAAACAACTACTGTAACACTGTAGATACAGGCAGCATTAGTCTATTTTGTGGCAAATTTCTGATCTTAGCATGTGTACACCTGTGCTGTATCACAGTTCTAATAATGTTACGGAAGACAGCTATACTTTGACATGCCTCTAACTTGTACAAAAGATAAGTTTTTGCTTAGTTAGACCATCTAAAGACTTGCAGAAATAAGGGTGACGGTTTTGGTTATCTGCTAGCGCACTCCCTAAGTAGGGATGGCACCGGTAGTTAATATTAATCCCGATTTTCACTTACGGATAGCATAGCTTTGAAATGCTGTTATAAAATGCCACAATTTTTTTATCATGTTGCATGGCTACGGAGGGGCCATGGCCTTTGACTATCCCTATGGCGCTAGCATGTTCGGACGACTTTGGGACGATACTTTTTACTGTGAAATTTGACACGCCGTTTGCCACGTCTTTCCCTGCGTGTGACATAGTATGCATGTGCCGACTTCCCAGTTTCGTGGGATCTTTGCCGTTCTCGAAGTTGCTCACAGGATCTGCGCTTCTCCATTCATTCCGTATGACTTGAAACACTCGCCGATGTAGCCTACACACGAGACCTGACTGCCAGTTTGGATCTTCGTATTGCTCACGGGATTTCATGTTGCTCACAGGATCTTCACTTTTTCATTGTTTGTCTGTTACTTGAAACGCCCGTCGATTTACTTGCGAGATCTGAGTACCGATCGACTTGTCGACAGTTTTGTTAAGTTTTTCCAGTTCTCTGCGTGAGCCCGCAAACAGGGTTTCCCCGTCTCTCACATGATCTTCGCAGAAAACTTGCACGTGCGTGTGATAGAGACCGTTCTTTCTAACTGGTAGAAGAGAAAGTACGAGTTCTACTTGCTTGGGACTTGAATGCACACACCGATTGCCATATCATAATCAAATAGCTTGTGATAATCATATGGAAGTTGAAAGGGGAAGGGGCTGGTTGCGCAAGATCATCACATTGCCTGGTACTATAATGAAACTTTATTTCTGTATAGATCTAGAGTAGAAGCATTGATTAACGTAGCAGTCTAAGCAATTCTCAATTATACTATGAGTTGTAACAGAGTTTCTTTGTAATAGATTAGCTTGTGTACTATTAACTAATTAATGTTCTAGCATTGCCTGGTACTAACGAAACTTTACTTCTGTATAGAGTATTAGAGTAGCAGCATTAATGTAGCAGTCTAGGGAATTAATTCTCAAATATACTATGAGTTGTAACAATGCATGTGTTTCTATAAAAGGACATGAACAAGAACAAAAAAAATACTTATGTAATAAATAGAAAACAATGTAGAGATGGCTGTGTACTTTAACCTAGTGCTTGAAGAAATAGGGGTCGAAACTTTCACAGACAGGTACTCATACTTTACATCTGAAAACAATCCCACAATTAAATCCTTACTTCACTCTGTTTGCTTTCAAGGTGGCTACTTGGCTAGGAGTGAAGTAGGGATTTATTGTGGGAGATTGGTTTCAGACGTAAAGTATGAATATTTGTCTACGAAAGTTTCGACCCCTATTTCTTCAAGCACTAGCTTAAAGTGCGCTGCCATACTTTGTTTTCTATTTATTACATAAATATTTTTTATTCTAGTAAATAGCTGTATGTTACGCATGCCAAATTTTGGGCATCAATCCTATCGTCGAAAACTTGCTAGCCAGAAGTGATGTTATCTCTAATATATGACATCATTAGTCAATTAGCAGTGCCAGTTGAAACAAAGTCCTGGTGAGAGCGCAGGCTGGAAAGTTTGTGCCACCTTGTTCGAAGACAATACAGATATTGTTGCCAACTATGTGTCTTGTTCACACACGTAAGGCTTACACTCCAAAGCCCATTGAATGCTCATTAATGTGCATTGGCGTTTCACACCTAATGCACATTGGCTGTCAAACCACATTGAATGCGGATTCACTCAAACCACATACTGAGGTGGTTTGAAGTGTACTGAGTCACTCAATGCTCATTGGCGAGTGCACGTGGCACCATGTACTCACGTAGCTCTTTATGTTGCAGCAGTAGATATATGCTTCGTTTCTATCCCGTGCTTGTGGCGTAGATGGGCATACTGTAAACAAAGATAGAGAGCTATCTTACGTTTACTGGGAAGTGGACTGAATCAATGCGCATTGAATGCGCTTCTAGTTTAGATCTTCTGGGAAGTGGATTGAATGCGGTTTGATGTGCTTCAAGTGTGAAATGCCTTTTATTAAGGGGTTGTCCAAAATTGGCTTCATTTTCGTGAGCTTACAAAGTGTACGCTCTTCTCCAACTTCTCCCTCCCTCCTGAAAATGTATGGAGAAATGAAGCTCAATATAGTAAAGTAAATATGACTGTTTCATACGTGTTAAGTATATCATCAGTTTCACATGCAAGTCTATAGCTAGTGCTCACTGTTTGCAATTCAGGCTGACTGCAAACTGAGATCTGTGATTAAGGAAGCTCAACATTGGTGTGACATGCATAGAATTTGGATGATGCTTGTCCAGTTATGCATATGAAGCATTTCGCTGCTTGCAATTGCATCTTGCCAGCATGTCCACTGCTGCTTTTACTTCCTGAAAGCTCAGTCTGTTAGATGCTCAAGTTCAAGAGTCCTAATTCTGTTTGTGAGACAGACTTCCTGCGAATTTAGTACTGTTGCACTATGTTCTTCGCAATTTGCAAACACGTAAATGTTTGGAAATTTTACTGTTGGTAGCTGGGAGCCAGGTGGACAGTGGGTTGTAGCTGCGTGGACAAAGTTTATTTTGTGCAGCACTGTCCGTGTACACCATTTTTACTGCATTGCACTTGTGCATAAATGTACATTTTCTAAAGCATATGCCAGCTTCAACTCCCTCCCTCCCAGCGTACAGTTTGTAGCTTGCGAAAATCGAGACAATTATGGATGACCCCTGAAGGACAAATTGACAAATTGTAGAGTTTGTTTGACGGAGGTTCCTTTGTTATCTAGTGAAGGGCTTTGTGAAGTACAAAGCCTCTGGATTTACACTGTTATTTTTGTGGTTTAGAGACATTCAGAGGCACTGACTACAGTGTAGCTGTAGGACTGGGCATTTGACATGTATATAGAGATTAGTGCTGTTGGTAAGAAAGCCATAGGCTTTGGTTATCTTAGAGGTAATTAGGACTTAGTTGCTTTCTTAGGAGAGTAACTATGTTGAGAATAGGCTTGATGATGTATGGCCTTCAAAATTAGGGTTGTGCAAGTCTGATGCCTTAGCAGTCTGTCTACGACTTTTGCATGTATTCCTAACACACCCACGTGCCCATACACAGATGAATTGCTGTTGATTCTACTTTGAAATTGGCTTTTTGTCACAGATATGTCAAGTGGTGTTGATGAGTTTGGCCGTGATCGATCTTCCAACAGGCAGACTCTTAGGCAACGTCGACTGGTTGATAGAGATGCAAGAAGTAGGCGTAGAAGAGATAAACGAGAAAGAGAACGGGATAACAGTATAAAAGAAGCAGAGCATCATGATGGTATGTCAACAGATGATGAAGAGACAGAGTCAGCCATTCAATGGTTCAAAGGAGAGACTGGTTAGCAGTCTAGTGTGTTATGCATGTTATGGAGTACATAACTAAGTGTTTACCGGTAACTTCATTGGTATGTGGTGATTGGTAGTATTTAGAGTGCTTGAAGATGACTTTTCTCATGTAGTCTTTAAGTATTCTTAATTTGTTGGTTTGTTTGTCTGTTTCTCTTGATATGTTTGTATCTGTTGTTTGTGTGTCTTGTACTTCTTTGCTTACCCTCTTGATGAAATCTTGTGTCTGAATATACACATACTCAC
Source organism: Dehalococcoidia bacterium (assembly GCA_964274945.1). Lineage (GTDB taxonomy): Bacteria > Chloroflexota > Dehalococcoidia > Lucifugimonadales > Lucifugimonadaceae > CAXXBX01. Next base: position 47,831 of record CAXXBX010000293.1, on the reverse strand, counting down.
AGTAATCTACATTTCAGGTAAAGTGATGCAACAGGCTGCAGAAGTTTTCGAAGATGTTCGCAATGAGTTCAGTTCACTTGAGATCATTAAGGAGCGATTTGAAAAATGGAAATTTACACATCCAGCTTCATATTCTCAAGCCTACATGGGCCTTTGCCTTCCAAAACTTTTTACTCCTTTTGTACGATTACAGATGTTGGACTGGCATCCAGTAGAAGTGAGTGCACTATGGAGATTACACTTTTTCCTTTGTAAAGTGGCTTGCCTTGTTTGTAGTCTGATGAAAAGGATTTTGAACAAATGGAATGGTTTGAAACATTGACCTTGTTTGGTTATGATGCAGAGTCTTGTGAAATACATAAAGATGACGATGATATCAATATTGTTCCGCGAGTTGTGGAGAAGGCATTGGTACCAAAACTGGCATGTAAGAATTCTTGTAGAAAGCTTAGTCTCGGTCAACATGCATGATTCTAAGTGGCAAGTATATAGTAGATACGTGTCTGAGGTTAACTGATAAGTGTAGAAGGGAAATTTAGATTAAGTCTGTCTGCTGCTAGACTTAGTCTGAAGTTACAGCATAATTAGCCAGGTATGATGTGCAAAGTGGCATTAGTTAAAGGAGAACTCCCACGATTTTGTATGTAAGGTTTAGATGAAAGGTACGGGTGTGAGTGATTCACCTATCAGTGCTTATCATTCTTTGATTGCCAGTAGAAGCCTGTTGAGTTCATAGTGTCGCTTTACTGAAGTGGACAAAGCAAGAGATGTTGGTTGGCTGTGTGAGACTGCAAATATTCAACTGTAGTCTTTTTGTTGACCTAGGGATAAGTCTATGTTAGTGTATTTATACCATTGTCATGTGATATAAGTGTGCAATAAGCTACTTCCGGTTAATACCACCTTTCACTTATTACATAGTTACATTCCTTATTACAGTTTTCACTTACCCATACAATACATGATATACACCCTCTATAAATACACACTCGTGACTTGTAGTACGTCTCAAGACCATGGTATAACTGCATTTATTTTTTGCTGGCACTGTTCATGGTGCGTTCATGCGTGCGTGCATTCATGTGTATGTGTATGTGCATGCGTGTGTGTGTGTGTGTACATGTGTCTATGCATGCGTGCGTGTGCATGTGTGCAGTGCTCGAAATAATGGTCGGACATCGGACATTGTCCGACCATTTTTGCCACTTGTCTGATCAACTCTGATTGTGATGGGACATGTTGTTTCAACAAGCTCATCAAATAGATAGGAATTGTATAAAATGGTTGCCCTTTTGTTATCCAAGTGCCTTGTGTAGATAGAGAGGGAAAGGAATGAGCAATTTAGTAGCATGTACTGCTTTTTGCTTCCCCCTGCCTACTAGGCTTTGTCTGTTGTCTATTCTGCCCCTTGTTTGGTTTTTTGTCAATTAAGTGTAGCCACCTGCTGTGATAAGGTTTTTTGTAATCATGTAATTGGTAAGCTTGCTGTGGTTAGCTAAAAGGCACTACATCCACAGGTGTGAAAACAAGTGCAAGTAGAATCATTGAGCCTGTACACTAGAACTACTTCACACTCTTCTAGAAGCTCATACTTTGCTGTTCCTATAGCTGATCTAACAACTAATTCTTTTGCCTTGCGACTTCTCAAACAAACGTGTGAACATGTGAAAACGCATAATTCTTTATTTAGTTGAATCATGGTTAGCAAATCATGAAAGCAAAATTTAAAAACTTTATTTGGGTTTGCTAATTAATAAAGGAATATCTGTTCATTAGGTGCATGTATATATGCCAGTTACAAGTAACTAACCTAAGCATAAAATAAACAAGACGTCAAGTGTTAGTGTTAAGTGTTTGAGTTATCCCTTCCAACAAACAGTATTTGACAGAAATAGGAACACCTTAAGTTAATAAATAATTCTGGATTGAATTGCTCTTCTGCTTACCTGTTGCAAATGGTCATCTTGAGCAAGTATTTCACAGTTAAAGTTGATCGAAACAAACAAAAGGATGTTCCTCTCAGAGGAGAAGCTAGATCATTGCTGTGGATTTAATTTCTATAGGTAAGTGGTCCTCCTCTTTGTTGCTATTAGAAAGTTGACAAACAAAAAAATCAATAACAAAATCAAAGCGACCTCAACCTCTAGTGCCATCAGTCATAAAGACAACTGTATGCCATCACTAATGAAGGAATTTGAAGTTTGGATAGGATCGACTGAAATAGAGTAGTTAATTTATAAATAATTTGAATACTGTTTCAGTGATTTTTGTCTAATTTAACTTGATCCTGGCATAATTGTATCTTAGAAATATATAGTTACTATGTAAATCCACTGTCACGTGTAGCTGCCACTCACGACTTTCATGTATAAACGGCTTGGTAGTCAAGTATGCATGAAGTGCAATGTGTTGCACACAAACGTCTAGAATTGCAAAAGTGCTGGCAAATACTACAAAAATCCTGTGGTTAACATTATACATATACATTGTAATGAATTATTTTCTGCTTTTGCTGTCACAAGCAAACTAGAAGATGCACAAGGAGGAGACAGCAGTACATAAGAGAAGTTCGGTTCCTATTATGAGATGGAAAAACGTAATAAAATTTGGCAAAAAACAAACGATTAGGGTATTAGTCATTAATGATGAACTTCATTTACATGAAAGGTATTTAATTATTAAAGTAAATTTTAAAACAGTAATTCAAAATATTTTGCAATGCAATTAAGAATTTGTTTGTCCGATCAAATCTATTGGATGTCCAGACGTTTTTCTGTTTTGCTGGACATATGTCCGAACAGGTGAAAAATTTATTTCGAGCGTGTGTGTGTGCGTGCGTGCGTGCATGTGTGTGTGTGTGTGTGTGTGTGTGTGTGTGTGTGTGTGTGTGTGTGTGTGTGTGTGTGTGTGTGTGTGTGTGTGTGTGTGTGTGTGTGTGTGTGTGTGTTGTACCTCGTAAACGTTGGTCAGCCACCTCCTTGTGGTGTACCTCGGTAAACATGTTTACACGGCTAGGAGATGATCTAGCAGTTGCATTTCCGTTTGGTCTGAGTGGCCGTGTTGTAATTGTGACATCCCCCTTTGGTCGTTCAAACTAAGGTGGTGGTATATTGCACAAGAGAGAATGTCAGGAAATGATATCAGAAAGAGTATATACAATCTTGTAGTCAGAATCGTCCGTCTGTTGGTCATCAATATGGTCAGTCTATTCATTGCAAGAGAGGCAATAAGTTCTCAGTTTCTTCTTGGAACATGTGATTACTGGTGGAGAACTCAGGAGATAAACACATATGTAGAAGAATAATGCAGAGTGGACAGAATGAAATCTCTGTCTAGTAGTAACAACAACGTTGACAGAAAGCTTGATCTTATGATTAAGGAATTGAAACGTTTTTGGAATTTTCAATTGCTGGAATTCAAGAGTCTAAATGGTTTGGAAGTGACGTTTGGTCTTCAGGTGGATGTATGTTCCTGCATTCTGGTCGACCGGTACCCTCGTATGATGTCCAATGTATACGCAATGAAGGAGTGGGCATATTTTTGGATGAGAAAGCTACAACAACATGTAAGACAGGAAGGGTATTGTGGAGTGCCGTGAGTTCATGCATTATCACAGCTAGGTTGAAGGTTGGTGGTAATGGCATCGGTTTGCAAGACCGGGGATCTTTATCTGCAGGCTTTGTATCAGTTATTTCTGTGTATGCCTTACCTTCAGGACAGCAACATGAACAACAAAGCCATTTTATGAACAACTAGAAGATACTATAGACAGAACTCCTATTTCAGACTTTCTGCTGATACTAGGAGACTTTAATGCCAGGGTTGGTAAAACAAGAAACAAATTGTAGTCTTTAGAAGGGAATACTTGGCTATCATGGTTTAGCAAAGAGAAATCAAGCAGGAGAAGATCTATTGCAGTTTTGTGAAATTGATCCACTTGTACTTCTGAACACTTGGTTTGAGAAGAAAGGAAAGAATATGGGTACTTGGATGCATCCAGCAACCAAAAAGTGGTACACCATTGACTACATTTTTGACACGTTTGAGTTAAAGAAGATATTGTATTGATGCTGGTGTAGTAAGAGGTGGAAGACAAGTTTTTAAAAGGAGAAGAAATGGTAGGCCTCTGTCTATTGCCGTTCAAAGTTTGCAGGATTCATCTATCAGGCAAAAGTAGTATAGCGATGGTCTGATAAGCGCTTTGGATGAACATCCTTATTCACCAGACAAATCAATGGAGCAAAACTGGAATACAGTTAAGTCATGCATCATTACAAGTGCAGAAAATTTAATCGGTAGAGGTACTAAGAAACAGCCAGATTGGTTCAGTGAGAGTTCTGATATTTTAGTACCTCTGATCAATATAAAGAATTCTACCTATGACAGACTTTTGCAAAGAAAACAACTGCAGATCAGAAACGTTTTGTCTTTGCCAGTGAGATGTTAAAGGGCTGTAGATAAGGCAAAGGAAGAGCGGATAAAGAAAACAGCTAAACTTGCTACACTAAACTTGATGGTCGAACTAGGTGGACTGCATTAGAAAATCACAGATGACTCATGCTGGAAGAAGATCAACATGCACTAGTGCTGTTTATGATGAAAATGGCATCTTGGTGACAAATCCAGTGGATACACAAGGACAATGGTTTAGACACTTCAAGAATGTTTTGAACTAACAAAGTAAATTTAGGCAAGATGTTGTAGATCAAATGGTATCCAGTCCAGTGCGTATTGAACTGGATGAAGTACCCACAACGAACTAAATAAGCTCTCAATTGTATGATATTAGAAAAAGCTGGCAGTGCCCCTGAATGACTCCGGCCAAGCTCCAGGTGGATTGTAGTGCTGGCCCTAAGCCTCCACATAGCGCATGGAGGCCCTGTCTCAGAGGCAGGGGAGCTATCTCCGCATCTGACCTTAAGGTCGACGTCGAATGACGTGGAGGGCTTGACATTTGTCCATTTGTGTGTGTGTGTGTGTGTGTGTGTGTGTGTGTGTGTGTGTGTGTGTGCACGTGTGTGTGTCTGCGTGTGTGTGTGTGTGTGCACGTGTGTGTGTGTGTGCACGTGTGTGTGTGTGTGCACGTGTGTGTGTGTGTGTGTGTCTGCGTGTGTGCATGTGTGTGTGTGTGTGTGTGGGGGGGGGGGTTACTAGGTACATTGTTGTAGATTTAGAATGTGTGGTGTTGGAGTTGTAAAATGTTTGTAGTGTTCAATATTGGGTACATCAGGAACAAATACTGATTACAATACTGTAGGTATGTTAGAAGCAAATGACGAGTTTAATGTTTTCAATTGCGACTACGCTCTAATTAAAGTCCATTCCCGAATAGGGAAATACGTGGGGAAAACCCGTATCTCCTGAAACAGACGTCCTAGCGAGTTGATTCCAACATCATTGGAAAGCTCACAAGGACGAGGTTCCAGATCAGTTAATGAATACAGTGATTGACGCTTTATTACAACACAATTACTAACTTCCTGTATGACACGCGCTTGGCCCTGCCCTACTCTACCATTTACACCCGGTGTCATATGACTTCAAAGTCACCGCTATGACGCCCACTACTTGAAAGCTGACGCGGACGTACTTTGAACTATTGATCGATAAGTAAACAGCTGTAGCTAGCAAGCTTATGTAGTTGAGGCATTGGTTGAACCTTTGAACGTAAGTTCATAGCGAAACGTTTCTATACCGGAACCTTTTATTTCACTAGCAGTAATTAGCTATGCCCATCTCTGCTCTTCAATTCCTTATCTATTAACCACAGTTCCCATGTATTCTCCTATTCGGGAATGGACTTTAGTCTACGGTATTGTTGCAAATAAAAGCCGACCTCGAATACAAGCCAATCTGGAATAAGAGCTGAAAATCGAAACCTCGTGCTGTGAAGTCTGTCGCATCTAGAAGTCGATCTTTGTTCAAGACATGCAGCATACATACAGTGTGCACAGGCATAGCGTGGTCCTCAAGATTGGGGTCCAAATAAATTTGACTGAAAACCACTCCCATTTTCTACTTTTCTAAATTTTTAGCTTGCAGTTTGTAGACATCTAAGTTAATAGTATCAATTTCAGGTTACAAATAAACTGCGGGACTGAGTGCTGTCAGTGTGCATATATAAAAGTGGAAACACTGTTACAGTCCATGCCAAAAACGTTTTCATGGCTCGCTGCGATCGTCAAATTAAATGGCATCTCAATGACAATAGAATCTAGAAGACCAATGCAGTGCAACACATCGTTGACCGATTTGGCATTTTGTAATATAGCGAGCAATATACAGGTCTATAGCTATAGAGGTAGGTAGAATAACATGTGGAGAAAGTACTGCGGAGTGCAGGCAAATCATTAGGTAGCTATATAGTGGAGCCGCATGAGATTGCATTCTGTGGTCAATCGGGTTGTCGACCTTAATTAGACGTACTTGAAAAAGTATTGATGGATAGGCTTCTGCATACCTTTTTGATGCGGTCTTTTTTACTCTGCCATTGCCGGATGGCATAGTAAACGCCTCAAATATGTGCATGATGATCATGTGCACTTGGCGTGTCCACGACTTCTCGGCATGGGTTTTATCATACTGAAATAATGATGTGTATTGTCAAAGAGATGTAGTTGATTAATGAACGTCGTCGATCGTCTACATACTATTCTGAGATTAAGCGGACTGTCTCTGTATAGTAACTTAAAATTATAGATCTGCTTGAAACGGAGCGGCTTGCCAAAAATGTTTGGGGCTATAGCCGCCCCTACCCCCCCCCCCCCCCCCCCCCGACGCTACGCCGGTGCAGTGTGTGCATACAGCTTCATTATGACATCGGCAATGAAGGTGAAGATTCAGCTGATGCTTTTGAAACTGGCATTTCATGGTAGTCATGTCTATATTATATCTTAACGAATCTTGCTTTTCTAGTGGTAGAAAGTTGTCTTGGTTATACCTAGCATGTTTGAATGGTCTACAAGTCTGTCTTGAATATTAGCCTATCTTTAATATTAGCCTGAATTCCAGTTCGGCTTTTACAGAAATAAGCACAGATTGTAATTGTGTATATGTTAACGTCAATAACTCTTTTTTATTGTTGATGTTATGGTTTTGATGTAGATCTGTTGGATCACGTGTGGGATCCTATGTCGAGACAACAGTCTAAACGCGTTTTCAAGTTTGTGAAGAAACTGACAGATGAATATCCAACTATTGCCAAAGATAGCAAGCCAATGCAGGCAATTTGTTTTTTATTTCTCTCACTCACATATATTCTAATTCTGTGTAAATAGGATTTATTGAAGATTGTGATAGGGAGGTTGAGAAATGCAGTTGAAAGTGATGTTTTTCTACCTTTGTATCCTAAAAGGTGAAAGTCACTACTTGTAATATATTGGATGCTTAGTTGTATTATGCTGTATTTGTGGATGTCTTTTTTCTTTCTGTTGAATTTTACTGCTACCTTCTAAGAGATAGTTTTTTGTTCTATTGTTGGATGTAATTTGTTTAATTCTTTTTGTTGATTTATTAATCAACATGTGGAATGCTATGGATAATAACACCGGTCGGTCACGTGATGTACAACCGACCTGCTAGGAAACGGAGTAAGGGGCTGTCCGTAAATAATAGTTTTGTACTCTGTAAATTTCCCGAAGTTCTCCAGACTCACCACGTACCCTCCTGCTTTGTGCTACATAAAATATTGAAGACACATGTACCAGTATATTGAATATTGCAGTATTTAATAAAGTACTTTAATAGTCTACACGACATCTACATCTATTTCAGTATATCATTGACAGCACAGCACTTGATCGACAACAGTTGCTCAATAATCAGCTCTCTGTCCAACTTCATCGCAAGCGTATTCTGTACATCCTCAGTGAAAAATTCATCAACAGATACTGCGAGCTTTGAAGAAAATATACGACTGCCCAACTTGTTGTTACCTGAAGTAGGGTGTGCTTCATTTGGACTTTCAAAGCCATCATCTGCTACAACTGTGTTTTTTCTTTGTTCTTTCCCAGTCTTTGTAAACCAAATGCTGCCAATCATCATTTTCTCTCTTATTTTATGTGATCAGCTCTCTGCAGCAGCTGAGCTCTCGCTTCTGCATCCTTTGAAGAAGTTACAGTCCACTTCCGCTGTGCTTCCGCGAAAAAGAAGTCCTGTCGCTAGATTTATGCAGTGTCCAAAGCGCTTCAATAATTGCATAATATTCAGTGTTTTTATCAGGATCGGCCAATCCTCTAAAGAAACGACTCCCTTGCCAAGAGGAGTCCCAAACAACGTCGGCCGTACTGTACAGCCATTTTCTCGACATGTGGTCGACTGCGGTTGACACGTGGTTAGCTGTATTCGCAAACTGTATTTATCAGTAGGAGTTTTTAACTGGACGCGAGTTTGTACACTCGATACAAAGTGTGTCAAGGGGTATCATCAATATTTTTTACTTTGAAAATTTTAGAGACCCACCACCCACAAACATAAGAGTTTACGGAGTGAAAAAACTATTGCTATTTACTGACAGCCTCTAACACGTGACCAAATAAATAATTAAACTTATTTATTACTCACATTATAGGATTCTGGTATGAGGTAACAAACATAGAAATCACGCACGTCATTTCACTGCGTTTTGTGTGCATTCCAGCCGGTATGTTGGTCACTCGGCAATGGTTTTTGCTGGCGGAGTCATTATTGTGTCTCGGACCAACTCTCTGTTCGTGTTGACTTTGCGCTTTGAAATCTGTAATAAGTTTTGCGCAATAGGGCGGACAATGATGATCTTGGTATCGTTTGAAACCGCAAGTTCCTGGATTTGTATTACGTATTATTTGTAAGACGTATGTATTACACAGGCGGTTTGTTAAGACTTTTGCTTATCAAGAGTCGTTAGGGTTCTTAGCTCACTAAGAAGGTATGGTCTTACAATAAGAATGCTGCTAATAGAGGAAGTAGTCAATTAGCAAGGTCACTAAACGGTCCACTGCCTTGACATCAACACACAGTTGCTCTTGTTTCGCGAGTAGTTGCTTGGTATTTCTGACTCATCTTCTGGTTCTGTTTCATCTTGATAGCCTGCGATTCCTCTACTGTTACCTAACACCTTTGTATTGTAATATCATTATATGACCTCTTGAATGTGCAATTAATGGGATATCACTTAACGTTTGAGTGTGGTAAACAAGTACAGCTGTATCATTAGTCACGTCAGAGCGCAAAGTCAACATGAACAGAGAGTAACCCAAAGTTACAAGACATGGTAGTTAGATATGTCAAATTGTGTTGTGCTTGTGATAGTCTACTTTTTTTGTTATAGTGCTGAGTGAGGCAAATATGTAACCGGATTTGGTAGGCATTCTCACGCTCTTCTAATTGGCTCTGACATTCAAGCTGCATAGCTATGGCACACAGAGGGTTGGCACTGTAGTGCTTCATTACCCGAGGCCCTGATATCCAGGCTAAGGGTATAGTAGTCATCTGGCCAACGAATGTACGTATGACCATACGACAGTAGCACTCCCTAAGTAGGGATGGCACTAGTAGTTAATATTAATCCATCTTTTTAGTTTGGGATAGCATAGCTATCCCTTTTGCGCTAGCACCTTTGGACAATGTTGGGAGGTTTTTCACTGTGAAATTTGGCAAGCCGCTTGCCACGCCTTCTCTGTGCGTGACATAGACTTGCTAGTTTCGTGGGACAGGATCTTTGCTTTTCTATTCATTCCATACGACTTGAAACACTTGACGATATAGCCTACCCACGAAACCCTGAGTGCCGATTGACTTGCAATTGCCAGTTGGATCTTCGTTTTGCTCACTGGATTTTCGTGTTGCTCACTGGATTTTCGTGTTGCTCACAGGATCTTCGTGTTGCTCACAGGATCTTCGCTTTCCTGTTCTTTTCCTGTTACTTGAAACGCCCGTTGATTTAATTGCGAGAGATCTGAGTACCGATTGACTTGTCGACAGTTTTTTGGATTTTTCCTGTTCTCTGCGTGGGTCCCCAAACATGATCTCCGCGTTCCTCGCAAGATCTTCGCACAAAATGTGCATGTGCGTGTGATAGAAATCGTTCTTTCTAGCTGGTAGAAGAGAAAGTACGAGTCCTGCTTACGTGGAACTGGAAAGCACACGTGATTACCATATCATGATCAAATTAGCTTGTGAGATGGAAGTCAAAAAGGGGAGGGGCTGGCTGCACGAGACTATTACATTTTCTTGTACTAGAGGCAATTACATTGCAGTAACTGAGAACACGCCTTACAGCAGTGGGCGCGGTCAATACTTTGACTGATTTTTTTGCCAAGAGTATGAACCTATTCAAATTGTTTGCGATGTGAGGTGTTGTTTTACGTGTTATTATTCTAGCCACAGGATTGAAATAGTTGCCCAAGTCTTGACGCGTCTTCAGTTGCATCATCATGAGGGTCTGTGGTCGATCATGCCTTTGCATTAGTATACGTGGGGCCTTTGAGCCATTAAGTGCTGTTTTGAATAGAGCAATAGTTGTGGAAAGATGTTGCATTGAGAAATCTCAAAGACCCCAAGATTTGGCTTCGCAACTGTGACGATAAAATCCATTTCCGGTTTACGGAAGTCGTCTGTGTCCATGTTCACTGGGCTGTTGTGAAGTGTTTCTCTCATCCAATGTGTTTGTTTATGCTACTGTGATCTAACAGAGCAAGTCATGAAGTTCTAGATAACGTCTAGTAACTAGCTGCATGCAGATGTATACATGTACGGTGAAATAGCTTTAAAGGCAATAGAATGCTTACAAATTACGTTCTAGTATATTATTCTAGACTCTGTTCTTGCGCAGTTGGCAGTGGAAGTTGCAAGCAGCGATTAACACCCAATCCTCTTCCTCAAGTCGATCATCATGGGACGCGGACTGCTCTAAGTGAGCGTGGTGTTCTAAATCAAGAACTCAATCCTCCCCCTCTAGTTGATCATCATGGGAAGCGGACTGCTCTAAGTGAGCGTGGTGATCCAAAACACTCCTAGATTTCATTTGGTCACAGTGCAGCTACCGTAGAAACAGAACTGTGGAAACGACCGCTACGCTCTCAGACCTCAGAATGGGTAGAAGTTCTCATCCCAACTCACGGATAAGGTGGTGCATACTCTACCTTCTCTGGCCTGGTACTAATGAAACTTTACTTCTGTATAGAGTAGCAGCATTAACGTAGCAGTCTAAGCGATTCTCAAATATACTATGAGTTGTAACAATGCATGTGGTTTGCTATAAAAGAAAGGACAGGAACAAGAATTCAAAACTATTTATGTAATAAATAAAAAACAAAGTAGGGATGGCTACCTACTTTAGGCTAGTGCTTGAAGAAATAGGGGTCGAAACTTTCACAGACAAATACTCATACGTTACATCTGAAACCAATCTCCCACAATAAATCCCTACTTCACTCATGTTTGCTTTCAAGGTGGCTGCTTGGATAGAAGTTAAGTAGGGATTTAATTGTGGGAGATTGGTTTCAGATGTAAAGTATGAGTACTTGTCTGTGAAAGTTTTGACCCCTATTTCTTCAGTACTAGCTTAAAGGGGAGGTCCAACAAAAATGAACTTAACTTGTATGAGTAGATCTTACGAAGACAAATCGATCGGTATAAGTTACTTCGTTATCTTTGCTTTGTAAATGAGTACGAGCGATGTTTCTGTGATGTGCGACGCCCACGCACCTGCTCCGCCCTTCCTGGTCAGTTAAGCTCCACCCACTGCAAACGAATCAATGCGTTTATGGATGACTGCTACGGATATATCGAGAATGACGAATGTGAATGCGAAGATACTATAAAGATCTGCCTTCTTGTCGTCAGTGGTTTCTCTCTAAGGTAAAATGGTGTTGGTAGAGCTGTTTCCCCGCCAGACTTTGAAGCAGAATTCCTCAATACCACGGCTTACCTAGAGAACGCGCTTGTGCTTGAGTATTTGTTTATCCTTGTTCTTTTAATATCCGAAGAGAAACGTACAGCGCGCTATTTGGCGTGAGCTACAGAGGACAAGCCTATTTTTACATCCGGGATTGTAACTTTCTACCCATCAGCGGCAAAAGAAAGTGAGCAGACTGAATGTGAAAATAGAAACGTTCTCTGTAGCACACGCCAGACGGCGCGCTGTACGTTTCTCTTCGGATATTAAAAGAACAAGGATAAAAAAATACTCAAGCACAAGCGCGTTCTCTAGGTAAGCCGTGGTATTGAGGAATTCTGCTTCAAAGTCTGGCGGGAAAACAGCTCTACTGACACCATTTTACCTTAGAGAGGAACCACTGACGGCAAGAAGGCAGATCTTCATAATATCTTTGCATTCACATTTGTCATTCTCGATATATCCGTAGCAGTCATCTGTAAACACATTGATTTGTTTGCAGTGGGCGGAGCTTAATCGACCAGGAAGCGCGGAGCAGGTGCGTGGGCCTTGCACATCACAGAAACATCAGTCGTTCTCGTATACAAAAGTGAAGATAACGGAGTAACTTATACCGATCGATTTGTCTTGGTAAGATCTACTCATACAAGTTAAGTTCATTTTTGTTGGACTTCCCTTTAAAGTACGCAGCCATCCCTACTTTCTTTTTTATTTATTACATAAAGATTTTTGTATTCTTGTTTATACTCGATTAGTGCATATGCAAATGAAGCTATTCCGACCAATAGACGAGAAATGGTGTCATTACTGACTAATAGACGAACGTGATGTCATCATGAGGCTTCACCTATCTTTGATTTGTAGCTGTGCTACGAGAATGTGACTATCGGGCGTCCATCCTGGACATGGTGTTTAGTCCTTTGCTTTACATAAGTGTTTAGCACGTAGAAACAACGCCTAGTCTACATTTGCACATGCATGTTTTTCTAACAACAATCAGGCGTCTAGAGAGCGAAGGTGCTGGATTCAGGCACCATGCGCTATGTGTAGCTGTACCTGACTTGTAACATTTTGCTTGTTCCACAGTGTTTCTGCATAGTGGTTCTGCAGTCTGAGCTTAAATTTTGGTGTGCGTGGCTGAGCGGCCGCGGTGTTATTGCAATAATCACTAGTGTTGTCTTCAACAGAAATTTGGCGCTCTACGGGAATTTGTGCAGGGGAACGTGCATTGTCCATGACAGAGCGTCTGTGTCGGACGAAGCGACTGTCTTGTAAGTACGCAAGTCTAGAGATGAGTTTACACACTTTGCTTAGATAAACAAAGCATTGGAAACCTTAGAGGAGACGAGTGGGTTTGGCTAAAACTTCAGTATGCAAAACATTATCAAGTGACAAGATATGTGATTAGATATACCGGCCGAGAGTTTAGCACTGTAGTGCCTCTCCATTTGTTTTTTGATTAAAGGAGAACTCTCACCAAATACTGAAACTCGTTGAAAGAAAGACACGAGGCCTAGTATCTTCTTGCAGGAAACTTACGTTCCAGCCAGCCACAGAAGCAGAGAATGTGCAACAAGTTGTTCAGACTATTCCCCGTATGTAGCACGACGTCTTACTTTCTGTCCTCGTTTGGAAGTAACTACGTTAGGTTTAACCATACCAAGTGCTTTTAACGCACCCAAAATGCAGCGAGACATGATCTATGAAATGATCTAAGAAGTGTCTTCTTTGAGGCTTTACGGTTATATTGACACATTCAATACTTACGTGATAAGTTTTGGATCCCAGTTTGCTTTAGTCAATAAATTACAACTTGACACCATATGTCTCACAATCCTTACCTTGAAAGTGCACAGGTATCGGTCTTCCTTGCTAACCAGCAATCAGAGGTACTCTCATGCCACATACGGGTACTAAACATGCCCACACAGGTAATTTCATTGCTTAAATATTTCTTCGTTACGGTAAACATCTGCAGTAAACGGTTGCAAAGGGTTGTGTCATGAAGTGACAGCTTTCATCTGAGATTGTTAATTTTGGTGAGAGTTCTCCTTTAATACTGTGCATTGTTTTGTTATGCTTGTATTTGTTTTATTGTTATTAAATTTGTTACACACGAAGGGTGGCCCTGCCATTGTCTGGGAAAGACAAGTGTATAAAAGGGTAATGTATCTGCTTAATGCTCAGCAGTCTGACTTGATAGCAAACTGTGCATGGCAGTGAGGGGATTCCCAAATGTTGTACACATACATTATTTATTGTTTACATATGGCAAAACACACTTTTTGTCTAAGGCCAAGCAGAAAAGCATGTCATTGAAAGCCTAAAATATCTCATTGAAATTTAAATATCTCATTGAAAGCCGAAAGTGTGTGTTACTATTGGTATGTAGAACTGTGTTTATGTGCACAGGTTTCTGACAATTGGCTAAGCGGATTCTACATTATTAATGTTTCACACACACACACACACACACACACACACACACACACACACACACACACACACACACACACACACACACACACACACACACACACACACACACACACACACCTGTCCTGTCCTGTCTTGTCCTGTCTTGTTCTGTCCTGTTACATAGCTACTGTAACACGGTCACACTTGGAAGCAACAAGTCTGATGGTGGAATATGCAAGTTGCTATAAATCTAAGCATCTGTGATCTGTCAATCCTTCTTTACTCTGGAATCATTTGAAACAGTTGAACATTGGGTTGCACCTTGTTGTTCCCTTATAGGTTTCTTACTTTCTTTCGTACACTTGCGTCTTGCCCTATCACTCTGTCTTCTTAAAGGGTTCAGTTCCACGGAAAAACAACCTATGCTTTAAAATAACTTTAACGAGACAATTTGAATGGCGATAGTTTTAAGTCTGTATTTACCTCCATTGTTGAACTAAAAATGATTGCTTTCTGTAAAATAAATGACGTCACTGATTTCAAAGTCAACAAAAGGTGTGTCTTCCGCCCAAACTAATGAGAAGCGTTAGTGGTAAGTCTAGAAAGTGTACCAGACATCCATTTGTGTTCTTGACTACCGTCGCTAGAGTCAGACTCACTGACTTCTCTTACCTGGCTCATATCTAAAGGGTGAGAGCTCCGTTTCTTACAGGCATCAGCAGAGTGGCACAAATGAGATCAGCTATGCTATCACACTTTGTTTGGGAAACGCCCACTCCATGAACCCAACACTTAGCGGTGTACATAGGATGTATTGCAAGCAGCACAACTTGCAACTACAAAGTAAAAGACGTACGTTAGCTTGGGTAAATAACTTGCGAACATTCTCTTTCATTGCTATGTTTGCATAGCGAGTAGGTAGAATGCACATGAGTGTAGATCCTGTTGTCTAGAACAGATTAGCACATGAATCATGACTACAGTTTCAGTAGCCTTCTAGTCAACACTGATGCTTCTGCCTAGAAACCTGAGTCAGAGTGGATACATAATTACCACTTACCAGTAAACGTTTCACATTGCATTATGTGAAAGACACTCCTTTGAAACCAGGGTTTCAAGGTTCTTGAAAAGCAAACATTTTTAGTTCAACAACAGAGGCAAATTGGGACGTGTAACTAACGTCATTCGGATTCTCTTCTCAAGACCTATTTTTATGCCTAGGTTGTTTTTCTGTGGGACTGCCCCTTTAAAGTTCTGGAGCACACCTCACACATCCTTGACTACACGTACCCTCCATTCTCTCTTCGATGTTCCAAACCATCACGACACAATGTACTCCATCCCGCTCTCAATTTCACAGTCTCATCATGTTATGCCTCTTCTGATACTTCTATGTCTAAGTCTTGCTAGGTGTCTTTATCATTCTAATTAGCCTTTTCTTCTTCACTTTCTCAGATGCAGTCTCCTCATCTCCCCACCTCCTCACTTCTGCCATTGTGATGTTCTCAGACCACTGTTGCCTATTGGAAATGCCCAAGATATTTCTAATGCATTGATGGTGAAAGGTGTTCAGCTTCTTCTATTGCTTTCAGAGAAGGACCCAACATTCTGCCCCATAAAGCAGCACAGACATAACACATGCATTATAGAATTTCCTCATTGTTATCGTAAGGTGTTTATCAATGAAGACCGCGTTTCTCAGAGCTCTCAGTGCTTGAGCCACCCTTTTGTCTACTTTCACAGTCATTCGTTCAGAACTGGCAATGACAGACCCAAAATAAAAAAAGTAACTCAATGTACCTCTTTCAAGCACAACAGGCGCACGGTCTTCAACCAGTCTTCCTGTTACCGTGTGTTTGGTCTTGGGGAAGGTAACAGTCAATCCAAAATCATTTTTTTGTAATTCATTGCTACCTTCTCTGCACCTGATCTTGATGATAAAAGAGGAACCGCATCATCAGCAATTGACACTCTGCTGTCTTTCCGTCGTAACCGTTCTTAGTATACCTTCTGTACAATGTTTTGTTCTGTTTGTACTTGATGATAATGCTCACTCTTTCAGTGGGCTCTACCCTAACCCACCATCTCTCTACAGCCAAACATGTGTACAAATTGAACAACACTGGAGCCATACAACAACGTTGTCTCAGACCATTTCGAACCTCAACCTCCTCTAGCATTGTTGTTCCATTCAAACAAATTCTTGCTTTTATGTCTTGATGGAAAGACTTGATCAACTGGATTGTCTCTTCAGGTATGGCAAGTTTCTCTAATGCTTTCAACATCCCCTGTCTTGGGACAGAGTCATAAGCCTTCTTTTAAATCAATAAAGGTGAAGAAGGCTTTAGATTCATGCCAATGACTTCTTGACTAGCCGACATACAATAAAGATTATGTCTGCATGGCTTCTCTCTTTTCTAAAACCACATTGCAACTCAGGTCTCATCTTCAGCTAACTTTTGTAGTCTCTCCTGTAGGATTCTCGCCACAATTTTCCGATTACATCCAACAGCGAAATTCCCTGCCAGTTGTCGCAGTGGCTGAGTTCTTTTTTAGGAATAGGAATTCAGATAGCATGACGCCAATCTTTTGGAACACCCCACCTGTTCCACACATCATGCACCAACTCCAGTAATCGTTTAGGAAACTCATATCCAATACATGCAGTCTTAACCTTTCCAGACGTTGTTTAGACTCACCACCAGCTCTATTATTCTTCACCTTCTCAATAGCGTTTAACGCCTTCTTTTCTGTTAGGAATGCAGCCATTTCTGGCTTAGTTGTCCTTGTCTTACTCTTTCCAACTCTTCCATATCAAACTCACTCTGCATTTTGAGAAATGTTATTAAAATGACTTCTCCAGCTATCATGCTGGGCTTCAGTAGTGGTACGTATATTATCATTGTCATCTTTTACCACAGTCATCTTCTTCCTCTTTGAATGTCACGAATACATTTCCACACAAGCTTCCCACTGTGTTCCCTCTCTCTGCTTCCAAAGTTTTTTGTTTGAACGAGCCATCCTTAGCTATTCTTACTGCTCGCCTTGCTGTCCTTCTTGCAATTTGGTGTTTCTTCTTATAGATCTCTTTTCCAGTGCTAAGCCACAAAGCATACAGTTTGTTTCTTTTAAAAAAGAGTAGTTTTAGATTTTTTCCCTCAGTCTCTCTAAATCAATCAGGGTGTCTCCTATTCTCATAACCAAGCTCAGTCTTAGCCCCGTCACACAATGCTGTAGTCAGGGTATCCCACTTCCCTTGTACACACTTCATCTCATCGCACTTTGTGTTTAGCCTCTGGTTAACACTCCTTACAAAATCACTCATAGATGTCTCTCTGCCTTTCTCATCAATATGTCTGCCTTCCAATATTTGACACATCCCATCTTTCACATCTGTTCTTGCTGCGTCTCTACTAAATTAATTTTTTCTTTCCAACCACCACTTTAGCTTTCAACAGTCTATGATCAGTGTTGCAATCAGCACCATGCATCACAGATACATCCAGGCATTCCTCCTATGGCCCTTCCTAAATCACATAATCAATACAATGCCATTTCAATGATTTTGGGTGCTGCCAGGTTCGCTTGTGAATATTTCTTTTCTTACCAGGTGTTGCAAATGGTACCCTCTTTTATAGATAGAAAAGACAGCAACTCCTTCTCAGCGTCATTGATCTCACCATATCTATGAGGACCTCTCTGATACCACTAGTCATAATTCAATACCTCTTGAACCCATGCGAGCATTAAAATCACCTAACATCACAAAGCACTCATTTGATGGATTAGACAAGCCTGCAGCTTGAAGATGGTCATAGAACTAATCTTTCTCTTTTCTACTTGCAATGAATGTGGGAGCATAGCAAGATAAGTATATGCAGTTGTCCACAGCCAATCTCCAGAGTAGCAGTAGCCAACATTGAGCTTCAAGCTTTCCACTGACTACTACCCGCCTTCCATGCATTTGCTTCTTCAGACAAGACTATGGCAACCCTCTCACCTCTCTGCCTTACTTGTCCCGTGCCAGGAACATTACTCCTAGCTGTCAACACAACACTACCTCCAATTTTATATGCAGCTATTCCAAACCTTTGGTCTCCTGCAATGCAGCCAGACTCACTTTGTAGTTGTCCAGTTCATTTATAACTTAGTCTATCTTTCTCTCATCAATGACACTCACATCACAACCGAAACGTCTAGCAATCTCAATAGGTCTGTCCACATCAACTAGCATTCTCACATTCAAAGATGCCATATGCCATGCACGCATCAGACTTGCTTTATGTGCATTATTTGATATCTCGCCTTGAGAGGGTTGCAAAGCCTCTACAGGGGAAAGACTTGGCATGAACTGAGTGATGCCATCATTTGAAACCCTGTACTCAGGATTAAAAAACTCTAAGTCTAGTCAGCTTTAGCCACTGTTTGCAGAATGAAATACTGTTGCCCAGGGGTCACCACGGGGAGGCGCTGACTAATATAGCTATAGCTCTTATAAGAACTCTCTCTCTCTCTCTCTCTCTCTCTCTCTCTCTCTCTCTCTCTCTCTCTCTCTCTCTCTCTCTCTCACACACACACACACACACACACACACACACACACACACACACACACATTCTTTCCTTTCATTGTGCTCAAGATGACACACACCTAAAAAAATCCTAAATGTCAGGAGCTGCCTCTTAGAGGTCACGCCCTGTGCGCTACTCAGGGAACTCTGGGCCTGCGCTAGCAAACTCTTGGAGCCGGGCCAGGCACTCGCAGGAGCACCGATTTGTGAAGCCAACTGTGGTGTGAGCACCCAAAGTCTCACCAGGACCGCAGTGGCTGATGTCACGTCACAGCCGATGGCCGCTTAGGACCCCAGTCAATGACCAGGTACTCAATTTATACTCCTGAGTCGAGAGAAGCAAATGTGTGTTAGTTTATTGCTTAAAGAAAGTATGCCATAGCTCGCCATCACTGTGATTTGAACTTGTAACCCTTTAAGGTCCCAGATGTAAACACTTCATAAGATGACTCTCTAACCAACTGAGCTATCGCACCACACACACACACACACACACACACACACACACACACACACACACACACACACACACACACACACACACACACACAGTGACACACACACGCATGCATGCACGCGCGCGCACACACACACACACACACAAACACACACACACACACACAACACACACACACAACACACACACACACACACACACACACACACACACACACACACACACACACACACAACACACACACACAACACACACCACACACACACACACACACACACACACACACACACACACACACACACACACACAACACAAACACACACAAGCATACACATACACCAGTTTCTTAGGTATTAAAGTAAGGTAGACTTGTCTGCTAGGCCACGAGCTGCATTTTGCCATCTCTAGAACTGAAAAGGCTTTAAGTTGTAACCCCAGAGATATTCTTTAAAAAATCACAACCACTGCATAATTCTTCAGAAAAATTTTATGGCACCGTCAGAAAAAATGACCCCCATGAACAGTTAAAAGTGACTGGCTCCTTATATGTGAAGTATATGTAGGTGTACAGCTTTGAAACTGATTTCTTGATTCTTTGTTTATTAGTTGACAAGTTGTTTATGTTGATGATGTTGTTAATGTAGCTTAGTTGAAAACAAAGCATCAGGTGCTTTTGCATTTGTTGAACGTCAGTTCTGGTCGTGTGTCAAGGTTAGTTGACTGGCACATACAATCAATTTGCCGTGGTTAAAGTTGTTGTGCAGTTGCTAGGCAATATCAGCTTGTGGCATGGTCTCGTCCCAGACTCTACTCTGTATGACCTTTGCTGTGATAGTCTTCTGAATAGATCTCTTGTTCTAAGTTTGCAGCACACAGTTTGTAAACATGCGGACGTTATTTACAAGTGTGAGAGGGTATGATGTTGAAATAGATTCAGTAGAATATTATGATGAAATTGTGGTGCAATGTTGCAGACTGTGTCAGCTCTACCCAGCCAATGGTTTGAAGGAATGATGGGAAATAAGACAATAAAGTCATTAGAGACTTTCTGCTGGTTTCTTGGAAAGTTGGCTGTTGATGTTAAAAAAGCAGAGGAGAATGGTGGGGACTCTGGCCGAAAGAAAACAAAGTACTTGTTATTTAATTAACAGACTCTGTTATTCTTTCTCTGTTTGTGTACCTGTTTATTCATTTGTTGTACATGTCTGCTTTGCAGGCCCGGATCCAGATGGGGATAAGGGGGTTGAAACCCCCTCTTTTCCAATAGGCGTAGTTCTATAATTTCATTAGAAAAGAGAAAATTAGTAATTTTATAAATAACTGCTACCAGGTCAACCCCCTCTTTCAAAAATTCCTGGATTCCGGCCTGCTTTGCCAGTTTGCATGGCTATTTATATTGTCTGTTTAACTGTAATTTACACTTCAATGTCTCATTATTGTTGTATCTTTTCAGGGAGCTACTAAGACAAATCGCAGTGTTGCTATCTTATCTACATGCAGTTGAGAGTGCTGAGAAGCTTGTTGAAAAATACAGACTAACACCAATCGGGAGAATGTAGTGATTGCAGTACACTAGCAACTTCAAACGTGTACATACTTAGTTATGGATAGACATGTTTGTTCAGTTAGTAGCACAAAGCCGGAGCCGTACGTGTCACGTGAGCCGATCGCGAGTAGGCTCAATGCGCGTGCTCGTAGTGCGCTTCGCGAGGCGGGAGCGGGAAGAGCACTTGACTGTGTCGCTGGTTCTGGGCGTCATCATGAAGTACATTCTTGTTTGCGGTGCTGTGATTAGTGGTATTGGAAAGGGTGTCGTGGCAAGCAGCGTTGGAACAATTCTGAAGTCGTGCGGCTTGCGAGTGACTTCCATCAAAATAGATCCGTACTTGAACATCGACGCCGGAACGTTTTCACCCTATGAACACGGTAAGAAATGAATCAGCTGAGGGGGATAGTTACAAAGATGGAGGTCTGCTTCGTTGAGAATTCTTGAGATAACTCGAGTGGTTTCTATATTGTATTCTGCATGATTTCTATTGTACATGTTCTGCATGATGGTTTATTGCAGCGTTATTTGGGTTGTATGTGTGGCACTCACTGTCGGGCGGACGCGGCATGTTCCAGGAAGTGTTACGCCCTGTGGTGGACCAAAGGTAGCAGCGAAAGATTGTCACATACGGCTTCAGTGTTTCAGTTGTCTGCAGAGTTTAGATAGCTGCTGCGAACACATTTCTTTCAATGGTACAATACACCCCCCAGCTAAATGGGGTGCGTTTTCTTCTAGCCTCTGTGATACAACGCGCACCCTAAAAGTCTGTTAGAACATTAGAGAGGACGTTGGAAAAAACCCGTATCTCCTGAAGTGGACGTCCTAGCAGGTTGATTCCAACATCATTGGAAAGCTCACAAGGAGGAGGTTCCAGAGCAGTTAATGAATACTGTGATTGGTTCTTTATTACGACTCAAACAGACTTAGCAAGCTATTTACATACTATCAAACAAACGTGATAAACAATAAGTAATTCTGCAGATTGTCGCGCCAAATTGCAGGTTGATCAGTAGTCCGCTCAGGTTTATGTAGTAGATCAGCAGTCCGACGAGTTTATGTGGAGGGAGAGGTATGGCAAAACAAGGCTGCAAGCTTTACAAAACAACGTTGCTGACTTAAAGTCAGCAATGCAATACCCCATACCGCGGTAACCTCACTGACATTCCTAGCATTGTCTCACTTCTTGACTCAGTACAGTTATGTAGAGTTTGTAGTTTAGTAATATTCTCATACTCTAGACTCTGCGCGGGCGGACAAGAGTGTAATGTTTCATAAGGTAGGCTTGTGCAAGATATATTGTATATCACTTTGTTTTTGCTGGTATGTAAATAGTAGGGTGCGCGTTGTATCCTAGAGGCTAGAAGAATACGCACCCCATTTGGCTGGGGGGTGTATTGTACCATGATCCCGGGAGGGAGTAAACCTTACATGTCATGCATTGGCGTTGCTTGCAATTTTGAAAATTGACAAGTCTGGTTTCCAAAGTGTGCAACCCCCGTTTTCGTTGCTAGTTTTGAAACTTCTGTGGTAGCCACAGACCTCTACGCCATTTTGTACGCCACTTCTAAACCAAATGATGGATGTTCGCCCTTTTTATCTTGATGTCAGTTTATTACAGTATATGTGCTTGATGTTGCATGAAGTGTGAAGGTCTGATCATTCTACTCAACCATAATGGCAGGAGGGGCAAGTCACAATTCTCATTCAACTTCAGTCAACTTTATGACAAATGAGCCACCAACTGATGCTGCTCTGTTTTATGGCACCCCAGTGGAAGTTGTTAGGGAGATGTATGATGAGAGTGGGACAGGAAGGAACTACAGTGTGCAATTAGCTGACAGAGAAACCCATTGTTATGCTCATGCTCATTGAAGCTTCTCCAACTATGATAGAGTTTTTGATTGGTGTTAGGCTTTCTAATCTCTTTCAAGTCTTCCAGTCTCTTTCAGACTCTTCTAGATCAACTTTACTTGGACAAGCTAGTATTCTCTATTATACTAAATGCTCAGTGCACACTTATGTCATAAGCTCTGTGCATGTGTAACCTTTAATTAAGTGGGGCAAGTGGCTACTCGTACATGTTTACTCTCTATTTTGAAAGGTATTGGTTATGCTCTACATTATTATATAGTAATTAGTCTGTAGGTTTGTTGCAGTAGTAGAAACACTAATAAAAGCATGAAGATCTGCATTATTAAGAACTATTGATCTGCATTCAAAATCCATAGTGATTGATATATGCTTTTATTAGTGTGTTAAAAATTTCTTGTGAGCTTTTCTGACATATGTTGGCATAGGTGAAGTGTTTGTTCTCGATGATGGTGGTGAAGTTGATTTGGATTTGGGCAACTATGAGAGATTTATGGATGTCAAGCTGCACAGCAAGAACAACATTACGACTGGAAAGATCTATAAGCAAGTGATCGAACGAGAGAGGAAAGGTGATTACTTGGGAAAGACAGTCCAAGGTGAGGATCGGGCAAGATGAACTAAAGAGAGGTTTGCATTGTTGGATTGTCATTGCGGTAGTTGTTCCACATGTTACGGATGCTATCCAAGACTGGGTGATGGATGTGGCTCGACAGTCTGTAGACTCTGACAAGCAGCCACCAGAAGTCTGTATTATAGAGGTGAGCATCCTCTGTGGGTTATCAACAAGTGATGACCTTCATTAGTAAGTTGTCCTAATCTAAGAATTACTACTCAATATAGATCTGTGACATAATCAGTGTTCTGACTTTAGTCTTACTTGAGCCACTTTTGCCAGCTAAAGGTTTTGTCTTCTGGAAGTGACAGGCTATACATTTCGGATGTAAAAATCTCGTAAATGTCAGGGCTGTCATTAATTAAGGTCACATCCCCCAGCGGTTGGGCTTTTATGTGTTACTCAGGAGAGCTCTGGACCTGCACTAGCAGTAGTGCGTTCAAATTTCTCAGAGTTGAACTTTAGGGAGGTTGGGGCCAGTTGTGGGTTTACAGTAAAAGGCCGAAACAAATATATTTCTTGTTTCCGGTTGCCAAGACGGAAAAAAGAGACCCGGTCAGCCGGGAAAATGTTTTTTGGCTCTATTATTTTGGTCTTGCTTCCACGATTTCACAGCCTTACTATGCCAGTTTATTGGAAAAAACGTCAAGAAAACATCAGTTTTAATATAATATTAAATATTTAGTTATAAAATTATATAATTATATTTATTATTATAATATATAATATATATAAATATATATATATATATGTCCACCTGTCTGTTGCAACAGTAGAACCTTCCTTTGTGAAAGAAGTTAGACACTGAAAATTTCATATTTTAATATTAAATATCTGACAAAAGCATCATATTTCAGAATACTTACATTAAAATGTGCACAAATAGACAAGTACATGTAACTGTATCAACATCTATGCCGTAGAATATCCATGCAGATATACTGTACTGTCGAGCATCAGTGCCTCTTCCTGGGTTGACATGTTGGAGGCAGCCTCTCTTTACCACAGAAAGATCTGAAAGTGCCCCAGGTGAATGGTAGGTAACAGTTATGGCGTCAGACACCTGACGCACAGGGCGAGGCAATCTCTGCCATTCAATTTGTTTTTCACGAGAATTCTCTAGGTAGGTCTGATAGCCTGTCAACGATTCCGCAAGATCTTTAATGTCAGTTCGCACTTCACTCCACAGATGACCAGAGATACATGGCTGGTGAAGTAGAGCAGTTAAAGCCCTAGCGTGCAATCCAACGGAGATGACGTCAATATGTGGGCATTTCTCTTCGCCTTCCAATCATTATACAGCTGTGATTCGAAGACACTGGGCCACCGATCAGGAAGTGAGGGCACTAATTTGCGTTGGCTAGCATCCTCAATTGTCTTGAAATGTGGGTGCACTTACCATAGTGCTAATGTAATGGTTCTAACCACGTACCGTCCTTTGTTTTCAACAAGTTTGGAGTGAAACCAAGACCACAGTCCTAGAAAACGACAGAAAACAGTCTACAACTATACAAGACCATGCACATACGGGAAAGTGACACTCATCCTACTTTTCAGGTGTTTGACTACATCCTGATACAAGGCAGACTTCTCCGATCTACCGTTTTCCTCTTCTGGTAGCCTGTCCCTAGCGGTTGCAGAGGTCATTAGACCTTTGAATGCAGAGGCCCCATCAGGACACGGCATCTTGGAGCGAAAACTTGACGAAACGGCGTCCGAAGTCGATCAGTAGGCTCATGTTCTCCGTCATTTCCACGTCCCTCCATGCCCCAGTCTTTTCAGACGCAGTCACTGTTGCATTCACGTGCACAGGAAGGCAGCTTCCGTGATTCGCCAATCTTGGCTTCACATGGCTATCAAACACGTTTTCCAGCGTTGTGTCAAATTCCACACGAATCAACTGTTGTGAAAGAAGACGCTTCGCTGATCGCCAGCACTCAAACGCAACGAGGCCATACTGTCTGGCTTCAGTGCGCATGCCCGTTGGGACAAATTAATATCAAAAGATCCAAAAAACTTTCAGGTTTTCCCCAAATTTGACCCGGTCGGGCGACCGGAAACAAGAAATATATTTGGTCCGGCCTAATTTACTACACTCATTTCAAAGGAGAACTCACCAAAATCAACCATCTCGTGAAATCTGTCACTTCATGACACAACTCTTTGCAACCGTTTTGTTTACTGCAGACGTTTACTGTAACAGAGAAATAAAGTGTTGAAATTACTTGTGTGGGTGTGGTTTCCTGTATGTGCCGTCTGAGTAACTCTGACTGCTGGTTAGCAAGGAAGACCCATACCTGTGCACTTTCAAGATAAGGATTGTGAGACATATGGTGACAAGTTGTGATTTATTGACTAACCCAAACTGGGACCCCAAACTTATTATCACACAAGTATTGACTGTGTCAATACAACCATGGAGCCTCAAAAGAAGACCCTTCTTAGATTAGTTCATAGATCATGTCTCGCTGCCTTTTCGGTGCGTTAGGAGTACTTGGCACGGTGTTAATTAAACGTAAAGGATTTACTTCCAAACAAGGACAGAGAATAACTCTTCATGCTGCATATGGAGAATCATCTGAACAACTCGTGGACCATTCTCTGCTTATGTGGCTGGCTGGACCATAAGCTTCTTGCAGGAAGATATAGGCCTTGTATCTTTCTTTCAGCAAGTTTTAGTATTTGCCATTTGGGTGAGAGTTCCCTTTAAATGGTGCATTGTTGAAGCATAAAGAGGTGCTTCATTAGCCACATTTACACTGTTTATCAGATATTATTTAAAAATGGTTTATTGTTTATCTTAAGTATCTCCTTGTCTACCCAAATAATCTGATTACACTGGACCATCACTCCACCCATTGTAACTAGATGTTTTGAGATATTTGCTCCTGGGGTTTCTTTGTAGACAGTTAAAGTTTAGGAAAACAGGGTGTATAACAGGGTTTCATAGATAACGAAAATGCAAAGCTATTGGTTGTGGTCTGTAAACATACCAAGATCATCATTCTGAAGACCGAGAAGACAGCGTGATGGAGTGCTGCAGCATATAGGTATACATGTATAACATTGATTTTGCAGAGGAGCAGTGAGTCGACGTGACTCACTGGGATGATGCTTCTAGAAGTCAGATTACACTTCAAGTGAGGTTTGCATTACAGCAGATACCATGAACCCTCCCATGATGAGGTAGCAGCAGTTTTCATTGGTGAATCCTCCTGAAATGGGGACATCATTGTTACTCCAGGGACAGCAATTCAGATGATATCTTACATGTCATGCCACATAGATCTTATGTGCTGTACTCACCTGGTGATGTTGGTTGGCATAATGAGATCTTGCATGACTCACTGATGAGGAAGGGTTTTGAGCATTAGCAAGAAACTAAAGCCCGGTGCACAGTACGACGCTGATGCCGATGTTGATGCTGACGCTGGAATGAATTCTATTCCAGCATCAGCGTCAGCATCAAGGGATGCCGCCTGCGTCAAGGCGGTGTCTTTGATGTTGACGCTCAGCTGAGCATCAGCATCAATACTGTGAACTGGGCTTAAGTCACCGTGCAACAGTTTTATGGTCATAGTCTCACTATTAGAAGCAGATTCAGTCCATTTCACAGTGCAGGTAAACTGTTTAAGCAGTATGCTGTGGATGTGTACTTCAAAATGGAAGGATGCAGACTCCACTTCATCAGGAACCACCAGACCAAGCTGAGGGCAGACCTGTATTCAGGTTTGTATAAATTAAATTTGGCATTTAGAATTTCAGCTCGAGGACTGCCTCATTGCCATATGTAGATCATCCTGAGAGAAGAAGACAAGTTGCGAGGAATAACATTTACTAAACGATTGGTGCAGAGATTCCAGATGAAGAAGAAGATCAAGAACTGCATGATTTAGTGAAGTTGTTTATAATCCATTATCTCTGTGGTGCACAGAACCACAAATCTGTGTGCATGGAAAATGGCACTTGCAGAAAGATTTCTTAAATGATTACTCTGATGAGGCAGTAGAAAATGTTGAGACAGAGTGTGTAGAATGTTGAGTGAGTCTAGAATGTTGAGTGAGTGTAGAATGTTGATTGAGTGTGTAGTCAGAAGTTTTCCCCAGACCACAAAAATAAACTTGCTGTCTCAGCGTTCTAGCCAGGATTATTTTGCTAACTGTCAATATGACGTCAATTAATGACTTCATCAAATGTTTGATGATGACATATTTGGTAATGACATCATAAAATTACTTGTATTAGAGTCAGATACATGTATATTATTAGTAGTAGCAGGGTTCTAGCCGGGCATGCTTAGGTGTAGCGGGCCGCTATGCCTTCAGAACTGACCCCTACATCTTCAACGTACCTGCTACGCATTCAGAGCTGACCCCTACACCTCCAATATATACTGGCTAGGCATGTACTGTACTCCCTCTCCAGAAGTTATGACAAAGGGAAGGGACTAGCTACTTGAAACGTTTATTAACAGAATGGTAATGAGGGAGAAGGTGGAGACTTGTTATCATGAGTCTCTAATTGCATTCCTAAGTACAGTGTCCGCGATAAGAAACTACACATGGCCGGACAAAATGTCAGGCCATAATGACAAATGGCCGGACATGACCGGACAATGCTGTTGATGGTCACGTGAAATTGATTTCAATTTTTGCAACAGTACGTACTAAGCCAAAGAACTACATATTTAGTAAAGCAGCCAAAATACAGTCTGCTGTCATCGGAAGTGTCAGTTCAGTTCATGCTTACTACTGACTCCAACGATACTAGACCTCTACAGCAGCAAGGACTCCCAGTCATCAAGATCAAAGGCAGCGGCGAGTTCCTCATCACCAGACTCTTGAAGGCTGCTGTTTGGTGCTTCTCTTGTATCCTGTACTTGTCTACGGCATGCATCTGTCCACCACAGCTGCACTGCGCGAGAGCTATCCCATGCCAGGAACTCTGGCCCTTCCATCTCTATCCGAAGAAGACTGTCAAGACTAGCTTCACCAAGGTTACATCTTCGGTCTGTCTTTATTAACTTCATTTGAGAGAATGTACGCTCTACTCGGCCATTGGACATGGGAAGACAAAACAAGAGTTCTACTAATGCGAGAATATTGCTCCATTGCTTGGCGTCTGCAACACTGAACAGCTTGTACCAAACACTAGCATAATCCAAACACAGGTTGACGTATCGCTTGGCATACCTAAGCATCTTGTGCCACTCTTCCAGTAATTTGTCTATGTCAACATCGGCATGCTTAAGTGGCACTTGGAATTGAGTGGCCAACAATTCAACATCAGAATCACCAAAATCTGGTTGGTCAGACTTTTCCCACCCATACGTAGCAAGAACTGTGAGAGCACTTGTCAGCAACTGTGTGTCACTGTGATGCGTTGTGATTCGACTCTTAATGCAGGTCAGGATCTTATTGGTGTATTCTCGTTGATGCATTCGGAAGTACTCCAAACCGTCCTCAAGGTCGACTACCTCAACTTCTTGGTACGATGGCACCTCTTCAGCATGATTCATCCTATTAATGAGCTTCTTGACTGTGGAAAGCTCTTCGAGTGCAGTCGTCTCCAGACTTCTTATCGATTTTACAGCGTCTATTATGGCTTCAACAGCGCTAATGACACAGATTTCATCATTTTGTAAAGCCTTGCACAGTGCACCAGCTGGCTTTAGAAGATCATGAAAGAATGCACAAGCTACCAGCATCTTTCCACTTCGCCACCTCCTAACGTAGCCAGTCAGCCTCGCTTTATCTGCACCCTTTGTAGAAGGATCTTCAATCAAAGTCTGAAGATGGGACATGTATGCCCCAAATCTGTCTACTATTCGAGACAGAGCAGCTACTTTGTGAGCTACAAATCTCGTCCCAGACGCTCGCAGTGGCCTGTTTCCTCCAGTAGATGGCATCTCGCTGGGTTCCAAGCATTGATTGAGAGCCTTAACAACATCTTCCAACTCCCTGCACTTCTTTCCAGATTTTTTATACAGATAGTATAGACGCAGGAGCAGCTCATCAACTGAGGAGAAAAACGTGTTGGCAAGGCCATCTTTCAACGCTAGTTCAAGATGATGAGCCAGACACCAGAATGGAACAATCCAGGGAACATGCTCTTTAATTTTCCCTTTGAGGCCGTTGTCACCCATGTTAACATTTGCACCATCACATCCAAGGCCAATCAGTTTTTGTTTCCAATTGGTTCCACTGCTGTCCATAGCTCGAGAGAAGCAATCAAATAACCCACTTGCATTAACTGACTTGGGTTGAAGAACCGTTAGAAATCTCGATCGAACATGCAATTTGTGATCATGGCCATGAGGATCACAGTAGAGGGCCAGAAAAAGCTCTTCTTCAACATTGGCTATATCACTGCTCCCATCTGTTTGTATGCTAAAAAATTTGGCACGCTGCAACTCTTCTGTCAATGACTCTTTCAGTGATTGTCCAATATAACGTACGAAATAAGCACAGGCCTTCTCATTCTTGTATCCAGTACCAAGATCGATGCCATGTGTCTCCTGCAGTTTACAAATGGCATTCATCTTTGCAAATGCCAAGTGCTCTTTGCAGAGGAAATAGGCAATGTTGAACTTCTTCTTCACTCTCTCTTCAGCTGCTCCATCCAGTGTTGTGACTGCTTTAGCAATGGGAGCATATGTGGTGGGATCACTGCTCTGACTTTGTTTAAGCAACGACATAGCATGAAGATGCATATCGCACTGTGCATGGTCTTGAAATGAAGAGGCACGTAGATTTCTTGATCCAGTGATGAACCCAGGACTAAAGTTTCGGCATCCACGGAGCTTTTCTTCAAACTGCATACACACCGAACACTTGAAGGCAATTACCATATCAGTGTCCTCCTCTGACTGTTCGTATTCGAGCCAGAGTGAGGTACTCAGATCTCGATCATTTTCCCGAATCCACTTGTCTACTGTCCTTGCCGTAACAGAGCGCTTGGCGGCAACTGTTTGGCAGGTTGATAAACTGAGCAAAGACGATTGTGTATCCTTGTCAGTAGAAACAACAGGCTGGGGGCTGACAACTTCTATGACATCACCAGTAATACTACTGCTAGATTTCGAGGCTATAGACTGGCGTAATGGAGCAGTTGACTTCTTTAACCGTAGACAGGAAAAGAGACTCTGCTGCTTCGTCTTCTTTTGAGGTTGGGTTGAAAAAGTAGGCAAAGGTAGCAGGCGCTTCTGAGCCTTCCTCTGGCAGACCTCTTCCAAAGCAATCTGACGTCCATCTTCATCTCCGGCAATGGAGTCTGGTACACACGGAACGAAATGGTTCGGAAATGGCACTGGTCGTGCAAGCATGGATCTGGTGCAGGACCACATGATTCTAACTGGGCTCTCTTCAGAGGACGCTCCTGTTCG
This sequence comes from Dehalococcoidia bacterium, assembly GCA_964274945.1. GTDB lineage: Bacteria > Chloroflexota > Dehalococcoidia > Lucifugimonadales > Lucifugimonadaceae > CAXXBX01. Next base: position 17,093 of record CAXXBX010000293.1, on the reverse strand, counting down.
CGGCAAGTATGTTGTTTCTCGACGTCCTCGACAGGCTTGCATGAACTGTCTTGGATAAATGGAGTGAACAGAGCGTTTGAGCACGCTAGCCAAGGCTGCCATTTCCAGCATTCCAGACCAAACGCGCGAGTTCTCACCAACTGTGGCCGCATGTCGTACTGCAGCAATATAGGCATCGCGCAGTTCCATGTTAGACGCCAAACATTCTGAGAAAATGCGGCTAGGAGCATCACAAAGTGTCTGCGAGAGGATGGAAATGGACACTTCCGTAGCTTGTTGGTTCTCCGCTTGAGGAAAGAAAAGATCGGCGTAATACTCCGCGTTGTCTCGCAACTCCTTCATGACGAGCTTGCGAAATTGGCCATGATTTTTTTCATCCCCTGTGGCTACCAGGCTTGCTGCTCTGAAGAGACAGTTACCATCGCCGTACACGTCAAGAGGAACGAAGTCACGGGGTGCCTCATCAGGGTAGAGTTTCATGGCCACGTCATCTACAGGATAGTTTGAAACGTCCAATTCGGGGAAGGTGAATAAAGCAGTCATGCTGAAAGCGGAAACTGTCAGCTGTCACGAGCGCTACTGTGCAGCCTCGCGTTCTGTGCACCTGTTTGCGCAAGTTCGTTGATGTATCGCATACGCGCATGTGCACCATAGGATCGTCACGTGTCATCGATTCCTTCGACGACGAGTTCGGTTGTCCTGTTGAGCAAGAAAGTCAGGTAAATCTTTCCTAGGCAAGCGAGCTTCAGATTTGCCCGGACACTCTGTCCGGGCAATCAGCGTTTTAGTCGGACAAACCTTGATATTGGCCGGACAATGTCCGATGTCCGGCCGTTATCGCGGACACTGTAAGTATAATAATTGAATTTGTTGCATAGCAATAGTAATGAGATAGTTTCAAAAGCATGGTGTACACGTGTACTACAGTAGGTATCATAAACCATTTCCCAAAGCAGTGGTATTTTTATTTCAGAAAATTGCACAGACAGGTACATGCCATGCCCACATGCCAGATCACAGTGATCTGGATAGACTGCTTACCTAATTCCCTGTAAAACCGCCCAGCATCCATTGAAATATACTCGTTGAAATAAACCATTTTGGTGAAGTCTCTTACAATTCTTCTCCTAGTCTGCTCGACCTTTGACTGCAGTTCCATTTTCAGCTGATTTATGGTGGCCTCACAAGTCTCCAAATGAGGAATGCTCAATTGATGCCGGAGTAGCTGGAACTCATGTAACAAATGGATGCTCGATGAGCTACTCCTAACTTCCTGCACCAGAGAAATCACCTGCCGAAGTGCAAGAATTTTCATATCCAGTCGTCGTCTCCATGTCGGTTTTGGAGAGTTAGTTGTTGACTTTGCCATTTTTGAGCCACGCTCTTTGGAAACTAGTGAAGCAGTAGTGTACTACACCAGGTAACTGATTTCATCAATTCACCCTTCACTAAATTGATGATTGCATTAAGAGCATCAATAAGCTTCAGGGTCATGCTGGTCATCGAGATCCTTGGAAGGCGTTGTCTGTCTCACAGCCTGGCTTTCTGTAGCTCATCAAGAAGCTCCCAACAGAGCACAGGGTCTACAGCATCATCATCATTATGTGAAAGACTGCGCTTTGTCTTGCAGTAAACTGCACTGATCCGAGAAGTCAGAGTCTCCATTTTTTCTAACCGAGAAGCTATATTAGGATGTGTGATCATCAGATCACAATCCACAGAGTCACAAAGGGATGATGATTCCTTAGTAGCTCTGCAGTGAACTGAATCGAAAGAGCCATCCATAGATGTGCAATCTCCAGACAGAACAGTGACTGGCTGATGAAAGGAGCTATTTTCTAAGTAATTAGTAGACTGGTGATCCTCTTGCATCATTAGCACCACAGTTTTCTCACCAAGTGCAAACAGGCGCCTTTCTAACCGAAGCTGCACTATGTGATACAGAATTGACATGTGAAGGCGTGTTCACTGAAAGTCAGCTGACGTGTCAGAAAATGTCGACATCTGCACACCAGCACAAACACATCAGTTGTAACAGATGACAAACCTGAGATGGGTGTTTCATCCTGTTCGGCCTCGCGCTTGATCTCTTCCAATTCTGATTCATTCAGTTTTCCAGAAGTTAGGAGATATCGCTTCTGGGCAGCCAGAGAAGGATTCTGTTCACACCACAGCCGTTGCATGAGTTTTCTGAAACCAGACAACTTGCATGACAACCACGCACAGTAGTGACAATGTAATACTTCCCTGGTCAGATTCCATGTCCACTTCCGTCTAGTTGGATTGCTACTCTTGTTAGACGAGATAGTAGATTTGTCAGGAACAGTGGGCATAGTCTCGCTAGCGGGACTTGAAGCCAAATTCAAACGAAACACAGAATGAGAGATTGTTTGACCAGTCACCTTACTCAACAACCGTTTCTGATCTTTCAAACGGCCGTAGAGATTCCAGATGCTGACTTTTCGAACCTTGTCTCCATCAATATCCGGGTTATTATTATTACCATCACTATTGTATAGTCTTTATGATTTTTTGGTCTTGCTGATTATTGGTTTTATGGTTATAGCTTGGTGGCACTATTGGTGACATTGAAGGAATGCCATTTATTGAGGCTTTCAGGCAGTTTCAGTTTCGTGCAGGAAAGGATAACTTTTGTTGTTTGTTGGTGAGTCTGGTTCCTCAGCCAGGTCCAAACGGTGTACACAAGACTAAACCCATACAACACAGTGTTCGTGAATTGAGAGGACAAGGACTTTCGCCTGATTTGGTGAGTTACAGTATCTTCGGAAATGTTGGTTGTGCTGAAATCATTATATTAGTCATTTATGCATAAATCTTTGCACAACCGAACATGAATGGAGGTGCTGTGTTGCTTATGTGCAGTAGTATGTGGATTTCTATGATATAGTTGTTTTTTTATTTTTTTCAATATACGTGCAATTGAGAGACAGTTTTTGCGTGTGTTCAACATAGGAAACATGATATCAAGAAAAACGATGCAAAAACAAGTTTTACATATTCGTACACTTTCCTTGCCAGTGTGGACTAAAGGTTTTGGATATGCAAGGATGCATTATATAGATTACTAGCTGAATAGCTCGTTCTCCGCATGGGCAGATTAGATTATTAGTTTAGTTAATTGATTTATTGTTGAATGTAAATTTATGTTATTGCATGAATAACCCATTCTGAAAATTTATCAGTAATTAAGTATATCTCGTTCACATGCATTTTTATTCCGTTCTGAAGGATTAGCAGCCAGACAGAGTTCTCGTGAAGAATTTCGTTCAGAGTCATATCTCGTTCAATTATATCTCGTTCTGAGAAAGTAGCATGGATCAAGTGTTCCATCTGGGCAGCAAATTCTTTGAAGTCATGTGCAGTTACTTACTCACCTGTATATGGCTTGACACGCATGCTGAATCTTGCTCTTCTCATGCTTTTTGGTAGAAATTGATGCACTCCATGTGGAGTTCGGCGCATAAAATGCATAAGTCGGATTCTGTGTAAATGCAATGAGAATTTGGAGAGACACGCAAGCGCTAGAAGAGCGGCTTCAATCGGCAAGGAAGCGCTGATCACTGAATGTCCACACAAGACTGGTGTGGGCGTGTGTTTGAATAAATCAAGGTGTAGCCTTTGCGTCGTCAAGAAATGTTAAGCGGGAATTGACCTCTCTAGAGGACCCTGTGCACTCTGGAGAATTCTGGCCACGTCACTGTCGGCCTGTACAGGTTCGATGTGCGCGTGCGAAGTTTGGAGGAGATCAGCCCCGGGGTGGCAGAGATACGTCGCCTGACCATGCATACACGCAGACAGCTCTCTGTTATATTATAGATATAATGTTGTCAACTCACTTGTGTTAGTAATTGTAAATGAAGAACATGCTTTCTTCTTAGATTATTTGTCGCAGTCAAACTCGATTTGAGCAGTCTGTTACTCAGAAGATATCCAACTTCTGTCACGTAGAACCTCACAATGTATCTATCATTCTGATATAAGCAACCAACTCATTGTGTTACTAACATGCACTTCATTTATTTAAACTCTACAGGTCATCAATATTGAAGATTTTGCTTCAATCTACCGTGTTCCTCTTCGTCTTCATGAGGCAGGTATTGTGGCTTACTTCGCGAAACGTTTGGGTCTGCCCATTAGTAGTCCTCGATCAAGAACATTTTTGTCGAAATGGAGAGATCTAGCAAACAGGTCAGTTATGTACCTAAATTTTGCATGCAACTATTGCACCGTACTGCCTCACATAGAGGGGCATGCTTTTACAAGTGAGGTTTAGCAGATAGTGCGATCAATGAAGTGGGCAACTATAGGGCACACCCTTAAGCGAGGTATGTAGTCTCAACAGGATTGTGCCCAGGATTTTCGTAAGGCATGGCGGAAATTCTCATGACCATGCCCCACAATTTTTTAACATAACGCATTTTAATCTAGAAGCCAATCAAACTTGCTTGATAGTCTTAGAGATAGTGTGTGTGTGTGTGTGTGTGTGTGTGTGTGTGTGTGTGTGTGTGTGTGTGTGTGTGTGTGTGTGTGTGTGTGTGTGTGTATACGAGCTCACATGGCCCGTCCTTTGTACAGGCAAGATACTGTAGTGTAAAGATAGGTCAGTGGACACGTCACGTGCAATCTTAGTTGCGAGGTCCCAGATGTGCTGAATGAATTCGAATCTTGCTCTTTGCGCTTGTGCTCGGGTAATAGTTTAATTACACAAATTATTGATTTGCAGACACTGTTTGCTATTAATGACAGACAGACAGACAAACAGACTATAGCAGAAGTATCTATAAATGCGTTTGATGGTTGGAGAGGCAGAGGGGGTGTAGCCAGGTCACGTACAGTTTGTATAGAGAGATCTTTGTAGATTTCCAAACTCTCTGCTGTATAGTGTTGGTTATCATCCCTGTGCAAAAAAAGTTCCAATCATAGCACAAACCAATTACACTAACTTCTAACTTATGCCCTTGTCAGCTCAACCCGAGCCAGTCCGGCTCTTCGGAGGCATTGTAAAAACAATGAAAAGTGTTGTGTATACACTTGCAATCCTATAGTACTCCCGGATATTGTGCAGCTAGTAGACTGTAATGTTTTGTCAGTAGCCGTTTATTGTCACTAATTAGCCATGGTGTAAGTGCTTTTACCGTTTAGTAGCAGCCAGACAGAATTCTCATTCATAACTAAATCCCGTTCAATTGCGGTTTCCAAAAATCCCGTTGATTGGATTAGCGATTGGTTGAAGCCATTTCAACTTGGATGTTGCTGCCGTTGCGAGGAACAGGTGTATCGAACCTGGCATCTATAATTTCGACGTGAATCCCATAATGTGCAAGTCACGTGCAATACTTACCCGGATAATCCGTTCCCCATATATAACGAATGTCGTCTCTTCGAAGACGTTGCTGGCGTTCCAGGGAACAGGTGCATTAAACACGGCAGCTCTTCGACGGTCGTAGACTGGCGAACGACTGTGGGCGTATTTTTTCAAGACCCAGATATCAGCAAAAATATCTTCCGCTTCCCAGCGTCGCCTGCAATAAACGACACACTCAGTGCGTACCGTCCGACATCGGGAACAGGCAGTCTAAATTTGGTGGAGATACCATGTGCCGTTCCAGAGGTATTCACGAGCGGAAGCGAGTGCGATCGGCAGGAACTCGCGTCGTCGTGGGAGAAGTCAGGAAGACGACCACAGACTCACTTTCGACCCAAATGAATTCGGCGTGCACGAGCCAAATTCGGCTGAGATCAGACTCGCCGTTTTTGAGAAATGCTCCAACAGACGGACAGACAGACAGACAGACAGACACCTCTGCTTTATATATATAGACAAGCTCCAATGCCCGGCTTCGCCCAGGGGACAACACATGCCAGGTGCTTCTCCTTTCCACTTCATAGCGCTGCAGTTGACACACACATTTGTCATAGAGCCAATACAACGCGGAAGTGGAGGAGAGACAGGTCGCATTTGTAGGTAGAGATTATAGCAGAAAGTATCTAAAATGCATTTGATGGTATCATAGGTGATGTTGGCCATGAATGATTGCAGTGAATAAAATGTCGCGTATACACTTGCAATCGTATAGCACTCCTGGATATTGCGCTGTCCCATTGATTGAAATAAAGTCATGTGCAATTAGACGAATCGTATAGCACTCCTGGATATTGCGCTGTCCGAAATGAAGTCACGTGCAGTTAGATGAATCTATCAGAGCAGAACTGGAAGTCACATGCAGTACTCACCTGGATAATCCGTTTCCCGTATCTAACAAAGTCACGACTCGTACCGACTCTTGTCATTTCGACAGTCCCGCTGAACATCGTCTCTTCGAAGACGTTGCTGGCGTTTCGAGGAACAGTTGCATTAAACCCGGCAGCTCTTCGACGGTCATAGACTGGCAAACGACTGTGGGCGTATTTTTTCAAGACCCGGATATTAACAAAATATCTTCCATTTCCCAGCATCGCCCGCAATAAACGACACGCTCAGCATGTACCGTCTGACATCAGGAACGGGCAGTCTAAATTCGGTGGAGATACGATGCGTTGTTCCGGAGATATTCGCGCGCGAGCGGAAGCGAGTGCGATCGGCAGGAAATCGTGTCGTCGTGGGAGAAGTCAGGAAGACGACCACAGTCTCACTTTCGATGAATTCGGCGTGCGCGAGCCAAATTCGGCCGAGATCGGACTCGTCATTTTTGAGAAACGCTCCAACAGACGGTCACAGACAGACACCTCTCATATATATATATATATATATATATATATATATATATATAGAGAGAGAGAGAGAGAGAGAGAGAGAGAGAGAGAGAGAGAGAGAGAGAGAGGGAGGGAGGGAGGGAGGGAGGGAGGGAGAAGAGAGAGAGAGAGAGAGAGAGAGAGAGAGAGAGAGAGAGAGAGAGAGAGAGAGAGAGAGAGAGAGAGAGAGAGAGAGAGAGAGAGAGAGATCTGTTTATATACCCAGTGTTCTACTGATATATAGCAAACCTAAAACTTATGTTGTTCTCATTTGTTGCAACGCTTTTGGACAATTTCTACCGGGAATCAGATGCCATTACCTGTTCAAGGAAAACAAAACACCTTTTAAAGTTCACAACAGTACGCCTTTTTACCGCTGCACTTGACAAAGCTGTCAAAGCAGCATTCGATAGACATGACTGTACCAACGATCCTGGATGCAACGTGTCACCATCGCTGACACTGACACTAAGGCCATGCCTTGCAATAAGGGCTGTGTAAATTGCTGTGTTCTTTTCCAGTTTGTCGGTGCAGTTTCTTCGAAGATCACTAACCGTTGGCACTTGCAAACATTTCTCGGTTGCAGCCAATGCCACTTTCACGGCATGAAAGAGGCAGTTGCCATCGCCACTGACACGAATGGGAATTAACTCTGATGGAGTGTCATGGGGAAGTAGACTGGCAGCTACGTTGTCTTTCAGTAATGGAGCACTCATTTTCGCTAAACTAATCTGGTGTGTGCACATTCTCACAAGGACTTACCACAATCATTGTGCTAAAAAGAGGAGGGGTTTTAGGTCAAGGATTAGTATGAATCACACATCGCAGTATATTACAACTTGGAATACGCGTCAAACTAAAAAGTCCGTTAAAGCCTGTGAGAAATTTTCAGAGCTCGAGCAATAGATATTTGATTCGCATAATCAGTCGAGAACACGTGATTGGGAGGGGCAACATATCTACAGACCGCATTAATTTGTACTCTATCTACCTGTGTACTTCGGTATATTGACACGCCTTAGATTTGCCTAGATGCTCTCAACAAAATAGCAACAAGAATCAAGCTTGTGCTAGTCATTGTTATCATTTTTTGGGTCGCTATGGAGAATCTTGTTACAGTTCTGACAAGTCTTTCTCATTTATTTCTATTGTTAACCTGTTTATTGTTAGTTCTGTATCTAAAGCCGTCTAATATTCTGCAGTAGCTACACCCCAAATTAAAAACATTTAGTGATGAAACTACAGTTGCTACCAACGCAATTGTAGGCGGTGCATGACAACCACTGTTGCTTTTTGAGAACTTGTATTACAATCAAGTTCATACCATATGGCAGTCATCTCCCTACTTAGTCTTACCATCACGCCAAACATCCCAGGCCCTCTAGGCAAAGAACTAAAATAATATGCAAAGAATTAGTAGCTTGCCTCAAACAACTTTGTAAATTTTAAAATACAAAGTTCATTGTCTTCATAGCTACACTAGAGAACAGTAGACTCAAAGAACAACTGTTACAGAGACAGCTAATTAAATCAGTGTATGGTGACTCTAAAAGAATGCAATTAAACATTTAGCTTATCTGCTTATGTCAAAATGAGGCGGGTCTAGGACGGCGCTTTACACATCACAATGCGGAACTTGTCAGTTTTGGGTTAAATAATCGTAACTACCCCATCTCTATTTACCGGTTGTCTCCACCTGCTATCGGTACATGCTTGTACTGTACGTGCTCGGAGTCCCGAGATCTACAAATTTTCCCACACCACGCAAAATGTATAAACGGACTCTATAGTAGCCACTGCCTACTCAGTAAAGCACGGCGGGCCTGTACCAAGCGGGAGCCAAGACAAGCCTGCTCAAAACTTCAGACATTCTCATTAACTCGGGACGAAGCCTCTGGTTACAGTACTGAGTCAACAACCGACCCAAGGAAGTAACGAACCATTAGATCGATGTGGGTGGGTCAATAGATGGATATGGGGGGTATAATTGTCAGAGAGTGGATGGTGGCAATTGTGCTACTAAATCGCAGGTGCTTCATTGTTTCTTGTATCATGTCACGTGGTTTTTGGCAGCCCTGATTGGTCCATACAGCGAGTAAAAATTGTTTGTGCACTGCTACCCTACCGCCGTCAGATGTCTCAGATATAGTTGTTATTCCGCCTCGGGTGAGTGACAGTTAATTGCCTTGATAATTACCTTGACTTTATCTCGGTAATTATCTCACTTTTAGCTGCCACTCTCCTCGGAGGAATAACAACGATATCCTCGACGTGTCCATACGATAACTACTAAGTGGACTCAACCCAAAGCTATGTCGACTTGTGTTTTGCGTGTCATAGTCCAGTTCTTTTTTATACATACTGTAGATGCAGTATTGACTTGCAAATACATGACCCGACCTAGGAGATGGTGTCTTCCCTACAGGAAACACAGCGATCGCTAATGAATAGCCAAACTGCTTGAAGAGTGTCGGAGCAGCGTGAAAGTTAGCGAAAGTAATTAGTATAGTTGTGGTACATTGTTTCTGGTCATGTGATGTTGGCGTGTGATGACATGCATCAGTCCACCACGTAAGGCGAAGATGGCCTAGCGTCGGGCACTGTGCAACAGCTGCATGTTCCGTAACTTAAAAGCTAGCAGCCGAAGGTTTAGCACTTTTAGTGCTGGTTCGTTCCATCAGTTCTAAGCATACAACTGCTGTATATTGCTCACTTTGGTAGGAGAATGGCATCTAGGCAGAGAGAATATTTAAGTCGATGCGAAAGGAACTTCAGAATTAATAGGTAATTGCAGTAGAAAACAGGTGAAAAGTACATTTTGTACATCATTTGAGTTATGTGAGTAGTTTGTGTTGGATCAGAGTGGATGTTGCAGTTACTGTCTTGTCCATGAAAGGGCATGTTTTTATGCCCGAGCATAAGGACATTCTGCTAAATTTTGTCGTATTGGGCCTTCTATGATTATAGTAGTATGTGAGGTAATAAAAATATGGTAGGGTGTCTGAAATATAGACTTGGTCAAGAAGGGAATCTTCACAATACATGTAGTACAGTATACATAGAACGTTGATAATTAATCCGAATCCTCGCTAATCTAAATTAACTTTAGTGCCCTTCGTCATACCCAGATGGAATTCCGAGACAGATGATCCAGGTTTCTGCCACATTGAATGGTTATCTAAAAAACAGTCTTCGGCAAATGCGCTTAGCTGACTTTTAAATCCTGACTGTCACAGTATTTGGAAGTATGTAGCTGTTGCAGCTGTGTCGTTTACCACAAACATGACATATGGAGACATAAGTAAATGCACCAGTGGACTGGGTGTCTGAGGTGATGTCAGGACCTCCAAACTATACTTTTCTGTAATCCAACAACTTCACCAATTCGAACAGGGCTTGGCATGGAGCTGTTCGGATTAGTGAGGTTCTACTGTTTAAACATTTGCTTCTTTGTAAATCTTGTTATGCTTTCATATTCTTTATGCTTTACATACATAAAGGAATGTTAGTAATATAGTCTAACAAGGATTTAAACTTAAAAGAGGGTCTACCTAGAAGTAGTCTGCAGGGTCATAGCTGGCAGTTTGGAAGTGGTCCGGTTGAAAATTAGCAAACATGCGCAGATGTGCATGCCGCGACGTGTGTATGTATGTGTGTGTGTGTGTGTGTGTGTGTGTGTGTGTGTGTGTGTGTATATATATATATATATATATATAGCCAGCATTCTGTGTATGGGGGCACACATCATAGGTCTATGTTTAATTTTTTTTAAATTTGACTGCGCTGTTATTTTCATATGTATACATACCTACACAGGGCTCGAAAAATCGGTCCAACTAGTTGTCGTTATTTGATGACTTTCCAAAATTTTTAGTCCAGCAAAAGTTTTAGTCTAGGTCGTCATGTTGATATCAATCATGGTGTTTAGTGGTATGCCGCCATTTTGTACAGCCTTCTAGAATTCATTGCAGTGGAAGCATACAGCGCAGTATTCCCACAATGGCATGCAACCGACACACACATTACCACAGCCAGTGGATACGACATGCTAGATTTTACAGAGCTAGACATCGTCATGGAGGCAATAGTGATAGCTAATTGAATTAGCAATTAAATGCATACCATGTCTCTTTGTCAAAACAAGGCGGGGTTTCAACCAAACTTCCACATATCACATTGCGGAAGTTGTCTGTTTCTTGCTACTAAAATCTACCTATTTCGACCTACAGGATTTACCATTGCCTCCACTGCTCCCTTGTCACAAACTCATGCCTTTACTGTGTCGGAATCGTGAGATGGCTCTTGCACGCCCAGTTTCATTATCCGGGGTATAAGCCGTTTGTCAATGTATGGCGCGCTGCTGGTAGTACATACTACGCGTACATGTCATTGTACCACGAATGTCTGAATATGAGCGTCAAAGGGGCGCATGTTTTAGTACAGTGCAGTTATCCACCTGCATACCAAGAAAGCCATTACAAACTAGCGTTGGTCTGTCATTTGACGACCTAGACTAGAACATTAGTCGTCGGTTGTAAAATTTAACTCGTCAAATGACGACTTGAAGACATATTTTTCGAGCCCTGATACATATATGTGTAAGTATATCGAAACCAACTCCCATTGAACGCTCTAGGTAGTGGCTGTGTGTAGGCATGCCATGTCATGATGATGAGGATGGAAATACAGATGATATGAAGAAAAGAAAACAAGACATTAATTAATAGCTCCTGGAGACTACTTGCAGAAAGAAAGAGTTGTAACTAGGGTAATCCGGGGTAACTTCGTGATTAATTTGATACACGCCAGTATATTGCTACGTATGAGTGTTGTAGTCGCTTGATCTTACTACCGTATGGAGCAGTAACCTTCTACCAATCAGCATGTGGGCGACTATCTCTGAAATCTCAATTGTTCTAAAGATAATTCGAGACTTTCGTCGGCACTGCTAACCTTGTGGGTGGGGCAACTTCATGAACAGAGTTTTGTTCTGGCAACTACGACTTACGAATGGTTGTAACTACTGCTTGCTTACGTACGTTTCTCTACTGCATCTATTATGGTAGCGACAAATATGGTATACGTATTAGATCTCTTTCTGTACCCTCTGAAGTTGTTGTGCAGTGTAGTAGGCGTTTTGTTGCTATCGCTTCGCCGTCCCGGATGTCCATTCAAGTAGCCAATCAACTTGCTATGAAACTCATAATCTACGTCAAGTAGTTTACTAATAGTAGAAGAGATTCAAATCTCAACCTGGAGGTAAGACACTTCACTTCACGCTCGAACAGGGTTGGATATTCACGGAGTTGCTCTGGTCACGGAGTTACCCCAGATGACCTTATATGTTAATGTAACAATGATGTCTAGCTTAATTACATTGAAGAGTGAAATTGGTTGACATACCATCGTGTATTTAACACCACTGGTATAGACAATGTTATATCCCACTGTCATTAAAATCTTGTCTAGATCCCACTGCAACCACATGCACTGGCAGTATACTTATGAAACGTCCATCCAGTTGCATACTACACTTGAGCAATCGTAACCACATTACAAGTTCATGTCGGTATAGACAAATAGTGGGGAGGCCTGTGCCTCCATAGCTGTACGCCTATAGTAATGTAGTGACAGAATGCAATGTCTTGAGCGGCATTGACATCATAGTGAAAAGGCAGCCATGTCTAATACAAGATGCCAGAGTGGATGCTACAACGAGTGGTACAGAGGACAGTGCAGAGGGTGATGCAGAGGATGCCACAGAAAGTGGTACAGAGAGAGCCACAGAGGGTGCCAATCATGTATACGATGCAGCAAAGGGTTAATTCTTAAACTCCTAGTAGGGTGTTGTAGGAAACGGCGCAAAAGTTTATAGGGTGATGAGGCATTAGAGAGAGGTGACAGAAGGAACAGGTCTACGAGCTGTATGCCTTCTGATATGCAGGGCTGCAGGCACTAGATATGAAGCTGTCTCAAAGTGATTAAATAAGAACTTATTCAATCAGCTATGCTCTATTCCGGAAGTTGCTGGGAATGGTCCGTTGGTGAAAGTACAAACCGGACTGGTGGCTATGTCCTTGCTCTGTCTAGATTTGTACTTCCATAAATAAGAGAGTTGTTCATGAAAATTTTCAAACTGATTGACTAAAACTAATATTGTTCTTCAAAGCTACTCTTCTGGCCATGTTCATCAAAATCTCCAAGCTGTGGTGACCACAAGCTGAGGGATTCAAAAACCAGTGGATAAAACAAGGCACCACTCCTGTCGCTTCATTGTCCTGTTTGTTGTCCTTTTCCCTTTTGCCATCATCATCTGCAGCTCCTGGGTCGGTGGCAGATGTTGTGACAAGTTGTGGTAGCAGAGAGTTTCCTACTGTAACATCAATATAAGCAGGGACCCATCTATTTATGTATGTGTGTGTATATCACCATCTATATGTCTGTTGATACTGAAATATCCTGCAGAGTATCAAAAGCAAGTTCAAACTTTGAAAAGTTGGAAGCGAGGCTTTTGGAAATGTCATGAAATCAGTCAAAACAACAAACTATCAGTGTATAGGTTTTGTCAGTTCTCTTTTTATGGTTGTGAGACTTGGACTCTGCTAAATCACAATCTGAAGAAACTTGACAACTTCCATATTTGTTGTCTACGGCATATTTGCGGAATGAAGTGGCAAGACATGACAGCAAACAGAAGTTCTTTCACATTGAAAAATGAGTGGCATACAATATTACATCACAAAATGTCAGCTCCGCTGGACTGGACATGTCATACGTATGCCTGATGACAAAATACCAAAACAGCTACTATTTGGAGAACTTGGACATGAAAAGCATCGCCAGGGTCGTCCATATCTGCTTCGAAGACTTGCTAAAGAGCAGTTTTAAAGGTACACTCCATAGTTTAGCGCTACGCCCCTGCAAACTTGATAGCATACTAAACGCAATCAAGTTGGAAGGTTAGGCTGAACTACAGGCAAAGCTGGATATCAGAGTGTAGTCACCGTTACAAATAAGGAAAACGTACGGGAGCGATATTGCAATCTCGTTGTCGAAGCAGAGTTCGGGTCGCGCGCAAACCAACTCGTCATCTTTCCTCAGGTTGAAGGCACCGAATAGGTAACGTTTTACACAAAACCAGGTTTGAACATGTGAGCGCTACATATCAGCGTGAAAACAGCGCATATGATAATCATGTGGTAAGCAATAAGTAGGTCACGTGATAAGTGCAAGCGCACAAATGCAGTGCAGTCGGTCCCTTCAGCCTTGCATGCGCATCCATGCCCGTTTCATAACCCACGAGCACATTTTCTCAACGTCTCGCGAGAGTCTTCTAGCATTTTGATGGTAGCGAGGCTCCTAGCGTTAGCACGCGTTGACAAAATGTTTCTCACATGACCATCGTATGCGCTCTGTTTTCAGGCTATTTGCTGCTAATATCTAACGCTCTCATATCCAGCTTTGCCTGTAGTTCAGACCAACCTTTTATCTTGATTGCGTAGCTATGCAATCTTTAAATTTAAATTTAAAAAAAATGATTTAAATTTGATGCGCACCTTTAAATCTTGTTCCATCAATCCGGACACACATTGAACATTTTGCTACTGATAGAGCCGAATGCGTAAACTCTGTCACCATTCTTTGGATAAGTTTAAATATCACATATGGAAGGCAAGAGTCTCGTGAAGAAGTGTGCTGATGTACCAGTTCTAAAAATCAGCTGGATCCAAACCTGACTTTTTCTCAATGTGGTAAGGTTTGCCTGTCGAGTGCTGGTCTGGTATCCCATCAAGTTAGTCGAAAACACTGAGAGGGTCGCCACTCAATGACTGATTACAGCAGTGTTCTCCCCAGAAATCTTAGAAGGCAGAGCGGAATACTCCTTGAAGTGGGCATTACCCAATGCCACGGCCAATGGCAGCTAAAACTATATTTTACAGATCAATGAGGCTCAACTGTGTCAAGCTCTAGAAATTTCGTCATCCTTGCTCGACAGTGCGAGGGTTGCTTCTATAGAGAGACAGCTGATTCATGGCACAAGCGGCTTTCATGCTCTTGTAGACTAAATGGCTTTCACATCTTTTAGTTCTAGATTGTGTCTTTCGACAAAGAGCACAGCGATGACTGTGTCTTCTTTCTGCCTCACTACAGAAGCCATGGTAAATGATCTAGCCACTGGCAATCTACTCCAGTCATCCTGTGCTTCATCGTGATCAGTTGCCGTTCATTTTTTTTCAGCAATGCAGGTGTTCTTATCTTCGACAGCATTGCTCGTAAAGAAAGACTCAATTTTTTAGTAGTTCTCTGTGACGCCGAGATGACACATGCACTTCACTGACATGTATACGTATACCAACTTGCACGTGAACACCAGCTGGTTAATTTAAGGGCTGTGTGCGTGGGTGTAAAAGTGTTAGTGTTCCGCACAATTAGATGCCACCCGCTGTCTTAGTTAATTAATTTAACTAGTTTTACGGTATCTGTAGGCGTCTCGCGTTCCTGAGTAACACATCCAACGGAGTTTTCAGATCGTCTACTGAAACGCCAAGTCCTAGCTAGACAATACGTATTTGTTGAAACCCTAGCTGTCATGGAAGTAAACATGCAAACTTCCTAGTAGCTTAGATTACGTCTAGACGCCTGGTATAGGTAGTCGTCGTTTTGCGATCGTGATCAAGACAATTGAAATGTACAGTCTAGGTATGCACGCAGTTCTGTTGTAACGACAGTGGTATGGTATTTACTGACATAGAAATTGATATCACCAAACATTGACTATCAACAGTGTTAGATGCAGCACAGTGTAGTAAAGGATTGATTGTAGTATGGGACGTGTGAATAGTTGACTGTAGGTGGCATTCAGCTAATAAAGGTGTTTCTTAGTTGTCAAGTACACACAATCCGTAGCTACAATACAAAGGATGGGGTGACGGAACTTCATGAAGCATTTTCTTCACCGTTTGGTCACTTGCACGAATCGTTCTTAGACTCATCTGTAGTCGGACACGGAAACGATTTTTAAGGTAGGTCCTATCATGAAACGTGGTCATAGGGAGGAGAATTTGAGATTTGTGTGTACACATGTAGATATACCATATATACATATACCAAGGCCATTTAGGAACACGCCCATTTCTGTTTTTGTGTGACCCGGATTAGAAGCCTTGCTACGCTCGGCAATAAGCTTACTTTGAGATTCTCAAGTCTTGGCATCAGGACAATCTACTTTACCTAAAAGCTTAGTTGCTTAGAATAAGGCAGAGTGGCCAGCTTTGCCAAGAGATCCTGGGGAGAACACTGTACAGTGGACATACCATCATCATCATCATCATCATCATCATCATCACCATCATCACAATCATGTATATATTTCCATTGTGATGTCATGTTTAATAGAACTTGAAAAACCATAGACAGTTTTATGATACAAAAATCAGCACATTTTATTGCAATTGTGCATTTATACAAATTTCTATTCTTATTTTGGATAAATCAGATTTCCTCTGCCACTTGACGTCGATTTCAGTGGCAGACATGAGCAGTTTGAAGAGGGGTTGACAACCATTACCAAATGTCTGACACAATTTAGGACACCCACTTGCTATGTACAGGTCATTGCAATATACAGACCATTGTGACTTAGACTGGGTTATTGGCAAACAGGCAGACAGACAGACAAACTCTTGATGAGTTTGTATTATTGCTGTTTGAAGTCCACTGCTACACATTTGCAGTAACCGTTACAGCGTATAAATGTGTAAGAACATCTGCCACTTGATGCTGATTTAGTGAAGCATGACAACCTAAAATCTGTATTAGACAATTATGATGCAAAAACCAGTGCATTTGTCGCAATTATGATTTTATACACACCTCTGCCTTTATTATTTTGGGTGAATCGGCATTGTACTCACTCTGCTTGAAACTGATATGGAACACTCACTTGCTACATATGGACCCACAGTAACCTCGTCCTCAAACTCACATGAGCGTGGCAGTGTCCGGTTCCTGTATGAATTGTGAACACTTGTCATTTGAGAATCTTCCTAGGTTAGAGTAAGGTGTACTCAGAGTAAGGTTTACAACCAGTTGGAGACGTCTGACTAGTTACCATTACTGTCGTGAGGTCTAGGGTAGCTAGAAGAACAGATTTGACTGTGGGCGTTCCTTTAATGCACGGTAGCTTTAAAAGCAGCTTTTATCAGTCATTGTTTAGAGTACATGCATACAGCAGCACAGAAACAAAGCAAACAATGTCTAGAGAAGGCCAAATTCTACCTCCTCTGGCCCACAGCTAAATATAGGCACATCGGGGTTTGAAAAACTTAAGAAATGTTGGT
>CAXXBX010000292.1:0-6536 GCA_964274945.1 Dehalococcoidia bacterium | reverse complement strand
GCCCGGTCTCTAACAAGCAAAACGCAACTTGTCTTGTGATTCAATGTAGACATTAAGATGAGGTTCGAAGCAACGAGAAATCATGCCTAAAAATGGAGAGTCCTTTTTGGCCGGTTGCTGTGAAGACGGCTCCTGTAAACAAAGTAGTCACACGCAAGTAGTATCAACGGTAAATACAACACAACGTCAAATGTACAACATATGAAACTATATTGCATACCTGTTTAAGAAATTACTCATTGCAATACCATTCAAATTACAATCTGGCTAAAATTTCTTATCAAATAAATTTGAGTGCAATATAGTGCATGCTCTGACAGCGACACTTATTTACTCCAATCTACCTCTGACTGCTCAGTAGCTTTTTCTGAGTTCTCTTCCACTTCTGTTACTTCCTACAAAAATTACTGTAAAGACCGTGACGTATCATACTCATACCTGTTATTTACCTCTTCGTCCTCTGTCTGCAGTACACTGTTGGCAAATCGCTGTGCCAGAAGTTTTTCAAACGATGTCGTTTTTTGTATTGCAAACAGAAGCAACTTCACTTCCAACTGTGCCGCTTTGTTTTTCATCAGTTTAGACAACTCTACTCTGCAATGCCATAACGCTTAGTCAAATTTGAATTAACCTAGATACACTGAATGTTACATAAATCACCTTGTGACTTCACAAAACCTTTCACAGATCCGTTCATCCACTCCCCATGAAGGTGGAAATATTTTTGCCCCTTCGTCTATGTATTGGATTAGTAAGCGTTTGAGCCATGTATATCGTCTGTCGATTTTGTCTAACCATGCAACCTAAAGTTGATGTTAATGCAATACAAAGTAAATCAGAATGTTGACAACTAATTATTGATATAAAGACTAACGTCACCTCTTCACTTTCATGAAACACAACGTTGTATTCAGTTAACTGTAGCTCGACATACCATTGAATAAGATCCTGTCTATTAACATGATAGAAAGGTGTCAGTCGTAAAACAATATTACAAACTAGACAACACACAAACAGTTACTTAACAGTTATAATCAGACTATAATGTTTACCAATCAAACAATAAAAAGTACATACATGCACATGCGCGCGCACACACAGACACACCACACACAGACACACACACACACACACACACACACACACACACACACACACATGCACACACACACACACACACACACACACACACACACAAGCATGCACACACACAAGCATGCACACACGAAATGATCTAAGCTAGCTTAGCAACAATAATATATAACAAAGTTAATTAAATAAAGAATTTTCCATAACTGATGCCGTGCAGAGATGTGACAGCCAATCACCAAGCACACCTTAGCATTTCACAAAAAGCTACTCGCACAGTGCTAGACTGCATATCTTCAATTACGAATAAATCCAATCCTAACCTACCTCTACAGCAACTACACTAATGCTACAAAGTCTAAAAAAAGATAACTGTAAACCAATGTCTAACTGTCTAACTGTCTAACTCTACTACAAATTTCACACAAACATCCAACCTTTTTGGTCATTAAAACTATACTCTGTAACTTCCCAAACTGCATATAAAAATCATTCAAACAAGTGTTGGTGTTCTTACCTTACTTGTGCATCAAGAACTTGAACAACAGCACAAGCGTCTGCCAGCTGATCAGTTTGAACATGCTATTATATCAAGGAAGTTACACACATAGCTTGGCTTGCTAGTACGTAGTTCACGTAAATCCTTACCGCTTTTCCCTGACGTTCATAGAAATCACGAAAATCAGACAATATTTGTGAACCAAGTTCGCGTTGCATCTCGTGAACTCTAAAAATGCAATTAATTAATTAAGATCATCATTAGTAACTGGAACCACATTGGTCTAACTCGTCAGCAAGTTGTCGTATCTGTGGTATAGCAAGATATTTCTTGAAATGATCCACAACATTGACAACACCTTGTAGAAGCTGATGAGTTTCACCATACTCACGTCTTCTGATCAAGTTTCTGTATGGATACCAATGACATATTATCTACTCACTCTGATACAAAACAACGAAAAGTGAAATATACTTCAGTGTATCTACTCCTCCAACAAGCATGTGCAGATGATTTAATGTCGTGATTGATGTGGTAAGATGTCGTTTAGCATGATCGAGTTGCTTGATGTCACGCGTGATTTCCTTTACCTAATAAGCATCAATGTCAGAACAATGTCTCTTTGCTATTCATCTCATGCACCATCTGTTCTGATTTGTTAGCTTTAGCTTTGATGTCTCTAATCCGAACAAACAATTCTTGAATTGCTCTTTGGGCTTCTTCCAGTGACTAAAATGAAGCAATGGTACCATGTGTGTAATTGGTTTCTGTACAAGTGCCAATGAATGTATGTTACCTGACGACCATCATGGCCTACATTAGTCTGACCTCGAACAGCGTCTCTTATCTCATTATCTAAACGTCTAATGCAAGAAGATTTTATAAGTATCTACTCAATTCAACTAATGCACAAAAGTGCACATGCACACATGCACAGACAGCCAAACAGCCAAACAGACAGACAGACAGAAAGACAGACAGATATTGTTGTAGCATGTTTTCCTTTTCCTTGCTGGAACCATTTAGAATGTAATAGTGTTGAAATTTAAACATATGTATTGACAGACAGACAGACAGACAGACAGCTAGCCAGATTGTCTGAGAAGTCTACACATACACCACTGTAGAGAGCCATGCCATCGCTATACAAACACCGAGGATAGGCTGGATATTGTTGTTTTTGACACACAGTCAGGATGTACCATCGACTTAGATATATCTCTCGCCTATCCCTGGAGCTCTGAAACCTTTCCCAACTCCGCATACACTGATGGGGCAGCGGCTATGAGGCGTGAAGACAAAATGGAAGAAGTACAATTCAGAGCAGAGACCAGGCGGTGCCTGTGTGAGAATGATACCCCTTGTCTTCAAGCACTTTGAAAGATGGGGAGTAAAAAAGAGTTTCAATATCTGCAACATCTATCGCGCAGTTCAGTCAATGAGGAGAGCAAACCAAATGCCCCAGAATTCCTGGACTATTGGAGGAAGAGATTTGCCGTCCAACTCCAAAAATGCAATAGCAAAACCCTTACAAAGAAGTTCTCCTCTCTCCTCAACGAATACAGCAGCAAGAAGACTTCAGCTCTCAGTGGACAGTCATAAAATTTAGAGACCGGGACCATAGGTCCCTTTCGTCTAGTCATAATGTGTATGTGTGTATTTAGTGCGTATAAAGTGTGCATTTTAGTTTTAACCATGTACGTACTAGATGTAATGGACACGTAGATTAGCTATTGCTTTGGTGCTATAGCTCATTTATGAAATTTTTTTGTAATGGCAGACAGATAGACAGACAAACAGACAGACAGACAGACAGGAAAAATGACAGACAGACAGAGAGACAGGAAAAATGACAGACAGACAGAAACACATGAAACACTTAAAAGAGAACAATGCAGACTACCCGGAGCTAACTTAGTGGCTGAAAAACTGGGTACAGCAATCTACAGTACAGTCAATGTCATTTGTCAGAGCTGAGATTTTCTCATGATGACCTTTGTGTTGCACTTCTGAAGATGAGTTGAGAATCTCTTTCCCCAGATGTCCAAAAACTCAGCAGCGTTAGGTCGACCAAGTTCATCACGTGACTTCTTGGCTAGCCTTTCCAGAAAGTTTTTTCCCATCTCACCCTATCGTCCAAAATGTTCTATAACTAATTAAATAAAACTGACTGTTGATCCACCTGGTAGATTTTTCTTTGCATATTTTGCCTTCTTCCTATCTTCTCTTCTTTCTGCAGCAGCACCATCTGACTCAGATGACCTTGAAAAAATATCAGAGCTCCAAGGGTGTGCCAGAGCTATATCCAGGTCAACGTTGCAACCCTTGTCGGGATCAAATGCCACAATGTCTGGTCTATCATTTGAATTTAAATAGCGATGTCGTGGCTCTCTTCGATGGTGCACATTTAGCTCTCAAAGACAGTCGCACCAAGTTGATGTTATGGCTTTATGTGACCAAACTGGCCCACCACCAGATTTCCATGTTAACAGATGGTACCCACTGCCATCTAGGGTGGCTCCACAGTTACATGTGGTCATCCAATCGGAAAGGTGGATGGACAAGCCCAATCTCAAGAAGGTCGCCAAACGAAATTCGTGTGTATCAAGTGTGAACACTTCTGACGTTGTGATTGTGTTTAACCAAGTTCCAGGGGCTTCACTAATCAACTGCTCTGCCTTGTGTTTAGCAATAGATGTGTATAGCTGATGTTGAATCTTTCCAGTAGATGAAAGGAGAGAAGAAACAGTCTCTCCTACAGAAATGGACTGCATCAATGCTTTACCTAAGGCTTGCCTTGGTGAGATGACAAGGCTGTCTATGGCAAGAATAAGAGAAGGAAACAAAGTGGTAACTCGGCTGTTGCATGACACCAAGAAGCAAACAAAAGCAGGTCAGCTCATGGTGGCCAAAGAAGTCATGCCAAAACCACCTACCCTAATAGGCAAAACGGCTTGGTGCCACTTTTGATCTTCAATCAGGTCGAGTCCAAGAATGCGGCAGAATGTGATTATTCGTGTCTGAAAATCGTGTGTTTTAGCAGCTTTTGTGAGCGACTCAGGACAAATTGAGCGTGCCAGGTAATTCAGGCAGGGAACGTGAGAGCCTCTTAGGAGCAGCATAGCACTTTGCACGTCTCCCAATTTAACAAATTCGTCACACAAAGAAAAGTTAGACTCTGATATGTTTAAGCAAGAGGAGACGACATACGGTTTTGTGCCAATGGGTGTGCCCAAAGTGATGATTCCATCATGAGACACTGATGTGTTGTCAAAGCCTTCTAAGGAAGCAGAACTTGAAGGGCAATAGATCTCACACTTGTGGTCGGCGATGGACAAACCAATAGCAGAAAATGATTGTTTCAGTGCTTGAAAGGCGGGTTGAATGTCAGAAGGATGACCCATGATGAAGACGTCATCCAGGTAGGCGAGGAAGCAGACAGACAGACAGACAGACAGACAGACAGACAGACAGACAGACACACCCACACCCACACACACCCATCACATCACACTACACACTAAAACTAAAGATGCCATCATGTCACAGATAACACACTACACATCAATCAACAGTTTATGAATTGTTTGTTGTATCTAGAGTATACTAGTGTTTGAACCATAGGCGAGTCTATGCAATCAACTTGAAAGATCAAAAGAACAAAACTATATATCACATTACTTTGAAAAAAGGCCGCGATCAAATACAAGCTGTAGCTAAAATGTAGCAAAACAAATCTCGACTGATGTGTGATCTTTGCACTGTATTGAAATCCCAAGTCTAAGTACTTTCTTTAACTATGTCTGTACTGTAAATTTTGAAAAGAAATAACAACACTTTTGAAAAGTACTCTATGTGTGCAGAAAGTACTGATCCTAATCAAGCCAATATTGAACCCCGAGCTGCACGTCTATACTACTAGTCAGTACTGTAGACTCTCACATATCCGACCATTTTTGCAAAGCGGATACGACATCACAAGCCCGTTTGCACAAGCACAGTGACAATGTGCAGAGATGGTGATGAAAGATGCGGAGACTTCTAGGATTAGTTTGGTGATTGTAGGTTGCATATAGTACACGTATTACTTACATCTTTGTGCAATCATTCTATCACTAACGCATAGTACATGTTTCAGAGTTCAGACCATGTACATACTAGGACTCAAAAAAGCAGACTGCAACTCCATGGTACGGTTGGAACTCTGATGTTTTGATTATCCGTTCTTTTCACTTATCCGACCCCTAGTCCTTCATGGCTTGTACAAAGAGGGTTGAATATGCGAGGGTCTACTGTATAAATCAACAAACCAGGAGATGTATGCCACAGGGCACATCACCTTGACCAAAGACTGTTCTTGTTTAGAAGCTCAAGTTGGTGTTTGTTGTTAAAAATATAGATTGTAGTCTCTATATTTGAGTACAGTATTTATTCTTACAACTCAATAATAATATTCATGTTTAAGTGTGTATACATGCCAAACTAATAATGAGATATATTGACTGTTTGGACCAAATAGACACAATAAAATCTTGTTATCCATACCTGATAGCTACACGCATCCTTGATATCTTCTCATCAATGTTCGCTAAAGACTAAAATCACAAACTAAATTACAACTGTCAACGTTATATTGATATCGTAGTGATCAGCTAGATGGCAGATGATCATATGATGGACAACCAACTAAAATTTTACATACAATAGTAATTAATACCGCCTACCTGTTCTGTTGGAAACAGTTGGTTAATGTAATCTACAGGGTTGAAGTCCGGACTATCTAGAGGATCCTGGCTGGGTAAAACCTGTATAGTAAAACCACAACACATCACACATTCACTTCGTTACCTCTGGTGGGGACCTCAACAATTACCGAAGCTATAGCTTCTTCTACTTCTGGTGCAAACGTCAAAGGAAAAGAAGCTTCGTCATCCGTGATGTCGTCGTC
>CAXXBX010000291.1:0-10000 GCA_964274945.1 Dehalococcoidia bacterium | reverse complement strand
CAAAGGCCCTGCATGAGATACACAAACAGGTAACCTTTTTACTCAAACTAGTTACATTTCATATAATTATTCTAGTATTTGCAAGTGTTTAGAATTATCAAAATTACATATTTTTGTAATTGTGAGTACGTGTCGTTCTTGCTATATCTCATCGTTTCTACATTCAAAGCACCTAACAATCACAATCTATTTACATTTAGATTAGAACTTGTTTGATCCCTTTATAAAAAAAATCTTAGAAATTTTTGCAATTTGTAACAATTCTTTAGATTTTGGTAATTGCAAGGGCAAATTCTGCAAACTTAAAATCAAGGATTACGCAGCTTTTAAGGACTACATGTGTGATAGATTAACTTGATGATTTTCCCTTGACTGTAATTGTCTACATTACTTATGCGACAGAGCGGTGTTGCATTAAAGGAAAACAATGTTGTGTTAATAAGGCATTGCATTTATACTAAGTGTCTAAACATTTATATTAAGCGACAACATATACATTTGAAATCTGAACCACTGTTATTGCTGAACACCTTTGCCACGTTTATTGTACAGCTGCTAATTTCTAAACTATCTTAGCGTCAGAGCAACATTTCTGACACAATTTCAAGCACCACTATCCGCTGCACAAAACATAAACCTACATAGCGAAACTGCAGACACGTTCTACGTCAACTCTAAACTAATCGCAAAGCGTCCAATGCCACTGTCAGTTGTTTAGCAAACGATGCACTAGAATTAGTATAGTTCAATTGGAGGTGGAGGGCACAGGTCTTCTTCTTCTGCGCCGTCGGGTGCCAACGGACATTTGTTTATGTCCATCACACTTTTGACCCAATCCATCAGATTCAGCATGTGTGCAAATATACCGTATTTTCTGGGCTGTCCACATCCTTCTCCCCAACTGACTATTCCTACGACAACGTAAGCGTCCAATTCGATTTCATTCTGCGTTTCGCGTGTACAAAAGAGAGGTCCTCCTGAATCACCATCGCAAGCGTCATTGTTGCCAGTACCGTCTCCAGCGCAAACTGTATAATTTGTGACATCTTCTTTATATTGAGGCGAAGTGCTTTCTATGCAAACTGTTTTGTCTGCAATAGGAAGATGAAGTTCTTTCATGACTGTCGATTTTGCGCTCGAATTTCCGCCTAGTTCTCTTCTTTCCGTGGCTCCCCATCCTGCTACTATACACATGATTTCAGGAATGTAGTAGATAAGGTCCTGTGAAGTTGGCAAACAAATTTTTCGTACGTATGGAGAGCATGTGACATTGCAAGTCAACTTTATCAGAGCGATGTCTCGATTAAAAGAGATTGGATCATATTCCTGATGTATGAAAACTTGTTCAATTGTGTGTGTTTTCTCGCTAAATTCTTTGACAAACCGCTGCGTGTCTCCGACAACAACTAAGAGTTCCTCAATGTTTTGACGAAAGAGGCAGTGAGCTGCAGTCAAAATCATACATTCGCTAATTATCGCGCCTCCGCAGTGAAAAACGGGATTGCCTCGTTCAATCCTGTAAATGGCGACCATCCAAGGCCACGCACCTGTCTCCGAAAGACACACGTTATGGAGTTGGTTTCTACATTTTGGAGCGACAGCTCTTCCACAAGTTTTGCAAAAGTCTAAAACAGGCACTGTGAAAAACAATTTCACCAAATAGTATATCACGCAAAATCTTACCAACTTTAGTTGTAAATGCTTTTTTCAATGCATCTCTTATTGCAGATGCGTCTTGCACTTTAAAATAATAATCTGGATTGGACGCAAGCGTTTCAAGTGCTTTCGAGTCAACTCTTATATCTTCCCCAACTCCAAAGGCTATAGTGTAAATTTCTACGCCTTTCTGTTCTTTTAGTTCTTTTGCTTCTTTTATTGGGTCTCCTGCCCAATTGTTTACACCGTCAGAAAACAGAAATATGGCTCTTTTACATTGTGGTCTACTTATTGGAATTACTTTTTCTCTAACAAATTCCAATACTTTCCTTACTGCGGTTGCACCTCCACAGAACTTAGTCTTGTTTATTGCGTTAATCGTTTCAACTAGAGTTGCCTTTTCTCCCAGATTAAATATGGGATGCACTTTGTGGTCATAAGTGACGAGAGCTACTCTCGCAGTATCATTTTTAGTAGTATCGTTGTTGATATTAAACAGCGCTGCGGAGCGACCCACGAAGTCGAGACTGTTATGAAAGTTTTCTTCGCCAACGCTTTTTGAGCAATCTACTATATATATTAGATCAATGCATCCTTCTCCAACAACCACTGTACGACCTCTGCAATCTGGTGACGTAGGAAGTTTATTGTCACCCTGGGTGGGCAAATGTATTTCAGTAGTTGAAGCGGAAGCAGTTGGGGTTTCAACATTTGAAGTGGAGGCAGTTGGGGTTTCGACATTTGAAGTGGAGGCAGTTGGGGTTTCGACATTTAAAGAGGAAGGAGAATTGTCGATAACACATGCCCCAACACGGTCAGTAAACGTTTCTTTCAGTTGAAATGCTAAACCCAACGGAGACTTGAAGTCGCCTACAATAATCTGTACATTAAAAATACAAACTAGATCAGTAAAATACCTTACTTTTACAGTAACCTTCCTCGCCATCCCAAAGCGTGTTATTTTTCTCATCAACCGTACAAGTACGCAAGTCGGTTCCATGATATGTAAACCCAGGTTTACAACCAAATGAAGCGAGACGTCCTTCAGCAAACGACATTGTTCTACGTGTTCCATTCTTTGGTACTCCAGGATCCGGACAAACTTGAAAGTTTTCTAAATGCAATTAATTTAGCTAGAGTGGAAAATGCACAGAAAGAATCATAAAATTAGGTGTACTTTGACAATTGTGAATTTTAGAATGTGGCTCCCAATCGAGATTTTCAGTGCAAACGCGATAAGGAATGCCATCTAAGCCATACCCGTCCGGACACGTGTAATTCACTCTTGATCCGACAGGAAACGTTACTCTGTTCTTGTCATCTTCAAACGATGTCACACCTCCTGGAGTAGGCGGAGGAGGTGGAGAGGTACAGAAATAGTCTGCAAAAACATTATGTCTAATTGGCAAATTGAACATTGTCTTAAACATGACTTTAATAGCACCTTTGCATGGTGATGGGTTAGTAGTTATGTTCCACTTGCCATTGCAATCGCACAATGCTGGCAATAATTTGAGCGAATTCGAAAGCTTATATCCTCGTGTACAGTAGAGACTCACTTCTTCTCCGATTGCCACATTAGTAGATCCATTGGAAACTTCCATATTCGACGGCAAAGTGCAGAAACTCACAGCTATCAAAAAATCAAAAAATCAATAAAAGAGAAAACACCAATATTGTTCCAATACATTTGCATATAGGAGTGTTTGATGGCGTCCATCTTCTGTTAGAGCAAGATCGCTTATTACTTCTGTAGAGTTTATATCCATCACAACAATCATATTTGGCAGTTCTACCAAAATTTATTAGACTGACAAAACCATTTCTAAAACTTTTTGGGACAGGACAATGAAGACCTGCAAAAAGCTAGTAATATTACGATAATACTAATCAATAACGTAAAAGAATTACCTTGTGCAAGAGCAACAACATTCAGTGAAAACCCTTTTCCCCGGTTTCCTCCATCAGAAACAAATTTGATTGTAAATCCAGGTGTGTTTCTAAATGTTAATGCTTTGTTTCGCTTCGTTTTTCCATAGTACTCATGCACGTGGCTGTCCGATCTAGACATTTCCAGAGATTTCTGAATGATCAGTTTGTCTCCTGATCCTGCAGTACCGACAACCTCGATGTTAACACGTGCTGATAATAGTGAATTCCCACTGCTGACGAACAACCATATGCAGTCCAAGTTGTTCGAATACTTTTGTGGAAAGTTAGGAGACTGAATCTGCTCTGATTTTCTCCTTCCTGGTTTTATATAGAACAGATTTCCACAATCTAAAATTATAATATTAAATTAAGTACAGCCTTGTCATTATCAGCATTGTAACAATTACCAATAGCTTCAAAAGATGCGTTTATCAAACGATTCTGCCCACAACGATCTGTAATAACGTTAACCGTCATCGAACTTCCGGATGACACAACATCTGTTGGACTGTCGCCTTCTCTATAGCTAACAATGAGTGGAGACTTCTTCGAATTACCATTATAAATATGGACTTTGTCTCCAGATCCAAGAACAAATTGTGAGAACGTAAGTCTGACTCGCTTGTTGCCAACAACAGTTAACACCCACTTACAGTTCATGCATGAAGACACCTGCTGTTCAGGAAATCGAGATGGCTCGTTCTCAGAAAAGATTTGATTTCCGCATTTCTCTAGAGCTGAACACAACGACAATTGTGAGTGAGCGTTACCGTGTTGATCAGGTGATTGGTGGCGTTAGTGCAACAGGCGTGAGTAGTACAACAAAGAAAAGAAAGTGTACAACAAGACAGTAAATAAGCTAAATTGTTAACTTAAGGGCGTGTTTACCCCGTAGTAACCTACCAGAGCATTGACACGTCGAGCATTTGCTTCTACCATTGCAGACCTCACTCTTTGCCAAAGGAAACTGCAGGCATGCTAGAGCAGTCACACCAAGAATGAGAAACCTGAGTTTCATGTCTTTGAGGAAGTTCCAGCGAGCCGTAGAGTTGTATTTGACTGCAATGAATATTTGTCACCTATTGGTCTCCTCGAATTCTGCAAATGAGGAAAGGGTCTTGACGGATCTACTGATGAGTTAATGATTAGTGCAAATGACTCACCAAGTTGGAACCGTCTTCAATCGCGTGTAACACCTAAAACGTGTTAGTATGAATTACAGACATATGCATCCGGCAGATTACCTGAAGAAAATTCACTTCTCATACTTGTTTTCTACATCTTAGACAACGTAAGTTTAATAAAATCCAATCGTGTATACATTATTTATCGTATTTTATCTATCAAAAATTAGAGTATAATGCAATTATCCGGAAACTGCAACCAAACAACATGACCTTGCATAGAGTACCATATATGTATGTATGGGTGTGTGTATATATATATATATATATATATATATATATATATTGATTGACACCCATATATTGGTATATAATAAAGATAACACAAATAACACATATTCGCCCTAAGGACGGAAGCACAAAGAGTCTAAGTCAAATAATTAGGTAGATAGTCACTAATCAGTCTTGAGTTATACTGCCATAAACAGATGACTGTTTATGAAGTTGCCTGGAAGCTTGGCCCAGAGACAAGCCAGATGATAGAAGAGACTTCTTTGCAATTGATCTCAACACCTCCAGACTATGTGCAGCCCATACTCCGTATGATTCCACCACAAGAGGGTAGAACAAACAGCCATAACTTAAAACGTTAGCAAGATGGCGTTCATCTTTGTCCACTTTCCCAGCCTCAGCAGCAGCACCAGCATTTATGGCAGCATTAATAAGGTGAGAGGGAGTGAACGAATTCCTCACGGAAATGTCGAAATAAGCAGCCTTGCCTAGAGAAAAGTCGGGATGGAAAACGTCACCTGGTCTTGTCATAGAATGAGAGGAACAACGTTGTTCTCGACGTACACTGGAGTTGTCTAAGAGCAACCAGTGGAAGATGATGTCACATAAGGCATCATGTCGCTTAATCCGAAGAGGACCACAGCCAAGAGCATGGTCACCAAAAATGTCCAATTCATGACCGCACACACAACGGACTGAGTGTGGGGGTGCTGGATAAACCGGAATTCCCAAACTCAAACGCAAAGAAGTCACAAATTTACGCGAAGACATGGCCAGGCCTAGACTTGAATTGGGGATTGCTCTCAACCAAGCCCCCGCATGAGGATATGCGACAGCACTGAAATGTGTCTGTTCTCGCAGACTAACAAGAACCTTCTGGAAAGAATGTTGTGTAAAATAAACATAGGACGAGACAGAACTAGTGGGTGATAAAAGACTTGCAAGATATTGCCGGCATTGCACTTCACCAGGGAAAAAGGAGGAATGCCGAGTCCAATCATTTTCTTCATGTACAGGCATCAACGCTGAGTCGTTAAAAATGGAAAGACAACGATATATATATATATATATATATATATATATATATATATATATGTATATATATATATATATATATATATATATATATATATATATCAATAGTAGATTGTTCCTTATCAGAAAGCTCATGGCAACAAGCTACACTCCCCATTCGCCTGGGGGGCTTGGGTTTGAGGGAAGCTTCTCGATGTCACCCCGCAGCCTATCTTTCCAGTTGTAACTCTTCTCGTCACTTGGCATCTTACCTTCTATCCATGAGCAGCCAGTGGAACATGTCATATTCCGATGAGGGCCAGGCGATTGTGTTTCCAGGGGAGTCTACGGCCCAAGATTTTTTGCAACTCCCTTTACCAGATAACAACCACAAAATTGATTCCACCAGTCAGCATCAGTTGCAACTTCGGTTGGACTCTGCTTTATGGTCTTCACTCAAAGAATCGGCGAGCATAAGGGATCGAGCTCGACTGAATACCATTTCTGGTCAACACACTGGGGCATGGCTACGGGCAATACCGAACCCGAATCTCGGCCTTTCCATGCCCAAAAGAGAGTTTAGTGTGGCACTACGGATATGGTTGGGTATCCCCATTTTCCCTTCCCCAAACTCCAAACGCTGCCCTTGTGGTAACATTATTGATAAGTTTGGTGACCATCTATTGGGATGTATTCAAGGACAGAGTTTGACAACGAAACGTCATGATGCTCTATGCGAAGTGGTGTACAACGCACTGCTTACAGATGATTCTCGTTGTCGTCGGGAGGCAAGATGTAGCAGTAGCAACCAAACAAGACCAGGAGATGTTTATCATCCAGATTTCGAGCGCGGTTTGCCTGCCTACTTTGACTTATCGGTACGAAGTTCCTTACAACCGTCTTTTCTCACTCAAGCAGCAAGTCATCCAGGTGCAGCATCTGATGCAGGAGAGATGGAAAAGGACGAACGACATCACCTGAATGTGTCCAGCACAGGCAGCCTTTTTCATCCGCTAGTAGTAGAGACTCTGGGTCTCTGGACAGCTGCTAGCCTTCAAGTGCTCAAGATCATAGCACGTAGAGCTTCGTTTAAACATAATGTTTCAATTAGCCAGTCTGTTTGTCATTTTCATCAGCAACTCTCTACTAGACTGTGGTGTAGCAACGCTAAAATGATACTAGCTAGATGTAGTTTAGATGGTACTGCTAGTCCCCTATGGGACCTATAATATAAAATATATAAATATATAAATATAAAAAAAAAATATATATATATATATATATATATATATATATATATATATATATATATACATATATCTTGTATTAACTATCAAATTTTTCTAATGTAACTCTGACAGATAGTAGTGAAGAGATGCAGGCTTTCGATCAGCATATCTGTGATAATTCAGTGTAAAACTATACTGTAAGTCACAAATATAACGAAACCAAAGCAAAACTGTAACAATAATCGCAATCAGAGTTACTTCTTTACACTAATTGTGATATCAATTTGTAATTTTTAAACTAATTTAGTTGAATTGAATAATTTGACGTCGACAATGCACGTTACTTACTTAATACGTAGAGGAGGTAAAAGATTTGAGCAGAGAATGCTTTCTAATCAAGTGAGTCTATAAGCGTTCGCTCTTTCATTCAACAATTTTCTATGTGTCAACTTATCGTTTGGAATGAATGCTTGATTAATTAACTAATACTTTGGCTTAATAGTCAATTTACAAAAAGTTACAATTTTTTTTATTAGATTCTATGTTTAATTAATTTTGTTTTAATTGCTAGTTAGTTAGTACAGCTTATATGTCGGATACGGTACCACTTGCTTCCGATTCCAGTGCTCACAAAGATTCCGCATACGATACTCAAACCAGGAAAATTTTATTGTTCACATATTGGTAATACGTATGAAACATTTAGACTATTTGTATTTTTGGAAATAACTTTACATTCTAATTTTGAATATGATGACTGTTTGCTGTAAATCTACAAATAATAAGTGTCTGTTAAAAGTCAAAGTCATTAGACTTTTACTGCTGAAAAATGTGTGTTTCTCTGCCTGATAATGTTTACAAAGCTTTAATGTAAACGATTATACTGCTGGAAGTTTCTATTAATAGTGTATGAATTATAAAGTAGATTTTTTCGGAATCAACAAAATATGTCTATTCTCAAAATGTTTGACATTTGTATACGTACAGTAACACCGTCATGAAGTATTCCACTAATTGCACTATTTCTTTGTACAGAACATGTTTCCAACAACTTCCATAAAGATATGAAACCCATGGGAATAAACTGCATGCATTAACACTGCATTTTCAGCACAACCGATTTAGGTATCTAAAGCAACTAGCAAACACTGAAATTATATGCCAGCATCAAGCCAAGCTAACTGAAAGGTCAAGACACTGTTTTCTTCTCTTCTTTACTGAACTATTGCTTGCATTGGTTTATGTCCAACACGTTCTGAACCTCATCCATCAAGTTGAGCAAGTTCTAGACTGTCCACATCCTCCCCTCAGCTTACTATTCTCACCATGACGTAGCTGTTGGGACTGATTTCTGTATCTTTGTTGCGCTTGCAAAATAGAGATCCTTCAGAATCACCATCGCAAGCCTCATTATCGCAAGTGCCGTCTCCTGCACAAACAGTGTAGTTTGTAATGTCATGCTTGACATAATCCGATGTGCTGGCTAAACACGCGGCCTTTTCTGCAATCGGAAGATGCAGCTCTTTCATGCTGGTAGTTTTTGGAATACGTTTTGCGTCTATTTCTCTCCTTTCAGTAGCGCCCCATCCTGCTACAATGCAGCGCTTTCCTGCTTGCTAGTAGCCAGAGTACTTTCTGGTGAGCTTCTAATCTAACAAATACATACACACAACTTGGAATTAAATGGAAAATGTTAGACACATTTCAGACTTTTTAAGTAATGATAGTAACCTGACTTTTAATGATAGTAACTTTGCATATTGTTCATTCATCCCTTTATCCTTGAATTTCCCGACCAGAGAGCGCGCGAACTCTAGTTTGGACGAAAACGCTAGTAAAATGATTTCGGAAGTATTTAGCAAAGTCCTGCTAAATGGTAGTATAATAGCAATATTCAGTAAAATAGAATAGCAATATAGAAATATTCGACGGCAAAGTGCAGGACCTCACAGCTGTGTCAAAGAAAGGAATGAAAACAAGAAAGAGGGAAAAAAGTGTAGTTCTAAAACATTTGCATGTAGGAGTGTTTGATGGAGTCCATCTTCGGTTAGAGCAAGATCGCTTATTGCTTCCGGAGAGTTTATACCCATCACAACAATCATATTTGGCAGTCCTACCAAAATTAATTAGACTCACAAAACCATTTCTAAAACTTTTTGGAATAGGACAATAAAGACCTGCACAAAACTATTATTATTACGATAATACTAATCAATAATGTAAAAGAATTACCGTGTGCAAGAGCAACCACATTCAATGAAAATCCTTTTCCCCGGTTTTCTCGATCAGAAACAAATTTGATCGTAAATCCAGGTGTGTTTCTAAATGTTAATGCTTTGTTTCTTTTAGTTTTTCCATAGTACTCATGCACTTGGCTGTCCGATCTAGACACTTCCAAAGATTTCTAAATGATCATTTTGTCTCCTGATCCTTTATATCAACAACCTCGATGTTGACACGTACTGATAGTAGTAAATTCCCACTACTGACGAACATCCATATGCAGTCCAATTTGTTCAAATACTTTTGTGGAAAGTTAGGAGACTGAATCTGCTCTGATTTTCCCCTTCCTGGTTTTATATAAAACAGATTTCCACAATCTAAAATTAAAATATTTAATTAATTACAGCCATGTTATTATCAGCATTTTCACAATTACCAATAGCTTTAAAAGATGCGTTTATCGAAGGATTCTGCTCACAACGATCTGAAATAACGTTTACAGTCATCGAACTCCCGGATGACACAACATCT
>CAXXBX010000290.1:0-6584 GCA_964274945.1 Dehalococcoidia bacterium | reverse complement strand
AGTCATTGGTTGCTATCGATATTGTACAGTAGACCCTCGCATGCCCTACTCCATTTGGGAAGCGACAGAGCAATAGAGGTCAGATAAGTGAAAAGAACAGATAAGTGAAGCGTCGGAGTTTCAATTGTACCTCAGAGTTCCAGTCTGCTTTTTAGAGTCCCATTACTCTGAAACATGTACAGTATGCTAGTTCTGTAGTGATAAAATGTTTGCACAGAATATGTAATACGTGGTACTATATGCAAACTACAGTCATTGAACTAATCCTAGAAGCTTCTGTATCTTTTGTCGCCATCACTGCACGTTGTCACTGCACTTGCGCAAATGGACCTGTGATGTCATATCCACTTCACAAAATGATCGGATATGCGAGGGGTCAGTTGTGCGAGTGTCCGATATGCGAGGGTCTACTGTAATTAAGAGTGTGATTCCAAAAGATTTACTGCATTACGGTACAGTCTGTCGGACAGACTCTCTAATGTTGTCAATCTTTGGCTATCCAGGCACTACTGCATTTTGCTTGGCACAACAACCAAGTGTGCATATGTTTTAATGTCTGTCTCTCTTTTTGGAGACAGTGGGTCAAACATCCGGCTACTTTGCTGAAGTTCACGTAGTACAGTTGACGGGAGTGAAGGGGATGTTCGAATACATGAAATGTTTTTAGTTATGTGAAGCCTTGGATTTGTACTCATTCATCTATAGTGTGAGCCATACAAAGTGTTTATGAAATGCGTCTAGCTTACCAATCAACCACTAAATCCAAGTAATAATAACCACAAATCTAATACCAATAACAAGTAATCTGCAGAATCCAACTGAGTGTCTTCGCCCAAGAGTAACACTTTTAGGTGGTCACTGCCATCCCCTTTCCATGATAACCTTTTTGAGGTGTAAAGTGTTTCTTGTTTTTGGTGATATCATTCATAGTACTTTTTCCTATGTTGAATGCTTGAGCAACTAGCCATCATGGTTGTCTCTAAAATCTCAGTTGCACGTACTTTCTCTTCAAAGGTCAGGATAAAATGATTGCATTTCCTTTGTTGAATCGGCGTCTTCCAGGTTCTAGCTAGAGTTGCATCCCAACCATCATAGGCCACATGTTTTTGGTCATGCCCTTTTGGCATTTGTGGAATTTTTGAAGTTTTAAGTATAAGTTATCATGTAATTAGCATGCTATATGGCTTTAACCAGCACAAGGAGCAAGGTGTGCTATATGGCTTTACCAGCCCTATGAGCAGGGCTGTTGCCTGAGGCAATATCATGGTCACATGACATGTATATGTTAACCATAAGTAACTTATTGCACACTTGCTGTGCAATACATCATATAATACACCATCTCAATATACGCTCGTGACTGGTTGCATATTAAATCACCATGGTGTAAAGCACAGTTACTGAAGAAATATACACATTGCACTGCATTTCTAATCGAGAGCTTATAAACATTCTAGTGTACGATTTAGATTACCTTAGTCTCAAACAATCTCTAATTTCACAATAATCAGGTAAAGCCTACAGCATTCTTGATCATAGCGGTAAGTCATGCATTACATGTTTTTCCTGTCAACACTGAGGATACAAAACATGGCCGTTGGATGGTGTTCAACCATCAAAACACCTTCCCAACTGTCAATTTGACGATAAAAATGCTTCTAGCTAGAACCCTGTCTTTCGTGACAAAGTAATGCACTGCTCATGAGTGTAAGTTACCTTCATTTGTGCGTCCTGTTCAATTATGTGAAAGTTCAGATAAGCAAAGTTTGGAGAATTCATTGTACTTGTAATTAGCAATGCTAAAAGCATGCTGAAAGAACCTGTCTCATTACTATTAATAGGCAACAAATCCAATTACTATACTATAGGTATGCAATTAGAGACTCATAATTTACAAGTCTCCACCTTCTTCCTCATTATCACTCTGTTGATAAACGTTTTAAGTAGCTACTTGCTCCCATTTGTCATAACTTCTGGAGAGGGAGTGCACGTGTGTGTGTGTGTGTGTGTGTGTGTGTGTGTATGTGTGTGTGTTCGTGTGTGTGTGTTTGTGTGTGTGTGTTCGTGTCATAGCTCGTTTGGTTAGAGAGTCATCCGATAGAGTGCGTACATCCGGGACCTTGCAGAGTTACAAGTTCAAGTCACAGTAATGGCGGGCTGTGGCATATATTTCTTGGGCAAGAAACTTACACACAATTGGCTCACTCGACTCAGGAGTATAAATGAGTACCTGGTCTTTGACTGGGGAACTAAGCGGCCATTGACTGTGACATGACATTAGCCACTGGGGTCCAGGTGAGACTTCGGGTGCTCACACCTCAGCTGGCTTCACAAGCTGGTGTTCCTGTGGGTACCTGGCTGGTGCCATGAGATTGCTAACACAGGCCCAGAGTTCTCCTGAGTAGCCCAGCTGTTACCTGGGGGCGTGACTAGTATCTGGCAGTTCCTACCTAACGTTTAGTTTTAGTTTAGTGTTCGTGAGTGTGTGTGTGTGTGTGCGTTCATGTGTGTGCATGGTTATGTGCATGCCTTCATCCATGTGTGGGTTATAGTGGCCATACCTGCTGGTTTGCAAACAGGGACACTGACAGTTAACACAGATGTTTAGCTGTGATTGGACAATCAACTTTTTTTGCATGTAATAATCAACACAGTTACAAGCCTGTGTAGAATGTTACAAATCTGTGCAAAATATCATGTATAATCTTTATTCTAACAGAGATGTGACTTTAAGATAATTCACTTCTTAATTGAGATAATTTAAGCTTAAATAGTTCCAAAGTTGACGGTTAGTTAACTGAGGTGTAGCCTTTGGTTAAAAGTAGTTAGTTAACCTGAGATGTAGACTTTGGTGAATTAATGTATTGGGTCGCGTCAACCACACCACCCAACCATTAGACTGATGTGGGCAGGTCAATAGATGGATGTACCGTATTCCTGCACCTTTTGCCGCATGCCGGTATTACCTACAATAAATTTTATGTCATAATAAGCGTTAAATAATATCACGTATTTGATATTACTTATAGCTTCTGTTCAGAGAGTAGAGTACCATGTGAGACGACTTCTTTAGAGTGACAACATCACATCCGTGGTTAGAAAATAGAAAAAGGGAGGGGCTATGCCAGACTAAGTTAGTCCAAGGTATGGTATAACAGTTTATCTAAAGCGGTCCCCAAGACCAACACTCCTTGTATACCCGGTTGACCAAATATAGAAAGGACCGGATAAAGAGATGGGCTGGCACACATAAACGTCTAGATATACATTAATGTATCAGGTATTTACTACTATGTACTGTACATGCAGATACCGTTACACAGAACAGGCAAGGCACATCCACCAATGGTCAGAATGCGGAGATTTGATGCCATGTGCGGGTAGGTGGGAGAAGGGTTCCAAATGCGGGAGTGTCTCGCTCAATGCGGGAGAGTTTGCAGCTCTGCAAACACAGGTGCTTTATTGTTCAGGGGACTTAACCCAAAGTTAGTTGCATGGATATGTTGACTTGTGTTGTGCTTGTCATAGCCCATTTCTTCTTTGATAGATATAGTGCACTCCTGTGCTGGTTTGCATATACATGACGGATCTAGCAGGTGGTGTCTCCCCCTACAGGAAACAGAGCGATCGCTAATGACAGCTAAACAATTCTTGAATAGCGTTGGACAGGCGCAAAAAAATACGAAAGTATAGTTCCGGTACATTGTTTCTAGTCATGTGATTTCGAGGTGTAATCCCCGCACGTTAGTCCACCACATACAGGCAAAGATGGACGGCTACATAGTGCAGCAGTTGCACATTCCGTATGCTAAAGCTAGCAATCGAAGGTTAGGCAATTGAGGGTTATGCAGTTGAGGGTTTAGCACTTTAGTGCTACTTTATTTCTGCTGTGACTTGAACTCTGACAATGAATGCGATCTCGAAGACATCTGGTTAGTTACAACAACCTAGTGTCTAAGTAATTTTTGTAATGTAACTGATTTCTAGGTTTGAACGTGTCATTTGCAGTAGGTTATCTTGTTAGTTGTATGAAATCATCTTACTAGGATGCTGATTAGCGTGTTAGTGTTCCTAATACCAGATCAGGGTTGCCACACGTACCGATTTCTTGGTTTTGTGCCAATATAATAAAGTTCGGGCAGAGAACCAAGAAAACTGTGTCTGTACCGATAAATGAAGCAAATGGAATACTTCGCAAGATGTCGTAAGTTCTGTACCTCACTTGCTGAAGCAGATCGTACAATCCGAGAGGAGATGTTCCTATAGGCTAATAGCTGTACTAACATTACAAAATTCTGCTTAGCACTGTAGTAAATCGCTAAGACCTCATGGTTTAACGCAGTTGCACTCGACCACTATGCTCTATCGTATATGGTTTGCTTAGTTATCTCCACCAGGAAATTGTCAGAAACGAGAACAGACGAGATATTTGAAGCAATGGGAAGAAATGCCAGAACTTTGATCATGGTTTGCTCAGTCAAGGTGAGTTCCGGGGAAAAAAACCTATTGAGTCTGCAACAAAGACTTAGAATTTAGAAAAGGTGGTGTGTATGATCTGAAATGTCACAGTACCACTTCTGCTCATGTTCAGAATTGGAAAAGTCTTCAACAGCTTTCGACCTTGAGACAACCTTTTGAGCCTCAGATTCCCAGTGCAAGATCCACAGCTGCTATAAACGGTGAGCTTCGTTTGGCCTACTTTATAACTGAGCATCACTTGCCCAATATCAGTGGCAGACCACTGACATTCAAAAATGGCTTCTACAGTGAGGGCGAATCGCACTAAAATGGCAGTTGCAGTAAATACTATTGTAGATGATATGCATGCTGAACTGGTCAACAAATTGAAGACCGGTTGGTGGTCAATCATCATAGATGAATCTCAGCAGACATTAGTGTGAAAGAGCAAGTCAGTGTTTCAGGTTGGTTATTTGACCGAAAGCAGTGGCAAAGTTCAAACGTTGTCCATTGGTGTAGTATCGATTGTGTCTTGCTACTACGAAAACATATTTGAAAAGTATCAGTAATTTTCTATCAAAAGACAGGCTTGACTGGTCACGTTAGTTGCATTTGGAAGCGATTATGCAAAAATACAGAGAAGCTAAGAATTTTGTTATGACTTCATATGGTAGAACAACAACCTTCTTTGTTTACTGTACATTGCACCTGTCATGTTGCTCACCTTTGTGCTTCGGTGGCTGTCAAGGCTATCCCTGGAAACATGGATGAGTTTCGTAAACTAGTTATGCATTTTTTTGAGAAAAGGATGAAGCGTGGTGATGTTCGAGTTATATGAAGTTGCTACAGGAGTAAAGGTGCACTAGCTGCTGAAAACCCTCAAGAACACAATGGATAAGTCTGAAAATCTCCACAGATCAAATTATTGACCAATGGGTATGCTTTTTTATTGGGGCTACTGCTGCCCGTTGAAACTGCGAAACATCGTGGTCCAGAGTGATTCCCAATTGGTCGGTAGCGGTGTTGGTTTCAGATCTGCCAGCCGGAGCTTTGGCCTTGAACTTCTCCACATGCCCACGAGATAATGCATCAGCCAATGTATTATTTACACCGTGAATATGGGAGACTGAGACAGTAAAGTTTCCTTTAGCTGCTATAAAGTACAGCGAAAGTACAAGCTGCATGGGGTGTTTGTCTTTGGTGGTCCTTTTTTGTCAAATATCAACTACTGCATGGTTGTCACGGTGGAAAAGCAAGCATTTTCCAGTCCATTTAGACCCCCAGGTAGCTGCTGCGATAACAATCGCTTATAGCTCTTCCCACGCGATTGAAAACGACTTTTTCTGGTGTTGCTCCAGTCAACACTACAGCCACGGTCCGTTCCAGAAGCCCCCAAAGCCGTGTGACGTTGCCGTGTCAGTAAACAGCTGCATCTTCGGCGACAGGCAGCCACAAAGTAGTAAGGAAGTATGACTTCCCTGGCCAAGACGGAAGTACTCGTTGCCACCACTCAATGTCTGCGCAAGTGTCCATGTGACAAGTTTACCCGATAACTAAGTCTTCTCGCAGTTGTTGCTAAATCGATTAGTCTTCTAATAAATATTTGCCCTTCGGTAGGACCTTCCCTGCAAAGGAGAGCTTGCTGATCAGCGAAAATAGCTGATGTTTTGTGCACTTTTTACGTGAGTACCACTGCTGCAGTTCCACTTTGAGATCCTCTCGTTTTGCCTGCGGATGACGAAACAGCTTATTGTGTGAGTCACCTCTCTATGCCTAAGAAAGTCAAACTTTTTGCCTGTCCTTCCACCTTCTCAGGTGCCCACTTTATGCCCCAGACGCTGAGGCATTGCTAGTGTGTTGTCTAACATTTCTTGGCCCTCCTCTCTTGTGGCCACTAATATCAGAAAAATCATCCAGGTAATGAATGACGTGTCAGATACTGAACTTGACACAAAGAACCTACTCTACTGCGTCTGCCATTTGGTTAACAACCACGGGGACAACCTCAAACAAAACGGCAACCTCATGTAGTAGTAATAGCTGCCCTGCCCAACAGATGCCAATCCTATGGATGGACACAGCAATGATGAAACAGTTCTTGAAGTCAATTTTGATCATGTATGGGG
>CAXXBX010000289.1:0-25628 GCA_964274945.1 Dehalococcoidia bacterium | reverse complement strand
ACCGATGAGCGCACCTAAAGGTCACGTAATATCTGTTGCGGATTTTGTAAGTATTACGGCGTGCCGTTCAATTCAAATGTGCACGAGCGATCGATGCCCAGTTTACAAATATCGACTACGATCGTGCAGTGAATTATACAAAATAATTAGATTTGAGAGTACACACGTTGAACATATTCTAGAAACAAAATATGGTCAATGTAGTTAATGTTAGCTAGTTATCATAATACATAGATATGTATATATAATAGTGGAGATATGTACTTGTATTTCCTTTTCCTTTTTACGTATTGTAGTGGATGCATGATAGTGGTGTATATGTAGTTTGTCCGTGTGTAGTTGATGTCTGCCCCTAAGTGGGAACTGTACCTTATTTGGGTGCAAGAGAAAATATATTATTATTAAATAGAAGAGTGGACAGTTTTAACATGACGGCTGTTCAGTTACGAGAACAAATAATCCCTGTCTGAGCAGGGTGTAACGTGACCTCTGGAAATGGGGGGACTAAACTTCGCAACGCTACGAAACACGCCTACTTTGATGGCCACGCCCATGTTTATTGACACGCTCACCTTTTGATTTCTAATTGACTGAACAGTAGAATCAGTGGCAGATCCAGTCTGGAAAAATATGGTGAATATACTTTATACAGCTTTCGTTCTCACAAGAGGCGTCGCGTAATAGGGGCCAGTGGGGCTGAAGCCCCACCACTTTTCGGGAGCGTTTTCAAAATTTTTAATATCAATGATCGAAGCCGAAGTCTCAGCAGCGAGTCAACCCCACCACTTTTTGCACCCACGCGACGCCGCTGGTCCTCACACGTATTTACAGTCCACGATGTTTATGACCACGCCTAGAAATGATGGCTATAGCCCGGTCTAGCCCATGCCACGATACGCCCTGCCTTGAGCATACGCAGACTGTAAAATACAATTTCAGCATGGGTGTAATCTCAGCACGCTACACCAGTCCAACCCATGCCACGATAAGCGCCTGAACTCTGTATTTTGCTACTGCAGGTGGTGTAGAAGAAGCAAAAGTATTATTGACTAGTCACATGACGCTAAATATAGGGTTTGTTTTGTACGTTGCGGCCGCAACTTGTTCGTACGTT
This sequence comes from Dehalococcoidia bacterium, assembly GCA_964274945.1. Taxonomy (GTDB): domain Bacteria; phylum Chloroflexota; class Dehalococcoidia; order Lucifugimonadales; family Lucifugimonadaceae; genus CAXXBX01. Next base: position 24,514 of record CAXXBX010000289.1, on the reverse strand, counting down.
TCTTCGTCCTAGATCATAAGTTTGTTTCATTGATCTCTTTGTTCGTAGATAACAAGATGTTTCAAACTGACGTTTCCAAGCTAGTTACGTCATCCAAATTAGTACCGATAAATGTTGTTGAAGTTGAACAGTGTTCCTCTGCAATTTTAGCAAATAGTTCTAAATATGAATATAAACATATAATATTGAGTATTTTCTAAAAATGCAAACAATTTTTGTAGTTGACTTTTTATACGTATCCATTAGTAATATATTTACAATTATATGCAAAGCGAACAACTTTAGCTACCACGCAAACCTGCAACATAAAGTCAGTCAAAACAAGGCTTCTAACAGACTACAATGTTTTGGACGCATAATAGCAACCAGGGGCATAGCATGACCTTTAGAAACGGAAGGCTAAACTTAACGATATTACGGGACATGACCACGTTTATGGACACGCCTACTTTATTGACTTCCTAATGACTGATTCTGTAGAATCAATGGCGGATCCAGACTGGACAAAGGGTGGTGTATATACTATATACAGCTTTGCTCCTCACACGTACGTAATTACAGTCCACGATTTTTATGACCATGCCTACAAATGATAGCCCGCGGTGTAGCCAACGCCACTCGCTACGCCACCGTAACGACGGGGATACTGGTAGCTTTCATTAATTCACAAAAATTAGAAACGCAGGCCACGTGGGTCGTAGACGAATAATATATTATATATATTATATCTAACATATAAAGCTCAAATTGTGTGTGTGTGTGTGTGTGTGTGTGTGTGTGTGTGTGTGTGTGTGTGTGTGTGTGTGTGTGTGTGTGTACGCGTTTGGCAGCCACGTCTTTTGTCCGTTCGCAACCGAAATCGGCGCGCACACTCGACACGAATCCAACCTACAGGTTTTCTTCACTAAGCACTACGGAATCTGTCGATTTCTATCAAAACAAGTGCAAAGACCAAGATTCGAATTTATTCAGCACATCCGGGACCTCGCAACTAAGATTCGCGTCACAGACCTATCTTTACACTACAGTATCTTGCCCGTACGAAGGACGGGCCATGGATCCTAGTTGAAAATATAAGCGTTACACTTTTCTATACCTGATTGCATCTGTGAAACGTCACAAACTCTCTCACCTATCTGTGATATTTATATAATTTTTATTAAATAATTGGTTAAGTGTTATTGTCACTCATTACATTTAAAGACTAAAGTCAAAAGAATTGTTCTAAACGACTTCGTCACCATTTTCTCGATTATGACGCGGGAGGAAAGGTCTGACCAAAATTTTTGCTATTTTGGGGGTTAAAGTTTTCTCCGCGATAATAAACACGACGCGAAAATTTATGAAGGCGTGGCCCATTCCTCACGTGACATCCCCGTACAAAGTCTCGTATAAGGGATACTGTTCACTAGTATCAAACTTTATACTGATAGTACTGTATACTGTAGAAGAACTACTGTATTAGCTAGTAACACAACACAATGGAATCAAACTGCACTGCTGTTAGTACTCTACTCAAACTACTGAATCAAGATAATGTCTGCACCCTTCATAGTCCCATTTGCTAAGCCATTTCCATTGAGAGTAAAATCAAGAAACTCTGCCATGTGCAGAATACCAACGTCATCTAATGAAGCTACAGCTATGCAACAAGCTTCATACCACTGCCATGATGAGAGTGGCTGTCAAACACAGCAAGACACAACTTGCGAGGATCGAATGCAATTGCGACTGAAAAGTGACTTGGCATTACAAGTACACCGGTATGGACTGTGCTGCTCCAACAGCTGTGTCTCTGATAGTCAGCAGATCTTGTTTGAACTGGTCGTAATCCCATACGCCAAAATCTCCTCCTCTGGCAATTGTCACGTTCATATCCGAATAGGCACTCTCTATCGCACCGTAAACGGACAGAAAGCCTCTGCACCCAGCACTATCATAACGCTTGTTGCCTTCTTCAATACATGCAACGAAAGCTCTGATGGTCTGTTGTGATGGTTCTACAGTACCACTGTCGGGTACTTGCACACAATCTAGCATAATCTGGGTAGCTACACAAATAGATATAACCGTGCAAGCATTGCTGCCATTTCGCCCATTCAACCTTGACTGGCAGAATTGTGATGGTAATACATAAGAAATAACTGACTTGAAGTATTCTACAATCAATGCAACAGAGGCATCGATATCATTGCTAAGGTCATCTGTACACTGGTCATAGGACTTTACTTTCTTGGACTGCGAAGGAGTAGTAACAGACACCGAGTGTTTTGCTGAAGCAATACAAGGAAGGGGCAAGGGATGCATAGACCAGTCTGAGAAACCCACTTCTGATGAGCCTAGGACGCTAAGATATTGCCTTATAAGAGTGCACAATCCAGCCAGCATGCAAATTCTTAATAGATGACAATCTGAGGTCTACAGTAATGTCGCACATAGAAGTACCCCTGTCTAGCTGTTGTCTGATCTGATTGCCATACCAGTTTTGAAATGACTGCCGTAAGTCTTCTTTAAATGACTTATTGACAGTCAAATCCAATGGCTGCAAGTTGTCTGTGTAGCAAGCTGGCACATACAACACAGAAATGTACCTTGCATCTAGGAATTTTTGTACAGCGTCTGTTCGATGGGCTTTAAAAACATCAACAATCAACAAGCCATGGTACTTCTCGGGCAGTCCTAATTCCTGTCTTTTCAGGACAAAGTATGGGTCGACCACTTTCTCTAGGTATTCTAAAATGGTGCTTTCTGTTGACCAATGGGAAGCAGTATGAGTTATGTTCCAAGAATCAGGAAAGTCATATCTGGCATGACAACGATCAGTGGTACCTTGGTAAATCACTTGACTGGGTAGGGTTTCACCTAACATGTTGACTGCAAGCAATACCATAATTTCTCGTTTATCATCCAAACCCGCAATAGCAATCTGACAGAACCTTTTCTTTTCCATAGTCCAGTTACCAGAAGGGACCATGCGGACTCCAGTTTAGTTCCAGTTTACAACCATACCTGCTGGGATTTGATGCTTACTCACTACATCTAGAAACTTATAAACAAAATTTTGTTTTATCTCAGGAAGGTCACCAGATTTCTCTTTGGCAGCATTGGTTTCCTTCCGTTTGGTAAAACCCATCCTGTCTAGCATACAAAGAGCCCAGTTCTTCGTTGGAATAAAAGAACCTCCAAACTCACTCAGCATGTCCTTCCTTTCGTGGGCGATGATCCCACGAGCAGCTGCTATCACTATGAGTACACTGACCACACCGCCTGCTTCTCGAAGATTCAAAATGTAATTCCGTATCATATGATCCAATGTATCACCAATCAACAATGAACGTCCACGTTTCCGTCTTGGAAGAGAGACAAGTGAAACTTCACATGATTGTTGCTTAATCTTCTGGAGATATTTTTTCTGCATCGAACGAACCTTACTTTTGTTCACTGGATGGCTCAGTACACTACTGAAGTGTCTGGCTGCTCGTGCAACTCCATGATCGCTTGCATAACGAGCGATGCTCAGTCGTTCCGGGACACTGTACACGTTTTACTCACTCTCTCTTTTCGCTTGCGGTCAGCCCTCGTAGAGAAACCTTCTTGAAGCGACACACAATCATTTGCAGCCTTTACTGTCGTAGAAGGTAGACAGAGAACGTCAGTGGGTTGCGGAAGACACGGTCTTCTCTCTACATCCCCGCTTTACGTAACCAATTCATGAGCGTCATAGGTGGACCACGTGATGCATAGAACCACGTGACATGCATCAAACCGCGAAAATTTTAACCCACGAAATGGTCTCTGATAAAAAAACATGAAAATTTAAACACGCGAAAATTTCCACGTTTATAGTATGTGGAATCCTTGTAAAAAAGGTGTACATTAGTTAGTTAACAAAACTGAGTTTCTGTTAACAATGCATAAATGCTGCACCTTTGCTGTTTTCAGTATGCCAATATAAGTACCGTATTTGGCTGTCTTTTTCGTGTTTCATATATTAATTATCACGGAGTTCCAAGGCTTCGATCGTCCAGATCGGAGCTGATCGCTACAAATGCGATGAATGCAATTCTAAGAAACCTCACGCCCTAAAGAATTGAGGTTTACTGAACTCACTGAATTAAATATACATCACTGGGCGCTATATGAGGCTGCATGCAGCCCCAGAGCAGCACCAACGTTGCACAGTTTGGCTACTCTAGTACACCCATTACTAATACTTACTATCACGCGCAGTATAGATATCGGAACTCTAATTAACTATGTCAAATCGAAGAGCAACTGTGTCCTAGACTGGCCAAGCACAGCTATCAGTAGGTCTGGTCCTGAAACGCAGACTGCGGCTGCAGGGCCTGGGGCAATGAGGTTGCTCTAACTAAGTTAATAAATTGTATTCGAAAAACAATCACAACTTTACAGCCTTCGGGCGCCACTAATAAACTCGGTTAAGGTAAGATGGGAATAATATTATGTGGTGTCTAGTAATTTTTTATTTTCGTTTATTAGGTTATCTATGCCCTTCTTACAAATAACCCCAAGAAGTCATAAGTCATAACCTGATATCTATCAATAAAAATGTTTTACTGCAATTAATGTGACTTAGCATTGTGTACACAGTTTACCGTTAATTAAAGTTTTCTTAATTAAAATTGTCATAATATACTAAAGTACAGTAATCAATTGTAACTGTTTGATGGTGTTAATGTTTTAAGTTACCTGACTAACACGCCTCGGCAATCACTCAGCGATAGCCTTTTCACTTTACTCAATAAACGTATACACTGGACAGATTTTTATATTTGCGCCATATTTACCTTGGTTAAATTTAAGGTAAATATATTGTTCTATATTTACGTAGTATTTAACCTGAAAAAATATAGGTCAAATGTGTTACGCATTTACTACACATTTGCCAAGTATTTAGACTACTAGTAAATGTATTATACATTTACTTCACAAATTTACGCCATATTCGACCACTAGTAAATGTAATAGATATTTAGAACATATTTACTAGGAGTAAACTTCATGTGTATCTTACTGTCACGTGATTTACGTCAAGTATATTATATAATTAAGTATTGCTGAAACTTGGGAGACGGTCTGGAACTTCGAGGCTTGTAAAATACATAATTTATTTAACGTCACTTGTTCTGGAAGTTCGAGGCTACGAATTCGGGCGCGCAGGAGCGCCTGGGTACGAGGCTACGTATTCGTAGCCTCGTACAAACGAGCCACATTGCAACTGTATGTAGGTCACGCCCTCGGCAACTGAATACATAAATGTTTCGCAGAGCCAATCCAAAGTTGGAAGACAAAGTATTTGCACATGTCGAATTGTATTGTACGTGTAATAGCCCAGTTTCTTCCTAGTTATGGTGGTGATTTTGGCCAAAAACAAGACCTGACTCTGTGGCATGGGCGGTGTCTTTCACACGAGAACATCGAGAACTCGTTTGAACATCGTTGGACCAGCGCGAAACTCAGCGAAAGTATAGTTCAGGTACAGTCTAACGCTTTTGATGTTTCGAAACCTATGTAGTTGTTGATCAATGCGCGTTTCTTCTGCGCAATCGTTTGTGCGTCAAATCCGGCATAGAAGATAGATGCCGATTGTTCACGAAACTGGTCATACTAGTGCTATATGTGTTATTAAATGTATTACAATACGTTTTACAATTTTTTCACTTTGCGAATTCGGAGTATACGGGTAATGCTCCGGAAGTTAAGGTCAATACGGGGTTAATTAATGCATTCATTACATTACTCATTTTACTGCAATGACTTGTACCAATTAGAGCAAGCTTGTGTACTTTATATTCAGATTGATCAGAATTTTTTCTACTGTAATTTTCTTAGTTTGTATGTAGAATGTGGTAGACGTACCTAATGGTGTCTTTCTGGAAAATGAGTTATTTTCAAAAGTAGCTCAATGAGATATTTATCTTCTTGCACAAATTGTGTTTAAGTAGGAATGATTAGGACTACATGCACAGACATTCAAACCAATTGCAAGAAAACAACTATGGATCAGATTCAGTATCTATCCGTATGCAAAGTATGTCTACCAGGATTCTCACACATTCCAGCTTCTTCATCACTCAGATCCAAAAAGTTATTACAAAAGTAATATGGTGGCCATGCAGTCCCAGCTCTCAACAGCATTGCTGCAATGCCATTCACAGTATATAGGAAGGTGTAAATATTAATTCCATTTGGTTGAAAGACAATATTTCTGATTAACAAAATGAGATTTGTTCCTTAATTAATTAATATTTCCACGTATGAAATAGATTATCTGGCCTAGAGCAACAAAATGAAATAACAGATAATAGATCATTGTATCAATTCACATGTACGCTTGTATATAGCTTCTCAATCAAATTCTTTGGCATGTACCATTCAACACTGTTAGTGTTTGCATACAGAAAGCCAAAATTATCTCTTTCTTGTAAACAAAGTATGACCAATTGCAGTTACCATATTATTTATTAATTACTGATTTGTTTAGTGTCGTAATCTAGAGTTACATTAAAACTGACCTAAATCATCTAAATTATTTTCCATTTTCTTGCAACTGCTGTCAGAAACAACTGTATAAAGGGAATGACGGAAATAAAATGGCCAAGTTTTTCTTGCTTTTAATTTTAAAGATTATTGTACATAGAGCTCAAGCAATAATATCCTTAACTTCAATCCCAATTCTCATTTGTTTTTGCCATTTTCGTATTGTTTTATGGACTACTCCAGAGCCATATATGGCTCTGGACTACTCTTACCGGCGTTTTGCAATTAGGCTGCAGCTACCATTAGACATCCCGGATGTGGAAGTCTGGGTGTGAAGGTCTGCTAGGGTGATCAACTAGATAGCCAATTGGCAAACGGTTTCAACTGGTGAGAATTGCTTATTTCTACGTGCGTTTCGTCCCTCTACAGTATAATGGTTTGTTATCGTTCCAGCTAGACTACTCATGATCACGATCTGGTCGATCGGAGCTATAGATATAGAGTTATCTCTATGCAGACTCTGTAGTAGGTTATGGCAATGTCTCAGGAAGTAAGAATGAAATGAAGTCAACAGCTGTAATCAAGTGGACTGCGATGAGTATAACTTAAAAGAACAGTATTAGAGGTACACGAGCACGGCTACTCGATGTACATAGTAGATCATGTCATACACAGAATTTGCACTAACTTTGCAATTGCTGTCTGTAGACATTCAAAGTATTGATACTGGATCAGAGTGAGGTTTTATGATGGGACGAGACGCAGACGTTATGCTTTGTGGAGTATGAAACCGCAGTGATGCATGGATGGCTTACTGGATCGAGTCCTATGAGGATTACTATTTGTCCAAGTGCTTATTTGCGAGTACACCTTGGGTTATATAGGTAACAAGATCTAATGTTTCATTTATATATATCATTATGAATTTTTATTACATTGTATAATCTCTTTCAACATTCTTATTAATTCTTAACACAGCATTAATGTTATTGCCTATGATCTGGTTTGTGTTTGAACAAAGCATATGAACACGTAATTAAAACAACAATCTACGACTATGTGGTAGAACAAAAAATACAGTATCCCCATTGAAGGTTTCTTTGGCAGGTATAAATAGAGATATTATGCGTTGAACGGGCATGAACGTAGAAGGACCAAGAATAACGTGACTGTGAGCGCACCAAATTTCAACACCAACAAACTTATTTTATTGGGATGAGGCTGAAACCATGAAATTTTGGCTATTAAATGCTCTTCCCATTGTCCATTTCGATAAATGCTGTGTTCTAGAAAATGGTCAATTCTGCCTGGCCATTGTGTTTCCAGTTGTACTTCGCCTGTTGGCCCAGTCCATTTGGCAGTGATATAACTCGAACGGTCGAGTGGGGAAATTGCTGATCCAATCTTTACTCCTGCTATTTCAACAGACTTCACAATTGTGTACACCTCAGGAATGACACAGTTTGGTGATATTGGACCTAGCAATTTAGCGTACATATTTTTTTATAAACTGCAGTTCTGAGGGTGAGAATGCAGAAGTTGTATATGTTGACCTTCTTAGGTAGTTTTTGCTTGTTTTTGACCAAATGGATATGTCTGTTTGTGGATTCTGCACATAGGAGGTTTGGAGATCTAATAGACTGATAAGTGAAGATGACTCTATTTGTGCAATGGCATTGGATCCAACATCAGCACAGCTTTGATCTAAAAGCTCTCGCAACAATGGCAACATTTCTGCACGAAAATCCAGTGGAAAGTCAGAGTCACATACTGCAGTTGAGTAGAGAAACTTTCTCATTATTTGTATTTCGGCTGATTTGTTGTTGATTTTGTATGCTCCAAGGATGCCATTGAGTCTCCCAAACCTGAATAACCAAAAAGAATATGTCGGACCATAACTTATGATGGAATTGCAAAGGTGGTAGTGCAAATGCATGTTTGGTGTTAAAGGCCTTTTGTACAGTCTGACAATATCTTGGCAAAACTCTTCAAGAAAATGTTGAATTTGTTCGATATCATTGATCGTGATTATTGTTGAGCATAGCAAGCGACAGGCATTGACAAACTTTAGCCAACAGTGATTGTGTTCTGCTGGAAGGATATCTCTCAATGCATATAGGGAATGAATGGTGGTCCAGGTTTTCCACTGGTCAGCAGTAAATCCAGAAAAACTTGATGCTATTTTTAAGGGAATTCGACCAATTGTTGAAGGAAGTTTAACTGCATCAACACGATGTTGTATTTTTTCAAAGTCTTGTTTTGAAATTAATGCGTTTTCATCACTCAGCCAAATATCTTTCAGCATTGTCTTGGCAGTTCCCAAAAACAAGTTATGCATTGGGTCTATTACCAGAAATTCAATGGGTTTATAGTAAGGTAGACGAAGTAGCTCAGTGTATCGTACTCCTGATTGACTTTCTAGTGCTTCTTGTTCTTGTTTAGTTTTCGCATTCACAATTTCTTCCACTAATTGTCAATGTTCATCATCAGTTCGAAGTGGACAGGTGCCATGAGAATATGTATCTGGAGCAGATGATCCCAAGGTAGAAAAATTTTGCAAGCACTTGTTGCATCCCAATCTAGCTGAATGGCTTAGAAATCCTCCTACTTTCCGGGAAGCAGGAATATCACATGCCACACAAAGTAAACCACAATAGTATCTATTGGAGAACCATGGAGATGAGAATGATCTGCAGCAAATACCAGTTTCCCACAATAGTTTCAGTTCATCAACCAATGGCTTCAAGTAGGTGTTAATTGTGAGAGAAGGCCCATTGGGACCAGGAATGAGTCCTACAAGAAAAATGTTATCTTTCTTGTAGCGTAATTGTCTTGGAAGATTCATCAGAGACAAGTAGATTGCACCAATAGTTGATGGAGTGTGCTTGTATGGTCGAAACCAGTCTACATTCATCATGAAAGCATAATTTCTAGGTGTGGAAAGAAAAGGACGTCCATCAACTACCTGAAACTGTGACCAAACTCTCCCATCGTACAAATCTGCATAGTACCCTTGTGGAACATTTCGATGACGCCAGCTTTCACAGAGTTCTTCAAACTGAGGCCTCAAGAGATATTTCTTTAGAGTATTAGAGATGCTGTTATATGCATAGATTTTCTTTGGAACAAAGCGTTTTGTACCGTCTTTCAGAATGATGGTATCAAGCAATTCAGCAGAACAAGGCCGTCTATGGTATTGCTGTGGATGATTGGGATATGCCACAAAAGTGCATTGCCGAGGAACTCTTCTGTTACCAATAGTGATAAAGCACTCTTCCAAGTCATATAACGAATGACATCGTGGACACACAGTGTATTTAATATACTTGTCACTGTGAAACTTCTGCCTTGCTAGTTGAACAGAGGTAGGAAGCAAATGTGATATCAAATTTGCTTGTGGCAAAACTATTCTCAGCATGCCAAAGAACACAACAATGAATCTAAGAAGCTTGTTTATAGCAGAATCGGACACTCCAAATCGATGTTGCCATAACAGTAAGTACCCAACTAACCATTCCACCATTGTTTTGAAAGGACCACTTGTTATTTCTTCTTCTACTCCATCCATCTGTTCAACTCCTGAACCATCATCTTTATCACTTCGTAATAACTCAATATCAAAGTCATTTTCCTGTACATATAATAACTTCATATCACAGTCAAATTCATCAAATGTTCTAAAAATTTACTTCATGGTTGTCAGAAAAAGCGTGTGGATTGTCAGTTGTAAGTTGCTCATTAGTGTCAACTATCTCATCAGCTGTGTAGGTAACGGTCTCATCAGCTGTATAACACTCACACTCACTGGCTCTGTTATTCTCTTCAATATCTAAGTAAAAGTGATTAGTCGGTTTGCATACTTGCACAGGAAGTTAGAAATAATTAAGGACCTGTTATCTCGTTGTCAGATCTATGGGCTGATTGCTCAGAATCAGATTGACTTGAAGAATCCGTCTTAGCTAACGTCCAGCGTTTTGTTGATTTGTTGTAATATTTTTCCTTGTGCTTTGTGAAAGTACGATAGGCAACAGATTCATTGCAGTGTGGACAGAACGTGTCTGCATTCATCTTCCGCAACTTCCGCAATAGGTAGAATGTCGTTGAACTCAACTAGGGCGCGAAATTCGTCACTGTAGCAAAGCAATTTCTCTCATAGTCTATTCTAGATTGTTTTGTGTCACGCTCTCAACGTCTGTAGCTTAGCTCAGGAATTCTAAATTTCGACAAGAGATGGTTGGTCATGCAGCTAGAAATCCGTACATGCTAGAGCGTTTCTACTGATTGTGCCAGTCGTGCTGCGCGATGGTCGTAAAACTTATTTTACATTTTCAGAGTCGCTTTGCAGGATCGTTCACCAGTCGTGCAAGATTTTATAGAGGAGAAGCAAGCGCTGCTGCGCCGTCGGTGAACACGTCTTTATCAGTCCCTAGTGCCCACTTTAGATTGTCAGCTGATAGCAGATCGACTGTCGCGCCGTCGGTGCCACTCACAGAGGCGCAAAGCGAAGAGCTAGCCAAGCTTCTTCAGCAGTCTTTGGAGCAGCAGAAGCAACTGATAGAAATATTTCAAGTAAGCACGCCAAAAGCGTTGTATTAGTCTAACTACAGGGAAACCTCCGCGAACTGGCGTGTGTTGGCACGTGCATGCAGATTGGTATCATATGTGTGACAGTAGGTCCCGGTCCTATATGCAAGCTTTTTAGAAACAGCGAGCAGAGCAAGATCAGCCTACCAACCAAAGCAGTGTCAACCAAAGTGAAGCAAAGCGAAGTAGGCGCATTACATTGGAGGTTTCAGTAAGTTCATTTAATTGCTCTAATTGAGTTATCGACGAAATCAATAAATAAATTAAACAGATTTCTAGCCTTGGATAGAGCTATATATATATATATATATATATATATATATATATAGATTTGGGCTATATCTACTGGAATCGACTACTGTCTAGAGCTAGCTGGTCAAATGCAGGTGTATCTAAATCTAATGCTACATAATGTTAATAATTAGCGGCTTATGACAACGATTTATGATGATTGTTGTTTGCGGAGTTATGTACACCTATGGAATTTGTTTGTAATTTATTAACTCTATCTGTTAGAGAGCTGTCCATCGAGTATTCAAGAGTTTAGTGGAGGAAGACGTACTGGATGGAACTTCAGACAATGGTATTGAAATGCCCTTGTTTTCCTGCACTACTCTTTTTTACATATGGCTCGTATTAATTTTAGCTTTTCTTCTGATGAGAATAAAGTGTTGACAAACAAGATCGTGGAAAATGTCAGCAGTTTGAACCCCTCCTTTGACACTAGTGTGATATGAGGTATGCTGTATGTTTTAGTTTGTTGATATATATTGTATATAACTGTATACAAAATGTCTATTAGAACTTACTCTAAGCCTAGCTTAGAGTGATTAATTATGTCACTCAGGGGCTTAGCTATTACACTCTTACACTATCTTTCTTTTTATTTTACTGTATAAGATAAAATATTGGCAGGAATTTATTTTGGCGGATGGGCAGATTTTCAACGAACACCGGAGTTTGTTGATGGCATCACCCATGTGGATCAGACATCATATGGCGATGTCATGGTACTTCACACGGATAAGGCCACAGATGGTAAGTAATCTCTGCTTGCCGTCTGTTGTGCCTATGAATGAGCTAGATGAGGCTATGGATGAAGCTGAACTATCACGTTCATGCAGGTCTTGTTCTTTGCAGTGACACAGCAGTTCTTCATCACTATGCAGTAGTTGGAGACCAGTAAGTTAGGGAAATGTGAGCCACCAACACATCTGTCGATCGCAAACTTCTCCATGACCACTTATGGTAAGACATATATCCGTTATCAAACATCGATGTCCAAATACCAAAATAAAGTTCACCAATATGCTTTTGTTCATCAATTTCTTAGCAAACCGCCAAACTAAATTCCTGCCAATGTTTCATCTTATACCTTATGTTACAACTCTAGAATACATATCAGTGGTGGATGCAGACTTTGACTAGAAGGGTGGCACAAAGATGCTTATAACTAATATGGCGTCCCCAAAGATTCTCCTTGGCTAGGTTAGCCTAAATTGTTACATTCGTCAGCTGGGCTAGCATAGCATGTTCCACTTGTCATTTGATATCTCAGCCCAGCCAACAAGAAGTGCGTCAACTGTGTCAAATATGCCGTCGGAAGTGAGGTCGCCGTTGACAATATGGGAACTGCAGGGAATGGGTTTCGATGACGCATGTGCACGATATATCAGGGGATCCAAGTTGCAGATGGACTCACGACTGCTACTCGTGGCTAGATCGATTGCAAGTGCAAGTGCTTGTGTTGGAGATTTCCCGAAGACGGACGCAGCACCCTATCGAGAGAGGACGTGTAGGCTACCCAACGGTTGACCATGCCGTATACTGTAAACGCAATCTTAATCAACTTCCACTTGCTACTGCTACCCAGTCAAATCTCTAACTCAATCAGAATCAATACCACTTTTTATACTACCCTAGCTCAGTCAAACACAATACCGGTCCAATGACCAATCACAATCACAACTTGAGCCTTACCTAACTCTTCTCTTGCAATACGTAACGTCTCCTCAAGCCTCTCCCTCAACTCGAATAAGTATTGGTAGCTACTGTAGTCCTCACTTTCGGTGCATCATCCTCCATAGTCCAAAAGTGTCATAGGATTCTCATGGGTCCTCGATCTGTTCTCCCGTAAAGTAGTTCAAACGGAGAAAAACCTGTCGACTCCTGGGGCACCTCCCTGTACGCGAAAAGCAGTGAGTTGACATACCTGTGCCACTGCCTTTGCTGTTCGCTACATAATCTTCTCAGCATCGTCTTGAGCGTCCCATTAAATTTCTCCACCAACCCATTGCACATTGGATGATACGGTGTTGTACTTAGTTGGCGTATACTCAGCAGTCTTGAGACCTCCTGCATGCATTCCGACACAAATTGCGTGCCCATGTCACTAAGGACTTCCTCAGGTACCCCAAGACGGCTGTACATATTCAACAGAGCCTCGGCAACTGTCTCGCTGCTCACCCTTTTCAGGGGTATAGCCTCAGGGTACCTCGTGGCATAGTCGACTAACGTCAGAATGTAGCGATGCCCCTCTTCACTGGGTGGGTGTATCGGACCAATTAAGTCGACTGCGACTCTCTTAAATGGCTGATCAACGAGAGGCATGTTCTGCAGAGGAGCCCTTGAAACCGATCCCTTCCGTATTGTTCTCTGACGAATGTCACAAGACCGACAAAATCTCGACACATCAGCGTGTATGGCTGGCCAATAAAAGTTGTTGAGTATCCTGTCAACTGTCTTCCGGATGCCCAAGTGTCCCCCCATTGTTGAGTCATGCGCAAGCTCCATCACCTGCTTTCGTAATTGCTCCGGTACCACCACCTGCCGAACTGGCTTGCCATTGTTGACATGGGGATGTTTGAACACTCGACACAGGACTCGATCTTTGACTTCGAACTTAACTTCTTGTAGACCCTCCTTCGTGATATCAATCTTCTTGTAATACTTCTGTAACGAGACATCCTCACCTTGCATTTCCACAATCTTGTCTCGGTTGATCTTGAGCCAATTTTCCACTGGTCGTACGTTGAGAGGGGTCGCATCACCTACTTTTTTCGCACTGGATCTTGTTGTCACCATGTTTGCCATATGCCACTCAGGATCCGGGTCGATTGCTGCCCTTGCGCCTGAGACATTACCAACTATCACATCATACACAGCATCATGTGGGCATAGTGTCGAGACCTCTCCTGTCAAGTACGGTGATTCGACGTGAACAGTGGCCATTGGTACTCTACGAACGGTATTGTCCACTATTTGCATTAATCCATAGCTCCCAGTATACTGGGTATCAAGAATAAACTTCTGCTTCACTATCACCCCACTGCACCCGGTATCTCTCAAAACAAGTATCCCCGAAGTACCAATCCTCCCTTCTGACACAGGCATACACTGACCATTCACTGACAATTCCTCACTCACAGCACTGCTTATCAGCGGAACCTTCTTACCATTTGCTAGAAGTAGGCATCCATCATCAGTTGATTCTTCCAGGTCTCCCGTTGACACACCATGGGCTTCAGTAGCAGAGTTCAGGCGATCATTCTTTTGCACCACGCAGTTGGACTTGACAGTAGTATTTCCAGCCCTGGGATTGCTCCGGCAGTTCCTTGCCTCATGGCCTGCCATACCACACCTGAAACAGTTCCGTTTGGTTTTGTCTCTGCAGTCAATGGCTTTATGACCGTACCTGCCACAAACAAAGCACTGGATACCTGATGGCTTAACTGACTTTACCTCGCCTTCACGATGCGTGGCTGATCCACTGTCTAGACTGACTTCTCCATTTGCGTGAAGTTGAGTCACATGAAGTTGTCTGTTGCGCGCTGTTAGAAATCGGTCCGCAGCTTTGGTCACCTCCTCCAAGCTCTTGAGTGGCTTCTCTCGCAGAAATGCAGCTAAGTCTTGCGGGCAAGCTTCAAGGAACTGCTCTCTTACAAACAAGTCACGCACCCGTGCCGGCGACGTGTCTTCGACTTCAGCCAGACTCATCCACTTCTTCACGTAGTTCATCAAACGCGCAATGAACTGTAACAGACTCTCGTCGATTACTTAGTACAGGTACCGTTACAAAGCCTAGACAATGGTGCGTGTATCGGACATGTTTCACTGTCTCTTCGTGCAGGCTACCAGAGAAAGCAGCGATTGTAACTCAAATTATGAGGGAGTGTCCACAATTAGGTACACCTACCCTACTTATTGTCTTTAGTCTTGGTACATCTTCGTTGTTGTATATCACAACTGTTCTCTATTTAGCAGTTGCAAAATTGCTTTAATTAATTAATCTGGCAAAATTTGTTTAATCGTCAGATTAGGATAAAACCTATTTCATCAATTCAGTAAAAGATTGCAATTTCATTATAACAGGAAATCAACCTTTGTTGCATGACTAGTAATTGTTGTTAATTTCAATTACAATCCGTAATGCAAACAATGCGTCACAAATATCTAATTTTAGGTTATTTCATACAAATTTTAAATTGTGTGGAATTAATTGACTACTTAATGTATGCCATTTTTTTAAATTGTATTCAGTTATTCAATTTTATTTACCAGTGGTAAGTGCACAGGGGCAGAGAAAATGTTGTAGAGCAAGGGTGGATGCTACTTCCATGATCTAGATCGGCCTCCCAGACCTGTGAACGTGTAGTGCCCATTGGATCCCCAGCCTTGATATGATTCAACACACACAATTTGAAGACTGTGTAACAACTACGTTTGGTCATTGAACAAATTTGCACACTTCTTGATTTCACTCACCTATAGACTGCAGGAGCAAAGTGCTATGTTTGTTTCTATACTTCAGTATGCTAAATGTTAATTGTAGTTTATGCAAACCTACACTCTGCAATTAACATTGCAGTCTAGTGTGCAATACTAAATTTGGTGTAGTAGCAACTGTGGTAAACAATTGTTAACTGCCGTGAATAGACGGGCAAATTAGATAGTAATATACGTAGGAACTAATTTAATTGTCTATGGGGAAGTACCTTAATTGAACGGAATTCTGGTAAAAGCAGAAAAAATTTTTGCTACTACTCTACTAAGGAGATTATCTGTCTGCTTGCCACCATTTTAGCTGATGTACTATGTCACAATCTACAGTTGTACAGTAATTCCAATTGACCTTGAAGCAATGTCAGGATTTACCATTTTATTACAACTTTTACAACATGATGTGAACAATTAAACTGCAACATGGAGTCTTACATTAACAAAAGTTTAGATGATCTACACAACTTAATTGTGTAAATGTTTTAAACTAGCATGCAACTAGTTCAAAGAAAGCAACAGAAAAATGCAAATTTACTAGACTACTCCAAAGCCATTTTCCTGCATATCTAAAACAGCATTCATATTTGCCGTAAACTCTTCTTGGTTGGTAACTTGTCTTGGCAGCTCTAGAATCATAGCACATGTTGCTGTATTGGGAAACATGAATGTGCTGGACACTGCGATTGTGTCTGGTTGATGAAATGCCATCACTGGAATCTCGCTGCAACCTGTGCAGAACTGCAGCAGTGTCCTCAGGTTTGTGCTTTCTAGAGAAACATCAGTGTCAAAAGAACATTTTTGTAGTGCAATTTTTAATTAACAAGTATTTGTGTAATATGTGTAGAAAGCCTTGATTACCTGAATGGTGGACGTAGTGCACAAATAGCCTTTTAATTTTGGCGGAAGTGTTAACTCGTAGGTCACTAGATTCAGGAACAGTCCACTTGTTAATGGCGTGCTTGCTGAAGCAGTAAGCAGAGGTCTAGTTTTGTCAGGATGCCATCTGCGACATAGAGTGGAGTGTCTCCCACCGGAGGCAACTGTCCAAAGTCTCTGACCAGTATCAAGGACAGACCATTGAAAGGCTCCGTAGCATGGTCAGGACGTGCCTGGCACAACCTCTGATGTATCATGCCTAACTGACGTCGACCAATCATTGGCATTCCTATAATTAGATAACGATATTGCTTTAATTGTTTCCTCAGATTTTGTAGTGCAGGACCATGCAATTCATTACTTGCAGTAAAGTCAACTGAGAGGCAGTTATAATAAAGAGTACAATGTTCTACCATTGACATTAAACGCTGCTTAGACCCCTGTCGGAGCAGCGACACAACATGCACTTCTGAGTAGAGAACGGAAGCATCCAATAAGATACGACTTACCCGTACCAGCCGTTCCACATATGACACATCGAAGTGGATCCGGCGACAGACCCTGGTTAAGTTTTTCGAAATGACATTTGACTATGGCATATGCAACTCGCTGATTGCCTAGTAAGAAATCAGGATTATAGTGTCTCAGGTCAACGTGCTGATTAGCTACACCGTGTTCAGATTTATTACGAGCAATAAATGTTATGGCTTCCTGGGCATCAGAAAAATTCACAGCAGATGCTGTCCAATCGGTATTACTATTAGAACCCTGTTCGTTCTTTGGAGATTCTGAAAAAGTCAGCATCTAACTGACATAATACCATTCAGTCTGCTACTGTGTGCCATCTATTATTGCAAGTACCATTTCATTGACATTGCAGGGTGCTAGATTGTCACCATCGATTTCTATTTTGTCGCGATCTGTTGCCCTTTCAACGTCCTGGGCAAACAAATCCAATGAATCAGGTCGTCAGAACAATAGCCCTGCAATTCTTCCCACGAAGCAACTGGACTACCACCAAAATCAGCTGTCAACCATGGTTCTCCTCAGAATCGCTAACGTTTATATTTTAATTACCAGTTGCCTATATTGAGCAGTAAATTTCATACTTTTCCAAATCATTTGGAAGTGCAGCCTGGAACGTAACGAATGACGGCCTTTTGTTGTGTTTGACAAGACATCAAAGCAGAGATTTTCAAATTCGTTACTTTTTGACCTGGTTACATAGTGGTCCATGGCACTTGAAATTGTGGCCTGTTTATCTTGTGCCACATCTACTTCCCATTGACCATCGACGTTTACACGTAAAACTGTTCTACTGCATAGGCTTTCTTTGGATGATCATTGTCCTTCGATCAAGTCCTCTACTATAACTTTGAAAGTCTTTTTTAGAGGTTCAGACATGCCTTTACTCTTGCTGGAATGCTTGGTCATGTATTAATTTAGACACCATTTCTGCATTGACACACACCTGCATGTCAACGTTAGCCCGCCATCCTGTCAATTGAGCCCATGGTTATGCCCATTAACTCGAGAATCATTTCGCCGCGCAATAAGCTCTGGCTGCTTGTCTTGTAGTTCGAAATGTGTTCTACTTGATAAGACTTTGGGAAACTTAAACCGGCACTGTAGTTTGTTCGCACTGCCATGATCATTGTCCCCTGCTAGCTATAGGGCAGAGGGCGTCTTACGTTTAGCATGTCGAAGACAGTAAGCCTTTGAGCATTTTGTATGTCTCTACATATTGGCTATTAGTTCAGCATAGTCCTGCTCTTCGTGGTCACATCTCTATGTCGTTTGTGACGCTTAAGGGTGCATTTCTGCTTGAGGCAGGTGACCCTCCCCCATTTCACTCAACGTGGGATTTCATTTAGTTAGCAGGGCATCAGCAAAGTCATACACCTCCTGTTCAATGTCCTTTGCCCTTCTGTTTTGTTCGCTAGTGGCTTTGGCTTTGCCCGACTCAGATGCTCCCTGCATGCATGCCCACTCTGAACTTATCTTATTGGAATGTGGAGTATTGGCCAGCCGTGCCACACTATGCAAATGAGGACTCTCTCTGTGCTGATACTCACTGCGTGCCCAGCCTCCAAAGGGTTATTGATTGCATGGCCTTGTCAGAGTTATAAGAATTGGACGTATACGTGACGGTTTTGCACTTCAAATGTTGCCATCAGAGCTTTCTACAGTTTGTTAATTCTTTCTCGTATTCACATTTCTCTTTTTAGCTGTTGGTCACGATTGAATGACAGCAACATCTCGAATTCTTGTCTCTAGCTGAGACTGTAATTCCTTATGACTTTTCTCAAATGGTTCTCTAAGGTTCAGTAAATAGTCATCATGCCGTGTTTTTTGGTATCTAAGACTTTGTGATCTTGTTTCCAATCTGCCAAGTCATATATAGGTCGATCTTTGTAATCTTTATCTGAATTAAAATCAGATTCAAGCATGTAAATATCGAAACGTACCAGCCCATGTGTGGATCTTGATACTCTCTCCTTACTATAGGCAAGGTGGCATTTCTGGTAAAGAAAATGATGCTTTTTATGTAGAACTAGATACGTGTACATGACCCATCCTTCGTACGGGCAGAGTACTGTAATGTTATGATGGAAGAAGACTCAGTTTGAGCATGTACAGACACGTCATCTGCAATTTTTGGTAGAAATTGACACACTCTTGTGTGGATTCAGTTGAAATGACTGGTGTGGGCGTCTGTTCGAATTAACTGGAATGTGCTAATTAGTTAATATCCCATTTAAGACAAATAAAAACTTAACCGAGTGTCATATTCCTAGAAGTTTGCAGCGACTTTCCCGTTTAGGGATATATATATATATATATATATATATATTGGGGCAACAGAAACTTGAAAGTCACGTGCAGTTTCTTACTCACCCATAGGATACATGCAGTAGCTTGACATGCAGGCATGCATCACTGTAAGTGTTTGCTCTTCGTTTTCGATGTTTTCACACTCCCAATGTAGCGCTCGGTGCAGGAAACGTGTAGGTTGGATTCAGTGCAAATGCAGTCACACGTCTCTTCAGTGAGTCTTCGTGGAGCAATTTCAACTGTCCCATTGGATGTTATCACTTCGAAGATGTTGCTGCCGTTGCAGGAAACAGGCTTATCGAATGTGGCAGGTATTAGGCGAGCGTACTCGGAAAAACGGAAGGTAGGCATATTTCTAGATACCCAGATATCCTACACAAAAATATCTTGTCGTTTTTGACGACGCCCAGTAATAAACGACGCGCTCCCGTTCGAGGTCAGCTTAATTTGGTGGAGGTCCGATGAGCAAAGACGTAGAGGTCCACTTTAGTAATGGTCAGTGCTTATAGATTGGAAACATGCTGAGTATATTTTAAAAATATCCCAGGAGGACCCACCTCCATTCCCAAGCGAATTACTTTGCAACGTCTTACGTACTTCTGGGATATTTTTAAAATATACTCAGCACATTTCCAATCTATAAGCACTGGTCATTACTAAAGTGGACCTCTACGTCTTTGGTCTGGACGTAGTTTGATGTTATCTGATGCGCGTGAGTAGAGGCGGATCCTCTTGGGATATTATAGAATATACTCAGCACGTTTCCAACCTACCTACGCACTGAACAATATTTCTTTTCGGAACTCTTAGCTTTTTGCTCTAGATGTAGTTTGATGTTTAAAATAAACAAATCAACTACAGCTTGCTCAGATAACGCATTCTGATGGGACTGCTGGATAGTTATAGCATTGTGACGTAACAATGGCACTTGAACAGAAATGGATATTGAAAGTGAGCATTGCACTCTTAGTTATGAGAAAACAAAGCTACCGTATGAGATTGAGTTCAAGTAACAGAACTTCCTTCAAATTGAGTCTATCAGGGGCAATGATGAACAGCATTATATCGTTCTACAATGCACCCCAAAAGGGGACCCGACTGAAAAAGCAGGAAGACGATGCTACCCTGCCCATGTTCTTACCCATGCCGAGTTGCGCCTGTACCCCAAATTTTAGCCTTGTGGGTGATCTGGTCTAGCTGTCTATCAAACTTACACACACACACACACACACACACACACACACACACACACACACACACACACACACACACACACACACGCACACGCACACACACATGCACACGCACACACACACACACACACACACACACACACACACACACACACACACACACACACACACACACATATATACAAACACTGTCAATTTTATATAGTAGTATAGATAGATGAATAACTACTCAACGAACTTCAGCTCTTTCCTGTAGAATGTTGGTCTGCATGCATGATTTGAGAGAGTGTATATGATCGAGACATTCGATCCTGTATGAAAAATGTGTTATGTGCATTTAATTTTCAAATAACAAGTTCTGTAAAATGTAGTATTCTTGGGAGTAGAATAGAAAACTTTGCATCATATCCCAGTTGGGCTTTTTGTAAGCTCACTCTTAATTGGCTTCTCAGAAGGTTGACATGCAACTTATCAAGTTGAAGATCTAACTGAAGTTGTAGTTAAAAGCAACATTTCCTACCTTCCTTTATTTGTGAAATCACATCCTCAAAGCAACTGTGCTGTACTTTCCCACAATTTGCGTGTGACATTCTGGTTTCCTTGGCATTCAGTGACTAGCTGCATGATGAGCCATGCTGCAGTAGTTGTCCTAGCTAGCTACAATGTAGCTGTCAATAGATGGATGTAGTTAAATAGCGATAGTCTTCTCTACTTGTTGCCTTAAAATGGGACGTGTATATGAACCTGACATCATAAGAACTTATAGGATTAGGTATATTTAGTTTTATCAATAGCTGTTCCTGCATGTTAATTACTGCCCTACTCTGAAAAATAAAGAAATAGGCTCAGTTAAGATCTACTAACACTATTAATGTCTTCTATCCCTTTGCATGTCTCCCATTCAATTTCTTCCATGCATCTCGTGTAATTGTAGTACTCTTTGTTAATGGTATATATTGCCAGCGTGCGTTCTTAGAAACATGCACATGCATCCCATCACAATTGAAAGAGTGTAGTCCTGTATCAAATAAGCATCTTATTGTTATCTTATTATTTGTTGTATGTAGAGTCTGCAAGAACATATTTCAGGTCCCAGCGAAAACGAGAGAATAGAAAAATCCATAGCAAGGAAGATCTAGAGAAAGCTAGGAGACGGCAGAGGTTGCACAATGTAAGTCGATATTCTTTTTTAGATTAATTGCATGAGGCATTGTTAACATAAAATGTTTAGAAACTTCATCGCAGAAAAGCTGCATTGGAAGCCTCAACAACCTATAGAGAGGAAGACAAGAAGGAAGTCCTGGAAGCTCTAGAACTGGAGCTAATGAGCTCGGAAGAAAGCCAGTCCAACAGTACCAGTGATTGTGACTCTGAACAGCAAGGACCTCGAGAGCAAGTGGAGAAAAGGAAGAGGGGGAAAGCTATGACAACACGGCCAATACCTTGGCGATCTGAACAAGCCACATCGATCTTTACGTCCCTTGACAGGAAATACGGGCGCAGGCAGACTGAACAAGCAAAGAGGATGACCCTTCCTAGGCATGAAGGCGCTCCATCCAAGCGGCAAAGGCCAGACAAAAACATGCCTGGTTGGGCAATAACTAGTGATAATGAATTTTAGCTCTCTATAGATATATATTGCTGCATATGCATGTGCATGGGTCTAAAATGACATTATATTTGGAATAAAAACTGTTAATTAATCGAATTTCTCTGTTCTTGTGTGAATTGAACGCTGGTTCATTACAAAAGCAATTCAATTCAATTGCCACGGTAATATTAATATAACTACGTCTCTAAAGAGACTAGATTTACTCATGCCTAATCTAAGATAAATGCAAGATATAGACCAGATTTACTCATGCCTAATCTAAGATAAATGCAAGATATGCTCACATTCTGAATACGATGTAAACGTGAGTCATATCTGGTATTCGAATCATTTACGCAGTGGGTACATGTATGGTAAACGCCATGTATGATATTGCGCAAATATGGCTAAATATGGGTAAATGTGGTATTCAGACAACATTGACTCAATATTTACGACTATGTAAATGTGTTAATCTGTCCAGTGGTAATAACGCAGATAGCTCGCATATACTAACGGAAGTCTCTACACCTGCATTCGTTACGCTTACTGGAAGTTTGAGACTGCATGAACCTGTATGATTGATTGTACTAACAACTTCATTAATATTAAAATTAACTTGCTGTCTAGAGGTTTCCCTCACTGCATGACACGTACCAAGACAAGCTCTGATGTCGAGGTTTCTTTGTTTAGCTCACTGGCTCTTAGCGGTAACCATTTGAATGAGCGTGTATGCTTCCAGATCTAATTGTGAAGGCGTGTGTGCATGTGCATTTGTGCTCTACGTTTTGGTGAAAGCCTGTTTTGCAGACAACCAGGATTGTCTCGTAGACACATTGTTCCGAACGGTACAGAATCATTAATCGTTTGCACTCGATCTTGTCTACCATAACTTATTTCTTTTCAGACGGCTGATTTGCAAGCAAACACCAAGGTTGGTACCTACCTACAGGTAAATAGCTAAAAGGTCACGTTCAATCAGCATTTGAATTGGTGAGACCAGACGTTTGGAGTTCCATCTCCTGCGACTTACAGACGTCACATTGCTGAAGCAGGATTAGTCGGGTTCACCTCTGATCATGAAATTAACGAGCATATCAGACTGTTACCATAACCAGAGAACAACGCACGGTATTAGTATTAAATTAACCAATTTCTTGAGGCCTGCTTCTTTACGCCTACGGAAGGAGAGATGAGTAAACGGCTCTTCCCAGGGAAAAAAATTCGAAAGTGTGGTCGACATCTGTTTCTGGTCCCATAGGCATCATAAATATGTGCATGTCTGTAGCTAACCACAAGTATCTGCCATCTTTGTACATCAGTAATAAACATTGTCTAGCAATAGCGTCAGTTACTTGTGTGATGCATGCAGTAAATTATATAGATATTATGCTTTTACTACAAACTTTAAAGGACTCCGAATTTCCTAAAGGAATTCAATGTGTAATATATTGCATGATCTGGTGTGGCTCGCGTTAACAGACATGGTTAAAGTACGTTACTCAAACATTTATCGAAGCAAAATTTGTAACGATAAATTCAAACGCACAAACTCATGCAGGTACTGTACAGGTCTGGGGTTTGACAAAAACGGAAACAATAAGGAAGCACTAAATTCATCAATCGTCTCCATACATATCCTACGTAGGCCACACCATCGGCAACCATTCTTGCTTATGAAGTCGTTATGGTGGTGCAGACACAACCCAAAGTTATAAGACAGAGTAGTTATAATAGATACCGGGGTATGTCGAATTGTATTATGCGTGCATGTGATAGTCCATTTATGCTTTACAAGCTAATTTTAGAGTGCTTCATGATTTTGGCAAATACATTATGGAGTAGGCGGTATCTGGTACAGGAAACAGAGCGATCACCAATGAATAACTAAATACATTTGTAATTTACACTGCACACGTATTGGCAGATAGTAATAAACAGAAAGAGCGTAATAAGGAAGCTAGAGACATTTATCTAGACCTGAGATTGTCGACATTCATTACTGTACATTTTGAAAGCATGAAAAGTACTAGAAAACTGGGCTGCCGGCCGTCGGAGCAGCATGAGCCAAAGAACCATGGCGACCATTTTTTGAAAAGTGTACTTCTGCCAACGTTTCAGTACGTAACTCACACTTTTGTTAAATGGTAAAATG
>CAXXBX010000288.1:0-1790 GCA_964274945.1 Dehalococcoidia bacterium | reverse complement strand
TGCCGGCGCTGCAACCCATGTGCAGCTTATGCCCGAATATCCAACCCTTTGATTTGGAGGATCATCCCCATCTTGCATCCGTATCAGTCCCTGAAATTGGCAAACGATTATTTTTCATGTCGGATTTGTGCCATGCAGGGCCATCTGCTTTTAGCAGAGAACTGTCCACTGATGCAGACGTGTCATCAGCCATTCCTTCTGATACGAACAGGCTTCCCATCGTCCCGATGATGTCCCCAACGGACAGGTTCTGAAATCGCCTGTCAATAGTACGCCTGCCTGGGATTCGAGTCAGTCTGCAGACCTTGAACGATTTGTCATCGTTGCATTTGATTGATAAAAAATAATGAAGCGTGCTGTTGCTTGGAATTCTCATCCAAGATTTTATGATGAATAGTTGCACCATCAGAACAGTTGAACAGGCATACGGTCTGCCAGGTCTGAATATCTCCCCATGCAGAGACAATGTTCTGACCAGATACAAAACACCAATAAGAAATGACTCTGATAGAATCTTGCCGGGGATTTTTACATTCATGCTGCAATGAAATGATATTGCAAGGATCCTTGGCTTTTTTCATTTGAATAGTTTGAGAAACTGATTAAAAATTAGGATTAGTTATGCCCAAGTCTCATTTATATATGATTTGATTTTTTGGATTTTCTATAGAACAGATATGATGGGATAAAGAAGAAAGAAGAAACCAACTCATCTCAAAACCCTGCAATACATCAAAAATGAGAACAGATATGATGGGATAAAGAAGAAAGAAGAAACATACAATGAGCTGATTATCATTCCAATAACACCTATCCAAAAATTTTCTCCAGTTTCTCCAGCCCAATTACCTTCTTCACTATAAGATCCATCTGTTATAAAATTACTAATAATGGAAGAGAATGCTAAAAAGACACCAATACACATCAATGCTAATGCAGCAAGCTTATGTGATTTTGGAGACAAGAAATAAAAAAGATGGATGGGAGTTAAGCGTGTGTGCCAGTGATCGTTGTTGGGTTACGGATATCATGTCCAACTTCAAGTTTGTATCCAAGAGTCAATATATTTTACACTCACATCTCCTGTACAAGTTGTATTAGATCCAGACACAGTTTTTTTAGAATTTGGATATGGAGCTGTATCTATAACATTACTCCACCAATCTTTGTATTTGGCAAGGCTTTCACCATACCAACTTACAGTTGTATGAGATACAGCATCTTCAATACAAGAAAATGCATTTGTTGAGCCAACACCATTGGTCAATGCAACAGCAAATGCCCAACTGCCACTTGCAGGCCCCCAAGTTGTCTCGTTGGTTGAAAACGAGATTGTGCCTCCCGTACCATTAGCGGGTGCGGGATAATACACAGTAGATTCATTTCTTACGCTTACATCACTTGTATGTACTTGACGAATGTTTGGATTTTTTCATCTCTTGCATCTCTAGCATTTTCTGCCCAATATTCAGGATTGTCAGCTAATTTTTTAGAATCGACTATACCTAAATCTTCTAATTCTTCAATAATTGATGATTTTCGATTTTTATCTGATTGGATTTTTTCTGTGGATTGACGTTGTTCCAAGTCCATTAGAATTCCTGCCAACTCATTAAACAGAACCATTGCATCTTTAGTGTAAACATCCTCCGATGTCAGCAACGAGTTCAGAAAATCAAGGTATGTTTTTTTGCCAACTAAATCTAATGATTCATAGTCTTTAGATTTCAATAAATGCTTGGCATAGTTGCTAGTTTCTTTAAGAGATTCTTCTTGTGTTTTGATATCTT
>CAXXBX010000287.1:0-28904 GCA_964274945.1 Dehalococcoidia bacterium | reverse complement strand
CTCCATGAGCTTCTTCAAATCACTCATCCTTGCAATATGCATCTCTTTTCCTACAGCGCTCATGTTCACGACAACTTCTGCTTCTAGAGTTGCTCGATTAACCGTTCTCTGTAAATCCATTTTGTCCGGTCGAGTTCCAGTACTTCTAGCCTGTTTGACACGTCCCTTACCAAACAGAACTTTCCTAATATCTCTGTCTGCATCAACCATACCAAAATGACCTCAAACAAGTACCCAACGTAGCAAAGCACTGATAGACTTGCGCGCTAAGTTGACGAGTACGTAGACACCCGTATTATTGATTATAAATTAATTAAATTAATTGATGGTGATGATTGAACTTGGAATTCCATATATGAACGAAATGTACAATATCAAACTGCCATACAACAGCATTCCTACCAAAGCAGTATGGAAATTTGGAAAGACAACTTTCTATCAGACATACTCTTCTACTATCAAACAGAAACTTAATTGATTAATTAAGTCAAGCAATTTCTTCATTCAAATGTTGCTTTCACTATTTCGTGTACACATAGCCATGTTTATAGCTTGTGAGCTGTGCAAAGCATAAAACGGAATCTAAAAAAATTAACAAATATCTCATTAGATTTGCACTTCAAAATTCTGAAGAACATCCCATAAACTAGATATAGATAATATGCATAGATGATATAACAGTCTATCTGCATCATCCAAACAGCTCTGATAGCCTTGACTTGGTCTTACGAAGTACAGCAGAATGAGGAAGAAGATGTTCAGTAGCACGAATAAGCTGGTATCGTTGTTTGAGATTACGGGCACGATTATGCTCACTCTCAATCTCTGTTACGTAAGTTGATGGAAACCAACCTACTTCCCCATCTCGCAATCTCTCCCCTTCATACCACCCTGTGGAAGACACAATACAGTAAACACAACACACAAGTGAGAATTATTGACACTCTGTTGTGAGTAATGTCATTTACCGTCTGGCATTTTCCGAATAACTTTCATCACATCACCAGCTGTAAGATCCAGTTCGTCAGCTTGCTGTGAAGAATAATTGTAAGTAGCTTGAACCTGAGGGCAGTCTGCACAAAATCATGCCTCGATATTACAACCATAGTTATTACAAGTACATGATATTGTACTAACAAATGAAAATTACAAACCTAAAATTTGTAATTCTAGCATTGGTTTTCTTCAGCAAAAATTAAATAAGTTACCACACTACAATATGGTGTAAGTAGAAGATATCAGTTTACAATATATAAATAAATTCTGGTTTAGTGCACACAAACTTGTCATCTACATGAATGATCAGAGTAGTAAAGTGGTTTAGAATCTCAAACATAGTAGCATAGCCATACTGTACAGTCACTAATTCTTTTCAAATAATATCAATTTTTGACTCTCAAAGACAGTTTCAGCAAATCGTATTGAACATACAGTAAACAACAAAAGTGTTTTGGTGATTGTCAGTCAAAGAAAAGTACAAGAGATTCCATTATTAGAATTAAGTTTTTGTTTCTAAACGTACATCCCACCACCACCACCACAGCCAATCAGATACTCTGCTCCATTAATGCCTAATCTAACAAAAAAAGCTGTACAGCACCCGTAACATCACAGAGTGCCATCTTTGAGTGCTCATTAAACCTGGTGTCTAGTTCTGGCTTGTAGAAACATTCCATTAACTATCCCCAAAGGCAATCCCATCCTGTCTACATGCTATGGCAGGTGTTATTTCAGTGTGCATCTCTATTGCAACAATAATCAAACACACAATAATCTGTTAACGTACCAAACTGTGTATATACAACTTCTTCGCTGCCATTGTGCTCTATTAAGGGTGGCTGAATTGCATCCATCCAACGTGCTTTATCCGTTCTACACACATCAAGCAAGCAATGTGTCAGCTAATACATAACCATGTAATATCTGTTAACCAAACTGACTCAGTGTCAACGCTCAGAAAGTAAGATGCAGTCTTTTTGTGAGCATTTTCCAACAGTACTAGCTTGAAAGCATTACGACAACCAGATGACGCCAATGCGTAACCATCAGTTGCATGTTTGCCTGCTGATGATGTATATGGAGGATCTTCAACATCTTCCAGCTGCAAGAATGGCCTAAATCCGTAATCGATGGTGGAAAACCACTCTTCGCTAAAAAAAAGTAAATATGAGATGCCAGACTATATAAACTGACATTTAATGATTACGTCAGATGTCGTTTCTGTTTTGTCACCAAAATCAAGTCAGTGAATACAAATATGTGCAAAGTCTGTTTGTTGATCTTTACACGTGTTAGCATCTTTTCTGTAATCAGCTGCGTTACAGGACCTCGTTTCAGCAACCAACGTTTAGGTGAGATTAGTGGCAGGCCCTATACATCACACTCGCTACCTTACTTTGTACATCAAATTGATAGCAAATACCTTCAGCTTGTCAAATCGAACTAGCTTGCTTAGTGCAATCATTTGCTCTGTTCTCTCCATTGATCGAGCACCCTCGTTGCACCTGTCAACAACCTGGTCAAAAACAAGTTCGTGAGATCAGAAAAAGCCATTTGGCAGCAAATCAAACATTTTGAACAGATGTTAATGCATCTGTAGCTAGCTTGTGACTTGGACTGTCTGCAGGAGTTCTGTCAAGAATAGCCTACAAAACAATATTAAAACGTTTGACTGCCGTAATAGTTTCACAACAATTGTACCAAAATCAGTAATGCTAATCGAGTAATGCGCTGAACAGGAAGGATAAGAAATGAGCTGAAAAGTAAGCTTTGTGCCACTGAATTAGACTCCAGCCGTCTCACTACTTCAGCAAACTCAGGATTAGTTGAACTAAACAAACACACCATTATACAGCTACTGTGTCCTCAACCATCATCACAGAACTGACTTCAACTCATTCAGCAATCTGTTCTGGAACAGTTGATTAGAACAATACTTCACGTAGACATCAAAACGATTGACAGCCTACCAAAGCATGCACGTGAATCTACTGGTGATCGATCAATACTCATTGCAATTTCAGAAACATACAAAGTCTTGAATGATGTCACACACAGTGTCAATTTTTACACTTCGCTGCAACCGTTTTTGAAGAGCTTCATGGAATCTGTTATGTAACACAACAAAGTCAAACAGCATTCTCTCCAGAAATTAAGTAAAACATGCAATAGTCTTTCTACTAATTAAATAGTAATAATTAATAAACAATCCAAGCATGACAATTACTCATACATACTGCTGTCTATCTGAATCGTTCAGATATGAAAGAATCTAGTTACACAACTCTAGTATTAGAATAACAATTCTGACAATTACTCACTGTGTTGCAACTTCCCACACAGCAGCAAGGTTGGAAAACAAAACATGCCTCTGCTGCTTGTCCAAAATACGGCGACCCTCAGGCAAACTGTCAGACAGCTCGGGTGCTTCCATAAAATTCTCAATGAGAATACTCAGACTGTGATGATAGCTTGCTTCAGAAGTTACCACCTCATATAAAGCCTGCAAATGTCAAATTAGAATTACAACATTAAAATCCCAACACTAAGAAAGTCATCACTCACCTCTTGCAACTTCCTCTCTTGCTCTGATAAAGAATCAAGCATACCACTCTCCATAACCTAAAGAAATATTGAACAAGTGAGAAAACTCAACTGATCAAAGTGATCAAAGTGATAAACACGAATAGTCACCTGTTGTTGTTCAGCCCAGAGCATACGTCGTCCCAATGTACTCCCCATGGAATCAGTGCTAACACGGCGTGCACCAACATCTCTGTATCCAACATCAGGTAACACAAACTCTCGTCCAAGCGAACTGACTGCATCATAAACAGCTGCACTATCTCTACTGGGACATATTGACTCTCGTTGTATGTCCAACTCGTGATAAAATGGAGCAACTAACACATAAAAACGATTACCCATCACAGCTTGTACTGTACAGACATACAGACTGTTGGCACCTGTTCCCATACTTTCTGCTGTCTGACTACTGGTGAGAGTGCTCTCTGAATCAAATGACTGACACCTCTTTAATGTCCCCTCATCCTCATTGTCATTGTTATTGTCACACAATGATAAATTCTGAGATGATACCGATCTTGGTCGAAATTGTACAGAAAGAAGGGCATCGCCATTATGTTGTCCTTCGTCTGTTTCTTCTGACTGCTTTATAACATCCAATGTGTTATCACTTCGGTATTGACGCATTCTTGGCACCACAGGAACTTGTTTTGCTGAGTGGCTAGCATTAGGTCTTGGCCTGATAGGGACAGGAGGCCTCTGCCTTCGTGGTGATGCCTCATCATTTACTGGTGGCTTTGGAACTACTCGACGCTTTGGAGGAGATTTATGTTTTGTGTGTTCTACCCCAACCACTGGAGTTGAATCATGAACTAGTGGCTCACAATACAAAATTTCCTTTGAAGGCATTCTTGGTGTATTTTGCTTAGAGTGATCAGATGAGGCTTGTGCCATATTGACAATCCCGTTATCTCTACAACTTTGTACGCGAGCATCATTTCTTGTTGCATGGTTACTGTCACAATGCTTTGATTGTGACCATGCCGGTGAGTATACGTCACAATTTCGTTTGGGAAGTAAAGCTATCTTGACTTCTACTAACTGCTCTTTTGAATTCTCATTTGACTTACCTCCCTCTTCTCTGTCTAAGGTGATAACCTCTCCAACGTCATCATAAATATTTTCGCCATCTTCGTCATTTACATTTTCATTATCCGACCCTGTTACTTTATGAAGCTGTGCTGCACGATCAAAAGTTCCTGGACTGCGAAGAGGTTTTTCAGGTGGCTTCTTTCTCATAAACCTATAGACAAAAATAGAATGACAAACTATTATCAATAGGCGCGCATCTGTGCGTGCACGTGCACACACACACACACACACACACACACACACACACACACACACATGCACACACACGCACATACACACATGACCAACCTATTTTTCCCTAAGAATGGTGGTTTGTGTTGTCTTCCTGATAAGCAATAAAACTTATAAATTGTATACCAAACATATAATATTAATAATTATGCAACTAACTTTTCGGTGACGTGCTCTTTTCTTTTTGCTGTGTCACTGGCTCATCATCTTCCCAAGGGCTATCATCAAGAGAACCCTCACTACTCTCTTTCACAACATTGGCATTCGCACCGGGTGTTCCCTCTCTACTGTTATCTCCACCTGAACTTGACTTTCGCTGTCTCACTTTGGGCACATTCTTGCGAGGAGCAGGCACTGGTTTGAACTTCACCATATCAGGTCTCTTGGTATCATTTCCACTGCTCTGTTTTCTGCCTGCAGAACTGACAGCTGTAGAAGCCACTGCCCGCATCCTGGGCTTTGGCATCAGCACTTTTTGGCTAGATGGGTTGTTTTCTACTTCCAAGCCATTCACCTCGTGTGACTTCTTTCTCACAGCAGCTTTCAACTCTGGAAGTAACATTGAGTTGAATGATGGGCTCCTTCCATCCATATGATGCTCATGCACTGCCATTGCTACACATTTCACCAGTTAATTAATCAATGAGTTCAGTGACAATTAGCCTTAATTAAACATGCTCTCAAAACTATAAATGAAAATAAGCTCCATAATGGTAATCAATAATCTCAGTAAACTACAAGGTAGACACACCTTGTATATGTAAAACAGTGCCACACACACACACACACACACACACACACACACACACACACACACACACACACTGCCCCATAAGTTGGTTAACTTCATTAACCGAATCGTCTAACACATTCAAGATCTGCCCAATCTAATTGTTCCTCTACAATTCGATGATCACAGTTTCTTAATTAACTAATCTTGAAAGTACACACTACAGGAAAAATGTTGTTTTACAAAGAAAGCAGAAATACAATACCTCTTGTCAAGTGTACACTTATATCAGGGTTAATAAACGTGTTGTTTGTTGACAAGTGCATTACCTTTTGCAATCAGTAAGAAACCAGTCACTTGTAATCAGTTACTCCACAATTTGTCTCTTCCTCCAATCAAACTAAACCTTGTGACCTGTTTATTATTGGGTTCAAACACCTAACATAATAAACAAGTGCAATTTTAGCTAACTGAAATAAGCTAAACTACATTATAGACTAGACACAACTAGAAATACTAGAAAGTACAACATTCACTTCAATTCATTTCACATTCACGTCTAGCTAGTCTACATGCATTGACATCCACGACTCGAAAACACATCCGTACACGCCGTTTGAGTCTTAATATACAAAATCAGTGTCAACTGAAACCATTGAGTAGACTAGTTGTGTCGACAAAACCAGCAACGACGCAAGAATAGAGCAAGGATGCGACCCGCCCTCAACTTGCGGCTTCCAATTGCACTCTCGTACCACAATATCCTACACGCAATCGACGCCAATACGGTACGCTGTAGAGTAGAGAGCATCTCCGTCAGAGATTTTCCTCTCTGCGGCTTCGTCGTGTGTCGACAAAGAGATGGTCGCGATAGTAGAGCTGGTGAAGTAAATAGCATGCATAGGGTGCAACAATGTGGCTACATACATGTTGGAGTGTTGTCAAGTACACACATTTGTAATTGTACTCGCCTGATTGAAGACAAATCCGTGTGTCCTTCCTTTACATAGACGAGCCAGAGTCGGTTGGAGTCGGATTTACAACAATTAGCGCCTTGGAATCTCGCTGCCTGGTTTGCGCCGCGACGCGTAAGATCTCAAGACTTCCGAGTATGCATCTGCTTTAGCTAAGCATACTTACAGATGCATCTGTGGGCTGGAGAGATGTACTGAACTGTAAATGTAGTGTATACGCATTTAATAGAAAATATTGTGTTCATCGGTTGCAAACTGGTCAAATTATGTACAACTACTCTAGTTAGGTGGTGTACAGCATGTGCACAGTACCTAGACCCCGTCATTCGAGAAGAGAACTTGATAGAGAACAGGTGGAACCATGGAACTCATTGTCTAGCTAGCTAACGGTACAGGTGTAGTCGTTTTTCACGCGTGTTTGCATAGTTGGTTTGGTTTACAAGCACATGT
Organism: Dehalococcoidia bacterium; assembly: GCA_964274945.1. Lineage (GTDB taxonomy): Bacteria > Chloroflexota > Dehalococcoidia > Lucifugimonadales > Lucifugimonadaceae > CAXXBX01. The sequence goes on along the minus strand of CAXXBX010000287.1, from coordinate 21,842 downwards.
AGAAGAAGAGGTGTGTGTGTGTGTGTGTGTGTGTGTGTGTGTGTGTGTGTGTGTGTGTGAAAATTTGTGCATGCATATGGTACACATACACAGGAACATGAATAATCACGCTTCTGACCAATTGTGATTACTGCAGTCACTCACATCTCAATTGCTTGTGTATTTTAGTGAACTTACAATTGTTAGTCAACAAAGCTACAGACAAGAAGCTAAACTAAACGTTCCAACATCTTGCCAATAAACATGCACAAAAGTCATAGATTGTCAATTTTTATCAACAGACTTCATAATATAGTCAACACAATTCAATTCATTAAAGCCTCCAGACATTTTAATGATCTAAATGGTAATCAATATGTAGAGATTAAAATTGCCACCAACTTGTGCAGTATCAGTGCGGAAAATAATGGTATACATAGGACATAGGACAATGTTCCACGTGACTAAATATTGCATCAATGTTGGGACATGTTTGGACAAAACATATATGATAGTGTAAACCTTGTCTCTTAGCAGGTGATGGCCTTTCCAATGGTGTAACTGTTAATTTCATGAACTTAGGTGCCTCCCACATGTAGCATGCTTAATCAAGTTAATTCATATTGCACTGGTCCACATACTCAAATTAGAACATGAAATGTTTTCTACTACGAGTATGTCTTTCAAAACAATCTGTGATCATTCGAACAACAAGTAAACAGTAACAAAGTACACACTCATGACTATGATACTAAAGATAGTACTCAATATAAAAATAGCATATGATACATGTATACAGTATATTAGAGCAAACTATCAAATGAACCTATACCATAATACTGCAGCTGCCTAACCTATTAGTCTTGCTCCATCTGACGTTGATACGCAGTTGTTAGTTCAGCATGTAGGGCAGCAGCACGTGCCCTGTGAGACTCGATTTCGGCTCTCAGAGATGCTATTGCAGTAGCTGCTTGGTGATGAAAATCTATCACTTGACGCACAATAGCCTATCAACAGGAAACAACAATGCAACACTTTGGCCACCCACATAATTCACAAGTGTCTAACCTGGCAAGCTGCCACATGAGAAGATACTTGTAGTTCAGTATGGTCAGGAGATTCCAATTTTGGCAGCTACAGAAGAAAAAATAATTTCAAAATCTAATGCAACAAATGCAGTAGAAGGTAAAGACCGATGGTAATGCAACGTTGTGTTCAGTTACTAGTTGTCTCGCAGATACCTGACCTACAGTCTGCACACAAGAAATATGAACCAGCATTCCAGACAAATTAAGATGGATAGTACTGTTTGTAGAGCTTCATCTACTGCTAGCAGGTATTCCAAGATGAGATCCTTCTCTCTGGACGGAACATACATGCTCATCACACTACATCCATCACCTACTGCATGAATACCTAATAGCAGCTTTCAGTGACAGCTGACAGAGTTGTAAGTCACTCTGTAAGGACTGTTTGTCATCTTCGACGCTCGATAGTTGATTTCTCAACCGCTGGACTGACTCACCTCGACGCTGCACTTCCATCTTCATGTCAGTCAAACTCTAGAAACAATAAATGTTACAGCAAACTCGAGTCCAAACAGAAGACTACTGAACAAACAAATTAGTAAATTTATTCTGTAGTATATACAATCGATTTCCAACATATCCATCAAACATCAGGAACAAAACAAGAATGAGAGCAAACCAAACTAACAAGAGTCAAGTTGTTTGCAGAATGTAGTTCAACATTATATTGATATAGTTCAACACTATGTTGCTTGCCAAAAGTTTATTGGCCAAGCAAAGCTTGTCAGTTCAACACTACAGCCCACAAACTTATTTCAAGGGTCGTCTACAGTACCTCACAAAGCTCTAGCAAACATGAAACATCCAAACATCTAGTCAATACAAGACTTGAACAGCAAAATTTAGAACAAAATCAAAACGGTTAGAAAAGCGCTCTGAAGTAAGATCAAAAGACTGTGTACTAGCATCCAAACACAATCACCATTTTACTAAAAAATCAAGCAAGAAGACAACTTCTTGTCATGTTTGAAACTCAAATTTGCTATTATCACACATAAAATCAACATTACCTTGACAGCTTGAGCAAGAGTTGCTTCTGTCTCCATTGAGTCATTTTCCTTTCGATCAAGCCTATAACAGTATCAACCCTCAGTCTACCAAAGCATATCAATACATAGTCATTCAGCTGCTACTTCCGTGTCAGCTCTCCAATCTTTATCTCTTGCTCCTTTATGTACTGTCTATTAGCTTGTGAGTCTACAATGAGTCGGTCATATAGACGTTTAGGAACAGTTTCTTCAGCCTACAATTTGTAAATAATATTGATTATAATTGTGGACTGTTAGTACATACACATTACGTCTTGTTCTAATCGCTTCATAGTTGTCTGCAAAATGTTGATCTGCTGGCACGCCTCACTCAATCTTCCCAACTCGTCTTCACTAGAGCTTAATTGTAAACGTAGCTTGGAACGTTCGACTTCACAGTCACGTAAACGACCCAACAGCTCAGTGACATGCTCTTCAACTACATCCATACACTACAACAATACCAAGAATGTAGATGTTGTATATAACTACTAGAATAAAACGTGTACACATTTCTAGAGCTATTTCATTGCACTGTCTTCCATGGCATCAACATATACTTGCCTCAAGGTAGGATTCATGCCCGTTAATTAAACAACTCATGCAACGTATCTTGGGCATACTTCACAAGAATTACTTAAATATTAGATACAATTAAATAAATATTGGATACAAATAAATAAATGTTAGATACAAATAAATAAATATTGGATACAAATAAATTAATGTTGGATACAAATAAATATCGATACAACCCATACCTGATGACTGAGCATTTTCCCTGATTGAGATGGTTTGTGCATCAACTTGTGAAGACCATATCTCAGTAATGTAACCAGTGACCATGCTGATGGCCCTCTTTGTCTCACCGCAAAAGCACCATGAAGACCTTGCAATTCTTCAGATGGAAACTCAGCAAGAATAGCACTAACGGTTCTTGAAAATGCAGCACAAAGAGACTGGAGACAATGCTGTAGAGCAGGTTCACCTTCAGCAAAGTGACTAACGCTAAGATGTTTTGATGAAAGAACAACACCAGTATCCAAAGCTGAGTCATTTGCTGTCCCATTACCATCAGAAAGAGTAGACAGAACTTCTGGTACACCAGACAAGGAGCTAGTAAACAGTTGTCGACACTGTGCACTAGTAAGCCACGACAGACTGGCAGTCAAACGATCAGTAGCAGCTGGTTCTTGCTCCAAACATTTGGCATTACCCTTGCCTGCTGCTGCCACAACACGTACTCGTCTAGCATCAGCAAATAGAACAGATGATGAGTGGCCAAGTTTAAGAAGACGATTAAACGATAAGACAACAATAACTGCAACTCTGAATCTCATCACAGGTCGCTCTCTGTCATATCTTACTGGTAATCGATGCTTTGTGCATGAAAATGTCACAGCATTTTGTGTGGCAACTTCCCTCACATGTCGTGAGTTTTCAGACTGTCCATTGATACTCATATCATCCACTAACAAGCTTATCCTCTGTTGGAGTTCATCCAATAGCCGACATCTCTCACTTAACATTCTCTTGTGTGTCACCAGCATATCAATGCTGTTAAACTGTGAAAGAAGAGCACCACCAAGCAATCCACATCCAGTTTGTAATAAAATCATGTCTGATTCATAACGATCCACTTTTGAACGTAACTTTTCATACTCAGCTTGCAAACGATCTTGTTTCTCATCACTGCTGTGAACACGTTCCCATGCTTGGTCAGTCAAAGCTTGTGATTTCTGTCAGAGAAGAAAACAAACAAAGTGATCTATGTAAAGATAGAATGTAAACACAGAAGTGTTAGAAGTGGTAATCCAATAGTTAAACAAAGTCGCTTAAAGTAATCAAGGCAAAGGCAGGCACACGTTTGCGCAAACTGCAGGCAAAGCTAGTGCAGACAGAGTCAATGACAAAGTACAAAGCACTAATAGATTCTTTAAGATATGGTCCTTCAGCTACAGCTGCCCGTCACTAGCTGCTACTTTAATCTATATGTCAACCTCTGCTTTAGATTGTAGCTCTTGCAGTATTCCATTATAATGGCTCTCCAGTTCCCATCTCTGCTGTTGCCATGTCTTCTCTCTTTGTTGAGCAGCTTGAGACAACTGATAACACAATGTGATGTCACGTGTGTAATACGATATAACAAACTGTGCACCTTGCTGAGGCCTTGTTGATGAGAAATGTTCACTTCATTAAGAGCCTCATCTTTTCTCTTCACCACACTTTCAATGTGATCAACCTTAGTAGGTTTAATATCGAGACAGAAAAACCATTATATCAAAGTCACACACAAAATAAGATAAATTACAATGCAGCATAGTGCACACACACACACACACACACACACACACACACACACACACGCGCGCGCGCATACAAGCAAGCAGGCAACTGAAAAGGTAACCAAACAAACACTTAACAGATAGTAAATCATAAACGTTCTAGACTACATCCCAAACTGTATACACCCCTAAAATCCTTTACAGTAATGGACAGTCACTTGTAACTGGTTTCAGTGTTAAAGACGAAATTACAAAGCAGTTGCATAAATGGTAGTCAATGGCGTGCAACATCATTTAATCACATCAATCTGCACAACCAGAAACAAGAAGTAAATACAACAGCTTGTGGTCCTTGTGCCTTGTGTGTGTGTGTGTGTGTGTGTGTGTGTGTGTGTGTGTGTGTGTGTGTGTGTGTGTGTGTGTGTGTGTGTGTGAGTATGCATGTCTATGTTTAAACACATTGATTCCATCAGCAAACAAACATTGCTGCCAGCTGAAGTCTTTAGCTAAAACAATCCATTAAATGCTATCTTCTGTTGATACCAATCATATCACACACACTCTTATTTCAATGTACTCTTGACTAGTACTGACAACAAGAGTCAAAATGTTTATGTTCACCCTAGGATTGACAACGTTTGCCTTAGCCTCAAAGTTCCAGACCGTCTCCCAAAAGAAATGGAAGACGGTCTGGATCAACTTCTGATCAAACTGAGTTCGAAAGTGATCCAAGTCAGCCAATCAGCAAGCTGCTGCCACTAAAGTGGCGGCCAATGAACATCAAGAGTTCTGTAATGACATGCACGGCTTCTGGCAAAGGCGTTTGAGCTCGTAATTGATTGCATGAACGTGGGCGTCTTTCGTGATGTAAAACTGCACTGAACCGTGCCTTCGAAACAATGCCAAGGTTCTCGAAATTGATTCAATGCATCCCGAACAGCGGACTGCTGCAGATTTGCCGGTATTGCAGTTGATTACCACCCACCTTGTTTGAACACACCTCTAAAATGTAGTAATCGATCTCCTATGTCTCATCAGGTGGCATAGCGCTAGTATCTAAGAGGTGTTTTTGACTGTTACAACCCTTCCATTTCTCTTAGGTAACTATGCCTACTTCTGAACTCGGTTTGATCAGAAGTTGATCCAGACCGTCTCCCATTTCTTTTGGGAGACGGTCTGGAACTTCAAGGCTACGTCCGCCCAAAGGTAAGCAACTAAAGAAGAAGTACAGAAATAGTAATATCCAGACAGACAAGACAAACAGCAAGACAAGAAAACAAACATGCTGCATGAGCAACACAGACTGACATACCTAAATTGACCAAAGAGACACCACAGGGTGTACGTGTTGTATCATATCAGTACAAAGCAATGCACAGACTAACCTTGTTCTTCAGTCTTTGCACTTCCAACAATGCACTAGAAACTTGTTCTGCAACCATTGTTGTCAGTTCTGGCCATGTGAACTGCACTTGCGGAGAACGACCATCCAACACGACACGACCAGCAACCAGCCGATCATACAACGACTGTAAATACTGACATTTGTTCTTAACAAGCACACAAAGAGTTACCACAGTCCTGTACATCAAAAGTTACGACAACAGACAAATTCCAACCTCATTGTCAGTTCGCATATTCTGTCTACATTGTGCCAGCTATATAAAGCAAACATGAAAACAATGAAAAACAAAACGAGCTATCCTACTAGTACACCTTGCCTGCTGATCTGCTGCCTGGCGTCGCTCTCTTTCTTTCAACAGTCTTTCTGATTTTCGTTGTAACTTGCTTGTCAAATGATCCACCAATTCGTTTTGATGAGACGTCTCTGCTGTAATCTTCACTAACTTCTCTTCAGCTTGAGACAAGCTCGTTTGAACTTCCTAAAAAATGGAATTAGTAACAGTCACACAGCCACCAGACTGTATGTACCATTGCACACGTCAAATTCAACACAATCAGTACATACCACATACCATACATGCTATACATCAACATTAAAACGTAATAAATAACAACCATACTTGCTTGCTTATTACCCCAGTGCTCAAGTAAGCCCCGCCCTAATTTGGCCAAGACTCTAAGATTTTCACACCTCTTAGTCCTTCAAATAGTGCTAATTGGTGCTTTCTACAGCTACTGTTTGCTAGATTTGCACCTGTCGAGATGCTGACATTCTTTAACTTGTGCATGCATGTCAACCACATGTTGAAGGTTTGATGACTCATACAGTATAGAAGATTAGGCTTCTATATTTTATGTGAGTGGTGGTGGTTTGAAGCTCTACTAGTGTAGTAACATGCTGTTTAAGTTAATAAATTAATCACTTCCGCCAATTAACAACTTTAAGTGTTATTTTTTAGAAGGACCTCCATCCCATACTTAACAACCATTAGATGGGGTGGGGTGGGATGGGGTAATAATCAACTGTCATGTAGATTCTTCTGTGTGTTATTTGTCTAAACAACTTGTCAAGTGGTGATTATTAGCCTCGTCACAGACCTCTGTATGGCAGGACAGCATGAGAGGGTCTGGTACAAGGACAGTGATTATAATGTATTCAACTGATGTGCCATTCAACAGTCATATGTATTCTGTAGGTACACTCTACACACAAGAACATTTCTCACTGCATCTCAACTAAACTTTCAGATTTGACTAAAACTACATATTAAGCATCAGTGGATATGCATTTCATGTACAACTAAAATTAAATTACAGAAATATGTGAAAACCTACACCAATGTCTGTACATTCAGCTATGCATGTGCTAGCACCACACGCTCTGTATGCCAAAAACTGGATCTCTGGCTACAGCACAGTTACATGAGTGTATGCATTAGGGTGTGAAATGCAGTAAGTATTTGTGCAGGCAGTTTATCACCAAACTTTCTGCAAATCAAACTTCTTGACCTCAGTTGTTTAGTCACAGAACAACTTGTAGGAAACTAATTGCATTATAGAGTGCTGAGATCACACACTTCATGCAGCACACAAGACAAATGACATTGTCTTTCATTTGTAAGACATCAAAACTTTTAAAGTAAATTGTTGTCGAGCAACACTGACTTTAAGTGCATTCTCCTTAGACTGAGCAGCCTCCTTGTAATGTTCACACTCACTTGTCAAGCGATCAACATCTGACTTAAAAGCAGACAACTAGAAACAAGTCTAATAAATACTGGTACTAAAAACAAAATAACAGAAAGAAACAAACTTGAGACGAAGTGCGAGAAACATTGCTCTGGTAGTTTGTCAGTAGTTGTTTTAACGAACCGAGAACGGCAGAAGGAACCAACTTAGAAGATGCTGAATGATTTTCTACAAATAAAAAATGTTAACAACATCTACATTGGCATGAAATAAATACTAATAGAACTAGCCCAGTACAACAAAACTAACTGGAAAAAACGACCCTGCAGTATACCGGGAAAACAATTCATTACCATTGTCTGATGAAGTTGTACTCCAGGATTGAGATAAGCTACAGTTCAATTGCTCAATGACTTAATGAAATATTTCAATAAACTATTGCCTATTATGCAGGAATTAGAGACTTTAAAAATATATAATAAAAGATATAAAAACTTAAAAAAGAAGTAAAAAAGAAAAAGTAAAAGTAAAAAATAAAAATAAAAATAATAGAATAAATAAAATTAAAAATAAACTTTAGGTTGCATAGACTATTAGTGTAGATGAAAGCTGCCGACTGCTAATGTTTTAGCAGTAAAGAGAAGGATGTAATCATTAAAATTAGAAGTTGATGCAAAACATCACAACAAAGGCGAGTTGTAAGGTCTGTTTGCTTACACAAATGTTAATTATGTAGTCCCTCTACCAATACACAAACAAATCTATTCTTTGCATCATATAGCATCATCAACAAGGTTTGAGCTTTACAATATCTACTTGCTTGTAAGTGTGAAATGAGCATTACTAACACTCAATGTCTGCACCACATCTCTCCAATGTTTCTGATACTCAACATTAATATTCCCATCCCACATATCATGTGACAAATACAAAATGACTAAACAAAAATTACTCAAAACAGCAGTCATGCAAATCTCGCATATTTTCCGTATACTTCAGTATTTGAATAAATCTCTACTAGTAGATATGACAACACAAACTCTATCAATTAAATTTTTGTTGCCAAAACAACCAGCACAGCAATGCATAAAAATTAATATAAAATTTGCTTAAACTCACCAACCATAACATAACCATTTTGCATTCATACCATACAATTAAAATTAATTTCTGTTTATTAGAAAGGTGACATAGTAACACTAACAAATATTCAATCCAACAGTATGCAATGCAACAGATCACCTGGAGAGCCACTAGTTGGCTGCATGCTTCTCACTAGCATTTCCAATTCCCTTAAACAGCTGATGTACTTCTCCTCTAGTTCCTTCTGTGTTTGTCTTGCCTATAAATATTAATTAATATTATACATACATATGCCGTCTAGCACACCACATGACACACTTCAAACAGTTGAGTTTTCAAGAGCTTCAAATTCTTCTCATGATGTTCCAATTGCTCTGATAATCTGCCAACAAGTGATTGCTTCTCTTCTAATTGAGCAGTTAGAGCAATTTCCTTGCTAACCCACTCTCTTTGCTGCCTTCATGTGTATTATACACATTACACAAACTAATATCTTATTGGGTATCCATTATCAGAGATTGCTGCTTACTCTTCCATGTTGGCACCAAGACTGAGATGTCGTTTTTGCTCATTCTCCAAACTGTTCTCAATATCTCTGTAGCAAAATTCATAGAGAGCTTTCCCACAGAAATAGTCATGGCTTCATCTGTCAGTCTATCTGTCTGTCAATTGGTAGTAATACTATATATTTCAAACATGATCACTATTACAGGCTAAATAGAGTAGCTAATAGAAAACTATAAAAGTGAGTTCAATAGACCCTATAGGGCTATTATACTTACCAATCTAATCTGTCTGTCTGTCTATCATTCTGTCTGCCTGCCTGTCAGTCTGTCTGTCTTGGACTATGGGTAGAAAATTCGTGTTAACAGTAACTGTTGTAGTAGTAAAGATTGTTGACAATAAACTTGATTCTGTCTGTCTGTCTGTCTGTCTGTCTGTCTATCCTTCTGTCTGTTTATTTGCCTGTCAGCCTGTGATATAATAAAACTTCCTAAAGTACAACAGCCTTACTGCCTGTCCACCCGTCTCTCTGCCTGTATATGTCTGTCCGTCCATCAACATGCATGATCAGCTTGCTGTGTATTTTCAACAAAACCTGTCTGACTTCAACTCTCTTCATTTCATGTCTTGTCGGGTATGGCTACCAATGCTAAGCATTATGGTACACGTTTGTTGACCACTGTAAGGGCCATTTCATTACAATTCTGTTTGCTCTACTCCTTGTCACCTCAACTGCTGTTTCAGCATTTCAACACTCATACATGCTTCCCTGCCAGCAACTTTCTCTGCCTCAAGAGCTGCTTCAAGGTCTCTCACTCGTAACTGCAGAGCAACAAACCACCGTCCTACCTCAACTGCAATATTGTGATGATGATATGCACAAACCTGTACAAGCTCTGCATTAAATTTTGATTCCAAGTGTGCAGCTCGCTCTGACTCATAACTTTCTTCAACATCTCGTAGCCTGGCATATGCAGCCTAATGGTAATCAATACGACTGTACACTGCATGTTCAAACAAGACATTAATGTGGCTATAGAATATCTCACTTCTACTTCTCTCTTCATCTTTTCATCGTGACCAGTCCGAGACTCCAAGTCGCCAGCTTGTTTCTTGACAATTTCTGACTGACTGGCCAGCTTGGCTACAATCACAAGCCACATGTAAGTCACATGTCAACGTTCACTGCTTGACGTCACACACATTGAAGAGTCTCTGTCTTTCTTTTCAACTGAGTAACTTCACTACCACAACAAAATGTCGTTTATTGTCAGAAATTCACGCTACTTGTGATATCTTACGCTGCTTGGCGTTTACACTGACTGTCCAACAGCCCTGTTTCCTGCTCAAGAGCTTGCTTCTCAGCATCACAAGCCTCCAGATACGACTCCTGTACAGAAAACAATACACGACTAACATAACAGACAACATAGACATATACTAGAAATGTTACAGCAAAACTTGCTGCACATGCAAAGAGACCGAATAAGCACTATAATTACATCCAAGACTACAAGCCTCCTATAATTTTTATTTTAAATTTAATACACAATCAAACACACCAGCAAACTAGGCTGGTAGTTCCCATAATGAGTCAGTAAACGTATATAGCTGTAAGTGACTATGTATTATGTGTGCATTAAAAGACCAAAGTTTGACAGATTGTTGCATCATGAGGTTCTGAAAAGCTTCTGTGAAAATATATTGTACTGCATGTTGTTGTCTTGGAGCTATGGTTTTCAGTCTTCAAACGTGATGGGGTCCCATATCTGAGAATCTCTACAAACTAATTAGAGATGAAACTTCTCACCAGCTGCCATCACCTTTTCCTCATAACAGTCATCGTTTTTCCATTTCACCAGCCTGAGCAGCACTGCACAAACACAAATTGCAGCTGCAACAATGTGGCTAGGTTGTAGAGTTTGCTACTGTTATGTCGTAATATGAAAACTTTCCGATCAATGAACTCGAGATGATATAAATCTGCCTATAGGTCTGCATGGTAGTCTCATATTGGCATCAGAAAATGATGTGTGGATACGCTCATACTCTGACTACTGAAGAATACAATGACTACAGACTTTGCCTCACTAGATGCCCTCAAAAGAGAAAGCTATTATAGGGGCCGGCTTAATCAACATGAGACTGTTCTAAACTGATATATAATAAATATGCATCAATTGTCTATAGAACGCCAGTCCCCGCTGCTGTTGTGTGCTTTATGAAAACAACAGGCATGCAAATTTCATTTGTTTGTAGGTTTGACAACAAGAACAATACAAAGAGGAGCTCTCCATGGTGCAGTTAATGTGAGAGATGAGCATATTCATCAATTGAAAACCAAAAACACAACACCGCACAGTCACAACGTTAATTACTAATCCTAGACAAGACAATATATAAGATAGGAGCAGATGATATGAAATGAGTCACCTTGATTTTCATTTCAGCAAGAATGCTCTCTCTCTCTGCTTCGTGTTTCTTCTGTTGATGCTGTACAACATCTTCTAACTCTGCTACTTTGTGTGTCAGTTTACCAACTTGTCCTGTGCAAAACATTGATGTCAAGTGAACAATATGGCACACCAACAATGCATCAGCATCACGTTGTAGTGTCGCGTTTAGTTCTTCAAGAGAGGCTTCTTTATTAGCAGCAGAAGCAGTGAGCTCTCTACTTGCTGCCGCTTGTTGGTCATACTCATAACCAAGACGTTGGCGCTCTAACTCACTCTTTTCCAAAGCTGCTCGCACATCAATGGCAACAGTCTGCAGTTCAACAGACTAAAAACACAAATCTCATGGTAGCAGGCAAGTTTCATTCAACAGCAACTTACTGGTTAGCAAATCGCAATAATGGAAATCCATGTATTTATATTGCAAAGAGACAGACAGACAGGCAGGCAGGCAGGCAGACAGGCAGACAGGCAGGCAGGCAGGCAGGCAGACAGACAGACAGACAGGTTATTTTATTAGAATACAGCATCTCTACACACTAGAATACATGATTTTTCAATAATTAAAAAAAGTGCTTCATAAACAAGTTACAAGTTCAACTATTTCAATGTGTGGCAGGCAGGCAGGCAGGCAGGCAGGCAGGCAGACAATTTATTCTCATACAGACTTTACTTGTACATATGCTAGGATTTTCAATATGCAAACCAGTCCTTGCGAACAACAAAGTCATAGATTAACTAATGGACTTGGCCTTGAATGTCAAAGTCAAATAATCTATCTAAATCACTATGATGATTAGGTGACAGGCAGACAAACAGGCACTTGGGTCGGTGGGGTAAAGATGCTGAAGATTCTATTAACAAATTGGCATTTCAATCCCGAGATACAAGTGGAAAGAAGAATAGGACAAAGTTCAAGGCCATATGGAGGTGGATGATTTCAATTACTCTGCAGAAGTCTAATTCACGAGCAATTAGAGAAAAAATCAATCAGCTCAGACATCATTTTAGCAACAATAGCAGGGGCATAGCCAGCTGTCTTCACATGTTGCCCATGAAGACTTCTCTCAGACAGGGTGTGACCAGCTGTCTTCACCTGCTGGGCCGCGACTGTCGGATTGCAAGTGAATCAGCGACTGAGCCTACATTGTAATCAGCATCAAACACATTCTGCAACCAGCTTTCCAGCTCAAGCTAAAAATCTTTAGTTACTGCTTGGAGTATAAAATGAATTTGCTTTTAGTAGCGCTGTTGATTCCAATCTTACATTTGGTTTTGTGAATCACTGCTATGAGAGACAAACATCTATTGGACAAGTCTCGCTCTCTATATGTACATTAAAAGAATAACGACGAAAGAGGGTCTGTCTATCCAGGGAGCGCCATCTGCATCAAAATTCAACGTAATTAACTCATTTGGCAACATAAACTCTAATAGGGCACCTTTCTCAATTGCGCCGTAAACAGCAAGCCGTGAACGGTGAAGAGTTTGTGTGAGGGCCTGGCTATGCCCCTGAATAGTTTGAACCTTCATTCAATAGCTATTAATTGTTTAGTTAGTTGGTGTACTGAGGGGCCACTAGCCGGGTCCCATAGCCTCGTAGTTTTATGATTAGCTTTGTTTTAGTGTTAGTGATGTTGCACTATTAGTTTTGATGATGTACTCAATAGAGAACTAGGACAGACAAACAAACAAACAGACAGACAAACAGACAGACAGACAGACGGACAGACACACTGTCGGGCAGACAGGTAAACAAACAGACATGCCAACAGGTAGACAGCCAACTGTCTTCCTCAACAACGTCATGTAGTCATAAGAACTCCAGTATTATGTGATATAGTACTTGATGATGCCTCACTTCTTGGTTGTGTGTCTGTATCAGATTTGCTTGTTTTTCCTCCAAGAGAACGATTTTACGCCTCAATTGGTTGACAAGCTTTCCATTGCGATGCTTATCGTCGTCAACACTCGTGGGCGCCGATGCTGGAGACGCAGATTTCCGAGAAGCAGAGCTGGACGACATTCTAATTCTCACACATCACTGTGCCTAGGCGCCTACATTGATCAGATGAAACCGGTACGCATGCTCCAATCTAGCAAACTGCGCATATGTACAACGTTTAGAACTCCGAAGCAATTACCAATTTTAAAACAATTAACAATTGAAACAAACGCATATCCACACCATTTTATAAAAACAACTCAACGTTCAAACAAGACACACAAAGAAACAATTTGTAAAAACAGCTAACAGGCCTAGAACACATGACAAACCATCTTATCCTATCCCATCCCATCCCATTGATCACAATCGTTCCACAATCATTGCTTAGTCTATCTAGCTAACTCTTGCTAGCTATCAAAAATTGCGACAATAACGACTAACAAATGACAATGTATCTCCAGTTTCTGTCTCAAATTTTGTGTGACACTTGACGTCGCATCGAGTTGGTTGCATGATTTATACTCTTCAGGATCTTGTGTCGATGGCCCTTAACTGACACTCCCACACGTTCCGCCAGCTCATGGTCATTCAGCTGCCAGCATAAACCCAAATCAGTGAGACCAGCACTTTCAAAGTGGTTCACATAGCGCTCCATCTTGATGTCTTCTAACCACTCTGAAACACTAGCATACACCTGGTTAGAACCACCAGCTGAGGCAGGTTGCGCTAGATCATCAGCAGGTCTACAGGCAATTACACAACAGTTGGTATAGTAGTGACTATACGAATTAACGTGGTGATTTCCACTAGTATCTTACGCATAAGCAGAACATTCTGTAAGCTGTTTGGCAATGAGGTTTTTCATCATTTCACAAAGATGATGGAATGGCGGTCGATCTGATCGATTTTCCTGCCAGCATTTCTGCATTACCTCATACACTTCCGTCGGACAGTTCATAGGAGGAGGCAGTCTGTAGCCATTTCTCACAGACTCCAGCACCTACACATAACATTTGTGTAACTAAATCAGCCTCATGCATTGATTAGTAAAGTTCGTCACTACAGAGATCACTCATCCTCTGCAGCAACACCACACTAACCTTTGTATTTGACCAGTCATAATATGGATGTTCCGCATATGACATAATTTCCCATAACAACACACCGTAACTCCACACATCACTCATATGTGTAAACTTTCTGTAAGTGATTGCCTCTGGAGCTGTCCAACGTACAGGAATCTTGCCTCCCTAAAAAGATAACATTAACAGCCAGCACAACTCAAGCAATCCAGTTTCTCTTACAGTCTTGACATCATAGGCATTCTCATCTACTGCTTCACGTGACAGCCCAAAGTCAGCAACTTTACACACAAGATCCTCATTGACCAGTATGTTACGCGTTGCAAGATCTCGATGAATAAAGCGCATCTCAGTCAGATATTCCATTCCACGAGCAACATAAAGTGCCATGTGAAGTTGTTGCTCAATATGCAACTTGTTGTCGTTATCCTGAATATCAAAATTATATCGCTCAATACCCTATCCAACACCTCATACAGACAACATGTATAAGATACTTGATATTACAGTACAAAATCTCCAAAGATTACATATTAGTAAACACACAGCTTTTCAAGCTGTTCTGCACATTAAATTATGATGTATTATATCACCATACATCTAGCATGTTTCCACATTTCCTGGAATACAAGGTTACAAAACCAAATCGTCACTATGCACAAGCAAAACAAGTATTGTGGGAGCAAGAAAGAGGCTACTTCATTCTACATCAAGCTTCTCAAAAATAGCAATATCTTAATTAACAAAATGACTTTCCTATATCATAACCAACATGCTATCCTTAATTAAGAAATCAGCACAAACCTAAACAATGTCTACAACGAACAGTTACAGCAATACTAACCTTGAGGAAGTTATCAAGAGAACCGTTGTCCATAAATTCAGTCACAATCATCACGCGATCCGCTTTAGTCACCACTCCCACCAATGAGATGACATTAGGATGTTCAAACTGGCCCATGATGGAGGCTTCAACCAAAAAGTCGTCTCTATTCTTCTTGGATGCATTTGACTGTCACCACAAACAAAATCACCAGTTCATTACCATGACCACCTCAGTCTCAGATAAAGAAATCACCTTAAGTGTTTTCACTGCCACCTTTCTTCCTGCCTTAGACTTCTTGGATTCAAAGTACGTGCCACTGTAAACTTCTCCAAACTCACCTATAATCACATTAATAGACAATAAGAAAATAGTTAAGATAACACCTTAATCCTCAAGAGAACAACCTTCTCCTATTTCCTTTAGTAGCTTAATCTGTGAAGCAGGTATTTCCAGTGCAAAGTCAGAAACTGCATCATCCAAAGTATCATAGTTTTGGGGATCGATATAGATTTTCTTTCCTTTGTTTTTAGGTAGAACAATAGTTGCTAGAATACAAGCAAACAATCTACATATATTTAACTCCTGTGACAGCACATACTGAAATATTCTACAGTTGTGCTCAAGTTTTACATAAATGTGGTGCACCTTGCTATTTCCCTGACACTGCCATGCTACAACATACAAAACACAAGACACACAAGGAAGCAGAAAATAAAAAGCCACACAAAATAAATAGATACTGCCAAACACTTGTTACCCTGGTAACAATTCCATTACACAACAGAAAGCTATTTGGAACCTTGTCAGAGTGCACTCTGTACTCATCTGTTACATGGATAAAAACCTTCACACAGATTCAGCAATAGTGATATGATGTTACCATTAATTAGTTCAGAACCTCATTTTTGAAAAATAAACTGACTATTGCTGTTGGATGTTCATAATGTGTTTATTGTGTCAACTACTGCAATACGACGAATAACACAGAAACCCTCAAATAAAAACCGATAATGTCAGCAAACAAATCTTGTCTTGAGAAGCTAGCCAACAGACTTATCATTGTACATGTATAAAAGTACAATTATAGAAGTACTTATAAGGAGCTCCTACATATTCAATGAAGAAAACATCTATCTGATTTGAAACAAAAGTGAAGAGTTGTGGGTTGAACTATACATAGAAGTGTGATGCCACGATTGCCAGATAAACAAGATTAAACACATACCTACTATACAATATTCCCAACGTACATAGATGGCCTAAGTATGATCCTGTTGTGTAAAACCTATTCCAAGTCAAGTGGTTTCTTGAGATTTAGACAGACAAACGTTTTTTTTATAGACA
Organism: Dehalococcoidia bacterium; assembly: GCA_964274945.1. Taxonomy (GTDB): domain Bacteria; phylum Chloroflexota; class Dehalococcoidia; order Lucifugimonadales; family Lucifugimonadaceae; genus CAXXBX01. The sequence continues at coordinate 5,129 of CAXXBX010000287.1, read as the reverse complement.
GTAGACTGATAGACACAACAATACTTAAGAAAACAACCACACGTAAAAGACTAGCAGCTTGGCAGGTCGGTAGATAGCAACATAACAAACCACCAGTGCCATTGCTGTCCGCAGCGCTATTTGAATATGTCACACCATAATCATCTTCTCTTTTCCTTCTTCTACTCCTTAGCAAAATATCAAAACACAGTAACTACAGTCTGCTCACATACCATGTCATCTGACACACATACCTCAAACAAAGAACCACACCGAGAATGAGCAGAAGAAGAAGAACCCCAGACCCAGCAGCAATGCCAGCAATAACCCCAGATGAACTTGAAGACCCTGCACAAAACCAATGCAAACCTAATACATCATAAAGAAGAGCCACACTTGCAAACCTGCTTGAGCAACTGGTTTAACAAGATCTGAAAATGGACCTGCACCAACTTTAGTAAACGCTTGAATCTGACAAGAGCAATATCATTAAACAAGCTGAATCACAATCACCACTTGGTTTCAAAAGCAACTCACCCAGAGACAAACCAAGAAATATGACACTTAATACTAAAGCTTTACAAATTATGCCAGACCAACTAAATTTCTTTATTTTACACACAACTGTCAGCTTTCAAGCAAAACAAAAATAAAGCACACTAAGTAGCAAGGTAGTGACTGATTAGTTATGACAACTTGTCTCAACAAGTATTGTCTGAACATAATTATGTTAGTGACTAGATCATGCACTAAGTGCTTGTTTCCTATAGTTGCTGTAAGAGTACAATCCATACTATGAATACATAAATATAAACATACATTGTGTTGCTTTGATCTTACTGCTGCTAAAGCAGGTTCTAACTATCAATACAAATAGTCTTTTGACCACATCCAAAATAAAGTAGAAAACATTTAAAAACAAGTGAAAAAATAGTTCACAAATCTTGAAGAGGTAGAGGTGAGATACTCATTGCATAGTCCAATCTAGTAAACATTAATGTAGTTAGGACCAATGAACAAACGGTAAACATCAATACACCTGAATGTCCCAAATTACAGCAACCTCATATATACTTGAGTCTCATAAACAAACATAATTTACAGTAAAAGGGATCCTAACCTTAGGAAATAACTTACAAACATTACCATAACTCGCAAATCATGAAACTATTCATTCACATCAGCAATGAGTAGTCAACTGACAGTTTGTGCAAAAAAAGAATGTAATACCAAACCATCATGAGCATCTTACCTGAAATACATGATTTATAAAGTCGCTACTAATCACCAGTTCTCTTTCTTCGCCAGACACATTACTACGAACTATGTTACGTGGATCTGTTTCATTGATGAAGTAGCGAATAGTGTAACTAATGATGACACCGTTACTCCGAACTGGAGGAGCCCATTCCAATACCAGTGAACTGCTTGAAACAGAAACGGTGAAGTTTTGTGGAGCATCATCAGGAACTAAATCACACACAAATGCCACATTAAATAGCACAATGATACATGATTCACTGCCTAATTAGTATGTAGATACGTTTGATAAAACTGTTGGCTACAGTGATGTCATTAGTAGTACTTAGTACGAGTCACTGACGGTTGATTTCAGTGTGTCACTTAAGATGAGACGTTTGACCCTATCATTGTCGTAAGTAAATTGCTATAAATGTGATATTCTTTATTGTACATAGACCATTGAAGTCCAACAGCAAGCACACAAGCATAAATTAATCAAATTGCAAGACACTTGTACACGTGTAAACTTGACACACACACACACACACACACACACACACACACACACACACACACACACACACACACACACACACCTTGAACTTTGATTCCACCATACCCACTATGGGTTTTAGCAACGCAGAGTAATAGCGCTTCTCCAAGCAGCACAATCATCAGCATCACAAAGACTGATGCGTAATGACCTGAGGTCCCTTGTGACAACATCTATCCATTCCTGTTTAGGCCCATGTGTTGGTCTTGTTGCATTACTAAGTCTGCTGCAAAGTAGTTGTTCTGGGGACAATTGTCACTCATGCGCAGCAGATGGCCCAGCCATTGCAATTATTGTCTCTGTATTGTCATAGCAATAGGGTTTTCACACGCTGGTTCTAAAATGTCTGAATTCTTGATTTTATTCCATCTTGAGACACCAAGAATCGATCGAATGCACCGTATGTGGAATGTATTTGAGCGTTGCAAGTTTGCTTGTGTAACGGACCAAGTCCCACATACATATAACAAAACTGATCTCACCAAAGCATGAAAATTTTCATCTTTGTAGAGATTAAAAACTGTCTGTTGGTAAATACCCTTTTCTTCCCCCCCCCCCCCACACACACACACACACACATGCACACACATGCACACGCGTGCACACACACACACACACACACACACACACACACACTACCACCACTTTTTCAACCAGTCATAGTATTCATTCCATTATGAATTTTCTAATGTACTACCAGTAGTCTGCCTGATGCACAAATGAGTAGACATTCAAGCTTCATTACCTGATTCTACTGTCATAAAATGCAAAGCAATTGCATAGTTTGCTGCATTTAGCAACTCATTGACTCCATTCTGACTACCCACTCTCACAGTGTAGTTGGTATACGGAACAAGCCCATCCACAGTTACATCCACATCACTTGTCTCCACTATCTTTGACAGCGAAGGGGTGAACTGTAACACATACTTCAAGTCTGATCGACCTCCATCATTTCCAGGTTTCACCCATGACAGTGACACACTGCGAGCGTTTGTTGCCAAAACAGACACATTAGCAGGAGAACTAGCTGGACCTATACCAACACAATAAATCTATTTGCGTAACATGAAAGTAAAAGTCTTTACCAGTGCAATCAGTTTCTGGACTGTCCTTTTCCGCTCTATACCAGCCCTCTATACAGTCACATTCCGTACTTTCAGTGAAGTTCGAAAATGAGTTTGCAGGACAAGGAAGGCAACGTGTATTGCTCACATTCGACTTGAACGTATCAGGCAAACACACTACAAACATGACAAATTACCAACAAAGTTAGTACATGCTTAAAAACAAAATTCTACTTAATAATAGCACTGAAGGTTCATAGAAGAAAAACCATTCACAAGAAAGCAAAAGAAAGCAGAGATACCAATTTCAATACCAAAGACAGGGTTACTGCAGATACAGTAATGGGCTTCCATTCTACTGACAGCAAGTCACATAAATATATGTTCGCATGATAATCAATGTCTGCAGAAAGTTCACAAAACAGAACTCTGCTTCTTAGTTGTGGGTAGAGCAGGCCGTCTGACTACTTCAAGTTTTCATTAGAAAACATCCAGAAAACTCTGTGCTCTCTCAATGTCTTCCAGAAGAGACAAAGAGATAGAGAAATGCACTTTAGTTTCTTATCAATATAATTCGCAGTATTTTCAAAAACACATTCAGAGTAGACACGCCGTGTGGGTGTGTGTGTGTGGAAGTCCTTCCAACTATCAAAGAATTGACATTAACATTACACTAAACACAAGAATGCAAGAAATACAGTGCCCTCCCAGACCAATGTCTATGGGTCATCTAGAAGTGTGTTAGTGTTCCCTGTGTTTACTAAGAGTGCTAAATCCTGTTCACCATCTGTTGACAAGGATACGAGTTGTCAAACAGATGTTGTCAAACAGATACCCTTATGAATAAAGCATGCAGCTACCATAGACATTACAATAAAATGCCATGATGATAATAGTACTAAATAATAACATATTAAATACTAAACAAAACTGCACAATTTGGTGACTCCATAAATAACTGATAATGACATCTAATGACATAGTAAAGTTCCACTAGTCAACCACACAATCTGTCTAAAATGTTCTGAATTTCCAACCTATTTGCACCTCTTCCATATCAAATGTTACAATCCAGGTGTCTACCCCATTCTCTAATGTAGTTAGGAACTACCATTTCCATACAACAGGTGCTATCATCTGGCATATTAGTGTGATGCCCACGAGTTAAATAACTCATCATTCTAAAGATTCTGAGCCTTCAAAACACTAAAGATCAAATTTCATTCCTCACCCCAACAAAAGCTAAAGTCGTCCCTTCTAGCCTATACCAACTACATACATCTAACCTGTGCAACAAAAATATACTGTAAGAAATGTATATCATAATTTTCACTGAGTCACAGTTTCAGTGACTGTGTGGCGGATTTACAAAGCAAACAGCCCGCTGCTGTAACTAAAATACAAATGAAGTTATCACTTCAGTTCACAACATAAGGCTGTAGATGTTCTCAATTAACACCATACACAATTTTCCATACAGGAGTAAAACAATTGCTGGAACTGTCACTCAATCTTATTTTCTATATGCAAGCAGTTGAGCAGTTTACTCACATACAGCACATCAAAGTCACTCACTTTCACACAGACCATCATCAGTTGCTTTATATCCTTCTCTACACAAACAGTTTCCACCCAGTCGTCTTCCCCATTGTCCATTAGTCTCGCACTCTCTCTCCGGTCTTGAGCCACCTTGAACTGCATTGTCAACACACTGACCAACCACATCTATTCGGTCTGACCCTGCCAGAGTCTCAGGCAAACTTATTGATCGATCAACAAGACGCGGGCAAACGTTATAGGCCACCTTCACTAGGAGCAGAGTCATGCAGGCTCCTTCATCACGAAATGCGACAAACAAATACGGTTTCTTAACATCCAATGTCACTGCGCCATAGTTGCGGGTCTTGCCATCCCGCACATTACCAGCCAAGCTGACTAGAAGCCCAAAACTCGTCTGATTGATCATAGACGCAGTAATGTTGGGATTGTCTGTTTGCAATCCGTAGATCCTGAAGGAATCTCGACAATGTACCAGTGTTGGATCACAACTATACATTGTAAACTCCACAGACACAGTCACACGCTTAGCTATAGCTAAGGGAATGTAAGGCGACACGAGCCAGTTGTCTTGCGCACCTGCTTCAGACCCACAAATGTGAAAAGAGAAATCACACGGACTGCCATTATATCTCCACTAAAATAAAGTACAAATAGACCTGTTAGCAACGCGATGCAGTAAGAGAACGCGACAACTACATAGCAGCTACATGACATTCGCGTTCTTACAG
>CAXXBX010000286.1:0-29091 GCA_964274945.1 Dehalococcoidia bacterium | reverse complement strand
CCGTTGGTAGATTTTTCAAAAAACAATTCCTCGCTATGGTATCGAGCGCATCCGCGCCAAATCCGGGATATGCCAGTTTAGCAAGGCGGCAAATATCATGTGCAAATGAAGCTGGAGACTCACCTGGACGCCAAGATCGTCCTGTAAGCTTGTGTATAGCGGTATCTCGATCTCTCTCTGCTTTGACAAACTCCTGCTTGAGCTCGTCTGCAACCACTGCTGAGTCTTTTTGGTGTTCTTCGCTCATGCGCGCATAGGACTCGAAAGCTGGTCCATCTATGCGCGATGCCATGGCCAGAGCTTTCTTTCCCCCACTGTAACCTTTCAAGGCGGCCCACACGTCTACTTTCTTTAACGACACCGCTAGGTTTCCTTCTTCTGTGAAGGTGCGAGGCGTGTTGACTTCGATCCCACTCCTGTCACCAGTTTTAAAGGTAGAAGTACTGTTAGACATGTTCGCGGTCAAAGCTAACTCAACACCAACTCCCCGTGTAACCTCGCGTACCCTTACACTAGGAATACGTGCTAAATCCGGTCAGACAGTGATTTATTCATGCTAAAAGCAGCTCTATTCTACAAAAGAACGCGAAGTTGCTTCCACCAGTCCGGCAATCAAGCTTCTAGACAACTCTCAGTACACGTGACCACGTGACACTAGCTTTCTGCATACTAGAGGAATATCGCTACAACTTCTCTTCCACTAATACAGACCGTTTCCAACCGTTGCTTCGCACCTTTTCACAATAATTCAAACATTTATAAACTTGTTCAATGTTTGTCCAGGCTGTCGTTGACGAGAATCAGCAGTGCAAAGTACACGTGGTCAAGCACGACAGACGCCATTGTCTGCATACTAGTAATGTCTTGGCAAATCGCTATAATACAACTTGACAAATAAAAATTTGCATCGATTGCTTTCCACAATACATAGAATCATATCCCAAAGTTTATGATTATTCTGACGTCATCTCAGATTTTCTAAATTCGACCAAACGATCGATTTCTCACGCTTCGACTGTATGTAGTCGCTTCTGCTGGTAAAGCATAACGTTTAGACATTACCTTCTCGTGCTATGTTTAGTTTTATCATATTTGCGAACGACTGTCATCTTGCGAAAGCCGCGCAAAACTGTTCGTGCACGTGACCACGTGACACTGGCTTTCTGCATAGTAGGATCGAATATAACTAAAGCTTTTCTTCTAGAACACAGAACGTTTCAATCTGCTGCTTCTCACTTTTACGCAATAATTCAAACATTTCTGCACTCGTTCAATGTTTTCCAAGGCTACCGTTGATGAGAATCAGCAGCGCAAAGTACACGTGGTCAAGCACGACAGACGCCATTTTCTGCATACTAGTAATGTCTCGACAAATCGCTCCAATTCAAATTGACAAATCAAAATTTACATCGAATGCTTTTCACAATGCATAAAATCATATCACAAAGTTTCTGATTATTCTGACCTCATCTTCTCCAAATTTCAAAATTCGACCAAACGATCGATTTCTGACATTTTGATTACATGCAGTCACTTCTGCTGATAAAAATTGACAAATCAAAATTTACATTAAATGCTTTTCACAATGCATACAATCGTATCACAAAGTTTCTGATTAATGTGACGTCTTAGAATGTCAGTTTTTAAAAAACGCGATAATTTTAAATTGTGGCTCAATTCATCGATTTTGAGCCGTTTGTTGCCAAATTTCGCGCGGTCGCACTTTTCGGCTGCCATTTTTCCTTTATTAGCAATTCTTTGTCTTGTCAAATCAAATAAACTCTAATAGCTTCATACGTTAGCCATCAGACGTTACTTCGAAAAGAACGGGAAGAATTAAGATTCATGCAGATCTAGAATATATATATATATATATATATATATATATATATATATATATATATATATATATATATACATACATACATACATACATACATACATATAAACTGTAACATTACTAAATGCCCAATAACTAAAACTACTTTTCTTTTAAAAATCTTTCTACTTTGCTATTTAGTTCTGTCGTAATCCGTGTTCCTAGATACCATCTGCAAAGGATATGACAAGCTGCATGATGTGCTTTGGCTGAAAACCTCCAATCACTAATTGGTACCCCCAAAAGCTCCAACAGATCATCACGGTCCGTGTTCTTTGCTGCCTCGTTCTTGAAGTACCAGCGATTGAAAAGTTTGTTTATTCTCTTTATCACTGCTGAACTGAATCGGCTGGCCATGACTATGTGCTGCGATGCAGCCATGGATTGTTTCATAGAAACTTTTCTTCCAAAATTTGCCGGACTTTTGACGGGACATGCTGCCGAAAGTGCTCTGATGTAGCCACCGCTGTCAAGTTCCCAAAAAGAGTTTTCTATCTCTTTTTCTGAGCAATGTATCGCTACAAGCACAGGTCATATAAACAACATGCTTTTATAAACGCCACATTGGCAATATAGCGATAAGAACTCTGCATGCTTAAAGTTGCTTACGACTGAAATTATGTCTTGCCAGCACAGCTGCCCTGGTTTGAACTGTTGACTCAGGTGTGGTTAATGACATTTCCCTACAATGCAAATGACAGTATAAAGTTAAGAGCCATCAGTTTACTTTTCACTAGAACAGTTTTGAATTACTGACCTTGTGGCTGTTTGTTTGTCATCATCGTCACTGATTCCTATAGTTTCCGGCTAAAACAGAATAATTTGACAAATTTGCAACAAACATACCTATTTGTCTTTTCACGAGTCATTTTAGAGGTTGTAACCTTGAGTGTTCGTGTTGTTTGCATTGATGAGAGTTCCACCCAATAATTAGTCTAGCAAGTAATGTTCGCGGAGAGTAGTAAACAAACTACAAACTACAATCTACATTTCTAATATAGCTGACTAATCTATCTATAAACTAACTAATATTGGATAATTTTTAATTGCTGGAAAAGACCTGCCCTGGTTTCTAACACCAACAACCATGCTTCTACCACACACACACACACACACACACACACACACACACACACACACACACACACACACACACACACACACACAATAATTTGGTCGAATTTTTGAAATTCTAAGAAAATGGCGTCACATTAATCATAAACTTTGTGATACGATTGCATGCATTGTGAAAAGCATTTGATGTAAAATTTGATTTGTCAATTTTTATCAGCAGAAGTGACTGCATGTAATCAAAACGTCAGAAATCAATCGTTTGGTCGAATTTTGAAATTTGGAGAAGATGAAGTCAGAATAATCAGGTACCTTGTGATATGATTCTATGCATAGCCGTAAGCATTTCATGTAAATTTTATTTCGTCAAGTTGAATTGTAGCGATTTGACGAGACATTACTAGTATGCAGAAAATGGCGTCTGTCGTGCTTGATCACGTGTACTTTGCGCTGCTGATTCTCATCAACGGTAGCCTGGAAAAACATTGAACGAGTGCAGAAATGTTTGACTTATTGCGTAAAAGTGGGAAGCAGCGGATAGAAACGGTCGGTGTTCTAGAAGAAAAGTTTTAGTTATATTTGATCCTACTATTGCAGAAAGCCAGTGTCACGTGGTCACGTGCACGAACAGTTTTGCGCGGCTTTCGCAAGATGACAGTCGTTCGCAAATATGATAAAACTGAACATTGCACGAGAAGGTAATGTCTAAACGTTCTATTTTACCAGCAGAAGTGACTGCATATAGTCGAAACGTGAAAAATCGATTGTTTGGTCGAATTTTTAAAATCTGAGGAGATGGCGTCAAAATAATCATTAACGTTGTGATGTGATTCTAGTGGAAAGCAATCGATGTAAATTTAAATTTGGCAAGTTGAATTGTAGCGATCACGTGTACTTTGCGTAGCTGATTCTCGTCAACGGCAACTTGGACAAACATTAGGAGAATGTAGAAATGTTTGTCTTATAGTGGAAAAGTGGGAAGCAGAGAATGGAAACTGTCGATGTTAGAAGAAAAGTTGTAGCGATATTCCTACTATGCAGAAAGCCAGTGTCACGTGTTGACGTGCACTAACAGTTTGCGCGGCTTTCGCAAGATGACAGTCGTTCGCAAATATGATAAAACTAAACATGGCACGAGAAGGTAATGTCTAAACGTTATGCTTTACCAGCAGAAGTGACTGCATATAGTCGAAACGTGAAAAATCGATCGTTTGGTCGAATTTAGAAAATCTGAGATGACGTCAGAATAATCATAAACTTTGGGATATGATTCTATGTATTGTGGAAAGCAATCGATGTAAATTTGTATTTGTTAAGTTGTATTATAGCGATTTGCCAAGACATTACTAGTATGCAGACAATGGCGTCTGTCGTGCTTGACCACGTGTACTTTGCACTGCTGATTCTCGTCAACGAAAGCCTGGACAAACATTGAACAAGTTTGTAAATGTTTGAATTACTGTGGAAAGGTGCGAAGCAACGGATGGAAACGGTCTGTATTAGTGGAAGAGAAGTTGTAGCGATATTCCTCTAGTATGCAGAAAGCTAGTGTCACGTGGTCACGTGTACTGAGAGTTGTCTAGAAGCTTGATTGCCGGACTGGTGGAAGCAACTTCGCGTTCTTTTGTAGAATAGAGCTGCTTTTAGCATGAATAAATCACTGTCTGACCGGATTTAGCACGTATTCCTAGTAACCAGAAAGATTCCTGTTTTGCAGAAATTAGCAGAAAAAAAAAGATGAACAGGACCGTTGGCTGGTGCGATCTGTTCAGGAAGTCCAAACTGCGCAAATCGTAGAACTTCCACTATCTTGGCTGCTGTTGTTGTAGTCACTGGGATGACTTCAATTCATTTTGAGCGAGCATCCACGACTATCAGTAGCATTCGTTCCATAACTGGTCCTGCAAAGTCAATATGAACTCTTTGCCAATTTCGACTAGGCCATGACCATGGATGCACAAAACTGATAATGGGTTTGAACCCATTGACTGACATTCGACACAAGACGTCACAGTGTCAGCAGTCATGACATCTATATTTGGCCACTACACATGAATTCGTGCCAATGACTTCACTTCATCTTCACTATGCCTGGATGAGAATTGTGTAGCTCCAATAAGACCTTGCTTCTCAATGATGAAGAAATAATAGTATGTATACCCCATAAAAATGACAGTTCTCGTCAATAGTAAGTTCCCTATTGTGTTGCCATATACCCTTTCAACGCACCCAGTTCCTCTTGAAAAAGTTCTCGATATTTTACCAACGTCTTCTCTAGAGTAAGATCAGTTACCCATTTTATTTCCTCCAATCCAACTGAACAGCCTCCAATTAGTCTCTACCAAGTAGTGATGGTCCACGACTCTCAAAACCAAATGACAACGCTGTCCATTGTGATCCAGTTGCACTTTGGCTTCTCTCAAAACAGAGAATTGTTCCCCAGAGTAGGTTCTCAGATTCACTCAGGAGGTTGCATTTCTAGTTTAGGAAACCATTTATGCCTCGTCTGTGATGAGATAATGGAACAAATACTCATGTATCAAACTCCATATCCAATGGAATGCCATTTGTGGATTTTTGGATGATCAGACTTGAACTGTTGTTTCTTTAAACACTGTTTATCGTCATATCCTCTATCTCTCCATCTGCCACGTAGTGTGTTGTGGCTGGTTTCTGTGTCTTCTTTGACTTGCAAACCGCTGCAATGTGTCGATCCCTTCTTCCCGCAGTTGTTGCATACTTTTACTCGGAAGGAAGACATCTCTCGTGCGGATGTCCCACTTTACCACACCTGTAGCATGATTTCTTCTTGGTTTCTTCCTTTATCCGACTTGCATGTGACGCTCTTGGAGGCTCCCTATTTACCTTCCGCACATTCGCCGGCCGACGCACCCCCGTCGTCACCAATTGGCGTCGCATGCAGATGAGGTGCTTGCTGCTCTATGGCGTGCCGTTAAATTCGATCTTGCACGATCATAAATTAGCCGATCAATTGAACTGCACGCCATATGTTCTGGTGCAGTGCGCATAACGCACGCTACAGCGGCATGCGATCTACGGATGTGTACGTAGTCTGCTCTGTTGGCAACTTGTCATAGTTAACGTTGACCTAGATATTTACTATTTCGTGGCCGAAAGAAAGTTGCGGCAACACTCTATCATGCAGTCAGTGAGTGATCTTAACTCCGCCAGCTAATTATTAAGAGCGCCCGAACAAAGTGCATTTCTTGTGAACACGTGTACTACTGCATTACACTGTTCAACGACTAAAATTCCAAGTGAGTATCGCACAATTGACCATGCCATTCTAGGATGGTACACGTTTGTTGGCCAGGCCAGCAACTATAATTTCAGAACCACCAACGCAAAACTCTTTCACATGCACATAAGTTGCAGTTGTTTTGCAGTGTTTTATTCACAATCATGCAGATCTGTATGGGCTAAATAACACAGTGGCTGGACATCATTCCAGGTCACATAAAAAATGTGCACCACTAGTAGCCGTTCGCATTGGGTCCGTGGTATCATTAATATTAATTGTTGACGTAATACATTCCGTCATTTCTGAACCCCTCCTTTCCTAAATCCTAGATCTGCCACTGGTGGTGATCGATGGTGCATGGTGGCAGTGGTGGTGGTGGCAACGGAGGTGGTGGTGCATGGTAATGGTCTATGGTGGGAATGTTGCTCTGGCACTTTTACTGGCACTGTTTCTCGCACCCTTGCTATATTATAATACTGCTACTGCTATCGCCACCTTCATCTTGCATGGACTGTACGCTTCAACATTCCTTCTTGACCCCGCGAGCAAAACATCGATCCGTATTCCAGCGACATTACATCTGTAAAAGAGCAGTTCGAAACATCTTATGTACATCGCATTCTGCTGTTTGGATATAGGTCAGAAGGATATAGAATCCAACGTCTCACTGGATTGAATTGGTTATTGTTGTCGTGGCATGAATCCTATAGAGGACACTATAAGAACGAGCCTGAACATCCAGTAAATCAGTTCGTTGACCCGGTCTAGCAGCTAAGCGCGCAAAACTCGCTCCTGCATGTGTACCGCTTAATGTAGTTTACCGAAAAAGTCTGTTGGATAAATTGGAGGGACTTTAGAAATTCTGGACTTGTGATTAGAGAGGACTCATTGGTGACTGTACATGTGATGCCAAAGAGTCTCATCGTGCAAAGCACATGCAGCATTGTTTCTATGCACAGAGTCTATGGCCGCACCGTTCACCGAATCAGATAGAGGTTTGAAGCTTGGAGATCCTAAAGAAAACTGACTTTGAAGAGTTTCGAAATGGTGCAGACCGCTAAGGAGAATATTGAATGAGAGTCAGCTGTGACAGCTCCATTACCAGATCCATGGTATCTCATACAGGGACACAGAAACGGATAAAACGGCAGTTTGCAAACACACATGAATTAGTGCAGTGCATGCTCTAGACAGTAGATATAAACAGCTGATTGATAGTTCTTTTGAATTTGAGCTGCAACACTTCGATCACAAGTGGTTACTAGCTAATACTGCTTGCTCTACAGCTCCATCATTTGCGTCACTGACTGATAGAAAGGCAAAGTCCTATCAGTGAGCAATATATTGATTGGTAAGTATATTAGCAACTGTTCATGCAAGATGAATCAATTCGGATCCACAAGTTCATCTAAAGAAAGTTTTTACTTAACCAAGATATATATATATATATATATATACTTTTTTTTTTTTTTTTTTTTTTTATATATATATATATATATATTTTTTTTATAACCGCCCAATGGACGGAACACTACTGAAAAACACCACTACAAACACTTGCTACAGACAAAACATCTAGATGTTCAGTTATCATGCGAGAGTTGTATTGCCACAGTTTCACAGACAGTTGTTCATGAAGGTTAGTAATAGCTCGGCTGAAACTGTGACCTGTAGACAGAGTAGACTTCTTGGCAATAGACTTCAGCAGTTCAAGACTATGTTCTGACCAGACTCCATATGACTCAACAACCAAAGGATAGAACAAGCAACCATACGAGGAAACATTTGAGTCGTGGCGTTCGTCTTTCTCCATTTCCCCAGCTTGAGCAGCAGCACCAGCCTTTACAGCTGCATTGATGACATGTGAGGGAGAAAATGAATTTCGCACTGAGATATCAAAATAAGCAGCCTTTCCGTTAGAGAAGTCGGGATGAAAAACATCACCTGGTCTGTCCATGGATTGAGAAGAACACCGCTGCTCTCTTCGTACCCCAGAATTATCCACAAGCAACCAGTGATAGACAGTGTCACATAAGGCGTCATGTCGTCTGATTCGCAGAGAGCTGCTACAGCCAAGTGCGTGGTCACCAAAGACATCTAAAATATGGCCACAGACACAGCGAATTGAACGTGGGGGAGGTGAAAACACTGGAACTCCTAAGCGCAAACGCAAAGCAGTCATGAATTCACGCGGGGACATGGCCAGGCTGAGATTTGGGTTAGGGATTGCCCTCAACCAAGCCCCCACATGAGGAAATGTGACAGCATTAAAACGCGCTTGTTCTCGCAAACTACAAAGAGACGACCTAACGCTGGATTTCAAAGCGTCATCTAAAGCTCGTTGAATTGAATGTTGCGTGGAATTAACAGATATATATACTGTATATATATATATATATATATATATATATATATATATATATATATATATATATATATATATATATATATATATATGCACAAGGCCATGCATTTTTTCCTTTTGCTACGTCTGCACGTGGCTTCATCGGCAATTACTAGAAGCATTTCCGCACTTCTGATGTCACTCAATTAAAAGTTCCTTAATTAAATAGTTGAACCGATTAGTGAAATCTGCTCATTTAGAATCGAAGAAGAGAAATACTTTTATTCTCAATGCCAGGCAGTTACTCAAGTCTAGGTAATCATCACTCCTAGTTTTATGAATTGAACTACAGAGTTTTCTCCACATCTTAATTTATGACCTCTAGTTGCTAATCCTTGTCTCAACAATAATTTAAAGATGAAAATGTTTTATGAGTGCATCTTCGTGGTGCTGTTTCTGCCCGGCCTTGCCTGCTGGGGTGTGTGATGCCATTGTCCTGCTTCAACAAAGCTACAGTAGAACCTCGCTAATCCGGACAGCCTTGTTCCGCGCTCAACGTTTAGCTGTCCGGATCAGTGAAGTCGTGCGGATTAAAGAAACGCGTGTCTTTCCATTCAGCTTTCTTTTAAATTGTCGCAGATCCACTTCTTTCTTCTTGATGTCGCCAATTGTGCTTCGGCCTACTCCGTACCGCTCTGCGATTGCAGCATAAGATGTTGTCGGTTCATCAAGAATAGCGATCTTTTCGTCTATTGTCAATGTCTTGTGACGACGTGTAGCATTCTTGCTCTTATTTTTGCCAGACAGCTTGCCGTTACGTACATCGGACGCAGACATTTTTGAATCACGGCAATGATTCCCGTATTTAATAACCTGCCTCGGAATTTCCAACATATTCTGGAGATGCGAGGCCGGATGCCGTAAGTCGCCCTGATTAGCGAGGGTCCAGATTAACGAGGTTCGGATTAGCGAGGTTCTACTGTACTTTGAGCATAACTAGAGATCAGGATTTGTGAAAAGATCACTGATCCAAAGAATCGATCGCGGTCAGAGAGATTTGTGAGCAACCTGAAAACATCACCGGCCACGGGTTTAGATGCTAGAGCCTGCAGCAGCAACTCTACTGAAACTTGTTTACAAGGATCGACATAAACATGTTGAAGGCCATGTCAAAATAAGGTGTTAAACACGTGACGTTGACTTGCTAGCTAGAACAATTGATCACGAGACAACTATGGGTGACAAAGGCAAACCAACTCTCTCCGTTTTCCAGCGTGTGGTGCTCTACGGTACTCCTACCGTTTCAACCATAGCGTGCGCTCTTTTGGTATGCTGGGTGTCGCAACTTCAGAATCGGATTGTGGAAAAGGAAGCGAGCAGACTCAGCTTCGAACGATGGTGGAAAGACGCAGCCGTCAATACTGCACAAACTCGACAAGCTCGCTCATCTGACGGTGAGAGTGTAGACTCGTTCGAGTACTACCTCGGAAAATTGGCCGCAGTGCAAGTAAGACAGTTGTATAGGCGCGTATGATAATGCCAACTGTATTTCCTCACGTGTAGCTGGTATATATTGCAACGAAATTGCGCGTAAAGTATGGTTTAGCTATTTATAGATAACGTTTTCTATTTTCTTACAACAATATGCCGAGCGTGCATGCATGAGAATTTCATGTAAAGTGCATGTGCAGTCTTTTGCAAATCTGGTGCTTTCCTAGAGCACGCCCACCACCTTTCTATCATTGGTGATTTGATGGTGACAGATGATGAGCAAGCGCTAACCCGTTGAATCAATTACTTCCTTGTGTACTAGTATAGCTCCTTTCTTACTAAACGCCGTTGTTGTGTCGCTTTTCTTTAAACTTGTATTATTGTTTCTGCATCTACTCATCTCGACATAGCCCCTCATCAAAAATCCTGGAAGCACAGGTCACCAAAATCAATCAGTCAATCAATCAATAGCATTTGTTTCACAACTATACAGTGCAGTTTCCTCAACGGGGCTGAAGAGTAGGGATATAAACAGCAAGAAAAGAGAACTACAAAAGAAAATAATTAGAAAAATGATAAAGACATATCTAAAAACAAAATATCTACATAACCTAAAATCTTATATTCAAGTCACTGTAAACCTTGCAAATACATTTCTAGTCTTATAATCAGTTTAGTTTCCGTGTCAATGTTTTTGTTTGTATTCGCGCTTTCTGGTCTGTAAACCGAGGGCGTAATTTTTACTATCTATATGATTATCGCTTCTTAATAATTTACGTTTACCTTCCGAGTTATTTTAAATGTCTAAACAGACATGAAACACACGAGTTTAAGAAAAGAGTAAAGCACGACAATAATGATGCTTAACACGCGTACATGCAAAGATTGGGAAGGCTCTAGCATTCCTTGTCCTTTCCCGACGTTACGTACGCAAGTGCCACGATACGGGAATGAAATGATACTGTACTGCGGTTCTCGAACGCAATTAAGTGGTTTTCTATTGTTCTCATTAAACGCTTTTAGGCAAAATCTATGATATTTGTACAGTTATGCGCGTAATCAAACATTTTATTGGTTCTCGTATTTTCTCGTTTAAACGCTGTGGCTTTTATATTACTTTGGCCTTCGTAATTGTGCAACGTTTATTTGAGGCTGTTTTTGTTCGAGGGTGGAGTTTATTGTTTCTAGCATTTGACACGTACGTATTCATATATATATATATATATATATATATATATATATATATATATATATATATATATATATATATATATATATATATATATATATGTATATATATATACATATGTATGTATGTATATATACAAGTCCAAAAACATTTTGAGAAAATGATGGGTGTGTAGGAATAGGTATGTACTTATGTCATTTATGCCCATCTCCTACATCACATTCACAACTGCTGCAAGCGATATAGGTAAAAAGAGTGTGATGTAGGAGATGGGCATAAATGACATAAGTACATACCCATCCCTACATACCCATCATTTTCTCAAAATGTTTTTGGGCTTGTTTCATATACTTTTGGACTTGTTTCATACATTTTTAGATGGAAATGACAGTTTTGGTAAACGGAGTGCTTAGCATTTTGAACATGTGACAATACTTTCATGTTCAAAACTCCAGGACAGACCACGTGGAGGTTGCACTCTCTGTCCCGTCCCGTCCCGCCCCCTCCCACCCTAGGCCACGAATGTCAGGCTGTAATTAGACGCTGCACATCCCAGTTTAGCTACGGTATTACTTTTCAAGTGACCTTTAGCCTGGCTGACAAAAGTGAAATGTGAAATGTAAAATGTGAAATGTGAAAGAATAGATCGGGGTTTTTACTTGCTGATAGCTGGCTTCTGAGGCGCTTAGTGTCAGCGGTGATAGTCTGGCTACCATTAGGAACGTTTGAAGTTGGATCCGAGGTCTCTGTAATGAGTTCTGAGAGATCCGGTTCGGATGCGTTTGGATACTTTTGTATGGGCCGCCATTTTAGATTCTTCGCATCCCTACATAGGGAGTGCGGTATATATATATATATATATATATACTCAACTACTTCCATGCTTACCTATATAGCAGTAGCAAGACTGTACTTTTTCTTTTACTTTTTGTTGAGTCCGGCACCGGTTCTCACAATCCTGGGTTTTTTAGGATCACGATTCTACACGTGTCACTCACGCATGCGCACTAAGCAATACCCAACATTCCCCAGTTCTAATTGAGAACCATAACCCAACGAAAAGAATTATAGCAAAAGTTTCTTGGTGTCTCTACTCTCCCACTACTGACTAAACTAGAGTCTCTAGCATCATGACCTTGTAGTCTTTTAGCCATTCTGGTGTCCGTATCTTTCTTTCAGATCGGGTGGTTCTCGCTTTGAGCGGTGATTCTACTGCGTTGTCTTCTGTGAACGGTGATTCTACTGCGGTGTCTTCTTGAGAGAGGGTCTCTTCAAGCGTTGTCCTGTCGGTTGGTGGTGGTACCGGTGACGCCACTGGTGTTGTCTGGACTATCGCCTGTGAGGGTGCTATAATTCCTGTTGCGACCGGTGTTTCCTGGTATTCCATCAGATTGTGTTCTTTCGCCCGCTCTCTCACCACAGTGTTATATCCCGATCGCAGCTGGTCAGTGTGTTGCCTACGAACTGACTCGTTGACGAGTACGATGTAAGAGACTTTCCTGTTCGTTCCATAACTGTTCCTGGCAGCCATTTCGGTTATTACCTATAGTTCCTGGCCATTACTCTCTGTCCGGCTTGAAATGATCTTAGTAGATTGCTCTCGTCCTTTAGTGTCTTGTCATCTACCGTTGTTTTTACGTCCGGTCTCGTCAAATCCAACTTAGTTCGCAGATTGCGTCCGAACATGAGTTCTGCTGGGCTCCGCTCTGTCGTGGCATGTTAAGCAGTACGGTAGGCGAACAAGAATTTGTCTAGTTTGTGCTGTGCTGTGCTGTGATCTCGGTGTGGTCGGCCTTTACAGGACGTTTGAAGCTCCGCACCAAGCGTTCCGCTATCCCTTTCATTGAAGGGTGATACGGTGCTCCAGTCACATGTTTGATTCCGTTTGCCCTCGTAAATCTCCTGAAAACTTTGGAGGTAAAATGTGGCCCGTTGTCCGACACAATCTGGTGTAAGATCCCCATACGGGCTATCACTGTTCGTAGTTGTGTGACTCTCTCTTCGGCTATTGTAGTTTTCATCTTTACTATCTCAGGCCATATGCAGTAAACGTCTACTATAATCAAGTACATCCTTCCGAGCATGGGTCCGGCAAAATCTACGTGTAGACGTTGCCACGCCGACGCGGGGTATTCCCAACGATGGATAGGTGTTCGTTGAGGGGAAACAGCGATCTCTTGACAACCCCTGCAGCCCTGAATCAGTTAATCGATGTCTTGGTCGAGGCGAGGCCACCATACGAAGGAACGAGCGAGGCCTTTAGTTTTCACTATACCAAGATGGCCTTCGTTCAGTGTCTCCAATACATAGTGCCTTAGACTGACAGGTACTATGACTCTAGTTCCCCACATGAGGATTCCTTGGTGTACTGTTAAATCGTCCCGGCGGCTGTAAAATGGCTTTACGTCCGGCTGTTGTGGAATGGGGTTCCAGCCTTGCTGTACCAGTTCCATTACTTGTGACAGTACCGGCTCAGCTCGGGTTGCTCGTCGAATATCTTTGCCCCTGATTGGCAGTTTGTCGACAATACTGACATGGAGAAAAGTAACCTCATTTTCCTCCTCCGACGTCCCGCTTGTTTCGGTTTCTAGCGGCAGTCGGGAAAGACCGTCACAGTTTGCGTGTTGGTGGGTGGTCTTGAATTCGATTTGATAGTGAAAAGCGCCCCAAAACAGGCACCATTGCTGTATTCTGGCAGCTGCTGTCATGAGAACGGCTTAATGGGAGCCATGATGTATCTCAACGGTTTGTGATCGGTCACTAAAACAAACGGTCGCCCCTCTATATACATCTGAAATTTCCATACTCCACAATATAAGGCAAGCGCCTCTCGTTCAATTTGTGCATACTGCCGCTCTGCCTTGCTAAGGAACCTTGATGAGTAGGCGATTGGCCGTTCGCTACCGTTTGGCATCGGATGAGAGAGAAATGCACCCAGCCCGTAAGAAGAGCTGTCGCACGCCAAGATTAGAGGCAGATCTGTATCAAAATGTGTTAGTACCCGATCCTGTAGTAGCAGGTCTTTGAAAGTTTTGAAACAGTTCTCTTGTTCTCTCTTTCATGTCCACTTTGTATCATTCTGAAGCAGTTGGCGTAATGGTTCCAGTTGGCTAGCTCGGTTCGGTAAAAATTTGGCTTAGTACTGGACCATGCCAAGAAGCGATCTCAGCTGTGTAACGTCTTGTGGTCTAGGCATCTGGGTGATAGCTTGTACTTTCTGGTCTGCCTGACGGAGTCCGGTGGAAGAGATAACGTGACCGTAATACTCCACGGTATCTTGCAAAAATGTGCACTTGGTTTTGTTTGCTTTCAATCCATACTTGTGAAGTCGCTCCAACACCGCGTCAAGAGTGTGCAAATGTTGCTCCATGGTCGGGCCCGTCAGAATAATGTCACCCAGGTAGCACTGTACTCCCAAATTTCCTAAAAGAATTTTTTCTATGGCTTGCTGCCAGATAGCAGGTGCTAACGATACCCCAAATGGTAACCGTTTGTATTGGTACAATCCTTTTTGCGTGTTTATTGTTAGGCATGGCTTGAACTGTTCATCGAGCTCCATCTGGAGGTACGCTTGCCTCAAATCTATTACGTTAAAGTGATTGCCCTCCGCTCAGATTAGCAAAGATCTCATCGATTCGTGGAAGAGGGTATGCTTCTACATCCAGCTGTGAATTAACTGTGACTTTAAAGTTACAACAAACACTGACCGTCCCGTCCTTCTTGACAGGCGTCACGATGAGTGCGCCCCTTTCGCTGTAAGGTACCTGCTTTATCACCCCTCGTTTTCCAATATGTCCAGTTCTCGCTACTGCTGGCCTGCGAGCTAAGGCTACTGGCCGTGCCTACCAAACCCGTGGTTGACTATCTTGTTTTAGCGCAATCTTTGCTTTGAGGCCACTCAAACAGCCTAGTCCTGGTGAGAAAACGTTAGCATGTCTGTCCAAGAGGTGTTCGAGCCTTCAGCTTCGTCTCGATGTGCATCAGAGGCCAATTTAGCCTGATCTGCTTTAGTCAATTGCGTGCAAACAGGCAGGTCTATTGCCTTCAAGTACATATAGTGGCATTCGAGTTGACTGTTGGTCATGCTCCACCTTCAGCTTGCAGACGCCCATGGGCTTAACCGTTTCTCTAGTGTATGTGTGGAGCTCCAGTGCTGTTCTTTCTAGTTTGACTCGTTTCCTGAGAAGCTTATCATATTGGGTCTTGCTCATCACCGACACCGCCGCCCCTGTGTCCAACTCCATAGTTATTGGTTTTTCCTCCAGGACGACATCTACTTAGATTGGTCGGTTTTGACGTTCTGACGTTCAACATCGAAAGACCTCAAATCCAACTGGTGTTTTTTGAAAACCGTTCCGCAACCTGTTTGTTTCTTCTGCGAACGGTTTTTGGCCAAGCGACAGTTTCGGGAGACGCGTCGACGTGAACCACTCGAACCGAGCAGACTCGCCCACCGAGATTCACGTTTCCCCGCTCGTAATCCGTTCGCTTATGGGTTTGACTTTGGGCGCCTTAGATTTACGGTTCTGGAACTAGAATCAACGAGGTAAACGAATAACTTGCGTTCGATTTGCTAGAATTCTATTTCTGGAACTGCGAAACGATTCCAACAGTTCGAACTCTAATAAAACTGGAACTGCTGGAACTGCGTCATGACCACGCCCTATTATCGCCTGATTACCTGGACGTTTCCGCGAGAAATACACCTGACGGTACCTTCGACTTGTTCCTGACTTCAAGTAAGATTCTAAGTCAGGATTAAGCCCGTACGAAAGCAACTATGCACGCAAGTGCACACTGTACAACTAGTCGCCGGGTAGAAAGCACGCATGCTGCCGCCGTGTCTTTGACAAACTTGTCATCACTCCGTCTCTGACGGGAAGCTGTACTAAAGAACGAGAGTTATATGAAACTAGATTCTTGGCGTCGAATTTTAAGTAGCGTTTGCAAACTTTGCTCCTCCACCTCGCCAGTGTCTGGATCGCGGACTCCTCCACCCCAATTCTGACAGGTAGGTATGTTTGCGGCTCCAATCCTAAAGCTGCGTCTCGAGTAACCGGAAACAAACCTTCGGCTTCTAGCGCCGCCCTCACTTCTTTGACAAGTTGTTGCATAGACAGAAGCATTCCATCAGAGCACAGAAAGACGGGCCTGCCTCTAGACCTCGCCGGACAAAATATACCAGCATTGCCGTAATAGGACATAAGGAGATACCCGTCCTCCCGAAATGGATATCCACACCCTGCTGGAACGGCCCGTTTTTGACTGCATGAGCCTAAATCTCACGATGAAAGGGTTCGAGAGGGAGTCCACTGCAACATTGCTACTGACAGATGAACCGACGATTCACGGCCGGTACAAACTGTGCAATACTGTAACTTAGCCCACAAGCAGGAAACCAAAGAAAGCTAAACAACATTCACCCCAAAGAATCACCACGTCCCGCTCGTCCACTCTTGGGGCTCAGTGGTCTTTCTGTCTGAGCATTACACATTAGGAGTGATTGGTAATCGGTGCCACCATTTGGGACTTGCCGTTGACTTTATAACCCCTCGCAAAACCAGTACTAACAGTGGCAGAAAGACTGCAAGAGGGCTATCTAAACCGTGCCAAATGCGTAAAGTGCGCGATACCGTCGTCCGCTAGGAACGCCACTAACAAGCATATAGGATCCGTTCAGATGTCGGGATTCAGATTGGTGCGGTACCTGTTCGCTCGCAGGACTGTTGATATCGTGAGTACCCTGACTGTTATGCACGCAACGTGAATGGGGCTACATAGTCCAGCGCCAAACAAGCAAGAAAGCCGATTTTTTTTAGCAGACCGAAGTCCAGTCGATTTCGGTGTCGCATATCAACACCGCCACGTTCGGTGTCACTGGACGAGGAGCCGGGTCAAATGTAAACCAAACAACCAATAACCGGTTTACCAGGTTTTGCGACCCCGCATGGACTGCGCGTTGACGTAAACGCAAAGCTACAGTGCGCCGCCACCAAATGAAGGATACGCGATAGATGAATCAAGCGCTGTTTTTGCTGCAATTGCATTGTATTGCATTTCCGAACCGCCTCTAGGACCTCGGCGCTGTCCGACTCATACTGAACGTAAACGGCCGCGCAACCTGCTCCTGAACACAACCACGGTCAACACCACTGGAACCATCTCCCTGGGATCAATGAAGACGCTAACATAGGATGTGGGTCATGCCACCAAAATCCATAACTTGTTCTGTACTGCTTAGCGGCCCCAAGAGCCGGACGCATCCGACTGCACTGCTATCGACGAAAGAAGGCGGCCGACCGCCGCCAGTCTGGAGCAGCGAGCAAGCCCTCACACAAACATGTCGCAACCACTCGCCACCAAATTCAACCCCAAACGCCACCAGCCCAAGACGTGCCGCTATCGTCTACCCTGCGGTCTGTGACTTTGAAAACCATTTTTCATCGTAGTAGCCACCCATGCAGCCACCGGCCCCCGCGGACGCGCACTCCGCATGTGCCACACGCGTGTTTTTAAGTGCACGATGTTGCTCCCTTACACGATAACAGGTCCTACCCAAGACACATTGGCACCGTGTTGTAACCGATACCCCGCCTGAGCACCGCCGCAGGACACAATGTAAATTGTACCTGAGTCAGAGCGACGTGCGAGCTCGACTGCGGAAAGAGAAGCCGCACCGACAGAACACACTTTGCCGTCGCATGGTCAGTTTCCAGGCACAGTCCTCACGACGGAGCCGTAGCCAGCAACAGCGTTTCAGCAAAGCCCGACAAATATTTATACATGAAGAAGGTTGCTCCAGCACGTGTGTGTTACCGCGTACTTCCTAAATCTCGTGTCGACCAGGCAGCTACCATTCTTACGATTAGCCCCAAGCACGGCAACAGGTGTTTCACCCGGTTGGGATGCTTCTCAGGGATTATGGCAGTGCATGCAGCGAAACACCGAACTCAGGCGCGCCCCAGCCATTGCAGCTCAAAACTGTCTGGCAGCATGCAGATCTGCCATCTCCACACACTCTCCCGCTTGGGTTTGCATCAACACATTCTTAGGTATGGGCGATAGCAACTCGCTTAGAAAGAACGGCGCGCTCCGTCGAGGTGCCGCCGTCTCTACAACGACCGGACGCGGCTTGTCCTTAACCTCGTCCGTGAGCAGTTCGATGTGATCTATCGCCGTAGCCACCGGAAACGCACCAAGACCATTCCCGATACCCGCAAACCAAGGAAGTGTGCTTCGCCGGCTAGTAGCCATTCGCGCAACGCGTGTATTCCGCGCCGCCTTCGCGCCACTATAATTAACGTGGACGACAACCTTTGCATTCACAGACCGCCTGCGTCTCCACCTGCACAATCGCCGCCTGGTCCCGCATCGACCATCCGAAGACGGTGCCGTGGCCCCTTGCCTAGCCCATTCGCTGACCGCCACTGATCCCGCGCCCACCATCCGCCGATGACTCCGCAACATGGCAAAGTCGGCATTACAGTCGCCCCGCGTTTGCATTTGCCGTTGGGTATTAAGGCCATTTCTGCTGATTACGTACAACCGTCATCTGCCTGTCGGTACACTATCCGCCACATGCATGTATGTGCTTCCCCGTTTATGCGTTGCCCGCCTCTAGCACTATCCCATCCGCCGCTGCCCCCATTACAGCTATCAGCTGCATCGCCATCTCTACGTATGCGCTTTCCCGTTTTGCTGACTACTGCTGGCACTGCGCCCCGTCTGCAGACGGTTCCAAAAAACTACCAGTCCAGTCACTTTAACCTGGCTGCTTTGCGGAGCTCGATATATTACATACGGTGTACAAACAAAACCTGCGTTTCCCAGATGCACGCGCTCAAGGAAATCCGGGACTTTACCTGTTCTCGGATACGCCGCACTATCTCCAGAACCTCACCTGTCCCCGGATAAAAACGTCCATAACCACATACTCTTACCAGGGCGGCAACCACTGGGGCAAACGCTTCCTGCGCGCAAGTAGACGTAAAACCGAATGGCTCCACCCAGTTCATTCCTTAGTGTGCGCACAAAAAATGAACACCGCTACATACAGACCTCCAAACCACGACACTGCGCGCCAACAGCCAGTCACGCTCTCCGTGTACAGCACAAACCCCACCGCGAAATCTAGAGCTATTGCTTTGCAGAACTGCTGGCCCACAACCGCTGCGAGAATTGGTCGACTGCACTCCCTGCAGTCTGCTCCATCATTTCCTGGAGCTGTTGAGGAGTCACCACCGCCCGCGCATTCACAGAAGCCCCAATTGCTGGCTGTTGCTGTTGGTCTGGAATAAACCGAGAAACACTGTTGAATCGTAAGCCGGAACGAGCGAAACGCAGGAGCTCAACCAAGCATGCGCGAACTCTACTATTATCAGCGCAGGTTCGTCGCCGGCGAGCAACAGTACGTGGGACACTGCTGACAATGCTTAACCCTGCCGATCCAAACCGCTTACATTAACCGCTTGGGCCTTGCAAGCCTGACTTTAACTCACACTGCGCCTGTGTACTAGACCACCGTTGTCCAGTCCCGCTTACCGGTCCTGCGACCCTCTCTCCCGCAACAAAACTACGCACACCAATGCTACTTTTCTTGCTGCACAAAAACAAGAATTTCTACCTGTTATAATTATAGACGTACTACCTGGATGCGATTACACCTCACCAACAGATTAACCATGCTCCCCCTGACGTGATGCCATGCAAAGGCATCCGCAACGGCTGCCGCTCGGGCCACTGATAAGCACCATTTCTTTCTGCTCTGTTATGTATTTTGCCAAGACGGTACCCACATCTGCTATTTCCTAATACGGCCAACATTACACCAGTTTACAAGCCAGCACTGCGCTCCACGTGACAAAACTGTGCCCACAACTGCAGCCGGTCGTGCCGCCAGACGTCTTTCTGCGCCCGGGCTATAGCTGCATAAGCAGACGGACTGCCCAAGTTGCTTTCACCATGTCTGTTTAGCCTTTTCGCTGCACTGACACCTGCACTGCGCTGCACCGTGACGAGACGGGGCCAGCAACCGCTACCTGTCGTGCCACCAAACGTTTCTCTGTGCCCAAGCCCTGCATAAGCAGACGGGCTGCCCCACTCGCTTGCAGCATGCCTCTCTGCTTAGCCTTCTTGCTGCACTGCCACCGGCACTGCGCACCACCGTGACGAGACCGTGCCCGCAACCGCTACCGGTCGTGCCATCAAACGTCGCTTTGTGCCCAAGCCCTGCATAAGCAGTAGGACCGCCTCTCTCGCCTTCGACATGCCTCTCTGCTCACCTTTCTCGGTCTCTCGCAATGTGCTTGTTTCATCAGCGCCACACTTAATACACCAACGCCCACAGCAGCTACTCCTTTGCTCATTGCAACCAGCTAGCTGCTGCAACAAATACCTTTGCTAATACTCTTTCTCGCGCTTCATGTCCCCAAGGCTAGATGCAACGACGTGACACAAAAGAAGCGTGAAAACACCGCCACGGCCGAAACAGCTAGCGGAATTGAGATTATTCGCAACCGCAAACGAAGCCGAGTAATCTACCCACTGTCTCTTGAGGAGCCGGTCTGCAAGTGCTAAATCTTGACTCTATAGCGGCCCTGACTGTCTCCGTCGCGAGTGCAAACTTGCTCTGTTGATATTCTCCTTCTCGACTGCTCACCGTCTGCCAGGAACAAAACGAAAAGAAACACACGCACTCTGCGACGCTTGCTGAGCTTCGGCGGGCAGGATAATCACTAGCGATGCGTATCCTTCGTTTATTGCACAATCTTCGTGACTTTGCTGTGCGCGTGCGCTCAGCAGCGCATCTTCGGATGAATTTAACTACGTTTAGCCGTTTGTTAAACTCCATTGTTTTGGTACACAAAGAGCACCTCAGAGATTGTTGCCTAGCTGTCTTAACGTTGCTGTAAGTTGAAAACGCGAACTCTGACAACCGTTTGAGACATATAGTTACAAGAGAATTGGACAAGAAGAGATTATAATGAATGCCCAAATGTCCAGTCCGTCCGTACGCTCACTCGGGTAAAACACTAGCCTCGACGCTAGGCTATCTTCGCCTTACGTGGTGGAGTAACGCGCGCGATTATACCCAGAGTTCACATGACCGGAAACGAATTTGAAACCGTGCGGCGAGAATTGGCATGGGACACATTATGTCATTAGTTTGTCACGTGTCGGCATTTTCATGTTGCAATTGGTTGTTCAAACATTATTTAAACAATTAAATTAGCTTAATGATTATTGCTAGGCGGTGCTTGTAAATTCGGTTAGCTAACTAGCAATAGAATAGAAAGAAACGGGTGGTGAGATCGCAGCGATCGAAGCCAGAGAAAAATGAACGAAAACCTAAGTCTATGCGTGACTGGTGCCACTTTGCGAGTGTAATTCTACCTGTGCCTCCAAAGATTCTGTGACTAGATGATCTTTCAGAAACTCTACAATCCAAAGAGTGGCACAGGCGCAGACTACATGTCTTTAGATACAATCGCCATTAGCAAGGCAAAAGTTTTTCTGGTGGTTCAACGGAGTTGTAATGTTCTACTGATTTTCAGCCAGCTGTCGTTAGATCTGTAGCCTACGCAACTAGAAACCCATTCCAGCTACATAGGTTGCTCATTATAATTATAGTTACGAAATCAGAGGTGATGATGACAAACCATTAGGAGCTTACTTAATTAATTAATTTAAAAATATTGATTAATTGGATAATAAGTCACGTGAGGGTATTTATGCATAATGTGTCCCTAGGCAAATCTTTGTCTTACCAGAGTAACTTCGTTTCCTGTCATGTGAACGCTACGTTTAATCGCGCTTTACTTCACCACGTACGGCGAAGGTGGCCCAGCGTCGAGTCTAAAAACACGAGTTCCCACTGATGGACCGTTTGATACGGGACGACCACTATACACGTCGAGATTCACGGGTTTATTTTAGGCAGCCTATTCCCGTTGTCTGTCCAACGCAATTTTTAAATGCATAACTACTGTGTACTGTCGGGCATGCAGACACGTACAGGATTGCGTCGATGAACTGATGGTTGAGCTACAAGAAGTGTAACTTCTGTGTAGATTTATCACTAATCACGAATCACTGTATCCGCTGTCGTTCTTCAAAATAGTCTGGTAACCACAAAGCTTACAAAGCTCTGGGCGCCGCCATCTACTCCGGGAACACATGCGCGCGCGCGCGCGCGCGCACACACACACACACACACACACACACACACACACAACCGTCGTTTGAGATAAGAGCGTTAACTCTAATAAATGTGAAATTTTACAATTTTAGCAGCCAATATACGAGCTTTGAAAGAAGCGTCAATAGCTGTTCCTTAGCATGCCAGCTAGATCTGTTGCTTCTGTGACTTAACTATTGTAAAAAATGAAAATGTAAATGCTTTTCCTGCAGTTCATATTTCATGACTTGATAATAGCATGTCATCGCGTGGGTCACACGTTACCATGCATATTTAACATTTTAAAATGCTTATGTATACAACAGCACATATATATACAATAATAGTGAGAAAAATTCGAGTAGAGATTTCAGTACGTGTAAACTGTAATGTAGATGAACGATTTGCTTGTTATATAATTATAGGATTGTTTGTAATTTTTTTAATTAAACGATTAAATTGCAACGTATATACTTGCCATTTTGATGCAATACACGCAATCTTTGCTTTCTTATAACGAACATGCAAACTTGAGAACGTTCAAGATAACTGCACATCTGGTACTGCAGTTTATCTTATATTAAACTGCATGCCTGAAGCAAAAGTATGAACTAGTTGTTTCTCATTTCATCTTAGCTCCAAACATTAAAAGCTTCGTGTGTTAACAACGAAAAAATTTGCATTCGAGGTACTGCATGTGCATTCCGACTTGGGTATACTAAAGCGTTTTGCTAAATCTATAACTACATGCAGGCCCAAAAGGAGACATGGGACCAAGAGGCCTTTTGGGTATACAAGGTTAGTTTCAGCTAAAACTACACTTAACTAAATATGTCCGCGACTTGAAATCGGTTATTTGAAGGTGACAAAGGCGATCTCGGTGACAAAGGGGAGCAAGGAGTGAGAGGATTGAAGGGCGAAAAAGGCGGAAAAGGCGGAAAAGGCGATCAAGGGCTGCGGGGAGACAGCATTGGTATGTAGACTACTAGGGTCAACTTAATCAGGCTGCTAGAGAGCAAAAGGGTGGCCAAAATTGTAGAGACGTTTTTATAGCTACCTGATCGATTGGAACCACTGCATGCATTGTTGTGATATAAGTGTTAAATCGTTTAACAATACGCTTTATGTTATATAAAAATGCCAACCATTACCTCAAGTTATTGTATATTTTATTATTATAAACATGCATCATTATAGCAACATTAGAAGAAAAGTGTTGTCTTTCCAGAGAGCTAAAGCCGGACAAGGTGTCTCCATTTTCAATACTTGCTATCGCCCAGAAAGTTGACCATTGCAACGCTTCGGTGCATATCTCGATCGATTTAGAAGAAATGGAGTGTTGATTGTAAACTGGGCAGGTGGAAAAATAGTTAAAACCTCTTTCTATTCACATCTTTAGATTTATACTATAGCAATGATCAAGATGGTTATATGGCGTCGACTTGTAGAATGTGTACAGAAAACTTTCACGTAAGAGCTATCTATACTTGTCTGAAGAGAGATTTGAACAATAGGGTACTATATATATATATATATATATATATATATATATATATATATATATATATATATACAACATAATGTCGAATCCATTTATAGAAACGATTTTACCTGTTGTTTGTTGCAACAGACTAGAATCCAACAGACTAGAATCCAATTGATGTCGCACACCATATTATTTACATTGCCTGTTCAATATTTAATCAGGTAAGTAAACGTACAACATTGCATAAACTCTATGCTCCTAGCGTTAAATTGAAATTGCATCTTTCGATCATAAAGTATACACTCACAATCCTGGCACACGCACTTGTCGACTGCTAAGGCATCCATTAGTTACGTACGAGCATTCGCATGCGCACTGTACCCAGGTACACTTGCAAACATTTCTACACGTCTTGCAATTGTATTATTTATTACATATAATAATAATAATGTAGTTTGTTCTCCGTTGCAGTGCCTCCCCAAATTACCAAGTCACCTTCGAGTGTAGAGGCAATAATGGGGGATAGTGTGACTTTTGAGTGTACTGCCGAGGGGTTTCCTCGACCTAAGCTAACATGGCGCAAACAATCGTCAAAATTGTCGTCGTTGCGCGCGACCGTCAGTGAAAACAACAGCCTGATCATTAGCAACGTACAGCGTCATGATGCGGACACGTACGTATGCCACGTCGAGAACGTTTTTGGAGATGCGAATGCTTACGCTACTCTTGTCGTGCAAGGTATATATGCAACCTATCAATGACTACATAACATTGTACCATTCTAATTTTTTGCCTGTTGTTCTTTTTTTTAAAATAATAAAATAATAAATTTTATAATAGATAATAACTTTCTTAATTTAATTTTATTAAAAATTATATATAATAATATCATAAAAATTTATAATAAATAATAAATATACTAAATAATTTAATGAAAGAATAATATTATTTCTAGTCTGCTAAATTGTATCAAAATTGCTTTGTAATGTTGCAGTTCCTGTGACTTTCATCAGTGTGCCAACAGAGATTGTCAAAGCATCTATTGGCGACAGCGTAAGTCTTATCTGTCACGCTGACGGTTATCCTCTACCAACGATCAAGTGGTCTCGACCAAATGGTTTGTCAAACGAAGCTGTGGTGACGTCTAACGGCACTATGAAGATTTCTAGCGTTAGCAGACAGGACTTTGGTCAATACAGATGTACTGCTCACAACTCTATTGGAACAAAATCATACACTTTTACATTATCACAAACAGGTATGAAGACACTAGTTCTTCTGTTTTGTGTAGCCAGACCGCTCTTCTCTCGATGCCAAACAGATAGCGAAAGTCGAGATTTCTGGCTAGGCGGTACTACTTAATTTTTCCTAATTAAATTCATGAACAGATGACGGTACTGAAGAGACCGGTGCTGTACAGACTGGTGCCACTGTGTTTCTGGGCAGTCAGGTTTCCTTACGATGCAGTCTATGCTCGGTTCCAGGTTTCACGTTCGTTTGGAAAAAGATGGGGAGATTATTGGAATCTGATCGTGCTCATGCGAAAGGTTGTTCTCTAGTCATCAGCAAGACTACACATGCAGACGCTGGCAACTATACCTGCATTGCTGTCAACGACTACAGCGGTATTGCTCTAAAACAGGATATTCCATTAACCATTCTTGGTAAGTAAAGCTAATTTAATAGATATGGCCGCAATGTTTTTGCTTTGATTAGTATATATATATATATATATATATATATACAACTACTTTAAATAAAATGTGTGTATTATTGCTTACACTAATTTTTGCAATCCGTAATTTTTTAAAATGCAAAACTGTACCTTCTAGAGTTTGAAGCCTTAATTGTTGCAATACCAATAAAATGTTAATTTTGTCACAGGAATTATTGTTAAACAACAAGAATTTGACAAAATCTGTAGCTAAAGCGCGCGCTAAATATGCCATCTATGATACCATTAATTAAAAGCGGCTATCAGCATGCCGCTTTGACAACTGAAAACTGGCGTTGATCTGTCATGATCTAATAAATAATTATTATACGATTTAATTAAGAAACATTAAAGATTTTACATGTCACTGAGAGGTCAAGCAGAGAAGCTGCATAAGTGTTTAGAGTTAGCTATGGATTATGCTTACATTGTTTGCGAATTATGTAGGCCCACCTCGATTCACTTCATCGATTCCTTCTTCTGTGGTCGTGAAAGCTGGAGATAATTTCTCGTTTTCTTGCCAAGCGGTCGGTCCTCCAAAAACGCTTGTCTACTGGAGCAAAGAATCTTTGAAACTAACAAATCAGTCTGCAGTAGATACTCTTCGCATCACAAACGTGTCAAAGTCAGACGAAGGAGTTTATCACTGTCACGCCATAAACAAAATAGGAAAAAAGAGCTTAAAAACGAGATTAAGTAAGAAATTACAATATTATTGTTATTGCAATCATAGTATCTTTAATCATGGCCGGTGTGTTACAGCCGTACTTGAGCTTAGGTTTGACAGTCAACCTCCTCCTGAGCTGGCGGCCGTTATCGGCAGTAGTGTGAGCATTGATTGTGCCGCGAGTTTAGCTCAAGGACTGCCTGCTCAGGTATCGTGGAGTGGTCCGTGTAGTCGCAGCAAATCGAATTACAAGATCAAATCAAACGGCACTCTGACCATAAGTAAAGCATCCGCGTGGGATAGCGGACTCTACGAATGTACTGCAAAATCCTTCGTAGGAAATCCGATTAGAGCAAAAATACAAGTTATTGTTGGAGACGAACAAAGTGAGGAATACAGATATCTGCATGTATAGCTAGAGGCGAACCGAGTTGTCTGTTGCAGGAAACTGGGAATGGAGAGATACAGACGACAGCTGTGGTGGTTTTGCACAGTCTTCTTACAACAAATCGGTTTATTATGCAGTGTCCACATCTGCTACATGGGATAGATCCAAGTTCTATTATTGTCCTAAAGGATATCGGTGGGCTTGTACCTCTGAAGCAGTGGCCATTTTTGGAAGTAATACTAACTCTGGTGCAAGTGGAACAGATAATGTTTACCATGGAAAATGTGGATGGAATGGTTACAGTTACAAAGGTTACGACAGATACTACTTTAGGTTTAAGGATTCAGCTTCAACTAACGGATTCAAGCACAGTGGAAACTACCA
This sequence comes from Dehalococcoidia bacterium, assembly GCA_964274945.1. Classification (GTDB taxonomy): domain Bacteria; phylum Chloroflexota; class Dehalococcoidia; order Lucifugimonadales; family Lucifugimonadaceae; genus CAXXBX01. The sequence goes on along the minus strand of CAXXBX010000286.1, from coordinate 2,040 downwards.
CAGGTACCAAGTAGAATATTCGTCATCTACTAGTAACTTTGCTGGCATTGTTTGCCTTAAAAACTAAATCGTTTGTGACAATGCTTGTGTTCTTGTTGTAGCTTAAACCACGTCTCTATGTAGCAACATGATATTGTATATTAATATGTCGTCTTGTTTACCTTTCACTAATTAATAAAAGTTGAGTCGTTGTGTTACCGTAAAGTTTAAGCAACTTTTTCTTGTTGATCCATATTACTAAAGTTGGTTCGATCGGTCATTAATATCTTTCCTAGTTACTTGTCAATTCACAACTGTTAAATGATAGTACAATGCCGCAAAATTACATCTACAGAGTTGTTATATTAGCTAATAAAAATCATTTTGTAAAAGCTAAAATATTGCCGAGAGTAGCAAGGCTTCTAATAATGGTTGCACAACAAAAAGGGGCGTGGTCCTATATGAATGTCGATCGAACTCTCGGTATCTATATGTGTGTTTGTATTTGTTTGTGTGTGTGTGTGTGTGTGTGTGTGTGTGCGTGTGCGCGCGCGTGCGTCCGCGCGCATGTTGGCTGAATCCATCACATGTGAAGCATTTTAGCTGTCACGACATGAACAGACAACAGTCGCATTCAACAGATGTCACGAACATATATAGTTCTCACGCGTAGCTTGGCTGCTGCGCATGCCATTGCGGCTGTTTCTGCCGCGGTGCCACAGCTATCTCGTTCCCACTGTCAATCAACTGTGTGCAGTGTATATAGGTGAATGTGTGCACCGGCGTAGCGTCAAGAGGAGGAGACTGGGGGAGGCTACAGCCACAAACATTTTGGGCGAGTCACTCTGCTATAAGCGGAACTATAATTTTAAGCTATTAAACAGTCATGGTCCGCTTAATCTCAGAGTAGTATGTTGACAATCGACGACGTTGACTATATCTCTTTGACAATGCAAACACATCATCATTTCAGTATGATAAACCAGTTTCGAGAAGTCGTGGACAGGTAAAGTACGCATGACCATCACTTAGTTTATTAAAGACGTTTACTACGATATCCGGCAATGGCAGAGTGAAAGTAGACCGCATCAAAACCGCATAAAGAAGCCTATCCATCAAATATTTTCAAGTAAGTCTGTTAAAGAGTCAAAAATTCGATTGGCCGGAGAATGGAATCTTCTGCGGCTTCACTACCTAATGATTGCTTGCACTCCACAGTACTTTCTCCACTTCGTGCTCGGGTTATTCTGGGTAACTAGCTAAACCTATATTGCTACGAAATGCTAGAATTGTTCAACGCCGTTTGCACTACTGAATTGGTTGTCTAGATTCTATTGTCATCGAGATGCCATTTAATTTGACGATCGTAGCAAGCCATGAAAACCTTCTTGGCACGGACTGTAACAATGTTTCCACTCCTTTAAACGCACACTGACGGCACTCAGTCACGCAGTTTATTTGTAACCTAAAATTGATACTATTTACTTATACGTCTACAAACTGTGAGCTAGAAAAGTAGAAAATGGGCGTGGTTTTGCAAGTAAGAAATGCGCGTGGTTTGCAGTTTAATTTATTGACCCCCCAAATGTGAGGACCACGCTACGCCGGTAATGTGTGCTCACTTCAGGAATAGGATAGACGCCGCAACTACACACACTTAATGACTCATGCACCTCTCTAATAAGTTTGCAAACTGAGCATGCATATATTGCAAATTTATATATATGCATGCACTGCAAATACTATAGATATACTCAATTAACATTATGCTGCAAATGTAAATCAATGCATGTATACTGGCTGCATGCATAATACAATTAAGTGTGTTGTTTTAAAACATTTAGGCATGTTGTTGCGTTGAAGCCAAATAACATAAAACACGTGCAGATGTCTTTTTTGGCATCAGAGATATCGTTTCAACGCAGAATGTGTTATAGTAAACCTGGTAAGCTATTTCAATATATATTGGTAGTTAAAACACAATCTACCGCTGTATAAATCGATCGCGTTTATTCATCTAGCTAAAAACAGAGACAAGATTACAACATGCAATCACGCATG
>CAXXBX010000285.1:7500-26544 GCA_964274945.1 Dehalococcoidia bacterium | reverse complement strand
TGTTCAGAGTACTTCCATGGATAAAACCTAGAAAGCATTTTTGATAAACGCTCAGCTGTTTTGCTCCAGGGTTGGGGACCATGCATATTCCTGTCTCAATCAACATAAAACCAGGGACAGTCCCAAAGTTTTTCAAGCATAAACCTGTGCCGTATACTTTACATGAGGCAGTGAATGAGGAATTGAATCGACTAATTGACTACAACGTGAAGGAGACATTGAGAAGGTGGATGTGAGTGATTGGGGAACTTTCCTTGTGTGTGTGTGTGTGTGTGTGTGTGTGTGTGTGTGTGTGTGTGTGTGTGTGTGTGTGTGTGTGTGTGTGTGTGTGTAAGGAAGAAGAATGGGTCCATTTGGTTATGCAGCAATTACAAGGTTACTTTGAACCAAAGCATGCAGGTAGACCAGTACTCATTGCTACGACCAGACAATCTTTTTCACCAATTGTCAGGCGGCAAGGAGTTTTCAATACTGAACTTATCGCACACATATCAACAAATGCCTTTCACTGAGGACTCAAAACATTACACAACAATCAACACTCACAAAGGGCTCTACCGATACCTCTGCATGCCATGTGGCGTAGCATTTGCCAGCAAAGTTTCAAAAGTCAATTGACCAAATCGTACAAGGACTACCAGGAGTTGGAGCGTATATGGATGATCTCATAGTCACTGGTCCAACCAAAACCAAGAGGCAGTGCTGAAATGTTTAGAAAAACATGGTGTACGTCTACGTGAGGACAAATGTCAGTTTCTCAAATCATCGGTGGACTTTCTGGGACACCAGATTGATAAGAATGGTGCCCATGTTTCCAAGGCCAAAGTGTCAGGCATCTGGCAGTGTCCTAGTCCTGAAAACACAACACAGCTACAATTATTCCTAGGAATGGTGAACTATCACAATCGTTAATTCCAAAGTTGTCGTATCTTCTGCAGCTACTCACAGTTTATTGCGAAAAGGTCAAAAATGGAATTGAACAAAGTTATGTGAACAAGAATTTCAATTAGTCAAGGACAAACTCACCAGTTCCCCTGTCTTGTCTTATTATGTCCCAAGTCTACCATTGCATGTGGCAGTGGCTGCTTCTTCTTATGGTGTTGGAGCTGCTTTGACACATATCATGTCAAATGGACATGAACGGCTAGTTGCATTTGTCTCTCGCACTGTGACATCAACCAAACGGAGTTATTGCCAATTAGAATGGGAAGCATTGGCAATAACATTTGCTGTAAAAAATTTATAAGTACATCTATGGCAGGCAATTTATCCTGGTCACAGACCGGAAGCCGTTGATGACCATACTCAGTCCCAAGAAGGGCATACCTACCATGGCAGTGGCACGGCTTCAACGTTGGGCAATAACCTTGGCCTCTTAGTCATATACCATGGAATTTAAATACTCTCAAGAGAACGGTTTTGCCAATGCCTTATCCAGACTTGCCCAACGACTGAAGAGGAGGAAGCTGAGCTAGCTTTCCACCTTGATGAGGTACATGACTTGCCAGTCACGGCCAAACTGTAAGGTAGTGGATTAGACGGGGTATTACGATTATGCACGATATTATGATTATGCGCATGCGTATTGTTGTGTTCTAGTGTTGAGCGGGATCTACTAGAAATACAGTTGTTTGGTATTTCATGAGTCTCCAAATGCGATTGCCTTGCAATGCAACTCTGGCGACGAGGAGTTCATGATCTACGGAGGTCCAACAGAGACAAGACAGCTAGAGTCGACTCAGAGGTGAGATGCTGAATTTTTTGACAGACAGACTTATAACCGGAGATCAGCCCTCTTTACCACTAGCAGTAGTACACATCAGTGATACCGAAGTCAGTACAAATGGCAGAGCAAGGAAGGGACCAAAGGGGTCAAGAACCGGAAACGGTCATGCCCGTCGGGAAGGTGGTACAGTACGTCCAAGGCAGTGACTGGGAAAATTTTACAGAACAGGTAGAATTCTTTTTCTTGGGGAACGGTATTCGCAATGCAGAACGGACAAAGGCTATCCTTATGGCAAATGTTCTGGCTGAGTCTTCAAATAATCAAGAGAAACTCACTGATCCAAGTGTGACATATGAGAGAATAGTCCAAGTGATGAAAGCTCATGTCAAACCGGAGAGATCGGCACTAGTCAGCAGGTATGAATTTACAATAGAGTGCACCAGCCCCAGGAATCGGTAACCGACTATGTCAAGGCGTTTAAACATCTAGCTTCCTACTGCAAATTTACAGATGAAATGCAGAACGAACGGCGGCGTGACCTCTTCATAGCTGGTATTTGGAATGATAGAATGCTCTGACCACTGCTGGCAGAAAAGCTAACAGAGATCATTTGACTCCGCTGTTAAGAAGTGCATTGCCATTGAACAAGTTTCAAAAGATATTGAGACTCTACAAGGGGCGTGGTGGGCAACCACCCGGATGCTGAGCATACAGCCGTTCGTTATGTTAGTTCCCGACTGACCCACAGATGCTAGTGATGCACAGGGGATCATCCAGCAAACAAATGCCCTTTCAAGGGGGCCACCTGTCACACTTGCAAGAAATTTGGCCGCATCCAACAAGCATGTCGCGCAGTGATCAGGGCGGACAAGAAACAAACAATGCCGGGTGATGGCAAAAGACTATTGAGAAAGGATAAATCCAAGAGCCAACGGAATTCGCACACAGCGAACGTTATGGAGGCTAGGCAGCAGGAAATAGATGACAAAAGCTTTGATAATAGCTATAATCACAACCAGAATCTCAGCACCTTGTTTCAACTAAACAGAAACAAGGCCATTGCAGTAGATGGCACCATTAAAGAGAAGCCCTGGAAAATGAAACTTGACACAGGGGCAGCGTATCAGTGATAAGCAAAAAGGAATTTGACAAACAGCTCCGCCCAATAGTGAACCTGCATCCAACAACCCTTGAATTACGAACGTATTCAGGGGAGACGGTACGACCTACTGGTGTTTGTAAAGTAAGGGTGGAGTATCAAGATCAGGGGAGATGCCTCCAACTTTATGTATTATTACTGGGAAATGGATCACCTCTATTTGAACGTGAATGACTTCGAGAAATACAATTATGATGGCCACTGCTACATCTAGAAACCAAGAGGAATCTGGACAGTGTCCTAAACAAACATGCGGATGTGTTCTCACCGTGACTATGTGCGATCAAGGGAGTCAAAGCTAGAATTGTTTTAAAAGAGAACAGTAGACCGCAGTTCTGGAAGGCTAGAGCAGTACCCTTAGCAGGGAGGCCACTGGTGGAACACCAACTAGATACCCTCGATCGAAACAGTCTGGTAAAGTGAATTCAACACAGTGAGTGAGCCACTCCCATAGTAACCCCTATGAAGCAGGACAATACCATCTGTATTTGTGGTGATTTCAAGGTGACAGTGAATCCACAGGTAGACATTGACTCTTACCATTTGCCACGGATCGATGACATATTCGTGCGCTTGAGTGGGAGAAGACACTTTAACGTCCTTGATCTCAAGCAAGCTTATCTGCAGATGGAACTCGAAGAAGACTCACAGAAATATATGGTTGTCAACCTGCCAAAAGGACGTTATCAATATCAGCGGTTATCGTACGGCATTGCCTCTGCGCCAGCAATCTGGCAACAAACTATGAACCAAGTACTACAGGGCACAGCGGGAGTACAATGTTATCTAACTGACATTATCATTACCGGCAGAACCACTGAAGAACACTTCCCAATCTTGGATTCGGTACTACGACGCCTTCAAGAATATGGCCTCACGGTTAATTAGGACAATTGTCGCTTTTTGCAAAACTCCGTTGAATATTGCAGGCACTTTATCTCAGCATGGGGCCTCTCAATCACCCAAAACGAATCAAGCCATCACCCAGGTGCCACCTCCTTAGAACATCCATCACTCAACTTTACTCATTCTTAGAAATGGCGCTGGGGTAGTGAACAAAGTCGAAGTTTTGAAATTGTGAAAAGCCTGCTGTTGGAAGACAGAGTTCTGACACTACAACCCAGATTTGGAACTTGTCCTAGCCTGTGACAGTTCGTCATACGGACTCGGAGCCGTGCTGTTTCATGGAATGATGGATGGATTGGAATGGCCAATAGCCTATGCCTCGAGGACGCTGACGAGGATCGAATGACAGTACACGCAAATAGAGAAGGAGGCTTTGGGACTATACTGGGGAATGAGTAAATTCCAAGGTTATCTGGAAGGATGACTCTTTACGCTAATTACTGATCACAAGCCATTGCAGTATATAATTGAACCGGGTAAAGCTGTTCCATCTACTGCCGCCGCACATTTACAGAGATGGTGTGTGTTTCTGGGTACTTTCACCTACAAGATTGAGCACAGGGGTACCAGACTGTAACAGCGACGGTTTACCTTGTCTACCGGTACCCAGAAGTCAGATGAGGAGACACTACTCTATGCAGATTTTGTGCAAGGTCTGCCAACCACAGATGCTGAAGTACATCGCACTTAGTGTCAAGATCCAATACTGCCCACTGTTATAGAAGCTATGCAGACAGGCTGGGAGAAGGCTCCACAGTCGTATGGACTACAAGCATTCTTCTTGCGGAGAAATGAATTGACCACCTACCACGGCAAACTACTGTGGGGTACTCGAGTCCTCATATGTACCAAATTATGGCCATGAGTCCTGGACGTTTGCATGAGAGACTTATTGGAATGACGAAAATGAAGAAGTTGCCTCGTACGTACGTTTGGTGGTCTAAGTTGGATCGAAACATTGAGGAAATGATGTGAAGATGTCATAGTTGCCAGAAAACCAATTGTGCCCCGGAGAAAGCTCTCCTACATAGATGGGAGTATCCCGCATTGCCCTGGCAACGCCTACATGTAGACTTCGCTGGCCCTATTGACAACAGGATGTACATGGTAATTGCTCGTGCCCACACGAAATGGCCGGAAATCATGGAAATGGAAAATACTACAGTGGAGGAACAGTCAAACAGCTGCAGACGGTCATGTCTAGAATGGGTATCCCGGAGCCAATAGTGACCGACAATGGGCCCCAGTTTACATCGGAAGTATTTTGATCTTTTATGAAAGGCAACCACACACGGCACATCACCGGAGCTCCGTATCACCCGGCAACCAACGGTCTTGCAGAATGTTTCAAAGGGCACTGAAGGCAAACAAAAGCAACAAGCCAATGCAACACAAATTGGACGAGTTCTTACTAGTGTACTGCTTGTCTCCATGGGCCACCACGGACCAAAGCTCCTCGCAGCTTATGTTTGGGCGCAACGTTCAGACAAAGTTGGATCTCTTTAAACCTGATGTTCGTAGGACGGTGAATCGTAAGCCGTTTAGTGATGATAAAAACAAACCTTATCGGTGTTTTGACGAGGGACAGCAAGTGTTGGTCCGGAATTATCGGCCAGGATGGAAATGGGTACAAAGAGAGATTGCCGTACAAACAGGCCCGGTGTCATACCGAGTCTGTGCAAACGAGACAGTTTGGAGACGGCATGCCGATCAGCTGCTTCCGGGACCTCGTTCCAGCCATGACCCTAGATTTGAAGCCGAAGCTGAGTATGAGGAAACTGCCAATGTTACACCTACAGAGAACTCAGTCAGCCGCCCTCCAGATGACTCACAGGATGAAGTAACGATAGCTGAGGTCATGCGACAAACAGATACCACAGCCAACGGGAATGCTAACCAGGAACATGGCAGTCTGTCCGACGGGATCACAACCGGGTCGGGATGAGTAGTAAAGTCGGCCAAGCTAGCCGACTATACATACTATTAAGAGTCATCAGGTTGTTAGCTGAAGTTAGTTAATCTAGGGACATTAGATTAGATAGGGGGAGTGTAACGTAGTGGATTAGACGGGGTATTACGATTATGCACATGCGTATTGTTGTGTTCTAGTTTTGAGCAGGATCTAGTAGAAATACAGTTGTTTGGTATTTCACGAGTCTCCAAACGCGATTGGCTTGCGACGCAACACAAGCAGCTGGCAATAGCTACTTGTCGAGATCCAATTCTGTCAAAAGTTTTGCACTGGACACGATCTGGATGGCCCCGTGGTTGTATCGAAGTGGAATTCAAACCGTACGCCAACAGGCAGCATGAACTGTCGGTTTCACAGGACCGTTTGTTGTGGGGAAAGAGAGTAATTATACCACCTTGTTTTCGAGATTGTTTACTTCAAGAGTTACATTATCAACACATTGGCACCAGTCGCATTGTGATAACGATTATCGCAAAGCTGCGGCACAAGCAAAAACCGGTGGCTGTCCAATATTTGATGGGCATGTCCAAGATAGGGAGAAAGTAGCGGAAGTTCTATTTTGTCCCAGTGAACAGCAATAGGCTAAGTGATCAAACTCAATCTAGCACGTTGTATTACCATGTGACTACTCTCTACATTCATGCCTTAGATATAAGAAATCTTCATCTTGTTTCTGTACACCAATAGTCCGATATTGGAGAGCGTCCGATAATTGATGTAAGACTCTACATAGGGTGTATTCTAGCCTTTTCTAGACGCATTGTGGATGGCAGCACATCCAGGGCTGCAATCTACACTGCGTCTGGGACGAAGCTGGGTGTATTTAGGACTTGAAACATTGGCTTGCTTGCCTGTCCCAGGCATGGTAATTTGGGAGTGGACAGGTATCACAAGCAGCTGCCTGTCCACAGCTAAGTCGTGCCTAGTCTCAAAGGCTTGAGATGGCTTTCAATGAGTACTTATCTTGTGTGTGAATACATCCTACTGGACTAGCTCTTATACAAGGAATGAACACTGCTCTGATCAAGCCTTAATTAGAAGCTCTATTGCCTGTATGCTATGTGGGCTGGTAGTTTCATCTTTTCACACGTACATGTGTATGAGTGTGTTGGCCGGGCATCACGACCCATCAAGTGTTGGCACCCTCAAGTAAGCAGTCAAAGATGCCTGGGCTGTTCCAGTTCGTTTCACAAGTAAGAAGAGGAAAACAACTGTAGAGAGTCAGGGCCTGATCAAGAGCACTGGTGTAGTTATCCATGTTACAGCAAGTAAAGATAGTGAATACAAACAGTCCAAGATGTATGTAATCTATTGTAGATCACTGCTGCAATCAGTTAGTCAATCTGCTGCACATACGGTACCATTGTCGCTTTTTTCCAGTCAGGTGTAATGGTGATACAGATTCTCATTCAATAGAATAATCACTTTGAGGGGTCATATTGAAAATAGAGAACAGCTAAGTTTCTCTCCTTGAATCCTATTGCAAAGGCAGATGCTGCTGTGCTTTATTATATTCTAATGAAAGGAAACACAGACTTAATTGTGGGATTTGATGCAGAGGAGATGATGGGTTTCTGCGGTAGTGTAACTGCTAAGGTAAAGGGATTGGCACTACGTTCATTGAGATGCACTGTTGTGTTTAGGTTAGAGTATTAAACTGCCAGGGATTCAGCTGTGATTGATTCCTATGTGAAAACAATAGAGATTAATCTCATGGAAGGTTCATACAGATATTGGTGCTTCCACAAACATGGGCTGGTTTCATTTATTGTGTCAGCTGTTCATAATGGCCTAATTTGCATTTTATGTATGTTGTGCGCAAAGTGCATATTTGGACAATCCAGGATTACCCAGTAGAATCCATGAATTACCTGTACAAACCATGAATTGCCAATACAAACCATACATACCTAACCCTAATCATAACATAACCCGTAACTCTAATCCTAAACCTAACCCTAACTCTCAAATTATGTGGAAAACCAGAAATCCACAGTTTGTCCATATCCACAGTTGTGCATCTATACTACTAATATGTATGTAGGAACAACGCTGCAACACTGATACTTGTGCCAGACTGGATGATATTTTCATCCTGACTTTGAACAAGGCCGTGCCACCTATTTTGATGTAACAGTCAGAAAAAAATGCAACCGTCATACGTTACCCAAACAGCTTACAGTGTGGGAAATGCAGTTGCAGCTAGAGAAAGGGAAAAGACCAACATCATGAAGCCAATGTCACATCAACTGGGAGTATTTTCCACCCTCTTATGTGCAAATCTCTTGGCCTGTGGTCACCACACAGTTTGGAAGTATTGAAGACCATCGCACGACGTGTATCTTTCAAAAGAAATTTGACAGTCAGCCAGGCAGTCAGTAACATACATGAACAACTGTCGGTGAAACTCTGCCTATATAACGGCAAAATGGTATTGCATAGACTAGCTTTAGATTGTACAGACATGTTTTTTGGATAATGTGTGTTAGATACCCACATAGGTGGGTTTATAATATATATATATATATATATATATATATATATATATATATATATATATATATATATATATATATATATATACATTATATATATATATATATATATATATATATATATATATGTATATGTATATGTATAAGTTTAATAGCCGGCTAGACCGGATCACCCACGGGGCTAAAATTTGGGGTACAGGCGTAACTCGACATGGGTAAGAACATAGGCAGGGTGGCATCAACCTCCACTTTTAGTCGGGTTCCCTTTTGGGGTGCAACATAGAACAACACTATGCTGTTTGCCTTTCAAAGAGACTGAAAGCCCCTGATAGACTCGATTTGATGAAAGTTCTGTTACGTGAACTCAATCTGATGGCGTAATTTTGTTTTCTCACAACTAAGAATGCAATGCTCACTTTCAAATTCCAATATATTCATTGTTTGTTCACATGCCATTGTTACATCACAATGCTATCTACCATTCTCATCAGGCTGAGTTAGCTGTAGATGATTTTACTTATCTTAAACATCAAACTACGTCCAGAGCAAAGGGATAGAGTTCCGATTGTTCAATGCGTACATTGGAAATGTGCTGAGTATATTTTATATCCCAGGAGGATCCGCCTCCACTCGCACATGAATTTCGCATTCTCTAGATTCGAGGATCTACTAGATGACATTTATCCCAACAAAACCGTGTAGTGGAACTGATAACTACTACACAATAATTAATTCTCATTCCTTTGTCTGGGGCAACTTCTTTTAACCTGGGACCAAAATTTTCCCATCACCATGGGAATGGCAACTGTTGTTATTATTGTTGTTGTTATTATGATTATGATATATTCAAGAAAAGATTTCAGGGATGTAGCGTCTTATACAACACTGCAACAAATGTTGTACCAATAATTGGCTGGCAATTAAGAGAGGATGAATAACCTATTGTTACTGCATGTCTTAAGAAAATGGCCAGAGCAATAGACCAGGAACTAGTGCTTAAAAATTGAATTATAGAGACCAGACAGCATCGAATAGACTACTTTACAATAATTCTTAAGGTCATTCTTTAAAGTTGAGGTACATATGTTGGGCTAGCTCGTGTTGCACCAATGTAGAATAGTGTGCTACATTTCTGGAGTTGCACTACATACATACCACAACATGCATAGTGTATCACTAGATGCAAACTAGAGTGTCCTCCAGTCTGTTACTTAATGGTGTTAGCAAAGAGAGTATTACTACTACAACAATGACCATGATAATGATGACAGTGACAATGATAGAAATAATATGTTAATAATATTGATAGAAACTGAAGAAAGAAGAACATTCTCGGTATGTAAGAAAAAGAAAACATCCTAGTGTTGTAGATGACAGAGCCAAGCAGAAACAGTGAGAAGTAAAGGTTTGTAGTAAGTCTAACGGCATGGTAGACTTCTTCATTGATTACGAAACAGAAAAAGGTGTGTTGATTTACACCGCTGCATAAATTCTAAATAGAACTCTTGTGTTGATCTTGTGAGAATTTGCCATCTTGAATTAGAAATGTGACATTCAATCTTTTCTAAGTCTTATGTGCATGTAATCATGCAAGAAGTTGCCAAAGCAGTTTTGACAGACAAAACCTGAATTTTGTTTGCCCCTTGGTTGAGCTTTGTTGTTTGGCTGTTGGTCCACATGACTTAAGTATTAGACTCTCATTACCCTAACCGACTTTTAGGGCCCCGCATTGACTTTTTGGGCCCACATCAACACAATTTATTACTTGATATGGTCTTCTTGCATGCAGAAAGTGTGGAATTATAGTAGCAATGTAGCAGAGATGGTGTTTGTCTTTGCCCTAATACATTCAGTATGTCGAATTTTGAATAACTGGTTTGGGTGTTTTAGGGTTATGAGTTAGGGTTAGCTGAGCCTCATAACTTGTACAGCAAATTATGTTTCCAGACAGCTAGATACTGCAGTGCCTGATGTGTTTGTAACTGCAATGATACACTGCTCACTTGATAGATTGAAGCTACATCACAAATGTAAATTTACCGTCCACTGCACTGAGAATAGGATGTCAGGAGGATGAGAATCTAATAGTTAAGTTTATGTAGTTGGTGCATAAATCTTTATTAATGCTTCCTGAAGCATTTAAGTAGTTGAATTTCTTGTTTCTTTATTTATTTCAGTCATACGCAAAGTGAAGTATGTATCAGCCAATTGTCTTTATACACGAGAGGCATCTCTAACTTCTAACTCAAATCTTGTACACATAAAAAGTTACGTCATTAAAATGTGCATGTGTACTTATTTCTGATGGAAACACATAAGTGTGTTGGGTTATATTCTTGTTGCAAGTTATTGCTCTAAAAAGGCATAAGCATACACACGCATTGTTCTCGCCAGTACACCGTCTGTACCGTCATTTTGACAGTTGGGAACAAAATTGGAAAGCCTTAACACACGTAGTGTGGGATGTCTTGCTACAAGATCCATTGTGGATCTAAATTAAGACATTTACCTCTATTGGTCTTGATGGTTCCGACATTACTACAGAACAATCTCATGACAACTAACTTTTTGGGTGTGGTCTCTTTGTTAGTGTTTGGGGACAATTCCCATAATAGCTACTATATAGTAATGAGACTGTGTTTGCAGCAGGTGTTCTACTAATTACTGTTTATGTTTTGTACCTAACCCTTACGGATCTCTTTACACTGGATGTATCGATTCACTAAATCATTATGGTTATAAAATCATAGTGATCCTCTCTCACAAAGCACGCTTGCTGCTACAAATTCTTAGAGCTTTTTGTATGGATTTTACACATGATTACGCTAGACTACTAGAAGCATAGCGTCTTAGTTATGATCAAAAAAGGATAAATGGTCCTAAAGTATCCCTATACTATTCATTAATACTATTCATTTCTTAATTAAGTTTGACGGCACAGTAGCCAACGTATATGCACAACTTACTCTTTTAAAGCAATTAAGTTAAGTCAACTTGTCATTGTAATAATCTATCGTCTGTCTGTCTGTGTTATGTTCAACAAGGTTATGTTCAATCAGGTTTATTCGACAAGTTCTAAGTGCAATTATATTGAATAGTCTAACGATCGTGCAGTAACTTATATACATGCATCAGACTCTACGTAGTACAACTAGGGAAAAGATAAAGTAAAATTATGATGGTATTACCAAATATGTCAACATTAAACATTTAATGACGTCATCATTTGACGTCATTATTTGATGACGTCATATTGACGGTTGGCACAAAATCTTGGCTAGAACACTGCACAGTATGTGAAGTGATGTTTGTGCTTTTCTTGATATGGTTTTGGCTGCTATGAATAGGCAGGCATGATTGTCTCTTGGTTTACAACATGAAAGTGAAACCACTATTACTAATTATTAGAACTACACGTTCATTGATTTTATGACATTACTGCATACGTACTGGTTAGTATAATACTGTTTAATGTTGATTTATTAATATTTAATGCATATAGAATGATGACTTAATGTTTAGGAGTGTTCCTGATGTATGGTTTGACGATGTTGATGCGGACATCCTAGATGTTGCTGAACAAGGAAAACCGTATCTGCGGATTCTGCCTCAAGAGACTGGTAGCTTTAATGAAACTATCTGTATGGTCCCGAAACCATTAGTGACAGGCAACTGGAAAGAGTAAGTGTATGTGTTTGTCACCAACTGTCTATCGTAACTACATCGTAATTATTGTCGACGACGTAAAATTCTTGACAACGCGAACGCTACACCTTTCGGTTTATTCGAACTTATGCCTGCACCAGTCCCGTGTGGACTGTGCGCCTCGTTGTCCTTCACAACGTTTCTGGCAACCGACGATTTGTTGCCCATTGAAGCCGCTCTTTTTTATAGCTTGCCTTTCTCTCCAAATTCTGATTGCATTTGCACCAAATCTGACCTACGAGTTTTCTCCACTGAGCTGTACACGGGGAGTGTGTCGATTTTTACAGAATTTGAGAAAAATGTGAGAAGGGCAAGATTCAAAATGCATGACCGCTATACGGGCGAGTAGATAACTGCACGTGACTTCCCCTTTTGGATACTCGATCTCTAATTTCTCAGAACGAGATATAATTGAACGAGATATAACTCTAAACGAAATTCTTTTCAGAATTCTGTCCGTCTGGTAATTCTTCTGAACGGAGTAAAAATGCATGTGAACGAGGCATACTTTGAATAATTATAATATTGATATTGATAAATTCTCAGAATGGGATACTTATGCAACAACACAATTCATTACATACAACAGGAAACTAGCTAAAGCTTGCGTTTCTCTTCAAATTCTGATTTTATTTGCACCGAATCCATATGTACTATACAATATCATGTTCTCCGCACATTCAGATTTGATTATTAGTTGTTAGTAAATTGATTTATTGTTGTATGTGTGCACGCCTCCACCGCCGCCACCGTGCACGCACGCATGCGCGCACACGCACACACACACACACACACACACACACACACACACACACACACCAGGCCCGTAGGCTGGGGGCTGGGGGGGTTGGACGAACCGCCCGCTCAGCCGTGAAGGTCCCCTTTTGATCCAATGTATATATACAGTTGTCCTCGAAAGTTTGTGAACCCAGGTCAATCTTAATTAATACATTATTATCTACCTTACATCAACAATATCGTACTTGTAACAGCACTGCGTATAGTGGAAAATGGCCAAAATTTACGAACAAAGTCATTTGATGACAATAGCCGACTGTCACAATGATCAATTGAGCTTAATCATAAATGGGCTATGAGCAAAAGTATGTGTACCCATCTTCATTATTTGGTTGGACCGCCCTTTGCTTCAATTACTGATAGTAATCTGTTCTTTCACGATTCAATGAGATTTTGGCATCTTTGTGCTGGAATTTTTGCCCACTCTTCTTGCGAAAATACCTTTAATTCAGCCAAGTTCTTTGGATGGCGAAGATGAACCGATTTCTTTAATTAAATCTCCCCAAAGCATTTCAATAGGATTGAGGTCTGGACTCTGGCTAGGCCGGGCCAGTACATTGTAATGTTGCTTCTGAAGCCAGGAATGTGTGGACCGGCTTGTGTGTTTATGATCCTTGTCTTGTTGAAAGGTCCAAGACCGGCTAGGCCCAAGCTTCTGGACAGAAGGACTAACATTTTTTTGCCAAAAATGTGCTGGTATTGTTCTGAATTCATTCTTCCTTCAACAAAATCAAGTTGCCCCATGCCAGACGCTGCAAAGCAGCCCCAAAGCATGATGTTACCACCGCCATGCTTTACTGTTGGGATGATGTTTTTGTCAGCAAAAGCTTCGTTCTTTCGACACCAAACGTAATGTTGACTAGTTTGACCAAAGTTCGATTTTCGTTTCGTCGGTCCAGAGGACGTTCTTCCAGAAGGTTGCTGATTGGTCCAAGTTTGTCATAGCAAACTGTAATCGCATTTGGCGATGCTTTTGAGACAACAGTGGCTTCCTTCTTGCCATGCGACCGTAGAAGCCTTCTTTGTTTAAGACTCTTCGGATCGTGCTTCTGTGAACATTGACTTGAGCTGTTTTCAAAGAATTCTGAACATCTTTTGATGACATCCGAGGTGTGTTGGTAACTTCCCGAAGCACATGACGGAGAGTACGACGTGACAACTTTGAAGGTCGACCAGACCTTGGTAGGGTCACCGCTGTTTTCAGAGACCGCCACTTGTAAATAACCTGTCGAACGGTTGAGATGTGAACGCCAAGGTGCTCCGCCGTCCTTGTGCAGCTGCACAATTTGTTGTCTCAAGCGTTGTGAAAGCTCTTCTCTGTGCAACATTGCACACAGTAAAACGTACAATGTAAGGAATGTTGCTGAGCAATCTGCGTCGTTTATCCTCCTACTTCCAGCTTAAAATTGTGGTCAGTTGCCAAATGAAACGCAAAGAACAGTTTGACAGTTAAATTTGATTTCTTTTTGAGACACGAACGAGTTCATGCAAAGGTTCACTTACTTTTTCTCAAGGCTTACTGAAGGATTTTATTAAATTCTCCTTTGCAAAAGAAGTTATCTTATTTTATTCACTAAAATCAGGCTCCTTAGAAGTTCTTGTTACAAAATACAGCTGCTACAAGTACGATATTGTTGATGTAAGGTAGATAATAATGTATTAATTAAGATTGACCTTGGGTTCACAAACTTTCGAGCACATCTGTGTATATATATATATATATATACCCACATAGGTGGGTTTATATAAATATATATATTAATTTTATTGAACAACTAATAGCATACAGGGAAGTCCCAACTTAAAACATTATCTACTTCCGCAAGCATGCGGCTAGAAATCATTCTAGCGTTATACAACCATAATTTTACAGACAGTTGCTCTAGCAAGTTCTTTAAAGCTTTCCAGAAAGGAACAGCTAGCACAGCACAAACTTCAGAAGATATAGATTTTAAAGTTTCTAGGCTATCTAGTGACCATAAACCGAGCGTCTCTACCACCAAGGGGTAGAAAACCCTGCCTGCATATGTCACTGTTGCATCGTGACGATCATCTTTGTCCATCTCAGCCACTTCTGCAACTATTCGTGATGTTTCAGCAACTCGAGGGATGTATAATGGTTGCAACGTGTTTCTTACTGTGATGTCAAAGTATCCAGGACGTCCATTCAAGAAATTTGGATGGAAAACATCACCTGGCCGGTATTTGGTTTCACCGGAGCTTCTCTGTTCTTTTACAACTTGTTTCGAATCAATAAGAAGCGATTGCCAAATAGTCTCACACAAAGCATTATGACGATTCAGACGATGTGGGCCATGACCACATCCAACAAGGTGATCTCGGTAAGGGTCAAGTGGCTGACCACACAAACATCTAATGTTGTTTGGTGGGAAAGGAAATATGGGCAGACCCAGCCAGTATCTTGAAGCTACAACAAACTCATGGAGTGACATGGCGAGGCCAAGGTTACGGTTTGGAGTTGCCCACAACCATGCACCCGCATGAGGAGATGATATAGTCTTCAGGCAGGCTCTGTCTCTGAGACTCGCCAAATCTAGCAGGTTAGAAAAAGAAATGTCATCTAGATGACTTTCAATCTGGTGTTGTGTAGCTGTCGACAAATCCAATGAGGTTGATTCACTTTTAGAAAGTAGGTTACGTACGATTCCTCGTGTTTCCTCTTCTCCTGGTAACGATTGGAGAGAAGAGGGAAGAGAAGATGGACTGCGTTTCAGTAGACAGTTAACCAATTTTCGATTAGAGTTACAGCTTCCTAGAAAAGCAGATGGTGAAGTAGATACGGCTTCCCTAATGCCCATACCTCCTTTTCCAATTGGTAGTGCAGCTTGTGACCATGCAAAGTCAGATATATATATATATATATATATATATATATATATAAATTTTTATTTTTTTATTTTTTACACACACACACACACACACACGTGTGTGTGTGTGTGTGTGTGTGTGTGTGTGTGTGTGTGTGTGTGTGTGTGTGTGTGTGTGTGTGTGTGTGTGTGTGAACATCAATATACACTAAGTGAGCAAGTCCCAAAGAATATATATATATACTGGCGCGTATAGTACGCAAAACGCGCCTCTAAATTTGTATGTGCTCCTGTTATGTCAAATTCTCTCTATTGTTTTCATGCAATCCCTATATTTCTCATCATTTCTAAATAATATTTTTTAATTGTAGTGTCTATATATCTAAAGAAGAGTGGTCCTTTTAACTCCTAAAGCACGCAACCTTTTCTACTTTGAAAAGCAACTACTGCCCTTGCGTGGCGGTGACTGGTTTCTTGTACTTTGCTTTGTGCTGACGTTCGTCTGTAGGTGGTAACGCCACAAAACGTTTGTTCCTCATACCCTGGCAATCTCCTGCAATTTTGCGTTCCACCTATTAGCATGCAGCCTTTTCTCACTTTGAAATAGCAACTGCATGGTGTCGTTTACAGGTCCCCTGCATCCATGCGTTGTTGTTCTACGAAAGTTGATATTGCAGCAGGAAAGAGACGACGAAGCTGCTGCCAGCTTGAAACACAGCACATGTGCATGCAAGCGAATACTTGGTCACTTAGACAAGGTTACATATTATCCGGTATTTTGTGTTTTCTCCGCCCAATAAGGGAATTATATGATGCCCCAATTTTATATACGCGGGATTTTGTGTTAATTAACGTAAGTTGCCCAGGCGAAGAATGAGCTAATCAGCTAGTATATATAGCTAATTCGAAAGGCTATCAAGTAACATGTATAGTCGTCGTTGGTCCATTTTGTTGTATTACGCACCGCCCATTTCTGAAGCCAGGCTACAGGCCTGCACATACACACACACACACACACACACACACACACACACACACACACACACACACACACACACACACACACACACACACACAAAAGAGACACCACGGCTTTCTAATGTATCCAGATCCAGATCCGTTTCCTAGGGTTAGTCGGCGAAGACATATCGTTGAAACAATCGAAGACCGCAATACACAGCTCGGATCCCATTCGTCAGAAATTGTCCGAATTCCATTCCCACAAAATCCAAAAAATGAACAGGGCCTGCTGGGGCATGTCCCCCAAATTTCGCTAATTTTGATCCTATAGTTTGCAAATTGCAACCAATGTTTTCAAATTTTGAAATTGAAACTGCAATTCAATAGACCACGTTGCAGATTGCAACAACCTACCGGTATGAGTTTTGTAGTGGAAACAACAGGAGCACCGAAAAATGTAGAAGATTCTAGAGACATCAATAACTATTATCGCATTTCAATTTACCACACAACACTGGATCAGATAATTAGTGAATTCAACCGACGTTTTTCAGTCAAAAGTTGGTCTTTGATGACGGCAGCTATAGTGCGTGTAGCCCAAAATCATCTTCTTTTCTTAAGTCAAAGTTATGGAGCCTTTGACTAATTAGGCATTATGGTCTAATATTAGCTAATCATGAAATGGTGTCATTTGAGGCGAAGTCTGCAGCACGTTATCTAAATAGCAAACAGGAAGTAAAATCTCTCATATACCATCTCTTGCCAGTGAAGGAGGCTTTCGTAGACCTGCTCAAAGTCTTACAAATTGTGTTGGCACTATCTCTACCGCGCATCATGTGAACGTTTTGACGTTTGAAAGACTGAAGTCCAGAAAACCTACCTTAGGCTAAGTTAGGGCTGGCATGGGACAAGGTAGATTAAATAGCCTAGCGCTTCTGGCCATATGAAAGAGACATGTCTACTTTGCCGCGCAGTAGACAAAAACAGAAGAATCATGCCTAGCAAGTGAAAAGGCTAGCAGTTAAATTAAAAGTAGAAATACAGAATTGAGAAAGTTTTCCAGTTGCCCCCCAAATCTTGCATGGATTCTGGCTGGTTTAATTAATACTGTACATATTACTGACGAAGACTTGCTGTGTCAGTGCAGAGAATGTGCTCAGTATGAATCATCCTGCTGCATTGACAGTTTCATTAGATCACAACCTCATTGTCGTGTTTACCTCCCTGCTAGACAGGGTAGGCACAACAGACGGCAAGCAGGGGTTACCATCTCTTGGCCTCATCTAGCCTCATACCAGACCCTCTCGCGCTGTCCTGGCGGGTTCCATATAACACCTGACATAGCTCCTCACGCTTGATCCACGTGGGTGATGACGTCAACATATCCCAGGGCCAAATTAATTAAAGTGAATTTTATGTTGGTGCTCTCTGAAAAATCCGCTAATCCGCCAAATTTCATCTTAGACGGTAATGATATTGCTGAATCATTACAGCATTATAATACTAGGTAGACAGGATGTCCCAAAACTAATAGTTTACTTTGATCCGACCATATACATGGCGTCACTACAAAGTCCGAGTTAGGTATATGCATAAACGCTCCCTCTCAGTAACGGGGTGAGGCTGTGTACGCAAAATAGTTGACTCCAGTCCACGCTGGAGTCACAGTTACCACCTGGGAAGACTAAAAAGAGTCTCCAAAATTGCTTTGTCCTTCCTTTGTTACATATGACAGTATGTTCACCCAGTAAATACCCAATTTATACTAAACGTTGTTTGTCTTCACCATGAAATGATTGACTCCCTGAACCCATTCGAAGACTGCTGAGGGGAGGGCTACGTATATGTACATGACAACTGAAAGTAATTGACTACAGAAACCATTTAATAACCATCTCATGGTAGGACATTGCTAATATTTAAGTTTGAATAATCGCTTGCTGTAATTTCAAGCTATAAAGACCACACACACACACACACACACACACACACGCACACACACACACACACACACACACACACACACACACACACACACACCACACACACACACACACACACACACACACACACACACACACACACACACACACACAATGCTATAAACAATGCATTAAATTAAGTCTTCCAATCTTTTTCGTATCTGGAAAATTTAGAATCACACGTTAAGTACTAAAATACACTGTAACAGTCTAACAACGTCGCGTTATTACAAATACATTAACTGTGCAATATGGTACCACACGTCTCGTCGTTTCCAATAGCTAGGGTGCTGTCCGTGATACCTTCATGCTGCATGTTGCAAAGTTGCTCCAAACTACTGACTGTCCTAAGTTGACAATTTGCCATTGCCTCCTCTCGAACATTTCGACCTCTCCAATTCTTTATACTGATATCAGCCCCTGACTTGGCCAACAGTTTCACTACAGGAGTATATCCACATTTAGCAGCGAGATGACATGGGGTATCTCCTCTGTTATTTTGCGCGTTAATTT
>CAXXBX010000285.1:0-2500 GCA_964274945.1 Dehalococcoidia bacterium | reverse complement strand
TTGTGATTGTGGAGAGATTCCGTTTTATCAGCGTCTTCAGAGAGGTGAGACTATCGCGACTACATACGTAGGCTATCGAAGCACTGCGATTTTGGAGACTACCTGGATACAACGCTCGAGGATCAACTGGTGTGTGGATTATATCACGAGGCGGTGCAGGGAAAGATCCTTGCGAAATCAGAGCTGACTTTGACGAAGGCAGTCCACATTACACAAGTCACTGAAACTGCGAGAGACGAAACGTATGCTGTACGTGGAAATACCACAAGGCGACCACCTGCAAAGCAAGTCAAGACGGCGTTTAGCGTACAACGTGACACAACAGGTGGCGCTTACAAAGCAAGGCAATTAGACAGCAGAGAATGCTATAGATGTGGTGGACGTGGACATCACCCTAGTACATGCAAATTCAAGTGTTAGAAGTGTCATTTCTGCAAGGGACAAGGGCACATCAGTAGAGTATGCCGCAAACGATCTCAACAAGATGAGCTCAAGAAGGCACCACAGCGAAAGGCAAGCCACAACTCACTCATCAAATTGATGAAGATACGGTCAGTGCAGTGTTTGCTCAATCTGGAAAGAGCAGAGTCAAGATCACACTGGAAGCAGCTGGCAGTCAGATACCAATGGAGGTGGACAAAGGAGCCACAGTAACGGTAATACTCATCAGTGTATATGAGCAGTATCTGTCCCATGTCCAGCTACATGCAAGTATGGCGACATTGAAGACGTACAGCAGTGGAAGCCTCAAGGTGAAGGAGAGGCAATAGTATCAGTGAGATATGGTAGCATCATGCTACTGCTAAAGTTATAGTAGTAGATGTACATGGCAAACCAGCCATTCTGGAGAGGAACTGGTTAACTAAGATCCAGCTCAATTGGGATCTCTGTTTAATGTCGAGGCACGCCAAAGGTTTGACACCAAGGAGAAGTTTCCAAGGTTATTTGGTTCAGGTGTTGGTACTGTACAAGGGCATGAGACAAGAATTGCACTGACAGCGGAGGCTAGACCGAGATTCCACAGTCCTCGACCAATGTCGTATGCTTTGCAAGAAAAGGTCAATCAGGAACTAGATCGCATGCAACTCAAGGGAGTGATACGACCAGTAGGGAAGAGTGACTAGGCAACTCCAGTAGTTGTAATTCGAAAGGGGGACAGTACAGGGAGACTGTGTGGTGACTACAAGGTCACAATAAACCTCTATTTAGATATGAGAGGTTATCCAATGCCGAACCCCCAGGATCTGTTGGCAACCTTGGCTGGAGAAGACGATTCTCGTGCATGGATCTGAAACAGGCATACCAGCAGATGTGTGTTGCCCCTGATAGCCAACATTATTCGACGATTAATACCAACAAGGGTTTATTCACATTTAATCGGATGCCTTTAGAATATGTTCAGCACCTGGAATTTGGCAGCGAACCATGGACAACCTCTTGTCAGGAATTCCTGGTGTCATCTGCTATTTGGATGACATATTAGTAGTAGGTGAAAATGAAGAACAACATGAGCAGAGGTTGCTAACAGTGCTGAGACAACTGGATGAGGCTGGTATGAGACTGAAACAGGAAAAATGCGAGATCAATCAGCCTTAAGTGGAATAGTTGGGTCATATTATCAGTGAGCAAGGCATCTCGCCCTCGGAGACTAAGGTCCAGGTGATCAGAGATGCGCCAGAACCAACAAACAGAACAGAGCTTAAGGCTTTCCTGGGCTTACTCAATTACCATGGGTGGTTTTTGCCAAATGTTTTAGCGACCTTGCATCCCTTGTTTGCGTTATTAGGCAAGAATTGACCGTGGAAGTGTGGATCTAAGGAAAGAGAAGCATTCCAAAAGGGAGACGGAAGCTTCTGGAATCAGAATTCCTTACACATTACGACCTGCAAAGGCCAGTGAGTCTAACTTGTGATGCATCACCTTATGGGGTAGGTGCCTGTCTGACACACATAATGCCAGATGGCAAGGAGATACCGATAACCTTTGCATCCAGAACACTATCGACAGCAGAGAAGAAGTACGCCCAACTAGGAAAAGTGGCATTAGCATTAGTATACGGAGTGAAGCAGTTTCACAAGTACGTAGTGGGAAGAGAATTTACGTTGATTACAGACCATCGACCCCTTCTGAAGATCTTGGGACCATATGAAGGTGTCCCAACTTTGGCAGCAGCCCGATTACAACAATGGGCACTGCTTCTCAGTGCCTACATCTACAAGCTGAAGTTCAAGTCAGGAGTAGACAACAAGGAAGCAGATTTGTTGTCTAGATTGCCAATACCTATGCAAGTGATTGAGGAGATTTACCACGTGGACTACTGCTATCAGGTGCCAGTGATGGCAACCGAAATAGCCAGAGAAACCCAGAGAGAGATCTGATACTGAGAAAGGCCTATGAATATACCAGAAGTGGATAGAGAACTTCAAGGAATCCATGTTTAGAGCCTTACGCCAGACGATCCACAGAGTTGTCAATCGATAATGGATGCCTACTCTGGGGC
>CAXXBX010000284.1:0-6284 GCA_964274945.1 Dehalococcoidia bacterium | reverse complement strand
CACAATCTTTTTACGCTTTCGTCACTTGCAGCAGTTGTGTGCATCTCGACCTTTATATTTACGCTGAAGTCAAGTGTGACACTACTCTGGTATGCAATTAGAGATGTGATGTAGGAGCTGATGATGGCATGAACGAAATATGTGTGCATACCAAACACTACCTAGTAGACCCATGCATCTGATCACTTTCTCTACTTGTATTATCAGACGTTCTCTAGTTATAGTTTACAATCTAAAATAGTTAGGCTATGGTCGACTTTAGATCGCTGTAAATATAAGTTCAGAAACGCACATCCAAAGCACTATTTGGAAGAGAAATATGAATTGATGTAAATATATTTGCTATTCTTTCTTATCTAGAGATAAAACTAAAATTAATTAAAAAATTTTAAAACAGCACGTTTCACTTATCTGAAACCGTCTAAGCATAAAATACTTATTTTTTCTTTATTCAATTTTTTATCAAATTCGTCAGTAACCCATCTACGGCGATGATGATAAGTCAGTATGTGGTAAATAGCGTGCATGGATTTGTTCTCGTATCTCCAGTCCCCTGTTTCTCCCATCCACTGCATAAAGTCATCGATTTCATGGCTCTTGCACGGCTGCACTTCGTTTTGGAAATACCAAGTTTTCAGAAAAATTTTGACTTTTATAGTTTGAATAGCCTTTGGAAACTTGGCTCCTACCAGGAGGTGTTCTGCTTCTTGGATTTCTTTCCCATGTCGTGAAAACTGAGCGATCTTCCAGATTTTCGGGAGCTCCGGACAGGACATGCTTTCAGCAATGCTCTAATATACCCGTTCTGTTCCAGGTATTACAATATCCCGTCTATTTCATCAACAGTACATTCGATAACTGTAGAAAGATGAACATGTATTTGAAGCAAAAAAAGAGCCAGGCTACAGCATGATACCTTCAGTTGATTCAATTCATCACTCGAATTGTTTATTTTCTGAGTATGAAATGAAAAAGACCGTGAATACAAAAAATTCGACATTAATATACATATATGCGAGATTGCTGCATAATGTTTAGAGACGAATTGGGTAGGCATGCTTAGAATATTATGCACAGCAAAAATTTACCTGTTCTTTTCCGTTTTGCAGACGATCTAGTATTATAATCACGTTTTATCAGTTTCCTTTCTTTGACTTTCTGTTTAACAACAACAAGGAACGTATGGAACACAGAAACACAATACACAATGTATGAACCTTCGGAGAATAGCTGCTGATAAACAATAATACACATTTTTGTGCTCAAATATGCTACTTGTAGATCACGCTCCTATACCTTGATCTGTCGGGATCTGTTGTGCCTTCAACAGAAAAGGGTACTTTTCCTAGCTTGAACGATACCTTGCATAAGCAGATTAGTGATAACCATATGTCCAAATAGATACAATGTGTATCTGAATTTTTTTTGCAGTGTTGATACCGTTAAAGAGTCATTAGCTGTAAGGTGTTCGCCTGGTGAATAAGGTTTACTTTTCGTATCTGAATTCTAAAATCATACAAAAATTACAATTTAGTAACAGTTAAAATCGTCTCTTTCAAGCCGTGCATTTCTCAATTAAATCAATTACTTGATGAATTGTTGTTTCTGTCCCTGTAATGCAATCACTAGAATGTGGATCCTCATCATGGTCGTTTTCAAATAGTTCATCTTTCTGTTCTCTCTTGGATACAGTACATGTATTGTATCAGTAAATTGTATTTTGTTAGATCTATAAATTGTACGCGTACCTTTCAACGGCCCCTGTAAGAACAATTCGATGCAATATCCACGTCCTCATGTCATTGGGATTGATCTAAAAATTAATGAAGTCGACATGATGGACTCAGTTAATGTTTATACCACTCCAAATCTGCCATGTATACGTTGCTGGCTACACGAGGATTGTCCACAGCTGCTGAAAGCATGTTCTGTAACAACAAGTATATACATTTACTTTTGGAATTAGTAGACGAGTTTATACAGACTTACCACACAAGTCCATATTCCACAATTAAATGGATCGGTTTGTTGCGGGTAATTCTAGATGCATGAAAATTTCTTCTGCTTAACTACGATAGTACTAATACATCCAATTTTACTTGAGGTATTGGGTATATCAACGACGAGTCGGTTACATCTAGAGTCGATCCATTGACTAAACGGTACACATCCGTAATCCACAGTCTGTTAAATACAAAAAACGTCGTTAAAATTAAGTGACTTCGTCGACTCTATACTCCAGCATGCACACAATTGTAAGTAGCTATAGAAAAACTAAATCACTTTACTTCAAGTCAAAAACAACTTGTTCGTGCTTCTTTCCAAGCGAGTCAAAGACAAGAAAGGCTTAATGAAATATATCTATAATCTTAATTCATTGAAGAAATACAAATGAACACAAAACTTAAAAACTCTCTTTGATTTTTCCTGACGTCCACAACTTTCAATGGCCATCGTGACAGCAATTTCGTGATTTTATACGTTTATCGTCTAACGTTTTGTCGTGTTTTGCGCGCAAAAGGTCACGCTACATAGCAAAATCCCATTCGAACGAATTCGTCTGAATGGGATTTCGACATTTCCAACCTATCCAGAGCTGTTTCAAAGTACTGAATGAGTTGCTTCTATTGTGAAAAGTAGTGCCATTGCATTTTCAGCATCGGCAGACGTAAGACGTGAACATGAAATGGCAAATGAGTCGTCAAAAGGCGCGAGTGCGGTCTGGTCAACAAGGACAACCGAATCTTACCTTGCGTTTCTTGACGTCAAGAAGCTTCAATGGCCATCGTGAAAGCAATGCCGTGATTTGATACGTTTAGCGTCTAACGTTTTGTCGTGTTTTACGCGCAAAAGATCACGCTAGATAGCAAAATCCCATTCGAACGAATTCGTCTGAACGGGATTTCGACATTTCCGACCGATCCAGAGCTGTTTCAAAGTACTGAATGAGTTGCTTCTATTGTGAAAAGTATTGACATTGCATTTTCAGCATCGGCAGGCGTAAGGCGAGAGCATGAAACGGCGAATAAGTCGTCGAAAGGCGCGAGTACGGTCTGGTCGGCAAGGACAACCGAATCTTACTTTGCGTTTCTTGACGTCTCCAAGCTTCAATGGCCATCGTGACAGCAATGCCGTGATTTGATACGTTTATCGTCTAACGTTTTGTCGTGTTTTGCGCGCAAAAGATCACTCTAGATAGCAAAATCCCATTCGAACGAATTCGTCTGAACGGGATTTCGACATTTCCGACCGATCTAGAGCTGTTTCAAAGTACTGAATGGGTTGCTTCTATTGTGAAAAGTAGTGACATTGCATTTTCAGCATCGGCAGACGTAAGACGTGAACATGAAAGTGTCGAATCTACCCGTCGAGATGCGCGAGTACGGTCTGGTTGACAGGGCCGTCAAACTTTGATTTGCTTTTCTGACTCTCAAAAGCATTTTAAGTGGTTTCCATAACAGCGCAGGCAATTTTTAGGTTTAGTAGATAACGTCTAACGTCAAAATTTTACCAAGGCAAACTTGTCTTGGGTTCATAGGAGTTCTACGTCGTTTCTGAAAACGACTAGACTTTGCAGACTGTGTAAAAGTGAGCGAAATGTGTATGTATTGCATTCAGAAAGTTCAACGTCTCAACCGAAGACGAAAAACATAAAATCCCATTGGGACGAAAGATTCTTCCCAGTCCCGTTCGAACGAAAGAATCCCAGTAAAAAGATGAACAGGCCCTCTTCTCCGGGCGCGCAAGAGGGCCTGGGTACGAGGCTAGTGTTTTCTTAGCCTCGTACCCAGGCCCTCTTTCGAACATCCAGACCGGAGAGCGCGCGAACTCTAGTCTGGACCAAGTCGATACTAAAATGATTTCGGAAACAGCCTTCTAAGCCAATCAGCTCCTTACAACCGGAATGTTGGTTGTAAATTCTGATTGGTTTAGCAATAATTGGTTATGTTAAGTGCACTAAAGTCTGTTCGATTATTGGAGAGGACGTGGGAACTGCGGTTAATAGATAAGGAATTGAAGAGCAGAGATGGGCATTGTTAATTCCGGCTAGTGAAATAAATAGTTCCAGTTTAGCTATGAACTTAGGTTCAAAGGTTCAACAAATGCCTCAACCACTACATAAGCTTGCTAGCTACAGCTGTTTTACTTATCAATCCATAGTTCAAAGTACAGCTTTCAAGTAGTGGGCGTTATAACGGTGGCTTTGAAGTTATCTGACACTTGGTGTAAATGCAACAAAAGGGCAGGACCAAGCGCGTGCCATACAGGAAGTTACAAATTGTGTCGTAATAAAGAACCAATCACCGTATTCATTAACTGATCTGGAACTTCCTCCTTGTGAGCTTTCCAATGATGTTGGAATCAACCTGCTAGGACGTCCACTTCAGAAGATACGGGTTTTCCCCCCCACGTCCTCTGTAATATTCGAACAGACTCTAACGCTGATTGCGCGCGCGCGAAATCCTCGTGGGCGGCTAAGTGCACGCCAGAACAGTGACTAGACTCTGATGCACGCACACATCTTAGTTTTAGTTTCAGCTTCAGTTCCAGCGCCGGATTCAGGAATTTTTAAGAGGGGGTTCACCGTTAGCAGTTATTTATAGCACTACTAATTTTCTCTTTTCTAATGAAATTATATGAAATTATTGAACCATGCCTATTGGAAAGAGGGGGTTTAAACCCCCTTAATCCCCTCTGGATCCGGCCCTGAGTTCTTCGATATTTTCAAGCTTGCGGTGACAGGACATGCACAGCAGTGTCGCTATACCATCTTCGACAACTGATCGAGCTGTACAGTCTCGACAGTAGAGCCGTTAGGCTAGCTAGCGGTCTGCCGAAGAATCAAAGAGTCGTCGTTTCATGCCGTCCAAAGATATCACCGCAAACACGGCAGACGTCTCTTCTTTGTTCGTGAGATCTCATGGCATTACAAATGATATGTGGATCTAGGTAAAGCGATCCTACGCTGTTAGACTACCATTTAGCATCGCTTTTGATAAGTACTTCCGAAATCATAGTATCGAATTGGAGTTCGCGCGCTTTGCGCGCTCTCTGGTCTGGAAATTCGAGGCTAGTGTTTTTCACGCAAAGGTGAGCATCACATTGTAGAACAAACCGTCTAACTTTTTAGGCTCAGAGCTGCCAACTCTCCCGCATTGAGCGGGAGACTCCCGCATTTGGGACCCTTCTCCCGCCTACTCGCATGTGGCATCAAATCTCTGACCATTGGTGGGTGTGACCAAAATAATGGGCGTGCCTGTTCTGTGTATACTGTACCCTACAATTTTAGAATATGCATGTGTACGCACATACTTGATATTCCAATATCAATTTCTATGTGTCAGCCCCTCTCTTCATCCGGCTCTTTCATAACATGCTTGGTCAAAATACTGTACCGACATAGAAGGAGGAGCCGGTCAGAAGTGGAAAAGGGGGAGGGGCCGGCTACCTGATTCCCATATGTATTGCTGGAAAAGCGATCGAAGAAGGCTACAAGAAAATAGAATCCAGAACATCTCAACTAGCCACAAGAATGTGCATGTACTTTGTTCTTAGCTTTTTATAACAGGCAGTAGTACGTACAGTACAAATTCTGTGTTTAATTAATTAACTATTATGTTTAGTAATTGATGTTGATACTGTGTGTCGCTAATTAGGCACATTAATCAATCGGTTATACATTTGTTGCACTATAATTAAATTAAATAATGGCTTCTACTTCAACCGGGCATGCAAATACTTAAATTTTGATGATTATATATTATTTATATATTATTTAACACTTATTACGATTAAATTTATTGATATTAATGCTATAGTAGGCGTGTCTAAAAATTAAACTCCCGTATTCTCCCGCATTTTTCCTGCAAACTCGCGCATTTTGACACTGCTAGGTTGGCAGGTCTGTTTAGCTAGCGAGTTGTTTGGTGACTTCATACTTTCCAAAGATAGACACACCACTATTACTGCTCGTGCATATCGCGGAAGATAAATCACCAGCTGAAATTAGCCGATCACGGGAAACTTCTCGTCATATAATGGGGGCCCTATAGTAGGGTGCAAAGTGGATATCATAATCATTTCATCGTAAATTGCTATCTAGACTAAGCAAAAGACCATCAAAGAAGCAGGCATGGGATTGTGAACGGTGCAGAGCCTGAGAGGAGAAGTAGAAGACAAAATCAGTAACATCTAGGGCGGACCATGGCCATAGCTAGCATTCGCAGAAACCTACAAAAACTTTAACTTTGCTTTACGTATGCTCAAGTCGTAATTCTAACCGT
>CAXXBX010000283.1:17500-45659 GCA_964274945.1 Dehalococcoidia bacterium | reverse complement strand
CTCATCTCATGATCTCATCGCCTCATCTCATTGTCTCATCGCCTCATCTCATTGTCTCATCTCATGATCTCATCGCCTCATCTCATTGTCTCATCGCCTCATCTCATGATCTCATCGCCTCATCTCATTGTCTCATCGCCTCATCTCATTGTCTCATCGCCTCATCTCATTGTCTCATCGCATGATCTCATCGCCTCATCTCATTGTCTCATCGCCTCATCTCATGATCTCATCGCCTCATCTCATTGTCTAATTTTGACACAAATGGCACGCCATAGTGCAGTACAGTCCGGTATTATAGTAACACTATTAGATATAAACCTTAATTAATTAGTATACATATAACAGCGGTGTATATACGTAGCGTGGCATACATGGACTAGACCAGGCTATAGCCCCATCACTTGTAGGCATGGTCCTAAAAATCGTGTGTGAGGACCAAAGCTGTCTAAAGTACACACACACACACACACACACACACACACACACACACACACACACACACACACACACACACGCACGCACGCACGCACGCACACACACACACACACACACACACAATTTTACGTACCAATCTAGATTAATTCTAAATGAGAAAGGCACCAACTCTGTATAGTCTAACCTATTTATCAGATCTACAAAACAATATTATTTATTTCAGCATTGTATATGCAGCAATTTTTTCAAGATCTCAAACGTTTATCCACTAACATCTAGCCTCAAGCCTGTAGCGCTACAGTTAAGTTTGTCGACTGTAGGTTTGTCAGGCCCGGATCCAGGAATTTTTGAAACAGGGGGTTGACCTGGTAGCAGTTATTTATAGCATTACTAATTTTCTATTTTCTAAAGAAATTATATAAAATAATTGACCACGCCTATTGAAAAAGAGGGGGTATCAACCCCCTCATCCCTATCTGGATCCGGGTCTGTTTATTGAATACAAACAGAAACAATGTTTGTGTCAGCACTAACCATAAACTGGCTTGTAATGCATCATCAGAATGATTAGTCGATCCCTTCTCTTTCAGTTTTGTATAGTACCTTTATTACCAAAATTTAGTGAGTAGAAAGTTGAAATCGCAATTTACAAATATAGAGACTGTACCGATTTCGAGAGATGTGAAACGGTCTAGCCTGCTTTGTTTCTGCAACGCCATCATTGCCTCGTGATCACCACCTAGAAGGTCGTCTCGTCCCTACGACATTATCAAGTAAACTTTGTATTGCAAATCTAACAATTTTAACATTTAATCGTGGGTACTCCAGCTACTAGTACTAGTAGTTGTATATTCAGCTTCACTTACACAATAACAATAATGTAATGGATGGGTGGTGTCTTGTGTATATATACAAAGTACCCTGCTGCCAATGTCCACGATTTTGCAGGTCGTTGACGAGCTCTACTGGGCTGCAGCCAAGACAGTTCATGAAGGCATTTCAGAGAATTTAAGAGAAACGCAGAAACAAGTGAGGTTTCCTAGAAACTGCTTGTCAGCTCACATTTTTCTAACACAAGTTGTTGAATTACTGCTGAATCTTACAGCCAGATTAGTAAGTGCACGCTTTGTTGTATCTATAGCCATTAGTTAGATTTGTTGCATTGCAACGTTAATTGAACAAGCGTCGTCAACATTGTTGAAACACTGCAACTACTACTAAAGATTGCATGCAGGCTGCAACTGCTATTTCCTAGTTTATTACAAAACTGGTAAACGATTTTAGTGTATAGATCTTCTTTCAGAAAACAAAGCTCATAGTTTTTTACACTCGAACCTATCTACGTAAACGCATTGTCCGACATAGCTACTGACACACACACACACACACACACACACACACACACACACACACACACACACACACACACACACACACACACACACACACACACACACACAGTGACACACACACGCACGCACGCACGCATGCACGCACACGCACACGCACACAGACAGTATTGCAATGAATACCGTTCAATGGCAGTATGGATTTGTAGCGCGCGCTACATGGACTTTTGGTCTGTGAACTTGTACACGTAGCGTGTGCTTCATGGGCATGACTCCAACGCACGCTACATTTCCAGACCGCAGCGCACACGTGGGAGTGATTTGTTGTGATGTCTAACTGAATCGACGAGACTGGTACCATCAAAAACAGCCAGGAAGACATCACTTCTTAAAGTAAATTTTTCCCGTAAAACTGTGGTCTTCGTAGCTACTTGTAAGTTTCAATAATTTAGAATGGCTAAATTACGTTGGAATGACGTGTTCTTGGTTGTTTGAGTGTTCTTGGTTGAATACAAGAGGAGTATGTTTTTGTGTGACCTGCATACTTCTGGCATTTAGGTTTACTGCTCTGGCTAATATATATATATATATATATATATATATATATATATATATATATATATATATATATATATATATTCATATATTTTCTCTCTATAAATATGCACTAGTTTGCAATTTTACACTGAGTGTGACCTTTGGGATTTGTTAACTGTGGCCTTTGGGATTTGTTAACTGTGACAAGGGACGAGTAGTTTTAAATGTATTTTAAAAAATAAATGTTACATATATATGTATACGAGTTAACAACTGCAGGGGTTTCGAACGGATATGTCAAAATAACCCAGTTGCCCTATCATGAAGTCAGGATGATACACATCTCCTGGGCTGCTACTATCACTTATACAACTTACTACTTGCTTTGAAACCTTGAAACCAGCCCGGTCTATTTTGTGGCCTATCAGCCTTTTTTCGAATCAGTACTGTAGTCCCATGGCAAGCAGGCTAACTGAAATAGGTTGCCTAGTGATCCATCAGATCCTCATGGACAGCATGATTGAGTTGCTGTCGCCCCCAACCACTGACTCTTCAAGGGCCACCCGATTGAATTGATAGAGTTCCCTGAAATGCCTGCATGCTGGCAGGGGTTGACAGCATACTGCATCTATGCAAAGGATGCTCCTTACATGTACAAAACTGGATTACTGAAAAACGTTTACAGATTTACTCCTAAAAAGACATGAGTACTCCGTGGTTGCGTTGTAGACTTGAGCCAGTCTCTCCCCACCCCTACCTTTCCCTGTCCCTATTTCCCCTACCGTTCCCCGCCCCTACTTCTCCCCGCCCCTACCTCTCCCCAACCCTAACTTTTCCCGCCCCTACCTCCCCACCCTTACTGTTCTCCCCCTCAATGTCTTGTCCGCACTCCGACGAGACATCCGGGGAATGCAGGGGCGGGGAGAGACTGGCTCGAGTCTAGTTGCACTGCAAGTTGCAAGTGGCTATTTCTAAATATTTGTTATATGCATGTATAGGTATATCTGTATACTTTGACGCTGAAAGGACACAGAAACAGATAGCCTGAAGCAACAAATCTACTGTTTTGCTTGCTACGAAGTAATATAATTGGTCAAGTCTCGTAAAAGGAAAAAGTTGAAAACATCCTTACATGAAGTGCCACAGTTTTACTAGCAACTGTTTACTGCTTGTTGTACAAAGTCTGTTGTGTCAACTAACAACCTTGTTCACTCGAATATGTTGGACAGTAAAATGTTCTGCCAGGTGGTTTTAAACAAACACACTTGCAATGGAACCACTCATCACAACGGTTGCACTGGATCATCAGCCTTCCAAAACTGTCTGGCTGCCTGCAAACACAATAAATAGCGAAAGAGACTACAGAACGCTTACACCTTGTGATGTCACGGCAGCCTCGAAAAATCGTGGAAATGGTGTTATATAGCCTTTCTTGACGCATGAGAACAGATGTTTTCTCATGTCAGATTGAATGTAAGTCACATACTCAGGATCAATGCCAGAAGCAACGTCGTAGGCAAAAGCAATTGCAAATAGTCCACAATCATTGCCACCTCTCTGTTGCTGAACTGCTCTTATTGAAACTGTAGTCTCCTTCTCATTGCTTCGGTAGATTGATGCAGTCTGCTGTTCTAGGTGACTCGATAGCTTGTATCTGACCAAGTTGTCATACAAATGTATACTCCCTTGTTCATCGCTTGACGTCGTTACCCAGTGATTGCCAATGTTATGAATTTGAACTGAATTTTGCCTAGCCACTACAAACTGCAGCTGCTGCGACAAAAGGGTGTTCTGGAGACCATTCTTTTCCGGAAACCTCTGCTTCAGCATCCGCTGGGCTGAGTTGATATTTCCATCGTCAATCCTGCCAACATTGCTTTGCAAAATTCCTAGATTGCAACTGGACTTTGCTGACAACCTTTGTGACTTCATGGCACACTGTGGCTGATGGTACTGCCTCAATTGACAGTTCTGTGTGGGCACATGTTGCTGTTCTCCCACATGCTGCCCTTGTCTCTGCTGTAATGGCTGCTCTGGTTTGTTTGATAGTTCTTTGTGTGACTGATCATGATCTCCATCAACTCTTTGTGTATCTGCTGAACGGTGGTGATGAGCTGCCTCCATAAAAATTGGCTTCAATGAACAGTGCTTCTGCAATTTAAAAAACAGATGAAGTACCCCAGACATGGCATTACAACTGCAATTATTTAAGTTATTTATAAACACATTGCGTACGTTAATTGAGAACAGGCTGTAATTAGCAATGCCCCTTGAGCCGAATCCAATAATTACATGAAATGCAACTTTGAATGCATCGGCCTTCCATGGCCCACCATTGTGATGTCTGGATGCAGTATCTAGTCTGTCCCAACGTGTAGGCCTGTACCCAGCCAGATGCAGCTATTAATCATCTAAGGTGATTCAGTGGAGTATCGACTTCTAACAATGAAGACTGGCCTGCTTTTCTATGCACCTAACTAGCTCAATGTCATATAGTATGTGAAGGTCTTATGTGTAATCTTAGTCAGAAGTTGTAATAGGACTTTGCTAGAGCACAGACAAGACCCAAAGTGCATCGTACCTCATCACTATGTTTCTTCAGACTTTCTTTGATGCGTTTTGCTTCATTCTTGTCTGGTGCTCTGTTGTAGAACAGAATACATCACGACTCCTTTGGACTAACTTGAGACTTGTCGTTACCTTAGAATCCCCTTTGATTTTTGTTTTTGTCTTTTTCTGGTTATCCTCTTGAAGTGGAGCTGCTGCTGTTGGGCTTTCTTTCCTGGTGGTATTCGATGTGTTGTTTTCAGCTCAGCAGCATCAGTACCGTTTTGCTTCAGTCTCGATAGTAATTCCGCTTCCTTAACCAGGGCCAGTATCTGTGGTACATGCAGTGTTTCAATGGCTCTTCTTTCTGCTTGGATGGCAATGTTCTTGGCAATGGATGCAATTCTTTCAAGGTGCACACAATCTAAGACAATTTAGCATCATGAGAATTATAGAATGTACACAAATGGGGTGTGATTTGAAATAAACATGCCACTGGACTTGCCTGGAGTGTCCATTGCTTTTGCTGGAATGTTTACTGCAGCCTTTGTTTCAGTTTGCTCAATTACCATACTCTCAATATGTTCTACAACTGGCTGTGTCTCTTTGCTTTTGTGAGTTGCTTTCAAGTGTGATCGTATCTTGTGTATGTGCTTTCACAGATGACCAGTCTGAAATCCAAAGCAGGTGCAATGGTAGCAGTGGCGGCAAAGTGGTTGACATTCTTGTGCATCACAGGAAACAGCAGAACAGGTAGAATGTGGACAGATGGAAATAACTTCTTTCACTGTGTAAAGAGTCCCTGTCTCTGTTTGAGACTGTACTTGCCAGGTGTTGGCACTGTCAGGTACCTAGTGATGACATAGAATAACCATGAAATAACCAGTTTTATATAGGTATTAATATTGCTGCTACAGCTCATCCTCTCTGCTCTTATATATTGCAAGCATAGACTTCTCTCACATGGATTTCTTTCATGCAATAAGTAATTAATATGTGTTACCTTAACTTAGTAGTTTAATATACAATGTACCTCTGTAATGTGATGATCAGGGATTAGTAGTCCGTTCTGATGTGATGTTGTCCGTTCCTTTTGAGTGGCACCTCTGGTAGGCCACAATCCCTTTTTCTGGACATCCATCAACTGGTCTGCCTCCATCTTCAGCAGTGTGGTAATTAATTGGTCCACTCTTCGATTTGCCATTCCCCTCAGGTAGGACGGATTTCGTTTTAACTTGTTATGAAAGCTGTCAACAGATTTATATCATATTTGTAGCTATCAGGTCCAGGATTGGACATAACAGGTTATACATGAAAATTCCAAACTAACCACACCTTTCAACAAACATGTTGGTATCAGTATCAGCATGACTGAAATTTCGATACGACATGGCCCATTTCTCTGAAACCATATAAAAATCAGAGCACTATGTTCACAGCAGCGCTATACTAAATGCATGTATTTACCTGGTCTACTGGCATAGAAAGTTTTGAAATATTGGATGAATGATGGTTCCTTGGGTATCCATGCATCAACAAATGTCTCCAGATATTGATGGAACATATCTTTGTCTGTATGGTGCATCAACAAGTACAGTGACTGATAAATGCTGACTTGATCTGACTTGGTTTCACTATGGAAATATGTTTCGTTTAAGTGATCTGAAGAGAGAAAACAATATGCGGTGTGATCAACTGCCATTCCCGGTCATCCTGCTTTACATTCATACCTATCAACGTGCCCATGGCAGAGGAGGTGCTTTATGATATCACCAAAGACAGATCTTGCTGCAAACCATCCAGTGTTATCTGTGGATAATTGATCAATCAATCCACATTTGTGAGAAGATACGGTACCACTTTAGAATGTGAATGATTGTTCAGTAAACATTTGATTTCTAGATGTTTGTTTTGCATTGGTGCCAGTAAATTATCTTCTTTCTTACCATCGTCAGTCATGACTGTTTTGACAGTTGTAGTTGGGGCAGCATCCTTGATGGCTTGTAAAAGTGCTGCACATATTGCTTTTCCTCTTTGCTACAAATGCACCAACCAACCGTTCTTCGTACATGGCATAGGAAAATATGTTAGTTGTTTATTTAAGTTAAGTCCTGTGCAAAAGCCACGCATCACTGGCAATGAGCACCTTGCCCAAACTGATCAGCAACCATCACTGTGATAAGCTTGAAGTCATAATGGTTTGTGCCATGTGTCGAATCCATGCACAGAACGTTCATGGCATACTTCTGAAACAATTCCTTCTGGTGCTTTGTTTGAATACACAAAAGGAAGGATACTGCTGGGAGATCTGGCACAATGTCATTTGTTATGCCCCATTCCTTGTACAGAAGAACTGGATTGTATTTCTCCTGCTGTAATTTCTGCACAAGAGATTGGACAGACTCTGCATCACTTGTGTGACCAAACTTGGCAGAGTCGATTGAATTCCTCTGACAGTTTCGTACATCCTGTCTTGTAACAAAGTAATCTTGCCGAGCAAGATTGTCAAATTCATCTCTGTTCTCTCTGCTAGCTAGCTCCTGCCTGAAGTCTATATACCAACGACCACAGTCAACAACAATAGCTACACTACGTACCTGTAATTAGTAAGTTTGAACTGAAAATCCTGGTTCCCAATTTAAATTGTTTGTAAAGCAAGGAAACCATTACAGGAAGTGAGAAGCATCAAGGAGACAATTGCATTCAAGATAAAAATAGACCAACACAATTGACGCATTCATTTCAAGGATGCATCAAAGAGAGCAACAAACACATTGTTTGTCTTCAAGAACTCGCTCAATTGTCACTCCCATTGTCAATTTCTGAATCATTTTGTCCTTACACGAGGCCGGGAGAGGGAGAAAATTCCTCTCTTTTAGACTTGGATTGTGACTAGTATGGCCACTAACGTACCACACCTTCACAGTCCCTTCAGTTTCAATGCTTACATTCATCCTTGCAAGACAGGGACGTTCCATTCGCTTGCTTTTTGTATCTCTTCTTTGTTCTGATGTTGTACTGTCCCTCACAGTCGGTTTGTAGCTTCGGCAGCAGACATAGTAGACAAACTGCTTCTCGGCTAGATAAATACACTGTACATGTACATCACATACATTTTTTCTTTTGTTTACAAGGACCCTTAGGGCCCAGGTTAGATCCTGCAATCACTATTCTGCAATCTAACACCGCAATCTAACACTGCAATCTAACACTACTGTAGCAGAAGTCACTATCAGAAGTCACTATGATGTACTTCACACTTGCTGTACTTGCTGTAGATACTTGCTGTAGACAGAACCTGACACTCCGGAGAGAGAGGCAATTGTATGTTAGTTCTTTGCCCAAGGGAATTTATGTATGTGGCCCTCCCGCACTCAAACTCTGACTCAAAGGTCCCGGATGTTGCCAATCTCCAACTGCACGCTCTAACCAATTGAGCCACATACATACATA
This sequence comes from Dehalococcoidia bacterium, assembly GCA_964274945.1. GTDB lineage: Bacteria > Chloroflexota > Dehalococcoidia > Lucifugimonadales > Lucifugimonadaceae > CAXXBX01. The sequence goes on along the minus strand of CAXXBX010000283.1, from coordinate 37,335 downwards.
CATACATTTTTTTTTTTTTTTTTTTTTTTTGGTTACAAGGACCCTTAGGGCCCAGGTTACTGCAGACACTACTAAGTACTTGCTACTATACTTTCTACGATACTAGTATACAATCTACGATACTAGTATACAATTGAAACACTATCAACAGTCACTGTCTATATGTAAACTTCTTTGCTTCTTGGACAGAACCTGACACTCCGGAGAGAGAGGCAATTGTATGTTAGTTCCTTGCCCAAGGGAACTTATGTATACATACATACATACATACATACATACATACATGATAGATAGATAGATAGATAGATAGATAGATAGAATATTTATTAGATATATCCAATTCTCTAGTACAAAGACATTCGATAGATACGGCAAACTACATAAAATGTCAACTAAACTCAAACCTAAACTCTAACTTAAGAAACTAATGTGGGCGTGTCTGGATAGATAGATAGATACATATACCTATAGATAGCTATAGAAATATAATATAGATATAGATAAATACACAGATATAGATATTGTGCAGATTACACTTGATAGAAAGTTCACCACAGATGTACCTGGGTTTTTGGCTGCACACACACTGCTGCCAGACCCAGTGTTGTCCTTGTCTTACGAGCTGTTGCTCCTCTCTGTTCTAAAGTAGGTGAAAGTTGCTGTCTCTTCCGCTTCCTTCCAGAACTCAAACTCCTTCATGCTAGAAAATTCTAGTTCCCGAATACCTTATTAATTAAAAGTTATGATTGCAGTAGTTAGATTGAGTGGATAAGAACAAATGTAGTACACAGTACCCATGTCAATCTTGTGATGAAAGTCCAGGTGTTGTGATAGAGATTTCACTTGGATAAACTTTTGACTGCAGCCTTCAATGAAACAGTGGTGCCACACAGGCTTCTCATACTCTGCGTTGTGTGTCTTTCTACAGTGGCGGTTCAATGTTTGTCTAGTCTTGAATATTTTGGATCACTCACGAGATCTCGTGTCTAACTTCTGCAGGTCATGAGTTGGGACTGTCTCTTCATTTGCAGAACCACCAGCAACCTATGATGAGAATGAGATTCCTTCCTCTGGGTGACATGCTTGTGTGGCGTGTGGCATACACTCTCGTGTGTGTGGTCTGTGTCTATGTCTGTGTTTATGTCTGTGTCTGTCTGTCTGTCTGTCTGTCTGTCTCTCAGTGTGTGTGTGTGTGTGTGTGTGTGTGTGTGTGTGTGTGTGTGTGTGTGTGTGTGTGTGTGTGTGTGTGCATGCATGCATATGTACGCATTTGATAGTCCTGCCTATGTGCCCATGAAACACATTTCTGTCAATAGACTGGGGGATACCTATGGGACTTAGTACCTCATGAATACCAGGTCCAGTGACCTTTCTGTGGTGTTCTTCATGGTGCTTCCCCAACTCTTCAGATGAGAAAGAGAGTCCACAGTGGAGCCGTTGGCAGGAAAACATGCCTGGGCTTATTTCTACAATGGAATTATTGTGTTCAGCTTGTTTGGACTCAACAGAATATATGGAGTGAGTTAATTAATTATGGGTTTTATGTAACTACAGTTCATCTCAATTTCTATACATTTTTATTAATCAAGTCCAAACTGCAGTGTTACAATTGTAAGCAATTAATTATAAGCACTCTAAGAACTAATTAATTAATTATAGTCAGATTTAGTTTGTGTTTGTAACACAATTATTGGTTTTTAATAATCTGATTTGAGGAATCTTTTGTACTTGCAGGCAATGGCATGTGATGAAAGTAAAACTGTAACCTGGAGTTGGATGACAAGAAATCAAGGGACACTTTGGCCAACTGATATCAACAGGAACTTGGATTTCCACACTTTGTCAGGAATTTATTTCATCTGCACGTGTCAACGTGTCTGCAGCAAAGGCTGGTGACACAGCTAATGCAGGAGATAAGAAGTGGATATTTAATTGATGTGAGCACCAAGCGGCTACTTGAGGAGACTTTTCAATGCATTGGTTATGGAGACTTTCGACTCTTGACAGAGCACAGCTTAGTAGCCATCTGAGCTGTTCTCTGTCATGTTGTCTCAGTACATTTGAAGCTGTTGCAAGAACACTTGTCAGACAATCTGTAGCAATACATTTCTCCAATGGTTTGGACATGACCTTGTGTGTTCTCTGCGCTGTTTGTTTAGTTAGTCTTTGTGTTATCCTTCTTAGAGCAATAAGTAGTTAATTATGATTTGACACATGCAATTCTATGCAATAGTGTTGGTATATGAAATGGGTATTCTAGTCAATTTTAATTAATTAATACATTAATAAATAAAAGTATTTTCTGTAGCTCAGCCTGATAGTAGCAAACGTTAGCTACTCCAGAAGTTAAGGCACTCACAATAAATGCTTTCTGTTACGGACTGTAGTCGTTGACCTCTGCAGCGAATGACGCTCACTGTTCCTGTCGTAGTCTGTCTCCACAGTCCTCTAAATTTCGATTCCAGTATATTTACAGTCTGGTGGTAGTACAGCAAGGACTCCCACGTCTACCTAGCACTTCAATGTATTCAAGCAGTCTCTCCCACTCAGTCAAACCGTCCTGGCGCGAACAGATGCTAGCGCGCGTACTGTAATCTGAAATCCCACCTTCTCGTCAGATACTACGCGTGTTAATGGTCTATTTCTAGTACTGTAGCGCGCTTACTACATAACTGGGGGTACTGTACGCGCGCTACAAGTCCATAGCGCCATCTGACGCTACACAGTACTGTACTCGTAATTAGCCTCGATATACAGACCCGCGCAGACATACCGGTGTCACGGGGATTTGTGCACCCGGTGATTTGTGTACCCTCGCGCTTTGCTCGCGATTCCAGACCGTCGACTCGATGCTCCAGACCTCATGTCGGGTACACATATCACCGGCCATGATGCAAAGCTGCTGGTGATTTCGGACCCCGGTGATTTGTGTACCCTTGTGCTTTCCTCGCCGTCCCAGACTGCTTTCAAGCTACAGGACTCGCGATCGTAATGCAAACTAAAGTACTCTCTGTTCCCGATCATCTATTGTACATCTGCATTTAGCTAGAGAACGAATATCTTGTGACAGTTGCACCCGTGGCCGGAAGATGACCATGAAGAAGCCGGATGTTGACTGAATAGAAGAAGCTGGATGTATGATGACTGTGACTCAACCGGATGATGACTGACTCCTAGAACTGCCGGATGGTGACTTTGACTCAACCGGATGACTGTGATCACAGTCACATGTGTCTCAATCGGATAATGACTGCGGCATGCCGAGGCCGCGCGCGGGTACACTATATATTTAGAGACACAGCTCTAGCGCTGGATTCAGATGCAGGTTGTTGCAGTTGTGCAGTTGAGTGTCTACAGTCGCGAGCAGTTGTGTATCATAGCACGTAGAATTGATTCTTTGGTTAGCTACAGTTGATCTACTCTAGAGTTGTAGCTGTATCTACGATTTCGTACTAATATGCTTCTATTTGGCTTGTAATAAGTTGTCTCAGTCTGGACGCGCGTAATAGAGCCATATGGACAATCCAGAGTTGACGGATGCAGAGTCAGACGTAGAAGCTACAGTAAGATAGCATTGACATCTGCATGCATTAGTATTGGAGAAATGCTCTAAACAATTGCAACGTTACAATTACTTTAATGATGTGGTAGGAAGTAGATACTGTAACTTCAGCAGAACAATGGTCGGAAAACATTGTGAACTCATACAAAGAGTTCCTAGTCTCTAGAGGGACAGACTACACTGATATTCCAAGCAGGAAACGAAAGTCATTTAGAAGAAGAGCAAAAGATTTTACAGTTCAAGATGGAAGGTTGTACTACACAAAGACTCCAGGTTTACTCAGACTGGCACTTGGTAGCAAAAATGAGCAAGATCGTGCCTTTCAGGCTAGTGCATCATAATAAAAATTAGTTGCAGTTACTTGAAATAGCTATGTATATGAGTGAAGAATCACTCTGTTGATTGATGTAGGAGTGTCACGTAAATCCAATTGGCGGTCATCTGGGAAGAACTAAAACCACAGACAAAATAAGGAGCAGATACTACTGGCCAAACCAGTACATCGATATTGCAAATCAGGTAGAAATTTTTTTGTTACTAATCTTGTAAAATAATTTAACTAGCACAATTACTGTTGTCTAGATAAGAAAATGTGATAGGTGCCAGAGGACGAATTCTGTTCTCAAATTGCAGTCAAACGAACTCCACCCTATTCCTGTTCGTTCAGAAGTGTGGAGTCTAGTTGGAATTGATCTCATGGGACCGCTGACAATGACAAGTCAAGGAAACCAATACATACTAACAATGACATGCTATTTCAGTAAATGGGTTGAAGCTTTCCCCATATCAGACAAAACTGCTGTTACAGTGGCCAGGGCTTTGTACACTGCCTACTGCAGGCATGGAGCACCAAACGATATTATCACTGATCAAGGCAGAGAGTTTGTCAACCAGGTTGTATGAGATATGTCCTATGTGCTTGTTAATTAAATCATGTATGTCCAATGTAAACTTTGCTTCACCTGTAGGTGTATGTACCACTAGTTGGATGTTTATACTGTGTTTGCTTCAACAGGTGTGCAAGGTACTCCATTGTCAATTCAATGTCAGGCAAAGAATAACAGCCGCTTATCATCCTCAGTCTAACGGACTAGATGAAAGAACAAATCAAACAATTAGAAAGTAAGATAAACAATATAAGAAGATAAGTGTAGTTCTATTGCAATTAGAGTATTATGACTACATAGATGCCTTGAAAATTGGTAATAGAGCATGAAGAAGACTGGGATGAACTCCTTGACCCAGTTCTCTTTGCTATTCGAACCAGTGTTCAAGAGTCCACCAAGTTCACTCCTTTCTTTTTAATGCATGGGCGAGAAGCTAGGTTTCCTTTAGAAGCTGAAAACAGTGAGATCACTTCTGTCAGTCAGTTGGGTGATGTGCAGCAAGCAGTACATCATCTAAAGGAAATGAGAAACAAAGTTTTCCCTCAAGTAAAAGAAAACATTGAAAACAGTCAGGAAAGACAGAAACAACAATACAGAAAAAGAAAAGGAGCTGTAGTAAACTCTATCCAGGTTGGACAGACTGTTTTGCAATTAAATATGCTAAAAAGGACAACGAAAGGTCATAAGATGGAAGACACCTGGCTTGGACCATACAGAGTTATAGAAATGACTGCATCTGGTGGCTGTGTCCTTCGTTGCATCAAAACTAATTCAACAATGAAGCGCAAAGTTAATATTAGTCAGCTGAAGATCTACAATACACCACAGAAGTCTTCTGAATTGGCAAATGCGACAAGCAAAGATGATGAATCAGCTGCTACTAGGATTAAGGGCAACAGCAAGCCAAATTTCTCAGATTTAGAACGTCAGCTATTTGATCAAAGTCTGTTACGGCTGTGGCGCACAGGAGCAATATGGGAGGCTTGGAAAGCTGAAGAAGACGACGAGAGAGAGGTATGCTTACATCTAGCTACTGGCACATATTGATTAGTTATGTTATGGTTACTGCATGTACTTTGTGTTTTGCAGCTTGCTGAACATACAAGCTCTGTTGAAGAATGTTGCCTTAGTGTCAATGTAGACGTGGCTCTGTGGCTAAACTGTCGAACATATGAGAAAAAGCCAACATTAAAACGAGTTAGTGATTTTGTGCTAGTAAATCCTGTTGTTCATCAAGAGTTCAATGATTTTGCAAAAGCTGAAATAACACCAGAATTGCAATTACTACTAGACGTGGACTTGATTAAGGTCTGGGAAACTGACAAAGCACTCTCATTGCCAAGGGTGTCTCGATATCAAAACGTGTATGTCAGCATCAGCAGCTCTCGACTTGATGACCTATGTCTGTGGGTATATGATATGAGAAAGCTGTATAACAGTAAAGGAAGAAGTTTGTTTGAGGTAGTTAATAAGAGAGCAAGTATGCCTCAAACATTGTCTAGTCTAACATCAGCTGCCGAGAGTTCACAAAGAGTAAGTCAACTGAATTTGCCACAATAACCAGAAGATTTGTTATAAAATTTTCTTTTGCAGTGGGTACATGGTCTGGATCTCAATGAAACTGATAAATGTATTATACAAGGCAAGTGTGCCGACGGCTTTCTAACTGACAAGCACATGCATGCTGCTCATCAGCTTCTATTAAAGCAGTTTCCCTACATCAGTGGACTAGAGTCAACACTCCTTTGCCAGACTTACGGATTCGCTCATGTAACAAGTGATGGTATGAAATAAATACCCCTCTCACTGACATGACACACACACACACACACACACACACACACACACACACACACACACACACACACACACACACACACACACACACACACACACACACACACACATACACGTGCACACACACATACACGTGAACACACACACACACACACACACACACACACACACACACACACACACACACACACACACACACACACACACACACACACACACACACACACACACAACACCACACAACACCACACACACAACACCACACTACACTAATAGTGTAATATTATCAAAATAATATTATAAGCATTCATGTGGTTTGTAATAATAACAAATGCATTTTTGTACAGCTATTCAGATTCATTTTACAGGAAGTCATCATTGGGTGACTTCAACCTGCTTTGGCAAACAAGTACGACTATACGACAGCAATGCTGGCCTACACTTGTCTCCTTGTATGGAACACAGCTGGCGCAAATCTATCAATTGGCTCACAAAGACAACATTCTCATGGTAGAATAAATGCCAGTGCAACAGCAACAAAATGGTAAAGATTGCGGGCTATTTGCAATAGCATATGCATTTCATGCAGCTCTAGGAGATGATGTAACCATCATGCATTTTGATATTTCCAAAATGCGACAACATCTGATTTACTGTTTGGATCGAGAGGAGCTCTCACCTTTTCCAATGGAAGAAGACAAGCCATTGGAAACATGTGACAGAAGTCACTTTTATATTACTTTGCACTGCACGTGTTTGTTGCCAAAGACACATGGCAAGATGGTAGAGTGTTACGTCTGTGAAAACTTGTATCATGACAGATGTGTCACAATGTCAGGTAGTGAGCCTTGGATTTGCGCTAAATGTAGATAAATGTCTTGCTATACACAGCTTCAGTATTAATTTGTTCAATTAATACATCAACTTTAAATATACAAAGTTGAAACTGTGAACTAAGTCAGAATCTAGAACCTTAATTAAACATTTGACAACGACATCTTCTCTAGACTTACCTTAAATTGCCAGCTGTGTTAAGATTTCCGTCCGTCCGTGTGTACACATGACCAGGTCGTCCATAAGTCTCTAGTTGGCATACACGCGTGCACATCAATGCTCCTACAGCGATCCCCAGTTGCAAGTTGAGAACTGCAGGCTTGTAGACCCATCTATGCTTGCAGCTGAGTCTGCAATCGTCTCCAACTATAGTTGGAGTGAATCTCCTTCGTACATCAACAACGTCAGGCTGGTCAACCGATTGATTGGTTACGTACTAGACTTCACTCACAAAACGACGCCTAGAGACGAGTATTCAGTAATATCGATTGCTTGAAACGTTGTCACGGTTTGGGACGGCGAGGAAAGCACAAGGGTACACAAATCACCGGGGTCCGAAATCACCAGCAGCTTTGCATCATGACCGGTGATATGTGTACCCGACATGAGGTCTGGAGCATCGAGTCGACGGTCTGGAATCGCGAGCAAAGCGCGAGGGTGCACAAATCACCGGGTGCACAAATCCCCGTGACACCGGTACCGTGTGTCGCCTATCGGTACCGCACTGACCCTTACTAATAATTGTCAAAGCACCGAAACAGTTGCAACACATATTTAAATCTTATATACCATACAAGTTAAAATAAACGTACTGATTGATGGCTAGTGCTATAAACACGCGGTTGAAGCCTTCACAAAATATTCTTAATAGACAGTCTGTCAATTGCACCATCATTGCATCACGAAATAACAAATTTAATGCGGTTTATCAAAAAAGATTAAGAGTAACGGTCACGATAGAATTAAGCCTTCTACAAGTGAAATATCAGAAAATACCAACATCAAGTATTAAAATCAATTTTTCTAGATTCATAATAAAAGTCATTTCTCAATTCTCTTCACATTGCCCTATGCAATTGGCATATGTTCAACAGCAAACTGGCATCTCGCTCTCTGATTACGAACAAGTTCGTCTCCAGAGGTAAACGACAGCTGTCTAGTCTGTGCATCAATGACAAGATACTGACGTCGTTTCATGTACGCAGTCTTTCTCAACACGTGCAACGAATCCTTTGCCCAACGACAAACGGGTGCCAGAAGGCGGGTACTCGGAAACTCCACGTAGAATCGAGCGTAAGCGTTGGGATAAGGAACGCTGGTGACAAGACAAACCTTGCTCTCGTCTGTCGAGTCTGCGCACAAGTATAACTTGGTATCGTCTACTTTGCAGTAGATGTAAAATCCGAAGTCTGGATCTTCCATAGGATCGCAGTCATCGTATGGATCGCGGTCGAGACATTTCAAACTGGTCTCGCGACGCCGTGGGACTTCGATAAAAAATTCGAACTCGACATCCGTCGTTCCGACCTTGTGGACAGTGCGTTTGTCGCCTGCTTCTAGTCTTGCGTTCTCCATGCTTCTGTTGCCCGTTTGTATGTTTCGTTCCGATTGATTGATACTGGTAACTGTTAGTTTTGAGTGTTGTTGTTCTTCGGGTTGCTCTTTGTCTTCATCGGTGTTTTCAAGTTGCGGTCTCGTGTTGCCATGCTTGCTTGGAGGTTGCGATGTTGTAGTACATGTACATTTCAGACAGTAGTTGCCAGCTCCGATCAAGAATGGTCCGCCTATAGAACATTAGACAAAATGTTTTGCAGCGTGGTCTGTACTGAAGCATGTGTACACTGACACAAATCTTGGTAAACTTTTATATTCAGACAGACAAATGGATAAAGAAAAATGACAGAAATTAATTAATGAGAATAAGAGTAAACAGGCAATACAGTAAAACGATTAGAAAAAAACTGTAAACAAAACAAATCTAGACACACACTAAACCACAATCGTTTTATTACAAATTGATGCACCAGTGTTTGATTGACCTCTTCCAAGAAAACAAGATATAGGTAATAATTACCTATCGCACAATTTACCGCCAAAAATTGCTAAATTTTGTATGACGTTGAAAAGCAATATGGGCATGCCAAAATATACAATATGATCTTTATATTGTACTTCAGAAAATATTGCCTCGACAAAATTATTATATTTGGTTTCTTGTAAGAATTTATGATTACCTGCAGCAATTACTGGGCGTGACGCAGCCATCTCTTCCTTCACGTACAACAGAGACGCATCTTTCATTGCCCTTCGCCATTCTGGATCGCTTACGAGTGTCCAGACGGGAGTCACATCATAGCCAATAACTCGCTCATAATCTGCTTTTACTACCGTCTTCGCTCCATTCATTTTCACCATGGGATCGACAGTAGCAAACATACGGCTGTCGTACTTGGCAGCGAGAGCCATGTCTTCGTCCTTAAATGCAACGTCTAGCAACGCACTGCTCATACCCGCTACAGTCGCGTTCGTCGACAACCTGGATGCCGTTTGACAAACGACGACGTTCTTGGTGCGATAAATTTTCGCTCCCAGTTCTACGGAAGAGATGAAGTGAGTGGCTCCCCGGTTCTCATCGCGTATTAAACCCTTGCAGATCTCGACCATTTTGTTACGTCTTTCTTCGTCTCCACACTGTGCCATAGTTGTACTGGTTTTTTCTTCGTTCTTAATCTTGATGAGCTTATCAAGACGAGACCGAAAAGGATCACCGTCATTGTCGTCGGTCCTAAAACGGATGGTGTCCGTAGACATGCTGTACTCATTTTAATCACTGTCGACTTATGTGCGTACCTAGACGTCTGATTGCTGTATTCTCCAGCTCTTCTTTCAACGTCGAAATAGATGGTTCTCGTGTGGATCTTCTGGCCTTCGTGTCGTTGCAAACTGCGTGACTCCTTCTTGCGCTCCGCGTTGATCCCGACGTCGATCTGGACAGGCGAGGCCGACGGCGTCTTCAGACTTGCGTGCATCTCACGGCGTAGCTTGTACCAGTCTTGAACGTCAGATTTGAAAGAAACGTAGCCGCTCCCTATTGTCAGTTGAAGAAGCGAAGACGATTTGGGGTCGATCTGTCGGTCCAGCAAGTGGCTACTAAACTCAAGACAATTGAGTCCCATTCCGAGACCCATACCGGCCAGTTTGTCACGTGTTTTGTCGTCCAAGGGGTACTCGTTGAACGTTGGATTTGTTACATCATCTAGTTCTGCGACGGACATGCTGCAAGTTGTCTGGGTGTAACCGAGTGTTGTCCCTACTAGAGTCCCTACGCTGCAGGTGAGCAAGCGCTACTGGCATTCTAGCTGTTCAAGATCTCCCGTCTTAAGTAGCAAACCTATTCACAGCCGACCAGACGTCAGACATCCTGTATGTTGCTACTTTCCAATTCCTAACGATTTACAAACGTCAGACTAATTAATTAACACACCCTTCTCTTCTTGGTCTTCCTTGTCTAGAATAGACTGAGAAATAGATTTACACTAGTACTACCCGCCCTATGGGCAGTGGCAATCTGGGCGGTGGCAATCTATCGTTGTACGTCACTTCTGCAAAGAAGACGCACATTCCGTGACACACGGACGCACGCATGCACGCAAAAGCAGCCTGGTGACCCGGCGCATCTGGGAAGTAGAGGATGACGTACAGTGGCTGGCGAGCGCACGCCACATCCGCATACTCGGCGAGCGCACGCCACATCCGCATACTCGGTTAATTGATTGAGCAAACAAACTCCGGCTCATCTCATTTCAGAACGCCAAAGTCTTGTTTCTGGCCGAAATCCGACTCGACCGTTCGTCTTGGACGGTCGAACTCAACCGGGTCATCGCGTTTCACGACGATCGGATACCGGTGTCGTGTCGATCGGAGCAATTACAGACATCCATCCAGCGAAAGCGTGGGTTGGAGTAGTAATTATTATTTTAATCCACCTAAAACGTCATGATCTATTCGTGGAGAAAGACGTCACTTCTGCGCAGATACATTCAGTAACACGCAGACGCACGCACAAGCGGCTTACTCCTATTACACCCGGCGCATCCTCACACTGTAAATGAGATAATTAGAATAGCGTGCGATAGCGGGTGTGCGTCCACCGCATGCTCGGTCAATTGAATAAACAACCTCCCGCGCATCTCATTTCAGACCGCCAAAGTCTCGTTTTGGGCCGTCGGAGGCAGTCGAGGCAAAATCCGACGATCTTGACCGGCTCACCGCGTTTCGCGACGATCCGAGACCGGCGTCGTGTCGATCGGCGCGTACAGACATGTGGACAGACGGAAGTGGGCGTATACATAGGTGATGTCTAGTTAATTAGAGACACCAGCACGTGAGAATGCGTTCATATCACAGGAAGTGGTCAGATTATGGTATCAAGAAGACGTCAATGCACTTGGCCGTTCGTAGAAACTGCTAACCACATCGAGATGCATCTGTAGACTCGTACCCAGTCCTTCTCCTCGCGCGCGCTCGACGTGTTTAGGCACGTGCTTTTTGTTCCACTCGCCAGGAAGGGGTAGGAAGATGATTACAAATGGGGGCACCACGTACTTTGCACATCAGCGCGTGTCGACTGACTTGGCTGCATGCATATCGATAATTAGTAAATACAACTAAACACGACAAAATAGTTTCTTCTCCTCCCGGTAACATTTGTATAAACGGGAATTTGCTATTTCGTCTATGCATAGCTCAATCTTATCCGTTCTGTCCTTGTGCACATGCATACAGAGACATAGGCATGATATAATATAATCTTGCCTAACTCGTTGTAGTTCTCAGCTAAGTAAGTCTTCAGTCTCCTATGTGCTGAAAATGTTCTCACAGAAGTACAGATGGTGATGGACAGAAACAGTTTAATTAATCAAACAAGCAACGTCTGAAAGCATCTCGATCCGTACAGTAAACCAAGAGAAATTTCAGCCATGATAGAACATACATTGTCACCCTTGTAATTGGTAGATTACATAATTGTTTTCAAGCTTTGATTTCTGATCGACTCTTCATAGCTGGCATCAGTCGAAATAAATCAAGGTCATTTTTGTAGAGTTCTAGTTCTTCTGGTAAAGGTCTACCATTCGTGGTAGCTTCTTTGAGATGGAGGTGGACGTGTCATGCAACCACATGCATGTCCATGTTCCTATGCCTATGCTATGTAGACTACTCTAGTAGAGTGTCTCTTCGATAATAGCATGTCTAGATTTCTTATTCTAGAGTACCATTAGTATGCAACAAAAAGACTAGAAAATATGTTCAGATCAATTAATAAGCAAAGAATTAATAAACGTTAGATTTAGATGGTATAGTTGTTGTGATCTAACGGGATAATTAACTATTTACATATCAGGTCAAGAAACCAATACTGTATACCGTAAATTTTTTAGCAAGATATGAACTACAACCTCTAGAGAGTCTGTATATTTAATGCAGGAAGCTTCAGTCATGTTTAGGTTAATTAGTAGATTACTGTTCAAGACTGCGGTAAAGTACAAAACCCAGAAGTGCGTTAGAGCTTACGTTGTGGTCTGGCTTTGAATTCTCGAGCTCCACCTTGCATAGGTCATTTCTTCTCCAATTTTTTTGTTTCAACCCCTATACATACATACATACATACATATATATATATATATATATATATATATATATATATATATATATATATATATTACTACTACAATGTACTACTATACTACTACTACTGGAAGAACATGGTGTATTTCATTTTGAATAATAACCAATATGACATAACATGAAAAGCAACATAACTATATCTAGGAAGACTATATAACTAGATATGAGTCATACTATATATACGGTTGTACTTATTTCTATTTTGTCAGTCAGCAGCCAAGTTGGCTTTCAGCTGCGGCAAGCAAAATGTTATCTTGTGTTGTTGATGGAATTGGCTTTGCCCTGCATCCACGAAGACACATGACTGCTGCTCGAATCAAGACAATTGCAACACGACATCGAATCCAGTTTGTTGCTAGACTGTATGGAAGATCGTTCTTTTCACTGGTCATAGTCGACAGTCTCTTGATGAAGGTGTCCGTCAGTTTGCTGCAACCACCAGTGCATGATAATATAATTGGGGTGAAAGTAGACTGTTCTATTATCCTATTATCTGAATGCGGTCTTCATATTTACGCTTTTATCGTTTTCATGTTGATTATAACAACTGTTGATGTTCATTTTCATATATGAGGATGCATAGAAATTGAAACCCCGAGCATCGAAAAATGTTTGTTCAAATCGTCCTCCCCAAAAACCGTTCGCACAAATGTCAAGTCTTACATCTTCATCTGTTGTTGTGGTCTTAAATCTGAAGATTTCCCCAGACAGAGGCTGTAATAGTGGTTCGGTCTCTATAACAGGACAAACTTCTTTCATCATATTTGCAAATACGTCACGTATTTCGTTGTGTCTAATACAGGGTGTTTCAAAAGTAACATACCAGTATATTATTGAAATACATTATGACAATAATTGTATATCTAAAGCGAATAATGCTTAAATTTCGACAGCACCGTTAACTCTGATCGGTATATTAAGAACATTTTTGTTCCGTTTTCTGAACAACTTACAGCATCAGAAAAGCAAAGAACATGGTTCCAACAAGATGCGCCACTGCTCATACTGCACGAGCTACGATGACAGCCGTCCGCAAGGTATTCGGTGAACGCGTCATTTCACGAGATTTATGGCCACCACGCTCACAAGACCTGACGCCACCGGATTTTTATCTTTGGGGAAAATTGAAAGATCTTGTTTATGCTGACAATCCTCGTTCAATCAGTGATCTTAAACATAATATCAGACAAATCATTGCCGATATCAGATGTGAGGAACTGCACCGAGTCTTCAGCAGCCTGCGTCGGAGAGTCGAACTCTGTCTCCAAGCGGATCGCTCACATTTCCAGTAACTGTTATGATTAGTTAATGTAGCAAATATTTCTAATTATAAATATTTTTAATTATAAATACTTTCGGTATGTTACTTTTGAAACACCCTGTAGTATGGAATCCACTCTTCGGACATGACAGTGAATGTTCAACAGTAAAAGCTGACCCACAAGCACATTGATCTGTAAGGTTGTTTGGTCGCCAACCATGACTACTACTACTACTACTGCTACTGCTACTGCTACTGCCACTGCCACTGCCACTGCCACTGCTACTACCACTACCATTACCACTACCACTACCACTACCACTACCACTTGCCTCACTAAGTAGATTGTGACGTTGACTTAAGTGGGTTTGTTTAATTGAATGGATTGATATAGTGTTGTGTTGAGTGCCGTTGTAGTGGCTTTTGTAGTATGGGCATGACCAGTGGATGCTTTTGCTGAGAAATATACTACTACTACTACTACTACTACTACTACTACTGAGAGACATAGTGTATTTGAATAAAAGTATTACGTACATATACTATGAATATAATATACATACACTAATGTGTCCACAAGTTTACTACTACGACTGTAAGGCAAACACAACAACTAGGTAGCGACATTCTGCATGCCCAGAGACATAGTATATTTAATTAATAGTAAGACAAAACACTCTCAGCAGAAGCCAAGAGAATACCGTTGTTAGTGATTGGGCGCTTTGTTTTGGATCTGCAGCCCCTGATACACATAACTGCAAATCGAAGTAATGAAAGTCTAGTCGACATCTGACCCAGCACAGTGTTGTACTGTAGGCCATTTCATGCTTTTCTGAGACGAGAGATGACAGTCGTTTCAGGAATGTTGATGTTAAATTGCTTGCTCCTCCTGTGCAAGAGAATATCAGTGGTGTGAAAGAAGCTTGTTCGACTCTTCTGATTCGATCCTCGTATTTACGTTTCTTTTCTTGCTCTTGTTTCCTGTACAGAGATGATATTGCTGATGATCTATATGACTGAGCATGAGGATTAAAGATTCTGACATCAAAGTAGGTTTTCTGAAATCTACCACCCCAGAAACCGCACGCGGAGATGTCAAGCCTGGCTTCATCATCAGTGCTGTTACTCTTCTGAGGCAGTATCTCTCCAGTCAGTTTTTGTAAAACTGGTTCTTTCTGAACATCATGACAGACATCATCCAATAGGTTAGCCACAATGTCCCTGGCCTCATTGTGCCTCAATGTTGGAAATCCACTGGTAGGACATGAGAGTGAGTGATCAACTGAGAAATGGTCTTCACAAGGGCAGAAATCAGGTAGAAATGCTGGTCGCCAGCCATAGCGTAGACATAGTGCGTCGTGAAACTCAGATTTTGTCAGAAGAAACTATGCTCTTCTATAGGTAGAGCTGTCAGCCACACAGAAGCACCTTTCTCTTTGGCTAAATCAACAGCACGTTTGAGATTTGTATCGAGGTTGACAGAAATTTCCTTATCAGTGACATTGATGACAAGATTTTTCTGACGTTTGAGTGAGGCTTTCAGTACACTTTGTTGTTGTGAAACCTCCTCAGACATTTGATTTTGCTGCTGAAGAATGAGCTTGGTAAGAGGCTCTGTAACTATCAAGGAGTAAGCAAACTCTCTGTGTAGGGACAAAGGATCAATGATTCCAAGTTCACCTCGTCGAGTTGGAAGAGCAAATATTTTTCTCATCGTTTCTCCAGAAGCGGATTGACCCGTTAATGCAGGAATCTAAGGTCTGAGTCGATTGCTTTAGTCAGTGGTTGCAGAAATTGGGCTAAGTTGCTGTTGGTCCTGGCTATATAGGTCCATTTACTGCTTACTCCATGAGTGAAAGCTGAGTAAGCTGCATGTGGCTGTGTCTTGGCGATGACAGAGAGACGTTCAATTTCCTTAGTCCAGTTTTCAACTTTGTTCTTGAGAAAAGTGTCACAGAATTTCTTTGTTCCTAGAGCAGCTCCTAGGTATTTCCTACCTTCCGTAGTGATGTTGATATTTGTGTTTTCAAAGTGAGCTCTTGCTGCATCAATGTTTCCTTCTTTAACTATCAGCCATAACTTCTTTGCATTAGGCAGGTAGCCAAAGAAAGAGCCAAATGTGTTGAGTTTATTCCACCATTGTCTTAAGAAGTTAAGTTTCCTACCTGCTGCAGCGTCGTCAGCATACCAAACTTGTGGTGTCTCTTTTGTGCTAACCTTTGTCAAAAGAGAAACTGTTGCAAGGACATAGATTGGCATAGCTAATGAATCACCTTGAGTCGTGCCTTCTTTAGATATTAGAACTTCACCTCCAACAAATAAGAAAGATGGTTGACGGTAGGTGTTGGCGAGCACCGGTAAGATGGCAGGACAGTTAACAGAAATATTCGTTAAAGCCACTTGACGGTTCAAGTTATTGAAAGCGTTAGAAGCGTCTACAAGTAGGATTGCTTCTGTATTTGAATCATCAAGGAGAGTTTGCATTGCATGTGTGGCAGATTCAACACCTGATAATTGGCCTGCACAAAGTTGAAGTGGTCCAGCAGCATTCAGTATGTCTGACTTTGCAGTACTAAGGATGGCTTTGCTGATTATCCTTCTTACTGTTTCACAGATGCCAATTGGTCGAACTCCGGGTTTCTTGTCCAGTGGAATCAGACGACAACTCACCAAACCAGTAAGACCAATTGGATCAACAAATTCTGTTGAGATCAAGCGTGCTAGCAAGCCAGGGAATTGCAGAGGTCCCTAGAAGAGCCTTGGAATTTTGTGCATAGCCTTCTCCAGTCTGCAGCATTCAAACCAGAAGGACCAGCAGCCCCTTTGCACTTCAAAGCTATGTTGCGGATTACCACTTCATCAAGCTGATCAAACAAGATTGCATGAACAGGGGGAGCTTGGAGACCTGGATCCAACACTGCATCTGGTACCAAAGGTGCGGGATCAGGATTTTCTTCTTCAATATTTCTCTTACTGGCTCGTGTAAACCATCATCAATGCATTCATCCAAAGATAGAACACCACAATCAGCCTCGTCTGAAAGAAATCTCCCTGCAGCCCTCACATCACCATTTTCCATGTAATTTGCACATTTTCAAGATGAATCCGTTTTCATGTTTGAACGACAGGACTGAGCTCGATTACCCAGATGTAATTGAATCGTTCTTGCTTCTCTAAGTAGACCTTGGATATCACCTTCCAGCCGGGATGTCATTCGTCGTGTGAGACAAGATGCATGATCTCGGGGCTTCGATTTCATGTTAGGTCTTTGCAGCAAAATTAGTGTGGCATTACCATTGCAGCTGTGATTGCAACAGATTCCAAAGCAGTAACTTCAGCATGAGCTTGAAATTGTCTCCCAGATGTACCCCAAGGCACCTGAAACATGTTCTTTCTCCAATGAACAACTTCTTGATAAGCTTGATCAATAAGCGTACGAAAATGAGCTCCATCTATAGAACCTCAAGTAAAATTGGGTAATGCCATTACTTGGTAGGTAGGCAACTTGTACATCATTTCATCTATAGCACTTGAATTTGCCCCTTGATAAGGTGTAATATCTATTAATGGATTTGTCACCTGGTGTGGATCAGTTGATGAAAATGTGTTTATCAGTTCTTGCACAGGACTGGAATTGGTGTTAGCTTCACTTGAGCTTGATTTAGGTTGTTGGAAATGTCAGGCGACTCACTGAACTGTGGAGGAGAATAGTGACAGTTGGAACCGCTGACAACCAAACTGTAAGATAGTGGTCTGTCTTAACAAGATCGTTGATTGATTGGCGAGTCCATTAGCGTAGGTGACTGATAGTCGATCAACACCTGAATTGATTGGCTTCTTCAAAGTTTCTGGAGGCGTTGCCGTTGGATCAATTATGGTTTGAACAGGAAGTGCCTTCCTTGGGTTTTTGTAAGACACCGCAGTGACAGTTGTTTAGTCAGTTTTATTGACTAGAGGTTTATTCAGTAGTACAAACTGTAGCAGAAACAACTTTTGTGTCAGCACTAACCATAATTAATTGTAATGCATCATCAACATGAGTTGATCACTTCTCTTTCAGTTTCCTAGAGACTACTCCTAGTACCAGAATCTAGTAACACACACGAAATATTGAGACTGCACTGATTTCGAGAGATGTGAAACGGTCTAGCCTGCGCTGTTTCTGACGACGCTATCATTGCCTCGTGATCACCACCTAGAAGATAGTAACTACGACGTTATTAACTTTTTATTGCAAATTTAACAATTTTAACATTTTATCGTGGGGTATATATATATATATATATATATATATATATATATATATATATATATTATAGGCTCGCTGTTTCAACATGCGCAAACATCGGTACCGCAGCATAGCGGTACCGTGTCCACTGGTATCGCACTTGCCGCAGTCTTGACAAACACCACTGCATGGACACATCGACGTCGATTTTACTGTCCCTCGAACACCAAATTTATAAAATTATAATTTAAGACAACGTCAATGTTTCTTTTGAGTTTCCATCTTAGTTTGAGGATTGCAGTAAACCACTTGAATACTTACATACCTAATGAATGTAAGTAGCTATAGCACATGCAGTCACATACAAAAACACTTAGCAAATAAAATCTCGATGATTTCTGCGCGTGTTGATGACTGTCTGCGTCATTGGGTTGCTCGAGGTCTCACGTAGCCAAACCGCTCCCCTCTCGCTATCTGTAAGGCAAACAGAAATTCGATGGAAAGGACATAGCCAAACGAACAGACTATCGAAAAAATAGAAACAGACGAGGCAAACTGGTATCAGCCAAACAAACTAACAGAAGACGGAGGGACGGGCAGTCAGACGGAGACCTAGACAACAAATAAACAAGGTAGCTAAAATATGCAGGAGATATATATTCAAATGTTTGATAAAATTTGGATTAAAAAATAATGATTAATGCATTCATATTTAAAACTGTCTTACAAACAACTTAAAATATAGTAAAAACAAATAATTATTTTTAGAAAGTACGTTATTATTAATCAAATACTGCTGTACTGTTTTAGAGTATTTTTCTGAATTTGCTTTTGCTTTTTTGCGCTTTGATCTTGTGCTGTAGTCATAATGAAAATCAGCCAAATTAGAGGCAACTACTTTGCCAGCACAGAGCAACTACAATTACACAGCTCTAAACTTTAAAATAGAAATAATAAAATTTGAGTTTACTTATTAGCAAAATACACAACGATTCTACTACCTATTACTTGCCTTCGCAGTTAACTTAATTAATTTATCAACTAATTGGTTACTTTACGATAAACAGGATATAAATAGAACAGTATATGTGGAAGTAAACATGTCTAGAGACGCCCCTAACTGGACTTTGTCATATTTTCTTGGCTTCACCGGATCTTGAGGCTGTGACCTTTTGAAAAAGTACACTGCTGCTCCAGTCTGCCAAATGTTCACGATTTTGCAGGTCGTTCACGAGCTCTACTGGACTGCAGCCAAGACAGTTATGGCAGTTCATAAAGGCAACTCAGAGAATCTAGGAGAAACGCAGGAACAAGTAAGGTTTTCTAGAAACTGCTTGCCAGATCACATTTTGCTAACTACAAGTTGTTGAATCACTCACTGCTGAATCTTACCGTCAGTTTAGTAAGTGCACGCTTCTTTGTATAGCCTGTATTTAGAGCTACTGTCTGTTCCTCATAAGTGTGGACTTTGAAAAACATCAATATCTTTAATTGGTGTAACATGGTCCAACTGGAGCAGCTCCTAGTGCTCTAATGAGCACACCTGGTGGGACCTCTACTTCGTTACTCACTTCCGAGTTC
>CAXXBX010000283.1:0-12500 GCA_964274945.1 Dehalococcoidia bacterium | reverse complement strand
TCTTAATCTTGATGAGCTTATCA
Organism: Dehalococcoidia bacterium; assembly: GCA_964274945.1. Lineage (GTDB taxonomy): Bacteria > Chloroflexota > Dehalococcoidia > Lucifugimonadales > Lucifugimonadaceae > CAXXBX01. The sequence goes on along the minus strand of CAXXBX010000283.1, from coordinate 12,477 downwards.
AGACGAGACCGAAAAGGATTACCGTCATTGTCGTCGGTCCTAGAACGGATGGAGTCCGTGTATAGACAATTCTAAGAAATATGAAAGCTACTTGTATCTATTGAAGAACAGCACTCTTGACCACTCAAATTCGGTAATACACATAAACACTGCTTATCAAGGATATCCTAATTTACTTACTGTAAGTGTAACAGTTCTTATGTAAACTAGATTGACACACGTTTTTTGAATTGTTCACAACTTGGAATAGACTGCAGACTCTAGACTAAGATTCTTGTCAACAGCTAATTAGTTCGACTCTACGCCTTGCCACATGCCAGGCACTGACTTTTCATAAACAGCAATCTATGTTGCCATCTATCACTTCGTTTATCTATCACTTTGTTTTTAATTCTTGCAGTTATGTAAACACTGTATTTCTGAAACAAGATGTGTGTGCCGCTACATTTCTCAACGTGTGATTATGGATAACCATCAGTTAGTTGCAGATTTTTTGCACTGAACCAGAAGCTCTTCTGTATTCTCCCCAAAGTGTAATAAGCTATGCCCTTGTATATATTGTCTGCTACATACAGTCTGCTATAAAATGTATTATGTCATTTGCTCAGTTAAGAATAAGTGTTCAATACCATCTAAATAGTTTTTTGTGAAATGAGTCAGTTATTAGAAAATGTGTCACCAGTATATTCTCTGCACCTAGATACATGCATTTCCTGCACATTTAATATTTAATTGCTCATTCTAGTTGTTGCAAATGCAACTATTAGAACTGTTCATAAAGTGCAGCACAAAGAAACAGATGGATTTACTCTTGTATAACCAGTTATCCCAAAGGTATAATTACATACATACATACATACATACATATACAGCTGTGGCCAAAAGTTTTCGGACATCTTAAAAAATATAGTTAAAGTGAAAAATATGGTTCTCACCAGGATTTGCACTGAACATTATGACCAGTTTACTCAAAGAGAGTATAATACACCAATATTTAAGCAGGTTTAGGGATGACAAATTACTTGAACTTGGTATAGCAATTATTTGACCAATAGCTATGCATTCCATTACAGATGTGTTTGTCGCCATTTAGAGAATAGCCTATAAAACTATATTTTAAAAACCACAATTTTATTGCACAAGTGTAGCTATAAGTCTAGCAGAAGTTTCTGAGCAATTTGACTCATGCCAAGCTCACGATGGCCAAGACACGGAACTACACCAAGGCGGAGAGGATCAGGATCCAGGTGCTGCATGAGGAGGGTCTCAGCTGTCGCCAGATTGCTCGCAGGGTTTGTAAATCTCCTGCTGGCGTTGCAGCCTTGCTCCAGAAACTCCGTCAAACCAGTAGTGTGAGGGACAGGCGCCGCACTGGACGGCCACGGGTCACCACCGCTCGAGACGACAGGAACCTGTGCAGGATGAGCTTGCAAGACAGGAAGAAAACAGCAGTAAAATTGCACCAAGAATGGACTAATGGTGGTGCTGTGACTGCTTCCGTCAGGACAACTCGCAGAAGGTTGCTAGAAGGTTGCTAGACCATGGTCTGAGGTCATGCAAGGCCCGAAAGAAGCCACTCATCAAACCTGACCAGAAGAAGAAGAGGCTGGCTTGGGCTCATAGGCACAAAAAATGGACTCAAAGACAGTGGAACCGTGTGTTATGGTCTGACAAATCCAGTTTCCAGTTGTTCGCAACTCCAGGGAATGTGAGGGTACGAAGAAGGCCTGGAGAAGAGTGGAACAAAGACGGCATCGTTCCCACAGTGAAACATGGCTCAGGATCCGTTATGGTCTGGGGGTGCATGTCAAGTTCTGGAGTTGGAAGGCTGACTGTCTGTGACGGAACAATCAACTCTGAGAAGTATCAGGCTATTCTCCATGATACAATGTTACCTGCAGCTTGTGAGATGTCCCGGATTGGCCAGAACTACACATTCCAGCAGGATAATGCTCCATGCCACACCTCAGTCTCAACAAGACGATGGTTTCAGACCAACAATGTTCGGGTGATGGACTGGCTGCCGCAATCACCAGACATGAACCCAATTGAGAACCTGTGGGGCGACCCGAAAATAGCTGCCCGACGTCACCAGCCGACCAGCAAGGCCCAGCTGAAGGCTGTACTCCAGGACGAGTGGCAGAGGATAGCTCCTGAGAGGTGCCAGAACCTGGTGAACAGCATGCCGACAAGGATATCAGCTCTGATCCGTGCCAAGGAACTGTGTACAAAATAGTAGCAATTATTGCTGTGATATTGCTAATTTGTTGCTGTTATTCCTATCTCAAATGATGTCTTTCCCTACGTTACATGTTACTCCATATATTTAATGATACTGTTTTGTTAGTTTTGGGCATAATTGACATTTTATAATAAAAATATTGTTATCTCAAATTATAATTGTTATATTGGATTTATTACTGAGCTATAACTGCATTTCTAACCAAATATGACCAATTTACATAAAACATGACATGTGTCCGACAACTTTTGGCCACAGCTGTATACATACATTTTTTTGTTTTTTTTTAGTTACAAGGACCCTTAGGGCCCAGGTTACTGCAGACATACATATATACATACATATATACATACATACATATTTTTTTGTTACAAGGGCCCCTAGGGCCTAGGTTACTGCAGATGCTAAGTACTTGCCATGATACTTTCTGTGATACTACCATACAATCGAAACACTATCAGTAGTCACTCTCTATATGTCACTTCTTCTTTGCTGCTTGGACAGAACTGGGGCAATTGTATGTTAGTTCCATGCTCAAGGAAACTTATGTATGTGGCCCTTCCGCCCTTGAACTCTGACCCAAAGGTCCCAGATGTTGCCAATCTCCAATTGCACACTCTAACCAATTGAGCCACATACATACATACATACATATACAACATACAATATAACATACAATTGAGCCACATACATACAATATATATATATATATATATATATATATATATATATATATATATATATATATATATATATATTCGCTATAACTTCGCTACTAATTATGACTGCTATCGATTCATTACTTCGACAATTCTAATAGTAACACACACACACACACACACACACACACACACACACACACACACACACACACACACACACACACACACACACACACACACACACACACACACACACACACACACCACGCATGCACACACGCATGCACACACACACACGCACACACACGCACGCACACACACTCTACAAATTACATATATATATATATATATAATTGTCATCCATGTCGCCAACCATATAACGACCGATAGCATGCTAGGCATTTCAAAATATAATTCCAGTTGGCAAAAAGTATATCCAACATATATCATCTGATTTGTAATGGTTTCCAAAATGTCTATAGATTATTTTACGTACGTGTTTATACCAACTAGATAATGATAATGCATAATTAAAATAAATATATCATATGCTGTTAATTTAATAGTATATATAGTGTTTATCTTCTAAGAAATCTTTTGGTACTAGTAGTAGTTGTGAAATAGAGTTAATTAAGTTAGCTGAATACTTTGCACTTTTAATTAGTAATTGCATATTATATAATTGCACACATAAAATAGATTTGCAATAACTAGTACACAATTTGATGTATGCAGTGTATGCAACAGTGTAAATATTGCCGCACAATTCAATCCAGGCAATACATGCACCCAAAAAAGATCTCAACACAAATAGATTTGTTTAACCGCAAAACCCAGTAATCATTATACTCATTTCTAGATTATAAATCACGTTACCTGCCGTCCAATATATTTGAAGTCGATTTGTGCCGAGAAAACCACGTTCAGCCGACGTGACGTTCAAAACTGGGCCCCCTTTTAAATAAACAGTGCAGGTTACTGCTCGAAAAATGCGCAAAAAGGGAGCAGTTCGTTTACGTCAAAATCGCGGTTGCAACATGTCCATTGACTACCGAGAATCAAAGCTGCGCCGCGAGCCTCGTACTAACAGACCACTTTCGCTCCAGCGACTAAAGCTGGATTTACAATATGCAAACGCTTGAGCGTCGCGTCGCGTCGTACAAATTCAAATTGTATATGGTCTACGCGACGCGACGCTCGACAGACGCGACGCACGCGACGCGACGCATCCGAATAGAAATTGTATGCTGGAAAGTCAACAGGAGAGTCAACAACAGGAAAGTCAACAACAGGAGAACCAGCCAGGAGAGAGCCAGCCAGCAGAGAGTGAACCCTATGACAGTGATGAGACAGTCGACAATCATGAAAGGTAAATGTGTGGACTTCGACTTGATATATTGCTTCCTTTCACAGGCTAATTCTTCCTACTGCAGCAATGAAGCACACAACAGCTCGGTCATTTGTCAGGTAGAGACTGGACCGCGTCAACTAAGCATCACTCCTGCCACCAAAAGAAAGAGACGTCGTAAGGGACCAGAAGACGAGCTAGAGACTTCAATTGTAGAAAGGCTAAACTCGTTAGACTCAAAGAGGGCTCATGTCGACTCCGATGAGGATGGTTTGTTCGGTAGGCAGATAGCTGCTACTCTACGGAGATTTCCCTATGAGAAGAAGGCGTTCGCAAAGCTCAGACTTCAACAAGTGATGTTAGAGGTAGAGCTTGGTGGGTCAGGAGATGGCTTTTCTCTGTTTAGAGAGAGCACCCCATAGGTCACCAACCATGCTTGTGTGCATCACTGTGTAGTATCCTGTGATACGTGGCCAGCGACTACACTATGTGTGGTCTATAAACCGGCTTTTTTAAAAGCCACCAACTACATCAGAGAGAGAGAAACTGCAGACTGCTAGCTACATGACTGATTGACAAACTCATTAATCGACAACAACAGGTCAATAACTTTCAATTGTCATGTTTAACACATACGTACTTTGGCACTGCCTGTGCCTACATACTCTTCATTAATATGCTCATTATATTATCTTGGGAAGTGCTATTCGTAGCCCATTTTCAGGTATGGTAAATATGGAGCATTAACTATTGTTGCCATATGGAGTCTGGGAAAATATACTATCAATCTAGAACAAATTGTTTAGATAGCTTACCAAAAAACAAGACTCAGTATACTATATTAATTATAGAATATTCTAGACTAAACTGTTAGTCACGTGCTAGCTCCTACAGCTAGATAACCAGTGGATTATAACTAATTGTATGCAAGAAATTGATTGTTGTAACTAATAATTGTAACTAGCAAGAAATTGACTATTGTAACTAATTGGTCAAATCAAAATTCAGGCTAGGTAATGATCTCTTTGATATTATTTTTGGCTTTTATAAAAGCCGGTGGTTACTCAATACAAGTCAAAAGACTGATTGAGTAGGTAAAGGTAATGACCAAGAGTAATTTATTAGTTAATAGTCTTTGCGGTTGACATGGTGGTACTGCCAGGTGACCTCTCCTTCTGGTGTCATAAAATAGTCTCGGTACATGTCTCTCACTTCAGCTGCAGATCGACTGCTCCGATTTCCTCCTATTTGTCCAATTCTGGACAACCCACCATCATCAACTTCATGCCTCCAATTTCCTCTCAGTAAGTGACCAGCACCATCTTCAGCAGCAGTAAAGCCTGGGGGACAATACACCGAAGACTCATTGGTTCGTAGGTAGTTGTGAAGGGCAATAGCTGCTTTTGTAAATATGACAGCATTGTCTGGTGCTGCAATGATGGGTCGCCTAAATATCCTCCAACGTGCAGCCAAAATTCCAAAAGTGTTTTCAATCACACGCCTAGCTCTGCTTAACCTGTAATTAAACACAGCCGTTCGTTCATCTAGGCCCCTACCTGGATACGGTCTCAACATGTTGGTACGTAAAGGGAATGCCTCATCACCAACAAACACGAATGGAGCCTCTGTGCTAGTTCCAGGCAATGGCCTACTTACTGGTAATGACAAGCTACCTAATTCAATTGCTTGGCCAAATGCTGAATTTGAAAACCCACCACCATCACTATGGCGACCTGAATCTCCTACATCTACTAGAATAAATTTGTAGTGAGCATCACACACTGCCAATAGAACAATGGAATAAGTCCCCTTGTAGTTGTAGTATGTGGAACCTGATCTATCAGGAGCCTGAATTACCACATGTTTACCGTCTATTGCTCCAAGACAGTTTGGAAAATTCCAGAGTTGAGAAAATTGTGCACTGATACTCTTCCAGTCGTCTTCTGTAGCAGGGCCATCACGTACTCTTCCATCAGAACGTTCCATATGGCAATGCAAGCCTCCCTAACAATTTGGCATACTGTTGCCGCCCCAACACGGAAACTGAAAGAAAGCGATATCTGCGAGTTTCCCCTGGTACCCTGGTCTGTCGCTTAATTGCGAGGCACAAAACTGATTTTATGGTCAAGCTGTGTAAAGTCTGAGTTAAAGTGAAGCCAGTGTCATAAGGAATTTGGCTTCCCCGGGAATTTGGCATTCCCGAGCCATATTCACTATGAATTTGGTATCTTTTCGGGACGTTTTGCATCCCCAAACCGTATATCCTAGGAAATTTGGCATCCCCAAGCCGTATTTCCTAGACAATATGGCATCTTCTAACCGTATAAATCGTGACAATTTCGCATGCGTAAAATGTGACATTGTAATCCATATATTTTATAGACTGCGTTTTTGTGGTAAATTTCTAACAAACTAATAAATTACAAATCGCGTGTTAGCTTTCTAATTACACTTGCGACTGAAAACGTCTATTTTAGTTAACTTCGTTAGCAAGTTACTCTATATCGTCTAGAGTATAACTACAGCGTTCTTACAAACTGTTGTTACAGCTCCATTTGTCACTTTGTTGTGGTAGATGTTGAAGACAACCAACGTGACACTAGTCCTTACAATTTTGACATCGCACGGTATCATCACACTCTTCAGGCATCAAACAGTTGCGACAAATTTCTATGTAGGTAAGGCGAAGTCTAGGAGTGCGTTTAGCAGTTGTTTGAGCGCATTGCGGAAAACTTGTCATTTTCTCTGCTGCAAGCATTTGGAGAGATGTTCCCTCATTCGCGGTTGGTCGAATTTCAGGCTTGCTACATCATGTCCTAGAGCTAAATTTACAGCAAATGCAATAGCAAACACACCACAGTCAACATACAGGGGATGTCAAATTTTCTATGACACCGGACGTCAACGTCCATAAAACATTGATTCAATAATTAGAAACGGCTCGTCGATTTGCTAGACGTGTTTTTCTTTCTCAAAAACGCTACTATAACAACTACGTAAACCGGGTAGCTGCTCTAGACCTTATAATACAAACACAACAGTCGAGACTTCATAAGCATTCAACTTGTCTAGCTACAAAGGGCTGTTTCTCAATGTTTGTTCTCTTCGAGAGCTGTCTGCATCATGCATAACCATGCGTACACGTACAAGCATTCGTATGTGCAAAAGCAACGGTCTACGGTCTCACTTTAACAATATTGTCAGCCTCCATCTGCAGCACACTGTCGTCTCGCAAAATGTTTAGTAAATAGCAGCAACCATTAGACCTTTGAGAAATATTGATAGTGTACCGTATATTATTCTAGTACAATAACCAAAGAAACCGCTATATAAAAACGTGCTGTTTTGCATGCTGTATACTATCTAAATAAGCACGATGTTTGACACAAATCGTCACAAAGCATATATCTAAATTTGTAATTAACAGATCAACAAATTTGCAAGACAATTTCAGTCTATACTCTAGCTGACTTATTGTCGGATCGATCATGCAAAAATATTTTTAGTAATTAATTATTAAATTTCCTGAAGTTTGTATGCATATGATCTCATAAAGTAAATTCAAGCAAGAAGTAGGAAATAGCTATGTGCTGATTAGTTAGATTTTAATACAGAAAGCAAGTGTATACGTACTATAATAGTATTATTGTCGTATATACTTATATATGACAATATATATATATATATATATATATATATATATATATATTTTTTTTTTTTTTTTTTTTTTTTTTTTGGGCAGATAGTCACTAATATATATATATATATATATATATATATATATTTTTTTTTTATTATATATATATATATATATATCAAGTTGTAGAGCTACAGAGAAAAGAACGAGAAAAAAGCAATCATAGAGAGCCCAGAATAGTGCACGTATAGTGCACGTATATGGCATACAAACAAGCAACAATTCGGTTTTAAGGCTGGTCATGACTGTGATATGTCTACGCTTGTCGTACAAACGTGTACCAATTATTTTCTTGAAAATGGAAACGAGATTGTATTTAGATGCTTTCTTGACTTATCGAAAGTGTATGATAGAGGTAATCATGCTCTGTTGTTTATGAAGCTGATGGAACGGCATACCCCTACTTTTATCGTGAAATTCCTGAGGAACTGGTATAAAGAACAAGACCTCTATGTGAAATGGAACTCGTCAAAATCAGCGTCTTTTAAAACAACTAATGGAGTTCGCCAAGGCAGTGTACTCTCTCCTGCTCTATTTAATGTTTACGTTGATGACCTTATTACTGGATCTGAACAATCGGGAGTAGGTGTTCGAATTAACGGGAGGTTTGGTGGTGGCATCGCATACGCGGATGATTTGTCGCTTCTGTCTACAAGCAGAGAGGGCATGCAGAGGTTATTGGGGATCTGCGAGAGTTTTGCAACAGACCACTGCCTGAAATTTAATATTCAGAAAAGTAAATCAATTAGTTTTAGGAAGAGGCGATCCATTTACTGTAAAGAGACAGCTTTCTCCATCAATGGAGAGAGTCTGCCTGAAGTACATGATGTCATTCATTTAGGTCATAAATTATCGGCCGTTTCGAAAGAAACAACTGGTGCGGTGGAAGAGCGGTGTCGGAAATTCTACTCTTCATTATACTCAATTGTAGGGGCTGTCAAAGGTGTGGGTCGTAATCCTACAGTATGGACAACAATAATGTACTCCGTATTGTTACCTGTATTGGGCTACGGATGCGAACTGTGGGATTTGGGAATGGGAAGTACCAAACGTTTACTACATCAAGCGTGGAGAAGAGGATATCGCAGAGGGCTAGGGATCTCAAACAGAACATCCTTGCGTGAAACTCTTGGAGAACCTATTAGAGAAGCTCCAGATCTATTGCGTGTTAGCCAGCTCTCTTTCTTATGGAGAGCAGTTCATTCTAGTAATGAATTAGTGAGCGGGTTTATTCTGAATACTCAAGGTAATCTGTGGCGATCAGTGGACAATGAGACAAGGACAAGAATCATGGTGTTGTCCTACATGGGCTTTAAGAGCTGGATTAAATCTTAATTTATGTTTGTTTATTCTTCTACGTTTATTCTTCTATGACTATCTATTTTTACTTGTTAGTGTATGTATCTTGTCTGGTCTATAGCACTGTACCTGTAGTAGTATGAAACAAAATATATTATTATTGTCTCGGTGCAACCCTTCAGAGGGTGCAGAGGGGTCTTAACCCCCACTGGGCGCCCACCGACCCGGCAGGTAAGCACAGTGAGGTACATGCCTCTGTGCAGTCCACACGGCGATCAGACACAGCTCTTTCAAGCCATAGCTATAGTCACGGAGAGGCCAACTACAATACGGGGAATCCAGAATTCCCGGATCAAGTCCGTATAGTCAACATTGGCACAAACCTCGCCAGACCACAGAAGCTCCCCATACGAGTGAAACAAGTCTCATTCCTTCATAAAAGAACCAACAATGAAAGATAAAGAAGGACAAGTTTCATTATTACTGTACCGGCGTGGATTCGAACCCACGTAGTCAAGATAGAAAGCAACTGTCGCTAACCACTCGGCCACATTATTATTATTATTATTATTATTATTATTATTATTATTATTATTACCCTGACAAACCTATGGGCGCATCTCATGGGGTCATCAGTAGAGTTTCCAACGACTAGCCAAACCATAGCAACAGAAACTGGAAGATGATACAATGAAAGTGGGCGTGTCTATAAAATGGGCGTGCTCCATGAAATCTAGACCCCATTTATAGAGGTCACTCTAGGCTCCTGACAGTCGTGCAGGACTAAGGTATTGCCCTAGGACCAACACAGAGCAACCTGAACAAGAACATTCGTGACGCGTCTCCACGACTGTATATTCGCTGCTGACCACTTTATTCGTGTTTGGTGCATGACCATTGCTGCATTGTGTTGCATGCAAGTTCAGGTATTGGGAGTTTGCGTCCCGTTTCCATGTTCTGCTGGCTATGCGCAATATGTAAAACTGAAACATGAGACGCTAAACGCATTTCTGGTACCACGGCAGCTTTTCGAGTATGAATGCATTGATTTTAATCTTACGAATGCGCGTATTAGCCTAAAGGACTAAAATTAGAGAAATATGTGAACCAGCACAAGACAACTAACTAACACACCAAATTAAAATAAAACATTTAAATGACTTTAAGAGACACCGTTCCCATTACTAAATTAAATTTTAATATTTGTCGTTGCAGTTAATTAATTAATCTACCTGATTGTCTAGATACATATTATATAAATAGAACATCTGCCCGGTAAGTCCGTAAGTGCATCAAAACATGTCTATATAAATATATATATATACGAACCCATCTAACTGTCTAATCTAAGTACGTACATGTTTGTTAGTTTCCACCGGACCTGCAGTAGTTGACCTTTTGACAAAGTTCCCGGCTGCTCAAACCTACAACATGTCCACGACTTTGAAAGCCGTTGGAAGAGCTATAGCAGAAACAGACAGGACAACTACCACTACCAGAGATGTCTCGACTCCTCGAGAGGATCCTCCAGACGACAACTCGGAGTACTAGACAAATACAGAAAAAGGTAAGCTCTCATGAAAACTGTCTAACTCTACGAGCTGCCTTATCAAAGCTTTATGTTTTATTCTCAATGCTGAGACTACTAGTACTTACAATTGCAGTGCTGCCATGCATATGCATGCAGCAATATACCTAGAGATGTAGTGTCTAGACACAATGAGCTACGATTCTTTCCTGTAGTAAAAACAACCGCTAGAGGACTTGCAGCGTCAGTAGTTGGAGTAACAGTGTTGGGATCGGAATTAGGACAAAGCTGGTTCATTTCACGGAATCTACTGCATGGTCAGAAATCTAGTCTAGTCTAGGAGGGCAGACTGACTTTATAGGTGAGTGCCGCAAGTACGCTAACTATATCGCCTTAGCTACACCCTGTAATTATGACTACTTGCGGTACGTAGTTGTTGTAGAGCTAGTCTAACCGGTATTGATACACACATGCACAAACACATACGCACACACACACACACACACACACACACACACACACACACACACACACACACACACACACACACACACACACTGTTACAGTTACTGTGACACACACGCACACCTGCACAACTGCTAAACCTAAAAGATATCTTCTTTGAAGAGTTTTATCTTTAAAAACAATATATGTACCAACACTTAATTAGTTCTAAATATGATGTACTACCATGCACATCTACTGATATGGCAATACGTTCAATAGGCATCTCAGTAACTAGAACGTTGGTATCGTTTTAAGTTTCTTATCCTTTCCAAAGACGCACTGATATTGGAAAATGCCTAGAAAAAGGTTTACAAACTTTAAATTTGTAAAATCCAAATTATATTGACTTTTTATAAATTACCAATAACTAATTAGCATAATTTTTAGTGTTGATGTGCAAGATAACGTAATGGACACACTCTGTAGTAACTTGCTCACTACTCATAATAACCTAATGCCATCACAGAATACCTAAAAACGCGATCTGTGTATCTACATGCAGGATGACAATCATGATACGTGCAAGAAACTGGCTCAAAATACGTGCAAGAAACTGGCTCAAATGGGTTTGGGAATGGGAGTCAGCTGCCTGCGGTTTCATCCAGAGTTACTGGACCAACAGATTGACCCTACACCGTCTCAACTTCTTCAACTGACGATGAAAAGCGGATACAATTCCTTCAAGACCGACGTTCGAGATTGGTACAAAGTACGCCGCGAGATGCACGGAAGTCTCAGCACATCGACTGCTTCGCCCGTTCAGTTAGACGTTACAATTAACGCGGAACGCAAGACGGAATCTCGAAGTTTGCATCGGCACGAAGGCCAGAAGGTCCACACGAGAACAATCTATTTTGCCATTGGAAAGAGCAATGCAACGTCCCTACTTGCGGTTATGTAAGCATGCATGTTAACGGTGACTACGATATCATGTCAATGAGATCTGCTCCGTTATGTATAGGGCTGACGACAATGATAGCAACTCTTCGCCGAGTCCGTCTCGTCTTGATGAGCTCATCAAGATCAGACAAGAGAAGGAAAACAGTTATTTGATACAATTTCCAGCCAGAAAGAGACATAAACTAATGGTTTCCATTTGCAAACGTATAATACGCGACGAGAATCGCGGGGCCACTCATTTCATCTCTTCCGTAGAACTGGGAGCAAAAATTTACCGAACCAAAAAGGTTACGA
>CAXXBX010000282.1:0-3966 GCA_964274945.1 Dehalococcoidia bacterium | reverse complement strand
CTGTCAGAGGAATGTGTCGGGATTCGGGAATATCTTGGATTCTCTAAAATTCCTCACTACGCAACGCTGCAAAAGGCAGCTGCAAGATTGGAGGGCGGCCTGCTACACAGGATGTTGCAGGAGTTCATCCCGTACAAAAGAGTCAGGCTGGTTCTGGCAGGAATTGATGGCAGCGGGTTCAGTTGCAGCACTGCGTCATATCACTACACAAAAAGAGTCCGGTTACGCAGAAACTTCCTAAAGATAGCCGTATGTGCAGACATGAATTCTCAGCTGATCTGCACTGCAATTATACATCATGGCATGCAGGCACGACAATCCCGATTTTCTGCCATTGCTGTACAAGACAAACGCGGCTGTTGCCCCGGTCGATACTGTGTTGGGCGACATGGGTTTTGATGATGAGAGCAATCACGTTGGCGCAAGAAAGACTGGTACGGCTGCTGCAGTCATTCCAACTGGACATGCTGATGTCCCAATACGCAGAACAGGTGGGACTCACAGAAGGGAGATGAAGAGGAACTTTCCAGGGCAGCTGTATTCTCAGAGAAACAGATCTGAGACAATCTTTTTTGTCGTAAAGGGGATGATGTCCGGAGACATAGCGTCAAGGAATGATACCGCTCAGGACAATGAAATATTGCTTGGATTGATCGCATGCAATTCTTATCGAGTTGCAAAGTTAGAGCCTGTTGTTTTGGCATGGTTTCTACAAGGCCGAGAAAATGGTATGCCGATGTACTTGATCTGTCTGATTACAGAAAAGACAGTGATGTGGTAGATGAGTATAGAAAAAAAATTTTAGTAAAAAATAGTTTTCATGGATAATATTAAATAATTTATTTTTGTTTATGATGTATGTTTAGCAATAAAAATTATTTATTATGTTTTATCTTAATACTCATACCAGTTATTGTTTTATTTATTCTAAGTTTTTTTCTTATAGATCTTTTATTTTATGTTGGTGTATTTCTATCAACAGCAGCTTTGTTTGTTACATTATACATAATTTTAAGAGAACGAGATATCAAAAAATCCCAAACGTTGATTTTAAAACAAGAGTTGATGGCGGAACTATCTAAAATATTTTCTGTTATTTATAATACCAAACGTACTCATTGGACACATGATATTCATCTGTACACTGGAGGGTATTACAAAATAAACGATAATATCACATTAAATGGCTTTACTGACGAGCAGGTAAAATTATTCAGACATCATCAGAGCCGTTTGGAATTTTTTCTAAATTCTACCTTTGCACATCCTGAACAAAAGAGAAATTTTAATTTCATATTTCGTCAGGGCGTAAAATTACTCAGTTGCCTACATGCACCTTCTGATGTGCTAAATGTCTCCCTTGTTAAACAAAACTGTGATGTTGCGTTTAGTATTGTAAGATGGGCATTATCTGGGGAAGATGATGTATTTCTTTTAGATTACTGTGATGGTCTGCTTTGCAGTATTAATCGATTATTAAATGTACCAGCACTGCCGATTCTGAAACACTCTAGTAATTATCCTAAGTTTGTCCAATGTATTGATTAGTTGACAAAAAAATATAAAGAAATTATTGTTGTTATGATGGATCCTAAAACTGCAACTACATTTAGCATTTCGCGCCATTTCGATTTTTTCTGTTTATTCGATATTGTTTTTACTGCTTTTTCAAAATAACCTACTGTTGCAGAGTTATTTGTAGTAGTTGGATGTGTGTGACAGTTGGTGCAAAAGTGACGTAACCTTTTATCTGCATTAACAAAATAAAACAATATAACTGTAAAATACAACATAAAAATTAATAGAAATATTGCGTCATTCTGTCTTGTTATGACAGCAGAAATACAACCACAACTCATCCTAAAACCCTCCAATACATCATTATGCATGCCAGATACACAAATCCAAGATAGCTGAGACTTGGGCATAATGGTTTACAAAAATAAAGTCTAAAATAATTCAACAGCAAAGCATTCTCTTTACAATTCTTGGATGATTCTCTGCACCAATCATGCAATTGTAATACGCTGCCAACTGATACACCAAAACGCAGATCAGCACAGATGATTTCACATTGCATAATCCCCTTATGGGAACTGTTCTGATGCCAAACGTGTCTTTGAATATCTCAAAGAGCGGTTCAATTGAAGTCTTTCTATCCGCATACAACTCCTGACCGATCGCAGAGTCGTAAAATTCCACAAGCTTGATCCTTTCCGGGGGCGTACGCGGGTATTGCCTTATCGGAGTAACCAACCTCAGATGTTTTTTGCCGCACGAATCATGCAGTTTGGAATCATCGTATGCAGGATCTGCTAAAATATTCTGTATGATTCCTGAAAGTGATTTTATCAATGCATCAAACATCTTGCCATCACGAATGTTTGCAGTACTGACACCGGCGGGCAACGGAACAATCAACTTGCCGGCGCTGCAACTCATGTGCAGTTCATGCCCGAATATCCGACCCTTTGATTTGGAGGATCATCCCCATCTTGCATCCGTATCAATTCCTGAAATTGGCAAACGATTATTTTCATGTCGGATTTGTGCCATGCAGGACCACTTGCTTTTGGCAGAGAACTATCCACTGATGCAGACGTGTCATCAGCCATTCCTTCTGATACGAACAGGTTTCCCATTGTCCCGATGATGTCCCCAATGGGAAGGTTCTGAAATCGCCTGTCAATAGTACGCCTGTCTGGGATTCGAGTCAGTCTGCAGACCTTGAACAATTTGTCATTGCTGCATTTGATTGATAAAAAATAATGAAGTGTGTTGTTGCTTGGAATTCTCATCCGAGATTTTATGATGAATGATTGCACCATCAGAACAGTTGAACAGGCATACGGCCTGCCAGGTCTGAATACCTCCCCATGCAGAGACAATGTTCTAACCAGATACAAAACGCCAATGAGAATGACCCTGACAGAATCCTGCCGGGGATTTTTACATTCATGCTGCAATGAAATGATATTGTAAAGATCCTTGGCTTTTTTCGTTTGAATAGTTTGAGAAACTGATTAAAAATTAGGATTAGTTATGCCCAAGTCTCAGATAGCTGTCACAACTCCTTTCGTATCTGACTGCTGTCCTGTGAAAACCGCATTTGGGTCATGCAAGGAATCGTTCTGCAACAAATCCTGTCTTGCCATGATGTTTTTGGTTCTTGTTTCGTACAACGTTCCTTGGGTTCTTTTTGTATGGAATGCAGCAGCTGATTCCATAACATCTCAAATAGCCTCTGATGCATTTTGCATCATATCCCTTGTCTGCATATGCAGAGACAACTGCATGTATCAGGCTATCATCTGCAAGTTCTGAAGTGTTTTCTGACACGTCAATGAATTTGGCACTGTCGTGTTGATTTGCAGGACGGTTCTGATTGACATTGGCAGTACGTTTGATTCCACTGCAACGTGAATCTTTGTGCCTGAAATCTTTTTGAGGCCATAATCAACTTATCTTAAAACTAACAATTTAGACAACATTTGAGGATCAATCAGATCTATGAATGATACAGATTAGAATGATTCTATGCAATTTCAAGAATTAACAGACAAACAATGGGATATCATAAAACGACACATTCCAAAACCAGCACACATAGGACGTCCAAGAAGTAATGATAGGATGATACTAGACGGAATCATTTATGTTTTGATTTCAGGATGTAGATGGAGTGAGAGGGCAGTTTGCTACACAAGATGTTGCAGGAGTTCATCCCGTACAAAAGAGTCAGGCTGGTTCTGGCAGGAATTGATGGCAGCGGGTTCAGTTGCAGTACTGCGTCATATTACTACACAAAAAGAGTCCGGTTACGCAGAAACTTGCCTAAAGATAGTCGTATGTGCAGACATGAATTCTCAGCTGATCTGCACTGCAATTATACATCATGGCATGCAGGCACGACAATCCTGACTTTCTGCCATTGTTGTACAAGACAAACGCAGCTGTTGCCCCGGT
>CAXXBX010000281.1:50000-142506 GCA_964274945.1 Dehalococcoidia bacterium | reverse complement strand
CAGAACTGTAGAAGTTGCAACAGGGCGTGCACACGGAGCCTCTTCTGGAAAAGGCTGGAAGAGCCCAATCAAACACGCCCCAGCAGAGTATCAAGCACCTGTCAACATTCAATGTGTATAACACTATTTATCTAACAAAAACCATCACTAATAAACAATACAGCTCACATTAATTAACAAATTCATAACCTTGACAAACCAGCCGTACGTTGTTGTTAATTCAAATGCCACAACCTGAACCTACATTGTTATAATCTCAAGCAAATGTAAAGGTCACAATTTACATTCACAAGAAAGTCGAAGGCATCAATGTCATATATTACAAATAGCTATGACTGAGTGTAACATTTGCATTATAAAGTGTTCACTCAACATATTCAGCATGCATACTGTACCTTGAGTAAAACAGTAAAGCTCCAACATGCAGTAAATGATTTTGTACATATCATCACATACAAATAAATATCTTAATTTTTGCTTGATATTTACCTTTAAGAATTCAAAAGGCCAGAAAATCTCTGCTTTAGAACATGCTGTAGTTTGGCCATCCTTAGTCACTCCACTACAAGAAATGCAGCGCCATAGATCCCGTTGCTGCATAGGGTCTGTGAGATCATATTCTATTGTTTTGTGCATTGTTTGACTTGAAAAATGCACTTTGGCCATTTTGTGGTCTCCATATTTGACTTCATAAAGTACAGATGTTGCTGCATTGTAAGATGTTGGCAGAAGTTGTTGCCCCAAAAGAACATTGACAAATGTGCTCTTTCCAGCTGATGTGCTTCCTATTCGAAAACATGCAATCAGCAGATGCTGCACACAATGCAAAAACAAAATAAAATTGGCACTAATTGACGTAGGCATACGTTGGTATACATACAGGTACATATAATGAAGAAATTATTTTGTATCTATATACAGAAATATATACATACCTGCTACCAACAACATGGGTTTTCTTTCTAACTCTTTTTTCATTTCAAAAATTCATCCTCTTTTATCCAGAAACTAGTTTGACATATCCCCAGTTTCTTCAATAATGGTAAGGACAGTTCTTCATTGTATATGAATTTGGCCACTTCATCGATAAGATTGTCAAGTCTGACTCTCTCTTCTTTAAAGTCAGTGACAATGTCTTTTACTCTTGCAATAGGCTGTCAAATATGACACAAATTATGACAACGAGAAACAATTTGCCAATTATCAAAGCATAATATCATGCAATACTGTACGTGTTATATCTAATTTTATTTGTTTCAATGTTTTACAGAGATGGCATGCAATGGGGCAATCAATTTACTACAATCTGTTATTGGCTGATCAAACCATATACAAAGATTTTCAGCCAATTAATATTGTCTCACGCTAATAGGAAGATACAGATATAAAAACACATTTTTACATTAGTTTTTGTCCCTTTTGAGGCTGTGTGATATTAAAGCCCAATGAAAATATCTATTTCAGTCTATTATTATGACACTATATAAACTTTTATTGTTGCATGTTGACTGCATGATGATAAAAATTTGCATGCATGCTCAGTAGCTAGACTTCCACAATTAATTCATGCAAAATTGTCCAGTCAGGTGTATATACAAACCTGCTAGAACTAGGTGTTTATACAATACACCACAGACTGCTCATCAAATTAATTGTGGCTATGCACTTAGGACTGAACATGCAGGCACAGATTGTTATTGCTAAATAGAACAGTGCTGTTATGTCCTCGCACTGTATGTAGCCAAGTGCCTTCACCCTAGTGCCTTCACCCTAGTGCCTTCACCCTGGTGATCAAATTCGTACACAGTACAAAACAACATGCCAATATAAGTCTGTACAATGATTTAAATCTGTACATCAACTACACACAACACAGTCCTCAGTATATGTACTGCATTGTCTTTGTAAGTTAACTAAACAGTGGTGCTCTAATATATTGATCAATGAATTTCAACGTCTCCTTATATACTCAAAAGAGCCTTTTCTTGATCGAATCTACGTATTAACTGTAGATATGCCACTTGACTTACAGGTAACTTGTCACTCATGCCATAGCACTCGTGAATCAGCTGAAAGATTCTGTTTTGGTACTGAAAACGAGTACCAAATTGGCTTGTATCTCCCAGACTTTCCAGGCAGTCAATCAACTCAATCAGTGACATGTTCGCCACATCAGCTGGAGAGAGTCCAGTTCTCGGCTCAGTAGTTGTATCAACCATGTTTACACCCAAAGCCAAACTGATCACAACTAGGCACAAATGAAACAGTGGCAAACTGATTACATCTACATTGACCGAAAAGCCACAGACGCCTAATCCAATAAAACGTCCTATTAGACGAGGAAACGGATACTGTCTGATCAAAGGCTACATTCTTGCATAGAAGGTAAAGCCGCATACCACCTACTAATTAATGTAGTTCAAAGTACACCTGGCCAGGCCCACTCCTATTTACAAATCCGTCGGCGTTGATTTTGTCACTCATACGTCTAGCCTCGGTTAGTAATTTAATTAATTAATTTTATGCTCAATTAGGATAGTGACCTACTGCGGTAGCCGACTTGTATATGTATACACGTAGGAAGCTTCCAAATATTGGAGAAGAAGACCATGTTGCAAATTCAGCAAACTCACAAACATCTACCCCTACAAAACTTACAAAGCGACAGTGCGCATGTGTACCACAAAAACATCGCATCACACTTACGTCTAATGGTTACACCTCCTATTTCAACGGAGCTTGTGTGCTTCAGAATTTCAGGCTGTTTGAATAGAGTGTGTTTCGTTGTCGAGACGTGACAAACCCAGGATGAACGCGGCGCGGTGTGGAGTACTAGTGTGAGGCAAATGAGGCATTTCTCAGCCGTCCGCCGTCGTAATACAACGACTGCTTGTTCCGCTTGGGGTGGAGACGGCAAAGGATGCAGAATGTATCGATTTCAAGGATTTTGGAAGGAGTAGACATCACGTGTCAGCAGATATTGGAAGCCGTGTTATCGCATTCGTGTTTGTGTGAGGCAAGAAAGACATCTTCATTTGCAAGCAACTCGAGAGTAGCAACGTTTTATTTTGCAGGTGTCTACGGGCGTGTTTCATCCATCGAGTATACGTAGCGACCCTACTAGTTCGCATGCATGCATGAACTGTTCTGCATAGTAGAAACCGTTACTGCTTTCTGAGCATATTCAGTAGACGGTGTGTGTGTGTGTGTGTGTGTGTGTGTGTGTGTGTGTGTGTGTGTGTGCGTGCGTGCGTGCGCGGGTGTGTGTGTGTGTGTGTGTGTGTGTGTGTGTGTGTGTGTGTGTGTGTGTGTGTGTGTGTGTGTGTATGGGGGCCTGTTAGTGGAGGTAGCCTGCTTTCTGCTCTCGATGAAGGAAAGTAGGCAGAGAGAAGAGAGCGTATTATCTTAGACATATATATTTTTATTCATTAATTACTGCAATTTACTGGTTATTGTTTCACTATGGAAATTGACTTGTCAATGTTTCCTTGCTACATTTCAGTTAAAGGGTGGACACAAAATGATGTGTGGTGTTGAGTTGATGTTTTCTGAGAACAACACGTTACCTTATACTTCTTCTTTCCTTTTAAATTTAATATAGGTTTGTTGTGTTGGACAGACAGATAGATGTCAGTCTTGAAAATGAAACCCTTTTTTTGCCCAAGCAGAAACGGTTGTCCACCCCAAAGCCACGCTGACATTTCAACAGCATTTTGTTTATTGTCTGCATTAATTAGGGTAAATTCAACAGTCTTGTCTTTAGCTTGAGTCAGATGTGCTTCTGCATCTTCGTCAGGTAGAGAGAGGTAATGCCATTTGTTGTCAGAGACTGTTTTGTATTCAATGCTGAATGTTGGGTTGCAGCCTGGTTGCAATTGATTAATGTAGAAACAACTTTCCTGTTCGGGATATTCTGTAGCAACAATGTGATGTTGTCTTGTTACTGTTAGCCAATATTCACTGGTCTTCAAAAAGCATGGAACACGTTCATCTAACAAAAAGAAGTTACATACTAGTTTCTGATTATGCCATGTCAAATATATAGCACACAAAAATGTTGGACAATACCTTCCGGTTCAAATTGAAATCGGCATGCCATCTCTAGACCATCTTGCCACATCTTACCGACAAGCTTACTGATGGGAGAGAATTTAACCAGAATGACCTTCTCTTGATCACGACTGATCTCTGTGTCACCACTTTTCATTTGTACTGAGGTATGTCTTGTTTCAACTCTACCACTGACCCGTATTTGCGTGCAAATCGAGATTGCTTTGCCTAGCAAACGACAAGTCTACTGCTGTCGCTGTAACTTCTGCATTTACATCTGTCTCATTTGTCGTTTCTCCAGCCTGCTCAGTAGAGTACTCAACGATCTTGGCTCCAAGATCAACAGAAGACACAAAATGAGTAGCTTTGTCTACTCTAGGAGACATCAACAGTTGTCGACAAACTTCTATTTTTTCAATCAGACTTCCACCTTCCATCACCTTTTTGTCTTTAGCAATTTTGTTTAGTTTCTCACTCAAATAATTTGCTTTACGCAAACATTCCACGCGTGGAGCAAGGGTTATCCTACTCGCATCACTAGCTGTGGTGACGTCTGCGTTTGCTAGAACACTTGGGATGTATTTAATAAGATAGTCACGAAAACAAAGAGTACGAGTATGAACTTGTTCAGTCTCATGCGATACTGCTTCAGAACCAGTGCTTGTTGTTTTCTGATGTATTCCAAAATGTAGTTCGAAAGGTATTTTGAAAGTACTGGCACTAAGCTTACCTCTTGTATCCAGTTCCTGTTTCTGTGTTTCTTGTCTAGTCATTTCTGCTGTCTTTGTTGAATATCTAGAGTTAGGTTCGATACTCAGCGTCAGTTGAGGCATTGGATCCAGGAGAATTTCTCTAGTATCTAGATCGGTGGTGTTTGTGGAAAAAATCTGATCTCGAGACAAGTCAAACCCTTTTCCAAGACAATACCGCTCATGATGCTCCGCCATCTATAGAATCTAGCAGAACGGAATCAATGCATGTAGAGCTGGCAGCATGACATAGCTCAGTTTGGTAAGGATGCACTCACCCTATGTTGTTTCTGAGTGGGAGGCTACCTGTAACTATCATTCCACGTATCTACTGATAACGTGACAAAGGCAGCGCTGGCAGGTCAGGTGTTTCGACTAATAAGATTACACTACAAGTTTGAACACGTAGGATTCCTTTCTATCTCGCAAACACATGGCATAATGACCATCTGTGCTGAATGTTAGTGTCATTGAAGAAACAAGGACCTAGAGGCATGACTGGTGAACTTTATGTGAGATCAACTCCCAAAAACCTAACTACAGAGCACAAATTGTTCGACACCTAAGTAGACGATGTCTACAAACCTAATAATCTTGCTCAGCTAAGTGTGATCTATTCATGGTGATTCAATTGTAAAGATGCCTATCTATATCAATTAGGTTGACTGATAACGTGACAAAGGCAGTGCTGGCAGGTCAGGTGTTACCGACTAATAAGATTACCCCCAAGTTTGAACACGTAGGATTCCTTCTATCTTGCAAACACATGGCATAATGACCATCTGTGCTGAATGTTAGTGTCATTGAAGAAACAAGGACATAGAGGCATGACTGGTGAACTTTATGTGAGATCAACTCCCAAAAACGTAACTACAGAGCACAAATTGTTCGACACCTAAGTAGACGTTGTCTACAAACCTAACAATCTTGGTCAGCTAAGTGATCTATTCATAGTGATTCAATGATGTAAAGATGCCTATCTATATCAATAAGGTTTGCTGCTTTTTAGACAGGGTAAGCTGGATGCAAATTAGAGTAAATCCTTTCTGTGATCAGATGCTATCTAGCTGTATCTTGTCTAGATATCTTAATTGCATTTATTATGTTAGATCTCTGTGGCTATTATATGACTGCTCATTGTGGGCAATCAGTCTGCAACGTACTGTATGCGGATGTTTGTGAGGGGCTAGTTGCTGGCTCTAGATATTCACTTTGAACAATGGGCGATAAAACCACTGAGCATAGAATATCTCCAGCTGCAGTGGCCAAAATGACATTGATGGAGTTGATTGACTGCCTAGAGAGCCTTGGAGAAACCGATCAATTTCCTACACGTTTTCAATACCAAGATAGAATCTTTCAGCTGATTCACAAGCGTCGTCAGGGCACAAGTGGGAAATCACCTGTAAGTCAAGTGTACTGTGCATACATATAGTCTGGAGAAGAAGCTCCTGTGAATCATTGTGATGTTGATAAGAAGTTGACACATTTTTATTTTATAATAGTAACAATAGCAATAATAATAAAACATGTTGTCAATTTAATTACTGTCTATCAGTAATCTGTGGATGTTTAATTCTCAGTGCAGGACAAAACTGATTGAAAATTTCACACCTCAGAATATTAGTCTGCGTGTTTGGTCAGTTTACTGTTTAATTAATTAAGCAATTAATTAGAATTGGGAGCTAGACTTTTTGGATGAGCAGTTTTGTGGAAGCATTGGCAATGCTTAGGGTTCAGTATGTGGCTGTATACGTACACAAATCGCACAATGTTAATTAATTTGTCAAAATCTGGTGATGCACTGAGAACTCAGTATAACAATTTGGTAACAACTGAGTAGTTTATTGCTATAGTAATAGCCTGAAACCTGTATGTCACAAGGTAATATTGCATGGTTTGGTATTGACAACAAATGTAAAGTGAGTTTGATCTTTTATCTTTCTAACTTTAGCTGCACAAGACCTATATGCTATAATTTGTTTATTGGCAAACATCAGTTTTTTTGTCTGATCGTAGAAGCTAGCCAGCCTTATAACTTAGTCATTAAAAGTTTGTAAGAGTGCTGTTGACCTTCAGAACAGGTGAAATCTTATATGCTAGTTAGATAACAATAAATTGTTCCAAAAAAGTGCATGAGCTGTATGTAACACAAGTAGTGTGTGATGTATAATTTACTGATTTTTGATATTCCGCCAATAGTTCCCAATGTCATAACAATTATTTCATGAACGTTTTTTTTGACAGCCTATGGCAAGTGCAAAGGACATCATTGATGACTTTAAAGAAGAGAAAGTCACTCTTGGCAATCTCATTAATGAAGTATCAGAATTCCTATACGACGAAATGCTGTCTTTACCATTTTTGAAGAAATTGGGGATATGTCAGACTAGTTTCTGGATGAAGAAGACTGATTTTGATAAAGTCAAATCAAATTTAGAACGACAACCTATGTTGTTGGTCGCAGGTATGGATTAATTAATGTACAATTGCAAAAAATTGCATCGTATTTATGTATGGTGCATTATATAGATCAATTTGCTAAAAGCACAACCTTGCCAACACCCCTCCCGAACAAAACAGAGTCGAACGCTACGTATATTGGCCTATATACCAAGTCACTACTAACCAATGCATTGTTAATTATAACTTGCTTTAACTAGATGTACGGCAGTCTTGCAATTTGTCATGTGTCACATGACATGTTGCACTATATTTTGACCTACAGGTAATAGAATTAAACTAAAGCTTGGAGATGGAGAGTACGTGGTTCAATCAATCTGCTGTTTCTATACCTCTGTGTTCGTGGAGCAAAGTTGTGGCTAGCTGTCTCTAGTTGCCATCGCTAGTCATATGAGTGGTGATCCACTGCAGTCTACCTTATCTCTTGTCGTACTAACATGTTACTGAATATGAAATAGTGAGACTGAGAAAGTGGGTGGGGCACATTTCACTATAATCTCATTTTTCCTATACACAGAGCTCTCATCTTTTCCAGTTAATTAACTAAGTTCTATGGCCATGGTAGAAAAAACTACGGTAAGAACTCATCTCATTTCTACTCTGCATGTTTACAAGAATTTAATTTCTTGTAGTCATTCATTACCTGTTGAGTCTCTATATGCAATGAATCTCAAAGTACTGAAATTTGTTTTGTAATTTACTCAACACATTTGCACTTTATCTTCTGGTGATTTCATGTTCTTGAGTAGGAAGCACATCCTCTGGAAAGAGCACATTTGTCAATGCTCTCCTGGGGCAACAAGTTCTGCCAACATCCTACAATGCAGCAACTTCTACACTTTGCGAAGTCAAATATGGAGATCGCAAAATTGCCAAAGTGCATTTTTCAAAAGAAGGACCGACTACAAAAGAATATGATCTCACGAACCGTGACCAGACTGAAGAGCTATGTCGCTGTGTTTCTTATCGTGGGGTACCTGACCAAGCTACAGCATGTTCTAAAGCGGAGATCTTCTGGCCTTTTGAATTCTTAAAGGTAAAAAGTGACATCATATATTCATTGATGTTACAAAATGATTGTAAAACTGTTGTATGTTGTCACTTTCACTATTTTTGCCATAAGATATGCAGTATGTTGAGCGAGCGTTTCAAATGAGAACTTACCAAGTGGCTACTTGTAGTGACATTAATGACCTTGGCGACTTTGGTGAATGATATTCATGAATGTTACATTTGTGCTTGAGATCACAAAAAATGCAGATCATCAGGTTGTGGCATCGAAACAACCATGTACCACCTGGTTTGTTAAGTTTAATGAGTCTGACAATCTAAGCTATGTTATGTATTAGAAGTGGTTCTTGTCACATAAATACATGTTAAATGCCAACAGCAGCTGAATAGTCTACTCTGCATCACGATTCCTGCAATTCCATGGCAGCATTCTAAACATTTAAAGCATTTTTTTCATTTTTCTGTCGTAGGATTTTACATTGATTGACAGTCCTGGAGTAACAGAGTCAGAAGGTACCGACAATGCTGCTCGACTGATTACTGAAGAGTGTCAACAAAGTCAAGCGTGTGGATACATTTATGTACTAGATGCAAGTGAATCTGCTGAAGAAGCTGCACAGGTTGGGTCAAGTACAGTTAAGTCGCAATGTCATTGCTACTGAAATCATTCGAAAACTGTAGGCCGGTGGTTTACTCATGGCAATAATTAAAAGCATGAAGGTTCGTCCTGTGCCTGGATCAGCTCTATTCGTGGCAAATAAATGGGACAAGCTTCAGGAAGAGGAAGAGATTAGAAAAGGAGCTATTAAAAAATATCTCGACATTGTGAAAAAGCGTCTGTCTAATCGATGGAGAGGATTTGATCGTGATCAGCAGCTGGTGACATTGAATGCTAGAATAGCAGCCAGAGTTCAAGAACTAGGAGAGACCACTGAAGACATGAAAGAAGCATGCGACAAGATGTTATCTATGTTGTCTAAAGGAATGGTCAACATACTGAGAAAGACATCACAGTATGTACTTGTGCAGTATAATTAAACAGTGATTGCAACTGAGCAAGCAGTAACTGGACATCTGTGTTCATCTGTCTTTCTGTAGGAGAGTATACAATTTGTTGGCAGAGTTGGAGCGAATAGTTGAGAACCACTTGCGGTGTTCCAAAATGGATCAAATTAGCAGATCCAAGAAGGTCAAAAGTGACAAAGAATGCTTAGAAGAGTTAGCAAGAGTCACTAGTAATGAGGCGATTAAAGGGGAAATAAGAGACAAAGTTGAAGGTCTTATTCCCCCACTCCGCAAACATGTTTCAAACTTACAACAGGAGAAGGCTTGGAATTCTATCACTGATGTTACCCAGAAAAATCAGCAAGAAATTGGCTCTGCATCATTTCATCTTTTGGCAGAACGGGTGAAATCTATTTATCTCAAGATCATATGTGACTATGAAGGTTACAAAGAAATCTGTAGGTGGGCACAATGTGAACTTGCTGACAAAGTAGAACCTGCTGTAGTCAATTTTAATATGCTGAAGAGTGACATTGGTGGTTCTGATACTGCAGATGCTATGCAGCTGCTGTCCAAGCTTCGTCTAGAATGTGATGATGACGTTTGCAGAGCCAATGTGTTGCCCAGTTTAAAAAATCAGGAATACTTTTGTTTAGATGCTGCTGCATTACAACAGCAACAATTTAGCAATCTTTTTGAAAAGCTTCACAGAAATGTAGTGGCCAAAGATTGTAAACTCCTCAAAGAACTTGTCAATGCATTGTTGAATGGAACGAGTCCACAAGTCCAAGTAATTCAAAAGAACCTTCCCAATCGATTAGATGATTTAAAACATCAGGTGGAAGCGGTGGAAGCTGTGGAAGCGAGTGGAACTCTAAAGGGCGATAACAATGAATATAAAATGATACTATCACAATGTCGAGAACTGATGGGGAAACTAGCAAAATTTGAGCTCGATCTAGATATTCACATCTATACACACCACCAAGTAGAACAAGAAAAGTCTGTTGGTGACAAGACGGGTGCATTTAGTGTTGTTACCAAGGTAAAAATTTTGCCAGATGAAAAAGAAGCTGCTCTAAAGATGATGCGAAAGCCTATTACTAGTGCAAATGCAGATGATTTTATGAAGGAATTTTGCCACTGCAGGTACTTTACATTAGCAGAAGTATAAAGAAATAATTGAGTAGATGTTTCTTTATTTACAGTCAACTTCAAGACACAAATTTAGTAGAGTTGTATGGCTCAATCATGCTGTCTCCTTCACCTTGTCTGAAGCTTGGACTACTGTTTGAATGGTGTGGTGGAGGAAGTCTTGCTGACTCTATATCAAGATCCCAACAACAAGCAGACGACAAAAGATGTGATCATGAAAGAGCTGGCAAAACAATGAAGCAAATTCTGGCTGGAGTCAAATACCTTCACGCACGTAGCATGATTCATCGAGATCTCAAACCTGAGAATGTCATGGTAACAACAAACCTATCTGTCAGTATTGTTGGTGTACTAACATTTTATGTTTAGTTGACAGCAAACGAGGATGTTCGAATTGCAGACTTTGCAACAGCCAAACGGCAAGCAGACATCACTGGTTTTCAAATTGTTGGCACAGATATCTACATGGCACCAGAAGTGTATGACTGTCTTCCCTATTCGCTGTCTTCCGACATGTACAGCATTGGTGTTATGATGTGGGAGATCTGGAATCGAAAGAGAGTCAGAGATTGCACTTTATACAGATTACCGAGAGCTGTTGCACAGTGGGTACTCGAACAGAAGTTTGATGGTACTCGTGGACAACTCTGGCAAGATCTTGCTACAAGATGCTTGAGCAGAGTACCTACAGATCGACCATCAGCAGAACAGGCATATATAGACTTGGTAGGCAAGGAATGATATAAAGTCAATAATCACATGCAAATCAATAACTATTTCATCAAACAGGTGTACGTCTCTTGTGGCAAAACTGCTAGGAGTAATTATGTAGTTTGCTTGGATTTGAAGTGACTCTAGTACATTGCTTACTACATGATAAATTTCCAGTTATTGGCAGTAGTGATCAATAGACAATAGATTGTAGAGTGTGTTGGCATTCAGAGCAAGTATTTTCAACTGTGTACTGTGCATGCTTCGACAGCATCTAGTTGAGGAGATCCCTGCAATGCTAGGAACTGAAGTATATGGTCGCTATAGCCAATGATCAGAACATCTCTGTCGTGGAGCACAATACAAGGTGCACAGCATCCGAAAGACTATTATACTAAATTGTATTTTTCCAGCAGTTTCATATTGACATATCATCACATCGAAGTTAGCTTTTAGCACTATCACATATATGATTTTGTTTGTTAGTATAGTATCTCTTGCTATTTAATTGTCTCTCTGTCTCTCTGTTTGTCCATCTGTCTGTCTGTATCTGTGTTTTTCGTGAATGTTTGCATGTCTGTCACATTTCAAAGCTGAGATGCTGAAACCAAATGGTAGCTTAGATAAATTTAGAGTTTACTAATTTGTACATAAAAAATACCACTTCAGATAACCAACTTTGTCTGTCTGTCTGTCTGTCAATCTGTCGGTCGGTCGATCTGTCTGTCGGTCAATCTGTCTGCCTGTCTGTCTGTCTGTCTGTCTTATTTCGCTATTGAACACAAAAAGCAAAATTTTACAAGAACACTATAGGTAAAAACTGCTAAGCTAAATGTCCATCTACTGAGACAATTATATAGAATCAGCTGGCCAGGGATGTAGAAAGTGGATCAAGTGAAGCACAGTTTAGAGGACAATGGACAAAGAGACTATCAATATGCCTCCAGAAGTCCAATTCCAATGTAATAATGAAAAAGGCTTAGAAAAATTGCAAAGAGAAATGAAGAATTGGACGACAATGAAAGAGACAATCAGAACATCATTCATTAGAGTTTTAGTAGTATTCGACCTGTCTGTCTGTCTGTCTGTCTGTCTGTCTGTCAGTCAGTCATCGTTTTCACATATCTATTCTTTCCCATAATTTCAAATGCTTACTAGTAATGCAATGCCTGCATCGTTGTTAAGAACATACAAATTTACCTTACCTCTCGATCACCGCGATACAGTTCGTTTCCAGCTGGATCAGTTAAGCTGTTCCCTTGACCACTCAAGTCCACACATACAAAGAGAGCATTGTTGTTACACCATTGTCTATAGCGTTTCAACTGGTCAGTAAGAGGATTCACAAAATCTTTGCGATGAACAGACGATTCAATAAGCATATCACTAAGCACAACAAATTGGTCAACAGCCCTGTATCAAAAACACCTGCTCAGACTGTAATCGATATGTCGGAACTGTAAAGTACAGACCTCCGATCCCTCATCAACTTGTCTATAACACTAAACGGAAACTTGGTCGTCATTCCCAAAGAACAGCCACTGCCTGGTTGCACCTAGAGCCAAAAATTAGTGTCACTTACAGGTCATCACAGACCCACTGACTACTGTGGAAACTCAGAAATCTGTTCCATTAATTAAACTTGAGACATTGCAGTAGAAGGCATCTTGGTGTCAGTGCTTTTACATGTGAGAGGTCAGTCACATAGAGTGTAGAAGCATGTGAGGCAATAGCAAGTCAATTCAGTCCTTTTGGCAAACTTAGAAGTACTGTCATTCTACTTCAGAAAACAATCTGCTTGTTGTCAATAAAGTTAATTAAGTTAAGGTATCTTAAATTAGGTTCCATGTTTTGTTTTAATTAATTAAATTTTAAAGGAGAACTCCCACGATTTTCAAGTTGGGGTCAGATACAAGATTTTTTATCTTGACTGTACTCGAAAACTTTGAGTTCCCTCCATGGCTTCTTTAAGAAACCTACCAGACGACCATCAGCAGAACAGGCACACAAAGTAATTGCACAAGCTAATCATTATGTATTGCTAAGTGCATGTTGACTAATGAAGTGCATTGATCTGTGTGTGTGTGTGTGTGTGTGTGTGTGTGTGTGTGTGTGTGTGTGTGTGTGTGTGTGTGTGTGTGTGGGTGTGTGTGCACGCACACACACCCACACACACACACACACACACACACACACACACACACACACACACACACACACACACACACCACAAGTGCGGGTTTGGGTATATGGGTGCTTACTGCAGTTATGCAAGTGCATGTGCACGTTGCTAGGTCATGTTCCTGGAATAAGCTTGGTTTTTCTGCAGCATCTTCTTTTACCTTCTCAAGGCAAGTCTTCCCGTCCTCAGCATAGAAGTGTTGAAGGTATTGTTGTTTATGATTTGTCATTTATCTAAACATTTGAGGTGGTTTGTTTAATTTTAAGGGCCACACGTGTCCCAGCCATTGTTTTTTGGTGTACTTGATAAGGAGGAAGCCGTGAGGATTCTAGAGATGAGAGGAAACTTGGATGGGTGTGTAGCAAATTGCTTGTGTTGACTTTTTTTATGAAAATTGGTGGTTTATGGTAGACTTTTTTTGGTTCGTGAAAGTAATCCTGGTACATTGGTTCTTACCATGGTTTATGAACAACGACATTTTCATTACATTATACATCAGGTAATGGTAACAATTAATATTAAATCTGCTGTCATTGAACTCAGTAGATCACTGTGTTGGTGCTTTCTTAGCCACACATTGTACTCTAATTTATGTTTGTTGTTAGAGTACAGTACTGCAAAGAATTCTATAGTATGAGGCATGAATACATGAGCTTTTCAGTATGATATTTCTCACTGAGCCGTGTGGTCTTAAATACACTCATGAGTGTTTGATAATTAATGAGTTAATATGCAAGTCATTGGTTAAGCTGCCTGGTTCCTTAGCTATGAGGATGCATGCTAAATCATCTCAACTAGCTAATGATTACTTAGAGCTTACACGTAGCTTACATATTGATTGAACTTATGGAATGAATAGATTCCAAAATGTTAGCTTATTGTGTAATGAATAACTCAGATGTGCCCTGGAAATTGTCAATCTAGCCTTACTTAATTAAGTATATCATTTTGAATTTGATTCCATTTATGTATATTTGTTTTTCTTTAATTTGTGCTAGCAATCGCGTCCTTTGTCGTATACAATTCATGTACAAAAAAGAAAAAGAAAAAAAGAGGATCAGTGTTTCCAGACATTGTACAGCTCATACAGTTCTACTCACAAAATCGTGGTCTCGAGTGCAAGCTTAGATTGAAATGATACAAAGTAGCAATTATGAAAAGAATATTATATGTACAATAGTAATAATAATGGACATATAACTGCTGTAGGACGTTCAATTTGACGTTCTTGTATTGTTAATTAATAAAAAGTGCACTCGTTTTCAAACAGATGTTGTGCTGTAGAGTGACCTAAATTTTAGTCTTTATCTCTTTTTGTCAATTTTTGGCGGACTTTCATCATCGTATCATCGATATATCGCTAGATGCACGGTCACGCGCCACAAGAGAATACGGATGATGATGATGACGACGACGACGACGACGATATATCTCAAACCATTTTGGTTGTGGCGCGTGGTGAGATGTAACGCCCACGCCTTTTGCTACCTGTAGTTAGCTACTAAAGTCCGTTCACGCATTAGATGGACTGAGGAATTCAGCGCGTAGCAGGATTTTAGTATGGGTTTCCGAGGTCTAATTGATATCGATGGACAGCTTTTGAAGAGCTTAATTCAATTATAATATTTATACATTTCTTGCTATGAACAGAAGACCAGCGTAAGCAACTTCCGGAATTGTAATGAGTTAGCGGGTGGAGACAAGCTTAATCAGATCAATCTAGAGACAGCCCCCAGTGAGATGACTCTTTATCAAACTAAGAAGGGGTGTAACAAATTCTAATGACGCAAACAATTAGAAACTCGTGTACAGTACAAGCAAGCATTTATTGATTTCCTGTGGCTTGCATTGATCTTCGTCATAGCTCTCTGTGGAATCAGACTCACCAGCATCTGACTCTTCGTTAGGGTTTACTTCAATCACCATAATATCTAGTGGTTTGCGTCCTTGTGACAACACCCGCTAAGAATGCAATCAGTCTAAGATAGCTTCTTATACAAACATAACATCCGGCTTTCTTAATAATCTGTTAGCTAAGGTCCAACCCTCTGGCACGAGTCCATCTAATTCGTGAACAGACATTAGTAGCTGTATTGTTTGAGTTGATTAGTCAGTCTGTTGTCTGCTAGTCTAGCGGTTGCTCACTCGTTGTTGTTGCGTTAGTTGTTTGGTATTACACTATACTAGTCAGCACAGCCTCTAGAGTCGTCGCGAGAGTGTGTGCGAACGTCACATGGTCAACTTCGGTCACACAATTTTGGTAAGTCCAAAACAATGTGTTTTTGCAATGGAAACATTACCAAACGCGCTGATCTCGGACAGCCATCTGAGTGTATCATGGCGTAGACTACAACGCGGGCTAGTTAACACTTACGATACAGCCTGATTCGGCGGTCTCCGGGTGCGGCGCACAGGTAGCTTCGTACCGGACCCTCTCGCGCCGTCGTGCCCGGTTCCCGTATAACACGGCAACGCCTGGCTAGCGCACAGGTATGTGTACTCTGCGGTATAACGTGATCGTCATCTACAAATTTACGCGTACACTTGTCTAGAATCTGATTTGTACAATGAGTGTTGTAAATTGGGGTCGGTCATACTTAGAAACCATGCAATAGAAGCTAGCTAGCTGTGAACATGTTTGAAGCTCCCTGAAACTGATTCGATAGAAAACGCTACTCGGATACGTGCGCCATGTAGCCTAGACTATATTCCTAGTCGTAGACCTTGAAGATGGGGGCCTGGAGTGTCAGCATACCAAAGTTTAAAACATTCCCAAGTAAGAAAACAGATTCATTAGCAGTGTGAACACACCTATTGTAGTGATTAGTGATATCTATGCAGCATACATGTAGGTACGAGAATGCATACTTATGTAATTGATAGGTTAATTAGCTAATTAGTGTGACCACAGCCTAAAGCACATGCATTATCATTACAATCAGACCACACCACCATCTTTGTACTCTCTAGACTCCTCAATCTTGATCCTCTTTGTTGAACTTCGCATATTGTGTAGTGTGTTGAATGAAAATGGCAGACCCAACACCACTGCAACAAGCAGACAACGCTGCAACAGTGCCATTGCAACAAACAGATGTCTCTGCAGCAAAACAAGCCAAAGTAGTCCCTACAGCAGAAGAACGGCAGGAAATGGGTATAGGACATTTGATAACATGTGCTATTAATCTTGGGATTTCCAAAGCAGAATTAAAAGGATTTAACCACAAAGAGGGACTGCTACATTTGATCGAACAACACATACGTGACAACATTCAACCTACTAGTGAAATCACTCCTAAAGGAAGTAAACAGGTACAAACTATAAAATCATACAAAATAAACAAACAATGCATGAAAGCAAATTTCTGTTATCCACATACCACTTGAAGTACAGTATTTCTTCAAACAAACGCCAGAGGCATATATTGTGTTAGCATGCCCAGATTCAGCTTCTAGTTTAAATGAGCTTAGCATCCATTCAAGGGCGGTTTTTATTTATTATTATACATCTAGCACATTCTAAGGTTATCCAGAAAAAGTCTTCAAGAAGATTAACTAAAATTATTCTTTTAGCAGTTCACGTAAGGATCACAAAAGAGTAACGATAGTGATCAAGTATGGCCAAGACTGTCTGGACAGTTTCATCCCTATAGGTTAAGAAAAGTGCAACGTCTATTTGATAGCTGCGTTTATTTTTAATGCTTCTTTGCAAGTGTCATGTTAGAGACAAGGACGGCGTTTATTTGAAGAGGGCGATTAATAAAAGTACGATAATATATGGGTACTTGTTTGACAACAGTGCTTGATCAATACAACAGAAGCAATTCAAGATTTTGAAGGAAAAAGACTAAGACTGGAGAAGGTGATTCATGAAGTTTGCGAATTTGTTAGCCGTGGTATTGAAAAAAATCACCTGGCCATCTCTGACGCATCGTGGATGACGGCAAACGATTTTGAGAAATCAAAGATACCACCCAATCAACGGCCAATGCTCCTGGTAGCAGGTCAGTGATATCAGTTAATGCATGCCAAACAAGGTTGCCACCTCATCCAGAAATACATCCAGAAATACACTAAAAAACATTGACATACATGTAACCAGTTTCACAGTCAGTGGCAGAGGCAAATGCCTTTATATGATATTTCATTCAACCTTTGACATCATCTAACACTTTGACAGTATGTTGAAAGAATAAATCATTAGCCTTCATGTTCAATCGCATACAAGAAATGTTGCATGCAATGTCAGTATAATTACTGTGTAGGATCTTCATCAGTTTACAACTTGTGAAGCACTGGCAAGAGATGCAAAGCATCTATCTGCCTTCTTTGTGAGATATTAACAAACAAAGTTTTGTCTCAAGTCCTTGTGTAATACAATGCCAGCAGATGTACATGTTTGCTTGTCTGGCCATCTTCATGTTTTATCTATTGCCTATTTGCCTAAATTTGCCTAGTTGCCTATTTATCTAAAACTTGAGGTCACTCTCTGTAGAAGAATTTCTCTATATTGCATTGCCATTTTGATGCATCTCGATTGGCACCTTCAGTAAATCAATTTTTAGTTGTGTCACAAATCTGTGCAACATTAACCGAGAGAAAAACATGTGTGAGTAGGTACTGCACACAAGTGGACAAAATTGCATTTATCACATCAGCATACATCTGAAGCACATGAAACAATAATATCAAAACTGATAGACAAACAGGCAGACAAGTAATCAATGAATTAGACAGCTACTATTGACTGAGTAGCAAATTATGAGTGGTCTATATAGTTTTGCTTACCTTGCATAAAGAAAGTTACTCACTAAAATTTTAGTTGGGCTACAGTAAGCATGAATGCAAACAGAAAGAGAATATTGACATTTCACAACTGTCAATCAGTAACTACCTGCATGCTCTTAGAGCTGATAAGCTTGTAATAGTTGGTATTTAATTAGATGCATAAGCAACACCACTCAACAGACACAACAGTTCTAAAAATGTACATACAACATGTAACAGAATTTTTGTAATAGGAAGCACATCCTCAGGCAAGACCACTCTTATCAATGCACTGTTGAAATTGTCGCTTCCAACAGAATATAATGCAGCAACTTCTACTCTCTGTGAAATCAAGTTCTCAGAAAAACAACAAGGGATAGTGTACACCTCACAGGGGGAAAAGGAATATGACCTTACATCACAAGATGAGTGGAAAGAATTTAAGGAACAAGTAACTACTGGAACTCATGACTGCGTCGAAGAGACATCAACAGTTTGTTCTAAAATAGAAGTGCTGTGGCCTATTGACACCTTACAAGTATGGTTCTGCCATACTGAAATAACATGTCTTCCATTTTCGTTGTAACCATACATTTTCTTGTAGGAATTTACAACAGTTGACAGTCCTGGTGTGACTGAGATTGAACAAGCTGGACTTGCTCGTCAGATGACTGAGAAATGCCAGAAAGACTTAGCATGTGGTGTTGTCTATGTGCTAAATTCCTGCTCACCAGCTGAAAAAGCTGCACAGGTACATTCTTGAGCTATATAGTTTGTTCCAGAAAGTGATTCATCTTAATTAACAACAACACAAGTTGATTATATGACCCACCAACCTAAAATATGTAGTAAGAGTGGAGATTACGTTTTACTTCCCTCTTTTTGTCACCTGTCATAGCTAGATGTCTAACTATTTGCATGTCTGTCTGTCTGTCTGTCTGTCTGTCTGTCTGTCTACCTGCCTGTCTGTCTATCTCTGTCTGTCAGTATAGATACGTTCTCATATACTAGAGTTATTGCAAGCTAGATACAAGTTGTATATCTCAACTTGTCCTTTTAACATGGCAAGGCTGAATATGAAGAAATGTATCTACTGCAAAACAAAAAGTTTGAGCAAGCATCTAGCGAAGTGTCTTTGTCTGAGTGAGCCGTTGTTCTTTTGCTAATGATACCAGTATACTAGCTGCGTCGTAATGCCACAGAAAGCAGCATCACCAGAATATCTGGAACTCTACTGTTCTTCTTGCCGATTTTATCTACAAAAATAGTTAATTGCCATCTTTGTCTATGCACTTAATGAATGAATAAATAATGAATTTATTGTTGTCGCACCTAGTGCAGTTCCCACTCGGGGCTCATACACAAGCACAAACACCGTACACGTAAAACTATATGACACACACAAAGACCAATTCAACAATCCATCCTACACTCTATATTTGTACCACCCCATTAAGTTTTTTGTTGACCTTGCTGCCTTCTTCAAAAAGCTGACTTTGATTCACTCACTTTCTCATTAACCACCAGTGTTAGATAGGGAAGTGAGGACAGAAGTACTTAGTGAGATGTGTTAATTGTGCCACTGCTGTACTGCCAAGCAGTATGAGCTTAGAAAAAGCAAACTATTCCAAAGGAAGTCCACATATACCATTGGCATTCACAATGTGGCTCTTGCTTTCATGCAACGTCATCCTATGCTAGTGTGACTAATGTCAAAGAATCAATACAGAGGACTGATAATAAGTAAGGAATTAAGTTTTGGTCAAAGAAGAAGACATTACAAATCAAAGTGAAAAGCAGAAAAGAAGCAGAAGCTCCTTAGAGGAGTGTCATGAATTGCTTTGAAAGAACGTTGATTCGTACACCAAGCTAAGCAGAGAAATGCTGAGGCCGTCCGTATAAGTACAAGATATTCAAACGTATATATGAATACCTCAAACAAACATCACATGCAATAGAACTCAACCAACTAATTATAAATTGACTGGAGCTGAATTACATGCACAGCTGGTGTTCAGTAATTACACAACCCTTGGAGAGGCGGGGCTCCTCTCCCAATATGACACAATACTTGCCACTCTGTCAGACATGTGGCACAGAGAATCCATATGTAACATCAAGACCTCCAAATATGCAATGACAACAAAAATGATTTCAAATTCTGCAACAATTGCAGAAGAAACTACACAGGAGTAATAAGACTTACCAACAGCAGGGTACTAAAACTAGCAGTCGACAAGGTCATGGTCGGTGGAATAGTAGAAATTATGGACAGTCTAAGATTTTATGACTCTCTGGAAGTTATGTACTTCATATGTACTGATATGTCTACTGGTGCACTTTACGTGTTAAAATATCATCACTGTATTGCAATTTTTTCATGGTCGTTTGACAGTCTTTGTCAAGAGTTGTATTATATAGTCAACTCTTTAAATTGTATTACGTAATTAAGTAAGAATGTACATATGTGTACACAGGATGTACTTAGAAATTGAATGCATAAACAAACAAAATAGCTCTTCATTTCTTCATTTCATTGTTTTTAGGCTGGAGGTCTGTTGTTAGCTCTACTTACAAGTAGCAAAGAATCTCCTATCTCTGGATCAGCTTTGTTTGTTGCTAACAAATGGGATAAGCTGAAAAATGAGCTACCAAAACAATCTGAACAAAACAACTACTTAAAACTCCTTGCAAAAGGTTTACAGAAGCGATGGAAAGGTTTTAAGCAAAATCAGCTACTACAAATGAATTCAAAATTTGCAGCTACACGTCGACATGTCGGCGAGACAACAGGTGACTTAAAAATATTGTGCAGCTCTATCGAATGTATGATACCAAAAGCACTCGACAACATGATCAAAATGAAGCTAAGGTAAGTCTCATCTCTTCTAGTGCTCTCTAGTTTGTCATTTTTCTTTTATAGTGGTCCCTATGAGTTGCTATCTGATGTAGAAGCTTCATTGAAAAATGCACTACGAAACCTGCACATGGATTCCACTGAAAGAAATACAAAGACTCAAAATGACACAGAACGGTTACAATCTCTTGAGAAATTTGTTCGAGAACATTTAAGCATTGAAAGGATACAAGAAAAGGTTGAACATCTGGTGAAAGAACTTGCTGTAGAACTGTCATCAGAACCAGAAAAAACGAAATTCATTGCTAAGTTCAAGTCTCATGAACCATCAAGAGATCAAAGACATGCGTCAGTACGACTTGACTACCTACAAGATACAGTAAAGTATCAATTCCTGCATGCAATAGCAGAGAACAAAGCATTCTGTGAGATGTGCTCTTGGGCAGAAACCGAGAAGCTCCTGGTTAATGTCAAGCAATCAGTTGTAAAGCTCAATATTGCCAGAGCTCATATTACTGGAGCTGACAACTTTTCTGGTGCTCTGACTTTACTGTCAGACCTGGATATTAGTCGCAAGGGTGATTCCCATGCGCAGGAATCAGCTGTAGTTGCTGTCCATACCTCAAATACAATGACATTTCCTGTAAAGACTAACAAACAGATCAGTTCATTAGACCAACAAGTGCAAAGCATGTATGAAGAGTTGCTCAAAATGGCTAGAGAAAATGATGACAAACTGTTGAAAGACGTAGTCAATGAACTCCTTGACTCACTTAGCCCTCCAATAGGAATCACTCGCAAAGAGCTGCCACGTCAAATTAATGAACTTAGGCTACAACTAGAATCTACCAAAACCCAGACTTTAACAAAGGACCACTACAAAGATCTGTTGCGCACATGCCAAAAGCTAAAGGGCATAATGTCAATGTTACAATTGGAGCTGAAAATTCATGAATATCAAGCAACAGATATCATCTGGCCAGAACCAAAATGTGAAGTAGCAACTGGCTACTTCAGTATTGTCTACAAAGTGTCAGCCGAAACAATCCAAGATCAAGTTGCCCTAAAGATCATGAAAGTTCCAGTAACAGAAGACAACTCCGAGCAATTCATGAATGAACTTCTCAGTTGCAAGTAAGAGTTATGTAATGGCATAAATCCAAATTCAGTTGTCTATCAATTTCATTAGTTCATTATATCAACATCTACATGAGCATACAAGTTTCCATACTAGAATTTGGTAATGGTCAATGGCATTGCACCTGGCAGAGTACAATAGTAAATTAAGATTGCTGCATGTTCCCTACTATTCATATGGATGGATACGAAACTTGTTTTATGCAGGTTCAGCGGTGTAGCTATAGGGGGCCTGCTGGGGGCACGTGCCTCCAAAATTTGGCTGTCGTTTAATTGGATTTTGATCTTAGCAGTTTGCACCAATATTTTCAAAATTGTAGATTTAGCCCCATACCTGGTGTCAATGATTGTTAATGCCCATGACAATAATACTAATGATGATGATGAGGATAATATTGAATCGCTTCTATTTTCCATGCCTAAATTAAATAACCCTATTGTCACGTGCCGTCAAATTTAGCATGCGTTCTTGATGCAACCTCATGGCTTTGGCAATTACCTAATGCAAATTCAGTCCCTTTAATTTTTTTCCATGGCTGTCTTCGAGGAGGTTTTGCTCCTGACAAAAAGCTTATAACTTATCATTACTTATTCAAAGTACTTCCAGCAAAATATCTAGACTTGGCTGATACTGTAGATTTGGTTGATACCACCAGAGACACTCTGAGCTTTGGACTGAATCATTATTGTATCTACGGCAAAAGACAACAGTCTTTCTTTGAAGTCCTCAGACCATGTTGCAGATTGCAACAACCTACCCATTGGATGAGTTTGTTGTAATGGCAACAGTAGGAGAACAAAGTAATGAAGAACATTTTAGAGACATCAATAACCATTATCACATTTCTATTTACAACAAAACACTGGATCAGGTAATAAGAGAACTGAAACAATGTTTTTCAGTCGAAAGTCAGTCTTTGATATAACAGCAGCTAGTGCATGTGACCCAAGATCGGCCTCCCTTATTCTTAATTAGTTACGCCAAAGTTATATGGAGCCCTTGCATGGTTAAGCATTATGATCTTAATTAATCATGAAATGGTGTCATTTCAGGCGTACTCAGTAGCAGGATATCTAATCTCTCTGTCTGATGTAATAAATCATCTCTTGCCAGTCAAGGAGGCTTTAGACCTGCATGCTCAATGTCCTACAAATTGTATTGACACTATGGGTGTATCTAGACCACATCATGTCAACGTACGTTCGTTTTCACTTGAAGAGACCGAAGACTACCTCATGATCAGGGACAAATAAGATAAAATAGTCTAGTGCTTCTGGCCAATCTAAGAAGAGATAGTTTGAGTAGGATAGACCTGGAAGCAGTTGCCGCAGCAGACAAAAACAGAAGAATTATATTAAAAGTGAAATAGTAGACGGTTAGAATAGAAGTAGAAATACAGATTTGAAAATTTTCTAGTGTGCCCCCCAAATCTTGGACTATGGCTACGTTGCTAACAGGTTGTTAGTCAGCTGTGCTCTAACATCCTAAATTCTAAAACATCTAGAATAATAAGTAACCTCATGACTTGTCAATGAAACCAGAATATCTGTATAGCTCTCAGTGTGCTACTGCTGTCTTGTTTATCAAGATTGTTTATAGACATTTTAATGTACATACGTAAAGTCATTGCATCATACTACACTTATGATTACATTCTGCAGCAAGATGAGTACTATGTCCACAAGAGTTAGACAATACCAATTCAGCTGTCCACCCCTTTGCTTATTGTACTCTTGGATGTGACACCTCTGCTTCAAACAAGTAAATGTAAACAACTTTAGTAGACCTTTTCTTGATGACAGTTTTTTTCATGTGCAGCTGATCAAACAGTTTCTTGAATTACTGTACTGCAAGGAAACCATGCAAATGCCTTATTAGAAGAAACAGATACAGTAATCTAAGATGTACTAAGCTAATGACTTAATTGTACTACCAATAAGTTACCAATCCTTAACTGTTGCTTGTCTTTTCAGAAGGCTAAAACATATGAACTTGGTCAATTTCTTGGGATCAGTGGCAATTTCTGAAAAACCTCTACAGCTTGGCCTGTTGTTTGAATGGTGTGACGGTGGCACATTGGCAAGCACGATTGACAGTGCAGATTACAAGGCAGGATACACAAGAGATGGATACCCAGTTGCTCAGCGAATTATTGTGGAGATAGTCAATGGAGTTAAGTATCTCCACGATCACGGAATTGTCCACAGAAATTTGAAACCTGAATCCATTATGGTAAGAAATACATCTAC
This sequence comes from Dehalococcoidia bacterium, assembly GCA_964274945.1. Classification (GTDB taxonomy): domain Bacteria; phylum Chloroflexota; class Dehalococcoidia; order Lucifugimonadales; family Lucifugimonadaceae; genus CAXXBX01. The sequence goes on along the minus strand of CAXXBX010000281.1, from coordinate 118,169 downwards.
TCAATCAAATAGCATTGAGCATTTTCTGCATGTCCCTAGTTTACTTCAGAGAAAACTGTGAAAATTGGAAACATGGCAATAGCGAGTCGTGTCAAAGAAGTCATGGAGTCTAAGATCCAAGGAATGACAGTCTACCTTGCCCCAGAGGTGAGACATAATAAACCGTATTCTCTCCCTGCTGATATGTACAGCATTGGTCTTATAATGTGGAAAATCTGGAACAAATTGAGAATCCCTCAAGAATATCAACAAGATGAAACTGTCTATGACACAGTTCCTCAGAATTTGCAGCGTGCTCCCGGATTTATTGAAGTGAAGGAAGGAATTCAAAACACTCAATGGCAACAATTGGCAATCAAATGTTGGGATTTACTACCAGAAGAGCGACCCACTGCAAATGAGACATATGAAAAACTTAATAAGGCTTCACCAGTTTCATGCCTAGATGTCCCACCTACATGCCACTGCTGCTAATTATCAGGGTACCTTAGTACCCTCATCTTATGGATTGCTTAGGTTTTGGAGTGTTGTGGGGGCGTGGTCATCTTTTTGCACGCTTAGAAAACATAGTAAATGTAGACTAAAATTTCTCAAAATTAACGAAATAAAATGTTTGCACGTTGTGTACTATATCCTATTTTTGTTTTGGTCAATAATCATCTAACAACCTAGAAAACAGTTGCTAGCCTCGGAGGCGCATGCGCCAATTTTGTTCTGATTTTTCTTCTTCTCCACGGATGTCTCTTTTTGTACGTTATGTATGGCTGTGAAACTTTAGAAAGCGCTTTAGAATTACCCGAACTCTATTTTTTTGTTGATTAAAGAAACTGAAAGCAATGTTAAAAACTTTGTGTTTCTTTCAAGCAGATTTGATCCTTTGACCGCCATCCAACGCTGTTGCACAGTTCGGGCCAATCACAGAGCAGTATTTGCCATGCTTGTCCATGGCAACCAGAGACAATGGCCAAAGAGATAGATAGATAAGATATGTTTATACAGATAGCCCTATCAGCCTCGGCTGGTCTTCCTAGGGGACCTGTCATAATTCTAGTCTAGATAGTAATCTAGTTATCTAGCGCGCGCAAGGCAGTAGTCGCTTACCTATTATTTGCAATTGCAGCCACATTATAGAAGTAAAAATTACAATTCACACATCTTTGATAAGCGTATTAACTGCGCTTTCGAATGATATAATTTTTGTAACTATTGATAATTGTTTCGATACGTGATTTCGACATCCAGTCAACGCTACTCTAATTGAGTCATTGCTGTCTTCACCAACGGGAAGATCTTCGTGGTGCGTCGCATCGCCGTATAGAGAGCTAACAAATATATAAAACATTAGAAAACTGTTTGCATGATAGTAAAATACCACGTTCTGTAACGACAACATACGGGTATATATCCAAAGCAACAGGTTACTATGGGCATAACTCATATTCTACCCAACGGCAAGAGCCCGAACTTGTCAAACACTTACCGAAACGCATAAAAACAAGATCTCGCGAAGAAACAAAGCGATTAGACATCCAAATGCTCTACTTACAGCGTGGCGACATCGCTGTCTTCAACGGGAATTTCTTCCTTGTTCTCCGTCGCATCGTCGTCAGATGACAAGTCAAAAGCAAATAACATATCAAAGACATCAACAGGCGTTGTTTCTGACTCAAAAGTCTTGGCGAAATCCCCCAAGTCACGGTAAAGCAGTCAGACAGCCAGATCAACGTGTCGGCAAAAATCGTTACGAAGCCGCATGCGCAGCTAAAATATTGCCCGTCTGCAAGGACACGCCCAGAGGGTGTATCTAACGGCTAAAATTATTTTGATTGGTTAACAAAGACCAGGAAGCTAGAGCCCGACGTCAAAGTCACGTGGCCAGAAATAGGCCAAACGCGTCACAGGGTGTGGCATCTTAGAAAATGCGATATCTGGAGATTGCTACAACGCAGACAGCTGAAAGTAGGCTCATTCGAAAGGAAATTTATTAGCGATTCTTTTCAACTATAGTTTGTCGAGCGAAAGCGAGGCTTTATTTTGGGGAGACGGCCTACGTAGAGACGGGTACTAAACGGAGGCGGAGATAAGGAGGAGAAAAGTAAGCACATGATTTTACGTAACTGACACGTAAAGCAACGTCATAACCAGTTAGATATACAATTAATAAACAACTTTAATTAATAGTACACTTCTTCTGACTGTGACTGTGTGGCCAACCATTATCTGTTGATATCATGTATTGGTAGAGTTATGTTTAGTAGCCTGCGCATACCTTAAGAATGCAAACGGCATAAAATAAATCCGACAAATCGCTTGAAGGTAGCAGAAACTATTTCAAGCTGACTTTAGAAGGGTCACAATGACTAATAAAGTCTCATTGATACCAAATATATTCATATTCACAGCTCTGCTAGATCTACCTAACCTAACTGTTATGAAATTTTGCAGCAGAAACACCGACAGTGGTTCAAGACAAAATCTAAGCTTCCTGTAATAAATAAGAAACATTAGCAACTACAACAGCTGCATCTAGTTGTATCGTCTTTGATACCAACATTTGCCTACTTCCAAACAATTTCACCTGATCCACTCACTACCCACTCGGCTTGTCACTAGGTTCGACTACAATTACCGACCATCAAGGGTACGTTCTCTGGAAAGTACTGAGTCTTTAAATTTGATCATGAGAGTTGTGCCTTTGTGCCAGTGAGCAGTTACTTTCGCTGGCTGAAAGATAAATAACATCAACCTAATGCAAAGGTAACAAAGAAAATTCATACAAAGTCTGTGGCATTCAAAACTCCTTCCACAATTCCTGCACTGAATGAAGCACAATTTAAGCTGCCTATAACAGTGTTGTAATAAGGTTAAAACTTTTTGAAATTTTCCAGGGTTACTTTTGTCCTTTGGAACTGAGATGAACTTGTTGATAATTGGCTCCTTTTCAATTATATAATCTGTCATCAAACACGATAATAGGCTGACAGTGTCTGTGAATCACCTTACTGGTCACTTACACGTTGATTCATCACCAGTTGCATGTTCCAAGTTGTCAGCTTCTTTGCCAAAGAGTGTCCATAAGTAAAACATTGCCCACACAATATAATACACTGCAGCAGTCATATTAACATATTCAAATTTCATCTTTTATCAAACCTAAGCATGCACATACAAAACTCTGCCATGGATAGTTCCAAGCTCAACTGAGAAATGAGAACAGTTGGGTGTTCACTGTTGGGCAAGCAACATAACTCCATAAAATCCTTACAACTGCTACACAAACAGCAAGAACCATATTAAATACTTCAACTAGACGTGAAGAAAGAGAAACACCCCTCAAAGTATGGTAAGCTCTGGTCAAAGCCACAGGAAAGTGCGAGCTCCAAGGAGCATATTAATCTTAGCCACCACCCAATATACATAGGCATAAAACAGATTCTGAAGATAACACCCAGAGATCATGTGACAAATGAAAAAGTGTACAAATGAACAGGGCAACATCATTAAATCAGACAATTACCAAAAGACGAGTGAAGTACATGTATGCTGAACATGCCCAAAGGACAATACACAGTCAACCTCAAAAACTCATTTGGACACCACAAGACAGGAGGAAACAGAGGTAGGCCTTTCAAAATAGTCATTCTAACGTATTCGCCTGTAATAATGCCCTGGCCGTATAGAAAAGAAAGACTTATTTCCTGGGCATACACTAGGGCATGGGAGTTGTTTTGGTCCTATGCATATACATGGTCACAAATGCTGTCATTTGGCCAGTCATCATCTAAATACTTGAAGACAGAAATATCACAAATGCTTGCAATTATCTATTTGCAAGATCAAAGCTACTGGTATCCATACAGCATCAACATACACGCAGAAACTAAACACTATACACACGTGGTCGGCCTGACGACCGTCAAGAGCACCAGGGCCGGTAATTGCAACAAAGACATGAGTCTAGCAGTGAGCACTTTCACTCAACATTGACACCAGCTCATCAAACGCACACAGACGAAGATGAATGTTCTGCGGACCCATTTTTGTTTTGTCTGCGCATGTAAATCTTGGGCTAATACTTGGGCATGGGTGTTTTTCGGGCTGAAAGTTCTGACATGTTGCACATGGGCATATATACGGGCATGGGCGTTATTTCGGTATGAGCATTATTACGGGCGAATACGGTATTACTCGCGAATGCCAATACCTTCCATAGAGGGCCTTTGATAAAATGAAGTACATTTAGTAGTCTTGTCTCCCGACGTGACCCGCGCCCCCTGACAGCAAGGATATCCAACATTCGTATGCCAACCTCTTGACCAAGCTCTGCAAGCCTATAACAACGATACTCACTTCAAACTACACCCATCTTACATTAGACCACAAAAAGTAACTTCTTGACAGACGCATACAAACTGATTTTCAGCTGAGTGATATTTCCTTTTCACTTTATTCTGACTACATCCAAGCATTCGAAAAAACCAGACACCTAAATTTACAGAGCACCGAGCAGTAAAATTAGTAAGAGATATAAATCATGATTGTCTTTGTCTTGTATAACAACCATAATTTCTAGCCTTGTCCCCAGAGTCTCTCGCGCTAGTCTTGTCTGGTGCCCATATGACAATTCCAGGCGCGAGAAAGTCTGGGATCATCCCGCCTACTTCCTGCCATATCTCCTTTCTAAATGTTTCTAAATGCTCACTAAGTGTCACCCCCAACGTCATCAACTGTCACCCTGAACGTCATCAAGTGTCCTGTAACTTCAAAATCAGATTAGCGTTAGTCTAATCCAATAAACGTATTATCACAGTGGATGCTATGACCATTGTTTGGTGTTTGTGGCATATCCAGCACTTGCAGACAACTGAAGCATGTTGAAAAGGTAAGACTATGGAGTATTGGTGACGGGTTTCGTGTAGACTTGTAGTCTGAGATCTACAAGTGGCAGATCCAGAGTGATGACCTTCTAGGTAGTTCACACGCGGCCATTAGCGTTTGTGCGCAGACTAGACTCTGTAGCAAAAAGCGCGCAATGGCAAGGGAAGGGGTTGATCTTGACATGAAACTACCGTCTACCCTTCAAGTATGACAACAAATACATCTTTTCGAGAAAGAATAGCCCTGGAAGCTTCAAGTTGACCCTCCAGACGGTAGTTTCATGTCAAGATCAACCTCTTCCCTTGCCATTGCGCGCTTCTTTGCTACAGAGTCTAGTCTGCGCGCAAACGCTAATGGCCGCGTGTGAACTAGCTAGAAAGTCATCACTCCGCCAATTGTAAATCTCAGACTACAAGCCTACACGAAACCCGTCACCAACACTCCATAGTCTTACCTTTTCAACATGCTTCAGTTGTCTGCAAGTGCTGGATATGCCACAAACACCAAACAATGGTCATAGCATCCACTGTGATACGTTTATTGGATTAGACTAACGCTAATCTGATTTTGAAGTTACAGGACACTTGATGACGTTCAGGGTGACAGTTGATGACGTTGGGGGTGACACTTAGTGAGCATTTAGAAACATTTAGAAAGGAGATATGGCAGGAAGTAGGCGGGATGATCCCAGACTCTCTCGTGCCTGGAATTGTCATATGGGCACCGGACAAGACTAGCGGGAGAGAGTCTGGGGACGAGGCTACATAATTTCCTCATATGTAGTTGAATCATTCAAACATGTCATCTGACCTGCATCCAAGTCCTACGTCCTAAAGCCTGGTTCACAGTACACCTCACGTCGTGTCCTGTGGCATCAAAGGAGGCTGTTTCGGACATGACGCAAAGCGACAGGCTGGAATACGAAAAATCCTATCCAACACGTCACATCACGTCGCTTCGGAAATGGCCTCCTTTGAAGCAACGCGACACGATGCGAGGTGTATTGTGAACCAGGCTTTACACTGGCACAGAACACACAGATGGGTTTCTTGAAGTAGCCATGCAAAGACCTTCTACTGTGAAAGCATCCAATCTGTGGTATCCTTGTCAATTAGTGTAGTGCGTATGGACTAAAGACCATTGTGCTTAACCCATTGGTTCATTGTTGCTCTACATGCATGTTGCAAGATCTGTCACGTAGCAAATTACTTCAGCAACATCATCTTGTCAGAATCTGAACTCAAATGGAAAGAAGTTTCTCAACACCACCAACACAAGACAACAGTTGTACTGTGTTCAACCACACTAAATAATCTAGATCCAAGAAACGACCTTACCACCAACCAGACGATTCTATTTCCTTCTGCCTGCTCTAATACTGATATTGATAATGTTGATAATGGACGTACAGCAGGCCTTGTTTGTTTGTCTAGGGCCGGCGGAGCACTCCAGATGTTGGGCGGGCCAGGTCTTACATGCTAAACCCTGCCCAAAATAAACATAAAAAATAGCTAATCTATTTAATGACTTGAACAAATATCTTTGGAAGTTCTCGCCAAAAGCCCGTTGGCGGAAGTTCCATTTCAAAAGTTGGAGCCCACCTGGCCCTGTTGTCTGGTTTTCTCTATTAGTTCTGTCTAGCCTCAGCCTCCCAGACCCGTGTAGCGCCGATTCAAACTTGTCCTCCACGGGTCTGGGATGGTACCGCCTCTTCTCAATATGTTGCGGTTGGTCCTAGGACCAGCATTAGTGTTCAGTTTCATAAATGCATACCTTCCCAATTACGGCTGTAATGCAAGAACGATGAAGACATGTCATGCTAGAACATCGCATCCCGTTGCACGGGTACCTTTGTGTTTAGAGTAGCTATGGTTTTATCATGTGTGTTAGTAGGGAACGTGTATAGGACGCTATGAAACAATTTCTTTTACTAATAGAGCCGCGGACGTGATGATTGCCGCGAATCCTCTACAAGTCGCTGTCTAGTTTTAGGTTTTAGAAAGATACACAGTATTCTACAGAAATACACAGTATTCTAGAAAAAAATACTGTGTAGCCGCGAATTCGCAATAAAAATTCGAGATGCATGCATCCACTGTGACTTGTCGCGGATTCGATGTGCCTTGCCACAAAATCACGACAAAACTTTGCCGTGAATTCACAACGAGACTTTGTCCAGTAGACGTGAAGTTGTTGAGCATGCAGCTGGCTAGTCTAGACGTCGAAGCATCGGTTTGTAAATTAGAACAACCCGCTTTGCTCTAGAAGGTGTCGTTACTAACCATTGACAGGCGCAGAATAAACCACAAGGTGTAGGAAGTGATTTTGCGTGAAGAGCATACTACAAGTCGTCATTTGTGGACAGTACTCTTTGGTAGACAGCAGATCACTACCCACCGTGCATGAGATATCTTCATTGATTACAGCCGTAATTGGAAAGGTATGTATTTATGAAATTGAACACTAATGCTGGTCCTAGGACCACCCGCAATATATTGAGAAGAGGCGGTACTATCCCAGACCCGTGGAGCGATTTTGAATCAGCGCTACACGGGTCTGGGAGGCCGAGGCTACGTTCTGTCATACCAACAGAACAAACAAAAAAGAAGACATATAAACACATACACCATACAAACGTGCTTTGATCAATTTCGATTAGCCTGCACGAGTTCCGATTTATAAGAACGAAAATATATTGACAAACGACAAGACAGACAAACGGACAAGCACACGAATGGAGACGCCACGTTACTTTGTCTGCAGTTCTGCGACCGACAAGACTCTATGTTGACTGTACTGAACAATCTCCGAGAAAAGCAAGGCACACGTGCTCAAGTTCACCTACAAGACACGCCCACGCATCAACTCTCCAAAGGGATATTGAACATTCAACAGTTGCCTACCTCAGACTTACCCCTGCTCAGAGGTCGGTCAAGAATGTTCGGGGGCGGCTTAGACCTACCAGAACTCATAACGCAACGAACTTTACCGTTGTCCTATTGCGCATGCGCAAACGTTGTAAAAATAGTTCTCGACGTATGAGATTGAACACAGCGCCATGACGGACGACGGTAATGTCAAGCACTGGAAAAAACGATTATGTTTTGCGATCAAGTGTACTCTTGTGCTGGCTTTACGTTAGGTTTGCACAAAGACGGCTCTTCTAATTCGGAAAATCGATCAGTTGAGGATCTAAGAGCTGGTAGGAAGGTGAGTATTTGTGGGGTTAAATAATAATACAATAGCAATACGCATCTTCGGGGTTGTAGTGGTGAGGGGTAAGGGAGGTGTTGTTGATTTCTCTAACAAAGTGGGAACAGATCGTCAACTCATCTTACCAACCTCATTTTCTTATCTTAAACGTATGAGTTTCTTTTGATTGTATAGTCAGTCTAGAGTTTTAGTTGGTTTGTCTCATACGAAGTTTGCTTATGGACGGTCTACATTTGCTTAAGTATACGGGACTTTACGTTCGTTTATGTACGAAGTGGCTACGGGTACGGGACCGTGTACCCGCAACTTGCTCCAGCTACGGGTATGGCAAACTGGTCACATGACGTGCACGCTGGTCACATGACACTCTCACAACTCGCAATTTGTCGGTACACTGTACGTATACGCATAGGGTTGAGTCGGTAAGTCAACGGAGTTGTCACAGCTAAGCAAGCTATAATCTTAGTCAGCAATAGGTATGTCTAGATAATTATCTATACGTAAATATGGCTATAGCTAGCGTGGTAGAGCACTAGCTACATTGGGCGTGCATGGTGGCAATGTCTGCAAAACCAGTACTTTTTCTTTGGCTTCTGTTTCAGCTCCACCCACTTCATGTGAAACCACTGAAGGCCGTGGTCACACAAAATTGCTTGTGACTCATCATCTAGATCATGGGAACAGTACTTGCAAATGTATCCTTGAGTTTTCTGCTTCTGCGGTACAACTTGGGTCACAAGCAGCCAAGCATCGTGTTGAAAGTACTTCCTGATTAAATGAATGTCTACATTCTCATCCAGAACAGCATCAGTTACCATCTCTGGCCTAGCCTCGACATCTCTTTCAATAAGCAGTTGTTGTGAATTTTTCAGCACACTTGCTGCCAAATCTGCATCCACAAACCATTCCAGCATTACTGCACAATGTACAGAGTAACTAGCTAGATGTGCTTGTTAGTCCAGATAGATACCTACCCTTCTCCTTTACTGATGTGTGCAACTTAGTAAATGGCTGGAGAGTTTTCAGAGACTTCTTCTTTTTTGATGGCAGGCCTATCACTGTTAGTTCGTGTCCTTTTGGTCTTCCTCTCTTTCGATATGTAGATGGCATCTTGATACCTGACATGAACAAATGTAATTGTCAATGCACCAAATACTGAGTACACTCTGATTTCATTTTATAAACTCACTCTGGAGATCTTGTTTGAATTCATTGGCTAACTTTGATTTCTCAAAGTCATTATCCTGTGATTTAACAAGAAGAGATAATGTGATACAAGCAGTCAGAGACAATTCATATAGTTAATCCATCTTTCTCCAGTGCTACTTTAGTGGCTTAAACAGATTTACGTTTTCAATGTGTCTCTGTGTAGACAGATATGTGTTGCAACTAACCAACGGCAGTTAATCAGTCCGTCAGTCAGTGCACAGTGCCATTCAAGGCGCTTTTCATTAGAATTGATCTCTACTATTTGCGCTTAGTTTTAACTTGTAGTTTGCTGTGACCGTGATTCCAATGTCATGGCTAATATTTTTGACTTTTGGTGTTCTGTATTTAGAAATTTGTGTCTATAAATGATTTTTATCAGTCAGTCAGTCAGTCAGTCAGGGAACATGATGAAATAGTTGCTATTGGAGCAGTTGCCTTCATGAACTAAATCTTCATCACAAGAAAGCAGTCTTTAATCGGTACGTAGATAATGAAAGCGGCCGGACATAGTTGTTTTTGACTCTGGTACTGGCTCCAGCATTGACCTAACTCGTAAGTAACCCTAACCCTAACAGAAGGAGGTTCAGAGCTAAGCATATGCATGTTAGGTTGGCATTAGAGGACGTTCTATCCTGACTGGGTCCTTTTGAAATTAGGTATGAAACATGCCTTCAATATGGTTGAGCAGATCTCATATCTTGGATGGAGGAAAGTCTAGTTTCTCAACAATTCTGCCTCATGTCTACCAACTGTATAAGAAGGTCAATCATCTTGTGTATCTGATGGGTAATCATGGAAGTATCATCAAGTCTCACAAGAATGGCCATGTCTTCTCTGCTGCCATGTACCCTATTGTTGTATAGCACAACAAGCTAGGTAGAGTCAAGTGGCTGTCTATTACATGCAAATGGCACAGAAGTTATGTACACGACTTTCTCTTCTGTTTTTTCAGGTAGAAGAACCCGAATAAGCGTCAGTCCTTATTTCAACATTTTAGAAAGAGGAGGAAAGGCAAAAAACAACCAGAAGAGATCATGTAACTCTTCTATCCTTTAGAAGACTGTAAGAGGTAAGAAATGCACCTCATATCTGTGTACCATCTGTTTATTTATAGTAGTATTGTATAAATGTAGTTTATCATACGATGGGCGTGCTATGTGGCTTTATAACCCCGTTCTGAGTGCCAGTAAAGCCATATTGCCCGCTAATGATATGATAAAGTATTTATAACATGGTCACGTGACATGTAAGTATAAATGAGAGTAAGATAATAAGCGGAAGTAACTTATTGCATACTTGCTGTGCAATACGCCATATACACCACCTCAATATGCGCTTGTGACTGGTCGCACGTCACATGACCATGGTATAACATCCAATATGGTGTGGTGAAGTAAAGGATACTTTGGAATACATCACGTGATCGTTAGACAATCTGATTAGTCAATATGGGATGTTCTATACATGATAGAAATGTCTTGGTAGGTTCAAAACTGCCACCGTACCAAATTCACTAATCACGTTACCTCTAAAGGTCGCATGATATATTCTAAATATTTTATAGCATGGTTGTAATGGGGTCCATGTATTTTATTGACACCTCAACCTCTCAGGCTTATCAACTAGATAATTGGATCTCGCATGTGGTTCTGTCAATTAGCTCATTGATAAGCCTTGAAGGCTTTGGATCAATAACAATGTACATGGATTTCCACGACTCATGCTATAACTATTACATGGTATATTATACTGCTGCTATTTGCCCATGCCGAAATAACGCCCATGCCCATATATACGCCCATGTGTGACAGGTTGGAACTTTCAGCCCGAAAAAATGCTCATACCCGACTATACGCCCATGCCCATGTATAAGCCCAGGATACACATGCGCAGACAAAACAAAATGGGGTCCGCAGAACATTTGTCTCCGTCTTTGTGCGTTTGATGAGCTGGTGTCAGTGTTGAGTAAAAGTGCTTACCGCTAGACTCATGTCTTCATTGCAATTACCAATCTTGATGCTTTTGACTGACTTCAGGCCGACCACTCCGGTTTGCGTGTGTAGTGTAGTTTCTGCGTGTATGCTGATGCTGTACGGCTACCAGTACCTTTGATCTTGCAAATGGATAATTGCAAGCATTTGTGGTATTTCTGTCATCAAGTGTTTAGATGATGACTGGCCAAACGACAGCATTTTGCAACCATGTATACGCTTGGGACCAAAATAACGCCCATGCCCTAGTATACGCCCAGGAAAAAGCGTTTCTTTTCTATACCCCCAGGGCGTTATATTACGGGCGAATACGGTAGTATAGGAGAGTATACTAGTAAATGAAGCTGTGTTTACACCGTCGCTTCACAGCTACGAGCGTATATATTTGCATAGATGTGCCTGTTGTGTGTGTGGTGTGTGTGTGTGTGTGTGTGTGTGTGTGTGTGTGTGTGTGTGTGTGTGTGTGTGTGTGTGTTTGTTTGTGTGTCTGTGTGTGTGCTTATTGTGAATATTAATGCAAATTTTATTAAATTTTTGTTTATCTATTGTCATTATCATTAATTAATCATTATCTAGTTGCTAGAATGGATAATTTATCCCTGCGTCGATGTGATTAAATATAATTAGATAAATCAATGTCTCACATTATAGATACTTCAAATTCAGCACAAGTGACAGAAGTGACATGTTGTGTGTGTGTGTGTGTGTGTGTGTGTGTGTGTGTGTGTGTGTGTGTGTGTGTGTGTGTCTGTCCGTGTGTGTATTTATTGTAAATATCAATGTATATTTATTAAATTTTGTTAAATTATTGTCATTATTATTAATTAATCATTAGCTTAATTGTTGCTAGAATGTAAACAGTAGTTCTTTGAAAACACGTGGATTTATCAATGTGATTAAAGACAATTAGCTAAATACCATCAATGTCCCACACTACTTCGAATTCACACAGCTACGCAACTCTTGCACGGCGCGGGCTTGTTATCTACGTTATGTCTTAATTCTGCATGTATAGCGCTCTTGTATCACTGGAAGTTAATAAATTAATTAACTATTGAGATGGACATCATTATCATACTTTTATTGAATCGTCGCCATCTTTCGTTCCGCTAATTCGTTGTAGCTAGAGATCGGTGTACGTCTCCTAGCTGCATAGAAAATACTGTGAAGCGACATCATGTACATCTAGTGACCGGATCCATAAGATATTAAGCAGCGTCAACGTTTCCTACGAATCTTTCTTGCAAGACGACGTCGATCGTTCATCATCAGTCCTACTTAGAACATATTGCTCTCTTGAAGATTGCTTATGACATGTTGGTGGTACCTATGCAACGGTGCTTATCTAGGTGCATGGTCCCATGGGACCCTACCTTGGCTTCTTGAAGAACGATAAATTCGTTTGTTTGCGATTCTTTTGTAAAAAGTAACCAACGTGTACAACTATTACCTGAACTTTACTCTGCGCTTCTCGGTTTGACGACAGTTTGACCGTAAAATGGAGGTTTACGACATCTCGGCTTTTCTGCCATAATGCGCGGGATTGTTACGTCACCCATTGTTGGTCTCCCAAAAAACTGCTGATTGGCTCAACAAATTCCCAAGAGTGATTCACGCTGACAAGTTAGTATTACGTCACTTACGTTTCGCGTCCCAAAACGATAGCTGATTGGCTGACAAACTCCCCGAGCGTGACACACGCTTACAAACAAACATAGGTGCAAACATAGCGACATACCGACAGACAGACCGGAAGTCAATTCAACCCGTTTAGAGTGAGCTTCTCGCGAAGCAGTCCACCACTTATTGTGGTGTCCTTCTTTTACGCTCGTAGCTTAATTACACTGCAGTACAATACAGTATGCTATAGTATGGTATGGTTTGGTATGGTATGGTATGGTATGGTATGGTACGGTACTGTATAATCAAGACACTACTTTCCTCATAATGGCTAGAAACACTTGTAGTGACTACGTCATACTATGTAGAAGGTTAGTTCAATAATTGCTATCTGTATGTCAGTCATTTGAGCAGATCAAAGAAAGAACTATAGTGATCACAATTCACAATACCATGTCAGTGGAGTATATATTTAACTTACTTGTTGACTCTCAAGCAGTTGTTCTGCTCTGGTTTCTACTACAAACAATGCATTCTTTGTTGTTATACAAAGAAACAACACTGGACTCAATGTCGTATGTAATATCAGGCAGTATGCAGAAGGTGAAGAACATACCTAGTTGTCTTCGGTTTGCCTTTGTAGCATTTGGTGTCAGGATGCAGGCATTCATTTCTGATTCTTGTTTCATTTTTACTGATGGAACTGTAAGTGTCAGAACATATTTCCTTTAAGTATTGCTATTGCCAGTGGCAAAAGAGTTTACCTTGTTGAGCTCTGTTTTTGTGTGTTTCATTTTTTGAATATTGTTGCTTTTCTTTTGTAGAGTCTGCACACATTTAGGTATTTGTCAAAACAAAACTGACACCATTTTGTCTTTAACAAAGTAAATATGTATAATGTGTGTGCCTACTTGTTGCATCAGCATGCGCATGTGTATTTGCTCACATTTATTGGTGTATGCACACAGTTTGTATACATAATGCCACTAGGTCTTACCATTGACTAATGCAACTGTTTCTCCATTTTTCCATGCTGTAACTAATTGTTTCAACAATTCTAATCGCTTGGTAAAGGTTAGTCCAGAGTCTTCTGAAGCTAGGGTAGATAATTTATTTGTGACTCTTGAAACAAGTTTAAATTTCTGAAACTGAAGCAGGGCATACTGCAGGCAATGTTATTGAAGTTCTAGCCATGTAATACAAACCTGAGAGAGTGGTTGTGCTGAGTTATGTGTTTCAGGCAATGAACTAGTAACAGAGACACAGTCGACTGATTGCTGGGAAAATCCTTTGAAAAGACTCTGTGCATTGACTTGAAGTAGTGTAGTGTCCACCTTTTGTCATATAATCCTTCGTTGAATAAGCTCATGCCAGTGTCAGCCCTTGCGGACAGTATATGATGGCATGGGAGCCTCATTGAGAGCCATCCTAGACACTGGCATGAGGTTGCAGTTACTGTAATATTGCCTTCACCAGAGGACACATGATACTGCTGATTCTCTGCACATTTTAATGCTACTTTTGCAATCATATCCATTTGCTTTTCACAAACTTATAGGCATAGGGAGTAAGGCACCGCATATAATGCTTGCTTGCTTCATCAGAGGTTAAATGAAATGCAGTGGGCACTTTCAAAACTGAAAGACTTGCATTACGATCTCGTTCTGACTGTAGTACTCTCAGAATAACAAAGAACTTCTCAGTGAATGTTTCCATGGAGGAAAAGCGGGGAATGACAGATTTTAATTTGGCATTTAGTGATTCAAGTCTATTGTTGGTCGCGTTCAAGAAGTTGCCTGTGCTGTATTTCATACCCATTGTCCATTGCTTACGAATGGGATGCCACTGCTTGTTGAGGTAGTCGAATACAGCTGCAGGAGCGCAGGTTTTGAAACGAGAATACAATTCTGTATATTTTACTTCATTTGTGGCATATGCCATTTGCTGGAGAAGCTCCAAACACATGGTTCTCTGACCTGATGTGATGCCCATTTTTTTCACAAGAAATCTCTCGTCGAAATGACCTGAGAGTGTGGTAGAGGCAAATCAAAAGGTCAGCATTTGGAAAATTCGATGCTAGTACGTCACGTTCAGTCATGTCCTTGTCTGCCATCAAAACTCTGGTAGCTGTCCAGGACGGATTGTTTTCTTTAAAAATAGACATGATTTTTGATAGTGATGTTTCAGTCTCTTCAAGTAACAAAATGCTGCTGCAATTTCACTTTGCCCAATGCCATCTTCTATGAGGATAATGTATAATGGGAACCGCAGCTCAAGAAGCTTGTAGGTGGCATCAATAAATAATATCTCAGGGTAAGCATCAAATGCCTTTTTCATTTGGTCATCTTGAAAATGGACTCCCAATAGTTCTTTTTGGTCATTTGTCATTACATGCACACTTGAACCTACACGTGACCACCCCAAATGCACATTAACAACAAATTCTACGGCATTTAAAACCTACATAATAACCTACCATATTGCTCTGTCAGTTCCTTGACAGTAACTTCTAAGTTGTTACGGGTACTGCCACTTTTCATTAGCGTAGATAGATTGCTCAGGTCCTTTAAAAGAACCACTTGGCCTGTTTCGTTTGACAGTTTATCTTGAACCATCTTCTTGTTTGCTTGTAATGACAGTAACTTTTGCTCTTCTTGCTTGGCATCATTGGAAAGCTTTCTCTGTCGTGGTAGTTGCTTGAAGAGTTCCTATGAAAACAAGAAGGTGCTGTTATTGTCTCTAAAGTACTACAGCCAAGTGCAATGGAATATGCCATGCCTTTTAATTATTGAATGCAAGGATGACAATAATTCTTACCTTGCTAATGTCATGATTATGCTGGAGGTTTATACTTTTGATGGTCAGTTTCTGTCCATCCGTTGATGCTACAATTCTCACAAACATGGGCATTCCATTTGAAAGGTTCTGCAATGTAGTGAAGTTGTACATATAAAGGTGTTGAATAGCTATTACGACAAACAAATGAGACTTACGAGTGATTAGGGCATTTTCCTGTACCCCGTGACTGGAAGTGCTTTCCACCATGAATACAGTTATACTGTAATTCTGAAAACCTTAAGTCAGAATTGAAGTTCTTTTTAGTTGCTCGCTTCTTGGCAGAATCTAGTGACCTGGATCTCCTAATGTAGAGTTGTACAAATGTTGCTCTTTCGTAACTAGAAATGCAGTGCTTTAGTTCTTCAAAGGAGGAAAATTCTTGTCCAGTTGTGAGCTGTGGAACTGTTACAGAAGAGATGTCCAAGTGAGTAGTAGACGGACTCCTTTCATTGCTATTCTCTGTACCTTCGTCACATGGTGCATTTTTGTGACCAAAACTGTCTTCTTCAGTTTCGCAGTCTTTCTGCTTCAGGCTAAGTCTAAGTTTAAGTCTGCTTGCTTGATGTTGATGTGAAATCTGTTTGTTAAAAGACGATGCCATGGGTACAAGTGCAGACTTATCAATGATGTTTGTCACGTCAATAGTCTGAGTGGATATCCAACACGCTAGCACCTTGCGTAGGTAAGGTGAATATTTACTTGATTGCCAAAATAGAGTCAAATTTGACTTTACATCATTCAGAGCCATGTGGGGTGAGCATATACATTCCCAGACATTTGTTGGGGTAAATGCAGAAATTGCAACAAGTGTAAACGCTATTATTCCACATGCCGATGAACACTTTTGAACAGGAAAGTTCAAACAATTTCGAGAACAGATGTGTTCACCATTGGGGCCAAACATTGGCTTATGCATCGCAATCGTGTGATAGAACATTTTCATTTGCTTGCTAAGAACCCTCTTCAGTTCTAAAGAAACCTGCTGTGTTTCGACTGACAAATTGATGGGAATAGGAAAACCTAAGGGATCACAGTAGTAGGTAGTTTCAGCACAGACATCTATTACAGCTACCACCCAGTGATTTCCTGTTAGCAACTTGTTGGAAGCTATGGTGGTCTGAAGTAATTGATTTACTGAAACGTTTAAGATCAAGAATGTAAGATGTACGTTTTCCTTGCCTTCTGCAGCTGCTAAAACAGCTTCGCGCAATCATGTTTTGTTATACTCAGAGAGAACTACGCACAGACAGTCTCTTGAACGTTGATTTAAGACATCAGACAAGTTTGCACAATGTCCTCTGTTAGCCAACGATTGCAAGTCAACATGGAAATTTGATGACTGCTTAAGTTACCACATGTTGTCGTTATGGCAGATGCTGGTTGGTTCCATAACATGTTTTTGAATAGCTGGAAACTTTGGTTGTCGAGTGGTGTCACATCCAAGAAGTCAGGAATGGTGAAATTTGTAGAAAACCAGTTTTTCTCAAGAGTGGCCTAACAAAAAATTAAATGGAGAAACATTAAAGAACATGTTACCCCTAGTGCAGAATTAGGTAGACATCTTCGCAATGGAATTATGTTGCTAACAGGGCTACTGTTCGCGTGGTAATGTTGACAGTTGTGGTACAGTGATATTCTATTAATGTCAGTTGTTGGTACATCCAAGTATAAGAATAGTTAATTGAAAACTGTACTGCAGTTTGGAGCAGTACTGATTACGTTAGAATTAGCACCATATAGTTGCCTAATGAACTGTTTAGATGGCCATGTGGGGCTTGCTCAGCTGACAGGTTATGAAGTGGTGGCATGCAACCCTAATTCCGAAGTAATATCAATTATGAAAAGTTTTCTATTGCACTATTTCTGAATTGCATAATTGTATGGTAGAGAAGCAAAACTGATAAAACTAGTTTCAGAATCTAGAAAGTTGTGACATGATTTTAATATTGATTGATTTAATTGAAAGATTTGAATGTGTGTGATTGCATATGATCTGTCTGATAGTAGTTTGCTTCATTTATATGACTCCTCAACTTTCCTCCTAGGACCATACTTTACTCATGCTGAAAGGAATTTTTTGTGGTAAGCTGATTCTGTTCAAAGAGGAAATTGAGTCGCAAAGTATGAGGAACTAATTCACAGTTCGGAAATCAATCATCAATGAGTGCTTCTTTAGAGGCTTTCTTAGAAGCAGTTGAATTAGGACAAGAGGAATGATATATTTATTGTCGATTCTATATCTTCGTTAGGCGAGAAAGAGGTGACTACTTTATATTTGAAGATTAGAGGTTGCTTTATATAGTGTCTGTATAGCATATGGTAGTTTGCTTTGAGACCTGTTGCTGGTTTTTTAAAAGTATGTTCTGTATCTACGTTGAAGATGTATTACAATAAATGACAGAGGGCACAGAGTGGTGTGAATTATGGTATTTGTTCCAAGTCAGCAGTATTGTTGGCACCAACTGAATGTGTAAACCCTTATATTTACCAGATACATGTGCGTGCATGCTCCTGTGAAGTTCATGTCAAGTGTATGTATGCAAGGGTCAGTACGACAAACAATGTGTTCTTTCTTGCATCAATCAAATTTACCTGTGAGGCGATGGATTTGGCTTCGTGTATTGCTAGGAACTCTCTAATTCCATTAAGATCAAATACACCAAACAAGAATCCAGCAGCCTGGATTTCATCTTTACAGTCACAGTCTTGATTGATCTTTCCGGCTAGTCTTCTGCACACAGACTCACTGGGCATCACAGTACTGGTGTGGGGGTTGCTGAAAAGAGTGCTTCTGGGCACAGTGATGACCTGACCCTGCTCTGGACTCACACTAGGAAACTTCAGTCTACGGCATTCCTGCCTGGTCAGCTCTCTGATAGACCTACGAGTGTGAATCGAAATCGGAACCGCCCACCATGTGTATGTACGGCTTCAGTCAATGATTGTCTAACCTGCCTTTGATTGTCGAGCTTGAGAAATTCGCAAACATTTGGGCGCGAAAGAAACGGGCGATGGTCAGAACACACTTGTGCGGGGGAAATTTACGCGAGTAACTTTGAAGTCTGCACGTGCAGACAGTCACCGGCACGTGCAAACAATGCGCAAGCGTCAGAAAAGCAAAGCTGTCATGTGACCAGCGTGCCGCGTCATGTGACCAGTGTGCCGTAAGCCGGAGCATGTTGGGAGTACGGGCCCGTACCCGTAGCCACTTCGTTTTACGTAAAGATCTCTGTGGAAGGCAGTCGAGTTGTTACTGCTACTAAGGGGCAGGTCATTATCAAGTGTGGGGGCTGGCAAGTTTGCTGTGGAGGCCACAAGTTTGAAATTCAGTGATTTGCAGAGGTAACTAAGCATTTTAGTCATCTTCTGTTGAGGGGTTATAATTTTCAGGTTTTTTGTCAGTATACTATAGACTTGTTTTGTCAGCGGGTTGAATGGAAATGACCAACTGTAAAATCATACCTACTGAGGCCGCACTTGAACCCTGAAACAGGCTACTTTTATTGTACATACATATATGATTATATTTATATATGATTGTGTGTGTGTGTGTGTGTGTGTGTGTGTGTGTGTGTGTGTGTGTGTGTGTGTGTGTGTGTGTGTGTGTGTGTGTGTGTGTGTGTGTGTGTGTGTGTGTGTGTGTGTGTGTGTGTGTGTGTGTGTGTGTGTGTGTGTGTGTGTGTGTGTGTGTGTGTGTGTGTGTGTGTGTGTGTGTGTGTGTGTGTGTGTGTGTGTGTGTGTGTGTGTGTGTGTGTGTGTGTGTGTGTGTGTGTGTGTGTGTGTGTGTGTGTGTGTGTGTGTGTGTGTGTGTGTGTGTGTGTGTGTGTGTGTGTGTGTGTGTGTGTGTGTGTGTGTGTGTGTGTGTGTGTGTGTGTGTGTGTGTGTGTGTGTGTGTGTGTGTGTGTGTGTGTGTGTGTGTGTGTGTGTGTGTGTGTGTGTGTGTGTGTGTGTGTGTGTGTGTGTGTGTGTGTGTGTGCGCATATATATATATATATATATATATATATATATATATCCTATAAAATGCTGAATCAGATAACGTGCTTGTAGGGTGTGTGAAGACTGCTATTGGCTTGTTTTGCAGTTTAGTCGTTTATTTGATATTTAAATCTATAGCAAGACAGAGTGAATGAGTAGTGAGATGTTGATGTTGTCAGAACGCTGACGACCTAAGTAACGAATCGACAGGCGGTTTGATTGGTCATTACTGAGATGAGTTTCTGCACAATAGCATACTTTTATCAAAGTCTCTACTGAAACATGATAACATGGTGTAATGCTACTTTGACATGCTGATAATCATATATTACTAGAACGCACAAGTGCTCACACATCGCAGCAGCAGTAGGTTTACTACATTTGAAGAATGTCTTGGAGAAAATCTCATCTACACTACCTTGTGCAGTAGCATCACTAAGTTTCCAAAATTGGAGGGTTAGCTGCTATGGTTATAAACTTGTATGACCTCATCAGTTGTCTAGAGGGCCACGTGCATGATCCCTTGAAGCCTTTTTGTATGATGCCACTGAGATGTGGGATCAAGTCAGCCTTATTGCTACTAGCTCTCGTGAAACATATTGCATCCTATGTTGCATAAGTAAACCCACAAACTAGTAAGCCACATGTATATCACACATTTAAATGATTTTAATCTGTTGTCTTTTAATAGGGTTTGACGTGTGTTTTTATTACTGATGTAATTTCTTGTTTATACAGAGCTGGTAAGCGAATGAAGCTAGTGACACCATACACTTGGGAGGCTGTATTGTCTCGTGATGGAAACACGGCTGAGTCATGGGAAAAGCTCATTGAAAGTGGTCGGCTCCCTTTTATGGCAATGGTGCGTAATATACGCAACTTTCTCAGAGCAGGAGTGTCTCCAAAGCATCATAGGTCAACACCGATTCACCGCCAGCAACTGACTTTAATAACTATGTTTGTGATACATGTAGAATGGTTCTTGATCGTCTCAATGATACTAATCAGGTATCTAACATTGTGTTCTAGTTTTGTGTGCAACTAAACATCAACTAATTTTTGAGGTTGTTCGATGTCGAATGTTTCCTATTCAATTTGTTTCTGCTTATGATGCCGTGGCTGTAAATTTGAAAACTCTGTCGAGCCTTCACAAAGTGCGTACATTTACAGTTTATGTACAGTTTAATACTCATGCATTTATAACAAATAATATAGACAAAAGTAATGCATCTAAGACAAGAAGTTGCAAGAAGGTACGTTTACATAATTAGGGTGGGTAGCTGGGATGTTTAGTGTTTTCTGTCTATTTGTTGCCCCAGTGGGAACTTATTACATGATGTGAAATGAATTCAATAATAATTATGTTATGTTATGTTATGTACTTTCATCACACCAGACTACTTAGGTGTAGTTCCTTATAGGGGCTGGGGTACACCAACACAAAATACATGAACACAACACACATTAAAGCTACAGACTGCACTAATAATTAGATTTTAGTCCATGGTTTTACGAGCTGTGAACAAGTAGGCATGGCGTATGTTTGGATAAGGATAACCTAAAAATGACATGACAATGTGATTTCTTTTTTCTTTAGATATATTGTCAGTTGCAGAAGAAAGAAAAGGCAAGGTCAGTACTGTTGCATTAGTCTTGCGTAACCAGACCCTCTCCCGCAATCATATTTCCTACCAAATGACAGCGGGAGAGAGTCTGCCTATGCACGACTGCTGTGGCATCACGCTTAGCAGCAAATCCATTCCTTGTCATTGTCAAAATTTGGTTTAGAAATCAGAATGATAAAATTTTTATCAACGAGGTGTTATTGATGATGCCGGTATAAAGAAACGACTTTTAAGCAGAAAGAAGCGTGTCAGAAAGCAAGTAATGCTATTGTAGAGTATATATCTGTGACTCTAATGCCAACCTTCAACATTCTATTATGGAATGACTCAATTAAAATTACGTACACCATAGACAGTGGCATAATAGTCTTCAAAATAATTTAAGGAATTCCTGCTATCCTTGTGTACAGTCAGATCTTGTTGTTCTGACCATGTTTGTCCCACTCATTTCTGTCAGACTAATGCGACTGTCAGATTTTTTATTGGTAACAAAATACACAGTGACCGTGTAAATTGGTTTCATGTGTACCTTCGTCAGAAGTGAGGGTGTCAAATGATCGGGTGTCAGAATAATGAGGTCTGACTGTACTAACATTTTTAGATAGCCGTTTGGTAAGATTCGTTGTGTGAAGGAATTTGGGTGACTATTTGTTGCTGTAAGCATGATGTTTAGTATGTTGATCAACACAGTGACTTGAGATCGCTGACTGCAGCAGCGAGTCTGCGTGACTTTACTTATAGTATTTTGTCCTCTTTAGATTCAAACCAGGACTGGCAGGTCTCAGATTGTGCTGCCTAAACACATGCCAAACCCTAAATTGCTGCAAGAGTCCAGAGAAGCCTTGAATTTATGTGAGTGCTTCTTGAATGTCGTGGGAGTTGTCTGCTTGCATTTGTGTCAAGTACGTATGTTTGATATTTAGGCATTGTTTGTGCAGCTAATCATAATGTTCAACGTATTGAGAGGAAAACCATCGTTTTCTGTGATGTAAGTCATAGCATGTGCAAACGATGGTCGTCCTACTCAACTAAGGTATCATGATGTTTCAGTTAGTGGGTCATGTTGCATATTTGATATTTATATTTATATCGTGTAGAGCACTGCTCGGCGATTGTATGAGGCTGCATTACTGATTGCATTGATGGTTCACCGTGCAAGTGTCGAGTGTGACATTTGGTTGTTTTCAGAGACGAGTGTTCGGCTACAAATTGATTTTTCTCTTGGACCTCTTGAGAATTTGAAGATCATTGAGAAGAAATATTGGGTATGCTTGAGGTGTGATGAGGAGATTTTAATTTTATCAATTAACTATTGTACGTAACTAATATGGCTAGATAGGTTGATATCAACTGTGTTTTTACCATGATGTGATTATTAAAATTTAATTAATTAAAACAAAACATGGAACCTAATTTAAGTACCTTAAGTTTATTGACAACAAGCAGATTGTTTTTCTGAAGTAGAATGACAGGACTTCTAAGTTTGCCAAAAAGACTGAATTAACTTGCTATTGCCTCACATGCTTCTACACTCTATGTGACTGACCTCTCACATGTAAAAGCACTGACACCAAGATACCTTGTACTGCAATGTCTCAAGTTTAATTAATGAAACAGATTTCTGAGTTTCCAGAGTAGTCAGTGGGTCTGTAATGACCTGTAAGTGACATTAATTTTTGGCTCTAGGTGCAACCAGGCAGTGGCTGTTCTTTGGGAATGACGACCAAGTTTCCGTTTAGTGTTATAGACAAGTTGATGAGGGATCGGAGGTCTGTACTTTACAGTTCCGACATATCGATTACAGTCTGAGCAGGTGTTTTTGATACAGGGCTGTTGACCAATTTGTTGTGCTTAGTGATATGCTTATTGAATCGTCTGTTCATCCCAAAGATTTTGTGAATCCTCTTACTGACCAGTTGAAACGCTATAGACAATGCTGTAACAACGATGCTGTCTTTGTATGTGTGGACTTGAGTGGTCAAGGGAACAGCTTAACTGATCCAGCTGGAAACGAACTGTATTGCGGTGATCGAGAGGTAAGATAAATTTGTATATTGTTAACAACGATGCAGGCACTGCATTATTAGTAAGCATTTGAAATTATGGGAACAGATATGTGAAAACAATGACTGACAAACAGAGAGACAGACAGACAGACAGAGAGACAGACATACAGATCGAATACTACTAAAACTCTAATGAATGATGTTCTGATTGTCTCTTTCATTGTCGTCCAATTCTTCATGTCCCTCTGCAATTCTTGTAAGCTTTTTCATTATTACATTGGAATTGGACTTCTGAAGGCATATTAATAGTCTCTTTGTCCATTGTCCTCTAAACTGTGCTTCACTTGATCCACTTTCTACATCTCTGGCCAGCTGGTTCAAATATTTGTCTCAGTAGATGGACATTTAGCTTAGCAGTTTTTCCCTAGTGTTCTTGTAAAATTTTGGGTTTTTGTGTTCAGTGGCGAAATAAGACAGACAGACAGACAAAGTTGGTTATCTAAAGTTGTATTTTTCATTTATAAATTAGTAAACTCTAAATTTATCTAAGCTACCTTTTGGTTTCAGCATCTCAGCTTTGAAATGTGACACAGGCAAACTTTCACTAAAAAACACAGATACGGACAGACAGATGGACAAACAGAGAGACAGAGAGACAATTAAATAGCAAGAGATACTATACTAACAAACAAAATCATATATGTGATAGTGCTAGGAGCTAACTTTGATGTGATGATGTGTCGATGTGATACTGCTGGAAAAATACGATTTATTATAATTGTCTTTCGGATGCTGTGCACCTTGTATTGTGCTCTAGGACAGAGATGTTCTGATCACTGGCTATAGTGACCATATATATACTTCAGTTCCTAGCATTGCAGGGATCTCCTCCACTAGATGCTGTCGAAGCATGCACAGTACACAGTTAAAAATACTTGCTCTGAATGCCAACACAATCTATTGTCTATTGATCACTACTGCCAATAACTGGAAAGTTATCATGTAGTAAGCAATGTACTAGAGTCACTTCAAATCCAAGCAGAGTACATATAATTACTCCTAGCAGTTTTTCCATAAGAGACATAGACCTATTTGATTTGATGAAATAGTTATTGATTTGCATGTGATTATTGACTTTATATCATTCCTTGCCTACCAAGTCTATATATGCCTGTTCTGCTGATGGTCGATCTGTAGGTACTGTGCTCAAGCATCTTGTAGCAAGATCTTGCCAGAGTTGTCCACGAGTACCATCAAACTTCTGTTTGAGTACCCACTGTGCAATATCTTGTGGCAATCTGCATGAAGTGCAATCTCTGACTCTCCTTTGATTCCAGATCTCCCACATCATAACACCAATGCTATACATGTCAGAAGACAACGAATAGGGAAGACAGTCATACACTTCTGGTGCCATGTAGATATCTGTGCCAACAACTTGAAAACCAGTGATCTCTGCCTGCCGTTTGGCTGTTGCAAAGTCTGCAATTCGAACATCGTCGTGTACTGTCAACTAAACATAAAAAGGTTACTACACCAACAATATTGACAGATAGATTTGTTGTTACCATGACATTCTCAGGTTTGAGATCTCGATGAATCATGCTACGTGTGTGAAGGTATTTGACTCCAGCCAGAATTTGCTCCATCATCTTTTGAACTTTTCCATTGTGATTAAATCTTTTGTCATCTGCTTGTTGTTGGGACCTTGATATAAAGTCAGCAAGACTTCCTCCTCCACACCATTCAAACAGTAGTCCAAGCTTTAGACAAGGTGAAGGAGACAGCATGATTGAGCCAAACAACTTCACTAAATTTGTGTTTTGGAGTTGACTGTCTTGGAGTTGACTGTCTTGGAGTTGACTGTCTTGGAGTTGACTGTCTTGGAGTTGACTGTAAATACAGAAACATCTACTCAATTATTTTTCTTTATTATATTTCTGCTAATGTAAAGTACCTGCAGTTGCAAAATTCTTTCATAAAATCATCTGCATTTGCACTAGTAATAGGCTTTTGCATCATCTTTAGAGCAGCTTCTGTTTCATCTGGCAAAATTACCTTGGTGACAACGCTAAATGCACCCGTCTTGTCACCAACAGACTCTTCTGGTTGTACTTGGTTGTGTGTATAAAGGTGAATATCTAGATCGAGCTCAAATTTTGCTAGTTTCCCCTTCAGTACTTGACATTGTAATAGTATCATTTCATACTCATTTTCATTGCCTTTTAGACTTCTAGCCGCTTCCACCTGATGTTTTAAATCATCAAATCGATTGGGAAGGTTCTTTTGAATTACTTGGACTTGTGGACTCGTTCCATTCAACAATGCATTGACAAGGTCTTTGAGGAGTTTACAATCTTTATCCACTACATTTCTGTGAAGCTTTTCAAAAAGATTGTTAACTTGTTGCTGTTGTAATTCAGCAGCATCTAAACAAAAGTATTCTTGATCTTCTAAACTGGGCAACACATTGGCTCTGCAAACATCATCATCACATTCTAGACGAAGCTTGGACAGCAACTGCATAGCATCTGCAGTATCAGAACCACCAATGTCACTCTTCAGCATATTAAAATTGACTACAGCAGGTTCTACTTTGTCAGCAAGTTCACATTGTGCCCACGTACAGATTTCTTTATAACCTTCATAGTCACAAATGATCTTGAGAAAATTAGATTTCACCCGTTCTGCCAAAAAATGAGATGATGCAGAACCAATTTCCTGCTGACTTTTCTGGGTAATATCAGTGATAGACTTCCATGCTGTCTCTTGTTGTAATTTTGAAACATGTTCGCAGAGTCGGGGAATAAGACTTTCAACTTTCTCTCTTATTTCCCCTTTAATCTCCTCATTACTAGTGACTCTTTTTAACTCTTCTAAGTTTTTTGTGTCACTTTCGATCTTCTTGTCTCTGCTACCTTGATCCATTTTGGAACACCGCAAATAGTTCTCAACTATTCGCTCCAACTCTGCCAACAAATTGTATACTTTCCTACAGAAAGACAGATGAACAAAAATGTCCAGTTACGGCTTGCTCAGTTGCAATCACTGTTTAATTATACTGCACAAGTACATACTGTGATGTCTTTCTCAGCATGTTGACCATTCCTTTAGACAACATAGATAACATCTTGTCGCATACTTTTTTCATGTCTTCAGTGGTCTCTCCTAGTTCTTGAACTCTGGCTGCTATTCTAGCATTCAATGTAAGCAGCTGCTGATCACGATCAAATCCTGTCCATCGCTTAGACAGACGCTCTTTCACAATGTCGAGGTATTTTTTAATAGCTCCTTTTCTAATCTCGTCCTCTTGCTGAAGCTTGTCCCATTTATTTGCCACGAATAGAGCTGATCCAGGCACAGGACGAACCTTCATGCTTTTAATTATTGCCATGAGTAAACCACCGGCCTACAGTTTTCGAATGATTTCAGTAGCAATGACATTGCGACTTAACTGTACTTGACCCACCTGTGCAGCTTCTTCAGCAGGTTGACTTGCATCTAGTATATAAATGTATCCACACGCTTGACTTTGTTGACACTCTTCAGTAATCAGTCGAGCAGCATTGTCGGTACCTTCTGACTCTGTTACTCCAGGACTGTCAATCAATGTAAAATCCTACAACAGAAAAATGAAAAAAATGCTTTAAATGTTTAGAATGCTGCCATGGAATTGCAGGAATCGTGATGCAGAGTAGACTATTCAGCTGCTGTTGGCATTTAACATGTATTTATGTGACAAGAACCATTTCTAATACATAACATAGCTTAGATTGTCAGACTCATTAAACTTAACAAACCAGGTGGTACATGGTTGTTTCGATGCCACAACCTGATGATCTGCATTTTTTGTGATCTCAAGCGCAAATGTAACATTCATCATTAACATATCATTCACCAAAGTCACCAAGGTCATTAATGTCACTACAAGTAGCCACTTGGTAAGTTCTCATTTGAAACGTTCGCTCAACATACTGCATATCTTATGGCAAAAATAGTGAAAGTGACAACATACAACAGTTTTACAATCATTTTGTAACATCAATGAATATATGATGTCACTTTTTACCTTTAAGAATTCAAAAGGCCAGAAGATCTCTGCTTTAGAACATGCTGTAGCTTGGTCAGGTACACCACAATGTGAAACACAGTCCCATAGCTCTTTAGTCTGGTCACAGTCCGTGAGATCATATTCTTTTGTAGTCGGTCCTTCTTTTGAAAAATGCACTTTGGCAATTTTGCGATCTCCATATTTGACTTCGCAAAGTGTAGAAGTTGCTGCATTGTAGGATGTTGGCAGAACTTGTTGCCCCAGGAGAGCATTGACAAATGTGCTCTTTCCAGAGGATGTGCTTCCTACTCAAGAACATGAAATCACCAAAAGATAAAGTGCAAATGTGTTGAGTAAATTACAAAACAAATTTCAGTACTTTGAGTTTCATTGCATATAGAAACTCAACAGGTAATGAATGACTACAAGAAATTAAATTCTTGTAAACATGCAGAGTAGAAATGAGATGGGTTCTCACCGTAGTTTTTTCTACCATGGCCATAGAACTTAGTTAATTAACTGGAAAAGATGAGAGCTCTGTGTATAGGAAAAATGAGATTATAGTGAAATGTGCCCCACCCACTTTCTCCATGTCACTAATCCAGATTCAGTAACATGTTAGTACGACAAGAGATAAGGTAGACTGCAGTGGATCACCGTTCATATGACTAGCAATGGCAACTAGAGACAGCTAGCCACAACTTTGCTCCACACAACACAGAGGTATAGAAACAGCAGACTGATCGAACCACATACTCTCCAAGTCTTAGCTTAATTCTATTACCTGTAGGTCAAATTAACAATACATTGGTTAGTAGTGACTTGGTATACAGGCCAATATACATAGCGTTCAACTCTGTTTTGTTGGGGGAGGGGGTTGGCAAGGTTGTGCTTTTATCAAATTGGTCTATCTAGATAATGCACCATACATAAATATGATGCAAATTTTTAGCAATTGTACATTAACGAGTCCATACCTGCGACCAACAACATGGGTTGTCTTTCTAAATTTTCTTTGACTTCATCAAAATCAGCCTTCTCCATCCAGAGACTAGTTTGACATATCCCCAATTTCTTCAAAAATGGTAAAGACAGCATTTCGTCGTATAGGAATTCTGATACTTCATTAATGAGATTGCCAAGAGTAATTTTCTCTTCTTTAAAGTCAGCAATGATGTCCTTTGCACTTGCCATAGGCTGTCAAAAACGGTTCATGAAATAATTATTATGACATTGGGAACTATTGGTGAAATATCAAAAATCAGAAAATTATAATTTATTGCTATCTAACTAGCATATAAGATTTCACCTGCTCTGAAGGTCAACAGCTCTCTTACAAACTGTTAATAACTAAAGTTATACAGCTGGCTGGCTAGCTTCTACGATTAGGCAAAGAAGCTGATGTTTGCCAATAAACAAATTATAGCATATAGGTCTTGTCCACGTGCAGCTACAGTTAGAAAGATGAAAAGATCAAACTCACTTTACATTTGTTGTCAATACCAAACCATGCAATATTACCTTGTGACATACAAGTTTCAGGCTATTACTATAGCAAAACTACTCAGTTGTTACTGAATTGTTATACTGAGTTCTTAGTGCATCGCCAGATTTTTTGACAAATTAATTAACATTGTGCGATTACATACTGAACCTTATGCATTACCAATGCTCCCACAAAAACTTCTCATCCAAAAAATCTAGCTGCCAGGTCTAATTAATTGCTTAATCAATTCAACAGTAAACTGGCTAAACACCCAGACTAATTTTCTGACACGTGAAATTTTCAATCAGCTTTGTCCTGCACGGAGGATTAAACATCCACAGATTACCGATAAACAGTGATTTTCAATTTAATCAACGTGCTTTAATATGTGTGCCGCTATGCCCCTCCATGATGGGCAACTGGGGTTTTTACTATAAAATAAAAGTGTGTCAACTTCTTATCAACTTCACAATGATTCACAGGAGCTCCTTCTCCACATTATGTTTACGCACAGTACACTTGACTTACAGGTGGTTTCTCACTTGTGCCCTGACGCTCGTGAATCAGCTGAAAGATTCTATCTTGGCATTGAAAACGTGTACGAAATGGAGGTTTCTCTCCCAGGCTATCTAAACAGTCAATCAACTCCATCAATGACATGTCGGCCACTTCAGCTGGAGATATTCTATGCTTAGTGCTTCTATTGCCCATTGTTCAAAGCGAGTATCTAGAGCCAGCAACTAGCCTCTCACAAACATCCGCATACAGTACGTTGCAGACTGATTGCCTAGAATGAGCATAGTCATATAGGGTGCGTTCGAATACTAGTTCCAGTTCTAGAACTGGAACTGCCAGAACTGTTGGAACTCTTGCTAGCAATCGAACGCTTAGAATTGTCAGCAAGTTGAGCATGCGCAAAGGCTCATACTTCCGGTTAGCGTCAATTCGAAGTAGCATGACGTTTCGACTCCATTTGTTGTAGTCTGTTCGAACATCAGCAGTGCTTTCGCTTTCGGTTTTTTGGAGCTGCTCGCGCCAAGAAGGTCACTGTAATCAGTCCCAAATGTCGTTCTTCTGGTGTTCGGCAAGCCAATGGTCGCCACAAGTGTTCATTATAACAAACAAGAAGGTCCACAACGGCCTCAGCATCTGTACCCGTCATTTCACTTCGTCAACCTCCGGGAATTTTGCATTTAGGGCGTGACAGTTCCAACAATTCCAGCTCGCTAGGCAGAACTGCTAGAACTGTTCTGACAGTTCTAGAACTGTCAGAACTACCAATCGAACGCTATAGAACTTTACTCCCCCCTACAATTCCAGTTCTAGAACTAGTATTCGAACGCACCCATAATAGCCACACAGAGATCTAACATAATAAATGCAATATATTTAGACAAGAGACAGCTAGATAACATCTGATCAAAGAAAGGCTTCTCTTTCATCTGCATCCAGCTTACCCTAAGAGATTAGGAATTCATGTCTAGAAAGCAGCAGACAACCTAATATAAAGATGGTGGTGTGGTCTGATTGTAATGATAATGCATGTGCTGTGGTCACACTAATTAGCTAATTAACCTATCAATTACATAAGTATGCATTCTCGTACCTACATGTATGCTGCATAGATATCACTACAATAGGTGTGTTCACACTGCTAATGAATCTGTTTTCTTACTTGGG
Source organism: Dehalococcoidia bacterium (assembly GCA_964274945.1). Lineage (GTDB taxonomy): Bacteria > Chloroflexota > Dehalococcoidia > Lucifugimonadales > Lucifugimonadaceae > CAXXBX01. Next base: position 87,594 of record CAXXBX010000281.1, on the reverse strand, counting down.
AATGTTTCAAACTTTTGGTATGCTGACACTCCGGGCCCCCATCTTCAAGGTCTACGACTAGGGATATAGTCTAGGCTACATGGCGCACGTATCCGAGTAGCGTTTTCTATCGAATCAGTTTCAGGGAGCTTCAAACACGTTCACAGCTAGCTAGCTTCTATTGCATGGTTTCTAAGTATGACCGACCCCAATTTACAACACTCATTGTACAAATCAGATTCTAGACAAGTGTACGCGTAAATTCGTAGATGACGATCACGTTATACCGCAGAGTACACATACCTGTGCGCCGCACCCGGAGACCGCCGAATCAGGCTGTATCGTAAGTGTTAACTAGCCCGCGTTGTAGTCTAAGCCATGATACACCCAGATGGCTGTCCGAGATCAGCGCGTTTGGTAATGTTTCCATTGCAAAAACACATTGTTTTGGACTTACCAAAATTGTGTGACCGAAGTTGACCATGTGACGTTCGCACACACTCTCGCGACGACTCTAGAGGCTGTGCTGACTAGTATAGTGTAATACCAAACAACTAACGCAACAACAACGAGTGAGCAACCGCTAGACTAGCTGACAACAGACTGACTAATCAACTCAAACAATACAGCTACTAGTAGCTAACTACAGGTAGCAAAAGGCGTGGGCGTTACATCTCACCACGCGCCACAACCAAAATGGTTTGAGATATATCGTCGTCGTCGTCGTCGTCATCATCATCATCCGTATTCTCTTGTGGCGCGTGACCATGCATCTAGCGATATATCGATGATACGATGATGAAAGTCCGCCAAAAATTGACAAAAAGGGGTAAAGACTAAAATTTAGGTCACTCTACAGCACAACATCTGTTTGAAAACGAGTGCACTTTTTATTAATTAACAATACAAGAACGTCAAATTGAACGTCCTACAGCAGTTATATGTCCATTATTATTACTATTGTACATATAATATTCTTTTCATTATTGCTACTTTGTATCATTTCAATCTAAGCTTGCACTTGAGACCACGATTTTGTGAGTAGAACTGTATGAGCTGTACAATGTCTGGAAACACTGATCCTCTTTTTTTCTTTTTTCTTTTTTGTACACGAATTGTATACGACAAAGGACGCGATTGCTAGCACAAATTAAAGAAAAACAAATATACATAAATGGAATCAAATTCAAAATGATATACTTAATTAAGTAAGACTAGATTGACAATTTCCAGGGCACATCTGAGTTATTCATATTACACAATAAGCTAACATTTTGGAATCTATTCATTCCATAAGTTCAATCAATATGTAAGCTAGTGTAAGCTCTAAGTAATCATTAGCTAGTTGAGATGATTTAGCATGCATCCTCATAGCTAAGGAACCAGGCAGCCTAACCAATGACTTGCATATTAACTCATTAATTATCAAACACTCATGAGTGTATTTAAGACCACACCGCTCAGTGAGAAATATCATACTGAAAAGCTCATGTATTCATGCCTCATACTATAGAATTCTTTGCAGTACTGTACTCTTAACAACAAACATAAATTAGAGTACAATGTGTGGCTAAGAAAGCACCAACACAGTGATCTACTGAGTTCAATGACAGCAGATTTAATATTAATTGTTACCATTACCTGATGTATAATGTAATGAAAATGTCGTTGTTCATAAACCATGGTAAGAACCAATGTACCAGGATTACTTTCACGAACCAAAAAAAGTCTACCATAAACCACCAATTTTCATAAAAAAAAAGTCAACACAAGCAATTTGCTACACACCCATCCAAGTTTCCTCTCATCTCTAGAATCCTCACGGCTTCCTCCTTATCAAGCACACCAAAAAACCATGGCCGGGACACGTGTGGCCCTTAAAATTAAACAAACCACCTCAAATGTTTAGATAAATGACAAATCATAAACAACAATACCTTCAACACTTCTATGCTGAGGACGGGAAGACTTGCCTTGAGAAGGTAAAAGAAGATGCTGCAGAAAAACCAAGCTTATTCCAGGAACATGACCTAGCAACGTGCACATGCACTTGCATAACTGCAGTAAGCACCCATATACCCAAACCCGCACTTGTGTGGTGTGGTGTGGTGTGTGTGTGTGTGTGTGTGTGTGTGTGTGTGTGTGTGTGTGTGTGTGTGTTTGTGTGTGCACGTGCACACACACACACACACACACACACACACACACACACACACACACACACACACACACACACAGATCAATGCACTTCATTAGTCAACATGCACTTAGCAATACATAATGATTAGCTTGTGCAATTACTTTGTGTGCCTGTTCTGCTGATGGTCGGCTGGTAGGTTCCTTAAGGCATCTTTTAGCAAGATCTTCCCATAGTCGTCCACAAGAATGATAAAAGTTTTGTTTGAGTACCCATTGTACAATATCTTGTGGCAATCTGTACGGAGTGTAATCTCTAACTCTCCTTCGATTCCAGATCTCCCACATCATAACACCAATGCTGTACATGTCAGAAGACAACGAATAGGGAAGACAGTCATACACTTCTGGTGCCATGTAGATATCTGCGCGAACAACTTGAAAACCAGTGATCTCTGCCTGCCGTTTGGATGTTGCAAAGTCTGCAATTCGAACATCCTCGTTTACTGTCAACTAAACATAAAAGTGTTAGTACACTAACAATATTGACAGATAGGTTTGTTGTTACCATGATATTCTCAGGTTTGAGATCTCGATGAATCATGCTACGTGCGTGAAGGTATTTGACTCCAGCCAGGATTTGCTCCATCATCTTTCTAACTTTTTCATTGTGACTAGATCTTTTGTCTTCTGCTTCTTGTTGGGATCTTGATATAAAGTCAGCAAGACTTCCTCCTCCACACCATTCAAACAGTAGCCCAAGTTTTAGACAAGGTGAAGGAGACAACATGATTGAGCCATACAACTTTACTAAATTTGTGTCTTGGAGTTGACTGTAAATAATGAAACATCTACTCAATTATTTTTCTTTATACTTCTGCTAATGTAAAGTACCTGCAGTTGCAAAATTCTTTCAGAAAATCATCTGCATTTGTGATTGTAATAGGCTTTAGTATCGTCTTTAGAGCAGCTTCTGTTTCGTCTAGCAAAATGACCTTGGTAACAACACTAAATGCACCCGTCTTGTCACCAACAGACTCTTCTTGTTTTATTTGGTTGTGTGTATAGATGTGAATATCTAGATCGAGCTCAAATTTTGCTACTTTCCCCATCAGTACTTGACATTGGGATAGTATCATTTCATACTCATTCTTATTGCCCTCTAGAGCTTTAGTCGCTTCCACCTGATGTTTTAAATCATCTAATCGATTGGGAAGGTTCTTTTGAATTATTTGGACTTGTGGACTTGCTCCAATCAATAACGCATTCACAAGGTCTCTGAAGAATTTACATTCTACAGCCACTACCATTGCAGGGGTAAGGTGTGCAAAAAAATTACATTTTCGCTGTTGCACAAGCTGCTCTAAGGCAGCAGCTCCTGAAAGAAGGTAGTCTTGATTGTCTAGATTAGCCAACAGATTGGCTCTGCCAATATCATCATCACATTGTAGACGAAGCTTGGAGAGAAGTTGAATAGCATCTGCAGTATCAGAACCACCAATGTCACTCTTCAGCATATTAAATTTGACTACAGCAGGTTCTACTTTGTCAGCAAGTTCACATTGTGCCCACCTACAGATTTCTTTATAACCGTCATAGTCACATATGATCTTGAGAAAACCAGATTTCACTCGTTCTTCCAAAAAATTAGATGATGCAGAGCCAATTTCCTGCTGATTTTCCTGGGTAATATTAGTGATAGAATTCCATGCTGTTTGTGGTTGTAATTTTGAAACATGTTCATGAAGTCGGGGAATAAGTTCGTCAATTTTCTTGCTTATTTCCCTTTCGACTTTCGGAATCTCCTCGTTGCAAGTGACTCTTTCAAATTCTTGTAAGCATTTTGTGTCATATGTGATCTTCTTGTCTCTGCTAACTTTATCCATTTTGGAACACCGCAAATAGTTCTCAACTATTCGCTCTAACTGTGCCAACAAATTGTATACTTTCCTACAGATAGGACAGATATTATAAACAAAAATGTCTAGCAATTGATTGCTCAGTTACAAATGACTGTTTAACTATACTGCACAATTACATACTGTGATGTCTTTCTCAGCACATGAACCATTCCTTTAGACAGCATGGATAATATCTTGTCACACACTTGCTTCATGTCTTCGGTAGTCTCTCCTAGTTCTTGAACTCTGGCTGCTATTCTAGCATTCAATGTAACCAGCTGCTCACCACAATCAAATCCCCTCCATCGCTTAGACAGACGCTCTTCCACAATGTTGAGATATTGTTGTATAGTTCCTTTTCTCATCTCTTCCTCTTCATCAAGCTTGTCCCATTTATTCACCAAAAATAAAGCTGATCCAGGCATAGGACGAACCTTCATACATTTAATTATTGCCATGAGAAAATCACTGACCTACACATTTCAAATGATTTCAGAAATAATATCATATTTGCAAATTGATTGTATACTTGACCCACCTGTGCAGCTTCTTCAGCAGACACACTTGCATCTAGTATATAAATGTATCCACACGCTTGACTTTGTCGACACTCTGCAGTAATCAGTCGAGCAGCATTGTCGGTACCTTCTGACCCTGCTATTCCAGGACTGTCGATCAATGTGAAATCCTACATCATGAGCAAACAACGGTTTAAATGTCAGGATAGCGCCACATGTCACTTGTAATCACAATACAGATCAAGGGCGTGTTCGATTGGGCTATTCAAGCCTCTTCCAAAAGAGTCTGAAAGAGCACGCCCCTTTTCCAACTTAATTCTTCCAGTGCAGAGCTGGTAGAAAGGTTGAAGAGGGGCGTGCTCTTCCAACCAGCAGCAGAGTCGGCAGAGTTGGCTCTTCCGACTATAGCACCAGAACTGTAGAAGTTGCAACAGGGCGTGCACACGGAGCCTCTTCAGGAAAAGGCTGGAAGAGCCCAATCGAACACGCCCCAGCAGAGTATCAAGCACCTGTCAACATTCAATGTGTATAACACTATTTATCTAACAAAAACCATCACTAATAAACAATACAGTTCAGATTAATTAACAAATTCATAACCTTGACAAACCAGCCGGTACGTTGTTGTTAATTCAAATGCCACAACCTGTAACCTACATTGTTATAATCTCAAGCAAATGTAAAGGTCACAATTTACATTCACAAGAAAGTCGAAGGCATCAATGTCATATATTACAAATAGCTATCACTGAGTGTTACATTTGCATTATAGTGTTCACTCAACATATTCAGCATGCATACTGTACCTTGAGTAAAACAGTAAAGCTCCAACATGCAGTAAATGATTTTGTACATATCATCACATACAAATAAATATCTTAATTTTTGCTTGATATTTACCTTTAAGAATTCAAAAGGCCAGAAAATCTCTGCTTTAGAACATGCCGTAGTTTGGCCATCCTTAGTCACTCCACTACAAGAAATGCAGCGCCATAGATCCCGTTGCTGCATAGGGTCTGTGAGATCATATTCTATTGTTTTGTGTATTGTTTGACTTGAAAAATGCACTTTGGCCATTTTGTGGTCTCCATATTTGACTTCACAAAGTACAGATGTTGCTGCATTGTAAGATGTTGGCAGAAGTTGTTGCCCCAAAAGAGCATTGACAAATGTGCTCTTTCCAGCTGATGTGCTTCCTATTCGAAAACATGCAATCAGCAGATGCTGCGTACAATGCAAAAACAAAATAAAATTGGCACTAATTGACGTAGGCATACGTTGGTATACATACAGGTACATATAATGAAGAAATTATTTTGTATCTATATACAGAAATATATACATACCTGCTACCAACAACATGGGTTTTCTTTCTAACTCTTTTTTCATTTCAAAAAATTCATCCTCTTTTATCCAGAAACTAGTTTGACATATCCCCAGTTTCTTCAATAATGGTAAGGACAGTTCTTCATTGTATATGAATTTGGCCACTTCATCGATGAGATTGTCAAGTCTGACTCTCTCTTCTTTAAAGTCAGTGACAATGTCTTTTACTCTTGCAATAGGCTGTCAAATATGACACAAATTATGACAACGAGAAACAATTTGCCAATTATCAAAGCATAATATCATGCAATACTGCACGTGTTATATCTAATTTTATTTGTTTCAATGTTTTACAGAGATGACATGCAATGGGGCAATCAATTTACTACAATCTGTTACTGGCTGATCAAACCATATACAAAGATTTTCAGCCAATTAATATTGTCTCACGCTAATAGGAATATACAAATATAAAAAACACATTTTTACATTAGTTTTTATCCCTTTTGAGGCTGTGTGATACTAAAGCCCAATGAAAATATCTATTTCAGTCTATTATTATGACACTATATAAACTTTTATTGTTGCATGTTGACTGCATGATGATAAGAATTTGCGTGCATGCTCAGTAGCCAGACTTCCACAATTAATTCATGCAAAATTGTCCAGTCATACAAACCTGCTAGAACTAGGTGTTTATACAATACACCACAGACTGCTCATCAAATTAATTGTGGCTATGCACTTAGGACTGAACATGCAGGCACAGATTGTTATTGCTAAATAGAACAGTGCTGTTATGTCCTCACACTGTATGTAGCCAAGTGCCTTCACCCTAGTGCCTTCACCCTAGTGATCAAATGCGTATACAGTACAAAACAACATGTCAATATAAGTCTGTACAATGATTTAAATCTGTACATCAACTACACACAACACAGTCCTCAGTATATGTACTGCATTGTCTTTGTAAGTTAACTAAACAGTGGTGCTCTAATATATTGATCAATGAATTTCAACGTCTCCTTCTATACTCAAAAGAGCCTTTTCTTGATCGGATCTACGTATTAACTGTAGATATGCCACTTGACTTACAGGTAACTTGTCACCCATGCCATAGCACTCGTGAATCATCTGAAAGATTCTGTTTTGGTACTGAAAACGAGTACCAAATTGGCTTGTATCTCCCAGACTTTCCAGGCAGTCAATCAACTCAATCAGTGACATGTTCGCCACATCAGCTGGAGAGAGTCCAGTTCTCGGCTCAGTAGTTGTATCAACCATGTTTACACCCAAAGCCAAATTGATCACAACTAGGCACAAATGCAACAGTGGCAAACTGATTGCATCTACATTGGCCGAAAAGCCACAGACGCCTAATCCAATAAAACGTCCTATTAGACGAGGAAACGGATACTGTCTGATCAAAGGCTACATTCTTGCATAGAAGGTAAAGCCGCATACCACCTACTAATTAATGTAGTTCAAAGTGCACCTGGCCAGGCCCACTCCTATTTACAAATCCGTCGGCGTTGATTTTGTCACTCATACGTCTAGCCTCGGTTAGTAATTTAATTAATTAATTTTATGCTCAATTAGAATAGTGACCTACTGCGGTAGCCGACGTGCATATGTATACACGTAGGAAGCTTCCAAATATTGAAGAAGAAGACCATGTTGCAAATTCAGCAAACTCACAAACATCTACCCCTACAAAATTCACAAAGCGACAGTGCGCATGTGTATCACAAAAACATCGCATCACACTTACGTCTAACGGTTACACCTCCTATTTCAACGGAGCTTGTGTGCTTCAGAATTTCAGTCTTTTTGAATAGAGTGTGTTTCGTTGTCGAGACGTGACAAACCCAGGATGAACGCGGCGCGGTGTGGAGTACTAGTGTGAGGCAAATGAGGCATTTCTCAGCCGTCCGCCGTCGTAATACAACGACTGCTTGTTCCGCTTGGGGTGGAGACGGCAAAGGATGCAGAATGTATCGATTTCAAGGATTTTGGAAGGAGTAGACATCACGTGTCAGCAGATATTGGAAGCCGCGTTATCGCATTCGTGTTTGTGTGAGGCAAGAAAGACATCTTCATTTGCAAGCAACTCGAGAGTAGCAACGTTTTATTTTGCAGGTGTCTACGGGCATGTTTCATCCATCGAGTATACGTAGTGACCCTACTAGTTCGCATGCATGCATGAACTGTTCTGCATAGTAGAAACCGTTACTGCTTTCTGAGCATATTCAGTAGACGGTGTGTGTGTGTGTGTGTGTGTGTGTGTGTGCGTGCGTGTGTGTGCGTGCGTGCGTGCGTGCGTGTGTGTGTGTGTATGGGGGCCTGTTAGTGGAGGTAGCCTGCTTTCTGCTCGCGATGAAGGAAAGTAGGCAGAGAGAAGAGAGCGTATTATCTTAGACATATATATTTTTATTCATTAATTACTGCAATTTACTGGTTATTGTTTCACTATGGAAATTGATTTGTCAATGTTTCCTTGCTATATATTCATCTAAACGGTGGACAACAAATGATGTGTGGTGTTGAGTTGATGTTGTTTTAGAACAACACGTTACCTTATACTTCTCCTTTTCCGGTCTATATGCTAGAAGTGTGTTGTGTTTGACAGACAGATACATGTCATTGTTGAAAATGATACTCTTTTTTTGCCCAAGCAGAAACGATTCTTTACCCTCAAGCCACGCTGTCATCTCAGCAGCACTTTGTTTATTGTCTGCATTAATTAGGGTAAATTCAACAGTCTTGTCTTTAGCTTGAGTCAGATGTGCTTCTGCATCTTTTTCAGGTAGAGAGACGTACTGCCATTTGTTGTCAGAGACTGTTTGGTATTCAATCCTGAATGTTGGGTTGCAGCCTCGTTTCAATTGATTAATGTAGAAACAACTTTCCTTTGTGGGATTTTTTGTAGCAACAATGTAATGTTGTCTTGTTACTGTTAGCCAACATTCACTGGTCTCCAAAAAGCATGGAACACGTTCATCTAACAAAAAGAAGTTACATACTAGTTTCTGATTATGCCATGTCAAATATATAGCACACAAAAATGTTGGACAATACCTCCTGGTTCAAATTGAAGTTGAAGTCGGCATGCCATCTCTAGAGCATCTTTCCACATTTCACCAACAAGGCCACTGATGGGAGAGAATTTAACCAGAATGACCTTCTCTTGAGCACGACTGATCTTTGTGTCACCATCTGTTATTTGTACTGAGGTATCTTTTGTGTCAACTCTACCACTGACCCTGTTTTTGCGTGCATATTCAGATTGCTTTTGCCTACCAAACGACAAGGCTGCTGCTGCCACTGCAGCTTCTGCATTTACACCTGTCTCATTTGTCGTTTCTGCTGTCTTCATAATAGAGTAAGTATCGGTCTTGGCTCCAAGATAAACAGAAGACACAAAATGAGTAGCTTTGTCTACTCTACGAGACATCAACAGTTGTCGACAAACTTCTATTTTTTTAATCAGACTTCCATCTTCCATCACCTTTTCGTCTTCAGCAATTTTGTTTAGCTTCTGACTCAAATAACTTACATTACGCAAACATTCCACGTTTCCATCAAGGTGTTCCTTAGTCGCGTCAGTAGCTGTGGTGAGGTCTAGGTTTGCTAGAACAATTGGGATGCATTTAAGAAGACAGGGATCAAAATAAAGAGTACGACTATGAACTTGTTCAGTCTTATGCCATACTGCTTCAGAACCAGTGCTTGTTGTTTTCTGATGTATTCCAAAATCTAGTTCGAAAGTGTTTTCGAAAGCACTGACTCTAAGCTTACCTCTTGTATCCAGTTTGTGTTTCTGTGTTTCTTGTCTAGTCATTTCTGTTGTCTTTGTTGAATATGTAGAGTTAGGTGGGATACTCAGCGTCAGTTGAGGCATTGGATTCAGGAGAATTTGTCTAGTATCCAGATCGAAGGTGTTTGTGGGAAGAATCTGATCTCGAGACAAGTCAAACCCTTTTCCAAGACAATACCACTCATGATGCTCCTCCATCTATAGAATCTAGCAGAACGGAATCAATGCATGTAGAGCTGGCAGCATGACATAGCTCAGTTTGGTAAGGATGCACTCACCGTATGTTGTTTCTGAGTGGGAGGCTACCTGTAACTATCATTCCACGTATCTACTGATAACGTGACAAAGGCAGCGCTGGCAGGTCAGGTGTTTCGACTAATAAGATTACCCTGTAAAGATGCCTATCTATATCAATTAGGTTGACTGATGACGTGACAAAGGCAGTGCTGGCAGGTCAGGTGTTTCGACTAATAAAATTACCCCCAAGTTTGAACACGTAGGATTCCTTCTATCTTGCAAACACATGGGCCTAATGACCATCTGTGCTGAATGTTAGTGTCATTGAAGAAACAAGGACATAGAGGCATGACTGGTGAACTTTATGTGAGATCAACTCCCAAAAACCTAACTACAGAGCACAAATTGTTCGACACCTAAGTACGTTGTCTACAAACCTAACAATCTTGCTCAGCTAAGTGTGATCTATTCATGGTGATGCAATGATGTAAAGATGCCTATCTATACCAATTAGGTTGTCTGCTGCTTTCTAGACATGAATTCCTAATCTCGTACTAGTAAGATAGCATCTGATCAAAGAAAGGCTTCAATCTAATTTCCATCCAGCTGTATCTTGTCTAGACATCTTAATTGCATTTATGTTAGATCTCTGTGGCTATTATATGACTATGCTCATTGTAGGCAATCAGTCTGCAACGTACTGTATGCGGATGTTTGTGAGGGGCTAGTTACTGGCTCTAGATATTCACTTTGAACAATGGGCGATAAAACCACTGAGCATAGAACATCTCCAGCTGCAGTGGCCAATATGACATTGATGGAGTTGATTGACTGTCTAGAGAGCCTTGGAGAAACCACTCAATTTCCTACTCGTTTTCAATACCAAGATAGAATCTTTCAGCTGATCCACAAGCGTCGTCAGGGCACAAGTGGGAAATCACCTGTAAGTCAAGTGTACTGTGCATACATATAGTGTGGAGGAGCTCCTGTGAATCATTGTGATGTTGATAAGAAGTTGACACACTTTTATTTTCTAACAAGCTCCAATGCCCGGCTTCGCCCCGGGGGGGAGAGGGGGGAAAACACATGCCAGGTGCTTCTCCTTTCCACTTCATAGTGCTGCAGTTGAGACGCACGTTTGTCATAGAGCCAATACAACACGGAAGTGGAGGAGAGACAGGTCGCCTTCATAGGTAGAGATTATAGCATTGATGACAGACAGACAGGACAGACAGACAGACAGACAGACAGACAGACAGACAGGTCGCCTTTATAGGTAGAGATTAAAGCGGAAAGTATCTAAAAATGCGTTTGATGGTTGGAGAGGCAGAGGGGGTGTAGCCAGGTCACGTACAGTTTGTAATAGAGAACCGTTTACTGTCACTAATTAGCCGTGGTGTAAGTGCGTTTACCGTTTAGTAGCAGCCAGACAGAATTCTCATTCATAGTTATATCCCGTTCAATGGCCGTTTCCAAAATCCCGTTGATTGGATTAGCGATTGGTTGAAACCATTTCGACGTGGACGTTGCTGCCGTTGCGAGGAACAGGTGTATCGAACTTGGCATCTATTCGACACGTGTCCAGTTTCAAAAATCCCGTTGATTGGATTATTGATCCCGTTGAAGCCATTTCGACAGTCCCGTTGCGGAGAACAGGTGTATCGAACCTGGCATCTATAATTTCGACGTGAATCCCGTAACGTGCAAGTCACGTGCAATCCTTACCTGGATCATCCGTACCCCGTATATAACGAATGCCGACTCTCGTCATTTCGACAGTCCCGCTGAACGTCGTCTCTTTGAAGACGTTGCTGGCATTTCGGGGAATAGGTGCATCAACACGGCAGCTCTTCGACGGTCGTAGACTGGCAAACGACTGTGGGCGTATTTTTTCAAGACCCGGATATCAGCAAAAATATCTTTCGTTTCCCGGCGTCGCCCGCAATAAACGACACACTCGGCGCGTACCGTCCGACGTCGGGAACGGGCGATCTAAATTCGGTGGAGATACGATGCGCCGTTCCGGAGATATTCGCGCGCGAGCGGAAGCGAGTGCGATCGGCAGGAAATGGCGTCGTCGTGGGAGAAGTCAGGAAGACGACCACAGTCTCACTTTCGACCCGAATGAATTCGGCCGAGATCGGACTCGCCGTCTTTGAGAAACGCTTGTACGGACGGACAGACAGACAGACACCTCCTTTACACACACATAGATTAGTACACATGGCCCGTCCGTCGTACGGGCAAGATACTGTAGTGTAAAGATAAGTCTGTGGACACGTCACGTGCAATCTTTGTTGCGAGGTACCGAATGTGCTGAATAAATTCGAATCTTGCTCTTTGCGCTTGTTTCGATAGAAATCGACACACTCCCCGTGTAGCGCTTGCTGCAAAAAATGTGTAGGTTGGATTCGGTGCAAATGCAATCAGAATTTGGAGAGAAACGCAAGCGATAGAAGAGTAAGTTTCGTCGGCAAGAGATATTCGATTGCTCGAAGCTTTGCGAAGGACGACGATGCATACGGTCTACACAGGACTGGTGTGGGCGTGTGTTCGAATGAACTGGAATGTGTAGCGTTTGCGTCATCGAGAAATTTTACGCGGGGGTCGACCCCTCGAAAGGGGACCCGGTGCATACTTTCTTTAATTTTTTACGCAAACCTTCCCCTGTGCGTGTCAAGCCTGCGTGCCGATTTTGGTTACGAACGGACAAAGAGGTGGCCACCAAACGCGAACACACACAGACAGACAGACAGACAATTTGAGCTTTATATATTAGATAATAACTAGTATACCTGGCCCGTCCTTCGTACGGGCAAGATACTGTAGTGTAAAGATAGGTCACGTCACGTGCATCTTTGTTGTGCGGTCCCGGATATTCTGAATGAATTCGAATCTTGTTCCTCGCGCTTGTTTCGATAGAAATCGACACACTCCCCGTGTAGCGCTTGCTGCAGAAAACGTGTATGTTGGATTCGGTGCAAATGCAATCAGAATTTGGAGAGAAACGAAAGCGCTAGAAGAGTAAGTTTCGTCGGCAAGAGATATTTGATCGCTCGAAGCTTTGCGAAGGACGACGATGCATACAGTGTACACAGGACTGGTATGGGCGTGTGTTCGAATGAACAGGAATGTTTAGCGTGTGCGTTGTCGAGAAATTTTACGCGGGGTCGACCCCTGGAGAGGGGACCCGGTGCATAATTTTTTAATTCTTTTACGCAAACCTTCCCCCTGTGCGTGCCGAGTGTGCGTACCGATTTCGGTTGCGAACGGACAAAAGACGTGGCCCCCAAACTCGAACACACACACAGACAGACAATTTGAGCTTTATATAGTAGATAATAGCAATAATAATAAACACGTTGTCAATTTAATTACTGTCTATCAGTAATCTGTGGATGTTTAATTCTCAGTGCAGGACAAAGCTGATTGAAATTTCACACTTCAGAATATTAGTCTGCGTGTTTGGCCAGTTTACTGTTTAATTAATTAAGCAATTAATTAGACCTGGGAGCTAGACTTTTTCGATGAGCAGTTTTTGTGGAAGCATTGGCAATGCATAAGGTTCAGTATATGGCTGTATACGTACACAAATCACACAATGTTAATCAATTTGTCAAAATCTGGCGATGCACTGAGAACTCAGTATAACAATTTGGTAACAACCGAGTAGTTTATTGCTATAGTAATAGCCCGAAACCTGTATGTCACAAGGTAATATTGCATGGTTTGGTATTGACAACAAATGTAAAGTGAGTTTGGTCTTTTATCTTTCTAACTTTAGCTGCACAAGACCTATATGCTATAATTTGTTTATTGGCAAACATCAGTTTCTTTGCCTGATCGTAGAAGCTAGCCAGCCTTATAACTTTAGTCATTAAAAGTTTGTAAGAGTGCTGTTGACCTTCAGAACAGGTGAAATCTTATATGTTAGTTAGATAACAATAAATTGTTCCAAAAAGTGCATGAGCTGTATGTAACACAAGTAGTGTGTGATATATATTTTACTGATTTTTGATATTCCGCCAATAGTTCCCAATGTCATAACAATTATTTCATGAACGTTTTTTTGACAGCCTATGGCAAGTGCAAAGGACATCATTGATGACTTTACAGAAGATAAAGTCACTCTTGGCAATCTCATTAATGACGTATCAGAATTCCTATACGACGAAAGGCGGTATTTACCAATGTTGAAGAAATTGCGGATATGTCAAACTCATTTCTGGATGAAGAAGGCTGATTTTGATAAAGCCAAAGAAAATTTAGAACGACAACCTATGCTGTTGGTCGCAGGTATGGATTCATTAATGTACAATTGCAAAAAAATTTGCATCATATTTATGTATGGTGCATTATATAGATCAATTTGCTAAAAGCACAACCTTGCCAACACCCCTTCCCGAACAAAACAGAGTCGAACGCTACGTATATTGACCTATATACCAAGTCACTACTAACCAATGCATTGTTAATTATAACTTGCTTTAACTAGATGTACGGCAGTCTTGCAATTTATCATGTGTCACATGACATGTTGCACTTTATTTTGACCTACAGGTAATAGAATTAAACTAAAGCTTGGAGATGGAGAGTACGTGGTTCAATCAATCTGCTGTTTCTATACCTCTGTGTTCGTGGAGCAAAGTTGTGGCTAGCTGTCTCTAGTTGCTATCACTAGTCATATGAGTGGTGATCCACTGCAGTCTACCTTGTCTCTTGTCGTACTAACATGTTACTGAATATGAAATAGTGAGACTGAGAAAGTGGGTGGGGCACATTTCACTATAATCTCATTTTTCCTATACACAGAGCTCTCATCTTTTCCAGTTAATTAACTAAGTTCTATGGCCATGGTAGAAAAAACTACAGTAAGAACTCATCTCATTTCTACTCTGCATGTTTACAAGAATTTAATTTCTTGTAGTCATTCATTACCTGTTGAGTTTCTATATGCAATGAAACTCAAAGTACTGAAATTTGTTTGTAATTTACTCAACACATTTGCACTTTATCTTCTGGTGATTTCATGTTCTTGAGTAGGAAGCACATCCTCTGGAAAGAGCACATTTGTCAATGCTCTCCTGGGGCAACAAGTTCTGCCAACATCCTACAATGCAGCAACTTCTACACTTTGCGAAGTCAAATATGGAGATCGCAAAATTGCCAAAGTGCATTTTTCAAAAGGAAGACCGACTACAAAAGAATATGATCTCACGGACTGTAACCAGACTAAAGAGCTATGGCACTGTGTTTCTCATCATGGGGTGGCTGACAATGACCAAGCTACGGCATGTTCTAAAGCAGAGATCTTCTGGCCTTTTGAATTCTTAAAGGTAAAAAGTGACATCATATATTCATTGATGTTACAAAATGATTTTAAAACTGTTGTATGTTGTCACTTTCACTATTTTTGCCATAAGATATGCAGTATGTTGAGCGAACGTTTCAAATGAGAACTTATCAAGTGGCTACTTGTAGTGACATTAATGACCTTGGCGACTTTGGTGAATGATATTCATGAATGTTACATTTGTGCTTGAGATCACAAAAAATGCAGATCATCAGGTTGTGGCATCGAAACAACCATGTACCACCTGGTTTGTTAAGTTTAATGAGTCTGACAATCTAAGCTATGTTATGTATTAGAAGTGGTTCTTGTCACATAAATACATGTTAAATGCCAACAGCAGCTGAATAGTCTACTCTGCATCACGATTCCTGCAATTCCATGGCAGCATTCTAAACATTTAACGCATTTTTTTCATTTTTCTGTCGTAGGATTTTACATTGATTGACAGTCCTGGAGTAACAGAGTCAGAAGGTACCGACAATGCTGCTCGACTGATTACTGAAGAGTGTCAACAAAGTCAAGCGTGTGGATACATTTATGTACTAGATGCAAGTCAATCTGCTGAAGAAGCTGCACAGGTGGGTCAAGTACAGTTAAGTCACAATGTCATTGCTACTGAAATCATTCGAAAACTGTAGGCCGGTGGTTTACTTATGGCAATAATTAAAAGCATGAAGGTTCGTCCTGTGCCTGGATCAGCTCTATTTGTGGCAAATAAATGGGACAAGCTTCTGGAAGAGGAAGAGAGTAGAAAAGGAGCTAAAGCAAAATACCTCAAGATTGTGGAAGAGCGTTTGTCTAAGCGATGGAGAGGATTTGATCGTCGTCAGCAGCTGGTGACATTGAATGCTAGAATAGCAGCCAGAGTTCAAGAACTAGGAGAGACCACTGAAGACATGAAAGAAGTATGCGACAAGATGTTATCTATGTTGTCTAAAGGAATGGTCAACATGCTGAGAAAGACATCACAGTATGTACTTGTGCAGTATAATTAAACAGTGATTGCAACTGAGCAAGCAGTAACTGGACATCTGTGTTATCTGTCTTTCTGTAGGAAAGTATACAATTTGTTGGCACAGGTGGAGCGAATAGTTGAGAACTACTTGCGGTGTTCCAAAATGGATCAAATTAGCAGATCCAAGAAGATCAAAAGTGACAAAGAATGCTTAGAAGAGTTAGCAAGAGTCCCTAGTAATGAGGTGATTAAAGGGGAAATAAGAGACAAAGTTGAAGGTCTTATTCCCCGACTCCGCAAACATGTTTCAAAATTACAACACGAGAAGGCATGGAATTCTATCACTGATGTTACCCAGAAAAATCAGCAAGAGATTGGCTCTGCATCATCTCATCTTTTGGCAGAACGGGTGAAATCTATTTATCTCAAGATCATATGTGACTATGAAGGTTACAAAGAAATCTGTAGGTGGGCACAATGTGAACTTGCTGACAAAGTAGAAACTGCTGTAGTCAATTTTAATATGCTGAAGAGTGACATTGGTGGTTCTGATACTGCAGATGCTATGCAGCTGCTGTCCAAGCTTCGTCTAGAATGTGATGATGACGTTTGCAGAGCCAATGTGTTGCCCAGTTTAAAAGATCAGGAATACTTTTGTTTAGATGCTGCTGCATTACAACAGCAACAATTTAGCGATCTTTTTGAAAAGCTTCACAGAAATGTAGTGGCCAAAGATTGTAAACTCCTCAAAGAACTTGTCAATGCATTGTTGAATGGAACGAGTCCACAAGTCCAAGTAATTCAAAAGAACCTTCCCAATCGATTAGATGATTTAAAACATCAGGTGGAAGCTGTGGAAGCGAGTGGAACTCTAAAGGGCGATAACAATAAATATGAAACGATACTATTACCATGTAAAGTACTGATGGGGAAACTAGCAAAATTTGAGCTCGATCTAGATATTCACATCTATACACACAACAACGTAACACAAGAAGAGTTTGTTGGTGACAAGACGGGTGCATTTGGTGTTGTTACCAAGGTCATTTTGCTAGAGGAAAAAGAAGCTGCTCTAAAGATGATGCGCAAGCCTATTACTAGTGCAAATGCAAGTGATTTTATGAAAGAATTTTGCAACTGCAGGTACTTTACATTAGCAGAAATATAAAGAAATAATTGAGTAGATGTTTCTTTATTTACAGTCAACTCAAAGACACAAATTTAGTAAAGTTGTATGGCTCAATCATGCTGTCTCCTTCACCTTGTCTGAAGCTTGGACTACTGTTTGAATGGTGTGGTGGAGGAAGTCTTGCTGACTTTATATCAATGTCCCAACAACAAGCAGAAGACAAAAGATCTAATCACAATGAAACAGTTCAAAAGATGATGGAGCAAATTCTGGCTGGAGTCAAATACCTTCACGCACGTAGCATGATTCATCGAGATCTCAAACCTGAGAATGTCATGGTAACAACAAACCTATCTGTCAGTATTGTTGGTGTACTAACGTTTTATGTTTAGTTGACAGCAAACAAGGATGTTCGAATTGCAGACTTTGCAACAGCCAAACGGCAAGCAGAGATCACTGGTTTTCAAATTGTTGGCACAGATATCTACATGGCACCAGAAGTGTATGACTGTCTTCCCTATTCGTTGTCTTCCGACATGTACAGCATTGGTGTTATGATGTGGGAGATCTGGAATCGAAGGAGAGTCAGAGATTGCACTTCAGACAGATTGCCACAAGATATTGCACAGTGGGTTCTCAAACAGAAGTTTGATGGTACTCGTGGACAACTCTGGCAAGATCTTGCTACAAGATGCTTGAGCAGAGTACCTACAGATCGACCATCAGCAGAACAGGCATGTATAGACTTGGTAGGCAAGGAATGATATAAAGTCAATAATCATATGCAAATCAATAACTATTTCATCAAATAGGTCTACGTCTCTTATGGCAAAACTGCTAGGAGTAATTATGTAGTCTGCTTGGATTTGAAGTGACTCTAGTACATTGCTTCCTAGATGATAAATTTCCAGTTATTGGCAGTAGCGATCAATAGACAATAGATTGTAGAGTGTGTTGGCATTCAGAGCAAGTATTTTCAACTGTGTACTGTGCATGCTTCGACAGCATCTACTTGAGGAGATCCCTGCAATGCTAGGAACTGAAGTATATGGTCGCTATAGCCAGTGATCAGAACATCTCTGTCCTAGAGCACAATACAAGGTGCACAGCATCCAAAAGACTATTATACTAAATCGTATTTTTCCAGCAGTTTCATATTGACATATCATCACATCGAAGTTAGCTCCTAGCACTATCACATATATGATTTTGTTTGTTAGTATAGTATCTCTTGCTATTTAATTGTCTCTCTGTCTCTCTGTTTGTCCATCTGTCTGTCTGTGTCTGTGTTTTTCGTGAATGTTTGCATGTCTGTCACATTTCAAAGCTGAGATGCTGAAACCAAATGGTAGCTTAGATAAATTTAGAGTTTACTAATTTGTACATAAAAAATACCACTTCAGATAACCAACTTTGTCTGTCTGTCAATCTGTCTGTCGGTCGATCTGTCTGTCGGTCAATCTGTCTGCCTGTCTGTCTGTCTGTCTGTCTGTCTTATTTCGCTATTGAACACAAAAAGCAAAATTTTACAAGAACACTATAGGTAAAAACTGCTAAGCTAAATGTCCATCTACTGAGACAATTATATAGAATCAGCTGGTCAGGGATGTAGAAAGTGGATCAAGTGAAGCACAGTTTAGAGGACAATGGACAAAGAGACTATCAATATGCCTTCACAAGTCCAATTCCAATGTAATAATGAAGAAAGCTTAGAAAAATTGCAAAGAGAAATGAAGAATTGGATGACAATGAAAGAGACAATCAGAACATCATTCATTAGAGTTGTAGTAGTATTCGATCTGTATGTCTGTCTCTCTGTCTGTCTGTCAGTCAGTTAGTCATCGTTTTCACATATCTGTTCCTTCCCATAATTTCAAATGCTTACTAGTAATGCAATGCCTGCATCGTTGTTAAGAACATACAAATTTACCTTACCTCTCGATCACCGCAATACAGTTCGTTTCCAGCTGGATCAGTTAAGCTGTTCCCTTGACCACTCAAGTCCACACATACAAAGAGAGCATCGTTGTTACAGCATTGTCTATAGCATTTCAACTGGTCGGTAAGAGGATTCACAAAATCTTTGCGATGAACAGACGATTCAATAAGCATATCACTAAGCACAACAAATTGGTCAACAGCCCTGTATCAAAAACACCTGCTCAGACTGTAATCGATACGTTGGAACTGTAAAGTACAGACCTCCGATCCCTCATCAACTTGTCTATAACACTAAACGGAAACTTGGTCGTCATTCCCAAAGAGCAGCCACTGCCTGGTTGCACCTAGAGCCAAAAATTAATGTCACTTACAGGTCATCACAGACCCACTGACTACTCTGGAAACCCAGAAATTTGTTCCATTAATTAAACTTGAGACATTGCAGTACAAGGCATCTTGGTGTCAGTGCTTTTACATGTGAGAGGTCAGTCACATAGAGTGTAGAAGCATGTGAGGCAATAGCAAGTCAATTCAGTCTTTTTGGCAAACTTAGAAGTCCTGTCATTCTACTTCAGAAAAACAATCTGCTTGGTGTCAATAAAGTTAAGGTATCTTAAATTAGGTTCCATGTTTTGTTTTAATTAATTAAATTTTAAAGAACTCCCACGATTTTCAAGTTGGGGTCAGATACAAGATTTTTTTATCTTGACTGTACTCGAAAACTTTGAGTTCCATGGCTTCTTTAACGTAGGAAAAGCACCGCAAAAAGAGGAAGTGTTAGCGTAGGCGTGGTTGATGACACAGTTGGTTCATGACCTCCACGTGTCGTGCACAAGGCGTGCTATCTACTTGGCTTATTCGACGTGAAATGGTCCACTGCATTGCTTTTGGCTGTAGCCACAACAGCAGCGACATCGCCAGAGGTGTCAGCTTCTTCAGGCTTCCTCTCAAGAAGTCAGATTTGCTAGAATCATGGCTACCAAAGTTACGTCTGGTGGATCCGCCTAGCTCAAACAGCCGCGTTTGTTCGGATCACTTTGAGTCCTACAACGCATGCTGGAATGACACGTCTGATACCCTTGCCCAGCCTCTCGTGCACCCAGCAAGTAAATTACCTGTACACAGTTAGTCGCAGCAGCCTGCGTGAAAATTTTACATAGGCAAGCCTGTCCAAGTTCGTCTAGGTGCTACTTGCCTGGAAGTTAGTGGCTCTCTGATGGGATACCGTCGCCAATCGGTCATTAAGACTACAGCTGTTCGAAGAACGTCTTCATTGAGACACACAGCAAGGAAGTTCTCATGCTGCGTAATAATTACAGATCAGATCCTGAAGCTTCCACCCTATACCCTAGTTCGTCCACTTCCTGGCAGCACAAGCACTCGGCTACGTTAGGCATTACAGAACACCTGTTGCACCGGCACCAAGCAGTGTTCCCAACTCGATTTTCGTTCTCATCTTCACCGGTGATCTGTCTGCCGTCATAGCCGTCAATGTATTCAACTGCGTTGATGTCACGCGGAGTACGTCCGTACTCTGGCTCGAAACTGTAAGGTCGAAAACCAGACAGAAAAGAACAACGCGTATGCGTTCGAATCCGGCAACTGCATCTGACACGTGCGTTGCCCCAGTAACGCGCATGCGCATATTCGCCCAAAAGTATGACGATGGTGTGGCTTTGCACCAATGACGTCATGTACCTCGCTTACCCGACACGCCCCTTTCTTTCATGCCGTGAAGATGTCGCGCACAAAACCTATGTCCCTTCGAATTGTCGGTTTATGGAAGGGACTTGTATCTGACCCCAATTTGAGAATCGTGGGAGTTCTCCTATAATAATCACATCATGGCAAAAACACAGTTGATATCAACCTATCTAGCCATATTAGTTACGTACAATAGTTAATTGATAAAATTAAAATCTCCTCATCACACCTCAAGCATACCCAATATTTCTTCTCAATGATCTTCAAATTCTCAAGAGGTCCAAGAGAAGAATCAATTTGTAGCCGAACACTCGTCTCTGAAAACAACCAAATGTCACACTTGACACTTGCACGGTGAACCATCAATGCAATCAGTAATGCAGCCTCATACAATCGCCGAGCAGTGCTCTACACGATATAAATATAAATATCAAATATGCAACATGACCCACTAACTGAAACATCATGATACCTTAGTTGGGCAGGACGACCATCGTTTGCACATGCTATGACTTACATCACAGAAAACGATGGTTTTCCTCTCAATACGTTGAACATTATGATTAGCTGCACAAACAATGCCTAAATATCAAACATACGTACTTGACACAAATGCAAGCAGACAACTCCCACGACATTCAAGAAGCACTCACATAAATTCAAGGCTTCTCTGTACTCTTGCAGCAATTTATAGGCAGCACAATCTGAGACCTGCCAGTCCTGGTCTGAATCTAAAGAGGACAAAATACTATAAGTAAAGGCGTGCAGACTCGCTGCTGCAGTCAGCGATCTCAAATCACTGTGTTGATCAACATACTAAACATCATGATTACAGCAACAAATAGTCACCCAAATTCCTTCACACAGCTAATCTTACCAAACGGCTATCTAAAAATGTTAGTACAGTTAGACCTCATTATTCTGACACCCGATCATTTGACACCCTCACATCTGACAAAGGTACACATGAAACCAATTTACACGGTCACTGTGTATTTTGTTACCGATAAAAAATCTGACAGTCGCGTTAGTCTGACAGAAATGAGTGAGACAAACATGGTCAGAACAACAAGGTCTCACTGTACACAAGGATAGCAGGAAGTCCTTAAAATATTTTGAAGACTATTATGCCACTCTCTATGGTGTACGTAATTTAAATTGAGTCATTCCATAATAGGATGTTGAAGGTTGGCATTAGAGTCACAGATATATATTCTACAAAAGCATTACTTGCTTTCTGACACGCTTCTTTCTGCTCAAAAGTCGTTTCTTTATACCGACATCATCAATAACACCTCGTTGATAAAGACTTTTATCATTCCGTTTTCTAAACCAAATTTTGACAATGACAAGGAATGGATTTGCTGCTAAGCGTGATGCCACAGCAGTCGTGCATAGTCAGACTCTCTCCCACTGTCATTTGGTAGGAAATATGATTGCGGGAGAGGGTCTGGTTATGCAAGACTAATGCAACAGTACCGACCTTGCCTTTTCTTTCTTCTGCAACTGACAATAGATCTAAAGAAAAAAGAAATCACATTGTCATGTCATTTTTAGGTTATCCTTATCCAAACATATGCCATGCCTACTTGTTCACAGCTCGTAAAACCATGGACTAAAATCTAATTATTAGTGTAGTCCATAGCTTTAATGTGTGTTGTGTTCATGTATTTTGTGTTTGTGTACCCCAGCCCCTATAAGGAACTACACCTAAGTAGTCTGGTGTGATGAAAGTACATAACATAACATAACACAATTATTATTGAATTCGTTTCACATCATGTAATAAGTTCCCAATGGGGCAACAAATAGACAGAAAACACTAAACATCCCAGCTACCCACCCTAATTATGTAAACGTACCTTCTTGCAACTTCTTGTCTTAGATGCATTACTTTTGTCTTTATTATTTGTTATAAATGCATGAGTATTAAACTGTACATAAACTGTAAATGTACGCACTTTGTGAAGTCTCGACAGAGTTTTCAAATTTACAGCCACGGCATCATAAACAGAAACAAATTGAATAGGAAACATTCGACATCGAACAACCTCAAAAATTAGTTGATGTTTAGTTGCACACAAAACTAGAACACAATGTTAGATACCTGATTAGTATCATTGAGACGATCAAGAACCATTCTACATGTATCACAAAAATACTTATTAAAGTCAGTCGCTGGCGGTGAATCGGTGTTGACCTATGATGCTTTGGAGACACTCCTGCTCTGAGAAAGTTGCGTATATTACGCACCATTGCCATAAAAGGGAGCCGGCCACTTTCAATGAGCTTTTCCCCATGACTCAGCCATGTTTCCATCACGAGACAATACAGCCTCCCAAGTGTATGGTGTCACTAGCTTCATTCGCTTACCAGCTCTGTATAAACAAGAAATTACATCAGTAATACAAACACACGTCAAACCCTATTAAAAGACAACAGATTAAATCATTTAAATGTGTGATATACATGTGGCTTACTAGTTTGTGGGTTTACTTATGCAACATAGGATGCAATATGTTTCATGAGAGCTAGTAGCAACAAGGCTGACTTGATCCCACATCTCAGTGGCATCGTACAAAAATGGCTTCAGGGGATCATGCACGTGGCCCTCTAGACAATTGATGAGCTCGTACAAGTTTATAACCATAGCAGCTAACCCTCCAATTTTGGAAACTTAGCGATGCTACTGCACAAGCTAGTGTAGATGAGATTTCCTCCAAGACATTCTTCAAATGTAGTAAACCTACTGCTGTTGCGATGTGTGAGCACTTGTGCGTTCTAGTAATATATGATTATCAGCATGTCAAAGTAGCATTACACCATGTTATCATGTTTCAGTAGAGACTTTGATAAAAGTATGCTATCGTGCAGAAACTCATCTCAGTAATGACCAATCAAACCGCCTGTCGATTCGTTACTTAGGTTGTCAGCGTTCTGACAACATCAACATCTCACTACTCATTCACTCTGTCTTGCTATAGATTTAACGTTTCATCAGCTCCAGAAACACCTAGTCACAGTTGTCAAAACAGAATACGTAGCTATAAAAAATGTATCCAACTATATCAAACAACCCAATTAATAAAAATTCCAATGAAAGCCTTAAGTTTGGCCAATTAACTTAAAACAACAGTCATTTTGGCAAAAGACTACTGCCTGCCTGCCTCGATCATGTTTTGTTCTGTTCAGTATTTAGTCTATTTAGTAGTAAATTCCATCACCTTGTCATATCCCATTCACCAGTAAGACCAGACTTTGAAAATTCATCCTCTGACTTAGGATACTGCGCATAGAGCATAACAACAACAACAAACAATAGTTCACATCTCATTTCACCTCAATTTGGGCATGTGACTTACAGGTGTTCACACTGGGCCTAATCATAATTAGCTTGGCATTAGTGCACTAACGCCACTCGTTCACACCAGTTCTAATCATGATTAGTGTAAGTAACACCATTCTAATGCTGTAAAGAGTGGTATTACAACCACATTTGTGGTGTTAGTGGTTGCACGTGACTTTGGCACATGAGGTAGTATACAAGTAGAGCATGCCGCCGATGTTTCTGATGTGGTGTTGTATGTTTAAATGTACAAACACAGCAACAACATCGCAATCGATGTCCTCACGCAATGTGCATGTGCATGTTATATATAAATGCACAATATAAAACTAATTTAGAACACGAACATGGGACTGAACAATATATTGCAATACAGCATACCGTATTCGCCCGTAATATCGCCCATACAGAAATAACGTCCATACAGAAATAACGCCCATACAGAAATAACACCCATGCCCATATATACGCCCCTGTGCGACAGGTCAGAACTTTCAGCCCGAAAAACGCCCATGCATAACTATACGCCCAAGCCCAAGTATAAGCCCAGGATACGCATGCACAGACAAAACAAAATGGGGTCCGCAAACATTTGTCTCCATCTGTGTGCGTTTGATGAGCTGGTGCCAGTGTTGAGTGAAAGTGCTAACCGCTAGACTCATGTCTTCGTTGCAATTACCGACCCTGATGCTTTTGACCGGCTTCAGGTCGACCACTCTCGTTTGCATGTGTATATATGTACCTACAGTGCTTAGTTTCTGTATGTGTGCTGATGCTGTACGAATACCAGTACCTTTGATCTTGCAAATGGATAATTGCAAGCATTTGTGGTATTTCTGTCTTCAAGTATTTAGATGATGACTGGCCATACGACAGCATTTTGCGACCATGTATACGCCTAGAACCAAATAACGCCCATGCTCTAGTATACGCCCAGAAAAAATGGTCTTTTCTATATGCCCAGAGCGTTATTACGAGCGAATACAGTAGTTGAATCATGTGACACAATTTTCTATACACCAATACTCAGCATTACTAACAATCTATAAATCAGACTTGCACACTAAAAAGAGCCTTGCATTATTTTGATCCATACAAGAAGCCTTCCTTACACAAAAATAGAATATGTACGATGACATCTCACCGTTATGAGGAAGACTCGAATGCCCTGGCCTGCTGCATCCAGTGCAGTGATTCGAATACTTTGACGACTTGCCTTTTCACACACCATCTGAGGCCACAGCAATGTGTTCAATGTTAGTCGTAAGCTTCCATCAGTTCTCATCACTTAACAAACAACACACAAATCATATTTATGACAAAAATGCATTTCAAACAAAATAGAACCTAAACGAGACTGGAAAGTCCCATCTTCGTTTGGATGGTGCATGTCATTAAGCCACAAAAGACCACATCCCCGTTCACTCCATCCGTGTGTCTTCGAATCAAAAACGTGAAGAACACAGTGCACCTTAAATCAAAACATACGTATACAGCACTGCAAACTAACCAATCAGCATCATAATCTACCTGCAAAATGTTCTTATCATTCTCTTCACCAGTTTTCACATCTACTATTTCTGGAACTTTAAAAACAGGAGGAGGCGTGACAGAAGCAACCACCGCCCCATCAGAAAGCCGAGAAGACGCTTGTGCAAATAAGCCACCAGGACTTCCGCTTTCATTTACAGAAGAGTGGTTATTCAAAGAGCCCTCTTCTTTTCTCACTTCTGCAACCACAAAAAATAATGCAATTACCCAATCACATGGCTTCCTGTTGTGAGATGATGCAGCATTTTTTTATAACCACATAAGGCAAAATCTTTAATTTAAATCTAGCATGTCATTATAAACAAAAGTACCACAAAATGATACGATGTCAACAAAAAATACGTTGGAAAGAGTAAGTCACACCATGCAGTTTGACAACCAGTCACAGGATGAGCTGGTAAATCTTCTTGAAATACAAATGATGCAATATCAGTTAAACACAAACAATCATTGAAGTCCACAATCGTTACAGAAGATATTATGTGACTGCCTGGAATTTACACACACACACACACACACACACACACACACACACACACACACACACACACACACACACACACACACATGCACACACACACACACATGCACACACGCACGCGCGCGCACACACACACACACACACACACACACACACACACACACACACACACACAATAATCCTGTCCATATTCCTAACCCTACAACAGCAGATCGTATCAACATTTTCAAGGTCAACACTACACATAGTTGTTTAAGTTCAGTAGTCGTTTGCTTGCTCACTGTTACCTTACCATCAGATGTTACTTCTTCATTAGCAGCTTGAGTAGGTGTATTCTAAACGCACAATTGCACAACTACATAATCGTGCAACACGTGACCACTTCATCAAATCTCACCGTGACTCTGTCCGACATATCACAACCAAACACAAAACTTGAACTACCACATCCACAATCGTAGTTTCAATCAAATTATGACTTAAATCTTACAATCAAATACCAACCTCTCCGATTGCATAGCCATTCCCGGGACATGCTGGATGACTGTACGACTAGGTGTAAGCCCTCTACTCGAACCACTCACTGAGTTGCTCGTGCTCTCACTGCTAACGGTTGTAGCAACTTCTGAGCTCCTCGATGGGGCACAACTTTCTCCTTCCGCTTCTGCATTTTTGGGCTGTGAAACACTGAAAGCAAACCTCTTCGCAGCTGACATGCCAAAACCACTCTCAGCAATCGAAGCAGAACGTGATGCCTACGCATAACAACAAAGAAATTTAAAAAATTAAACATACAAAAATAATTTAAACGTGTAATGTATTTCAATATATTATACTACGTATCTAACATATAAAAATAATAGTTACAAAATATCACTAATAAAAAATTGTGTAATAACAATAGTACCCTATTAAATACTTACAATAAAACACATTTCGACTCATGCCCCTGTCACAACAAGCTCTTAATTAAATCATCAAGCAGCAGTTGAGCTGTCTATTTACTAGACAGCTTACTGCATTGCTTACATTTGTATTACTGTATAAGACAAAAAACTGGCGGGAAATTTATTTTGGCAGATTGGCAGATTTTTCAGTGAATGCCAATCTAAAGTCCATTATTGACAAATGAATATGTTATACACCCATGTGATCAGGCATCACGGTGATGTCACAACAAGACGGTAACCGCTGCTTGCTGTTTGCTGTGCCTACCCTGTCTAACAGGAAAGTTAACATGAGAATGAGGTCGTGAAGCTTTCGATGAGGTAAGTGGAGTCATGCAGGATACATTTTGCACTAACACAGCGCTTCTTCGTCAATACAGTAGTTTCAGACTAGTAAGCTAGTGAAATGTGATGGCCATGAATGCAGCTGTAGTGGTTAGGGAATATCAAACATATACGGTATCAATTATCAAACAATGATGTCTAACCGTCAATATGCTTTTGCCGTCAATTTCTTAGCAAACCGACAAAATAAATTCCCGCCAATGTTTCATCTTATACGATACATCATTTGCTAAATTAATAACAATAAATTACTCGCGATTCAATTGTGAACGAAGCTGATGCCTGGAGTTTTGGCGCAGCCAGTGAAAAGCCTAAGAAATTGAGTCATTCATTGATCACTGACATTCACTTGCTAAATGCTCACTTCGTAGTCTTCCACTACTAGATGAATCTGATAAAACAAAATTCACTGTTGTTGACGTCGAGTTCACACCTCCGTTTTCTTTTAGGTTTTCTGTAATGAAACCATGATTATAAAATCAGACCCCAACGACAATTCCTGCTTACCGTCGTCAGATCCACTGCTCACATCATTTTGTAACAGTTCTTTGTCTGCGTGTCTCTGTGAGAAATACACGATATCAATAAGAGTAAATCAAAATGTCACACTACGAGACAAAACAACACTTAGGAATGCATAACTTTAACACTGGGCTGAAAGGACAATTAGAAACAGACAAACAAGCAGACTGAAAACATATTAAGATAAAGTGACGTTTTGATTTCTCTCTCATTACTAGCATACAGTAAAGTGCATAACAAAGTAGACTGCTCAGCAGCTAGCAAGACACACATACCCAACTGCTTGAATAAACTGGCAGACAGACAGTCTGGTCTGAATACCAGTTATCAGTTTTAAAAGCTAAAGTACGATAGAATTACACTGAGATAGATTTGGAAGTAGATTTGAACATATCAGTGGCTGCTGTAAAGTAGAAAAGGCAGAAAACTAATAAATACATGAGCCGACTGATTTGTTAGACAAACAAGCAAGTGGCTCGTATTCTAATCCACTCAGTGGTTCATGACACAATGCACATGTTTCTCTCATATTAGGGGACCGGTCATTATTAAGTGTGGAGGAAGGGCTGGCAAATTGCTGAGGTCCGCATAGTTTGATATGTTAACCCTGCAAACTACGCCTGCTAAAAACTTTTGGCCCCTACTGTCTGTTGGCTAACTTTAGACGACCCCCATATATATATATATATATATATATATATATATATATATATATATATATATATATATATATATATACAGTACCGGTCAAAAAGAATTACTTACTTGTAGTAATTGCTGATCTAGAGCAATTCAATAATTTGTCATCGCTATTCCCACAGAACATGTTTGTGGTATTGAAACTAATCAACTATATGTATGCTGTACTATCGTATACTTTTGTTTGCACAGAAAACTGCAAAACGTTGTATGTTACCGCAATGCTATCTGAGCAATACAATTTTAGATATTAGAGTAGCTATTTTTCATTTGGCCGAGATACAGTTTTTTCTTGCCCAATTGCTACACTGTCCACTAAGCTACCTAGCACTCAGCTGAAAATTTCTTTCATTAATTTGAGCAAATTTTGTGCTGCTGCATTGCAAATTGCCTAAGAACTATCTCAAAATGGAATGGTCAGGAAAGATAGAACGTCATCTGAAAATTGCGGTAAAATTGTCACGCTGTGGGAAGAAGGTTACAGTCAAAGGCAAATAGCTGAACGTGTTGGCTGTAGCCAGAAAACAGTTTCCAACATAACGAGAAGGCAATGGGAAGCTGGAAATACAGAAACAAAGAATTCTCGGGAGACCTCGCATGACTTCCATGAAAGACAATCGCCAGCTGATCTGAATATCACTTTCTAACCGATGATTAACTGCACTCTTGGCTAGATCCGAATTTTTGCAGGCCAATGGAGCAAACATTTCCATCTCCACTGTTAAAAGGCGTCTCCGAGAGGGTGGATTGTTTGGCCGCGTTGCTACACGGAAGCCACGCCTTACAGCTGAGCATCGCGTTCGCCTCCTCACATCTGCACAGAACCACAGAAACTGGACAACTGACAATTGGTCACGCATAATCTGGAGCGATGAAAGCAAATTTGAGTTGTTCCGTACTAGTGGTCGCGTATGGATAAGAAGAAAAGCAGGAGCACAGCTGCAAGATGATTGTGTAGTGCAGACGGTACCACAAGGTGGAAATAGTATCATGGTGTGGAGCTGCATGATGAGGAATCGTATTGGTCACATTGCATTGGTCAACGAGTGGTTAAACACTGAAAAGTACATATGCATTCTCGAAAATGCGCTAGTTCCAACAATCTATGAGTTTGAACTAGGTCGTGGTCACATCACACTTATGCATGACAACACTCCCGCTCACCAGGCAAAGGGTGTTCAAAAATGGCTCCAGCACCATGGCTATAGCTCTCTTAGTCCCTGGCCAGCTCAATCACCTGATCTTAATCCAATTGAGCACATATGGGATTATCTTGCGCGTGTTGTCCTGCAGCAGTTGCCACGCAACACATCAGAGCTGTGGCAATGCTTGAAGACAGCGTGGAATAATGTGTCACAAGAAAGAACACAAACCCGTGTTGATAGCATGATTACAAGAGTAAGCAATGTCATGCACGCTAGAGGAGGTTACACAAAATACTGAATCAATATAACACTAATTTTGTTAAGATAATTGTAATTTTACATGCCACATGTGTAAAATGTTGATTTGAGTAATCTTTTTTGACCAGTACTGTGTGTGTGTGTGTGTGTGTGTGTGTGTGTGTGTGTGTGTTTGTGTGTGTGTGTGTGTGTGTGTGTGTGTGTGTGTGTGTGTGTGTGTGTGTGTGTGTGTGTGTGTGTGTGTGTGTGTGTGTGTGTGTGTGTGTGTAATATATCATGTTACTTGTTGATGATGCTGGTTCACGCCTTGAGGAGCATTGCAGTAGCACTTTCAATCATCCTGGGGATGTCTATCATCCCAATTTCACAAACGGCAAGCCTGCTTATTTTGATGTTTCCATTTGGAATACCATGCAGCCTTTGTACACTATACCATCTCAACTTTGGCTGGAGCTGCTGCAACTGCTGGAGAGGAAGAAAAAGATCCTTATCACCAGGCAGATGTGGAAGCTGCAGGCGGATGTTTCTACCCTTTGATAGTTGAAATGTTTGGTTTTGGACACCTGCTAGTTTAGCTACACTAAGAATAATTGCCTCTAAAACAATGACAAAAACTAGACTTTCATTTAGTCAAGCATTTCGTAATTTGTTAGAACAATTATCTGTTCGTCTTTGGCAGTTTAATGCTAGAATATTAAATGATAGATTAGATTTAGTAGTGGATGTAGAGCGTGGGATTTACCCACTGTATAAATAAATATATAAATATATATATATATATATATATATATATATATATATATATATATACTAGGATCCATGGCCCGTCCTTTGTACGGGCAAGATACTGTAGTGTAATTACAGATAGGTCTGTGTACACGTCACGTGCATCTTTGTTGCGAGGTCCCAGATATTCTGAATGAATTCGAATCTTGCTCTTCGTGCTTGTTTCGATCGAAATCGACACACTCCCCGTGTAGCGCTTGCTGCAGAAAACGTGTAGGTTGGATTCGGTGCAAATGCAATCAGAATTTGGAGAGAAACGCAAGCGCTAGAAGAGTAAGTTTCGTCGGCAAGAGATATTCGATTGCTCGAAGCTTTGCGAAGGACGACGATGCATACGGTCTACACAGGACTGGTGCGGGCGTGTGTTCGAATGAACTGGAATGTGTAGCGTTTGCGTTGTCGAGAAATTTTACGCCGGGGGTCGACCCCTGGAGGGGACCCGGTGTATAATTTTTTTAATTATTTTACGCAAACCTTCCCCTGTGCATGCCGAGTGTGCGTGCCGATTTCGGTTGCAAGCGGACAAAAGACGTGGCCTCCAAACGCGAACACACACACACACACACACACAGACAGACAATTTGAGCTTTATATATTACTAGGATCCATGGCCCGTCCTTCGTACGGGCAAGATACTGTAGTGTAAAGGTAGGTCTGTGGACACGTCACGTGTATCTTTGTTGCGAGGTCCCGGATATTCTGAATGAATTCGAATCTTGTTCTTCGCGCTTGTTTCGATAGAAATCGACACACTCCCCGTGTAGCGCTTGCTGCAGAAAACGTGTAGGTTGGATTAGGTGCAAATGCAATCAGAATTTAGAGAGAAACGCAAGCGATAGAAGAGTAGGTTTCGTCGGCAAGAGATATTCGATCACTCGAAGCTTTGCGAAGGACGGCGATGCATAGGATCTACACGGGACCGGTGCGGGCGTGTGTTCGAATGAACCGGAATGTGTACCGTGTGCGTCGTCGAGAAATTTTACGCGAGGGTCGACCCCTCGAGAGGGGACCCGGTACGTAATTTTTTAAATTATTTTACACAAACCATCGCCTGTGCGTACCGAGTGTGCGTGCCTATTTCGGTTTCGAACGGACAAAAGACGTGGCCCCCAAACGCGAACATGCACACACACACACAGACAATTTGAGCTTTATATATTAGACTAGGATCCATGGCCCGTCCTTCGTACGGGCAAGACTGTAGTGTAAAGATAGGTCTGTGGACACGTCACGTGCAATCTTTGTTGCGAGGTCCCGGATATGCTGAATGAATTCGAATCTTGCTCTTCGCGCTTGTTTCGATAGAAATCGACACACTTCTCGTGTAGCGCTTCCTGCAGAAAACGTGTAGGTTGGATTCGGTGCAAATGCAATCAGAATTTGGAGGGAAACGCAAGCGATAGAAGAGTAAGTTTCGTCGGCAAGAGATATTCGATTGCTGGAAGCTTTGCGAAGGACGGCGATGCATAGGGTCTACACGGGACCGGTGCGGGCGTGTGTTCGAATGAACTGCAATGTGTAGCGTTTGCGTCGTCGAGAAATTTTACGCGTGGGTCGATCCCTCGAAAGGGGACCCGGTGTATTATTTCTTTTATTTTTTACGCAAACCTTCCTCTGTGTGTGCCGAGTGTGCGTGCCGATTTCGGTTGCGAACGGACAAAAGACGTGGCCGCCAAACGCGAACATACATACACACACACAGACAGACAATTTGAGCTTTATATATTACTAGGATCCATGGCCCGTCCTTCGTACGGGCAAGATACTGTAGTGTAAGGTAGGTCTGTGGACACGTCACGTGCATCTTTGTTGCGAGGTCCCGGATATTCTGAATGAATTCGAATCTTGTTCTTCGCGCTTGTTTCGATAGAAATCGACACACTCCCCGTGTAGCGCTTGCTGCAGAAAACGTGTAGGTTGGATTCGGTGCAAATGCAATCAGAATTTGGAGAGAAACGCAAGCGATAGAAGAGTAAGTTTCGTCGGCAAGAGATATTCGATCGCTCGAAGCTTTGCGAAGGACGACAATGCATACGGTCTACACAGGACTGGCGTGGGCGTGTGTTCGAATAAACCGGAATGTGTAGCGTTTGCGTCGTCGAGAAATTTTACGCGGGGGTCGACCCCTCAAGAGGGGACCCGGTGCATTATTTTTTTTATTTTTTACGCAAACCTTCCTCTGTGCGTGCCGAGTGTGCGTACCGATTTCGGTTGCGAACGGACAAAAGACGTGGCCTCCAAACGCGAACATACACACACACACACACACACACAGACAGACAATTTGAGCTTTATATATTAGATATATATATATATATATATATATATATATATATATATATATATATACTAATATATATATATATATATATATACTAGTACTACCCACCCCTATGGGCAGTGGCAATGTGGACAATGGCAATCTATCGTTGTGCGCCACTTCTGCAAAGAAGACGCACCTTCCGCGACACATGGACGCACGCATGCACGCAAAAGCGACCCGGTGAGCTGGCGCATCTTGCACTCTGGGAATTAGAGGATGGCGTACAGTGCCTGGCGAGCGCACATCACATCCGCATACTCGGTTAGTAAATTGAGCAAACAAACTCTGGCTCATCCTAGTTCAGAACGTCAAAGTCTACAGCCAGCACATCCAGACGATCAATGCAGTATGTCACCACCGCTACTCTGTCAATTAAATAAACAAACTCCCGTGCATCTCAATCTCCCACGTATCTCAATTCACGTCACATCCGCATATTCGGCACTTCCGCAAAGACACATTCGCATAGCAATCTAATTTTAGGTTAATCTCGCATTTTCCAGCATCCACATCTCAGACTCTTCCCACATAAAACGTCACGATCTATTCATGGAGAATGACGTCACTTCCGCGCATCTCATTTCAGACGGCCAAAGTCTAGTCTCGGGCAGTCGGAGGCGGTCAAGGCGAAATCCGACGCGACCGTTCGTCTCGGACTCGCAATCTCGACCGGCCCACCGCATTTTGCGACGATCCAAGACAGGCATCGTGTCGATCGGCGCGTTACAGACATGCATGTGGACAGACGGAAGTGGGCGTTCCCGAGCGTTCGCGTATTATAGTATCGGATATATATATATATATATATATATATATATATATATATATATATATATATATATATATAAATAAATATAATCATATATGTATGTACAATAAAAGTAGCCCGTTTCAGGGTTCAAGTGCAGCCTCAGTAGGTATGATTTTACAGTTGGTCATTTCCATTCAACCTGCTGACAAAACAAGTAAAGCAAGAATTGCCGCTTTCATATACTGTTCTGCATACAATTCTATAGTATACTGACAAAAAACCTGAAAATTATAATCTCCCAACAGAAGATGACTAAAATGCTTAGTGACCTCTAAAAATCACTGAATTTCAAACTTGTGGCCTCCACAGCAAATTTGCCAGCCCTCACACTTGATAATGACCAGCCCCTTAGTATTAGCAACTTTTGTCTGCCCCATGAAAGAGACTAGTGAACTTGGAATGACTTTCAACGTTAAGTATACACAAAGACAAAACACAATCAAGGATGCCAACAAACACACAGTAGCAGTAACAACTCGACTGCCTTCCACAGAGATCTTTACATAAACGAACGTAAAGTCCCGTATACTTAAGCAAATGTATACCGTCCATAAGCAAACTTCGTATGAGACAAACCAACTAAAACTCTAAACTGACTATACAATCAAAAGAAACTCATACGTTTAAGATAAGAAAATGAGGTTGGTAAGATGAGTTGACGATCTGTTCCCACTTTGTTAGAGAAATCAACAACACCTCCCTTACCTACGGAAGCCGACAGGTGCGCATTTATATCAACGCGCACTTCTCGGCCACTGCTGTCGGCCGAAAGGTGCGCGTTGATATAAACAATCTCAAATGGCAGCGCGCGCTACTTAATTATAACGCACTTTAAAATTGTGTTGTTTAATATCAATTTAACATTTATACACATTATAACGTGCGTTATTTCATATTCGATAGTCGCGTTACAGCCCTAGATTCTTGTTGTATTCTAAATGACGGAAGTGTGGAACGTGCGTGCGCTCTTCGATCAGTAACTGCAATGCTAGTTTCAAAGGGGTCCCCGTTTTGGGATCGTTGTCTACTGCAAGTAGTGCCAACGGCACGAATCGACTTTCCAGTGAACTGGATACGAGTAATGGGTTTCTGAGGCCATACTCTTACGATGTGACGATTGCTCGTGCGTTGAAAGCATTTTGGTATGTTTATATAATTAATTAATTGATTGATTGATGTTTTAATAATAATTAACAAACCTACACACACTTGTACAGGCTGATTGCTGTTTTCAGTAATTATGTTATTGTAATTGTAGAGTTTTATAGATTTATACTTAGCACAAATTTCCAAAAGATATTTTCAAAATTAATATACCCAGCTGAAGAAGGACCTTGGATTGAAACATTGTGTGAATTCATGTTATTTCGTTATGCTGAGTATGAAAGCTCTACAATAACCGATATATCATCATATCATATATGTGCATGCATGTGTGGGTGTGTGGGTATCTGTGGGTGTATATACAGTATATTAGACAGTATATTATACAGTATACTATACAGTATATATACAGTATATTATACAGTATATATACAGTATATTATACAGTATATTATACAGTATATTATACAGTATATTATACACTATATTATACAGAATATGATGCAGTATATATACAGTATATTATACAGTATATATACAGTATATTATACAGTATATTATACAGTATATTATACACTATATTATACAGTATATTATGCAGTATATATATACAGTATATTATACAGTATATTATACACTATATTATACACTATATTATACAGTATATTATGCAGTATATTATACAGTATATTATACAGTATATATACAGTATATATACAGTATATTATACAGTATATATACAGTATATATACAGTATATTATACAGTATATATATACAGTATATTATACACTATATTATACACTATATTATACACTACATTATACAGTATATTATACAGTATATTATACACTATATTATACACTATATTATGCAGTATATTATACAGTATATTATACAGTATATATACAGTATATTATACAGTATATATATACAGTATATTATACACTATATTATACAGTATATTATACAGTATATTATACAGTATATATACAGTATATATACAGTATATTATACAGTATATTATACAGTATATATACAGTATATATACAGTATATATACAGTATATATACAGTATATATACAGTATATATACAGTATATATACAGTATATATATACAGTATATTATACAGTATATATATACAGTATATTATACACTATATTATACAGTATATTATGCAGTATATTATACAGTATATTATGCAGTATATTATGCAGTATATATACAGTATATTATACAGTATATTATGCAGTATATTATGCAGTATATTATACAGTATATATACAGTATATTATACAGTATATTATACAGTATATTATGCAGTATATATGCAGTATATTATACAGTATATATACAGTATATTATACAGTATATTATACAGTATATTATACAGTATATATACAGTATATATACAGTATATTATACAGTATATATACAGTATATATACAGTATATTATACAGTATATTATGCAGTATATATACAGTATATTATGCAGTATATTATACAGTATATTATGCAGTATATTATACAGTATATATACAGTATATATACAGTATATTATACAGTATATATATATACAGTATATTATACAGTATATATATATACAGTATATTATACAGTATATAATACAGTATATTATACACTATATTATACACTATATTATACAGTATATTATACAGTATATTATACAGTATATTATACAGTATATATACTGTATATTATACAGTATATATACAGTATATTATACAGTATATATACAGTATATTATACAGTATATTATACAGTATATATACAGTATATATACAGTATATATACAGTATATATACAGTATATATACAGTATATTATACAGTATATTATACAGTGTATATACAGTGTATATACAGTATATTATACAGTATATATACAGTATATTATACAGTATATTATACAGTATATTATACAGTGTATTATACAGTATATGTCCGGATGGAGCATCTATCTGGAACAGTATGAACAATTTTTAGTTAATTAAATAATTAATAATGTAATTACAGTCTGTCAAAAATATATTGTGTGTAATAATAGTTTTATAGGTCTAAGGTGTTTGCACAGTCTACAGCAGGAAATGGTATTATTCATGTTCAGATTTTCTTAATTAATTTGCTTATTTTCTTATCATCTGATCACTATGAATGGTTTCTATTGGTTGGTGGAAATTATGAGCTGTTAAGAATTTGGTGTTCAAGTTTTTGTAAGAGAGGATGTTGGAGTTGTGACTGGCTCAAGCACTCGTTTTGTA
>CAXXBX010000281.1:0-45000 GCA_964274945.1 Dehalococcoidia bacterium | reverse complement strand
ACGTCTAGACTAGCCAGCTGCATGCTCAACAACTTCACGTCTACTGGACAAAGTCTCGTGAATTCACGGCAAAATTTTGTCGTGATTTCACGGCAAGGCACATCGAATCCGCGACAAGTCACAGTGGATGCATGCATCTCGAATTTTCATTGCGAATTTGCGGCTACATAGTGTTCTTTCTAGAATACTGTGTATTTCTGTAGAATACTGCGTATCTTTCTAAAACCTAAAACTAGACAGCGACTTGTAGCGGATTTGCGGCAATCATCACGTCCGTGGCTCTATTAGTAAAAGAAATTGTTTCATAGCGTCCTGTACGCGTTCCCTACTAACACACAAATGATTAAATCGTAGCTACTCTAAACACAAAGGTACCCGTGCAACGGGATGCGACACGATGTTCTAGCGTGACATGTCTTCATCGTTCTTGCATTATAGTCGTAATTGGGAAGGTATGCATTTATGAAACTGAACACTAATGCTGGTCCTAGGACCAACCGCAACATATTGAGAAGAGGCGGTATCATCCCAGACCCGTGGAGGACAATTTTGAATCGGCACTACACGGGTCTGGGAGGCTGAGGCTAGACAGAACTAATAAAGAAAACTAGACAACAGGGCCAGCTGGGCCAGGTGGGCTCCAACTTTTGAAATGAAACTTCCGCCAACAGGCTTTTGGCGAGAACTTCCAAAAATATTTGTTCAAGTCATTAAATAGATTAGCTATTTTTATGTTCATTTTGGGCGGGGTTTAGCATGTAAGACCTGGCCCGCCCAACATCTAGAGTGCTCTGCCGGCCCTAGACAAACAAACAAGGCCTGCTGTACGTCCATTATCAACACTATCAATATCAGTATTAGAGCAGGCGGAAGGAAATAGAATCGTCTGGTTGGTGGTAAGGTCGTTTCTTGGATCTAGATTATTTAGTGTGGTTGAACACAGTACAACTGTTGTCTTGTGTTGGTGGGATTGAGAAACTTCTTTCTATTTGAGTTCATATTCTGACAAGATGATGTTGCTGAAGTAATTTGCTACGTGACAGATCTTGCAACATGCATGTAGAGCAACAATGAACCAATGGGTTAAGCACAATGGTCTTTAGTCCATACTCACTACACTAATTGACAATGATACCACAGATTGGATGCTTTCACAGTAGAAGGTCTTTGCATGGCTACTTCAAGATATCCATCTGTGTGTTCTGTGCCAGTGTAAAGTCTGGTTCACAATACACCTCGCATCGTGTCGTGTTGCTTCAAAGGAGGCCATTTCTGAAGCGACGTGACATGACGTGTTGGATAGGATTTTTCCTATTCCAGCCCGTCGCGTTGCGTTGTGTCGGAAACGGTCTCCTTTGATGCGACACGACGTGATACGAGGTGTATTGTGAACCAGGCTTTAGGATGTAGGACTTGGATGCAGGTCAGATGACATGTTTGAATGATTCAACTACATATGAGGAAATTATGGTTGTTATACAAGACAAAGACAATCATGATTTATATCTCTTACTAATTTTACTGCTCAATGCTCTGTAAATTTAGGTGTCTGGTTTCTTCGAATGCTTGGATGTAGTCAGAATAAAGTGAAAAGGAATTATCGCTCAGCTGAAAATCAGTTTGTATGCGTCTGTCAAGAACTTACTTTTTGTGGTCTAATGTAAGATGGGTGTAGTTTGAAGTGAGTATCGTTGTTATAGGCTTGCAGAGCTTGGTCAAGAGGTTGGCATACGAATGTTGGATATCCTCGCTGTCAGGGAGCGCGGATCACGTCGGGAGACAAGACTACTAAATATACTTCTTTTTATCAAAGGCCCTCTATGGAAGGTATTGGCGTTCGCGAGTAATATCGTATTCGCCCGTAATAACGCCCATATTGAAATAACGTCCATGCTCGTATATATGCCCATGTGCGACATGTCAGAACTTTCAGCCCGAAAAAACACCCATACCCAACTATACGCCCATGCCCACGTATTAGCCCAAGATACACATGCACAGACAAAACAAAATGGGTCCGCAGAACATTCGTCTTCGTCTGTGTGCGTTTGATGAGCTGGTGTCAATGTTAAGCGAAAGTGCTTACTGCTAGACTCATGTCTTTGTTGCAATTATCGGCGCTGGTGCTCTTGACGGGCGTCAGGTCGACCACGTGTGTATAGTGTTTAGTTTCTGCGTGTATGTTGATGCTGTATGGATACCAGTAGCTTTGATCTTGCAAATGGATAATTGCAAGCATTCGTGATATTTCTGTCTTCAAGTATTTAGATGATGACTGGCCAAATGACAGCATTTTGTGACCATTTATACGTGTAGGACCAAAATAACTCCCATGCCCTAGTGTATGCCCAGGAAATATGTCTTTCTTTTCTATACGCCCAGGGCATTATTACGGGCGAAAACGTTAGAATGACTATTTTTGAAAGGCCTACCTCTGTTTCCTTTTGTCTTGTGGTGTCCAAATGAGTTTTGGAGGTTGACTGTGTATTGTCCTTTGGTCCTCTAGCGTGCATGACATTGCTTACTCTTGTAATCATGCTATCAACACGGGTTTGTGTTCTTTCTTGTGACACATTATTCCACGCTGTCTTCAAGCATTGCCACAGCTCTGATGTGTTGCGTGGCAACTGCTGCAGGACAACACGCGCAAGATAATCCCATATGTGCTCAATTGGATTAAGATCAGGTGATTGAGCTGGCCAGGGACTAAGAGAGCTATAGCCATGGTGCTGGAGCCATTTTTGAACACCCTTTGCCTGGTGAGCGGGAGTGTTGTCATGCATAAGTGTGATGTGACCACGACCTAGTTCAAACTCATAGATTGTTGGAACTAGCGCATTTTCGAGAATGCATATGTACTTTTCAGTGTTTAACCACTCGTTGACCAATGCAATGTGACCAATACGATTCCTCATCATGCAGCTCCACACCATGATACTATTTCCACCTTGTGGTACCGTCTGCACTACACAATCATCTTGCAGCTGCGCTCCTGCTTTTCTTCTTATCCATACGCGACCACTAGTACGGAGCAACTCAAATTTGCTTTCATCGCTCCAGATTATGCGTGACCAATTGTCAGTTGTCCAGTTTCTGTGGTTCTGTGCAGATGTGAGGAGGCGAACGCGATGCTCAGCTGTAAGGCGTGGCTTCCGTGTAGCAACGCGGCCAAACAATCCACCCTCTCGGAGACGCCTTTTAACAGTGGAGATGGAAATGTTTGCTCCATTGGCCTGCAAAAATTCGGATCTAGCCAAGAGTGCAGTTAATCATCGGTTAGAAAGTGATATTCAGATCAGCTGGCGATTGTCTTTCATGGAAGTCATGCGAGGTCTCCCGAGAATTCTTTGTTTCTGTATTTCCAGCTTCCCATTGCCTTCTCGTTATGTTGGAAACTGTTTTCTGGCTACAGCCAACACGTTCAGCTATTTGCCTTTGACTGTAACCTTCTTCCCACAGCGTGACAATTTTACCGCAATTTTCAGATGACGTTCTATCTTTCCTGACCATTCCATTTTGAGATAGTTCTTAGGCAATTTGCAATGCAGCAGCACAAAATTTGCTCAAATTAATGAAAGAAATTTTCAGCTGAATGCTAGGTAGTTTAGTGGACAGTGTAGCAATTGGGCAAGAAAAAACTGTATCTCTGCCAAATGAAAAATAGCTACTCTAATATCTAAAATTGTATTGCTCAGATAGCATTGCGGTAACATACAACGTTTTGCAGTTTTCTGTGCAAACAAAAGTATACGATAGTACAGCATACATATAGTTGATTAGTTTCAATACCACAAACATGTTCTGTGGGAATAGTGATGACAAATTATTGAATTGCTCTAGATCTGCAATTACTACAAGTAAGTAATTCTTTTTGACCGGTACTGTATATATATATATATATATATATATATATATATATATATATATATATATATATATATATATATATGGGGGTCATCTAAAGTTAACCAACAGACAGTAGGGGCCAAAAGTTTTTAGCAGGCGTAGTTTGCAGGGTTAACATATCAAACTATGCGGACCTCAGCAATTTGCCAGCCCTCCCTCCACACTTAATAATGACCGGTCCCCTAATATGAGAGAAACATGTGCATTGTGTCACAAGGTCATGAACCACTGAGTGGATTAGAATACGAGCCACTTGCTTGTTTGTCTAACAAATCAGTCGGCTCATGTATTTATTAGTTTTCTGCCTTTTCTACTTTACAGCAGCCACTGATATGTTCAAATCTACTTCCAAATCTATCTCAGTGTAATTCTATCATACTTTAGCTTTTAAAACTGATAACTGGTATTCAGACCAGACTGTCTGTCTGCCAGTTTATTCAAGCAGTTGGGTATGTGTGTCTTGCTAGCTGCTGAGCAGTCTACTTTGTTATGCACTTTACTGTATGCTAGTAATGAGAGAGAAATCAAAATGTCACTTTATCTTAAAGGGGAACTCCCATGAAAATAGAAGTAACGTTCTCATGATAGTAATAAGTGGCCTGATTCTATTGGTACCTTTCTTTCTTAATAGAACTCTTTCTGAACGGAGAAATTGAGCTTCCAACGTGGGGGCGTAACCCTATGGTAGTCGCCATTTTGAGATGATGACGTACGAATATCTTACCGATTGCGCATGTGTTGTCATCAGAGTATATGGCGTAGCTTCCGTACAGTTTTGAGCCCGAATGTGATGACGCTGAGAGCAGTTCGAGTTCGGGAAACTCTCATGAAATTGATTCGGACACAGGGGACGGAATCCCCGAGCACTTTACCACGCATCATCATAGACGGCTCACACCCAAGGACGTTCTTAGTGAGCATCCAAGATACTGTGTTATTAGATGCTACATCCTTTCAAATTCTGACTGACCCTCGATATATCCTCGCTACACAGAGCAACATACGCGAGCAAGATTGTAGAGATTTCATACACATCAGGAACAAAATAACATGAATTCACACAATAATTCAATCCAAAGACGTTTTTCAGTCCCGCATTAAGTTTGAAATTATCTTTTGGAAATTTCTGCAATGTATAACTCTACAATAACGACTACATCATTACTAAACACATCTACAACTACATGTGTTCATGTGTGTATTTGTCTAATTTTGTAATTATTATTAATCAATTTAATTAATTATCTAAACATACCAAAAAGATTTCAGTGCACCAGCAATCAATGCATCGGAAGAGTATGGTTTCTGAAACCCACTACTCGTATCCAATTCACTGGAAAGTCGATTAGTACCGTTTCCACGACGTGCACCAAACAACGATCCCAAACTGGGGTCCCTTGAGCTGCTAGAAGATCAAAGAGCGCGCACACATGTTCCACAGTTCATCTAGTTAGAATACAAGACGGTGACGTGTCCATTGTATTTAGAATAGCGCACGTTATTTTGTAGTACCTAGAAAAGTAAATTTTACACATTTGGTAACGCGCGCTACACTATTTGTGTCTATTGATATGATAGCCTCGGTATTCCAGACTGCTTTCTGCACGTGATGGGAGGGTAGGGTGGGAGGAGAGAAGAAAGCAGTCTGGGGACAGCTTTATTGTAAGTGACTTCGGAAAAGGCGCGACAGCTCAAAGTTCAGAAACATCCGCTCCAATCAAAACCACCGCTAAAAAAAAACGGCCAATCAGCGCTGCAGATATTTGCAGACGTCAATAAGTACTTTGTAATTACCTCTAAACGATTGTTGAGATTGTAAAATAGCACAGTGGGGTGCAGATAACACTA
This sequence comes from Dehalococcoidia bacterium, assembly GCA_964274945.1. GTDB lineage: Bacteria > Chloroflexota > Dehalococcoidia > Lucifugimonadales > Lucifugimonadaceae > CAXXBX01. The sequence continues at coordinate 39,246 of CAXXBX010000281.1, read as the reverse complement.
ACCAACGCAACGCTATTGTTTCTGTGTTGACATGTTGGCATGGATATCCCATCGAGCGCTAGCACTACAGAGATTCGATCTGCGACAGAGATTTGTGGCAGTTGTCGTCGATGAAGCACATACTGTCGTTCAGTGGTGAGAATGAAATTTAGTCATGCAGGCCAGGTTCATAGCGAGTTTACACTTTTTTTTATAGGGGTGGAGTGAGCTTTGACTGTACTGATGGTCATGACGACGACCCTTTTCGTGTTTGGTGTGGTCTCGTAGGTGAGTTGAGATCGTTGTTGGACGTTCCATGTCTGGCCTTGACGGCAACAGCTTCCACTGCTACAAGAAGTATCCTAAATCAAGCTTTGGGTCTACGCAATGCAGTTCAAATCGTCAAGAGTCCAGATAGGCCTAACATCTTCCTGTGCGTCAAGAAAGTGCATCCAGGTCCAGAAACGACTTTCTGTTGGCTTCTCCAAAGATTGAATACTTTGGGAATTAATTGTCCTAGAGTTCTTGTGTACTGCAAAACTCAAAATGCTTGTGCCTTTTTATACACCCACTTTCAGCGTTCTCTAGGAGGAAAGGCATTCTTTCCTGAAGGTGAGAACAGAATGGAAAACCGTCTGGTAGAGATGTTTCATTCCAGCACACCTGAGGCCAACAAAGAACTCATATTGGAATCACTTTCAGACACCAATGGAAAGTGCAGAATAGTGTTTGTTACCAATGCCTTGGGAATGGGTATTGATGTCAAGGGACTGTACACAGTTCTCCACAATGGTCCCTCCAACTGTTTAGAAGCCTACATGCAAGAGATAGGGCGATGTGGTCGAGATGGGACTCAGAGTTTGGCTCTTTTATATTACCATGGGCAACAACTGGCTCACGTTGATTCCAGTATGTACCAGTATCTGATGAATTCAAACATTTGTCGGCGACATCTCTTGTTGTCTTCTTTTGGAGCAGCTTCTCCTTCTGTATGCATTCAACATAACTGTTGTGATATCTGTGCAGAGACGTGTACATGTGATGAGAATAGCTGTTCAGGTATGTTAGAGTGTTTGGGTGTTGATCAAGAGGAGGGAGTAACTGAAAGTCCTGTTCAGTCTATCACACTGATGCAGCAAATGCTGCTTAGGGAAGCACTTAATGAATGTCAATTGAGAGAGGAAATGCGTTTAGCGTCGTTGGACCAACAGCCTTACTATACATGTCCTGTTGATATAAATCGTCTTAGCCAGGAAGCAGTTGAATGCATTATAGGACACTTGGGTACATTGCACAGAGTGACTGATGTCATAGACTTGTTGCCAGAGCTAAGTGAAGCTAAGGCAAAAGATATTTTTGATATTATTGATTTGGTATTAAATTATAAAGTGTAAAATAGTGCAGGCTATATCTCGTCAAAGGTACTATTGTAAATGTATAATAATTGTATTGTCTATTAATTAAATGAATTCAACGGCTACTGTAATGAGCATATACACTAAATTGAGGTACAGTATCTACTACATAAATTATAAATTTTTGCTTTATTGTATATTAATATACAATGAAGCAAACATGTTCACAGTATGTCTTAAAATTAATTACTAAAAGTACATGATAGTATCATGATCTTTCACTAAAACTAAACTGAAATTGAAACATTTAAAAGTGAGTATTGTTATCACGTAATCATTGTACTAGCTTGCACTACAGGTACAGAGACAGGGTTAATTGTCACATCTGTGGACAACCTACTGAAGTAGCTTTCATATTAGCAACAGACATTCTGTCATAGACATTTGACTGAATATAACTAGTCTTGCTTGGAACTGATTTTAATTAAATCCCATCATGTAATAATTGGCATGCACAGGAGATCCCTCAGTCACTTTGAGTCATCCTCACACATGAAATGCATTAATTAATTGTATTGGCCTGGCTTATAATTGCACATGCAGCACGTTGCACCTATACGTAGACACTTGCACAATAGCTAATTAGCTAAACCTAAAGCTATAAAAGAAGTTACCACAACCTAACTAAAACTATAGAAGTTACCAAACTAAACCTATTCTAGCAAAATGTGTTCGAAAAAGTAAAACATAAAATAAAACAGACTCAAACAACAAGCAAGATTTCCTATGCAGTCACATTTGAAACAGGATGCTCCACTTCTTGGCCATGCAGCTTCTGCTTCTGCTTCCTAATCCAAGTTAGAAGTGAGCTAGGTGTGAGTCCTTGCAAGACATCTCGATTCATCTTTGTAAATGTCTTGTATGCTCGTCCAGGACTATATGCACTCATATTCTGTCTCAAAGCTTCATTGGCAATCAAACGCACATCTTTCTGCTTATCAATCCTAGCATGGTTCCCAGACTCCCGATGAACTTGTAGAGCCATATCCAAATTGTCAAGAACAGCTTCGACGCCTTGTGAAGCACGACTTACCAGCTGAGCTGAAGCAAAAGAGACATTAGCACCTTGATTAGCAATCAGTTCCTTGACTATGTTGTTATTATGCTCCACCATTAAGTCTAAAGGAATGTTATTGCCAATCCCTCCACGCATATTGAAGCCTCTGTTCCAAAGCTGACGATGTGCCTCACTACAGCTCAACAATGCCATCTGGTCAGCAACAAAGCAGAAAGCTTCCAGAGCATACTTTGTTCTTCTGGTCTCTTTGAAGTGTAAAAACTTGAATTTCCACAAACGTAGAAGCCTCTCCCCATCCATTTCTGAAACTGCGTCTTCAAAATCTCGTTCCAAAAGAGACGTTTTCAAAAAATTAGAAAAATAATTAAACACTTTGTCTTCAGCAGCAGTAGTTGAATCATGAGATTTGTCTGTTTGGTCAATATTTGATTCATCATTGTCAGAAATGAGTAGTAGATGCACGTTACTTTCATGTTCACAACGAGCAAGCTTAGACCGGAACACTAAAGTACACTCAGGGTCACGACATAGCCAAAATCCTGCCTCATTTTCTTCAATACATGATCTATGTTGTTGCTGCTGCATAGAGTGCTGGCTTTCACTCTCAACGTGAGTAAATACTGAACATTGTCTACTGTCACTGTATAGAGACTTCATTGCATGTTGTTCTCCTGACATTACTGCACAAGCAATTTCAGTCTGCACAGGAAGTGATGATGTCTGTTGTCTTTGTACCTGCAAAGTTTTCAGTCTTCCAAGGAGAGACCATAGATTGCCACGGTAGCTTCTCAAGCTTGCTGACTGATGGGCCAAATTTACTAAACTAGTAGGTGTCATTCCAATTTGCTGGCTGTCACGCACTCTAGGCACACTGTTGCAAGAAGGCACAGTAGTCAGGGATGGTTGTACAACTGTACTTTCTGATAGTCCTGTAACTTCTGGGAAACCAGACTGTACAACACTGATCAAGGCTGAAGCATGTTTCTTGGTTTCTATCCACTGAAGAACATACTTGTCCACCATGCTTAAAACTTCGCCGTGAAACCACGTTGCTTCCAGTGATTTAGGCATCCCAGGAGGAACAGGTGAATCGTCAAAATCCTTCAATTTGAAATGAGTGACAGCTGCTGCCAGAATATATCCATCCAACACATCATTTACAAATGATCTACAAGATCGGTAGCGCTTATGGGTATCTCTTCCAATGTCCCTGCGGTCAAGGCGATTTCTTAATTGATAGAGAGTTCCCACATCTTTTGTACTTTGAGTATCATAAAACTTTGTAAATATAAGGTTTACAAAGTTCATGCTACAGTGAAAATGCCCAGCATGAGTAAATACTCGCTCTAGCCTTTCATAAGATGTTGCACCATTAATGACTGCCAATTGAGAACTCCGGATTCTCTCTACAGTCAGTTGGTCACCGCCAAACTGCATCCTCACGAAAGGCTGAGAGTACGTATGTCTGCCACTCTCGTCTTGCCACATAGAGCTATACGGAACATATGTTTGATTTACATGTTCTAAAATTTTCACCATGTCCTGCTGTTTATTTTCATTAAACTCAAGTAGGCCCAAACAGTTTCGTATAGACTTCTTACTAGCTTGCTTGGTATATTGGTGTTCAATATGATTTACAACATATTTTGCAAAATGTGAGAAACCAGGCATGTACTTGGTGATGATCCTCTCCACCATAATTGCAAATTCTTTTCTCAGATATGCATGGTCATCCAAAGACGGCAAAAAAGCAGTGTCTGGCACAGACAAAATAGAACACCTAGGCCTTGCAGTTGGCAGATGGCAGTCAACAATTCGTTCGTTTGTAGCAATCATATTGAACCAATGAAGAGACTTGTTTCTCCTGTCAATAGTCATGTACTTGGTCTTGATTGAAATGTCCAAGTTGTCTCCTGTCAGTTGAAAGCATAAGGTCTCTAAGTGTGCCTCCTGCTCTGAGCCTTCTTCAGGTTCCCAACTAATGGAAGAAGAAGAGTCAGAGGTCTCACTACCAACGATATTCTCAGTAATATCACCATTTCTTGTGCTATCAAAGCTGTGAAAAGTTACATGCGATAAACAGTCGGAGGTCTGCAGCTGCAAAGATTGATTCTGGAATGACTGGCATTTCTTTTCCAGGTTATCTTTCCAGCAGAGCAATAAAGTGTTAAAAGTTCCTGACATAGACTTGATCTTTCGAAATGTCGTCTTATGAGACATACAAACACCCAACCGGTTCAGTCTGTTTTAAGCCCTTTTTTGGCTCCTGAATTAAAAAGGATCATGCTGACTACTGATTGTAAAGCACCCATGTAAGGATTTCGAGCCTTAAGCAGACATGCTGCTACCATACATGTATGTGCTTGCAACTTCTCATTGTTGTCAATTAAAGTTATATTAGGACTCACAGACACTCCTAGGACTTTCCATAATGTAGGTGCTATTGTCTGCAGTTCGTAAACAGTTTTCTGTATTGTCAATGATGTCATACCCAAAAAAGAAGAGTTGCGAAATGAACTGTGAGTAGATGGTCTGCACATTTCTTCACATTCTTTATTGATAAGATTGCACATTCCTTTGATCAAAAACGGCAAAACATCAGAATTTTTCAGAGCAGCTAGAGCAATCCTGTCAGGCTTCAGAGTGGCTAAAGCACGTCTCAGGCCATGGTATTGGTTTGAAATGGTGACATCACATGTTTTGGATGGGTAAATCACCTGCACCTAATACAGTACATATGCAACAATAAGTAGTCAACAGGCACAGATGGCACATACTGCACGCGTTCACCTTCACTATAGACTGAACGGACTCAGTTGAAGAATCTGTTTGACCAGGTGTTTCATCAACAGCTCCTTCGGTTACTCTAGTGTAAAAGGGCACATGCAGCCTAGCAAATTCTGATGTAGAGGGAATAGATCCCCGCTTTACTGGTGGCTCAAACCGAGTCAGTAGTGCAGTACAGGTATGTTCAGCTGCTGTCATTGACGAAGACGGCGTGGGCAGAGGCGGTGCAGCCGCCAAAATGGCTGAAGCTCCTGCAACAAATAGCTAATTAGTATTGATCAGAGTGAGATAGCGGCTCACAATACTCTTACGTGGTCGCTGAGGCGAACTACGACTGGGCGCTGGAATACGTGAAGGCGGTAAAGCCATTGCGCGACGTACACAATGAAGTGTTACAGACTTCTTCGCAGCAAAGTTTCCCTCGAAGAGGGACCGTGCGACGTTGTGCACGAAAGGTCGATGAACTGCAGCACCAGCAGTGTTTCTCACGAAAGGTCTAAACGTGCACACCCATAACTCAGACGACCGCGATGATCAAATACAAAAAGTAACAATTAACCTTTCGTCACCAGCCATCGGGGGACTTGCCGTCAGGTCTGCTTTCTTGACAGTACATGAACTTGTTGGAGACGCTATGACTCCTCTCTTGAACCTCCAACAGGACAATGTCTTCTTGTATGTCAACGTAATGGACTTCTTCGTGGCTTCAAGTTTGTTGCACTCGCGTTCGAAAGTCAGCAGTCTGCTTCGACAAGAACCACATACGTAGTGTGAAATGCCATCTGTGTCGCTGATGTCTAATCCGGTAGCTTGCTGAAGCTTTGTGCAGAGATCCTGGCTCGTTTGAAACAAATTGTGTTTGCTTTGAGAACTCAGAAAGCGGTTGCCACACAGCCGGCACTTGTCGGCTGCAAGAAACTTCTTTGGCGTTCGAGCCGTGGACATTATACAAAACAATTAACCGCACCAACAGATCTAAACGGTACTACACGGTATCTGATTGCTGTAAGTGGTTATATAATCGTATTGTTTCTATTGAACGAGGGTATTATAGATTTACATGAGCACCGCCTTCTTCCGAAGTCACTTACAATAGAGCTGTCCCCAGACTGCTTTCTTCTCTCCTCCCACCCTACCCTCCCATCACGTGCAGAAAGCAGTCTGGAATACCGAGGCTATTGATATGAGTGCGGCCGAGAACGGCGGACTGATATCAATCCGCCGCTACCGGCTTCCGTATGTACGTACCTGTGCGCTAGCCAGGCGTTGTCGTGTTATACGGGAACCGGGCACGACGGCGCGAGAGGGTCTGGTACGAGGCTACCTGTGCGCCACACTTGGAGACCGCCGAATCAGGCTGTATCGTAAGTGTTAACTAGCCCGCGTTGTAGCCTACGCCATGATACACTCAGATGGCTGTCCGAGCTCAGCGCGTTTGGTAATGTTTCCATTGCAAAAACACGTTGTTTTGGACTTACCAAAATTGTGTGACCGAAGTTGACCATGTGACGTTCGCACACACTCTCGCGACGACTCTAGAGACTGTGCTGACTAGTATAGTGTAATACCAAACAACTAACGCAACAACAACGAGTGAGCAACCGCTAGACTAGCTGACAACAGACTGACTAATCAACTTCTAGTAGCTAACTACAGGTAGCAAAAGGCGTGGGCGTTACATCTCACCACACGCCACAAACAAAATGGTTTGAGATATATCGTCGTCGTCGTCGTCGTCATCATCATCATCCGTATTCTCTTGTGGCGTGTGACCATGCATCTAGCGATATATCGATGATACGATGATGAAAGTCCGCCAAAAATTGACAAAAAGGGGTAAAGACTAAAATTTAGGTCACTCTACAGCACAACATCTGTTTGAAAACGAGTGCACTTTTTATTAATTAACAATACAAGAACGTCAAATTGAACGTCCTACAGCAGTTATATGTCCATTATTATTACTATTATACATACAATATTCTTTTCATAATTGCTACTTTGTATCATTTCAATCTAAGCTTGCACTCGAGACCAAGATTTTGTGAGTAGAACTGTATGAGCTGTACAATGTCTGGAAACACTGGTCCTCTTTTTTCTTTTTTCTTTTTTGTACATGAATTGTATACGACAAAGGACTCGATTGCTAGCACAAATTAAAGAAAAACAAATATACATAAATGGAATCAAATTCAAAATGATTCACTTAATTAAGTAAGGCTAGATTGACAATTTCCAGGGCACATCTGAGTTATTCATTACACAATAAGCTAACACTTTGGAATCTATTCATTCCATAAGTTCAATCAGTATGTAAGCTACGTGTAAGCTCTAGGTAATCATTAGCTAGTTGAGATGATTTAGCATGCATCCTCATAGCTAAGGAACCAGGCAGCCTAACCAATGACTTGCATATTAACTCATTAATTATCAAACACTCATGAGTGTATTTAAGACCACACAGCTCTGTGGGAAATATCATACTGAAAAGCTGATGTATTCATGCCTCATACTATAGAATTCTTTGCAGTACTGTACTCTAACAACAAACATAAATTAGAGTACAATGTGTGGCTAAGAAAGCACCAACACAGTGATCTACTGAGTTCAATGACAGCAGATTTAATATTAATTGTTACCATTACCTGGTGTATAATGAGATGAAAATGTCGTTCATAAACCATGGTAAGAACCAATGTACCAGGATTACTTGAAATTTCATGAATCAAAAAAATCTACCATAAAACCAACGATTTTCATAAAAAAAGTCAACACAAGCAATTTGCTACACACCCATCCAAGTTTCCTCTGACCACTAGAATCCTCACGGCTTCCTCCCTATCAAGGACACCAAAAACCATGGCTGGGACATGTGTGACTCTTAAAATTAAACAAACCATCTCAAATGTTTAGATAAATGACAAATCATAAACAACAATACCTTCAACACTTCTATGCTGAGGACGGGAAGACCTGCCTTGAGAAGGTAAAAGAAGATGCTGCAGAAAAACCAAGCTTATTCCAGGAACATGACCTAGCAACGTGCACATGCACTTGCATAACTGCAGTAAGCACCCATATACCCAAACCCGCACACGTGTGTGTGTGTGTGTGTGTGTGTGTGTGTGTGTGTGTGTGTGTGTGTGTGTGTGTGTGTGTGTGTGCACGCACACACACAGATCAATGCACTTTATTAGTCAACATGCACTTAGCAATACATAATGATTAGCTTGTGCAATTTCTTTGTGTGCCTGTTCTGCTGATGGCCGTCTGGTAGGTTTGCTCAGGCATCTTTTAGCAAGATCTTCCCATAGTCGTCCACAAGAACGATAAAAGTTTTGTTTGAGTACTCATTGTACAATATCTTGTGGCAATCTGTACGATGTGCAATCTCTAACTCTCCTTCAATTCCAGATCTCCCACATCATAACACCAATGCTGTACATGTCAGAAGACAACGAATAGGGAAGACAGTCATACACTTCTGGTGCCACGTAGATATCTGTGCCAACAACTTGAAAACCAGTGATCTCTGCCTGCCGTTTGGATGTTGCAAAGTCTGCAATTCGAACATCCTCGTTTACTGTCAACTAAACACAAAAGCGTTAGTACACCAACAATATTGACAGATAGGTTTGTTGTTACCATGATATTCTCAGGTTTGAGATCTCGATGAATCATGCTACGTGTGTGAGTGTGTGAAGGTATTTGACTCCAGCCAGGATTTGCTCCATCATCTTTCTAACTTTTTCATTGTGATTAGATCTTTTGTTTTCTGCTTCTTGTTGGGATCTTGATATAAAGTCAGCAAGACTTCCTCCACCACACCATTCAAACAGTAGCCCAAGTTTTAGGCAAGGTGAAAGGAGACAACATGATTGAGCCATACAACTTTACTAAATTTGTGTCTTGGAGTTGACTGTAAATAAAGAAACATCTACTCAATTACTTTTCTTTATACTTCTGCTAATGTAAAGTACCCGAAGTTGCAAAATTCTTTCACAAAATCATCTGCATTTGTGATTGTAATAGGCTTTAGTATCGTCTTTAGAGCAGCTTCTGTTTTGTCTGGCAAAATGACCTTGGTAACAACACTAAATGCACCCGTCTTGTCACCAACAGACTCTTCTTGTTTTACTTGGTTGTGTGTATAAATGTGAATATCTAGATCGAGCTCAAATTTTGCTAGTTTCCCCATCAGTACTTGACATTGGGATAGTATCATTTCATGCTCATTCTTATTGCCCTCTAGAGTTCTAGTCGCTTTCACCTGATATTTTAAATCATCTAATCGATTGGGAAGGTTCTTTTGAATTATTTGGACTTGTGGACTTGCTCCAATCAATAACGCATTCACAAGGTCTCTGAAGAGTTTACATTGTACAGCCACTACCATTGCAGGGGTAAGGTGTGCAAAAAATTACATTTTCGCTGTTGCACAAGCTGCTCTAATGCAGCAGCTCCTGAAAGAAGGTAGTCTTGATTGTCTAGATTAGCCAACAGATTGGCTCTGCCAATATCATCATCATATTTTAGACAAAGCTTGGAGAGAAGTTGAATAGCATCTGCGGTATCAGAACCACCAATGTCACTCTTCAGCATATTAAATTTGACTACAGCAGGTTCTACTTTGTTAGCAATTTCACATTGTGCCCACCTACAGATTTCTTTATAACCTTCATAGGCACATATGATCTTGAGAAAACCAGATTTCACTTGTTCTTCCAAAAAATGAGATGATGCAGAGCCAATTTCCTGCTGATTTTCCTGGGTAACATCAGTGATAGAATTCCATGCTGTTTGTGGTTGTAATTTTGAAACATGTTCATGAAGTTGGGAATAAGTTCGTCAATTTTCTTGCTTATTTCCCTTTTGACTTTTGAAATCTCCTCGTTGTAAGTGACTCTTTCAAATTCTTGTAAGCATTCTGCGTCATATCTGATCTTCATGTCTCTCCATCGACCCATTTTGAGTCTCTGCAAATAGTTCTCAACTATTCGCTCTAACTGTGCCAACAAATTGTATACTTTCCTACAGATAAGACAGATATTATAAACAAAAATGTCTAGCAATTGATTGCTCAGTTACAAATGACTGTTTAATTATACTACACAAGTACATACTGTGATGTCGTTCTCAGCACATTAACCATTCCTTTAGACAGCATGGATAATATCTTGTCACACACTTGCTTCATGTCTTCGGTATAGTCTCTCCTAGTTCTTGAACTCGATCTGGCTGCTATTCTAGCATTCAATGTAACCAGCTGCTCACCACAATCAAATCCCCTCCATCGCTTAGACAGACGCTCTTCCACGATGTTGAGATATTGTTGTAGAGTTCCTTTTCTCATCTCTTCCTCTTCATCAAGCTTGTCCCATTTATTCACCAAAAATAAAGCTGATCCAGGCACAGGACGAATCTTCAAGCTTTTAATTATTGCCAAATTATTAAATTAATAATTTAATAATTCAAACGATTTCAGTAGCAATGATATATTTGCAACATAACTGTACTTGACCCACCTGTGCAGCTTCTTCAGCAGACACACTTGCATCTAGTATATAAATGTATCCACACGCTTGACTTTGTCGACACTCTTCAGTAATCAGTCGAGCAGCATTGTCGGTACCTTCTGACCCTGCTATTCCAGGACTGTCAATCAATGTGAAATCCTACATCATGAGCAAACAACGGTTTAAATGTCAGGATAGTGCCACATGTCACTTGTAATCACAATACAGATCAAGGGCGTGTTCGATTGGGCTCTTCCAGCCTCTTCCAAAAGAGTCTGAAAGAGCACGCCCCTTTTCCAACTTAATTCTTCCAGTGCAGAGCTGGTAGAAAGGTTGAAGAGGGGTGTGCTCTTCCAACCAGCAGCAGAGTCGGCAGAGTTGGCTCTTCCGACTATAGCAGCAGAACTGTAGAAGTTGCAACAGCGGCGTGCACACGGAGCCTCTTCTGGAAAAGGCTGGAAGAGCCCAATCAAAAACGCCCCAGCAGAGTATCAAGCACCTGTCAACATTCAATGTGTATAACACTATCTAACAAAAACCATCACTAATAAACAATACAGCTCACATTAATTAACAAACTCATAACCTTGACAAACCAGCCGGTACGTTGTTGTTAATTCAAATGCCACAACCTGTAACCTACATTGTTATAATCTCAAGCAAATGTAAAGGTCACAATTTACATTCACAAGAAAGTCGAAGGCATCAATGTCATATATTACAAATAGCTATGACTGAGTGTTACATTTGCATTATAAAGTGTTCACTCAACATATTCAGCATGCATACTGTACCTTGAGTAAAACAGTAAAGCTCCAACATGCAGTAAATGATTTTGTACATATCATCACATACAAATAAATATCTTAATTGTTGCTTGATATTTACCTTTAAGAATTCAAAAGGCCAGAAAATCTCTGCTTTAGAACATGCTGTAGTTTGGCCATCCTTAGTCACTCCACTACAAGAAATGCAGCGTCATAGATCTCGTTGCTGCATAGGGTCTGTGAGATCATATTCTATTGTTTTGTGCATTGTTTGACTTGAAAAATGCACTTTGGCCATTTTGTGGTCTCCATATTTGACTTCACAAAGTACAGATGTTGCTGCATTGTAAGATGTTGGCAGAAGTTGTTGCCCCAAAAGAGCATTGACAAATGTGCTCTTTCCAGCTGATGTGCTTCCTATTCGAAAACATGCAATCAGCAGATGCTGCGTACAATGCAAAAACAAAATAAAATTGGCACTAATTGACGTAGGCATACGTTGGTATACATACAGGTACATATAATGAAGAAATTATTTTGTATCTATATACAGAAATATATACATACCTGCTACCAACAACATGGGTTTTCTTTCTAACTCTTTTTTCATTTCAAAAAATTCATCCTCTTTTATCCAGAAACTAGTTTGACATATCCCCAGTTTCTTCAATAATGGTAAGGACAGTTCTTCATTGTATATGAATTTGGCCACTTCATCGATGAGATGGTCAAGTCTGACTCTCTCTTCTTTAAAGTCAGTGACAATGTCTTTTACTCTTGCAATAGGCTGTCAAATATGACACAAATTATGACAACGAGAAACAATTTGCCAATTATCAAAGCATAATATCATGCAATACTGTACGTGTTATATCTAATTTTATTTGTTTCAATGTTTTACAGAGAATGACATGCAATGGGGCAATCAATTTACTACAATCTGTTACTGGCTGATCAAACCATATACAAAGATTTTCAGCCAATTAATATTGTCTCACGCTAATAGGAAGATACAAATATAAAAAACACATTTCTACATTAGTTTTTATCCCTTTTGAGGCTGTGTGATACTAAAGCCCAATGAAAATATCTATTTCAGTCTATTATTATGACACTATATAAACTTTTATTGTTGCATGTTGACTGCATGATGATAAGAATTTGCGTGCATGCTCAGTAGCCAGACTTCCACAATTAATTCATGCAAAATTGTCCAGTCACACAAACCTGCTAGAACTAGGTGTTTATACAATACACCACAGACTGCTCATCAAAGTAATTGTGGCTATGCACTTAGGACTGAACATGCAGGCACAGATTGTTATTGCTAAATAGAACAGTGCTGTTATGTCCTCGCACTGTATGTAGCCAAGTGCCTTCACCCTAGTGCCTTCACCCTAGTGATCAAATGCGTATACAGTACAAAACAATATGCCAATATAAGTCTGTACAATGATTTAAATCTGTACATCAACTACACACAACACAGTCCTCAGTATATGTACTGCATTGTCTTTGTAAGTTCACTAAACAGTGGTGCTCTAATATATTGATCAATGAATTTCAACGTCTCCTTATATACTCAAAAGAGCCTTTTCTTGATCGGATCTACGTATTAACTGTAGATATGCCACTTGACTTACAGGTAACTTGTCACTCATGCCATAGCACTCGTGAATCAGCTGAAAGATTCTGTTTTGGTACTGAAAACGAGTACCAAATTGGCTTGTATCTCCCAGACTTTCCAGGCAGTCATTCAACTCAATCAGTGACATGTTCGCCACATCAGCTGGAGAGAGTCCAGTTCTCGGCTCAGTAGTTGTATCAACCATGTTTACACCCAAAGGCAAATTGATCACAACTAGGCACAAATGCAACAGTGGCAAACTGATTGCATCTACATTGGCCGAAAAGCCACAGACGCCTAATCCAATAAAACGTCTTATTAGACGAGGAAACGGATACTGTCTGATTAAACGTCCTATTAGACGAGGAAACAGATACTGTCTGATCAAAGGCTACATTCTTGCATAGAAGGTAAAGCCGCATACCACCTACTAATTAATGTAGTTCAAAGTGCACCTGGCCAGGCCCACTCCTATTTACAAATCCGTCGGCGTTGATTTTGTCACTCATACGTCTAGCCTCGGTTAGTAATTTAATTAATTAATTTTATGCTCAATTAGGATAGTGACCTACTGCGGTAGCCGACGTGTATATGTATACACGTAGGAAGCTTCCAAATATTGGAGAAGAAGACCATGTTGCAAATTCAGCAAACTCACAAACATCTACCCCTACAAAACTCACAAAGCGACAGTGCGCATGTGTATCACAAAAACATCGCATCACACTTACGTCTAACGGTTACACCTCCTATTTCAACGGAGCTTGTGTGCTTCAGAATTTCAGGCTGTTTGAATAGAGTGTGTTTCGTTGTCGAGACGTGACAAACCCAGGATGAACGCGGCGCGGTGTGGAGTACTAGTGTGAGGCAAATGAGGCATTTCTCAGCCGTCCGACGTCGTAATACAACGACTGCTTGTTCCACTTGGCGTGCACTAATAGAGACGGCAAAGGATGCAGAATGTATCGATTTCAAGGATTTTGGAAGGAGTAGACATCACGTGTCGGCAGATATTGGAAGCCGCGTTATCGCATTCGTGTTTGTGTGAGGCAAGAAAGACATCTTCATTTGCAAGCAACTCGAGAGTAGCAACGTTTTATTTTGCAGGTGTCTACGGGCGTGTTTCATCCATCGAGTATACGTAGCGACCCTACTAGTACGCATGCATGCATGAACTGTTCTGCATAGTAGAAACCGTTACTGCTTTCTGAGCATATTCAGTAGAGGTGTGTGTGTGTGTGTGTGTGTGTGTGTGGTGTGTGTGTGTGTGTGTGTGTGTGTGTGTGTGTGTGTGTGTGTGTGTGTGTGTGTGTATGGGGGTCTGTTCGTGGAGGTAGCCTGCTTTCTGCACGCGATGAAGGAAAGTAGGCAGAGAGAAGAGAGCATATTATCTTAGACATATATAATTTTTATTCATTAATTACTGCAATTTACTGGTTACTGTTTCACTATGGAAATTGACTTGTCAATGTTTCTTTGCTACACAACTGTAGACATAAAATGACATGTGGTGTTCAGTTAATGTTTCTTGTGAACAACACGTTACCTTATACTTCTCCTTTTTTGCTATAGGTTTGTTGTGTTGGACAGACAGATAGATGTCAGTCTTCCACATCCAGAAACCCTTTTTTTGCCCAATGAGAAAAGGTGTTTGACCCTCAAGCCACTCCAACATGTCTGTAGCACTTTGTTCATTGTCTGCATTAATTAGGGTAAATTCAATAGACTTGTCTTCAGCTTGAGTCAGATGTACTTCTGCGTCTCTTTTGTCAGGTAGAGAGATGCACTGCCATTTGTCTTCAGAGACTGTTTTGTATTCAATGCTGAATGTTGGGTTGCTGCCTGTTTGCCGTTGATTAATGTAGAAACAACTTTCCTTTACTGGAATTTTTGTAGCAACAATGCGATCTTGTCCTGTTACTGTTAGCCAAAATTCACTGGTCTTCAAAAAGCACGGAACACGTTTACCTAACAAAAAGAACTTATATACTAGTTCCTGATTATGCCATGTCAAATATACAGCACACAAAAATGTTGGAAAATTTACCTTCCAGTTGTTCAAATTGAAATCGGCATGCCATCTCTAGAGCATCTTTCCACATATCACCGACAAGGTTACTGATGGGAGAGAATTTAACCCCAATGACCTTCTCTTGATCACGACTGATCTCTGTGTCACCACCTTTCATTTGTACTGAGGTATCTCTTATTTCAAATTTACCTCTGACAGTGTCTGTGAATGTAGAATCAGATTTCTTTTTCCAATCAACTGACGATTCTGCTGCTGCCACTTTAACTTTTGAATTTACATCTGTCTCATTGGTCGTTTTTCCAGTCTGCTTAATAGAGTAACTAACGATCTTGGCTCCAAGATGAACAGAAGACACAAAATGAGTAGCTTTGTCTACTCTAGGAGACATCAACAGTTGTCGACAAACTTCTATTTTTTCAATCAGACTTCCATCTTCCATCACCTTTTTGTCTTTAGCAATTTTGTTTAGGTTCTCACTCAAATAATTTGCTTCACGCAAACATTCCAGGCTTGGAGCAAGGGTTATCCTACTGGCCTCAGTAGCTGTGGTGAGGTCTGAGTTTGCTAGAGCTCTTGGGATGGTATTAATAAGATAGGGATGAAAATAAAGAGTACGAGTATGAACTTGTTCAGTCTCATACCATACTGCTTCGAAACCAGTGCTTGTTGTTTTCTGATGTATTCCAAAATGTAGTTCGACAGGTATTTTGAAAGCACTGGCACTACCTCTTGTATTCAGTTCCTGTTGCTGTGTTTGTTGTCTAGTCGTTTCTGCTGTCTTTTTTGAATATTTAGAGTCAGGTTTGATACTCTTCATCAGTTGAGGCATTGGATTCAGGAGAATTTCTCTGGCATTGATATCGGTGGTGTTTGTGGACAAAATCTGATCTAGAGACAAGTCAAACCCTTTTCCAAGACAATACCACTCATGATGCTCCGCCATCTATAGAATCTAGCAGAACGGAATCAATGCCTGTGGAGCTGGCAGCATGACATAGCTCAGTTTGGTAAGGATGCACTTACCCTATATTGTTTCTGCGTGGGAGGCTACCTGAAGCTATCAGTCCACGTATCTACTGATAACGTGACAAAGGCAGTGCTGGCAGGTCAGATGTTATCGACTAATAAGATTACCCTACAAATTTGAACACGTAGGATTCCTTTCTATCTCGCAAACACATGGCATAATGACCATCTGTGCTGAATGTTAGTGTCATTGAAGAAACAAGGACATAGAAGCATGACTGGTGAACTTCATGTGAGATCAACTCCCAAAAACCTAACTACAGAGCACAAATTGTTCGACACCTAACTAGACGTTGTCTACAAACCTAACAATCTTGCTCAGCTAAGTGTGATCTATTCATGGTGATTCAATGATGTAAAGATGCCTATCTATATCAATTAGGTTGTCTGCTGCTTTCTAGACATGAATCCTCATCTCTTACTAGTAGGGTAAGCTGGATGGAAATTAGAGTGAAGCCTTTCTTTGATCAGATGCTATCTAGCTGTATCTTGTCTAGACATCTTAATTGCATTTATTATGTTAGATCTCTGTGGCTATTATATGACTATGCTCATTGTAGGCAATCAGTCTGCAACGTACTGTATGCGGATGTTTGTGAGGGGCTAGTTACTGGCTCTAGATATTCACTTTGAACAATGGGCGATAAAACCACTGAGCATAGAACATCTCCAGCTGCAGTGGCCAATATGACATTGATGGAGTTGATTGACTGTCTAGAGAGCCTTGGAGAAACCACTCAATTTCCTACTCGTTTTCAATACCAAGATAGAATCTTTCAGCTGATTCACAAGCGTCGTCAGGGCACAAGTGGGAAATCACCTTAAAGCGACACTGTCAAGATTTGAGCGCACAAGTGCGCATGCTTGTGCGCTCTAGGCGTGTCACACTTCGCGCGCAAACCTACATCGGGACTCCTAGGACAGCGTAATGGCGTTTCGTGACGATAGAACGCGTATTAGTGCATCAGACACGTCTGCTGACGAAGGAGCAGTGGTTATTCCGGTACGCAGACAATGGGACTTTTCGCATCTAGTATAGATGTCTTGCGACAGTTTAATAGTCTTCATAACACTTGTTGTGCACTTGCGGCGACGTCCTGCCCCTTGACGTGCACCTCCATGGCTTCTCTTCTGAGATACCGAAGTCATATCGGTGACAACTTCCGGGAATCTTGTCCATCACGTGCGGCTTGCAAAGGGCCCGTTTTCGCCGTAGAAAGTAACCGTTCGAAGTCGAAAACAAACGCTATACTTGCTCTATATTTACAAAACTTATACGACGTATCAAATCCATGCGCAATGACCTAGTCAAGTACGACGATATCGGCTGTCAGGCACTCAAAGCGCGACAAAAGTCGATCTATTGCCAAAACGTGGCAGATAACGCAATATAACTACAGGTAAAATCGCACTTGCCAACGATTCCTCGTTTTGGAGAACTTGAAAAATTTCTACCTAAATTCAAGTTTGCGGGGGCGTTTAGACGCTAGGTATCCGAGGATAAAATCTTGACAGTGTCGCTTTAAGTCAAGTGTACTGTGCATACATATAGTGTGGAGGAGCTCCTGTGAATCATTGTGATGTTGATAAGAAGTTGACACACTTTTATTTTCTAACAAGCTTCAATGCCCGGCTTCGCCCCGGGGGACAACACATGCCAGGTGCTTCTCCTTTCCACTTCATAGCGCTGCAGTTGACACACACGTTTGTCATAGAGCCAATACAACACGGAAGTGGAGGAGAGACAGGTCGCCTTTATAGGTAGAGATTATAGCAGAAAGTATCTAAAAATGCGTTTGATGGTTGGAGAGGCAGAGGGGGTGTAGCCAGGTCACGTACAGTTTGTAATAGAGAACCGTTTACTGTCACTAACTAGCCGTGGTGTAAGTGCTTTTACCGTTTAGTAGCAGCCAGACAGAATGCTCATTCATAGTTATATCCCGTTCAATGGCCGTTTCCAAAATCCCGTTGATTGGATTAGCGATTGGTTGAAACCATTTCGACGTGGACGTTGCTGCCGTTGCGAGTAACAGGTGTATCGAACTTGGCATCTATTCGACACGTGTCCAGTTTCAAAAATCCCGTTGATTGGATTATTGATCCCGTTGAAGCCATTTCGACAGTCCCGTTGCGGAGAACAGGTGTATCGAACGTGGCATCTATAATTTCGACGTGAATCCCGTAACGTGCAAGTCACGTGCAATCCTTACCTGGATAATCCGTACCCCGTATATAACGAATGCCGACCCTCGTCATTTCGACAGTCCCGCTGAACGTCGTCTCTTCGAAGACGTTGCTGGCATTTCGGGGAACAGGTGCATCAAACACGGCAGCTCTTCGACGGTCGTAGACTGGCAAACGACTGTGGGCGTATTTTTTCAAGACCCGGATATCAGCAAAAATATCTTTCGTTTCCCGGCGTCGCCCGCAATAAACGACACGCTCGGCGCGTACCGTCCGACGTCGGGAACGGGCGGTCTAAATTTGGTGGAGATACGATGCGCCGTTCCGGAGATATTCGCGCGCGAGCGGCAGGAAATGGCGTCGTCGTGGGAGAAGTCAGGAAGACGACCACAGTCTCACTTTCGACCCAAATGAATTCGGCCGAGATCGGACTCGCCGTCTTTGAGAAACGCTTGTACGGACGGACACACAAACAGACAGACAGACACCTCCTTTACACACACATAGATTAGTACACATGGCCCGTCCGTCGTACGGGCAAGATACTGTAGTGTAAAGATAGGTCTGTGGACACTTCACGTGCAATTTTGTTGCGAGGTCCCGGATATGCTGAATGAATTCGAATCTTGCTCTTTTGCGCTTGTTTCGATAGAAATCGACACACTCCCCGTGTAGCGTTTGCTGCAGAAAACGTGTAGGTTGGATTCGGTGCAAATGCAATCAGAATTTGGAGAGAAACGCAAGCGATAGAAGAGTAAGTTTCGTCGGCAAGAGATATTCGATTGCTCGAAGCTTTGCGAAGGACGGCGATGCATAGGGTCTACACAGGACTGGTGCGGGCGCGTGTTCGAATGAACTGCAATGTGTAGCGTTTGCGTCGTCGAGAAATTTTACGTGTGGGTCGATCCCTCGAGAGGGGACCCGGTGCATTATTTTTTAATTTTTTACGCAAACCTTCCTCTGTGCGTGCCGATTTCAGTTGCGAACGGACAAAACACGGCCGCCAAAAGCGAACATACACACACACAGACAGACAATTTGAGCTTTATATATTAGATAATAGCAATAATAATAAAACATGTTGTCAATTTAATTACTGTCTATCAGTAATCTGTGGATGTTTAATTCTCAGTGCAGGACAAAGCTGATTGAAAATTTCACACTTCAGAATATTAGTCTGCGTGTTTGGCCAGTTTACTGTTTAATTAATTAAGCAATTAATTAGACCTGGGAGCTAGACTTTTTCGATGAGCAGGTTTTGTGGAAGCATTGGCAATGCATAAGGTTCAGTATGTGGCTGTATACATACACAAATCACACAATGTTAATCAATTTGTCAAAATCTGGCGATGCACTGAGAACTCAGTATAACAATTTGGTAACAACTGAGTAGTTTATTGCTATAGTAATAGCCTGAAACCTGTATGTCACAAGGTAATATTGCATGGTTTGGTATTGACAACAAATGTAAAGTGAGTTTGATCTTTTATCTTTCTAACTTTAGCTGCACAAGACCTATATGCTATAATTTGTTTATTGGCAAATGTCAGTTTCTTTGCCTGATCGTAGAAGCTAGCCAGCCTTATAACTTTAGTCATTAAAAGTTTGTAAGAGTGCTGTTGACCTTCAGAACAGGTGAAATCTTATATGTTAGTTAGATAACAATAAATTGTTCCAAAAAAGTGCATGAGCTGTATGTAACACAAGTAGTGTGTGATATATAATTTACTGATTTTTGATATTCCGCCAATAGTTCCCAATGTCATAACAATTATTTCATGAACGGTTTTTGACAGCCTATGGCAAGTGCAAAGGACATCATTGATGACTTTACAGAAGAGAAAGTCACTCTTGGCAATCTCATTAATGAAGTATCAGAATTTCTATACGACGAAATGCTGTCTTTACCAGTTTTGAAGAAATTGGGGATACGTCAAACTAGTTTCTGGATGAAGAAGGCTGATTTTGATAAAGTCAAAGAAAATTTAGAACGACAACCTATGTTGTTGGTCGCAGGTATGGATTCATTAATGTACAATTGCAAAAAAATGCATCATATTTATGTATGGTGCATTATATAGATCAATTTGCTAAAAGCACAACCTTGCCAACACCCCCTCCCGAACAAAACAGAGTCGAACGCTACGTATATTGGCCTATATACCAAGTCACTACTAACCAATGCATTGTTAATTATAACTTGCTTTAACTAAATGTACGGCAGTCTTGCAATTTATCATGTGTCACATGATATGTTGCACTATATTTTGACCTACAGGTAATAGAATTAAACTAAAGCTTGGAGATGGAGAGTACGTGGTTCAATCAATCTGCTGTTTCTATACCTCTGTGTTCGTGGAGCAAAGTTGTGGCTAGCTGTCTCTAGTTGCCATCGCTAGTCATATGAGTGGTGATCCACTGCAGTCTACCTTATCTCTTGTCGTACTAACATGTTACTGAATATGAAATAGTGAGACTGAGAAAGTGGGTGGGGCACATTTCACTATAATTTCATTTTTCCTATACACAGAGCTCTCATCTTTTCCAGTTAATTAAGTAAGTTCTATGGCCATGGTAGAAAGCACTGCAGTAAGAAATCATCTCATTTCTTTGCATCTGTACAAGAGTTTATTTTCTTGTAGTTATTCATTACCTGTTGGGTTTCTATATGCAATGAAACTCAAAGCACTGAAATTTATTTTGTAATTCACTCAATACATTTGCACTGTATCTTCTGGTGATTTCATGTTCTTGAGTAGGAAGCACATCCTCTGGAAAGAGCACATTTGTCAATGCTCTCCTGGGGCAACAAGTTCTGCCAACATCCTACAATGCAGCAACTTCTACACTTTGCGAAGTCAAATATGGAGATTGCAAAATTGCCAAAGTGCATTTTTCAAAAGAAGGACTGACTACAAAAGAATATGATCTCACGGACTGTGACCAGACTAAAGAGCTATGGCGGTTTCTCATCGTGGGGTACCTGACCAAGCTACAGCATGTTCTAAAGCAGAGATCTTCTGGCCTTTTGAATTCTTAAAGGTAAAAAGTGACATCATATATTCATTGATGTTACAAAATGATTGTAAAACTGTTGTATGTTGTCACTTTCACTATTTTTGCCATAAGATATGCAGTATGTTGAGCGAACGTTTCAAATGAGAACTTACCAAGTGGCTACTTGTAGTGACATTAATGACCTTGGCGACTTTGGTGAATGATATTCATGAATGTTACAGTTGTGCATTGATTGACAGTCCTGGAGTAACAGAGTCAGAAGGTACCGACAATGCTGCTCGACTGATTACTGAAGAGTGTCAACAAAGTCAAGCGTGTGGGTACATTTATATACTGGATGCAAGTCAACTTGCTGAAGAAGCTGCACAGGTGGGTCAAGTACAGTTCAGTCGCAATGTCATTGCTACTGAAATCATTCGAAAACTGTAGGCCGGTGGTTTACTCATGGCAATAATTAAAAGCATGAAGGTTCGTCCTGTGCCTGGATCAGCTCTATTCGTGGCAAATAAGTGGGACAAGCTTCAGGAAGAGGAAGAGATTAGAAAAGGAGCTATTAAAAAATACCTCGACATTGTGGAAGAGCGTTTGTCTAAGCGATGGAGAGGATTTGATCGTCGTCAGCAGCTGGTGACATTGAATGCTAGAATAGCAGCCAGAGTTCAAGAACTAGAAGAGACCACTGAAGACATGAAAGGAGCATGTGACAAGATGCTATGTATGTTGTCTAAAGGAATGGTCAACATGCTGAGAAAGACATCACAGTATGTACTTGTGCAGTATAATTAAACAGTGATTGCAACTGAGCAAGCAGTAACTGGACATCTGTGTTCATCTGTCTTTCTGTAGGAATGTATACAATTTGTTGGCAGAGTTGGAGCGAATAGTTGAGAACTACTTGCGGTGTTCCAAAATGGATCAAAGTAGCAGATCCAAGAAGATCAAAAGTGACAAAGAATGCTTAGAAGAGTTAGCAAGAGTCACTAGTAATGAGGCGATTAAAGGGGAAATAAGAGACAAAGTTGAAGGTCTTATTCCCCGACTCCACGAACATGTTTCAAAATTACAACACGAGAAAGCATGGAATTCTATCACTGATGTTACCCAGAAAAATCAGCAAGAAATTGGCTCTGCATCATCTCATCTTTTGGCAGAACGGGTGAAATCTATTTATCTCAAGATCATATGTGACTATGAAGGTTACAAAGAAATCTGTAGGTGGGCACAATGTGAACTTGCTGACAAAGTAGAACCTGCTGTAGTCAATTTTAATATGCTGAAGAGTGACATCGGTGGTTCTGATACTGCAGATGCTATGCAGCTGCTGTCCAAGCTTCGTCTAGAATGTGATGATGACGTTTGCAGAACCAATGTGTTGCCCAGTTTAAAAGATCAGGAATACTTTTGTTTAGATGCTGCTGAATTACAACAGCAACAATTTAGCAATCTTTTTGAAAAGCTTCACAGAAATGTAGTGGCCAAAGATTGTAAACTCCTCAAAGACTTGTCAATGCATTGTTGAATGGAACGAGTCCACAAGTCAAGTAATTCAAAAGAACCTTCCCAATCGATTAGATGATTTAAAACATCAGGTGGAAGCGGTGGAAGCGAGTAGAAATGAATATGAAATGATACTATTACAATGTCAAGTACTGATGGGGAAACTAGCAAAATTTGAGCTCGATCTAGATATTCACATCTATACACACAACCAAGTAAAACAAGAAGAGTCTGTTGGTGACAAGACGGGTGCATTTAGTGTTGTTACCAAGGTCATTTTGCCAGATAAAACAGAAGCTGCTCTAAAGATGATGCACAAGCCTATTACTAGTGCAAATGCAGATGATTTTATGAAAGAATTTTGCAACTGCAGGTACTTTACATTAGCAGAAATATAAAGAAATAATTGAGTAGATGTTACTTTATTTACAGTCAACTCCAAGACACAAATTTAGTAAAGTTGTATGGCTCAATCATGCTGTCTCCTTCACCTTGTCTGAAGCTTGGACTACTGTTTGAATGGTGTGGTGGAGGAAGTCTTGCTGACTTTATATCAAGGTCCCAACAACAAGCAGACGACAAAAGATGTAATCATGAAAGAGCTGGCAAAACAATGAAGCAAATTCTGGCTGGAGTCAAATACCTTCACGCACGTAGCATGATTCATCGAGATCTCAAACCTGAGAATGTCATGGTAACAACAAACCTATCTGTCAGTATTGTTGGTGTACTAACGTTTTATGTTTAGTTGACAGTAAACGAGGATGTTCGAATTGCAGACTTTGCAACAGCCAAACGGCAAGCAGAGATCACTGGTTTTCAAATTGTTGGCACAGATATCTACATGGCACCAGAAGTGTATGACTGTCTTCCCTATTCGTTGTCTTCCGACATGTACAGCGTTGGTGTTATGATGTGGGAGATCTGGAATTGAAAGAGAGTCAGAGATTGCACTTCATACAGATTACAACAAGATATTGCACAGTGGGTACTCAAGCAGAAGTTTGATGGTACTCGTGGACAACTCTGGCAAGATCTTGCTAAAAGATGCTTGAGCACAGTACCTACAGATCGACCATCAGCAGAACAGGCATGTATAGACTTGGTATGCAAGGAATGATATAAAGTCAATAATCATATGCAAATCAATAACTATTTCATAAAATAGGTGTACGTCTCTTATGGCAAAACTGCTAGGAGTAATTATGTAGTCTGCTTGGATTTGAAGTGACTCTAGTACATTGCTTCCTAGATGATAAATTTCCAGTTATTGGCAGTAGTGATCAATAGACAATAGATTGTAGAGTGTGTTGGCATTCAGAGCAAGTATTTTCAACTGTGTACTGTGCATGCTTCGACAGCATCTAGTTGAGGAGATCCCTGCAATGCTAGGAACTGAAGTATATGGTCGCTATAGCCAGTGATCAGAACATCTCTGTCCTAGAGCACAATACAAGGTGCACAGCATCCGAAAGACTATTATACTAAATCGTATTTTCCAGCAGTTTCATATTGACATATCATCACATCGAAGTTAGCTCCTAGCACTATCACATATATGATTTTGTTTGTTAGCATAGTATCTCTTGCTATTTAATTGTCTCTCTGTCTCTCTGTTTGTCCATCTGTCTGTCTGTGTCTGTGTTTTTCGTGAATGTTTGCATGTCTGTCACATTTCAAAGCTGAGATGCTGAAACCAAATGGTAGCTTAGATAAATTTAGAGTTTACTAATTTGTACATAAAAAATACCACTTCAGATAACCAACTTTGTCTGTCTGTCTGTCTGTCAATCTGTCTGTCGATCGATCTGTCTGTCGGTCAATCTGTTTGTCTGTCTGTCTGTCTGTCTGTCTGTCTTATTTCGCTATTGAACACAAAAAGCAAAATTTTACAAGAACACTATAGGTAAAAACTGCTAAGCTAAATGTCCATCTACTGAGACAATTATATAGAATCAGCTGGCCAGGGATGTAGAAAGTGGATCAAGTGAAGCACAGTTTAGAGGACAATGGACAAAGAGACTACCAATATGCATTCAGAAGTCCAATTCCAACGTAATAATGAAAAAAGCTTAGAAAAATTGCAAAGAGAAATGAAGAATTGGACGACAATGAAAGAGACAATCAGAACATCATTCATTAGAGTTTTAGTAGTATTCGACCTGTCTGTCTGTCTGTCTGTCTGTCTGTCAGTCAGTCATCGTTTTCACATATCTGTTCTTTCCCATAATTTCAAATGCTTACTAGTAATGCAATGCCTGCATCGTTGTTAAGAATATACAAATTTACCTTACCTCTCGATCACCGCGATACAGTTCGTTTCCAGCTGGGTCAGTTAAGCTGTTCCCTTGACCACTCAAGTCCACACATACAAAGAGAGCATCGTTGTTACAGCATTGTCTATAGCGTTTCAACTGGTCAGTAAGAGGATTCACAAAATCTTTGCGATGAACAGACGATTCAATAAGCATATCACTAAGCACAACAAATTGGTCAACAGCCCTGTATCAAAAACCCCTGCTCAGACTGTAATCAATACGTTGGAACTGTAAAGTACAGACCTCCGATCCCTCATCAACTTGTCTATAACACTAAACGGAAACTTGGTCGTCATTCCCAAAGAACAGCCACTGCCTGGTTGCACCTAGAGCCAAAAATTAGTGTCACTTACAGGTCATCACAGACCCACTGACTACTGTGGAAACTCAGAAATCTGTTCCATTAATTAAACTTGAGACATTGCAGTACAAGGCATCTTGGTGTCAGTGCTTTTACATGTGAGAAGTCAGTCACATAGAGTGTAGAAGCATGTAAGGCAATAGCAAGTCAATTCAGTCCTTTTGCCAAACTTAGAAGTCCTGTCATTCTACTTCAGAAAAACAATCTGCTTGTTGTCAATAAAGTTAAGGTATCTTAAATTAGGTTCCATGTTTTGTTTTAATTAATTAAATTTTAATAATCACATCATGGCAAAAACACAGTTGATATCAACCTATCTAGCCATATTAGTTACGTACAATAGTTAAGTGATAAAATTAAAATCTCCTCATCACACCTCAAGCATACCCAATATTTCTTCTCAATGATCTTCAAATTCTCAAGAGGTCCAAGAGAAGAATCAATTTGTAGCCGAACACTCGTCTCTGAAAACAACCAAATGTCACACTCGACACTTGCACGGTGAACCATCAATGCAATCAGTAATGCAGCCTCATACAATCGCCGAGCAGTGCTCTACACGATATAAATATAAATATCAAATATGCAACATGACCCACTAATTGAAACATCATGATACCTTAGTTGGGTAGGACGACCATCGTTTGCACATGCTATGACTTACATCACAGAAAATGATGGTTTTCCTCTCAATACGTTGAACATTATGATTAGCTGCACAAACAATGCCTAAATATCAAACGTACGTACTTGACACAAATGCAAGCAGACAACTCCCACAACATTCAAGAAGCACTCACATAAATTCAAGGCTTCTCTGTATTCTTGCAGCAATTTAGGGTTTGGCATGTGTTTAGGCAGCACAATCTGAGACCTGCCAGTCCTGGTCTGAATCTAAAGAGGACAAAATACTATAAGTAACGTCGTGCAGACTCGCTGCTGCAGTCAGCGATCTCAAGTCACTGTGCTGATCAACATACTAAACACCATGATTACAGCAACAAATAGTCACCCAAATTCCTTCACGTAACGAATCTTACCAAACGGCTATCCAAAAATGTTAGTACAGTCAGACCTCATTATTCTGACACCCGATAATTTGACATCCTCACTTCTGAGGAAGGTACACATGAAACCAATTTACACGGTCACTGTGTATTTTGTTACCGATAAAAAATCTGACAGTCGCGTTAGTCTGACAGAAACGAGTGGGACAAACATGGTCAGAACAACAAGGTCTCACTGTACACAAGAATAGCAGGAAGTCCTTAAAATATTTTGAAGACTATTATGCCACTGTCTATGGTGTACGTAATTTAAATTGAGTCATTCCATAATAGGATGTTGAAGGTTGGCATTAGAGTCGCAGATATATACTCTACAAAAGCATTACTTGCTTTCTGACACGCTTCTTTCTGCTTAAAAGTCGTTTCTTTATACCGGCATCATCAATAACACCTCGTTGATAAAGACTTTTATCATTCCGTTTTCTAAACCAAATTTTGACAATGACAAGGAATGGCTTTGCTGCTAAGCGTGACGCCACAGCAGTCGTGCATAGTCAGACTCTCTCCCGCTGTCATTTGGTAGGAAATATGATTGCGAGAGAGGGTCTGGTTACGCAAGACTAATGCAACAGTACCGACCTTGCCTTTTCTTTCTTCTGCAACTGACAATAGATCTAAAGAAGAAAGAAATCACAGTGTCATGTCAATTTTAGGTTATCCTTATCCAAACGTACGCCATGCCTACTTGTTCACAGCTTGTAAAACCATGGACTAAAATCTAATTATTAGTGTAGTCCGTAGCTTTAATGTGTGTTGTGTTTATGTATTTTGTGTTGGTGTACCCCAGCCCCTATAAGGAACTACACCTAAGTAGTCTGGTGTGATGAAAGTACATAACATAACATAACATAATTATTATTAAATTCGTTTCACATCATGTAATAAGTTCCCACTGGGGCAACAAATAGACAGAAAACACTAAACATCCCAGCTACCCACCCTAATTATGTAAACGTACCTTCTTGCAACTTCTTGTCTTAGATGCATTACTTTTGTCTTTATTATTTGTTATAAATGCATAAGTATTAAACTGTACATAAACTGTAAATGTACGCACTTTGTGAAGTCTTGACAGAGTTTTCAAATTTACAGCCACGGCATCATAAACAGAAACAAATTGAATAGGAAACATTCGACATCGAACAACCTCAAAAATTAGTTGATGTTTAGTTGCACACAAAACTAGAACACAATGTTAGATACCTGATTAGTATCATTGAGACGATCACGAACCATTCTACATGTATCACAAAAATACTTATTAAAGTCAGTTGCTGGCGGTGAATCGGTGTTGACCTATGATGCTTTGGAGACACTCCTGCTCTGAGAAAGTTGCGTATATTACGCACCATTGCCATAAAAGGGAGCCGACCACTTTCAATGAGCTTTTCCCATGACTCAGCCGTGTTTCCATCACGAGACAATACAGCCTCCCAAGTGTATGGTGTCACTAGCTTCATTCGCTTACCGGCTCTGTATCAACAAGAAATTACATCAATAATAAAAACACACGTCAAACCCTATTAAAAGACAACAGATTAAAATCATTTAAATGTGTGATATACATGTGGCTTACTAGTTTGTGGGTTTACTTATGCAACATAGGATGCAATATGTTACACGAGAGCTAGTAGCAACAAGGCTGACTTGATCCCACATCTCAGTGGCATCGTACAAAAATGGCTTCAGGGGATCATGCACATGGCCCTCTAGACAACTGATGAGGTCGTACAAGTTTATAACCATAGCAGCTAACCCTCCAATTTTGGAAACTTAGCGATGCTACTGCACAAGCTAGTGTAGATGAGATGTTCTCCAAGACCTTCTTCAAATGTAGTAAACCTACTGCTGTTGCGATGTGTGAGCACTTGTGCGTTCTAGTAATATATGATTATCAGCATGTCAAAGTAGCATTACACCATGTTATCAAGTTTCAGTAGAGACTTTGATAAAAGTATGCTATCGTGCAGAAACTCATCTCAGTAATGACCAATCAAACCGCCTGTCGATTCGTTACTTAGGTTGTCAGCGTTCTGACAACATCAACATCTCACTACTCATTCACTCTGTCTTGCTATAGATTTAACGTTTCATCAGCTCCAGAAACACCTAGTCACAGTTGTCAAAAAAGAATACGTAGCCATCAAAAATGTATCCAACTATATCAAACAACCCAATTAATAAAAATTCCAATGAAAGCCTTAATTTTGACCAATTAACTTAAAACAACAGTCATTTTGGCAAAAGACTACTGCCTGCCTGCCTCGATCATGTTTTGTTCTGTTCAGTATTTAGTCTATTTAGTAGTAAATTCCATCACCTTGTCATATCCCATTCACCAGTAAGACCAGACTTTGAAAATTCATCCTCTGACTTAGGATACTGCGCATAGAGCATAACAACAACAACAAACAATAGTTCACATCTCATTTCACCTCAATTTGGGCATGTGACTTAGAGATGTTCACACTGGGCCTAATCATAATTAGTTTGGCGTTAGTGCACTAACGCCACTCGTTCACACCAGTCCTAATCATGATTAGTGTAAGTACCACCATTCTAATGCTGTAAAGAGTAGTATTACAACTACATTTGTGGCGTTAGTGGTTGCACGTGACTTTGGCACGTGAGGTAGTATACAAGAAGAGCATGCCGCCAATGTTTCTGATGTGGTGTTGCATGTTTAAATGTACAAACGCAGCAACAACATGGCAATGTATACGGAAGCGCAGGCAGATGTCTACTACGTGTGGGCCTGAACATGTGACAACTTTCTGCCATCCCTGAAGGAGCTGCCAGAGAAAGCAAACTAAATGTTTCCCTTTTCAAAACCTAAAGCAATGGATTCATCAAGACAATTCACAAAAATTCTTGCCGGATATGACAGATGAAAACTGTCGAGACTAATTACACTCACGTGCCCACGTGACTTACTAATCATAGTTAGCGATGTGAACGCGCTTGTGCTAATGTTGGCCTAATCATAGTTATAGCCTAATCATAGTTAGTCCAGATGTCGGTGTGAACACGCTCTTACTCACTTTAAGTCCTAGAACCTTCATTACTAACTCCCTTGGTTCGTGAATATGAACTTGTCGAATGATGTGTTTCATGGTCAAGTATGGTAGCCTGGCAAACAACTCCATTTTACGCGACTTTACTATTTTGTCGACACGTCTCTGCAACTAGAAAGAACAAATCAAAGACATTAATCTTTCAAGAAAACAACATTTTAACGTATTCACCATGGCAGCAAAGTAACGACTGGTTTTAGCTCTCTTCATCAGCGTCCTCTTCCTGTTTCCCTCACTACAATATTTGGCCAATTGGTACTCATCAAACTCCTGAAAAATACCCCGTAACAACACAGATTCCAAACACAACATCTGTCAGTGCTGTTAACCTGAAACTTTCGACAAACAGCTGCGCGCAAACAGTTTGGTAGTGAATGGTGATCAGTCAGACGACCAAGAGGAAGACGCTTATAAGTCCTACCAATAGAATTTATGCAATATAATTATTATTCCTAAATCAAAAAATGATGACCTACCGAACAACATCCAGTAAATCTGATGGCAGCCGTACTATAGCACAGAAGTAAGAACGAATGAATGGCTTGGTAATAGGAAAAGCGCATGCCATAGCAAGAAGAAAATTTGCAGTCGACCTGCCAATAAACAATTCAGACGTAGCATTGGTGATTTCCTATCATTACAAACAAACAAGTTGTCACCGAATATTCAATTCATTTCTGATGTGGTACGCCAACTTCAAAATAAATTCTGGATCACTATAAGCAACCTAAAACAAATTCAAACAAACACTAAATCCTAAGACAACATTGACTATTAAATTAGTCAACGGCTTAGTGCGTTAGGTAGCAGTCAAATAGAGAGTCAGACTACATATAAACATCAGAATAGCTCTAAATAATCATTTCAAAATGTACTATTTATTACTGTACAATCATAGTGACTGCATGTACTGCTGCAGACTCATATATGAAGTCAGCAAATGGCACTGAGTGACCAAAGCATCATAAACATCGACTGCAAGCAGCAACCAACATATTTTTTATGACAAACATAACAACTTGTCACTCTTAATCTCAACAGGTCCCAAAATATCTGACGACAATTAAGTCCAGTCGTGTCTTGATCGTCGAGCAACGTCCAGACTATACCGATTTCAACTGGTCCGCAAAGCTTTCCAAACAAAAGCATTGCAATAACCCAAGAAATGAGTGTCTTTTCAAAAGAGAACACATTAACAAACCAACAATAAAGTCTTGCTTAACTAATGCCCAGGTGTACAACGCACTCTAATAAAAAACTGCAACATTTAATATTGATAAATATTAAACAATCTTATATTTGCTCAAAATATGACAAAGACAACTAACTTTGAATTGACACTGTGCATATACATGTACTAGCCTTACATAACCAGACCCTCTCCCACAGTCGCGTGAGACTAGCCATGTGGCTCATCGGCAGTATGTCTTTGAATTTTTGGTGAGTAATAACACAGTGTAAGCAAATTTAATGCTGACCCTCGTGCCAGTGTAATAAAACAACAACATAAATACATACCACCTATTATAGTATGCCAACAACACACAGGCTCGCGCTCGAAATCTCTCGATATACCAACCTCCCAAGCTGAGTCAATAATTCTGAGTTTTCTTTCATCCCACTCGTTAAGATAATCAATCTTACTCAGCATAGTTGCACATGTCAAGTTCACCAGCAGCATTTTGCCTCTAAGCTCAAACGCATCAAGCTCTGTAACTACAGTTGGAGGAGCTAACGACAAATGCAGTTGGTACTAACATTCAGAAAGCTGCTGAAGCAAACGCAACACAAACTCACGTTTTGCAGAAGCGGGTGCGTAATAACCAAGTCCGTCTTCTATAAGTAGAGCAGCATTTCTATGCTGGAGCCAAGACTTTGCACACTAAAACAGTTGACTGGTAAATGTTTTGTTAATTAAACAAATTGATAATTTGTTTTACTTTTATTATTTCGCCTGTGCAAGTGCGACCTCTCGCTTGACTTGCAACTTTATTCAAGTAACGTTGAAGGGCAACTCGCTGCCAACCTTTCTTCTTTCCCTTCACAATAGTTACTGCCACCTACACAAATAACACTACCAATTAACAGCAATACGTGTGTGTGTCCCAGGAGATTGTCTTCAGGGAACAACCTGAAGACTGTCGTATGGGTAGTCTGGAGGCATCACAAATAACAGGCAAGCAGCAATCTGACAAAGAAATGTGACATCAAGCAGTTTGATATCAACTAAATTTATCAATTAATATCTGGATATAAAATCATTGGTTCAACTGTAATCAAACCTTGTTAGTCAACACGTATGGTGTTGCTGCTAACGTCACTTCAAATCTGACATAAATGTACCAAAAAACTTGAACAAAATAATTGCATGCTTTAAAGATACTCGTACTTGTGTTCAAGAGCTGATTCCAACATCTTGAAGGATTTGTAAGTCGACTTGACTACTGTAATACAACAATATCACCATAATGTAGCTAACTAGCTGTTTATGCTTGACCCATTAAAATTGTCGTAAACCAGAACTATATAATCGGATATAGGTATAAACAAGAAGACACACGACCACAAACAGTTAGATAGACAACAAGGTGACTAACAAGTAGACAAACACCAAACAGAAAAACAGACACACAAAAGCCACACAAATAGCCACAAATACAAACAAAAAGAGAGACAATGTTATGTCGGAAAATGACAAACAAACAACAACAGAAAACAAGCAAACAGACAAAATAAATAAACAAAAGATAAGTAAGACAGTAAGATGTTATGTAGGTATCAAAAAAGCAGGCCACAGACCGAAAAGCAAAAGACTGACAAAACCTAAACTAACATTTACATACATTAGAAAATCGAAAAATGATAAATAGGCAAACAATGTTGAACCACCTGCCAGTTCTCGAGCTTGTATCTTGTCACATGAAAGAGATGGTGCACTATCACCAAATATGCCAAATTTTTGACCAGCTTCGACATTGTCCCCTTAAATATCAAATAAACGACTAAACTGCAAAACAAGCCAATAGCAGTCTTCACACACCCTACAAGCACGTTACCTGATTCAGCATTGCATTCGACTTTATATAGTATTTCGTCTTGTCTCTCTTCTGTTTGACGACCAGAGAAACTGTTTAGTTGCAACTGTTCACCGGTCTGAGTGTCTGTCTGCATTGTCTTATCATTCTGTGATGCAGTAGCTTCTGCCAAATCCAGTAGCCTTTCCCGACAATGTTCAATCAATTGAAACAGCATTGGCTGACCCAGTAGCTCGTTAGCCTATAGAAGTGTTATTCTCTTTCACAGCATTTCTGAAGTGATTCTTAGTCTATGTAAAGATGCAGAATAATTACCAGTTGGCTCAAGGAGGTCTCAATGGAGGATACGCTTTCTTGACTAAGAGACTGAGCTGTTGCCTGAATAGCAATTGTGGGTATAACTTGGTCAGGATAAAGAGAAAGTGCCTGCTCATCAAGTCCCAGAAGCAAATGAACTAAAAAATTGTTACCTTACTTTAAAAAGACAGTAAAACAATAGAAAAGATACAAGCATAAGCAAGATATGAATTATTAATCAAATGTTGCTAAAGTCTGCAACAAGTCTGTCTGTTGTCTGTCTACCTGCCTGATATTTCACTACTGGTTACTGTCAACTGTTTTATGCTCAGACGGAATTAAGTTCGGCAACAATATTGCAACACACCTTATAAGTTTATATCAAACTAGTAGATGCTGGCAGCTAAAGATAACTTAATTCCTATTACCTCTGCTTTGGTATAGCTGCATGAGTTAATTAATTAAGCACAGAGAACCACATAAGACAGAGAAATTGAGACGCAAAAGGGAAGCATAGTGAACCTGTTCTCATCGTGTACACATTTTGAACAAGCACAACTAGCCATCCCAACTGCTGGACAGACTACATGAGCTAATAACGTCCAGTTGCTTTTCTCAAAGTTGAACACCAAGTATTTCAGTGGCTATGTAAGAATCCCTGTAAGCACACTACCCCAGGAACCAAGAAATGCTTTCATTGTCCGAGTCTTTGTCAAAACTCAAAATATGATCACTTACTTCGGATTCCAAAATAACTCAATGAATAGAGAAACACTTTACAGTGCTAAACCCTCGACTGGTGTACATACACACCACATGGCACTAAGACATGTGTACAGTGTAAGGCAAGAGGCATAAACGCTCATGCATTTGACACCACTGAAAATCCCCTCACGTGGTGGTTATTACGCCTACTGTACCGTAGTTATATATACAGCTATCCTGTCTAACCACAATCTTGGTTGTCGTAATGAGGTGACCCCAGAGCCATCAGACCCAAAACAAAACAATAATGTGAGAAAACATGCATGTGCTCATGTATATGACTAGGCGTCTGTTCACTCTGACTTTAGATACTGTAAAAAATAAATAGAGATGCACTAGCTACTTACAGGTCAGCTGAGCTGCTTCGTCCAACAAACAGACGCTGTCAAGGACAATGCACGTTCCCCTTCGCAAATTCCCATCAAGCGCCAAATTTCTGTTGGAGACGACACTAATGATTTTGCAACAACACTGCAGCCGCTCAACCATGCACACCGAAAATTCAAGCTGTCAGACTGCAGAACCACTATGCAGAAATACCGTGGAACAAGCAAAATGTTACAAGTCAGGTACAGCTACACCTTCGCTCCCTAGACGCCTAGCTGTTGGTGGAGAAACATACACGTGCAAATATAAACTGTAGGCATTGTTTCGATGTGCCAAACCTGTAAAGCACAGAATTATATAAACTCCATGTACAGGACGGACGCCCGATGGCCGAATTCTCAATAAAGCAGCCCAAAAAAAGAGATGGAGCCTCATGATGACATCACGTTCGTCTATTGGTCAGTAATGACACAACTTCTCATCTATTGGTCGGAATAGCTTCATTTGCAATTGCGCTAATTGAGTATAAATACGGTCGATCGGTCGCACCTCAAACCATTACTATACCCTTAGCCCGGACATCCAGGCCTCGGGTAATTAGCAATTAAATCTTGATGAGTCCACCTTTGATGACAGGGTGGGGATTAGAGAGAATGTACACTCTAGTACATACACATCTAATCAGTAGACATATCGGAGACAAGCACACCTGCAAATTTAGAGTTGTCACTGACAGCCTGTCAGTGTATTTGTGCCTGCCCGTTCAACCAGCCTACCGCCAGTCTCGCTAGCTATGCCCCTCTGTAAAAAGGAAAGGGGCGTGGCTGGCAAGACTACAGTACTTGCTAGACTACCTACTTTTCTTTTTGTGAAGGAGGAGTTGATAGTGCACAAGACTACCTACAACAGGGGTGGCAAAGCAACTCGCAAATTAAGGGGCAGGGCATGAAAGGACATCAGAGTACATGAACTAGGGTGAGCTTTCAGTGGTCAGAATGTGCTTTCTGATGTTGAACTTAACTTAAACATTCCTTTTATGCAACAGAAAGCGCTTATACACATCTATGGTTCTGGTGAACACTCATACTGGAGTACAAAAAATTCGAATAGTTTCTTACCGTTGGGAGATTGCCCCTCTTCCCCCCCCAGCTCCATCCCCACTGTACTAGCCCTGTGCTCATGTCGCACACAGAAGTTCAGTGATTCTAAGCAACAGATATATGATTTCTGCCCCGCGTATGCATATAGCCTACTAGGCTAGTCTGAGCTTGATTGAAAAAGTCTGTCTACCCGTCTGTCCAACAGGTTCTATAATACAGTTTGCGTGCACGCGTTTGTCATAGCAAGAATCATGTCTGCCTCGATTAATAAATTGAACGTTGACATTACCATCGAGCATCTCAGCCTTAACATGGACGACTATGTGTACACCGACAGGTTCCACAGTGCAAAGCAGAATATCTGCGCCTAGAATTGCCTGAAAACAATAACGATAAGTGCAAACGAATGGTAATTACACGCGGCATCAACGCACTTGAAGAGACAGACATTCTTCGTTAACGATCTCAACAGAAGAATCGAAAGTGTTCACGGCTGCAGTTGCCATAACCTGTCATATACGGGATACATCATAGACGTGGAGTACGGACCATGCTATCTGTACGCATCAGTGACTTCTCTCCTTTCTGACCTTGTAATTGAATGATTCAGCAATAAAGTATATTACTGCACAAGTCAACAAGACCAGTATTACCTTTCATTCCCATACCTGGAGGTCTTTGATCACATGTTTATTACAGAGAATCTAGAACACCGTGTAATAGAGTCTAGGATACAATTAGAAAGGTTACCAACACGTCCTTCGTCTCGCCTGGTCTGACACTGTTGTATCAAACCAACAATAATTATTGACATTAGGTTTTTAATTAATTAGCTAGCCAACAAGAATATTTCGATTCTGGTAGTTGAGAAATAACTACCGTATAGAGGTTTTAAATAATATAAACCAGTAGTGGCTTGGCTTGGTTTGGCTTGTTCTATCTAGACATTAACGTCGGAGTGGCAGGGCCAAGACTTCCGTTTTAAAGTCTAAACGATTAACTAGATGGCTAATTTCTACCTAGTGATGTGGCTGTCCTTAGTTAACTAATCTAGCGTAGTGAAACCCATCCTCTAGCTAGCTAGAGGCATTCTGTAGGTATATTGATCGACTACGTATGCACATGTGCAGAGCCGTTTAGCCTATACTATAATACGGCTCTGCACATGTATTGTCTTGGTTGCCAATGCAATGCTGAGGTCAGAGGAGTCAAAGCACAGGAAGATAAACCACGTGGTCGCAAAGTTTGTGCGCATGTGCAAATTGTAACGCGCGTTATTTAACAAGCAATTAACTCGCGTTAGGACGCCTCTCTCCGACGGATGTGTGTTGCTCGTGAAGACTTCTCTCAGCCAGCACAGAACGTCGTCTATATAGATAACTTATTGGACTGCAGTGAATACCGGATGTTTCTGCTTTCAAGGCTCTGGCTCATGGTACCTATCTAGCCTTCTGCTTTCCAGCTGAGCTAGACGTTTGGCAAAACTACGCGACGAGAGACGGCACAAGTGCTGTCCAATCTCGCAGAACCTACAAACAAGATGTTCCTCAACATCTTGGCTATCTTCAAGCTTCTTGCTGCGATCTAGCTGCTACATCTGATCATGTGAATGCGAAAGGAGTGGTGAAGACAAAGATTCGGTCAATCACGATGGGCTAGCTAGAACCGGTTGAACGGTTTGGCGTGTGTTGATCGATTTGCCACTTTGCACGGTGGTGTCCAATATTTTGAGGAGGTAAACGCAAGCCCTATAGTTAATTAATTAATGGATTCTATTTAGTGCATACCATTTCGTGTAAATTGTTGTTGGATATTTTAGTTTGTATTTATTATTATTTATTTTAATTTTAATCTAGAGGCTGTCTGTAAATAGCGATAGTTTTTTCACTCCGTACACTTTACGTTTGTGGGTGATGGGTCTCTGAAGTTTTCAAAGTAAAAATATTGATGACGCCTCTTGACACACTCTGTATCGAGTGTACGGAATCGCGTCCAGTTAGAAACTCCTACTGATAAACATAGTTTGCGCATATAGCTAACCACGTGTCAACCACATGTCAACCACATGTCGAGAAAATGCATGGCTGTGCAGACGTTGTGTTGGGACTTCTGTTGGCAAGAGACGTTTCTTTAGAGGGTTGGCCAATCCTGGTAAAGATGCTGGATATTACTTACGCAGTTATTGAAGCGGT
This sequence comes from Dehalococcoidia bacterium, assembly GCA_964274945.1. Lineage (GTDB taxonomy): Bacteria > Chloroflexota > Dehalococcoidia > Lucifugimonadales > Lucifugimonadaceae > CAXXBX01. The sequence goes on along the minus strand of CAXXBX010000281.1, from coordinate 1,844 downwards.
TTGGACACTGCATAAATCTAGCGACAGAACTTTTTTCGCGGAAGCACGGCTGAAGTGGACTGTAACTTAATTAAGTCGAGTTTACATTAAACACGCAGACCTTACGTGTCTGCGTTCACGTCTTGCGTCTTGCTTCTCTTTGCATCATTTTTCTGTTCACATTAAAACTGCGTTTACATTTGCGTCTTGCCGCTCCTGGTTAGCGCGCTAGCTTTTCGTGACTTGCAACGATGTAATTTAACGCACGCTATACATCGCAATGTCTTACGAAGAAGCTGTTTTACTGATTGCAACCCCAATTTTAACGCTTGCGTTGTGTCGAAGACTACAACAGAGAAAAAGAAGAGTGGGTCGCTCCAGTTCCTGCCAAAGGCCCCACCAAGGAGCTTATCACAATTTGACACAGGAAATGCGTCTCGGCAATGTAAACGTACAATGAGACAAACGAGCGCTCTCAATTAGACGTTCTTCCATCAGAAAATGCGGGACTCATTACTCCACAAGTGAGGTTGATATAGAAATACGCGAGACGCAAGACGCAAGAATAGAGAGAAACCGAGTCTATTTTCTTGCGTCTTTCTTACATGTCCTCCGTTTCCATGCACGTTTTGCGTTCAGCCTTTTAATTAATGTAAACAGACACGCAAGGACGTAAGAAAACGCCAGAGCACGTAATGAGCACGTTATACCTCCTTACGTCTTTAATTAATTAATGTAAACCCGGCTTTAGAGTTGCTCTAAACCTGCGGTGGACAATTGCAAGTGGTAGCCAAATGTTTGGCAGTCTTGTCCAACAAAGTTGAAATTGACAATAATGTAGCGTTTCTAGTTAACATTTACTCCGTCTTCTGTCAACAAAATGCTTGTTGTCTAGTTCTCTGCAGTCTCAAATAGTTTGACGATGTTAGCTAAAGCAACTCAACTATTCGAGAACTTCCTATCTAATATCAGTCGTCACTATGCTCGTCGTGACAGGGACGTAGCCGCCACTTTGAAAGTGGTTCAGTTGGATTTTTACATGTGCGCAGACGCAGACACAGACAGAAGTTACAAGCCTGTCCTCACTGTGCATTGACACTCGGAAATTAGACATGTATAATTATAACATATAGTTATAGATTAAAAGTTGCAAGTGTGCTCTTTCTGGCTTCGTTTTTTGCAACATATTCGTTGGCGATACACTTTAAGTCTAGACTATCGGTCAAATCCTGATGGTAGTGCAGGATCATAAGGTGATTCAACATTGCTTGAGACATCCTGCTCCTCAGCCAAGACTTTATACGGCGGAGGGCACTGAATGATCGCTCTGCGGTTGCATTTGTAGCTGGCAAGATCAACAGTAGCTGAAACACTCTGCACACTGTCGTCAACAACTTACGCTGGATTGTGGACAGCGTCAACAGTACATTCTTTATGCTTTCAACAGATGGCACCTCCTCCTCTTCAGCTGAAGAGAAGAGTTCACCGAGAGTAGCTAGTTGTGCCACCGATTCCTCTCTGTTAAAGTCTTCATAGAAGAAATTGCACACAAGATCCAGCTCCTCATCGAAACATTGCTTCCTACAAGCCTTAACAAGAAGCTGTTCCAAGCTTGAAAAGATTCTAAGCCTCGTTGGTTGAATCTGCTTCTAATGCTTGCCATTGCGAGGTCAAGAGCTTCGAAGTACACTCGCCGGTATTCCTCTTTTGGAGACAATGCAAATTCAGCCACAGCGATACCAAGTTCCAATCGACTAGGCAATTTTCTTCTCCTTGCAAGGCGAGGTTCATCAATGTTCTGCAGGATCCTTTTCTTCTCAACAGTCAGCCAAAACATGTTAAAGTTTTCATCATTTCGCAAACTT
>CAXXBX010000280.1:0-9057 GCA_964274945.1 Dehalococcoidia bacterium | reverse complement strand
TGATGACCCGTCTGCATCAGTGGACAGTTCGATGCTAAAAGCAGATGGTCCTGTATGGCACAAATCCGACATGAAGAATAATCGTTTGCCAATTTCAGGGACTGATACGGATGCAAGATGGGGATGATCCTCCAAATCAAGGGGTTGGATATTTGGGCATAAGCTGCACATGGGTTGCAGCGCCGGCAAGTTGATTGTTCCGTTGCCCGCCGGTGTCAGTACCGCAAACATTCGTGATGGCAGGACGTTTGATGCATTGATAGAATCACTTTCAGGAATCATACGAAATATTTTGGCAGATCCTGCATACGATGATTCCAAACTGCATGATTCGTGCGGCAAAAAGCATCTGGGGTTGTCACTCCGATAAGACATACCCGCGTACGCCCCCGGAAAGGATCAAGCTTGTGGAATTTTACGACTCTGCGATCGGTCAGGAGTTGCATGCGGGTAGAAGAACCTCAATTGAACCGCTCTTTGAGACATTCAAAGACGCGCTTGGCATCAGAGCAGTTCCCGTAAGGGGATCATGCAATGTGAAATCACCTGTGTGTCGATCTGCGTTTTGGCGTACAGTTGGCAGCGCATTGCATGCATGATTGGTGCAGAGAATCATCCAAGAACTGTAAAGAGAATGCTTTGCTGTTGAATTATTTTAGACCTTATTTTTGTAAACCATTATGCCCAAGTCTCAAATAATCATCAGTTCTTTTCGCATCTGACTGCCGTCCCGTGAAAGCCACACTTGAGCCGTGCAAGGAATCTCTCAACAACAAATCTTGTTTTGCCATAATGTCTTTGATTCCTATTTTGTGCGATGCTCTTTGAGTTCTTTTTGTACGGGATGCAACAGTCAATTTCGCAACATCTGAGATAATTCCTAATTTGTTTCGCATCGTGCCCCTTATCAGCATATGCGGAGATAGTTATCTGCATCAGGCCGTTATCTGCAAATTCCGAAATGTTTTCCATAACATTGATGAATTTTGTACTGTCATATCGATTTGCAGAACCGGCTCTAATCGAAATTGGTAAACCGTTTTGTTCTACGACGACATGTATTTTTGTGCCTAAAATCCTCTTGAATCCGTCATATCCTATTTTATCCCCCCTTTTTTAGCAGCAGTCGATGAGGAACCAATTGATGTTTTTTGGAGGTCAATCCTGCCTTGCCTGTGTGCGGATTTTATTAGTTTGGAGAGAATCTTTTCCCATATTCCCTTTTGTTGTAACTCTTGGAATCGAAGATGTGCAGTAAATTTTGAACCGTACCTGTCTGGCATGTCTGCCCATCTGCATCCAGTTGTTAAGACAAACAATATTCCGTTTACAGTTGTTCTGTCATCACATCTTGGACGTCCTGTTTTAGCTGGTTTTGGCAGGTGTTTTACAATTGTGTTCCATTGGGAATCTGACATTTCTTTATGAATCATGGAAAAAAATCAAAGATGTTGTTGTTAGATCTGTATTGTCATGAATAATTTACAAAATGATCGGTTTTAGGATGAGTTGTACATCATCACTGATTCAAGTGATCCTACACATGCAGATATAATTGAGACTTGGGCATAATGGTTTACAAAAATAAGGTCTAAAATAATTCAACAGCAAAGCATTCTCTTTACAGTTCTTGGATGATTCTCTGCACCAATCATGCATGCAATGCGCTGCCAACTGTACGCCAAAACGCAGATCGACACACAGGTGATTTCACATTGCATGATCCCCTTACGGGAACTGCTCTGATGCCAAGCGCGTCTTTGAATGTCTCAAAGAGCGGTTCAATTGAGGTTCTTCTACCCGCATGCAACTCCTGACCGATCGCAGAGTCGTAAAATTCCACAAGCTTGATCCTTTCCGGGGCGTACGCGGGCATTGCCTTATCGGAGTGACAACCCCGGATGCTTTTTGCCGCACGAATCATGCAGTTTGGAATCATCGTATGCAGGATCTGCCAAAATATTTCGTATGATTCCTGAAAGTGATTCTATCAATGCATCAAACGTCCTGCCATCACGAATGTTTGCGGTACTGACACCGGCGGGCAACGGAACAATCAACTTGCCGGCGCTGCAACCCATGTGCAGCTTATGCCCAAATATCCAACCCCTTGATTTGGAGGATCATCCCCATCTTGCATCCGTATCAGTCCCTGAAATTGGCAAACGATTATTCTTCATGTCGGATTTGTGCCATACAGGACCATCTGCTTTTAGCATCGAACTGTCCACTGATGCAGACGGGTCATCAGCCATTCCTTCTGATACGAACAGGCTTCCCATCGTCCCGATGATGTCCCCAACGGGCAGGTTCTGAAATCGCCTGTCAATAGTACGCCTGCCTGGGATTCGAGTCAGTCTGCAGACCTTGAACAATCTGTCATCGTTGCATTTGATTGATAAAAAATAACGAAGCGTGCTGTTGCTTGGAATTCTCATCCGAGATTTTATGATGAATAATTGCACCATCAGAACAGTTGAACAGGCATACGGTCTGCCAGGTCTGAATATCTCCCCATGCAGAGACAATGTTCTGACCAGATACAAAACGCCGATAAGAGATGACTCTGACAGAATCTTGCCGGGGATTTTTACATTCATGCTGCAATGAAATGATATTGCAAGGATCCTTAGCTTTTTTCATTTGAATAGTTTGAGAAACTGATTAAAAATTAGGATTAGTTATGCCCAAGTCTCGATTAATTCAAGATTTCAAAGTAAAACTAGCACTCTTGCCAATTGCATTTTTTAAAATTGGTTTATCAGGAGAAACGATAGTACCAGGTACATTTACAGGAGATGCAGCAGTGATTTCTCCCGGTTTTCCGATAGGAGCACATATCCATAAAACAAGCATATTGCTTTTCCAGTAGGCCAAAACGTAGCATCATTAAGATTTACGATATATTGTGCATTTTCGCCAGATTGTGTAATAGGAGACCCCGAAGTATAGACTTCATCCCCCCCAAAAGATTAAGATCAACTGCAAAGGGCAATTTGAAATAAAATCAAGCACGGGTTTAGGAGAATGCATGTCATCTAGTTCTAAAAGGATTGTACAAGCATTTGAGGTTGTCACAAGCACAGCATGCTTCATGATTTTGATTTATTTCAAAGTAAAAAAACAATTACTAGAATAAATCACAAATTTAGAGCACATGATAGTCATTACAAACAAATTTAATTTTTAATTAATTGCAAAAGAAAATAATTTTTTCATAACAACTTTGACTCTTTTTGGAAGTATTCACACAGCAGAAGCTACAGGAAATAAAACTTATGAAAAAAAATGATTTTCGATAGAACATCCATCAAATTGGAAGGTAAAGGGCAATTGGAATGGATATCAAAAAAAAGTATCCCTTCAAGCATATTTACGAAGTAATTCAGGATTACTATAAAACATCAAGGAAGTGCAATGCCAACGAACACAGTCAATGATGAATTATTCCAAACAATGATTGAAAATGAAAAACAAAATCGTAGAAAAAATAAAGAAGTGCCATGTTGGAATTTTGAATTTACAAATACAGAAGCGACGGCTTTAAGCAATACAAAAATAATCACATTAGAGCATCAAGCAAATCCAGATAGTAAAGAAACAACAGCTAGAAAAATATTCATACCAGAGGGGAATGAAAATTGGCCAATAACAATCAAAGTTCAAAAAGTCAAAACAGCGATAAGAGGCATTTACAAGACAAATACGGATGATTAACGAAGGTAATGTTTCAAATATTGAAGAACAAAAAAATCCCGGATGGGTAAAAAATACTATGGCGTGGCATATAGAAAATAAGATAACAGAAAATGAGATGATTTTAGCATTAGAATTTCTAATAAGTCAAGAGACAGTAAGAGTAAACCACATTCAATAAAATCACAATATCAATCATTAGAAAGAGTTCTAGAATTAAATATCCCTTTTTTGAATAAATAACATGGAAATTCACGTATACGACACTTATGTCAAAGCGGCAGATGGACATACCATGCACTTTGATGTAATTACTGGTGAAAAAGATCATGATAAAGCCATCACATATGGTAAAGAATGGTTAAACTCAATCGGTGAAGGCGAAGCAGAAATGACTACAAATGAATGTCAATTTTGCCACTCACAAGGAGCACCAGAGCCTGTTGAACAGGCAATTAAGGAAAACGGCTACTTTATCCAAAAAATGGAAGGCTGTCCTTAAACATTTTTTTCTTTTTCGGCTCTGCTAACTTGTCATGGCTTGGGCTTGAAATCTTCTTCGTGTCGACTAGTCGCCTCTGGAGAAAGAACGACAAATTCCATTTGGCCGTTTCATTGCCCCTTCTAAGACATTTGCGTCCTTCACTAAACTTGCCAATGCCAAACTTTGTTTCCCAATTATTTCATCTAGGCTCAAAATACAGCCAAAAAAGATTTGGATCTGAAAAGTTAGGGAGATGTCATGTGTCTGAGAAAAAGTACGATGACAGAAAGCACATCTCACGTGGAAGATACCATGCATTACATCTTGATGACGCAATAATGCCTAGAGGCGTTGAGCAGCTAAATAAGAATAAGGTTGGAGCGCCATTTGCCTATTCAGACGCATGCCTTATGATGATGATGGCATTGTTCCGAAATGCAATCGGCACTGCATGCAGACAACTGCAGGGAACAATCGTGGAAGTCTCAGGGGAAGAGAATTCTTCGACATATCTGAGACTTGGGCATAACTAATCCTAATTTTTAATCAGTTTCTCAAACTATTCAAATGAAAAAAGCAGGGATCCTTGCAATGTCATTTCATTCCAACATGAACGTAAAAATCCCCGGCAGGGTTCTGTCAGAGTCATCTCTTATCGGCGTTTTGTATCTGGTCAGAACATTGTCTCTGCATGGGGATATATTCAGACCTGGCAGACCGTATGCCTGTTCAACTGTTCTGATGGTGCAATCATTCATCATAAAATCTCGGATGAGAATTCAGGTAACAACACACTTCATTATTTTTTATCAATCAAATGCAACGATGACAGATTGTCCAAGGTCTGCAGACTAGCTCAAATCCCAGACAGGCGTACTATTGGCAGGCGATTTCAGAACCTGCCCGTTGGGGATATCATCGGGACGATGGGAAGCCTGTTCGTATCAGAAGGAATGGCTGATGACACGTCTGCATCAGTGGACAGTTCGATGCTAAAAGCAAATGGTCCTGTATGGCACAAATCCGACATGAAGAATAATCGTTTGCCAATTTCAGGAATTGATACGGATGCAAGATGGGGATGATCCTCCAAATCAAAGGGTTGGATATTCGGGCATAAGCTGCACATGAGTTGCAGCGCCGGCAAGTTGATTGCTCCGTTGCCCGCCGGCGTCTGTGCGGCAAATATTATGATGGCAGGACGTTTGACGCATTGATAAAATCACTTTCAGGAATCATACGAAATATTTTAGCAGATCCTGCATACGATGATTCCAAACTGCATGATTCGTGCGGCAAAAAACATCCGGGGTTGTCACTCCGATAAGGCAATACCCGCGTACGCCCCCGGAAAGGATCAAGCTTGTGGAATTTTACGACTCTGCGATCGGTCAGGAGTTGCATGCGGATAGAAAAACCTCAATTGAACCGCTCCTTGAGACATTCAAAGACGCGCTTGGCATCAGAGCAGTTCCCGTAAGGGGATCATGCAATGTGAAATCATCTGTGTGCTGATCTGCGTTTTGGCGTATCAGTTGGCAGCGCATTGCATGCATGATTGGTGCAGAGAACCCAAGAATTATAAAGAGAATGCTTTGCTGTTGAATTATTTTAGACTTTATTTTTGTAAACCATTATTCCCAAGTCTCAATTACTTCTCTTTAATTGATACCTCTATGATTTCTGATTCCAGTATGTATGCCCTCAAATTCTTTGATATGCCTGAGTAAATCATCCACGTTACTGGATTGCTCTGCATGAATTTTTTATCTCTGTTTGATGGGAATGCGTCTGATTTTGGGTGTGAGTGAAATATTCCTATTACTTCTGTTTTCTTTTCTTCTGCCATGCTGTATGCTTTGATTAATTGTTCATTTGAAATTGTAAAATTTACGGGTGACTCTTCAATGTTTCTTGTTACAAACACTTCTGATACAATGTTATTTTTTCCAAATAATATGGCACATGATTCATTTGGTTTTTCATTTTCTGCATGCTCGGTTAGGATTTTTTTATCTGATTGCGTTATTATGATCTCTTGCAAGTCTACTCCACGTTAACAGTTCCAGTCATCCATGGATGGAGAGTACAAAAATAGTCATGATTTCCTGCCGTGGTGAATGTGTATTCGTACACATCGCCTGCTGCCATCATTGATGAATCAAATACTTCAGTTGTCCCTTCTTGTGATGTTACAGTATGTATTGCACTGTCTGCATTATCCCATACTACTACCGTGCCTGCTGCTACATCAATTACTTCTGGTTCATAATAGATTTGACCATCTTCTTGAATTGCCGCCCCTTCTGGAATTGCTACCCTGATTGATTCGTCTGGTTCTTCAATAATTATTGTAGCGACCATCCAAGCATGTAAGGTACATAGATATTCGTATTCGCCTGTCTCTAGTTCTGTTGTATCCAGTCTGAATGTTTCTCCTGAACTAATTAAACTTGAATCAAATAGTTCTCCAAATCCTTCTGTACTAGTTACTGTATGTACAATTTCATCTGCATTTGTCCATTCAATCGTGTGTCCTTGCGGTACTGTTGCAACATCTGGACCATAGTCTGGATTTCCTTCTAGAATCGAGTCTTTCAAAATTTCAATTGCAAATGTTGGTCCTGCTGCTATTTCTTCCTCTGCAACTTCTTCTACAACCTGTGGAATCATGTATGCGTCTGGACTTACAACTCCAAATGCTAACCATGCAATGATGCCAGTTGCCGCAGCCATTGCAACAATAGACCCCATTGGTTTTACTAAACTTGGATGCTTCATAGCAAGATATGCTATGATTATTGATGGAAATGCTATTCCCATTAAAATTCCTGCCAATGTGACTGTAAAGTTTGATGTATTCATTGTTCCTAGGGCATACATTCCAAATCCTAATGATATTGATAAAATCACCAAAGTCGTAGCTTTGGCTCTGTTGCTAGTTGAAATCCCGCCATCTAGGATGCCTGCTGCTAGAAAGATTAAACCTACAAACATGGTTAGCCCAGTTAAAGCATGCATTCCATCGATGAATGTATGCGCAATCCCTGCATATGATAATACGACACCGGCCAACCCTATGGCTGTTAATCCCATTCCTGGCATCATGAGGTCCCAATTACTCATTTAAGATAGCTGGTAGGTCTGAGATACTTATTCCTTTTGAAATGCATGTTATGTAGACGAAGAAATTAAATGGCTTCGGATTCTGGTAGAGTGAGATTGGGATTAAACGAAATAATGGAGATCTCCAAACCACGTATAGTAGTTCTTCTAGTTATTACTGCAGTCACTTCTATGTATGCTGCAAGTAAACTTGTTGCCGATGTCCCAGAACTTGATTATTGGCCTTATTTGCATATAATTATTGCAGGCGCATTGGCATCTGCTGGTTCTAGCGCTCTAAATCATTATTATGATAAAGATATTGATCCTAAAATGCCTAGAACAAATTCCAGACCTATTCCTTCTGGACGAATGTCTGCATCTAGCGTGTTGATTTATGGTTTGGCAGTTAGTTGCATATCTGTAATTTATGGATATTTTGCTCTAAATGCCGTGTCTGCATTCTTTATTGCAGTGGGAATATTTTCCTATGTCATAATTTACACAGTTTGGCTAAAGCGCAAAAGTTCTTCTAACATCGTAATTGGCGGAATTGCTGGCAGTGCAGCAGCTTGGGCTGGATGGGCTGCAGCTACTGGCAGTATGGACTTGTTAGGATTTTTGGTTGGATTTTTGGTTTTTGTTTGGACTCCTTCTCACTTTTGGTGTCTTGCCATGAAAATTAAAGATGAATATGCCCAAGCTAAAGTTCCGATGCTTCCAGTTGTTATTGGAATGCAGAAAACATCAAAGTATATTTTGGGAAATACCATAATTTTGGTTCCATATTCTCTCATACTCTCATTTATCCCAGATGGAATGGGACTTGTTTATGCAATAATTGCAATTGTCTCCGGTGGGCTGATGCTTGTATATCACTATAAACTAACAAAATATCCTACGTCTAAATTTGCTTGGAAAGCATACAAAGTAACTGCCCCCTACCTTACAATAATTTTTGTAGCAGTTGCATTAGATGCGGCATTTCATATTCCTTTGTTCTGAATATTTATTTTTCAAAACCTGGAAAACTTGCCTCATAATCTCTTTCCATTACTTCTTTATTTTGTTCTTCGACCACGTCTACTTCTTTTTCAGTAATTGCTACTTCTATCCTGCGCTCATCTTTTGTCATCCATGATACTTTGATAAGACCGAGAATCTCCAAATCTAATAATATCTTATCGTATTTGTCTTCTGCAATTTCATGCCCCCCCTCTTTTGTTAAAAGTTTGTAGAGCTCAACATCTGTTAATGATCCTGCATCTCTAACTTTGTCAAATATTGTATTTCGTAATGGCATTGTCATTTTTATCCGTAAAACGCCTCATCTCCTGTTTTTGGTACTACATTAGATATACTTTCTCTTACGCTGTTGTACCATTGATCGACTTCTTTAGTGATTGACGGTTTGATTTGCTTCAAACTATTTGCAAAGTCTTGATTTGAAATTTTCCCTGCATTGCTTCTCATTGCATGAACTGCTGCTTCTCTGCAAAGAGCTGCCAAATCTGCACCTGTATAATTTTGCGTGGCAACTGCAATCTCTTGCAATTTAATATCACTTGCCAATGGCATTTTTCTAGTCAGTATTTTAATTATTTCCAACCTTCCTTTTTCATCTGGCTGTGATACGTACAAAACTAAGTCTAATCTGCCTGTTCTTAATAGGGAGTTATCTAGGATATCTGGCCTATTTGTAATTCCAATTACTACAACCCTTGATGAAATACCTTCTTCAATCTCTGTTAACAGTTGACTTAGAATGTTTT
>CAXXBX010000279.1:0-39180 GCA_964274945.1 Dehalococcoidia bacterium | reverse complement strand
TTGACAATGCTCCCATTATCAATGAATTTTTTTTGAGTTTGATGCCAGTGATGTGGTTGATAATGCCAGTACTGTTCCAGAAAGTAATGAAGGTGTGAAACATAGAAAATGTGATGGTAACTTCAAGTTTCTGATGTACCAGTAGTTGGTGTTAGTTATGCTGCTAGGAACTGAGCATCGTGCAGTGACAGTTTCCAATAGAAAAGAGCTAAGTGCTCCAACAACTTCACCAACCTCTGAGCCAGGTAAAAGCAGTGATACAATGGCTGACTACCACAAAAGTCCACCAAGTATGCTATCAATAGGGCCTGTAACACATTGTGGATGTCATGATGGTTGTGCCGTGTTAAAGAGATGCATTTGTCGTCGAAAACAGCAACTGTGTTATCCAAGCTGCCATCGTGGAAGAAGGTGCTGCAATAGCACAATAGTTGATAAATCACGCACAGTTACACTGGATAGCAGTGATGAAGATACTGATGAAGTCAATCCAATTACCGGTAAGATGTGGTTGCCTCAATGCACTTAACCCTAGAAGATGAACAACATCTAATAAACTCTGAATGGTTGAACGACCAATACAATTCAGCAGCACAAGAATTCCTGAAAAAGCAATATCCAATGTAGGTGGTTTGCTGTCACCACACATCGGAACATCTACAGTAGGGTTTGCTCCAGCTGATGTAGGAGCTATCCAAATTCACAACAACGGCTGTCTTCACTGGTTAACGTCGACTGTTGGAATATTCAACCCACCTTGCGTTGAAATTTTTGACAGCCTGTCAAGTGGACATCTTAGCCTTTCTCTTCAAAGACAGCTGTCAGATCTCTACAGGTTGGTGGCAGATGACGATGGAAAAATTAGAACGGTTGTCACATCGGTTCAACAACAGCGGCTAGGAAAAGGAAACTGCGGCCTTTACGCGATAGCCTTTGCCACTTCCATTTGCTATGGTGTAGAGCGAGGCAGAACAAGTTATTCAGAGCATTCTTTACGTCGCCATCTCCACCAATGTTTAGAGTCTGGAACTATGATTCCATTTCCTGAGTCAAAGCTGTCAGTGATGAGGGCAGTTGAAACTAAGGTACAAATTAGCATCCACTGCACCTGCTTTAGAATCTTGCCAGGATCTAAGATGATCCAGTGCAACAGCTGCAACAACTGGTTTCATGTGAAGTGTGTGTCACGTCCCAAAGAAAGAGCCAGGATTGTTCGTGAGGCAACTTGGTCCTGCCACAGCTGTTTGGACATATCAATTTAAACAGCACCTGCGGATGTGTCTAAATACTTATTATGTCTCTCCTACTGTACTCAGTGTGTGTGTGTGTGTGTGTGTGTGTGTGTGTGCGCGCGCGCGCGCGCGCGCGCGCGTGTCTGTTTGTGCCCATGTTCTCGAAAATTTGTTATTTACCTTAGTTAGGTAATTTGCTAGCGTAACCTATTGTTGCTACTCTTCTAAGTTGTAAAGATTGTGCTCAGGTTGTAAAGCTTGTGCTCGATCTGGCTTGTGCTTTAGCCTTAGACAGTAATCTGTAAATAGAACGGATGTTATTTAATCACCAGAGTTCTAAATGTATAGTGCAAGTCGAGATATCATTAATAAATGAAGAAACACAAAGAGGATATGTTGCTGTAATGAAACTCGCTGGCCGGTGTCTCGCTGACTGCAGGTGTGTTGTAACGCCGTAAGCTCCCCGTCTGTTGTGGCTCCTGCCTTTTTGTGAAACGTCAACGTACACCATTTGCGAATTTGCAAATGGTCTAGCCCATTCGCGAAAAGAGTAGATTCGCAAACGGTCTGGCTCGCGTTCCCATACTGTTTGACATTTCGCGAATCGTCTAGCCCGTATAAACATTCGTAAATGGTCTAGCCCATTCGCGAACGGTCTGGATTCGCATTTGGTTCGTATCAGTTACTGAGGATTGAAATATGCAAAAGGACGAGATAACTGTCCAGCAAACAGGAAGAAAATGTAGCAAGTGCAGCAAAACAAATCATTTCGCGAGGAAATGTAGATCAGGCACAGCAGACAAGAAAACAGTCCATTACACACAACAGAGTAGTGATGAAGACGATCTGTTGTCACTGACTCTTACTCAGGAATAGGGTGTGAATTCGGTACAAGGGTATCAGAGACAGATAATTGCATTGATGAAAGTGGGTGGAAGAAACGTGAAGTTTCAGTTAGACACTAGGGCAACTTGTAATGTCATTCGGAATGAAGATGTGCCACCAGGAACAAAAATGGAGCCAACAGAGCAAAAGGCAAATGCAATATTTCTCTGCGAAACCTGAAGAATCACAAGAAGTACAGGGGCAGCTTTGTTATTGTTGAAGGGGTGACATTCTCTATCATCGGAGCTAGGTCTGTACAGCAAATGGGGTTAGTAGAAATCAAGCATGACAAGATACGAGCAATGTAGGAACACAAGAGAGACTAGAAGCAAAGAGATATCAATCACCTAGGACTGACATTGGCAGATCTGACTGCAAGATTCAAGAAAGTATTTGAGGGTGAAGTAGGTCGACTAGACAAGAAGTTGAAATTGGAAGTTATTAATGAGACTGAGCAACCAGTAGAGTTACCAGTCCGTAGAGTTGCTGTTGCAATGCAACCTAAGCTGAAATCAGAATTAGAGAGACTGGAAAGGCTCAAAAATAGTTGAGAAACAGGAAGCACCTTCGAAATGGGTGTCGCACATGGTTGTGGTTCGGAAACGAAACAATCACATTAGAGTATGCTTAGATCCAAAGCCTCTGAATAAAGCTTTGCGGAGGAGTCACTACCAGATACCAACACTTGAGGAAGTTCTCCCTCAGTTGAGCAAAGCAAAGGTCTTTACTGTGGCAGACGCAAAGAATGGCTTTTGGCATGTAGAACTGGATCAAGCAGCAAGTGAGATGACCACTTTTGGAACCCCTTTTGGTCGATATAGGTGAAAGAGAATGCCCTTCGGCATAAACATTGCACTAGAGGCTTTACAAAAACGAATTCGTGATGCCGTGGAAGACCTACCAGGAATATGGGCATTGGCAGATGATATCTTGAGTAGTGGCGAAAGAGATACGAAGGAGGAGGCGAATAAAGATCATGATCAGAGATTAATTCGTTTCCTGTAAAGGTGTGAATCAAGAGGAATCAAGCTGAAAAAGGAGAAATTTTGGTTGAAGCTAGATAACGTCAAGTACAATCGTCATATCTTGACCAACGAAGGAGTCAAACCAGATCTAGCAAAGATCAAAGCAATAGTTGAAATGGAGAAACCCAATGACGTAGCTGGGGTGCGGAGGATAATGGGCATGATGAACTACCTTGCCAGGTATTTGAAAAACCTGAGAGACGTAACAGAACCACTGAGACAACTTACTTATAAAGATTCGGAGTTTGTATGGACAACAGTCCAAGAGGAGGCTTATCAGAAGAAGAAAGACGCAGTGACAAAAGCACCTCTTTTGAAGTACTCTGATCCCAAGGAGCAACTGACGTTGCAGGGTGATGCATCCAGCCAAGGATTGGGAGCAGCACTACTCCAATCTGCACAACCTGTTGCTTACGCAAGTAGAGCATTAAGAGATCCTGAGACTACGTATGCTCAAATAGACAAAGGAGCTATTGGCAAGAATTTATAGTCTTGAAAAATTCCTTCACTATGTCTACGGACTACTAGTCGTTGTGGAATCGGATCATAAACCATTTGAGATGATACATCAGAAACCACTAGCAGCAGCTCCAAAGCGTTTACAAGCAATGCTTTTGAGACTACAACGGTACAATGTGAGCGTGAAGTACAAACAAGGAAGCGAAATGTACATACCAAATTTTCTATGGAGAGCCTACCTCATTGATGAGACAGGAGACAGTAAGGGGGGCATTCTCACATTTGGAGAAGAAAAAGACGAGATTTCGCAGGCTACAGGAGGAAGTCTGGCATTTTCAGAGAAAAGACTGTAGCAGATAAAGGAAGCGACAGCAAGAGATGAGACATCGACAGAGCTAAAGAAGGTGATACTAGAGAGATGGCCAGAAACAAAGCACAAGATACCGAGTCTCATAAAACCGTACTATGGTGTCAGAGATGAATTAGCAGTTCAGAATGGACGAGTTTTTTGAGGAGAGAGAGTTGTAGTTCCTCAGAGTAGGAGAGATCTAAAGTTACAACGAATACACTCATCACACATGGGGGTAAACAGCGGCATACGAAGAGACAAAGATAACTTCTACTGCCCAGGCATGAGTTGACAAGTCCAAGACAGAGTAGAAAGATGCGAAACATGTAGAAAGTTTGAGACTACGCAACAGAAAGAGAGTTTGAAACCACACTTCATTCCAGAACGACCATGGGTGAAGTTTGGAGGGGATTTGTGTATTTTTGTTGATCATGAATACTTTGTCATTGCACACTACTTATGTAGTTTTCTAGAGGTGGACCGTCTAGAAAAGACAACATCAGGTGCAGTGATTCGAGTACTAAGAAACAGTTTTCAAGACATGGTATTCCAAATGAGCGTATTACTGATAATGGTCCACAATTCGTGTGTAAGGCGTTTGAGGAATTTGCACATAACTGGGAATTCACACACACAAAATCAAGCCCGGGATACCCGAAGAGCAATGGAAAGGCAGAGAGTGCGGTCAAAGTAGAGAAAACACTCATGAAGAAAGCAGCAGATGCTAAGTCGGATTTTTTGCTTGCATTGTTGGAATACCGCAACACTCCCACCTAGAGTGTTCAGTTGAGTCCAGCACAGAGATTGCATAATAGAAGAACAAGAACATTGCTTCCAGCAAGGGACACAATACTACATCAAAAGATATTGGAGGGTGGTGCAAAAGCATTAGTGGCACGCCAAGAGAGACCAAGTCGAAAGACATAACATACGGGCAAGGGATTTACCAGCTGGGAGAGGTAGTAAAAGTGCAGCCATTGTCAGGCAAGAGTAAACCATCACAATAGAAAAAGGCGGTGGTTACTAAAAAGAAGACAAAGGAAAGTCCACCGAAGCAATATGATAGCTCAAGTCAAGTTGACGAAGAACCAAATCGAATTCGGCAAACAGTGAAACCGAAAAACCAAACAGTGAGACCAACACCAAAAGACATGACAGTGATACAAGTACCCAAGGAAGACGTTTTGAGACCAGCAAGAGTTACTAGAAGTGGTCGAGAGGTGAAAGTGTCGAAATATCTGAAGGACAATGTTTTTTATAAGTAGTTCGAAATTTGTGTTGCGCTTGTAGAACACTCAAGGAAGTTTTTTTACAGAAAAGAGGATGTCGGGTAGACTAAAATGTATGAGGATACGGGACACTAGACTAGACTACTACAGTAGTAGAATGTAGGCGTTGCTTCTCTTAGTGAAATATATAGCGTTTTCACACTAGGGTTAGGTTAACTACCGGATGTCTGAAACTCAATACTTAATTGATTTGGGTTAGCTACCACGCGTTCTCACTTGTCTCTTGAGAACATACCTGTACATAAATTATGTCCCATTCGCATGCGTGAAAAACAGCGGGACAATAGATCATGAAAGAGCATGGAGCTCTGGCTGTCCGTGGACAGAGGCTGCAGGTACTTACTATGGCGGTAATTAAGAGCAGTAGGGTATCGGAACACAAAAGCATGAACGTCGTTTTTGTTATTCTGAAGTTCTTCCACTCCCCGTCATTCCAAACCAGACGCGTTTGATCTCACCACCTGCAGCTGCGGAGCTTCATCCACTCTGTTCCTCCTCGGCGTGCTTGCTCGGTTTTTATAGGCAGGAGCTGACACAAACATTTGCAGAAACTTCCGGCGAAACACCAGCATCGACGCCAGTAGTCGTAGCCGCTTTTTGTTGCGCTGTAATGCAATGATTTGTCGACGCCGCCTGGCTATGGCTGCATGTACTGCCGACGACAAAGAAGTAACAAGAGCACAGTTTGGAGGTATTGAAGAATGCAATGTAATACACAATAATCAAAATTGCATGGCAATGTTGCTGATACGACCCAAGTAGGAATCCGGACCGTTCGCGAATGGGCTAGCCCATTCGGGAATTCTCATACGGGCTAACCCATTCGCGAATAGGCGCGCGAAATACGAACACGCGTTAGTTCTAGACATGGCTGATCACCGTCGGGACAGCTTCCGCGAATTTCTGCTGACTCTTTCAGCGAAACAGAACTCGCAATTAATTAGTGAAGAGAAGGCTATGCGAATCCGACGAGTTCTGGCGAGTGGAGATGGAAAGCACGCGCGCGTTGACAGCCCTCGTTTCAGATTTTATGTTCGTAGCAAGGGATTCGCAGTAATCGACCTGCCCGTGCTAGGGATGAAAGAAGTTCTTTGTGTGCCTGCACCAAAGGTCAGATGTGTCTGAATTTCATATGTATAATGTTATGCATGTGCAGTTGTCGACTGTGTCTGCCCGCCTGCTAGTCTGTTTGTTTGTGTCTCTGTCAGTTTGAGAGTTGAGCAATGATTGAGTTATGTGTATTGTCTAGTTCAGATCTCTGTCTGCCTGCCTGTCTGTCTGTCTGTCTGTCTATCTGTCTGTCGGGATTGGCTTTACCGTTTACCAAGTGGGTGAAAGTGTGTGACTGTGGACAACAACTGGATCAACAAGGATACCACCTACTAACATGTAAATATGGAGGAGGTCCTGTCTGGACCCACAATACTATCTTGAAGGGTTGGAGTGAATGTTTGAGTGATTTGCACATTCCCCATCAAACCGAACCCCGGCATCGTTTTGTTAGTAGCGAAAACCGTCCTGATATGACACTCTTTGATTCTGAAACAGGACAGAATCTTGACGTGGATGTTTCATTAGCACACCCATGGAGTAAGGATGCTCTCAACCACGCACACAGAGAAGAAGGGTATGCTGCAAAAGTAAGAGAGGAGAAGAAACTAAAGAAATACTCAGGAGAGGTCCTGCATGGTGGTTTATCATCCAAGTGTGTTCCACTAGTCTTTGAACATTTTGGTTTGTGGGGCTCGCACGCACACAAGTTTTTGTCTCATATATCTAGGCAAAGCTACAATACCACTCATGCACATCCTTTTAACAGCGCTCAACGTTTTAAGGCATTCTGGAGAAAGCAATTTTCCATCATTCTTCAGAGATGCAACGCCAGAGTGATTTCGAGGAAGCTGTCGAGATTTTCATGCAGTACAAATGACAGTGGCATAATGTTTGACTGCAATGTTGTAGGCCAAGTCCATTAATGTGTTATAATTTGCTTAGTTATGAAGGACTGGTAGATATTTGAAAGTTTCCTGTACATACGTAGAGTTTTGATGATAATAAATGAATCTGTCTGTCTATCTGTCTGTCTGTTTGTCATTCAAGGCCAAGTCCATTCGTTAATCTTTGACTTTGCAAGGACTGATTTGCTTTCACAAATTCCTAGCGTATGTACAAGCAGCGTCTATATGAGAATAAAGTATCTGTCTGTCTGTCTGTCTGTCAATGATATATTGGCAACATTGAAGTCTACTTAACAATCAGCTAACTTGAAACTAAAAGGTCCAAGCATAAGTGACTAAAATCAGCAAAACTGTCACTTAATCATGGTGATTTATATAGATTATTTGACTTTGACATTCAAGGCCAAGTCCATTAGTTAATTTATGACTGTATGTATGTATGTATGTGTGTGTGTATGTCTGTTTGCCTGACTGTCAACACATATATTTTCAACATTGAAATCTACATACAACACAACTAAGCAAGTCTACTGTCCCTATCGCACATAACCACTAACAAACTAAACATTGGTTTAGACCGCATTCGCATGTGGGCTAGCTAGCCCATTCGCGAATGGGCCCCTCAGACTTGCCATACCGTTTGCAAATTTTAATATATGGCAAGACTCCACGTGTATGGTAAGAATCTGATATAAACTAGTCGACCAATCTGTAAATTGTTATCATACAGTAGGAGCGATTTGGACATTGGTTTAGACCGCATTCGCAAACGGGCTAGCTAGCCCATTCGCGAATGGGCCCCCCAGACTTGCCATACCGTTTGCGAATTTTATAGCAAGCTGAATTGGACAAAATTACACTCGCTACAAAAAGACACCGGAATTGCATGCACACAAAAGTACAATGGATTGTGCACGCACGAATGCACTAGAAATGTGCACACAAAACACACAAGAATCGTGCACAGAAAAACACGCTGGAATTGTGCACGCATGGAGAGCCGTTCATTCTAATAATAACTAAGTGAGCGGGTTCATTCTGGATACTCAAGGTAATCTGTGGCAATCAGTGGACAATGAGACAAAGAAAATAATCATGGTGTTGTCCTACATGGACTTCAAGAGCTGGATTAAACTTTAATTTATGTCTGTTTATTCTTCTAGGTTTATTCTTCTATGACTACGACTATCTATTTTTACTTGTTATGTGCATGTGTATATCTTTTAGAGTACTGTACCTGTAGCGATATGAACCAAAATATATTATTATTATTGTTATTATTATGTCCACATTAGGTGGATGTTTTTGCTTTCGCAAGAGTGGCGAGGTTGGTAAGAAAAACCAAATTACTTTAAAAAGTTACGCATTATTGATAGTTTTTAAATTTCTTGGTGGTTTTGGAGGAATTGTGAATGTGATTAGATTAATATAGAGTTGGAAAGCAGCGTGACATCATTATTTCTCAAATGGGTTATTAAGATTTCGTATTTTTTTCTAACTGGTTTACAACACAAAATGTCGCATCCATATATAGCGTTCGAATATATAGATTTCTGTGATAATTTCTCAGTAAACCGTGCGGCTTTGCGTGCGCGTTTCCAGTGTATTTTTCGTGCCTATTTCCAGTGTGATTTTGTGTGCACAATTCCAATGTATTTTGCGTAATTCCATTTTTTTACAATGTCAGGGTGAATGGTTTCAGTCTATTTCTTTGTGCGTGCAATTCCAGTGTACGTATACCGCGCACAATTCCAGTGTGTTTTGTGTGATAGTTTTTTGTGGGTTATTTGGGTTCACGCAATTTGGGTGGACGCAATTCCAGTGTAACCTTTTGCATGTCTAGACTTGTTTTCGGTGTGTTTTTGTGTGCACGCAATTCCATTGCGCACAACTCCTATGTGCACGCGTTACTAGTGTCTTTTTGTCGCGATCATATTTTTTAAAATTCCATTTGCCATAAATTTCAGTAACGGAAAACTGGACTCGTACTGCAGCTGTACGGTAAAAAATTGATCTAGACCCGAAGACGAATATGTAAATCGGTATTAAGCAGTGGGAACTATTTGGACATTGGTTTTGACCGCATTCGCGAACGGGCTAGCCTATTCGCGAACGGTCTGAATTCCTACTCTGTTCACCTCGTATTCTTATACGGGCTAGAGGATTCCCAAATGGTCAGCCCGTATGAGAATTCCCGAATGGGCTAGCCCATTCGCGAATGGTCCGGATTCCTACTTGGGTCGTATCATTGCTAACCTTCCGCTAACCATGCTTGCTAGTCTGGTTAGTGCTAATCAAGAATATGACACCTAAATGCTCTCAGGAGGTCTGCAAAACGGTAGTTATCTATAATAAGTTTCCTAACCAAGGTCGCTAACCCTAGTGGGAAAACGCCATAGACGTGTATAACACGTTACTACATAAGGGACAGCTTTTCCTAACAGGGGACGGTCCCTCGGACTTTGAATATTTTGTCTTATTTTCGTAAGATAGTGTGTCCCCAACAGACATTATTTCATAGGATATTCTGTCCGAGGGTGACACATTATTAGGGGGCAGAATTTCCTTTGACACCGGCATGCAAGCCTAAAAGATTTCGAAAGATGAGCGTACTGTACTCATAAAACGGTTGGACGTTCAGAGACGCTAAGTTGCTTACACTCAAGAGAACAATCTGACCAACTTTGGTTTCCTAGCCACTAGTACACACCCCTACTAAACCTGCAAAGCCCCAGTTAGGCAATTCGATCAATAACAACACTATCAATGCTAAAAGGGAGGTTCACACGATGTCTAGCCTGGTGAAACAGCATCATACGCGACGCAGTATCGTACAGCGGACGTCGCCATTTTGATTGTCTTCGTAGGCCCGGATAAGATGTAACTTCCCGGATGTGTGTCAATTCTATCTTTAAAAATGCAACAGTTTACAGCAATTTAACAACGTTTACTACACAGCGACGTTTAATTGTAACAACTGTTTCTGTCACATTTGCTTGATAGTTAATAGCGAGGATTTTATCCACCTCGAACTTCCAGACCAGGGAACGCGCAAAGAGTGCGACTTTAGTCTGAACCAAAGCGATACTAAATTGATTTCTGAAGTACTTATCAATAACTTATGTTAAATGATAGTCTAACAGCCTATGATCGTTTTACTTATAGTTTACATAGATAATGGTCAAAAGATGGAAAGATACCGTGCTTTGACATTACGCAAACATATCATATTTGTAAGTGCCATGAGATCCCACGAACGGCTAAGAGACGTCTGCCGTGTTTGCAGGGATATCTTGCTGGACGGCATGAAACAAGGGCTCTTTAATTCTGCGGCAGATCGCTCTAGCTATATAGCTAACTGGTCAAATGGCGTGACTACCGCTCGACGGTATAGCGACACTGTTGTGCATGTCCTGTCACAGCAAGCTTGGATAGATTGAGAACTGAAGCTGAAAGTAAAAACTAAGATGATTACGTGCACCAGAGTCTTTATTCACACCAGCTCCGTAGCCAGAGCAAAATTTTTAGAGGGTATTATTAATATTAATTTGTTCAAAATTAATATTAGTTTGTTCACAATTAACTGTATATTTATATGCGTATAGATTTACAACATAACAACGTATTATTTAGGTAATGTATAATTATGTGCATAAATCACTCTATTACAGCGGCGGCGGAGCGTCTTGCAAGTTTGGGGCAATTAAGCAATGAAACCCGTAACATTTAGCAAATTAGGCACGAACAAATATTTCTTAAACGAATCTACGTACGGACATATATTGTCTATATAAGGTTGAAATAGTAGAGTCATATATAGACTATATCTGTTTAGCGATGCGGTATAAAGTCTTGAACTTTATAGATATACTAGGCTCATCATGCTTTGAGACACATTCTCAACCTAACCAGCGATCACAAACTGCAATAAAAAACTTTTAATCTAGAAACATTCAAAATATTTTTTCTTGAATCATCTGCTAAAACAAAATTTTGAGCCATAGCACCTAAATCTAACTGATCAGTAATTTTCTTATACACATGCACCTGCAGGCAGCTAACTAGCTTTATGTTATTGGGCAAATATGTTTTAACTCTCTTCAGCGCAGAGAAAGTTCTATAAGAAGTAGCAAACGATATGGGCACTGTCAGAAAAAGACGAATCAGTTTGTGAACTTCCGACAGCAGTTTCTTTTTGCCATTGTCTACATTGAGAACTTCACAGATTGTTCGAATACTTGTCATCTTAGTTACTTGTGGTACAGCTTCATAAATTAATTAAATTAATTAATTATTTATTTTATAAATTATTTATTTATATACATTTATTTAATTAATTAATTAATTAAATAATTAATCAATAAATTAAAAAATTATTAATTTATTACCTAATTAATTAATATTGCACAGTATCATACGTAATCTTTAGCTGAGAATACAGGCGATCAACGCATAGGTCGTTCTTGTAGAAGGATCTACAGAACTTTTCCCATTTTTCCTCATATTCCCTTACCTTTGCTGCATAGATCAACAGAGATTCGATGCTTAAGAGAGGATTCTGCACATCTTCCTGACAAAACCTGTCTTCAAGATCTCTAAGAAGAATATCGCACGCTTCGAAATAGTGCTTGCGGTAGAAATATTTTGGTGTTTCGTGTGTATGTGGGGCACTTCCGTCGTCTAACCGTAAAGTTAGTCTTCTTCGTCTGCCAATACGTGGATTTTCCAAGGCAAGCTCTGTAGACCTTTTGACGACGAGAGCGTAAAACTTCTCAAATTCAACTTCTACCATATACCGTCTATACAAGTTCTTTTCAATTTCTACGCACCTCATCGCTTCCTGGATAGATGTGTCTATCCCTTGTAATGTTCTGGATACCTCCTCGGCAGCAATGGAAACAAGATGACCAAGTTTGAGACCATATAACATGTAGAATTTTCCCAGTGCAGCAAATATCCATTTCTATTAGACCATATTCATCCTTGGTTGTCTCAGTGATCTCTTCCATTGTCGTTTACCATCACGGCATTGATTGCTCCTGTACGCACTGTCCAACTTGTGGGGCACAACGTATTGATAGCAGTTTGATTTAGAGAACCGATTCTTTCATCTTCTGAAGTTCCTACCATTACCTTTTCTCGGATTTTATTTAAAAATAGGTGCTGTCGTGTGAGAGAGTACCCTATAAGTTTGGCTATTTCTCTCACTACATCGAGAATATTTCGAAGAATTTGGCTTGGCGGCCAACGTCCTGAAGACAAAGATTGAGACAATGTGCAAAGCATTGAACTTGTACAGCGGTTGGCGCCTCGCTTCTAATCAGTACAGCAATTCTTGTTCATCTGCCAATATTTGCTGACGCCCCATCATACGCTTGACTCCTGCAGTCGGAAAGCGGTAAACAGCATCTTGCAAGAATGTCTTTGATGGCGCATGTTATTGTTTCATCTTTGGTGTTTGGTAAATGTTTAGACCTACGGTGTGCTCACTGACAACATAGTTGTCATCAACATGTCTAATGCAAACACTCAGCTGTTTCTTTAGACACATTCGTAGCTTCATCAGCAATGCTAGCATACCAAGAAGGATTAGCCTGTTTCATTTTGAAGAGAATTTCCGGTACAATATCTTTCCCATGAGAGTTACAAGCTTGTTCACTATGTCATGTGACGTGTACTTGCCTTCAAGAATAAAGAGTCGAAGTTTTGGACTATCTGTCTTCCAAACGTTGAGTTGTTGCACTAGATTCCCTTCCTTCTTATCATGTCCTCTGATACTTAGTCTTTGTCTCAACAACAACTTTGTCTGAAACAAACAATTTTTTTTATAAAATCTGTAGGTGTCTGACGTTGAAGAGCAGTTAATTGAGGCTCGCAATTCTCAGAGGTGCATGGTTTACTCAACTCAATCTCTTTCTCATAGCAGTACAATGAGAATCAGATCGTTCATACTTGGCAAACCTCTCAACCGCTTTCTTCCAGTTACCAAATCCATGAATTGTGAAAGCGATCTCTCCCCGCTTGGCAAAAGTTTTGAATAAGAAACTGCTTTGACCATATCGGCAAAATACACAGAACGCTCCTTTTTCGTCAAACAGACAGAAATCCATGGATAGGTAACGTACCAAGACGACAAGAATTTTCAACCCTGGCTATCTAGCATAGATAATGTTTATCAATCTCTTGGCTGGTGCAATGGCGTGTAGTCTATAACACCTGGCTTTACAAGAAATTGTTTCATTGACATGACGGTCCCTCCTACTCTAACACTGAGAGTCTGTTTCGGACACTTCTGGTAGTGTAATTGCTACCAAATCTCAGTTGCTGCATCGTAACACCAAATCTCCATCTACTCTGTCTTCTGAATCATCTTCTTCTGGTCGTTGTTCTTCTCTCTCTTCTTCATTAAAGTAGTGCGTGTCAGTCTCTCTGCTACGTTGAGAGCTGTTATCAACTGCCACGTGCATGACCTCTGTGAAATTTTCTAGTGCCCGTATATTCGTCGTAATGTCATCACTCGCGATCGCTCCCTCATAATTTTCTCCTGCTTTCTTCTTTTCTGCACTTGCCCAAGCTTCACCCAAGGTTCTTTGTCTCATCTTGCTAGAAGGCTGAAACATGTTTCAACCGGAGCCTGCGTGGCAAAATAGTAACTAAAATGGTGTACTCAGACTGTATCAGACAAGCCATTACTGCTAAAACAATATAACTTTACAATCGAAACTCCGGTTCTAAGACGCTGATTGGCTTAGAAAGTTATTCCGAAATCACTTTAGTTGACCAGATTAGAGTTCCGCGTACTTCGTGCGTTCTTTGGTCAGGAAGTTTGAGGCTACGGTAATGGTGTACAGATACTATTATTGAAAACAATATTTGCGTACTTTAGAAACACTGATATACAAATTTTTAAAGCAAAACGTTTTGTGGACATCGTGCTGTTGTAAAGAAGTTGACGTGATATCTTAAACTTTTGGCCTAGATTTGATTTCCCAATCCTTTCTTAATTATCGACATTAAAATTTAATGCAATTGCTGTATTTGTTTCATCGTCTATGCTACTACTGTATTTATTAAGACTAATGCCATAGATGATACCGAATACCAATCAGCAGCCCATGGTTTTTAAGTTTTTGACCTGAGAATGGATTATTATCTTGAGAACAAATAATTGCTGTTTTAAATCTATTAAAATTAAATCTATTAAATCTATTAAAATAAAAAATTATTGAATCTAAAATACTGTTTATTCACACAGAAGTATGACAATATGATGTGAAATTTATGACAGTGGTATTGACGTTGAATATACTAGTTACTCAGACAGATTAGAGGTCTCATTTCTCCCAGTTGACATAGTTGTAGTAATTAGGGGGCAAAAGCCTATAGCTTTTTACAATTTTCATGTCTTCGTGTAGACAAAAGTGTTTTGTAGAGATGTCAATATTAATTCAACAAGGAAAAAGTTCTATCATTTGCCAATTACGTTATGTAAATAGTACTTACTATATGCATAAAACGCGCTTATTATATAAATGCTTACATACCTACATATATATATATATATATATATATAGACAACAGTTTTAGAGCTCTAAGATCTTATGGCATTTGATATTTAACTTAAAGAGCAGCCCATTTGTGATGTGCAAGAATTTATGTTTATTGCATTGCTATGTGATGTAACTAAAATTTCAATATTCTAACTAAGTGAAAAGCATATTGTTAGCTTATGGTCAAAAAATTTACTCATGTTATGTTCTTCATTATTCCAATGTAGTCATTTGCGATATTAATGTTGGAAATAGCCACTCTTCGTATTGATTAATCACTTAAAATTACATTATTTTAAAAGTTACTTTAATAATTACTGTATTGCAGATGGGTCTCCTTACGATAGTATACTCAGACATCAAGTTTGTAATGATCTTCTCGTTGGTTGTTGAGTTGTTCTGTCAATTGCCTTTGTCTTTTGTAAGAAACAGTGTTTAGCCAATTTTAAAGACGACTAGACACACGTGTTTTCTTTTGTTATAATCATACATTAACGTTTCGTTTTTGGAACGCTGAATCAGGAAAAGTCAACTTTTGTGATTCTCATTGCATTGCTTTCTAATCCAATATAGGAAACGAAAGTAGCCTTTGCTCGTAACATGTCTAGCGTGTCGATGTGTTAGCAAGATGTGGCTTGCTTTGTATTATTCCATAGCTGCGTACCATTTGTGCTAAAATTAGACAATGAGATGAGGCAATGAGACAACGTGTGTGCATGTGTACTTGCGTGCTTGCGTTAGAAGAGTTTCCTCGTATAATTTGTAAGTCAAAACACGCGAGATGACGAGCCTGATTAGTGAGGCAAGGTTGATAGTCACGATCAAGCGTGATGAGATTTGAAAAAGTTTGAATGTTTTAATTTTGCAAATCTTAACTGAATTAGCGATTAATACCGGCAACACAGTGTTAGTTAGCACTGGAATAACTAGTGTAACGTAACAGGAGTTTGATGTGGACAGAGAATCTACTTCGAATAGATGTTACCTATAGAGCAGTCATATTATTAACAAAATCATCATCAATTACAGTAAATCTTTACAACTTCAACAAAGTACCTGAGCAGCCAACTTCATTATGAGATAAACGTCAAGAAGATTGCGAAGTTGAATACTGCAACGCTTGCCGAGTATTAAAACCTGCCAAACACCAAAACCTAGACGTTCGTTGTGTATGTAAAGCCAAAGGCAAAAGAAACGATGTTGTATAGAAACTACAAACATAGAAAATATCTCAGAAAGTTAGAGTAGCCATACTTCTTCCTTGATTAGTTTCTGACTCCTGCTTTCCCGATGTTTTCTTTTTGTTATTACCGTTATTTGATTTCTTGTTGCGAGAGTGTGGTTTAAATATAGAAGCATCCCTTTCTATTTTGAGATCGTCTGACGCCGTAACATAACTAACATCTTCAGAAGGTGATGATGAAGAATCATGGGATACGTCAGTTAGACTTGGCAGTTCCTGACGATGCACATTCATGGGTTCGTACCACAAACTGTCATTTCTTAGACGACGTCTTTTCCTGTAATAGGAAGGGGCATAGAATATTATTATAAAGTCAATAACAACATATCTAAAATCACTTCATTTTGTAGCGCTTTCTAGCGCAGACTGCTAGCATCAGCAAGGCAATAATAACAAACGCCCCTGCTCCGCCAACAATAGTGATGTTCGTCGTTTTCTTCATCCAACTGATAATGCTCCCAGTTGTTGGTGAAGCTTTCTTGCCATCGCTCTGTCGCTCATCCGGAACAGTAGAAGAATTTTTTGTATTTGTTAAATCTTTATCTTCGACCACTAGTGAACTGGCTTGAGGATCGTCGACTGAACTGACTTGAGAATCTCTGTCTTGAAAAGATTTTTCTGTAATACAAAGATTGATTGCAAACAATACACCATATTTTTGTTATTATATACTCATTGAAAACATGTTCGAGAATAACCCGGTGCGGTAGAAGGTTTTGCAACGACTCTGTAGAAACCATCTGCTATAATCCAAACTAGCAAACATTTTGTGTTTTTACCTTTACGACAGCTTTGACAGCGACGCGGTACAGATGATCTTCTTTCAAATTGATATGACCCTCTGAAGATACTGCCTCCAGCTTGAATATTTCTGGCATTCTATCTGCGGGTGCAAAAACTGCTACTGAAGATGGCTTTCCAGAACTTGTCATATCACGTAGCATCAACTCATACATACTTTCCATATGCCAAAACATTAATATGATAAAAATACTAGCTATATAGGGTTCATTATCACTTTATATGGGCGGCTTTGTCTGAAACATGCGCAAGTTGCAATGTGACGGAAGAACCGTATTGACCGTAAGACATTATACGTGGCATTGAGGCTTGTGCGATGTCTGGCGAAACAATTAAGAGAAAGATTGAAACAGATATCTACACTTGCTTACAATTAACGTGCTCGCCTCCTTCTTTCGTCTTTACGACAATAGGATCGCTTTCTTGAATGTCATAAGCTTCTCGTCCTTTATGTGTGATTCCCGTAACGACAATAACGTATTGGACGCTTGGCAGTAACTTATCGATAACTAACTTGTACTCGCTGCCACCAAGAGATACAAAATCAGTTACACTATACTTGACGACTTTGCCATTTTCATCAGTGTACTGTCTGCTTCCGGACCAAGTAACCTGTAAATTTCTTTATCAATTCAATATTGCTAGAAAATTGCCTGCACGTTGTCTTACCACATGACTGCTTATGCGATCAGAGCCATGCCACATCACTGTCACACTTGTTTGTGTTGCAATAGCCTTTGTAACTTGAAGTCTATGTTGCGTTGCTGTGTTTCCTAAGAATTGTAAGGGACAATATTCCAAGACTCTTGGTTATGAACGTTCGAGTAGCAAGTGTAACATGTACGTGTAAGAGTAAACAATTTTACCTGATGTTGTAATGGCTAAGATAATCACAACCAATATGCCATCAGTGACATTCATAGTTTATCTGTTAGGATGCATTAATGGATTTTGCTATTGTGACGTCATAGTTATATTTTTGTTAATTTTACAATTGTATACCTTATCCCGTTTGGAAATTGCCCAAGTGTTAGAGGCGTGAAAGAATGTTTAATTAAGCCTGTTAAAATCTACAATAAAAGAAATTTGTCTAAAATTGCGTAACTACAAATGTTAAACTTGATCTAATTTGGAGCTCTTTCAATTTGGCAAAAATAGGGAAAGTGTGACAATTTTACTATTAGCATTATTTCGTTTATGATAATCTTCATGTTGTTTGCTTTTTAAAATTTTCGGATAATAATTAGATCTATACAACAAGTAAAACATTAGTATTCAAAAATGTATTTCCTTATCATACTCTTGACTTGCATATCAAGCACATTTGTGAGAAAAAATACCGGTGTGTGTTCACAATATATATATACATATATATATATATATATATATATATATATATATATATATATATATATATATATATATATATATATATATATATATATATATATATATATGTATGTATAGAAGAGAGAGAGAGCTGTCTGTCTGTGTGTTTATATCTAAGAGATGATATCAAAAATAGCGAGTCCGATCACGTCAAATTTGTCTCGCGCACGCCGAATCCCTAACGGCCGAAGTTTACTAAGCTGTCGTCGTATTCCCGACTTCTCCCGCGACGACGCGATTTCCCCACCTCCATTACCGAGCGAATATCTCTGGAACGGCGTATCGGATCTTCACCGAATTTAGACTGCCCGTTCTTGACCTCGGACGGCACACGCGTTGCGGGTTGAGTATTGTGCGCGACGTAGAAAGACGCAAAGTTACCGTCCTTTGCCGAATGAATCGTCCAAATTTGCTCAGATCTACTTTCTGGGTGATGCTGAGACACAGTCGCAAGCAAGACAAGGCATTGTTCCTGGTTTGAGGCTAAGGAATCTCCTCCGTCTAATATTATAGAATTGTATGAAGAGAGATCTACCAAATGGCTTCCTTTTTTTTACACATGACACACAAACGGTCCTTACATTCTGCAATCCCAACTCAGATTGGAGAAACAGGAGGTGTGGATAAACATCTAGGAAGTTTACTATCACTAGAAAGTCTGATGTATAACTAATATTTTCCATTTTATTCTAATGTGTGTGTATTTGTTAGATTATAATCTTTAGTGATCGTCCAAAAGACAATTTGTTGTGACATTTGGTGTTTGCAACATGGGTATGTGCAATGATTTACTTGTTTTATCTAAATTGTACCGTTTCTGTTTTGTAGGCTCCAAACAGGACTTGTGCTTTTTAGGTAGGTTCTAAGAATGAGCAGCCCAGAACATCCCATTATAGTCTCGCGTAGCCAGACCCTTTCCGCTTACATCCTGCCTGGAGATGTAGGCGAGAAGGGTCTGGCTACGCGAGGCAAATCCCAAACGTGGTTTAGGACGTTGAACATTTACGTGAAGGAGAGGTATACAAGGCCATTAGTTCGTTGAACAGACGAGTTCGTATCTCAAATTGCGTATTAATTAAAGTTGTCTTGAGATTGTCAAAATGCAAATGATGGCACTACACGTGTGGAATTGCACACAAAATGTCAGACAATTTCTTTGGCTAGGACTAGACTGGTATGATTATTTGTCATGGCTGCATGTTCACTTGTTTGTCAATCTTCTTTTAACTACATTTTTCAATTAGTCTATATAATAATATTTGTCTCATGTGTTTTTCTTTCTTGCCTGTGTTTGCTTAGCCTCGAACGTCGATACCAGAGAACGCCTGAAACGCGCGAACTCAAGTCTGGACCAGAACGGTACTAAAATAATTTTGGAAATACCAATGAGCATCAGGTTTACTTTCTCATTGGTTTAGCAGTAATTGTTTATGCTAAATGACTAATGCTGATTATGCGCGTGTGAAATTCTTCTGTGCGGCTAGGCGCACGCCAGAGCCCTGAATAAAGACTCTGGTGCACGAACACGTCTTAGTTTTAGTTTCAGCCGTCTTTTCAAGCTTGCAGTGACATGACATGCACGTGCAGCAGCGTCGCTACACCATCACCTTTGACATCAGGTCGAGCGGTAGTCTCGCTAGTCGAGCGGTTAGACTAGCTACTCTTCTGCGGAAGAATTAAAGAGTCGTCTTTTCATGCCGTCCACCAAGATATCGCCGCAAGCACGGCAGACGTCTCTTCTTCCTTCCTGAGATGTCATGACATTTACTAGATGATATGTTTGCATACATTTACCTTTCTATCTCATTATTGTTCTAGGTTTAAACGACCCTAGACTGTTTGACTGCCATTTAGCATCACTTTTTGATAAGTACATTCGAAATAATTTTTTATTTTTTGCAAAGTCCAGACTTTAATTCGCGAGATATGCGCGCTCTCTATTCTGGAAGTTTGAGGCTAGTGTTAACTTTGCTATATAATTTATATTTCTATATGTCTTGATCAGTGTTTTTCATTTTCTTCAGTTTGTATATAAATGATGTAATATTTTATTAGCTATCATTGAAAGGCTGGCCTTGTACACGTATGAGTCTACCAACAAGCTTTGGCAGACAAACACAAATGTATGGCAGTCAGACACCTATGTATAGTGGTGTTGGTGGATGTACACCAATTTGTGACAGTGAGATAAGTGAAGCTGAAAAAGGAAAAACTCCACATTATGGATTACAAACATTAATTCATGATCCACCAACATCTCCAATATCCTCACGGTGTCTGTGAGTCAAGTGCATGGGATACTCGTGAGCAAAACACTTCACAACGGTAAGATTGAGAACAGAGCTGTGAGATCACTGTTGTTTGATATGTAGTTGACTGTAGTTAATAGCATAGTGAAGAAGAATTCAGTGCAGGTAGTGTACAGTTTATGAATCCATGTTCTAACTTAACTAAATTGTTACAGGTACAGATTTTATCTTGCCTGTCTTGGATGCAACATTACATGTAAGCCGCAGCCATTTCAGACTTTTTGTACCAGTTATTTGATTTGTGAAGTGTATAGTTGATTGGGGACAAATATGTGTGGCTTTGTACAACTATATGCATTTAAATAGATGACTGTACATGCAAGCACGTAAATTTTCAATCATAAAGCTGAATTTGCACGTCATAATGTGACGAACTAGTTCAAAGAATGTTTAAGTGATTCCGCTATATTCTGATTTTGCTTGTAGAGTGAGTTTGTGTTGTCATAGGGTCAGTGTACGACGATGCACTGTTTATGTAATTTCTTACTAGAAGGCAATAGTGACGTAGTTTGCTTGTCTTTGAGAAACTATCTAACGGATTTTACCATGCCTACTATGGGTCACCGTCTGGTTCACTTACTTGCTTCAGAAAGTGAGATTAGGAAAGCTGCCCGAATCATGTGATCAAAATCAAGATAAGCTGTACTGCATTATAGTGACGTACTTCATGTAACTATTCGTTTGTGTGAGGTAATGCTATAAATCACAGCACCAAGCATTTTATTTCAGTGTCTTGTTGAGTCACTGTTGAGTTTGGGCGACCATTACAATACAACCATTAGGTCAGCTGGGATCCAGCATCTGTAATATTGTATCACCACACTTCCATCAGTATGCCAGTACTAGCCAATCATTTGTTAGATTTGGACAATGTTGTAGTCACCGGCGTAGCGTCGGGGGGGGAGGGGGGGGGGCTGGGGAGGAGGCTTGTGGCTATAGCCTCCAAACCGTTTGGGCCTGTCATTCCGCTTTAAGCTAAACTATGATTTTAAGTTACTAAACAGTGACAGTCCGCTTAATCCCGTTGTAGTCACTATGATAAAACCAGTGTCGAGAAGACGTGCACACGGAAAGTGCGCATCACCATCACTTATTTCAGACGTTTACTACGCTTTCCGGCAATGGAAGAGTCAAAGAAGACCGCATCAAAAACGATGCAGAAGCCAATTCATCAATTATTTTTAAGTAAGTGTAATTAAGGTCGACAACCCAATTGACCGGAGAATGAAATTTTCTGCGGCTTTGATACCTAATGATTTGCTTGCACCTCACGGTACTTTATCCACATGTTATTCTAACTAACTAGCTAACTTATATTGCTCGCTATACTACGAAATGATAAAATTGGTCAACGTCGTTTTGCACTAAATTGGTCTTCTAGATTCTATTGTCATTGAAATGCCATTCAATTTGCAATTGACCATCGCAGCGAGCTATAAAAACATTTTTGGCTCTGACTATAACAGTGTTTCCACTCCTTTATACGCACACTAACGCGGCACAAAGTCCAGCAGCTTTTTGTAAACTGAAATGTATAACATTTACTTATTTACATGTATACAAACTGCGAGCTTGAAAATAGAAAATGGGAGTGGCTTTGCATGTAGGAAATGGGCGTGGTTTTGGCCAAATTATTTGCCCCCATAAACATGAGGACCACGCTACGCCAGTGTTGTAGTGGTCAGAGCAAGGAACAAAAGTTTGTAGAATCTATGCGTAGTTTTTAGAGTTTGAAAGTGAACGTGAAACATAAACAATATGCTTCTCCAACACATCTGAGAAGAATTAGCAATGACCACGGCAATCGCCATGGAAGAGGGAGGCATCATGCACATGACAAACGAAGTTGCAAGGAATGATTATATTGTGGTAAGCACATTTGTTTATGCTAGCTTCTGCTTCAAATATTGGAATGTAGACTCACATGCTGACGACCAGCTGCAAACAGCTGGCTTCTGCAACCGACAATCTAGGGGGTGGCAAATTTTGCAAGATTGAAATGAATCTTCCATTATAGTTCAGTAAATTCAAAAATCATCTTAATTCTTCTGTGTTGGTAGGCATGGAAGCTTTTAGCATTTATTCTACCTAGTCTCTGGCAGTTCCACCACCAGATGCCGAGATCTGCTAGCCTAAATAATGCGCGGAGTCCTCCATCAACATATAAATATATACACTTCGTTTTCTTTAACCGAAGACCAGATTGGCGTATTGTATATAAAAACTGCATCAAGATTCTGCATGCAAGTAATCCTGATGATCTATCCTGTCATTCAAAATGTCATCAAAATAACAGCATACGTCCAGAATTCGTTCTACAACATTTTTAAAAATGGCTTTTGCGCTGGCTACTACACCAATGGTAACAGGGTGTGCTGAGAAAGACCATTGTGAGTGCTAATAGTACAAAACTTCCTAGAACTGGGGTCAATTTTCGGCTGCTGGTTCGCATTTAGCAGATCCAACTTAGGGAATGTTCGGCCTGCTGCTAGCATACTGAACAGATATTCAGGCTTGCATGGGCAAGGTGAACTGCTTAACATTGAGGAATGCGTTTATATTGACCTTACTGTGACACTACAGTGCTAATCGATTCCTCTGCTTCGGAAACAGAAACTACGAGAGACGCTAATGCACTATTCATTACTTTCCATATTTTGATACTCACCAATTGTCCAGCTCTTGTCCAACAGCTCTAGGCTTGAGGAACTTTGGCGTAGTGTCCGAATCCACACCTAATTTGACTTCATAACCACGCAATGTTTTACTTCCTGGCTAGAACAGATCGTCATACTAACTGAGGCAATAGCTGACTAACACTTTGTGGTTGATCCAGATGACAGAGACGCGGCCAAAAACGTAGTAATGCGAAATGAGCCAAAAAGTGAGACAGGCTACGACATTAGTCAGTTTTTGTATTGAAATAGCGTGACTCCTAGCTTGCCTCCTATATGGATATAGTTACTTCAGTTATAGTCCTTCCGCTGTATAGGCATTTAGGACCAGGTTTTAGTTGGGAGATGCGGCGTCGCCTGAGGCTTGCCGATGGAAGGCGGCTTATGTTCTCAAAATTTCATTGATCGAACCGTAAATACGTAATATATTTCCAATTCTACCATATAAATATACATGGCGGATTAAATAAATACGAGGAAAGTCTAAACGCAAGCTGCCGCACACATACGCACAAACACACACACACACACACACACACACACACACACACACACACACACACACACACACACACACACACCATAAACCGCACCATAAACAATAAACCGCCCATCCTAATGGATGATGGCGTCCAGCAAAGAGAGTCAGCCATAAAAACAAAAGCAAAGCTACGTTAGGGTCTTTGGTCTAAAACTGAAGGTAAGTCACGTCTCCAAGCCCGGTCTTCTTTGTTGGTAAGTCCTAGTCACGTGTCCAAGATGACGGATCCGCGCCTGGTTGCAAGTCCCAAAATGTGACAAATTGAGTCTTCACAAAGGAAAAGCTGGTAAGTTAACTGTTTGATTGTATTTTATTGTAGCCGCATCATCTCTATCTCACTGGATGTTTCTTTGTGCAAAATACAGCTTCGCCAGCCCGCCATGTTGACATCACGACAAGTCCGGCTATGCTGCAAAAGTACTTACCCGGAAGGTTGCAAGCACTCAGTGTGATTTACAGCGACAGAAGTCCAGTGCGAGTGCCTTGCACTGAGAACGCAGAGGACATGTTGTCGCACGGCGCTTCACGCCGCTGCGTGTGTGGACTTCAGAAACTGCCTGATGTTAACCGAAACCATGATGTTGAAGAACGGCAACAGAAGTCAGTTGAAGACCGAATATCAGGCAAAACAAGCACTACAACGTAGTCCGTGTCGTACCATTACACATCCGGGAACACACACACACACACACACACACACACACACACACACACACACACACACACACACACACACACACACACACACAAACAAACACACACACACACACACACACACACACAAACACACGCACGCACACACGCACACACACACACACACACACACACACACACACAAACACACACACACACACACACACACACTCACGCACACCCATTTATCATCCAACTTCAGTGACAATTCTCTAATCGATTAATTGATATATCATACTAAAGTTGAAAGTAAGAAAGTCGAACACTGTAAATTCTAGAAGATTGTCTATTATGCTTTCTAAATATAGTCTAGTCTAAACGCTACTGGTTTCTAAATATAATCGACTACAAACGCTACTAGTTGCAAACTTCGAATTCACTATCACAGTCAGTAAATTGTTGACCGAAAACCGGTGAGTACTGCAATACATAGAACAGCTTGTTAAAACAACGACACACTGTAGACCTGAGAAGAGCAAATACTGCTTTCGTTTCTTTTATCGGATCAGAAAGCAATGTCACGAGAGCCACAAAAGTGGGCCTTTCACTTGCTTCAGCTTTCCAACAACGAATTATTAATGTATGACTAGGAAAGAATCGAAATGACTATTTGTGTTGAAATATGGACACAAACACTGTTTCTTACAGATTACGAGGACAATTCACAGGACAACTCATACGATAACCCCCAACGAGAAGATCATACAACCTTGAAATAGGAATACTGGGATATGGAGAGCCACCTGCAATATACTAGTTATCAAAGAAAATTTTCAAGTAAATTAAATATGTAATTAATCAGTACCCAGAGTGGCTATTTCCCAGAGCACGATCCCAAACAACCACTTTGAAAAACAGGAGAACCTATCATTATTTGTTGTAAATTGATCTTGTGGAAACTTACACATCACTAGCTTCCGTGTAGACTTTATGCATTATTGCCTCGTGAGACAACCATTTTGCCGGTATTTCGCAATATAAGAAACATATACTTATAACAATTATTGCAACCCTGAGTAGATTATCTATCTCTTTCCATTATATCGTTGCTTTAATAAAAATATTATAATTTTCATATTTTATTAGTTATTACAAGAGTAGTTGGTGTTTATGGCATGTATTGACCCGAGGCCTCACGAGATTATCAACGAGATAATTGACAGAACCAGAGGCGGGGATCAATTATTGAGTTGATAAGCCTGAGTCTGAGGTGTCGATAATGTCATAAACACAACATACCCATGCATTATGTAATTTATTGTATTGGCGTGGATTTGCACCACCTTTCAGCAACAATGTTGTGATTGGTATACATGCCAGTGGCTGTGTAGTTTTGAACTGTAGCCCGCGTAGCTAGCTTGCATCATGCCTTCAGCAGTACTATCGAGAATGCCGAATGTCAATGCGAAGGTATTATGAAGATCTGCCTTCTTGCTGTCAGTAGTTCTTATCTAAAGTAAAATGGTGTCGGTAGAGCTGTTTTCCCGCCAGAATTTGAAGCAGAATTCCTCAATACCACGGCTTACCTAGAGAACGCGCTTGTGCTTGAGCATTTTTTTATCCTTTTTCTTTTAATATTCGAAGAGAAACGTTCAGCGCGCAGTCTGGCGTGTGCTACAGAGGACGTTCCTATTTTCACATCCGGTCTGCTCACTTTCATTTGCCGCTGATTGGTAGAGTGCTAAAATAAACGCCATGGTGTGCTAAACAGCATATGACGCAATAACAGCACATGTGCTTTGTGCTGTTTACGGCTTTGACTAAACCGAACACCTACAGGTGTGCTGAAATGGCATAATTTGGATTAGAGTATACTCGATCACTTTCCGACGTCCTCGTCGACGTACCGGTTTTTGTTTACATGTTCAGTTCCCATGGCGTGACAATGAAGTGATATCATCAGCTTTCATTGGGGTGGTTGAGTAAGTGATGAACACTTGGATCGACGCCTTTGAGTTGTGAACAAAGTTAATGCGTACAACCACACATAATGCCAGCAGATCAATGCTTGGATTGGGCAATCATTGATTATCTTACTCAAGCTTGAATTCTGTTTGTAATTGCTTTGGCGCAAAAGAAATAAGAGTCAAATTGCGCTAGTGTAATTTATCAGTGCGTCATCTAACAGATTATATCAACGATAACCTTGCTTGCTGAGTGAGATGCGTGTTTGTCAACGGAAACATGGGCATTGCGGTGATGACATTTGGAGTGTCAATGCCTTTGTGTCCCGTGACCGTGGCATCGTCGAGACAATGGATTAGCTTGTCTCGAATTTAGGATGAGTCATGTGTTTCAATTTAACGGAAACGCGATGAATGCCTATCAGGTGTTATTGCCTAGATGTGACCTACCTGTTTCATTGTATTCGAGTGAATACAATGAATTCCATTGTTTTACTAACCGCAGGAGTGGTTATCGACTTCTTTACAGTCTGTTCTGTGAATTGAACCTCAATTGAAA
Organism: Dehalococcoidia bacterium; assembly: GCA_964274945.1. Taxonomy (GTDB): domain Bacteria; phylum Chloroflexota; class Dehalococcoidia; order Lucifugimonadales; family Lucifugimonadaceae; genus CAXXBX01. Next base: position 12,319 of record CAXXBX010000279.1, on the reverse strand, counting down.
CGCCTATTTTCCGTTGATCAGCACAAGCGTATATATACTCTCGCAGCTAAAGCAAACTTTACAGTGTCTGACTCTGCAATAATCTACCGGTGGCATCATTTCGTCTATACAGATGGCGACGTTCCTCTGTTTGTCCTCGACTTTCTTCTGGACAGTCTTTGCTCTGCTGTGCAGTCTTTGTGTGAATGGCGACGTGTGCTGCGAAACAGCTCGGTCACCAGATAGCAGTGGCATTATCTACGATGCCTACCTGAATGCTGGCGTCATCATCAACAACGCCAATTTTGGTGAACCGTACACTTTGAATTCACACGGAGAACTTGTTTTCCATGCAGGAACAAGACAATTTGGACGTCTCTTTCGCATTCCATTGTCTAGACCAAACAGACTGAGTGGCCATGAGACTCTGCTTGTCGATGTCACCTACTCCAACAGAAGTCCCATCTCACCATCCACGGACATGGATCCAAGCTTCATGCTGTCTGATGGCGTTTCTGCCGTAGGATTTCTAACACGAGATAAGGCCAATTTTCCATCTCTTTCGCCAATAGTGCCTTGCGATGGAACGAGTGGAGCCACTGTCGCATTAACTTGCTCTGAACGAGATATCCGAGTTACATCCGACCCAGCGACTGTGCACTCTCTACACTTTCGTTTGCAACCAGAACAGCCAGCTTCAGGCAGTTACAGCGGTTCTTACGACCGAGGAGTGTCGGTTTATAGCAATTATACCAATCTTCTCTATTTCAAACGCGGACTCTATTTTGAAGTTTACCGCAATGACCCCAATGAGCAATACATATTTTCCTACTTTCGAATTCAAGTACAGGCTGAAAGTCTCGCCTACTAGAAATGGTTCGGAAAGTCTTCTTGTCTGAAATAAGTGACAAACTGTTGACAGAGCGATGGTGTAATTATGTTAATTGTTTTGTAATGATGTATGCCTAGCGATTGTAAAACACATATTGTTATGAATATTGGTTGCAACGGAATCTTCATTGAGAATGTGTGCTTGAATTGTCAAATTTATCATTCGTTCATTTCACCCAACTCACCTGTTTGACTCAAGTCATTCCCGCGGTTACTAATCATTGCAAAGTTCAGGTCAGTAATCACATTATCTAGCAAATTGCACGTGTACGATTTTCTGAAAATAGATTTCCTAATAGATTAATTAATTAAAATTTGCATTAAAATGCTGTAACGTGAGCAATAGTATTTAACTCAACAGAATGCGGCTTGCGGCCAAGGTCTAAGCATTGCATTTGATTCTTCTAATATTTAGTGCTTGAAGACACTCTCAATCGAATATTTTTTGCACGTTAGTGTAATCGAATTGGCCTTCAGCATCACCCCTATGTTTCGTGCTGCTTTATGCAAGCACGTTTTTTGCTGTATTTACATGTCTTCATCAACTGCGGATAAGGTAGAACAGTCTCTGCTTTCTGATCTAGACATTACAGCTAGGGAATAGAGCGTATGTGTAGTGTAACTATAGACATAATTGTTGCTGGGACTTGTAGTCTGGCAGTGCTAATTGTAAACAGACTGCAGAGTCCGTGTACTGTACTCTGATCCGCGTCAGTGTACATAATTATGGAGTGCAAGTTAGTTATCATAGTAAGAACTTCGACTTGGCCAATGACATATATACAGAAGCAAGCTAGACTGCCAGGGAACAACGCGGAACGGCTACATGCCCGGTTACCCAAAATGGGTTCCCAGGCGGCGTAATTTCACTTACCAAAACTAATCCATTGTTAGACAATGAGTAGTCTGTGCTTCCACTCCTCGTGTATCTGTTCTGAATGTGACTTGAGCTTGAACATCAGTCTCTATATCTTCGAGAAGCCGTACTCAAGAAATGAGTTCTTAATTAAGAATGTATCGCGATCCGATCGCGGGAAAGCGAACGTCCTCTCTGTACCAGAGCCGTTTATAAAAAGAGTTGCTGCGTAGATGTTCGAGGTCACGTGACGCATGGGCGCATTTTTGACTGCAACGGATCGTATACGAGATCCGTGTTACTGACTGTTTTTGTATTTCTTTGACTATCGAAGGTTGAGAGTACTGCCCGCCTGCTGTGTGTGGGGTTGTTCCAACAGTCATGAGAAAGGGCATACCATTTACAAGTTTCCGCGCGATCCTGCCAGAAGAAAAGAGTGGACCAATCGAGTCAGCCGAAAGAATTGGACTCCTACAGTTTATTCTTACTTGTGTGACGTAAGAAGAACATTGTGTACAGGAATGTATGAACAAATGTCAAAAATAACGTTTTAGCAAACGTCTTAGGCCTGCTAGAGTGCTGTAGCTAGACTGTGTGCACAGGGTACAAGAATATAATTAATTGTTAGTTTCATGCGGCATTTTGGATAGTGCCGACAAGCTCGTATATCTGCAATACACATTAGAACACTACACAGTTCGGTAAGGTTTGAAATTAGTGCTTGTTGGCTGCTCTCACGCTACCTGCAGTATAACTTTTGCGATTGTATACCTATATATTTACTACCCACACTTGATACTAGTAAAATTACCGTAAGAAGCGCCTTGTAAAATTTTTGTTTATTTTTTTAAGGCTCATTTTGATAGCTCTCAATTTGAGCAACACAGGAAAAATGGAAAGAAGAAACTAAAATGGAATGCAGTGCCAACAATATTCCCCACCGGAAAGTTGGCTCCAAGAATAGCAGAAGGTCTCGAAACAACACAAAGAAAGAAGACTCTCTGAATTCTGTTGTCCAAGTATGAACGGATGTGCAAGATCACAGCTATGCTGCTGACGCTATGCAAGAAGACCATCTGTCACCTGATGAGGATAATGGTCTGTATTGAGATATGTCATCTTGTTTGAAATGGTCATGAATGCATGTTAGTTTGTGCATGCTCGTTCTCATTACGTATTTCATTGGCATGTTGTACTTCTGCTAACATAATGAATTTTTTATTTGGTCTGTGGTCACACTCTTCAATTCTTTAAAGATTAGTGGATAAGAAAACTGGAAGCCTGTGCAAGCAGATGTCATAATGACAACAACTTCTGTGCTGGACATGCAAGAAAAGTTGCTTGGTAGTGGACATAAGTTTCTGCTGACTTTACGCCTCACTTCAGAGTCTTGAGAACCTTTTTATTGTAGTAAGGCTAAACAATCCTGTACCACCACCTGTGGCTTTCAAATGTGTAATAAAAGTCATCAGCATTGCTCAGTTTATGAAACCTCTATGTGGGAATCGATGAAGCTATCAAGATGATGACACAGATTTTGCTGTTGATTTCCTTTCCCAACCAATACAACTACCAATGAATCCTGATCCAGAGTTGATGGAAATTGAAATCTCAGAAGACAAGTCTGTAAAGGAATTGACTAAAGCGGAGTGTAACAGTTTGTTATATCTTGTGGGTTATTGTGTCCATAGTATTAAGAAAATGAGGTAGTGTGTGATGCTTGCCTTGAGTATGTCTGAAATTCAGCTCCAGATCATAGCAGTTTTGAAACACTAACTAGTTTGAGAGAATTCAAGAAGGGCAGTCTTGAGCATGGTACAGGTCGCACATTTGATATAATGTTGAAAGTAGAGTTAATGTTTTAAAGTATAGCAGAAGACGCTTTGATGGCTACAAGAAATGTGAAAGAGTTTTTGATACGGATGGCTGAAGAACTCACTGATGACTGTGTCTATCCCACATGTCATAATACTAAGAGAAAAATGATAGCTAGATATTTCAATGTACGTCTGCATACTTTCTGCAAGGGAGTACAAAGGAAAAGAAAACATAACTTGGAAACAACCAAAGTAGGAAAAGAACTTGGGGGTCGAAGCATGGCAATGAGAAAACAGATAACGAATGTGAAGTAGGAAGGATGTGAATTGTGTATACCATGTAGTTATGTAGAATGGAAGACATCACTCTATCTTTGTTTGAGATATTTGATTAATTAGTAAACATTTTGTTGCTTTCGTTACACCCACTTGTTTGCTTCAGTGTCCTTTTTCATCATGCATTCAAAAACTATGTCCATACACTTATTCCTAGTCTATAGGAATGTATATCAGCAAGCACATTTTGTACTTACATATACATAAATTAACGTATTAATTAAATTACTATACATCTCCTCAGGAACAACATTGTCAACAGGTAATGAAAATATACATTATTTATGTAGACATAGAGGGTCAATGGTCGGTTGGACCCTTCTATGTTTTTCTATTACAGTTTTTATGTATCTAATTTTGCAATTTTCTACTTTATTTTCTAATTTTTAATTTTATTTTTAAAACAGTAATTTGAAAGATTTAATATTTTTGAATTTATAATTTTAACTTTTCAATTTAAAATTTAACTAAATATTTTTAAAAATTTAATATTAACTTTTGAGTTTTAATTATTTTTTACTCTTTAATAATTGTTATTTTGTTTTTCTCTTTTACTTTAAAGGGGTTACTGTTGTTGTTGCTGTTGTGTAGTTGCTGCTGTTGTTGTTATTCTTTTTAGATTGCTCAGTGACTCACGCCCATGCAGAATATATCATGAGCTTTGTCCCAATTTCCTCATGAGATACGCCCCTTTCTCATGAGGAAATTGGGACAATCCTCATGACAATTATGGCTCATGAGCCGAAGTTCATGCGAACGAGATCATGAGATCTGACCTTTTCTCATGAGCCTCGACCCTGAACTTTCTCATGAGCCTTTTGAACTTGCCTCATGAAGCTCTTGATCTTTTCTCATGAGCCTCATGAGATCATGCACGTGAGACGACCGCTCACTGTCCAGACAATGCAGGTTATTTAAGCATGCGTGCTAAGGGAAATAGTCGGTGTGGCTGTGCAGCTGCGCGTATGGAGTGAATTCGTCGCTGTTTCCTCGGTAATTTACTTTGAACAGTTACATTTATTCAACAACTACAGTGATACTCTAGCTAGTAAAGTTACTTATTGATCTATCTATGCTTGTGCTTGTTTCTAGACACTTAGTTTACAGCTCACCAAAGCTCGTGCTCATAGGAAGCGGATCTTCCGGATAGAAGAATCGAACCAGCGCTAACACAACGGAGAAAGTAACACACGAACACGCACATGCAATCACCCACACACCCACACACGTTTATGCTTTAATTAATTAAGGAACGTTAATTTCCAGTGGTAACATGATGAATCCTCTCAGAAGATACATTTGCTCTATCACCTGTGTCTTTTTAGAAAGCAAACATCATTGAGACTGGGAGATGTCACATAGAGTTCCAGATGACTTGAAGGGTCTGTTTGATGCCAGCATCTCTGTTGAGATAGATGTTCTCACATTCACAAGATTGGTTGTATAGGAAATGGTCAATATTCTCCATTGAAGTATGACACATTGTTTAGGAGAAACAATTATACAAGTTTACAAGAGACGATGATTCAAATGCTGAAATATTGTACATATTTCTGTCTGTTGGAACTTAGCTGGAAGAATGAGAAGTTTGAACATGAACTAACACCATCATTTGTTCATCCACTAAGAAATGTTTGTCCTTGTGTTTTTTTGAAGCAGCTATGCAAGACGATGTGATCACAAACTGGCCGAGACCTGTAGTTAGCGCAAAGGCTAGAATATCTTGAGCTACTTTTTGTAAATAGATTACTTTGCAAGTGTGCATCAATGCTTAATTGTAAGGGGAGACATGTAATTGTTGAAACTCTCAATGGTATCGAAGTAGATCTGTAATCATAGAGACCACGTTGCATGTGAACTTAATTGATACAAATATAACTAGAATGGAAAGTGTGTGTATCAATCTCTATTTAACTATATAACATAGTTACATCAAGATTTTGCTCTCCTGCTCTCTTGATTTGACAGTCAGTTGGACCAAAGTAATTGTACTAAAGGTAGATGTTGATATTGAAACTACACATTTGCCATAGTGGTGGTCAGATATGTCAACAACTGTCGACATATTTCACAAATTTGAATGACTTGTATTAAGAGAAGACGACTTTCAATTGAATTCAAACTTAGTAGATGTCTTACCCAACTCAAACCATCAATAGAAATATAATTAGAATGTAAAGAGTGTGTATTTACAACATTCAACTATTTTATAATATTCCATAACTACAGGTAGGTCTTACTGTACATTGCTGCTCCAAACCCAGAGTTGAATCAAAATAATTGTAATGTGTAGATATTAATATCAATCATTAAAACTTTCTCAAAACATTATTATTATAAATAGAAGTTTGCATGCAAAGTTTTACTTGTGAAACTACATATTTGCTAAAGTGGTGGTCAGATATGTCAACACCTGTCGACAGATTTCAAAAATTCGAATGACTAGTATTGAGGTAAGACAACTTTCAATTGAATTTAAACGTAGTAGATATTTTACCCAGTTCAAACCATCAATAGATATATAACTAGAATGTAAAAAAGTGTGTTTACAGTATTCAACCATTTATATTATACTAGCTACATACAGGTCTTGCTGTACACAGCCAGAGTTGAATTAGTATAATTATATTATTTAGATATTAATATCAATCATTAAAAACATTTTCAAAATATTAATACATTAAAAGAAGTTTGTATGTAAAGTTTTACTTGTGAAACTACACATTCACCAAAATGGTGGTCAGATATGTCAACACCTATCAAAAGATTTCAAAATTCGAATAACTTGTATTGAGGAAAGACAACTTTCAATTGAATTCAAACTTACTAGATATTTTACCAAAATCAATTCATTAATATAAACATAACTAGAATATAGTCAACCATAGATACGTTATTGTTTCTTCACAGCCATCGGATCAAATTAAATGTATTAATTAAATGTACTTATTAATAGCAATTATTGAAACAGTTTAGAATATTAATTAACATAATTAAAAATGGTATCCGTGGGCTTAATTATTTGGTAATTAAAACTGTACATTTGCAATGGTCAGATATCATACTGTATGACACAGGGTATCATATATAGTGGGCTGAAATTGTGGTTAGTTTTAGTAGATTGTCTAGCCACGCATATGTATTGATAGTTGTGTCACGCGGAAGAGCTATACACCGCTACAAAGTGGTGCATATTTCGTGTGCTGTTTCGAATTGCAATGTATATGACACCACTAAATGTTATATATACGCTTCGTTACGCTAGCTGTTTTAGCACTTGGCGATCGCTCTCTCACGGACACAACGGTCTGTGTGTCTAGAAGGTCATGGGCATCTGTCAGAAAAATGTTATATGCTATGCGATTCTGTCAGGTTGCTTCTCAATATTGCAACGAGAGCTGCAAATTAGGTGATTGACTCACGCGTGCCGGAGGAAACTCTCGTCAGTTTATTTCAAGAGGACTTGCGCGCGGAGTACAACGTCGAGTTGGAATGTGACCAACTCACAACGCTTGCTAATGCAGTGAAATCCGCCTGAGAGGGTGCAACGACGTCAACTACGCGGACGACATGATGTTGTGTCAAAACAAGATCGACGACGATACAATCCAACTCCTTCAGCAGATGGTCAAAGTGGGCGAGCGACAAGGTCTTGAGTCTTCTGATGCAGCAGGCCCAGTGCTAACCTGCTGCCTCCCGATCAACAGCAACAATATATACTAATCGCGCTTGCAGATGTCTCGTACTTTAGAGCTCAACCTAAGCGGTCTAGGGAAAAGTGTCGATCACTACTGCGATATTGTGGGTCATCACTACGTTGAGTGTCGAAAGAGATTACGCGAACAGCAGCAGCTCAAGCAACCACCAAGCAAGGAAGATACATGTACATGCTGCAGGCAGACGCAGAACTATTAGGCGAATTCCTGTGGTGTTGGGGATACCAGGAAACGGACGCCAAGTACAGTGCAAGAAGACTGACTATATTATATGTCTAGGCTAATCATATACCAAGTAGACGCATGCGTACACGACATTTTCCCTCCTCTTTTGTAAACTAACGCAACACAGCAGGAACATGTACTGTAATAAAACACTGAAAAAGTCATGTATGGTAGTCCACGTGAAAATTAGGGTGAGCAGCGGGCCTAGAGGTAGGACGGTTGCTTCGTCGAACGTGAGGCTGTGCTTCGTGAGAGACTGCGCGAGATTCAGCAGGAACGCGACTTGAACGATCAAGTGGTTCAGACTGAGGAGATGAAGTAACCGCTGCACCTTCAATGAGGAGGTCGGCGTTCCAGAGAGAACCATCTGATAACCGGAATGAGGTTGGAGAGAGTTGCTTCTTGATGGCGATTGGTTTAGAGTATGCTGGTGATATTTTATGCCGTCTGACTGGATTATTTATTCTTACCAGCTGACCCGGTTGAAACTTTGGAATTTGCACTGGGTGCTTGTGATCGAAGTACGCCTTCATCTTTGCTTGTTGGCTTTTGATGTCCTGGGCTAGCTGGTCGGTGCTGGGCACGTATGAAGTGACGACTTGGAATGGAGTTTGTAAGATGCTAAGAGGTAGTCGAAACTGTCGTCGAATCATAAGCTGAGAAGGAGCGTAACCCCTTGTACAATGAAGTGAAGAGTGATAATTCAGAAGGGTTTCTTGGAGAGCCTGATAAAAAGTGAGACCTTGTGCTCTGTGTTAGCGTTTGCTTGAATTGCTCAACTCCTCCATTAGATTGCGAATGATAGATTGCTGTTGTGGAATGATTAATCCCTTTGTTGGCCAGAAAAGATGTAAATTCATGTGATCGGAATTGGGGACCATTGTCCGAAATTATAACCTCCGGGAGACCCCATCTTGTGAAAAGATTACATAAGAAAGAGATAACCCTCTGAGAGCTGACATGACTGCATGCAGGTATTTCAGGCCACTTACAATGCAGATCATGGACAACGATGATGTACTTGTGAGAAGAGGGAGCACCATGAATCTCACCAACTATATCAATCTATAGCCTCTGCTATGGTTGTTTTGGCCACTTCACTGGGTTCAGAGATGATTTTGTGGGTTTGATGGACTTTCCACTCTGAATGCAAGCTTCACAGCTTCGAAAATGGTCTTCGATCTGCTTGTCGATGCCCGGCCACCACACTGAGTTACGACACGTCTGCTTGGTTTTGACTATCTGAATGGCTTTCGTGAGCCATAGATAAGACCTTCTGCTGCAGAGATGCAGGTATGACCGCACGTTCTCCTCTGGCTAAGCAGCTGTCATTCCAGACCGAGAGCTCGTCTCTGATCTGATAAAATGGTCATAATAGACTATACTCGATCGTACATGGCCAGCCGTTGATGGTAAATGTGCAGACTTGACGTAACAGATCATCATTTCTTGATGCACGACGGAGTTCATCCAAGGTGATGATTTTATCGAAAGGTGCTGTCAGTAGCCGTACTGGCTCCTGTGATGTGGAAGCTGGACCAGAAAATATTTTGGGTGTCCTCGACAAGCAATCCGCTACCTTTTTTCAGGCTTCCAGGCCTATAAGTGATAGTAAAAGTGTACCGGTAAAGGCGATCAGACCATCTGTGCAAGCGAAGTGGACGTCGTCCACTTCCGGATAAGGACAGAAGAGTTGTAAGAGCCTGGTGATCAATTCTGAGTGTGAACTGATGACCATACAGGTAAACATGCCAAAGCTCACATGCCCAAATGCAAGCAAGTGCTTCACGTTTGCCCTCTGAGTACTTCTTTGTCGCATCGGTCAGTGCCAGTGAAGCATAAGCAATTGGCTTCTCCTGACCATCAACTTCCTGCGATAACACTGCAACAAGATCAGTTGATGATGCATCACACGTCACGAATGTCAATGCCAAAGATAAAAAATGCGACAATACAGGAGTAGTAGTGAGTGATGCCTTTACTTTTTCAAATGCTGCTTGGCATTGTTCTGTCCAGTTCCAATCAGAATCTTTCTTTAGTAGGTTTCTCATTGGTGCCGTTATAGTTGCGTACTGGGGTATAAATTTGAGGTAATAGTTTGCCATACCAAGAAAAGACATCAATTCTTTGACTGTTGTTGGAGTTGGAATGATAGAAATTGAATCTACATTGAACTGAATAGGCTGAATGCCATTACCAGATATCCGAAACCCCAGGAATTGAACTTTGTTGCTTCCAAACACACACTTTGTGTTATTAAGAGTCACGTAGTGTTTTTTCAGGCAATCCAAGACAGCAAACAATCGTCTATCATGTTCTTCTTTTGTAGCCTCATGAACAACGATGTCATCAATGTAGACAGAGACACCTTTGAGGCCAGCAAGAATTGACACCATTTTCTTCTGAAATGCAATGTCAGCAGAAGAGAGTCCGAAAGGCATTCGTTTGAACTGAAAAACGCCATCATGACTGATGAACGCAGTAACATTTCTTCCTCTCTCTGTCAGTGGTATTTGCAAATAACCTTGAGATAAGTCCAATTTGCTGAACATCGTGCTGCTGTGAAACTGGCTAGCTAGTTTATCAACTGTAGGCAATGGATACTTGTCAGGAATGACTGCCTTGTTGACCTCTCTGAGATCCACACAAAGTCGGATACTTCCAGTCTTCTTTCTGACAACTACCAGATTAGAGATCCACGGAGATGAGTTAGTGGCTTCAATTATTCCTTGTGCTTGAAGACGTTTCAGCTCAGCTGACACTTCATCTAGTAGTGCCAGTGGTAAGAGACGGCAACGCTGAATAACTGGAGAAATCATCGGATCCATCTTAGGCTCGTGAGCGTATCCATCTACCTCTCGAAGTTCACAATCAAGAAAAAGAGACGGCCAACATCTGGTGATTTCAGCTACACCCAAGGCTAACACTGTAACTTGGTTTTGCGTAGCAATCAATAATTCCAAGTGATCGAAAAGATTGACGCCCATCAAATTGGATCCCTTCGTTGTCACAATAAACTGAAATTTACTGGCTGGCTGATCTTCATGCTGTACAGACAATGAAACCGTACCCAATGCCTTGATTAGTTACCCACCGTATCCGGTAAGATGAGTTGAAGTGGTTTGCAACCTATAGTTGCCAAAAAATCGACACCAGGTTTCTTGATTAATGATTGACCCTTTGGCTCCAAGGTCAACAATAATACTGAGGTTATGACCAGCCACAACAAGGGAGCACAGTTTGAAACCTGTTTGTTGACAAGTGGGTAACTTATTGATAATGGATCTGACTTTGGATAATCTAGAAAACTCTTGGAAGATCGACTGCATCGGCCAAAATGGTTCAACTTGTGGCATCGAAAGCATTCTTTCCTTTAGCAGGATCAGATGAACTCCCAGATTCGTGGCCTAACATACCGCAATTTCCGCAAAACCGAGACGATTCGGCCGGTTGAGTTGAAGGTTGTGATGCAGATCAAACATATCGCGGTAATAGGGACGTCTGTTTGGGCTGCTTTTTTTTTCGTGGTACTCTCTGTATGTCACTTGCTGTGAGTTGTGCAGATGCTGATGAGGTCCCGCCCATCTGCATGGCTTCCTGCTTTGCGGATTCCACTTGGCAGGCGATTTCCAGTGCTTTCGTGTATGACAAATCGTCTTTTTTGAGAAGAATTCGTTCCCAATTGCCGAAGACGTTGTCTTTTCGATAAGTTGATCGCGAATCATTTGATCATGAAGAACGCCAAATTGACACCTCGCTGCTAACTGGCGGGGGCGGAGACGTATTGCTTAATGGTTTTCCCTGCCGCCTGTGAACGATGACGGAATTGATGTCGCTCAGTGATCACGGTTGCCTATGTGCCGAAGTGTGCTGTGAGTTCGCTCACAATGCGCTGATACTGTTGTTCTTCATCAGGCTGTTGCTCGTTGCTGTTGTGGGACGTCCAAGCTGGCTAAGACGCGCTGACCCTCTGCACCCAAGCAATGCTCCAAAAGAGCCTTCTTTCGACGATCAGGCAAAGCATCAAGACCTGCGGCGAGCAGATATGTTTCAAATGCATGATACCATCGAGATTACTCAAACGGAGGATCGCCGGAAAACTGTTGGAACGGTGACGGGGCCTGCACGCTAATGGTCGGAGCTCGTAGTGACTGTTGCTGCTGGTTGGCTTCTGCCATTTCGGGTTGTAGAATATCCTCGTCGCCAAATGTGGTATTGAGGATACCCGGAAACGGACGCCAAGTACAGTGCAAGAAGACTGACTATATTATATATCTAGGCTAATCATATACCAAGTAGACGCATGCGTACACGACAATTTCTTAAGCAAGTATTGAATGTCAGTGTTATGTCTCAGCGTAGTGATGATGTGCGTGCCGATCAAATAGAGCTCGGGAGCTTGTGCGTTTGTGAATACCGCTGGCTTGCCTATCTCGCTCCGTAACAAACAATCTATTGATTGCTTGATGGGTATTGGTGCTTTTTTCTCTATTAATTGT
>CAXXBX010000278.1:0-28789 GCA_964274945.1 Dehalococcoidia bacterium | reverse complement strand
GATAGTGCCGAGAATGGTGTCTTAGCCCTTAATGCAACAGTTGGTGAGAACACCACCACTATTAGAGGAACATTCCGTCGTTTTAGCGCTATGCCCACGTAAACTTGATTGCATAGCTACATAATCAAGATAAAATATTGGTCTGAACTACAGGCAAAGCTGCATGTGAGAGCGCTAGATATTAGTGAAAACAGAGCGTATACTATGGTCACGTGAGAAACATTCCATAAACACACGGTAAGCTAGGAGCTTGCTACCATCAAAATGCTAGAAGACACTCGCAAGACGTTGAGAAAATGTGCTCATGGAAACAGGCGTAGATGCACACGCAAGGCTGAAGGGATCAACTGCACTGCATTTGTGCACTTGCACTTTTCATGTGACCTAATTATTGCTTACCACGTGATCATGGTATGCGCTTTGTTTTTACGCTGATATGTAAGCACTCGTTTGTTCAAACCTGGTTTTGTGTAAAACGTAACCTATTTGGTGCTTGAGGAAAGATGACGAGTTGGTTTGTACGCGACCCAAACTCTGCTTCAACAAGATTGCAAAATTGCTATCGTACGTTTTCCTTATTTGTAACGGTGACTACACTCTGATATCCAGCTTTGCCTGTATGTCAGCCCAACCTTCCAACTTGATTGTGTATAGTATGCAATCAAGTTTGCGGGGCATAGCGCTAAACGACAGAGTGTGCCTTTAAGGACTTACTAAATATGAAACATCCTGATGATCAGAAACTTTGGAATGACTCTGTCCTTTTAGGGGTCCAATTAATGACGTATCACTTATTATTTTTGAAAAGGTGATGGGTTAGCTGTTTCAAGTTTGCCACACCTACGAATGAATTCGTAGTGTACAAATTTTGCTGCAAAAAAGCCATCTACAAAGAATACAGGTTGTTACATAGATTGTCGATTACATCGTGGCTATCATGAGCGCAGCATCTCCAAGCTTTGTCTAGCAGGTGTTATTATTCTTCCTTATGCCCAGTTTACTTCTTGCAGAATGGTTTCAGAATCTCTGAGATCATAGTTTCATGATCAAGCATCCCGTTCACGACGTTCCGGTGGTCATTTGTGTGCATCTGTACCCCACAATGCTAAAACCAACCCGGATGCGTTCATGCTTTAACAAACCCGGATGTGGGCAGAATAATAGCTAAAACTTTAGTAGCTTCTCTTCATGGAGGATCATGAGGTGTTGAGCAATGGAGAAATCCATCACTTCAACTCAGAAATGAAAGATCCCGAACTTGTAGCAAGTACATGTGTAAATTATAGCAAGCACGGTGCAAGTGATTTGTGTTATAAAGATTAGGTAAACAATACATTATTGAATGCTCCAAAAACAACAACAACAACATCACTTGCAAAGGTTGATTTGTTTACGGACATTCTGAACAGTAGTAGCGGGATTCCAACAAGGACCAGGTGGGCGTATCGCCATCAGTAACATTCATCTATGAATTTTCAATGGAAAAATGTGGCTACCGTGTTTGTTCAGCAGCTTTGAGATCTTAGGGCACTAGCAGTCTTGCTGGTGTAGATTCAACTGTTTGGAAACGTTTCTGCTCCTTATTTCGAAACCAGTCAACTGAGCTTTGCAATTCTCTTGCTGCAGTTGCATGACGGATTTGTTCTGAATATGTGGATCTGAATTTGAGGTATTCAAGCCCTCATCTCCTGTCGATTAATCGCACTGGATAAATGTCCTGGCCTAAGATCTATTGGTATAGGTGAAGCGTTTCATCGCATTATTGCAAGGTCAATTACTATATAAAAGTAGTCAAAAGTGATGTTTGCCCTTCAAATCTGTGCAGGACAGGAGGTGGGTGTGAAGCAGCTATCCATGCAATGCAGGCCATCTTTCAAAATGAGGATAAAACTGCATTCTGTTAATTGGATGTTTCAAATGCTTTTAACAGCCTCAATCGACATGCAGCTCTTCATAAAATCAGAATTCTCTGTCCAGTTATTGCCACTGCACTGAGTAACGTGTACTGACAAGCTGTTTTAATGTTTGTAGTTGGAGGTGAGACAACATTTCAACTAAAGGTACAACGCGGGGGATTTGTTAGCTATGAGTATGTATACTCTCAGAATTCTAGCACTCATCACCTGACTTAATGGAATCTGTTAACAAATATGGTTTGCTGATGAAGCTACAGGAGTAGGAAGGTTAAGTAGCATCAGGAAGTGGTGGGATACCATTGTGAAAAGAGTCTGAGTGAAGAAGCTTGTCATGTCTACTAGGACGCTGGTATCCAAATAACAACAACTGGGAAACGACATTTAAGAGGTGCTTTGAGCATTATCTCATTTGTTAATCAGTATGTTGGGACAAAGTGAAGGAATGGGTTCTTCGAATAGAAAGACTTTGAGTAATCGTCAAGACTCATCCTCAGGTGGCTTAATTCTTATTCACGCAGGGAGTAGTTCAGAGCTGGTCTTGTCTTGTAAGACCTATTTCAGGCATTTCATCTCTTTCAAAACCATTGGACAAAGCCATTCATGAGCAATTTCTGGCTTCATTAACTGGTCAAAATGCTTGTGGCTCTGGCATAAGAGACATTTTGTCCTTGCTTTGCAATGTTGGTGGATTGAATATTTGTGACCCTGTAAGGATGGCAAACTTTTTCTAGGCATCACGCTAGGCCTATCACTGCTCCTTTTGTTGCTCTGATTATTGAAAAGGACCACAGATACATAGTGTCTTTTATGTATAGATATCAGGCGGAGAAAACATGATAGAATGATTACAAGCCAAGCATTTCACAGAAGGTCTTTGGATTCAGGTACATGCAAGAGTATAACCATCTTTAAGCGGTGTCTTCAACCAGCACCAGATAATGGAGGATCTAGTTGGCTAACTGTACAGCCTACAGAGGAGCATGGCTTTCACCTATCGAAGAATGATTTTCATGACACTCTTTGCTTAATTAAGATGTAATTAGCCATTATCTGGTTTGTTTTCAAAATGTGAGTGCAGACTAACTTTGACATGGATCATGCTATGATTTGCAAGAAGGGTGGTTTTTTCACTATGAGGCACAATGAGTTATGAAACATCACTGTCAACTTGCTCAAAGAAGTATGTTATGATGTAGCTGTCGAACCTGCATTAAGATCTATTTTGACTGGCGAATGTGTTCAACAGTCATCAACTAACACCGATTCAAGTGCCACAGCTGACATTCCTGCTAGAGGCGTGTGGAGACAGAGAAAGAGCATTTTTGATATTAGGGTTTTCTACCCCAGTGCTTCCTTCCTACCTCAAACATCCGTCTCTCCGAGTCTGTCATGCGAATGAGAACAACGTGCTTATGGGGAACGAATTCAACAAGTAGGACATGGTTTATTTATAGGCTCCACTTGTATTTAGCTCAACTAGGTAGTGGTTTAGAAATGACAACTTTCTACAAAAGACTTGCAAGTCTTATTGCTGCCAGGTCTGGAGATAACTACAGCGGAATCATGCAATTGATTTGCTGTTGTCTCAGTTTTGCAGGTCTCAGGTCTTTCATTTTCTGTATACGAGGCATGAGATCTGCCAACTATCATCCTGTTAAGCTTGACTTGTTAGGACTTATTGAGAGTGAGACTCACCTCACTGAGTAGACTATATTGAGGTACTAATGTTAGCAAACATTAGAATAATTATATTGAATGTTTTGTAGAGCTTTGTTTGACATAGCTGGAAATCTGCTATATATATATATATATATATATATATATATATATATATATATATATATATATATATATATATATATTAGACATGTATATATTTATACTTCTTACAGATCCCAACTGGGATCAACTCTACCATCTAATGCTACATAGCTTTACAGACAGTTGCTGATGCAAATTACAAACCGATCTACTGATACCAGCATTGTTCAGTAAAGAAGCCCTTCGCGCTATAATTTTAAGTACTTGTAAACTGTTCGGTGTCCATAATCCTAAAGACTCCACCACGAGGGGATGAAAAATACCTCCAGTGTTTGAAACCATCGCATCATGCCACTGATCTTTCTTAATCTCTCCTGCTGCAGCCGCTGCCCCTGGACAAGTGGCTGCTTGAACAAGGTAGGATGGCTGTAAGGAGTTTCGGACAGTCAAGTCAAAATATGTCGGAAGACCATGTTCGAAATTTGGGTGAAAAATATCACCAGGTTTTGAATTGCTTGTGCTACTGCATCGCATTTCTCGACGGCAACGAGAATCATCCACTAGGAGTGCATTGAAGACTACTTCACAGAGTGCATTGTGACGCTTCATTCTCAGATTCTGCTCTTGGTTGCAACCCAATAAATGATCACCAAATTTGTCAATGATTGCACCACATGTACAGCACTTGGCATCAGAAGGCAAGTTGAAGATTGGAATGCCCAACCAGACTCTCAAAGCAACATTAAATTTTTTGCTGGGCATAGCAAGGCCCGCAACTATGCACCAGCATGTTGGCCAGAAATGGTGTTCAGTCTAGCGCGATCTCGAATACTAGCAGAATCTTTGAGGGAAGAACTTAAATCAGAATCCAGCCTTCTCTGCAAACTTCGTTGACTGGTCATTTCAGTCTTAAGAGCTGTGTCTGGAATACTTTGACATAGGCGTTCATGAGCAACCTGCTCTCCTGGAAAAGTGTGCTCGTTTACGATGGAAAATGACACTTTCAACTGAGAAAGCAGAGAATGGAATCGACATATCCATTGACAAGTGGAGTTACAACTGGCAAGGTAAGATGAGGGGCACTTGTGCAGGCTTTCCTCAAACCAAGACCGCCCAAACGAATTGGCAGTGTGGCCTGTTTCCACGAATTTTCAGAAAGAGAACAGTTAGCTATTCCTTCAAGACTCTTTCTTTTATGTGGCCATAAGCAGTTGGTAGCGTACACATGTAGGCAATTGTTGTACTCAACAGTCAATACTCTGGAAACATGGTATATTTGACAGTAAACCAATACTTACATATAACAGCAAAATTAAAAATCATAGGGTCAACATGCTGACACTTTTAGACAGTTTGTATATTGATCTCTGCGCAGAGCACATTATGAGAATTAATATAATGACATTTGCGAGACCTGGAGCCACACAAGCACAATAACATGATGGAAGATCTAAGAAGAGCGAATGCTAGTCTACTACCACTACTACTATACTGATGACACATGCTATATTTTGACAATATAACTACTATTAATTACAGTACTATGCTAAACACGTATGTACAAGTACTACTATTTACTGTGACACGTGGTATATTTGACAATACTAGTAGTACTAAAACAACATGGATTTTTTGTTGGCCAGATCAGAGTTCAGTGATCCTTAGCTTTACAATATGGATGGCATCCTTTGAATCTTGTTGATCAATGTACCTGTGGAGCTGATTATTCTGTCGTTCATGCTTTGCCCACAGGTGGTTATCCATCTATAATACACAATGAAGTCCAAGATCTTTTAACTGGTTTGCTAAGTGAGATACTGTATTCATTTGTAATAACAACTATAATGAAATAATGCCCATGTCCGTATATATGCCTATGTGCAGCAGGTCAGAACTTTTAGCCCAAAAACGCCCATGCTCAAGTATACACTCGTGCCCATGCATACGCCCAGGATATGCATGTGCAGAATAAACAAAATTGTGTCCGCAAAACAGCCGTCTCTGTCTGTGCACGTTTGATGAGCTGGTGTCAGTGTTGAACGAAAATGCTTACCGCTAGATTCTGAGTCACTCATTTCTTTGATGCAAGTACACTGATACTGATGCTGTTGACAGGCCTTAGGCCGACGACTCTGGTTTGTGTCTGTAGTTTTTGTTTCTGTGTGTATGCTGATGCTGTACGGATACCAGTACCTTTGATCTTGCACATAGATAATTGCAGCAGCTGTGGTACTTCTTTCTTCGAGTGTTTAGACGATGACTGGCCAGACAGCATTTTGCGATCGTGTATACGCCTGAGACCAAAATAATGCCCATGCCATACTCTCCATTCGCGTTGACCTGACAAACGGAAGTAGATAATGAGAAAGGTCAGGCTTTAGGAGTGCTCTTTAGATCTTTATTGTTAATTGTTATGACGTAAATGGTGTCAAATATACATCATTGTAAACATCCAGAGTACAGAGACTACCGCTGACGTTTGATTAGATCACATCTTTAAAGATCATTAGTGGTTGCAGGAACCTTTGGTATGCAGATCTCTTATCGCAAGGTCCTGCTACTAGATTGATGTCAACTGTTTCCACTTTTAGAAATGGGAGGTTCTCCAGTTTCAAATGATACCAAGATCGTCTCTCTAGAACATCGCATAGCAAAGTTATAGGGACTTTGCAATTGGCCAGGTCAATGCGAATAGAGAGTAGTATATGCTCGGGGAAAAGTGTTACTTTTCTATACGCCCAGGGCCTTATTACTGGCAAATACAATATGCTACAATCAATGTTCAGTCTGAGCCAATTTTACATCTGTTAAATGGAAAAGTATTTTCTCAAACGACTAGCTTTACTGACAATGATGCAAGATTGTATATTGGAGCTTGTGGATTCTGGGGAGGTCGTTTTGAAAAAACTTACATTCATGTTCAAGTTTTGATCTGATGCAGAGTCTTACAGTACCACCAGTCTAGCATCTTGGTACAGAAACACGAGCTCCAAAAAAAATGAGGAAATACGAGGAACAGATCCGAAACTTGGAACAAGCACTATATACGCCTCTTGTGTTCACTTTCACTTGTGGGGCCAGCAAACTAAAAACTCTTCTTAAACTGTTAACATCACTCTTTTTGAAAACATGAAAACAAGCTACAGCATGACCATTTTTGGATCTGGTGTTGGATTTTTTGCTTTGCTGAGAGCATCCATCATGTGTCTATGTGGCAGCAGATTATGAAAGCTTTCAAAATTCGAAAGAATTTCATCTTCTTGGCCTTGGCTGAGAGAGCTTTTCTGAACAGTGACTTGATGACATTGATTTAGCGATATGTTATACAGATACCTGTATTGATATCAGTACAGTAGTAGTTACAGTAGCAGTAGTGGATCTTACATACGTATTTAGGATTGTACATACAAAATACGTATGATTTTTCCAATACACCATTTGTCGCAGTAGTAGTAATAATATACCATGTTTCTCAGTAGTAATAATAAGCAAATATATCAAACGTTTGAAAGAGTTGCATCCTCTTGCCTTCGGCTGAAAGTCACATGCTTCCCTGAACAGTGACTCGATGACATTGATTTATCTATTTGTTATTCAGATATACTGTTATTGATACCGTTACAGTTGAAGTTGCAGTAACAGTAGTGGATCTTACATACATAGGTGTTTAGCATAGTACTGTAATAGTAGTTTTATTGTCAAATATACCATTTATCACAGTAAATATACAATTTTTTCAAAAGTATTTAATATTTTTAGGTATGAACCATAAGAAATGAGGTTTTGTGAAATTCAAGAGGCAAGTAACGTACTCTAGACATGTAGGGGTGAGCTGTCTCAGGAAGCGGGCTGTTACTTGGCTTTAGATAGATTTTGCAAGTAGTGCGCTTAAAAGTAAAATAGCATCTAATTTTGTAATTCTTTGCGACAATCCTATCCTGGTTTTCAGAAGGCTCATACGTGTATAACTTCAATTACTAAAATAGTTTCAGCTGTGAGCCATGAGAACCGGACTTTGTAAAAGTCACGAGATTTGGTGAGGAGCATACTCAAAAGGTATAGGGGTTAACTGACTGTCGGTCTGCGGGCTATGTATGTGGCTGACTGACTGTCTGTCACACTCAGGACTATGCCATGCCCTCAATGCCGTCTAATGAATTAGCAGTATTTGCGATTTGTTGTAGATGGCAACCAGAGACAATGCACAAACTGCCAATCAGATCCACAAACGTTCATGAAAGAGTTTCTTACCAGAACAGTAATTCATGAGTGCAATTGCCCAGTCTTGTTGGAAATATAAACAGAACTTACCTGTCTGCAACTACTAATGCGAAATCAATTGCTTTCTTGGTTTAGGACAGTTATATGGGAATCTAACATTGCATAAGCATGAGTGATGTCTTGTGTATGGTAACTCTCGTTTATTTTTTAATAATTTATTTTTTATCACATCACATCTGGTGTAGTTCCCTCATAGGGGCAACATAAAACACACGCACATGAAGACAAGTTATTATGTACTTTGATGACTACAAACTATTTATGGACTTTGCAGTCACATGAAACGAGTCGCTTTCTATAGCTTTAGGTAGATTGTACAAGTAGCGCACTTAGAAGGAAATAGCATTTAGAGTCAGAATTCTTCGTGACAATTCTATAGTGGGTTTTCAGAAGGCAAATAGCTGTGGAAGTGAGGGTGTAACACAGCTTCAATTACTAGTAACAATAGTAGTGATAACTAATAAAATAATATATAATAATATGGTGGTGGTGGTTGTGATGGGTGATGGTGATGATCAATGATGGTGATAGTAATGATCGATGATGATCATGATTGATGGTGATGATGATCGATGGTGATGACGATGGTGATCGATTACAATGATGATGTCGTATATTGAGTTATTGCTCTGTGTAGCTATGGTCTGGATACTTCTCATGATGGTGCTGGCAATGGAATGGATACCGAATATGATGAGGAAATTATGACAGAGCAAATGTGGAGAGATTTGCAACAATATGCAGATGACAAAAACAAGTAGATGTAAATTGCTGCAAGAGTTTGAGAAAACCTCTTGTTGGTTGTAGTGGCTGCCAGAGTTGGGAAATCACTGTCAGTAGGTTTCTTGGTAGTTTTGTCCTATTTTGCTACAGTCAATGTAAGTATGTTAGTGTGTTGAAGTTAGTATGATTGAATGACTACATTATCTAGTCAGCCTGCTTGCTTTTGTTTGAGACAATGTAATATCTTTGTCACTGCAGCAAACATTTGTGCCTTTTGATGTGATTGTGGATGATTCAATTAACAGCATACGCGCGTAGATATTAAGCGTTTAAAGTTTGGTTTACAAAATTACACTACATCAGCCATGATCATGTGGTACACATTGCACATTATTCAGCTATGAGCCATAGGAAACGGGACTTTGTAAACGTCATGAGACTTTGCGAGGAACTACTCAAAAACGTATAGGGCAGAACTGACTTTCAGTCTGCTGGCTATGTCTTGTCACCCTTCAGGAATGTGCCACGCCTCTTGTGTGGCTAATCAGAGCTGTATTTCCTTTAGGTCCTATGTGGCAACCACCACAGACAATAGACGAACAGCCAATCAGATATGCGAAATGTGCATGAAAGACTTTTTACCAGAATGATGTAATTCATGTTTGCAATTGCCAGGTCTTGTCTGAAGTAACCAACAGAATTTACCTGAGTATAAATTATACTAGCCCAGCATCCCGTTCTCCTTACGGACAGGTTAGATTAGTTGTATGCACACACACACACACACACACACACACACACACACACACACACACACACACACACACACACACACACACACACACACACACACACACACACTGTGGCGGGCGATTTTTTTGGACGAGGTTGGGGAACTTAGCCGCTGCAGTGAATGCGCTTTGGTGTACGAGGCTACAGGCGCGCCAATTGATTCTGGGTAGTGAATGGACATGTTACAACCGCGTTTTTGACATAAACGAACTGCTGTCTTTTTGCTCATCTTTCGAGCAGTAACCTGCACCGTTTATTGAAAGGGGCCTCAGTTTTGAGTGTCGTCCGCTGAACGTTGCTCTCTCGGTACAAATCGACTTCAAATAAATTGGACGGCAGGTAGAGTGATTTTTAATTACTATTTTTCGTGGTTAAATAAAAAAATTTGCAGTTTTCTTGAAATATTTTTTGGGCACGCGCATCTGCTACGCACATTATTAATTAACTGGATTGAATTGTGGCGTGCACTGCATACATCAAATTGTGTACTATTTATTGCAAATTTATTTCCTGTGTCCAATTAAATAATATGCAATTAATTAATTACCAATACAATTAGAACAGTGCAAAGTACTCAGGCAATTTAATTCTATTTCACAACTACTTCTACAAAAGACTTATTAACAGATAAACACTATACAATTAAAATGACAGCATACAATATGTGTGTGTGTACACAATATTTATTAATTAAGCATATCTAGTTGGTATAAAGGCGTACATGAAATAATCTATAGACACTTCAATACTCATTACAAATCAGATCATTTAATGCAAACCACATAATAATTACTAATGCATAGAATCATTGTAGATGGATGACGACGACATATTCATAACTCTGCTGGTTGTCACACAGCTACAGTATTATTGAGGTAATGTATGTTTAGAGCTAGCATTGGTTTTAATTAAATTAAGTTAATTAATTTAAGTTCAGTTACTTAAGTTGATGGTATCAGTCATTGCGTTGTTGACACTTATAGGTATGCCAACTGCTATTGTATTGCAAACTATAGAATTATTAAGGCATTGTTATATGTTGGTGACATGAATGACAGTTATATAACTAGTATACTGGTGTGTGTGTGTGTGTGTGTGTGTGTGTGTGTGTGTGTGTGTGTGTGTGTGTGTGTGTGTGTGTGTGTGTGTGTGTGTGTGTGTGTGTGTGTGTGTATTTGAACAGCAAATATATATATATATATATATATATATATATATATATGTTAGAGGTAATAAGAAATAATTGTATTATGCCTCTTTGTAAAGTGATGAAATATTTTGACATTAACTAACTCATGTACAATTCAAGAGAGATGACAGCTGTCTTTTTTGATGATTTAATTATGTATCCTTACGATTTTTGTTTTTGCTTGTTGTGGTTTTTGTATGTTGGGGTGAAAAGTTTAAATCACTGTATCTGTACATTGCTTCTGCACTCTTGTAGAGAACATTCTCTTTTTATGAGTTTCCAGATCATTCAAAATTTAGTACACTTTTGAGCTAGTTAGTAACTTGATTCCGTATTCCGAAACTTAATTGTCTGTACTGGCAAAGGCAACAAGTAGACAACTCAAGAGAGTCACTTGGACAAGGCAAAACTGTGAACGTAGCAGTAAAGCTTTAATGGAGGGAGTAGCATGGGACAGCATGTGCAGTATGATCGAGTCAGTTCTCTCATTACTAACAATGGAACTAGAAATGGTTGCCAATTCTTGAGCAACATTTCTGCTATATGTTGCTGAGAAAAGTCACCAAGATTTCTATTATATTGCAAATAATTAATAATTCACCCTTTTATAGAATCAAGGTCTGTCAGTCTGGGAATCAACAAAAGCATTCTCTCGACTGCATGGCCAGCACAAAGCCCTACTTTAAATTCTGTTGTCTGTGCTATTGTCTACTGCCTGTTTGCCTGTCTGTCTGTCTGTCTGTCTGTCTATCTGTTTGTCTGTCTATCTGTCTGTCTGTCTGTCTGTCAGGACATTATGAAGAGGGCTAGCAAGGAAAATGGTCTTGCTGCCATGACAAGAGAAGAAAAGAAATGAAAAATATTCAGAAGAGCTTAATTGTTTCAGGAGGATATGTATCAAGATCTGTTCCTCTTGGGATAGAACATTTTGGGAGGTGGGGCACAAAGGCAGAGAATTTCTTGCAGCATTTGTCACAACAGTCAATCCAGAAGCCAATTTTAATGCCTCCTAGTCCATGTTTGTGTCGTATTGGAGAAAAAGATTTTCTACAATTCTACAAAGATGCAATGCTGAAGTGATTCTCAGAAAACTTTCAAAACTGTCACCTGATCATGGTGATTTAGATAAATTATTTGATTTTGACATTCAAGGCAAAGTCCATTAGTTAATCTATGACTTTGTTGTTTGCAAGGACTGGTTGCTTTCACAAATTCCTAGCAAATGTACAAGTAGAGTCTATATGAGAGAATAAAGTGTCTGTCTGTCTGTCTGTCTGTTTGTTTGTCTGTATTGCTAATTAAGTATGATACAAGATCTACTAAATCATATGGAAATAAACGTGATCAAAGTATCTACTCAATCATGTTGTACTAAAGTGTTGACAGTACCTACCCAGCTTATGCATCTGCTGTACTCAACAACTGAACAAAGTACCCACCAGTAAATGTATATACATTCATATTGCATCTAACACTTTCATTACAACATGATTGAGTAAATACTTTGATCACATTTATTCCTATATGATTTGGTAGACATTTTACCATACTTAGCAGTACATGTACAGACAGGCAAACAGACAGACAGACAGACAGACGGACGATGGGTGAGATGGGAAAAACTTCCTGGAAAGGCTAGCCAAGAAGTCACGTGATGAACTCGGTCAACCTAGTGCTGCTGAGTTTCTAGACATCTGGAGAAAGAGGTTCTCAACTCAACTTCAAAAGTGCAATGCCGAGGCAATAGTGAGAAAAATCTCAGCTCTCAAAAGTGACATTGACTGTACGGTAGATTGCTCTACCCAGTTTTTCAGCCACTAAGTTGGCTCCGGATAGTCTGCATTGTTCTATTTTAAGTATTAGATGTTTGTTTGTTTTCTAAATGTAGTCCTAGTGAACTCTCGTAGTTGCGGAACTCTACATAGTTACCTTGCTAGCATTGTATTATAGATGTATATGTTTGAAATAAATGTTATTTGACAGACAGACAGACAGACAGACAGACAAATAATTTATTCCCATATAGACTCTACTTTTACATATGCTAGGAATTTGTGAAAGCAAATCAGTCCTTGCAAACAACAAAGTCATAGATTAACTAATGGACTTGGCCTTGAATGTCAAAGTCAAATAATCTATCTAAATCACCATGATTAGTTGAAAATCTTGAAAGATTTCTGAGGCCAACTTTCTGAGGACAGACAGACAGACAGACAGACAGACAGACAGAATATGTAATATTGAGAAAACTTAGAAGAATTGCAGAGGGAAATGAAGAATTGGACGACAGTGAAAGAGACATTCAGAACATCATTCATTAGAATTTTAGTAGTATTCGATCTGTATGTTTCAGTAGATGAACATTTAGCTTAGCAGTTTTACCTATAGTGTTCTTGTAAAATTTTGCTTTTTGTGTTCAATAGTGACAGACAGACAGACAGAGGAAACAATAAAATACAGTCAACTCAAACTTCCTGGAACACCGTCATTGAGTTTTGTTCCCCTTGTCATGGAACACTTTGGCCGTTGGGGCGAAGAAGCCAACAAATAGTTGCAGGAACTGTCAGAGGGCAACAGACGATTCAGGCAAGAACAACTGCAAGGAATTTATGTGCTTTTGGCGGAAACTCTTCTCAACAACACTGCAGCGGTGCAACGCTAACACAATCGCCAAGAAGAGTTCCACTTTAACTTCTACTAATCATAATGACATTGATGATTTTGTAACTCAGTTTTATGTACATTAGATTGATAGGTATAATGGCCCTATAGGGCCTATTGAACTCATTTCTAAAGCTTACCATAGCTACTTTACCTAGCCTGTAATAGTGATCATGTTTGAAATATACTACCATTGACTGACAGACAGACAGACAGACAGACAGATACTGTATTCTCATATAGGCTCTACCTGCACGTTTGCTAGAAATTTGTGAAAGCAAACCTGTCCTTGCAAACAACAAAGTCATAGATTGGCTAATGTACTTGGCCTTGAATGTCAAAATCAAATAATCTATCTGAATCAGACAGACAGACAGACACAGACATGTAATTAACATTGGTGTAAGTAACTGTTATAGTGATGATTTATATAAAAAATTGTATTGACAAACAGACAGACAGAGACAGACAGACACTCAGACAAACAAAAGGACAAACAGACAGGCAAACAGACCATTAACAATAGGACGGACAAACATAATTTAGGGTTTTGTGCTGGCCATGCAGTCGAGAGAATGATTTTGTTGATTCTCAGACTGAATTATCTTGGTTTTATAAACAAGTGAATTATTATTTGCAGTATAATAGAGATCTTGGTGATTTTTTCAGCAACATATAGCAGAAATGTTGCTCAAGAATTGGCAACCATTTCTAGTTCAATTGATAGTAATGAGAAAGTTGACTCGATCATACTGCACGTGCTGTTCCATGCTACTATTTGCCTTGTCCAAGTGACTCTCTTGAGTTGTCTACTTGTTTCCTTTGCCAGTACAGACAATTAAGTTTTGAAATACAAAATCAAGTTACTAATTAGCTCAACAAGTGTACTAAATTTTGAATAATCTGGAACTCGTAAAAAGAGAATATTCTTTACGAGAGTGCAGAAGCAATGTACAGATACAGTGGTTTAAACTTTTCATCCCAACAAACAAACCAAAACAAGCAAAAACAAAATTGTAAGGACACAGTTAAGTCATCAAAAAAGACAGATGTCATCTCTCTTGGATTGTACATGTTTAATGTCAAAATATTTCATCACTTCACAAAGAGGCATAATACAATTATTTCTTATTACCTCTAACATATATATATATATATATACAAATATTTGCTGTTCAAATACACACACACACACACACACACACACACACACACACACACACACACACACACACACACACACACACACACACACACACACACACACACACACACACACCAGTATACTAGTTATATAACTGTCATTCATGTCACCAACATATAACAATGCCTTAATAATTCTATAGTTTGCAATACAATAGCAGTTGGCATACCTATAAGTGTCAACAACGCAATGACTGATACCATCAACTTAAGTAACTGAACTTAAATTAATTAACTTAATTTAATTAAAACCAATGCTAGCTCTAAACATACATTACCTCAATAATACTGTAGCTGTGTGACAACCAGCAGAGTTATGAATATGTCGTCGTCATCCATCTACAATGATTCTATGCATTAGTAATTATTATGTGGTTTGCATTAAATGATCTGATTTGTAATGAGTATTGAAGTGTCTATAGATTATTTCATGTACGCCTTTATACCAACTAGATATGCTTAATTAATAAATATTGTGTACACACACACATATTGTATGCTGTCATTTTAATTGTATAGTGTTTATCTGTTAATAAGTCTTTTGTAGAAGTAGTTGTGAAATAGAATTAAATTGCCTGAGTACTTTGCACTGTTCTAATTGTATTGGTAATTAATTAATTGCATATTATTTAATTGGACACAGGAAATAAATTTGCAATAAATAGTACACAATTTGATGTATGCAGTGCACGCCACAATTCAATCCAGTTAATTAATAATGTGCGTAGCAGATGCGCGTGCCCAAAAAATATTTCAAGAAAACTTGCAAATTTTTTATTTAACCGCGAAAAGTAGTAATTAAAAATCATTCTACCTGCCGTCCAATTTATTTGAAGTCGATTTGTACCGAGAGAGCAACGTTCAGCGGACGACACTCAAAACTGAGGCCCCTTTCAATAAACGGTGCAGGTTACTGCTCGAAAGATGCGCAAAAAGACAGCAGTTCGTTTATGTCAAAAACGCGGTTGTAACATGTCCATTCACTACCCAGGATCAATTGGCGCGCCTGTAGCCTCGTACACCAAAGCGCATTCACTGCAGCAGCTAAGTTCCCAAACCGGCAGAAAAAAATCATTGAAGTCACGTGCCAGTTTACTTGCTCACCCGTATATGGCTTGATACTCATGCGGATGAATTCGAATCTTGCTCTTCTCGCCCCTTTCCCGTGTAGCGCTCGGTGCGCTTAGGTCGGATTTGGTGCAATGCAATGAGAATGTGGAGAGAAACGCAAGCGATAAAAGAACAGCTTCATCGGCGAGAAATTGTCGATCGCTGGAAGCTTTGCGAAGGACGGCGACGGGTAAAGTTGACATGGGTTTACTGCGGGCGGGCGTTTGAATAAACCGGTAGGTGTAGCGTCGACTCCTCGAGAGGGGACCCATTCTTCACCAATGGGCGCAGACTGACCCAGGGTAGAAGAGCAGATGAACGACAGTCGGTCGCCTCTCTCCGTCGCACTGTTCGAGAGTTTACTCTGAACACACACACACACACACACACACACACACACACACACACACACACACACACACACACACACACACACACACACCTCCTGTATTGCTTCCGTCTAAACGGACATGCTACCCCTTCAGTGGGGACAAAGACGAAGTCATAAGAAGTTTTCCCATGAATATCAGTGCATTTGTGTATTGCATAGCCTCCTTTGCGTCGAAAGTACTTCTTACATGTTTGGCATTCAATGGCTCCTTTTTGCTCATGTATAGGTTTTTCTCTTTCAACAATCATTTTGTGTATCCAAGTCACTAATGCATCTGAAACTTCTGGCATTCAAGGCAGACAACAGTTTGTAAATCAATATTGCCAGATGACACGTAATTAACTAGACTCCCGACAGGCATGGTAATGATCTCTCCAGGCAGATCTTGATTTGTTTGCTAAGTCATACCAACAGCTTTCTGGAATGTTCACATCATTTAGGTCTTTCCTAATTATGTCTTTTCAGCGTTTCTTAGGGCCACCTTGTAGACGTTTTTCTGATAACCACCCAAAGAAGCAAATCTTGGGAATTCGACTGGGCATTCGAGCCAAATGCCCTAACTGTTTTATTTGAGATATGATTTTCCCACTGTGTTGTGATAGAGATTCCAAGACACCAGCTGTCAAAACAGTGCTTTTGTTTATCCTGCAAGCCGCACTCCCAAAACCACCACGTTTCCTGCAAAGCTGCAACATTAATTAATATTGTATCTGTCTAATTCTCTTACTACAAGGTCTATTTTCCTCTCTTCGACAAATTATAGCTGTTGTGGCACTCACAGACACAGTTTCAGGGGGCCGTCAACGTCAACGTCAACGAGCGACCTGACATTCCATGAAGCAAAGTACCGAAAGGGAATCCTCTTCTGCGACTTTTGTCGATGTTCTTTGTGCAGGAAATCGACCCCCGAGAGACTTGCAAGTTCTCCGCTGGTAAACAAGTGAGGGACGGCGCAAGTGACGCCATATGCATTCTAGACCTACGACGTTCTGGTCTTGCAGCCATGCTTTTCTCACTTGCTTGTGTGACGAGTTTCAAAGGATAGAAAAATGATAAGCGATGGAACCATAGAGTATTGGAAAATGGTAGGAAACCACGGAGCAATCCGAACTCCGGATGCCACCATATACATCCGCACGCACACACACACACACACACACACACACACACACACACACACACACACACACACAAATGGACAAAATGGACAAATGTCAAGCCCTCCACGTCATTCGTGAATGACGTCAACCTAAATTAATTAAGGTTAGTTGCGGAGATGGCTCCCCCTGCCTCTAGAGACAGGGCTTCCATGCGCTACGTGGAGGCTTAGGGTCAGTGCGACAATCCACTTGGAGCTTGGCCAGAGTCATCCAGGGGCACTGACTATAGCGCAGCTTTGGGACTGGACACCAAGGCCCACACGTACCCGTCTGCTGCATGATGTTAGGGCCAAGCCAGCGGTCATGTCCACCCCAGTCAATGACCAGGTACTCATTTATACTCCTGAGTCGAGAGAAGCGATTGTGTGTAAGCTTCTTGCCTAAGGAAATTATGCCATAGCACACACACACACACACACACACACACACACACACACACACACACACACACACACACACACACACACACACACACACACACACACACACACACACACACACACACACACACACACACACACACACACACCTCCTGTATTGCTTCCGTCTAAACGGACACGCTACCCCTTCAGTGGAAGCAAAGACAAAGTCACAAAAATCGATGCATTTGTGGACAGCATAGCCTCCTCTGCTTTGAAAGTACTTCTTACAGGTTTAACAAAATGGCAAATGGAAAATGAAAAGAAACTGCCGTTAGACGCTAATGCCCCCAGCCTGATGGATGGGTTCCTGTGCACTAAGTAGGAGCTATGGGCCGTGCTAAGCAATCTCCTGGAGCCTGACCAGGTGCTCGCAGGAGCACCGACTGCGACGCCAACTGTGGTGTGGGCACTCGAAGTGCCACCTGGACCCCACTGGCTGATGGACTTTGTCGCAGTCGAAGGTCTTTGCCACCCCAGGCAAAGACCAGGTACTCATTTATACTCCTGAGTCGAGAGAGGCAATTGTGTGTTAGTTTCTTGCCTAAGGAAAGTATGCCATATGGCTCGTCATCACTGTGACTTGAACTTGCAATCCTGCAAGTTCCCGGATGTTTCCATTCTCCAAACGCGCTATCTAACCAATTGAGTCACAGCACCACACAGGTC
This sequence comes from Dehalococcoidia bacterium, assembly GCA_964274945.1. Classification (GTDB taxonomy): domain Bacteria; phylum Chloroflexota; class Dehalococcoidia; order Lucifugimonadales; family Lucifugimonadaceae; genus CAXXBX01. The sequence continues at coordinate 10,514 of CAXXBX010000278.1, read as the reverse complement.
TGGCGCGCGCGCACGCATACACACACACACACACACACACACACACACACACACACACACACACACACACACACACACACACAAACAGACACTACGGCTTTATAACGTGTATAGATAGATAGATAGATATTGATCCACGGTAACTGCTAACGAGAAATCAACCACTTTCATTGCTGACGGGAACTTTTATGCCCCGTATGTGATAACTTGTATTTGTAGAAGGAAAACAGCGTCTAAATTCGTATTCTTCGCGACAATCTGTAAAGTATTGCTAAACACAAACTTACACAGGTGTCAATCGTAAACTCACTCTAGAGCACATTATAGCTAGTCTACGTTCAGTTCTCTTTTTGAAAGTTCATATTGATAATGCAATACGCAATACATTCATACGTAATCCTTTCCATACTGGTTGTCTCGCTCTTCTACCCGCTCTTGTTATTCGAAGGTGATTTCTTAGGTACTTATAAAAAAGCGATGCTAAAAGGAGTCTACCAGCGTAGCGTTTTACCTAGTTTAATAATGAGATGGGGAAAGATAGCTATTGCATTACACACAGACCTATGCCATGAGATCTCACCGCACGAAGGAAGAAGCGACGTCTGCCATGTTTGCGGCCATATCTTGATGGACGTCATGAAACGACCACTCTTTGATGCTGCGGCAGAACGCTAGCTACTAGTCTATAGCTAGCCGCTCGACTAGAAAGAGCTAGACTATCACTCGACCAGTTGTCAAAGATGATATGGTCTAGCGACGCTGCTGTGCATGATGTCCTGTCACTGCAAGCTTGAAAAGATCGAAGAACTGAAGCTGAAACTAAAACTAAGACGTGTGCGTGCACCAGAGTCTCTATTCACGTCTCTAGTTCACTAGTACTGTACAATGTGTAGCGAGGAGAGGACTTGGGTTCGAGTGACTCTGGTGTGCACTAGCGCCTCTGGCGTGCACTTAGCGCCACGAGGATTTCACATGCTCGTAATCAGCGTTAGTACACTTAGCATAACCAATTACGGCTAAACCAATCAGAATTTAGAGCCAACATGCCCGATCTAAGACGCTAATTGGCTTAGATAAAAGGCTATTTCCGAGTCGCGCGCTCTTTGGTCTGGAAGTTCGAGTCTAATAGCTGCTGCGAGGTCTGGCGTTTCTCATACGTGGGTGTGGCTGAAGAATTAAACTTAACCTAAACAGTGCCAAAACAGAAGACTGACATTTAGTGTAGAACAACGCTGATTCCTTTCTACATATCATGTAATTTACATAATTTATATCTAACACCGCGGAAAAAGTATTGTGCGCATAGAACAAGACTTACTGTATTATCGACCTAGCTATTGTAAACGGCAGTAACGTATCACATCAACATCCAAGGCACAGACGATTCCGTAGGGAACAGGGCTAATTAACTTAACCAGTAATTTTACTACTACGTGAACCTCTGTCGAGCGTCGCTTCAAATGGAAGCTACAAAGTAATATTCATTGGGAGTAGCTTCTAGCTGGAGTTAGGAGTAGACCGTATAGAGTTGAGTTGAAATTGGTTGAAATTTTGTTAGGGCTTATAAATACCGGTCTAGATTGACAGTAGGTTCATCTAAAATTCCTACCCTCAGTGGTCCCTAGCTATATATAGTCTATAGATTTATTTCTAGGCATGCATCACTCTAACTTCTACAGCCAGGATTTGGCTAGACTTCCAATTTTCTCCAACGCTATAGCCATTTAGATTTTGCATGTCTTCGCCTATCACTTTTACAGTCTAGATAATTAGGAGAAGCACTGCAGTACTCGGTCGGTGTATTTAGGGGCGCATTTCTTTATTCTCCACTAATCCGGTTGAGCTCACCCAAACTTCACTAGTGGAACGGGTGGATTAAAAGGATGAGCACAACCGGATTAGGTTATGGATAATAATTATCTAAAGAAATGCGCCCTAAATCTCGTCACGTAATAATGCTTTTTGCTTAGTGAGGTCGAGGTTTTAGCCCAACCCACTGGTCTCAGCTAGGGTTTCCAATGCATTCGTGTAAACAAAGGTGCAAATAACTCGATCGTCTAGATCTCCAGACTTGCGTAAATTACAGGTCAGTCGCTTCGTCCGACAAGCAGACGCGCTGTCATGGACAATGCACGTTCTCCTTCCCGAATTCCCGTGGAGCGCCAAATTTCTGTTGAAAGCACTATTAATTAATTAATTAATTAATAGCCTCGGCCTCCCAGACCTGGGCGCGCAAGAGAGCCTGGGTACGAGGCTATTAGAGTTGATTTTGCAGCAACACTGCTCAGTCACGCACACAGAAATTTCAAGCTGTCAGACAGCAGAACCGTTATGCAAAAACACTGTGGAACAAGTAAATGTTACAAGTCAGGTACAGCTAGACACGTGTACCGCATGGCGCCTGCATCCAGCACCTTCGCTCTCTTTGACTTCTATTTGGTTGTTGGTGGGAAAACATGCACGTGCAAATGTAGACTAGGCGTTATTTCTATGCCCGTAGCTATGTAAAGCAAAGGACTAAACACCATGTACAGGCCGGATGGACGCCCGATGGCCGAATTCTCGTAGCACAGTTACCAAACAAAGAGAGGTTGAGTCAATTAGAGTGTGGTATACACTGTACTTGTAGTGTCTATTTCAGTTAGCAATAACAGTTGTGTTTTGGGTGTACTTGATTCCACGTGTACGCGTATTCCTCTCTGTCTAAAGGACATTGCATTATATTACATTGGCGACGAGGATGGCGGTGAATGCTGGAGCAGCCCCTCTACCATGGGGAGTGGGTAAAGTGGAGGAATTTGAGCCTCACCAGCAGCATTGGCCAGCGTATGAGGAACGTCTTACGCAGTATTTTGTAGCAAATGGCGGTACAGGCGTCGAAATGGAAGGTGACTCTGACACCCGGAAGGTGGCGATCTTCTTGACTATTATTGGTCACAAAACGTATGGAATTTAGCGAGATCTAGCCGTCCCAGCGAAGCCAGCCGAGAAGTCATATGCACAACTCACAAAGTTGCTTGCGGACAATTTCTCACCAAAGCCAGTGCTTATTGCTGAACGCTTCAAATTTCAGCAGCGGAATCAGCAACCATCGGAATCTATCTCGATCACATTGCTCAGCTTCGTAAACTGACGGAGCACTGTCGATTTGAAGGGCCGCGGTTGGAGGACGCTCTGCGAGACAGGTTCGTGGCAGGCATACGCAGTTCGTCCATTTACCGTAAGCTGTTGTAACAAGTTAAGTTGACACTCAAGTACGCAATCACAATTGCTCAAGGCATGGAGGCCGCGGAGAAACAGTCAGAGACGCTACGTCAAGCTACTGGATTGACCTCAAGCGCGAGTGCTGCACCGGTACAAGCTGTTGCCGTGAAGAGGAAGTTTACGAAGCCCCAGAACCATGTTACAGATGTGGAAGAGCAAGACACACGCCAGATAGATGCTATCATCGAGAGAAAGTATGTAACACGTGTCCTAAGCGTGGTCACATTGCAACTGTGTGCAGGTCAAGCGCAAATGCCAAGGGAGATGGGGGTTTCGGAAAGCACCTTCTAGGGCTTCAGCTGCAATAGGGAAGGCCAAAGCGCATCATGTAGAAGTGTCTGATTCAGAAGAGTATGAGATTTATACCCTCAAGCCATTGGGCGGGGCCAGATGGGTGGTAACTCCGTTGATGATGGATGGCACCCAGATGGAGATGGAAATCGATACCAGATCAGCAGTCTCTATTGCATCCAAGAAAGTTTGGATGTCCTTATTGAGGCAGGCCATGGAAGACTACGTCAGCGGTGTTGAAGACTGTCACTGGTGAAAAAGTACCAGTATTGGGAGAGTTAGAGGTATCAGTTTGACACAATGGCCAGGATCTCGTCTTACCGTTACTTGTCATGGATGGTAATGGTCCCACGTTGATGGGCAGAAATTGGTTACCAAGGATCAAATTAGATTGGCCGCGTGTCTGTCATATGACGCAACCACAAAGTGTCAGCCAGTTGTTGTCTCAGTATAATGATTTTGTTCCAGCCTGGAATTGGAACCTTACGTAATTGTGAAGCCAAATTGGATGTGGAACCAGACGCTACGCCAAAGTTTTTCAAGCCTAGAGCTGTGTCCTACTCATTGAGCCCTATAATTGGACAGGAGCTGGACAAATTGGTGAGTATGGGAATTTTGTAACAAGTGATAACTAGTGAATGGGCGTCTCCCATTGTCCCAGTCCCTAAAGCAGGCCGGTCAATACGTATTTGTAGTGATTACAAGGTCACTATAAACCCAGTCCTCAAGTTGAGCAGTTTCGCTTGCCCAAGCCTGAAGATTTGTTCAGTACACTAGCGGGAGGCCAAAAATTCAGTAAGTTGGATTTGGCAAATGCATACCAGCAGCTGAAAGTGGATCCAAGTTCCAGGAAATACTTGACTATTAGCACTCACAAGGGTCTCTATCAGTACACCAGGTTACCATTTGGTGTAGCCAGTGCACCAGCCATTTTTCAACATGTCATGGAGCGAATTCTGGATGGTATCACTGGCGTGTGCTATTATCTCGATGATATTTTAGTCACAGGAGAGTCTGATCAAGATCACTTGCAGAATCTACAGGCAGTTTTACAGAGACTGCAGCAGTCTGGTCTCCGGTTAATGGAAGCCAAGTGCAAGTTTATGGAGGACTTTGTGCAATATTTAGGCTACCAGATTTCTGCAGCTGGTATTGGAACCGCCAAGGAAAAGGTAGAAGCGGCGCTAAAGGCTCCTACATCTTTCAACACAGGAGAGTTACGATCTTTTTTGGGTTTAGTGAACTATTTACGGAAGATTCATTCCTAATCTCGCATCGATTTGCAATCCTCTAAATTGTCTGTTGCGGAAGTCAGCCGTTTGGAGCTGGTCATCAGCATGTGAGTCCGCATTCCGATGTTTGAAGCAGAGGTTAGTTTCAGCAGAAGTACTTACTCATTATGATCCTTCCATGCCACTCTGCTTGTCTTGCGATGCCTCTTCCATGGGAATTGGTGCTGTAATTGCTCATGTTTTTCCGGATGGGTTGGAGAGGCCTGTTGCGTATGCATCACGATCACTTTCTAAATCTGAGAACAATTATTCACAGATTGAGAAGGAATGGTTAGCCATAGTTTACGGGGTGAAGAAATTTCATCGGTTTTTACATGGCCGGTACTTCACCTTGGTCACTGACCAGAAGCCTGTGGTCACTATTTTTGGAGCAAAGCAGGGTATTCCACCCATTGCTGCGGCACGTCTTCAGCCTTGGGCTATCATTTTGTCAGGATACCGGTATAATATTGAGTTTCAGAGGACTCAAGACCATGCAAGTGCGGATGCTCTTTCTCGTTTACCTTTAGTTTCTGGTGTTAGTGGCCCAGTAGTTACGAGTAATACGGAAGCCAGCTTGTTTAACTTGTGTCAGATAGAGACATTGCCAATTACAGCAAAGGAGTTGGCTGCTCATGTTCGTAAGGACCCGATGTTAGCCAAAGTTATCTATTCTGCAAATGAGGGGTGGCCTAGCAGTATGGATCGTTCAGACCCTTTTTATCCTTATTTATGCAAGAAAAAGGAACTGTCTGTGGATTGTGGTTGTCTGATGTGGGGTTGGAGAGTCGTAGTGCCCCAAGCACTCCGTCAGCAGATTTTGAGTGAATTACATTCAGGTCACCTTGGAATTGTGAAGATGAAGTCGATTGCTCGGTTGCATGTTTGGTGGCCAAAGATTGACTCAGATATCGAGACATTAGCAAAGTCGCGTCATTCTTGTCAGCGGGAAGGTAAATCTCCACCACGGTGCATTATTCATCCATAGGCAGGCCAATGCAACGTGTTCATGTGGACTTTGCAGGTTCGTTCATGGGTCGTATGTTCTTTTTTGATGGTCGATGCACATTCCAAATGGGTAGAAATTATATAATGAAGTGAAGTCAACAACAACGACAGCCACTATTGAAATACTTAGAGGATTTTTTAAATTGCTTCATATGGTCTACCGACTCAATTGGTCTCGGACAATGGGCCAAAGTTTGTGTCAGAAGAATTTAGCCAGTTTGTAAAAATCTATGGTATTAAGCACATCAAGTCTGCTACCTACCATCCGGCTAGTAATGACCAGGTTGAGAGAGCTGTGCAGACTTTCAAGAGCAAACTCAGATCGACGGAAAAGGAATCAGGAACTCTGTCACAGAAACTCTGTAGGTTCCTGTTACACTACAGATCCTCACCTCATGCGACTACTGGGATCTCTCCCAGCGAGTTGTTTCTGGGTCGACAGCTAAGGACAAGGCTGTTTTTATTAAAACCGGACGTCGAGGAGTCAGTGCGAGAGAAGCAGGCCAAGCAGTTGAAAGAACCTGCAATTGCACGCGCAGTCAGACAGTTTCGAACAGGAGATCTTGTATGGGCTCAAGACTACAGTTCTCGATCAAGTAAATGGACAGAGGGCGTTATCGACTCTGTGTTAGGTCCAGTAACCTACCAAGTTCGAGTAGAGAACTATCTCTGGAAACGACACATTGATCAGTTAAAGGCTAGGATACCTATAGCTACTGATGTGGTAATGGAAAAAATGATTTCCATTCAAGAACCTTCAACTCAAAGTCCACCTCCAGTCTAGGAGCCAGTTGTCAGTTCAGGCACAGAAGCTGCACATCCATTCACTACTAATCAGGACAGGAAGTTAGAGCAACCCCAAGAGTTTCCTCAAGAGTCTGAAGCTAGTGTTCCAGCACCGACAAGTTTGTCGACGCCACGTAGGAATCCGCCACGTGTTAGGAAACCTCCAGACCGTTTGGCCTTGTAGTGCACGTGCACGTATAGATGTTGAGACACGGTTTTAGTTAAGGGGGGGATGTAGTGTATTGTGGTAATTAGTGGGTGGAGTCAATTAGAGTGTGGTATATACACTGTACTTGTAGTGTCTATTTCAGTTACTAATTAGCTAGCAATAACAGTTGTGTTTTGGGTGTACTTGAGTCCACGTGTAAGCGTATTTCTCTCTGTCTAAAGGACATTACATTATATTACAGAGGTGGAGCCTCTAGTAACATTACATTCGTCTGTCTCATTTCGCCGGGAAGGATAACGCGGCGGAAAGGGGTCCGGCTACGCGAGACTAAGTCATGACACCACTTCTCGTCTATTGGTCGGAATAGCTTCCGACGGTCCAGACGACTACTGTACCCTTATCCCGGATAACCGGGGCTCTGGTAATGACTACGGCTTACTGTACTAGAACGGCGCAAGCATTATACGGGTGTTGAGCGTCAAATTATCCGGGATTTGGTATGGCAGATTAATATAACGCGCGTTAGTCATAAAGAGTTTAGTATGGCGGCAAACGAGGTCGTGTGTCTGAGTCTGTCTTTATGTAGTCAGACTCTTGAGTTTTCTGTGAACTGCATTTTAAATTATAGCTCTTTCGTTGGAGAGTTGGTGCAAGTTGTTTTTGGCATTGTCTCATCGGCCCTCTGTTGTCGCTACTTTTCACTGCAATGTGCTGCTTGCGTCCATCTACAGCACTAACCTCAGTATCAGGTGTGTATGATAGTTTTCCTTCTTTTGTTTTTCTAAAATGTTTGATATTTGGATTTCTAGATTGGTGGTCGAATGTAGTGTCATTGCGATTCTGGTTCTTCTGCGCTGCTTCGTCATTGCTCTCTTCTCTGTGTACGGCGTGGTTCGCGTTTGCTACTACAGGTCTAAATGAATCGGATTACTTTGAGCCATTCCCTCGCGTAGCCTCGTAACCAGTCTCACTGCGCTTTCGGCTTTCCCGGATATCCAACTTTAATGCGGTGACTCGTGAGGATTGAATATCCGGAATATCCGGAAGAGCCGAAAGTGCAGCGAGACTGGTAACGAGGCTAATTCTCGCGTATGTGCTCTTATAGTTGGAATAGCTCGTTCACGCAAGTTGTAGAGCACTGAATCAGATCCTGTTCATACAGCATTCAGAATTCGAGCCAGTCCAGTTAGTAGGTGTGTCTCTGTTAAGCACATTAGCTATGTATGGTCACGTGCACAGTATAAAGTATAAAAAACACTTTCCTTGATCATGAATAGGCTACAAGCTGCCAGCTTATGCTGTAAACTTATACACTTGTTTGATTTGCATGTCTTATTTGGACTTGTACACTGTTTACACCCCACAAATTGACAAGATACAATGTTTCTTGCTCTGAGCACACCACCTTGCTAGATATTGTACACATGCACAGCCGTCAACCGAGCTTGGCCTGCATTCACATGATGTGAAACCAAGCTAACCTGCTGGGCTGACTCACCAAGTTTTGTGCAACCATTGCAGCACGGTTGGACAAGGCTCAGCCTGCATTTGCACAACAACAAGAAATCGAGCTGACCTATGACAGCCTGGTTCTAAGTGCTTGTGTGAACGGTGTATAAACTTTGTACTGGTGTCACGGGGTTGTGCACCCGGTGATTTGTGTACCATCATGCTTTGCTTATGATTTCAGACTGTTGACTCAATGCCCTGGTGATTTGTGTAGCCTTGTACTTTGCTCACTGTCCCAGACTGCTTTCAAGCTACTTGCGATAATTCTGCAAAGTCTTTCATGATCATGATAGTCTGTACATGTTGTTATTACTGGGTTTTCTCCAGTGTACAAAAGGCATTGTGTTGCGCCGTACCTTGGCTTCACCCTGGTACGGCCTGCTGTGCTTTACTGGGTAAACATTTAGGGTTTAGTGATTGCCATTTGACTATGAAGACAATGGACTTTGTATTTTGAAAATTGCAGTTAAAGTCAATCAGTTCCTATCTAACGTAGGTTTAGAAGCAAGTTAGTTAAGATTAATTAACAAGGTACAATAAGGAAAAGTTTTAGTTTGACATTTATTCCTGAGCTGTGGCAAGTATAGTGTCTCGATGTGAAATCCTTCCTCTTTTTTATTGCAGTCATTGTGGTATGTCGTGAGAATGTGCACATATTAGAGTGGTTTTACAAAATGAGTGCCCTATCAGGGCTCGAAATTAAGCGCCTGCCTGCCTGCCTCAGGCTGGTAACATATGATGGGGAAAGTGCAAGCTACATCATGCTTGCAAAGTGCAGGCTACATCATGGTTTGCTTAATGGGGCAAGTAAGCAAACGAAACATCATGTAGTCTGGGGGCCCAAGTCCGAAACTGTGGACGTTTCTATTCACCCCTCGCAAAGGTTTAGGTGTATGAACTGAAAGTACTTATGTTTTTCTGGCAAAAACTCAACTTGTCTCCAAGTAAGAAAAAGTGTCCAAAATGACAGAAATGGAGAGATGCTCAAGTGCGATGGGTTACTTTTTGCAACCAAGCAACAAGACTTTAATTTTCACCGTTAGTACACAATCGACGTCACTTTCACTAGTGCTCTGGGACATCACATTATACCAAAAAACTAGCACAGCATCTGTCATAAACTGTGGAGAAAAATGGTGATTGTGTACACATTATGCTACCCATGTGGACAGTCCAATATAGAATCTCAAATTACAATTTGATACCTAAAAATTTTTACATTTAAAAAGCGAAACCCTTAATCTATATCACTATCATCATTGTCATTACTAGACACACACAGTATTCCATCGTCAGGTTCAGGACAGTTACTGCAGTCCAAACACTGACACATATCAGCACACAATATATAAACTCCATTACCTGACGTGGAGCAGGAATCTAGTCTAACCAGTGTATCACGAAACTGTCCATCTTCAATCTTCCAGCCATGGACCATCTGGGACTATGCACTATTGGTCAAGGCTGAAGTACACGCTGCCAAACTGCTGCCTGGTAGTTTGCTTTTTTTTGCATGGAGATGTAACGCATCATGACATGGCGGCAACCTGAGACAAAACTGGATCTATTACAGGGTTCTCGCTAGAGATTTTTGGGAGTGTGGCGGGATGGGCGGGTCCACGATGCACGGACATGTGCACTGGAGCCGATCTCAAGTGAGGTAGACTTTGCGTTGTAGCTATTGCGTGTAACGTACGTTCAAGTGACCAGGCAAGGAAATCAACTTTGATCACTAGTAAGCTCTTCTTAGCTATGTTCATCAATTGCGCATGCGCAAGTTTTGTAGATGAACTACAGAAAGTTTGTCTAGTCGGGTGTTGATTGACGTGGTCCACTGTTGTTGCTTCGCATGAAGCCATGACTAGTCTAGATTAGATTTTAGGTGTACACTTCCCAGACAAGAGGTTTGCTTTCCGCGTTACGGGAAGGGCATTTGGGACTATAATCAGAGGCAAATCATCGGGGACTGCAAACCAACACTTGTGTGTTTGTCTGGAGGGAAGTTATCATTCTGCATTACTTTGAAAGAGCCTGGATTTGTGGCTATTGTCACCTTTAGTATTGTGTTTTAGTAGTATGGAATTCTCAAACATTTCTTAGCTGTAGACTTTGGACTCGTAGCTTACTGTTTCTGAGCATGGTTCACTCCTACTGGAGCATAGTGCAGAGCCATGCCGCCAAACTGTAGCAAGAACCCTGTATTAAAACAAAACAAC
>CAXXBX010000277.1:0-9693 GCA_964274945.1 Dehalococcoidia bacterium | reverse complement strand
TGTATACCTAGACTCAACTCATAATCAATACTCTTTATCAAAATCACAAATTTATTAGAGATATGTTGATATATTGTTTATGTATTATACCAGATGCTGCATACAAGAACCGAGCTCAACAGCAGCGTTGAGTGAGACGTTGTCTTCAACAATTGACTTGCTGCTAGTGCTTAATTAATTAGAGCGCTTGCGTGGCACTAGCTGAATCAGTTACTGCTGCAAACTGCTGCATATTGCTGAGTATAGTGATGAGTGTTGATCTGACTGCAATAAAATTTGCATTTGTTGCGAAAACGTTTCTGTGCTTCAGCTGCTATTACAAGTCAAGCACGTATACATGTACAAACTGTCATTGGAGAACGCACCCTCAATACCGCAGCCATATCTAAGTAAGGCATAGCAGCTGTTAAGTATGCCAGATTGATATCAGCGATTTGTATTCTTACTGTGTCACGTCCGAAAAGCGATGTTGCAAAGATCACGTTGCCTGGTTTGCTGTGACCATGTTTGTCTTCCGTGCCTTTGCCTAATATGTCGTATGTTTTGAAAAGGTAGGTAGAAGTAAATAGCGAATGTATACTGTAGGAAAAGTATTTACTTAGCTAAAATTCTTTTAATGTGAATAATTAAATAAAGAAACACTCCGTCGTTTAGCGATACGCCCACGCATACTTGAATTTTAACTACGCATTCAAGATATACAAGATTGATTTTAACTTTAGAGTGGGATGTGAGGGCGCGAAATATTACCAGCAAATAGCGAAAACGGAGCCTACCCGATGGTCATGTCACAAACATTTCGTGAAAACGCGATAGACTATAGGTGCCTCAAAATTATAGAAGACACTCGTGAGACGTTGGAGAAAATGAGTTAATACAAAACACGCATCGATGCCCATGCAAGGCTGAAGGGACCAACTGCTCTGTATTTGAGCGCTTAGAGATCACGTGACATACACTTACCACGTGAGCATTGGAGAGATGAAGCCTCAAAGTTCCAACCCTCTCTCATAAGGAATTAGAGACGGTGTCACGGAATTTGTGCACCCGCTGATTTGGCGAATTTTTTTTGGGGCCCACTTTCTTTAGTACCCGGATAAACGTCCCGTATAAGCTGTAATCTGCACGTGCCATAAGCCCGTCCTTCACGTGCCGGCTTTACGTAATCCGCGCCAAATCCAGTCAAAAGTGCGCTTAGTCCCGCCTGTTTCTTTTGCGACATGTTTGCCAAGTTTTCGAGCTCTTTTCTTACGACATTCAAGGGCAGGTTAGATAGTGAAGCCGTACTTATGCACACGTACATGAGACTCAATCTGCACTCCATCACGTGTCTACTTCTTTTTCAATGCATCTAGGTCCGCTAGACACCTAAATAGGCAAGATTGTACGAGACTGACCTTTCCCAATGTGAGTCCAGAGAAGGGCCAGCTCATCACTGTGCGCAAAGCCACTCACTTTAGCGACCCACACAGTAGCCCAATGATGCCCTGCCTGCAGAAATCTGGCTGGAAGAATCAATGAGCAGGCTGGAGACAACACTCAAACCGGTGCATTCCTATTTGGCGTATTCAATCTTGAAGGAATTAGAGAGTTCCAAGCAATACATGAAGCCAACTCCATTGCCTCCCAGGTATATGTACGTGAATTTTACTAATTAACCGTAATTCGCTAAAGCACATTTGAAGCAGTATGCAAGAGTTACTAAATGCAACATTGTACACACACAACTACAAACAGGTTTTTATTTGACTTGCTACTCAGTACTGATATGCCACAGATTGTTATCAGTGCTCAGTATACACTTAGCTTATTATATATGTGGTTTGTGTGTGTGTGTGTGTGTGTGTGTGTGTGTGTGTGTGTGTGTGTGTGTGTGTGTGTGTGTGCGTGTGTGTATTTATATTATTATATCCAACCGGTAATGACTATAACTGGTTAGAATTGAATTATACAGCATCGTAAACTGGTCAACAAATGTCACAGCTGTTGCACTAGCAGCTTGAATAGTGGCATGATTTTGTTGGACACTACTTTGACATGCCATTCATTGCTCCAACCTTCCAAATATATGCAATCTTCTTCACATGTCCTACACACAATGCAAAATATTAAGCATAGCATTTCTTCAGTAAAATTTTTTATTTAATTAATCAATTAATTAAAAGACTGTACAGTACATGAACTGGTTACTTGTACAGTGTAATGACATGGACCACACTCGCTGAACCACTGATTTTCAAGGGACCAATATATATGGACATTTGTTGCTGTCCAGAACACCACAAAAAAGTATAGCTGCACCATTTTTGCAGCACTGGCTGTTAAAGGCAAAACATACATACATGCCTGCACTGGACACATGTACAAAATCCCTTTTTTGCTAAAGTTGCACTGATAAAACAGTTTTACTTATTCTCCAATAACTGATAATCTAGACCAATACAAGCTGATACGTATATACCGATCGATACAGGTAGCCAATCCAATATTTCACAATTATCTGTAATAGTGACAACTTAATTAGTTAACATTGAGTCATATTTGTGGTATCGTAGGTCTTGTACCCTGCCACAAGAAATAAACTTATTCCAAAAATTACAGAGGCAAATTGCAGTCCTCTCTTAAGTGAAAGTGTTTCTAGAATGAGATCTCTTCTTTAGCTTCAAATTCATCACGAGGCAACCCTCACATGCCAACCATACCTCTACACATGCACATCCTCTTTCTGTATTATTGGCTGCAACCAAACCATGTATCGTATACATGTAAAGTACAGTGGCGTCGGAAGCAATTAAAAAGTGGTGCGGCCTAACGCGCGTTAGAAGGCGTAATCATTTAGCGTGCGCTACCATACGAAGGTGTGGTCCTAGTTGTACACGTGTGCATATTCAGAGCCTCTGGTCGCACCGACTCGCAGCTCCTAGGGCCCTGCAGCCCTACTTATCACGTATCCAGTTGACCCTTCCACTATAGTCCAAAGAAACCGCGCCTACTAAAACTGGAGTCATTGCGCATGCGTTAGCGCTCGACATCTGCACGTGTCCGGGTTCGTTGTACGTGTATAGATCGTAAACAGCTGCAATGAGCGGTCATATAGATGTATCCAGCATAAAGGAAGCTCATCAGCCTAGAACGTTTGTGTTTCCAAAACGAAGCTTCGGAAAGAAAGTGGTGGTTAGTCGGAGTTTTCAGACTTCGTGGTTTGAGAAATGGCCGTGGCTACACTACATTGAGAACGACGATGCCGTGGTGTGCTTCACATGTGCGCAAGCGAGTCTACAGAAGAAGCTTCAGTGGTCTTCCAGCTCCGACTTGGCATTCATATCGAATGGGTTCACAAACTGGAAAGATGCCACTGTGAAATTCGCCACACATGCATCAAGCAAGTGCCATAATGAAGCAGTTCTAAAGATGATCGAAGTACCTTTTTCGATGAAAAATGTGGCTGAATCTTTGTCAACCCAACTAAGATGGAAAAATTGGAACGACGACAGTGCTTTCTGAAGGTACTTTCAAACGTAAGGTTTTTAGCACGGCAAGGTCTGCCTTTAAGAGGGCATGGAGATCATGAGAGCGACTCAAATTTTCTACAGCTTATGAAGCTAAGGGGTGAGGATGACCCCAGAGTCTTAGGTTGGTTGGAGAGGAAAACTGACAAGTACACCACTCCTGGTATGCAAAATGAGATACTTAAGACCATGGCTCTTCTGGTTCTTCGTCGTGTGATCCAATCAATTTCTTCTGCTCCATTTCTGACCATCATGATTGATGAGACAACTGATATTGCAAACAAAGAGCAGGTTGTTGTCTGCTTTAGAAGGGTAGACAGCAGTCTAGAGCCTCACGAAGAGTTCATTGGCCTTTATGAGGTGGATTCTACTCAGGCTTCAACTCTTGTAGCTACCATATATGATGTTCTGCAGAGGATGAATGTGTCTATCACTAAGCTCAGAGGTCAGTGCTATGACGGGGCCTCATCCATGTCAGGATCACAAAGAGGAGTAGCCATTCAACTTCAAAAAGAAGAACCTAGAGCTGTATATACACATTGCTATGGGCATGCTCTGAACCTTGCATGCAGTGATGCTGTCAAGAATTGCAAGATTATGAGAGATGCACTGAATACTAGTTACGAGTTGATCAAGCTTGTCAAGAAGTCACCTCGTCGTGATGCAACACTGCAAAAGCTGAAGGAACAGATGCCAGATGGTAGTCCTAGCATTCGTGTGCTCTGTCCTACAAGATGGACTGTCAGAGCCCAAGCATTACAGAGCATCCTTGCCAACTATGTAGTGTTACAAATGCTTTGTGAGGAGTCACTGGATTTCGTAAAGCACACCGAAATGAGAAGCCGAATTCAGGGGGTATCAAGTTGCATGAAGTCGTTCAATTTTTTCTTTGGAGTATCACTGGGAGAGTTGCTGCTTAGACACAGCGACAATCTAAGCAAAACCCTTCAAGCATCTAGTATGTCAGCAGCAGAAGGACAAAAAATAGCTGATATGACTGTCCGCACATTGCAGTCGATACGCACTGATGAGAACTGTTTACTCTTTTGGAAATCAACCAGTCAGAAGGCAAGTAAGCTTGGCATCAGTGAGTCAACACTTCCTAGACAGAGAAAACGGCCTAGAAGGTATGAAGATGGAGCAAGCGAAGGTGATGTTCCTGAGAGCGCGGAAAATTTTTATAAGCGTATCTACTATGAAGCTCTTGATTTAATCATATGTGGGATCAAGCAACGCTTCGACCAACCAGGATACAAGCTGTATTCTAACCTTGAAGCTCTTCTGGTGAGAGCTGCCAAAAAGGAGAACTACGATGGAGAATTTCAGTTTGTAATCGATTTCTACAAGGATGACTTCGATCACGACCAATTGAACATGCAGCTTGGAGTTCTGTCAAGCAATATTCCAAGTGAATTAGCTCAGGATGTCGATTCAGTCATCAGCTACCTACAACAACTTTCTCCGGCTCAGAGGTTATTGTTATCAGAAGTATGTATCCTTGCTTCACTTCTTCTACTTATGCCTGCCACCAACGCAGTAAGTGAGCGCTCCTTTAGTGCTCTGCGACGCTTGAAGTCCTATCTGAGGGCTACCATGACCCAGACAAGACTAAACAATATTATGGTTCTACATGTTCACAAAATCATACAGATCAACTTTGTTTGACTGAGGTTGGCAACGAATTTGTGAAAGGCTCCAGTCACCGTGAAACTGTCTTTGGGAACTTTTTGGCAACTGATTGAAATTTCGTTACTTCCTGTCTTGTATTGTACATGTATTATCATCAGTATTATGTATGTATTATATGTTCATTATATTAATTAATATTGATTGAAAGCTCACATTTCGCTGAAACTGGCTCAGAAACTAACTGATTATCACTGTCTGAAAAACTCTACATGTGAAGACTGCTAGAAATACGTTACTTATTTAATCAGCACAAGAGGTGCTGCTGGTGGCTGTCGGGTCATTGTCACAACGTGTGTGGTTCCTGAATGGGCCCCTCTTCCGACGACTGAGTCTTCGTCCGCTTCATCCTCATTACATCTATCTTTTCCTGATGCTTGTAACGCTTCCTCCAGCGCGTAACTGTGTGTGTCACCGGAGGCAGTGCCGCACGCCTTGGAGTGGCAGTTGCATAGGCGTGACAACCCATTCTCGTCGTCACAGCTTAGCCACGCCTTCCACACAACCAATCAGAGTCTCTGAAAGGCCACGTGGCGGTGATCACGTGCATATAACGGACGCGCCTGTGCGCTGTACAGCAAGCAATCTAGCGCACGTTCGCTCGCATTCATGCTGTCTCGTAAGAATGCTAGAAATATATTACTTATTTAATCGGCACAACTAACAACGCAAGTTACCGGCAATGAGCTGCTGGCGGAAAGCCACTTTTTGAAAAGTGGGGCGGCCATGGCCGCCCCAGCCGCTACGCTTCCGACGCCACTGAAGTATATGTAAAGAATGTATAGCATACCTCACTTTTCCTACATTTATTTAATACTTAATTTTTTAAAATTGAGAAATTTTTTGAATAATCTGACGTGTGTTGGGTTTGATAGTTAATTCAACATGTAAAATTATACCTAAAATCATATTTGTCTGTAAATTTACAGTTTGATAATGATTTCTACAGCCTACATTGATTGATTTATACAGTCTATTTATAGATAGTCAATATGATCTTATACAGCCAGTCACTATCGATTGATATATAGTAAGACTATTATTGCTCGATCCTTCGTTTTAGTTCTCGTTTGAATTCCTTGTTATCTACAAGCAGTGCATGCCAAATAATTTCACTGGTTGCATCATGGGGTTTTATCCACAAAAAAAGTCTATGTCCACACTAAAGAACAAGGTCACCAAAATAATCCATGTTTCCACATAGACGTCTTGCTGCTTCTTGACTCGCGCTTTGCTCGCAATTCCAGACCGTCGACTCGATGCTCCAGACCTCATATCGGGTACACATATCACCGGCCATGATGCAAAGCTGCTGGTGATTTCGGACCCCGGTGATTTGTGTACAATTGTGCTTTCCTCGCCGTCCCACACTGCTTTCAAGCTACAGGACTCGCGATCGTAATGCAAACTAAAATGCCCTCTGTTCCCAATCATCTATTGTACATCTGCATTTAGCTAGAGAACGAATATCTCGTGATAGTTGCACCCATGGCCGGAAGATGACTATGAAGAAGCTGGATGATGACTGAATAGAAGCCGGATGTATGATGACTGTGACTCAACCGGATGATGACTGACTCCTAAAACTGCCGGATGGTGACTGTGACTCAACCAGATGACTGTGATCACAGTCACATGTGACTCAATCGGATAATGACTGCGGCATGCCGAGGGTACACTATATATTTAGAGACACAGCTATAGCGCTGGATTCAGATGCAGGTTGTTGCAGTTGTGCAGTTGAGTGTCTACAGTCGCGAGCAGTTGTGTATCATAGCATGTAGAATTGATTCTTTGGTTAGCTACAGTTGATCTACTCTAGAGTTGTAGCTGTATCTACGATTTCGTACTAATATGCTTCTATTTGGATTGTAATAAGTTGTCTCAGTCTGGACGCACGTGATAGAGCCATATGGACAATCCAGAGTTGATGGATGCAGAGTCAGACGTAGAAGCTACAGTAAGATAGCATTGACATCTGCATGCATTAGTATTGGAGAAATGCTCTAAACAATTGCAACGATTACTTTAATGATGTGGTAGGAAGTAGATACTGTAACTTCAGCAGAACAATGGTCGGAAAACATTGTGAACTCATACAAAGAGTTCCTAGTCTCTGGAGGGACAAACTACACTGATATTCCAAGCAGGAAACGAAAGTCATTTAGAAGAAGAGCAAAAGATTTTACAGTTCAAGATGGAAGGTTGTACAACACAAAGACTCCAGGTTTACTCAGACTGGCACTTGGTAGCAAATATGAGCAAGATCGTGCCTTTCAGGCTAGTGCATCATAATAAAAATTAGTTGCAGTTATTTGAAATATAGCTATGCATATGAGTGAAGAATCACTCTGTTGATTGATGTAGGAGTGTCACGTAAATCCAACCGGCGGTCATCTGGGAAGAACTAAAATCACTGACAAAATAAGGAGTAGATACTACTGGCCAAACCAGTACATTGATATCGCAAATCAGGTAGAATTTTTTTGTTACTAATCTTGTAAAATAATTTAACTAGCACAATTAATGTTGTTTAGATAAGAAAATGTGATAGGTGCCAGATGACGAATTCTGTTCTCAAATTGCAGTCAAACAAACTCCACCCTATTCCTGTTCGTTCAGAAGTGTGGAGTCTAGTTGGAATTGATCTCATGGGACCGCTAACAATGACAAGTCAAGGAAACCAATACATACCAGTGGCGTCGGAAGCGTAGCGGCTGGGGCGGCCATGGCCGCCCCACTTTTCAAAAAGTGGCTTTCCGCCAGCAGCTCATTGCCGGTAACTTCCGTTGTTAGTTGTGCCGATTAAATAAGTAATATATTTCTAGCATTCTTACGAGACAGCATGAATGCGAGCGAACGTGCGCTAGATTGCTTGCTGTACAGCGCACAGGCGCGTCCGTTATATGCACGTGATCACCGCCACGTGGCCTTTCAGAGACTCTGATTGGCTGTGTGGAAGGCGTGGCTAAGCTGTGACGACGAGAATGGGTCAACTGGATACGTGATAAGTAGGGCTGCAGGGTCCTAGGAGCTGCGAGTCGGTGCGACCAGAGGCTCTGAATATGCATACGTGTACAACTAGGACCACACCTTCGTATGGTAGCGCACGCTAAATGATTACGCCTTCTAACGCGCGTTAGGCCGCACCACTTTTTAATTGCTTCCGACGCCACTGTATACTAACAATGACATGCTATTTCAGTAAATGGGTTGAAGCTTTCCCCATATCAGACAAAACTGCTGTTACAGTGGCCAGAGCTTTGTACACTGCCTACTGTAGGCATGGAGAACCAAATGATATTATCACTGATCAAGGCAGAGAGTTTGTCGACCAGGTTGTATAACCAGGTTGTATGAGATATGTCCTATGTGCTTGTTAATTAAATCATGTATGTCCAATGTAAACTTTGCTTCACCTGTACGTGTATGAACCACTAGTTGGATGTTTATACTGTGTTTGCTTCAACAGGTGTGCAAGGTACTCCGTTGTCAATTCAATGTCAGGCAAAGAATAACAGCAGCTTATCATCCTCAGTCTAACGGACTAGATGAAAGAACAAATCAAACAATTAGAAAGTAAGATAAACAATATAAGAAGAAAAGTGTAGTTCTATTGCAATTAGAGTATTATGACTACATAGATGCCTTGAAAAATTGGTAATAGAGCATGAAGAAGACTGGGATGAACTCCTCGACCCAGTTCTCTTTGCTATTCAAACCAGTGTTCAAGAGTCCACCAAGTTCTCTCCTTTCTTTTTAATGCATGGGCGAGAAGCTAGGTTTCCTTTAGAAGCTGAAAACAGTGAGATTACTTCTGTCAGTCAGTTGGGTGATCTGCAGCAAGCAGTACATCATCTAAAGGAAATGAGAAAAAAAGTTTCCCCTCAAGTGAAAGAAAACATTGAAAACAATCAGGAAAGACAGAAACAACAATACAGAAAAAGAAAAGGAGCTGTAGCAAACTCTATTCAGGTTGGACAGACTGTTTTGCGATTAAATATGCTAAAAAGGACAACGAAAGGTCATAAGATGGAAGACACCTGGCTTGGACCATACAGAGTTATAGAAATGACTGCATCTGGTGGTTGTGTCCTTTGTTGCATCAAAACTAATTCAACAATGAAGCGCAAAGCTAATATTAGTCAGCTGAAGATCTACAATACACCACAGAAGTCTTTTGAATTGGCTAATGCGACAAGCAAAGATGATGAATCAGCTGCTACTAGGATTAAGGGCAACAGCAAGCCAAATTTCTCAGATTTAGAACGTCAGCTATTTGATCAAAGTCTGTTACGGCTGTGGCGCACAGAAGCAATATGGGAGGCTTGCAAAGCTAAAGAAGACGACGAGAGAGAGGTATGCTTACATCTAGCTACTGGCACAAATTGATTAGCTATGTTATGGTTACTGCATGTACTTTGTGTTTTGCAGCTTGCTGAACATACAAGCTCTGTTGAAGAATGTTGGCTTAGTGTCAATGTAGACGTGGCTCTGT
>CAXXBX010000276.1:0-26100 GCA_964274945.1 Dehalococcoidia bacterium | reverse complement strand
CCAATTATGTCAACAGAAAAAACGTGACGTTCGACCGACGAGTCAGTGTGCACGTGAAGTAGAGACCTAGCGCACGTCGTGTAGCAACCTAGCGCAAAGGAGGACTGGACACGAGTCTAATACGCTAGCCGTAACGTGTGTATCGGTCCATGTAGTTTCACACTTGTGGTTGGCCTAAGCCTCTACAGTCAACCTAGACTGCTAAATTTTCAAACATAGACATATGATCTGTGCCCCCAATCACGGGAACTAGGCTGTCTACGCCGCTCATTGGGCGAATTTAACTTGCCAAAAATGTGTGGCAATTGATACAAAATAATTCATCCTTGAGTTGGTGTTTGTGTTGCTGTTATTTATCGATCGAGTAACATCTGGCTATAGCGGTTAATTGGAAACTCGGTACAGACCCCATGAGACACGCTGTAGTAATTAGATAGATGTGTGCAATAATTATACGCCAGTACGTCATTTATCGAGAAGACTGCCGCAGCAATAAAATGTGACGTCGCAAATTGATCGTTGCTAGCTATATACCTTTGTGCCAAAATCTGCACGTAAATGGGCTATTGCAGTTACTCTCCAGGCAGAGAGTATGGATGACATCACATCTTGCCCCCCTCTCCCCTTGGAAATTACTGCCTAGGCACATACTCTCCCCTCCCCTCGGAATATAACGCCTAAGCGCAGACCTTCCCTTCCTCTCAGAACGTACGGCTTAGGTGCAGGCAGACTATTCCTCTCCTCAGAAAGTTTTTACTTCCAGTGCCCTAAATACCGTGTGCGCTTGCAATCCGGTATCCAAAGCTACTAATATTATTAACTTATCACGGAGGTTGCCCTTAAATTGCAGGGCTTGTTGCTCTAATCTGCTAGCTGTGTTATGGTCTCTCCTGATCAATAAATGTGATCATTGAGCGGTGATCTACCTAAAACTGTATGTGGAATAGTATCAGTAACCATGCAGGTGCAGAATAGAGAGGTAAGTGGAACATGAGACGTCAGTTTGTTATGGCAATAGTTATTAGTAATCACTGTTAACGTATACATATCAAAGAATGAGTGCTTAGAGACTGGTACAGTTCTACAGGTAACTTTAGTAATTAATTAATTGATCATAGAATTAGAGGCTAGTTTAAAATTCCAGTTTCCTGCTACATTTTACTAAATATAGGAAACTTTTGTAGTCGACTTCACTGTAATTTTCCATTGCTTGTGGCTGGCCATACGTCCATGTAGTATACTTGCTGTGGCTTGTGATCCTAATTCACAGCAATCACATCTTCTTCCTCTTGATAGTCTTGGACAATTGCTCGATACCAGCCACTTTCCCAATTGGAGTCTTTTGCGTCAACATCAGTCCGGCATACACGAATTTTTGCTCCTACTCTTGTGGACCGTTCATGGAGATCTTCTTATGCAGCACTCCAGCTTGGATAAGGGTGGTCAGCTGGAGTTGGTGCGTGTTGTACTATTTTCAGTTGTTTCGATTTTTGTGGTGTCTTGTTTTTGTCGGTGAGACATTTCCTTCTAATATTCAAGTTGCTGTGGAACCTGCTAAATAATTTGGGTAGGTCTTCTAGTTTGTCAAGAAACACATCGACTATGCTCTGTCGAAATTGTCCACTTTTTTGGTATTTCTCGGTGGTTTGGGGAAGGCATTAGTGCTACGCTGCCGATGGAATGATGGTAGGTTTCGCAGAAAGTCACTCATCTCATCCACTATTAGCCCTTCTGCCATTGTCACCAGGTCTTCTATTCCTTCCATTTCTCGGTTGAATGCTACGTCAAATCTTCCATTCTGGATAGCTGCTACTCGCAGAACCATTTCGTCTTTTGACTCCAGGCAGTAGAATCCATGATGGTGTAGTATGTCAAGAAGTTCACTGACAGACAGTCTGGCCAATGCCCTTGTTCCAACAGGTACAGTATCGAGTTTACCATCACACAAGCTAGGTCTAGATGGCGTACACTGACCAGCATGTTTTGCTATTGTTTTTACCAGCTCACGTTTTGATCGACTGACATCTAATCCTTTGTCCTTGCACATTTTGATAAGATCTGCCTTGCTGTTCCTACGATACAGTGTATGTCTGGACCACGTTAGTCTCGCTCTATCTTTTTCTAGAGCAAGTGCTGTTTTTGTCTTCTACTTTCTGACAAAAAAGTTTGACTTCTGGTGTTGGAACCCATGCAAGGATTGCGATGTCTTCATTGAGGTCTGATGGAGGCTTCGAGAACACTTTGCAACAAAGCTCTAGTACTTTCGTTGGCAAAAATGTTCCCTCACAATTGTCCCAAGGTCCTGTTGGCAGCCTTTTTCGTTTTTCATAGGGCAAGCAATGCAGCTCACCTCCTGTCTCAAACCATCCGACATAATCAGGAACAGGTTGGCGTTCAATCGAGTCTTCTGTTTTGCCTTCCCAGTCTGAACCATCGTTATATACTGCGATTGTATATTTGTCTTTGTAAACAGTCAGGCAATGTCTTCTATTTGTATCACGTTTACGTTCGATCATACGACCACAGACAGCTTTGTAGTCATCACAGTAAGTACTAGCAAAGTCTGCATTCAATTCCCAAATTGCACAGAGGTGCTCTGATAGCTTGGTTCGTTTCATTCCATATGCCATTGAACCAACTTCTACCTTACGAGTGTCTGACAATGACAAGAAACGCTTTAACTGCACTTCATCATCAAACACGAAATCACCTTCTTTGATAGACTGAAATGCATGAAGTGGTTGTTTATTGTATAAAACACCGAAATTGAGACATCTTTCTATATCCTTCGCCATGGCCAGCATGTTTTTCTTATGCTCCTGAGATCCCGTCTTAGCATGGCCATGGACTTGATGAGAATTAAATGGTCCATGCTTTGACAATGCTTCATTTTCAACAGCATGAACTCTTTCAACAAAATTTCGTTTAGAGTGGTATTCAGGGAATGATTTTTGAACCACCTTGTCCAAGTTGAACATGCGACAAAATCTGACTAGGAGCATTTGCACCAAATGCTTGCTGGGGCAACTGACGGGCCATTGTCAGTAATGAACACAAAGCAGCGTTTCAGTTTGCCTGTTGCTGGATTTCTGAAATAGCTGTCTAGAACAGGTTGGCACATCAAAAAGAACAAATTATTCAGTGAACAAAGTGCTGTGTCTGGTTCAAAAAAGCTGAGGCTCAAGAGAGTTACAGCCTGTCCTGTTCTCTTAATAATATACAATGGAGTTCCAGTAGAACCTGCAATTGCTCTATAGTCATCATCAAGAACAAGGTGTTGTCTAGGCACAACAACAGTTTCAACAAACAGGTGCGTGTTCGGAGTGACAACATTTTCTCTTGACTGATTCCAATGACAGGTTTTCTTTCTTCGATCCTTTGCAGACATTGAGATTGAAAGATAAACAAGATGTCAAAAGACCACGTGGAATCTGAAATCACCGACAAACACTACGCGAGAGCGACTACCGATTCGCTGTCGCTTCATTCCAACGGGCAGTTGACAACTTTACAACTTCGCATACGGGAGGTAAATCACATACGGGAGGTTCCTTGATGATGGCGTCTGGAGGAAAGCGTGGTCCCTACAGAGAGTATCTTCGGAACACGGAGATGATGCCAAGAAGAATGAGACTTGAAGTTGAGGAAGCAATCTATCAAGAAAAGGAACTACCAAAATATTCTGAAAATTTGGAAGATGAGACGACAACAGACATTTCCTTTCTTCAGTGGTCACCTGGCCACAGTAACAGAGAAGCAGGTTAGTAGCAAGTCTTTATATGCGAATACTGTTGTTTTTGTTTATAGAGATGGATTGATTTGATTAACTTAATTGTCAGACAAGAGTAATTGTATACGTGTAGTCATATGCTGGGCGTTTTCTTTATTATGTCGAGACTTTAAGTCGTCTCTATGTTCACCTGATATTAATCAGTCAATGATGTCTGTAGAAAATGTACCCGATGATGCTGAGTCACAGTGTTCAGTCTCGGCGGAAACCGAGTCTGTATCTTCAATTGAGCAAGAGAGCACCGGTCTACCTGAAGATTGTCACGAAGACACTGATTCCTTGTGTAGTCAAATGATTCTGACAAAGGAGAAGGATCTGACAGATGGAACTGGGCAGAGCATTTCTTTGCTGGCCACTCTCAGTTTGATCTGGAAGAGCCTGAAGTAAATTATGGGTCTGCAAGTTGTGACGGTAATGTTGACACAGATGCAGATGAAAGAATATTTCCTGCCTGTCCATTGACGTTAAATTCGAGTGCAGTCCTTATAATGGAGTTCCTGGTTCACCATAAGATATCTCAGAAGGCTGCCGAAGATGTAGTCGAGCTTCTTACTGCTCACTTTCCTCCAGGGCATAAAATGCTTACATCACTATACAGGCTCAAGTCTCACTGGAGGAAGCAATCTGCCGTGTCTAAATAAGAAAAGAGACTTGTTTGCTCTAACTGTGATACCATAATGCAAGAGAATGAGCAACACTGTGGACATCCTGAGTGCCTTGGTGTGTGTCGACCTCTTGAGTTTCTAGTCGTCAAGTTAAAATTGAAACTGCTCTTGGACAGATATTCCGTGGTAGGCATTTTGATAATAGTTGTCATTTCTGTCATTATATTGTTTACTTTCTATTGCAGACCCTGCTTTTTGCTCTCAGCTGCCAAGAAATTTTGAGGAGCAATCGCTGTTTTCTGACATCACCAGTGGGTCTAGCTACAGGTATATCACTAGGATTGGGTACACCCAGACACCTCGGAGTATAACACTGACCTTAAACACTGATGGAGTTTCTATTTTCAAAACATCGAGAAGTGGTTCACTTTAGCCAGTATACCTTACCGTGAGCTCTCACCTAAATCTCGGTAGAGTATGCAGCATATTAGTATATATGCCATTAGTAAGTCAGTATATCTGTTTACTGTTTATAGGTATTCTGTGAAGTATGTCATCTTGTATGCTTTGTGGTTCCAGCCTGGGAAGCCACCTATTCAAGCTTTTCTTGACCCTCTCATCCAGCAAATTGGTGTGCTTTCAAGTGAAGGTATGAATTTTGTTACAGTGTTGAAGTTAGTGGTATTTTTGACATATTATGTATGGGCAATGTAGGTGCTCTATTTGAGACTGCTAGAGGAATGCAGCATTGTAGAGCTCGGCTTGTCTTGGTGACATGTGACCTCCCAGCTAGGGAAATGCTACTGTGCATGAAAAATTTTAATGGCATTGCTGTGTGTTGCTATTGTTACCATCCTGGAATGACTATTGGAGATGACCATCTACATCAGTACTGGCCGTACGATGGTACTTTAGAGAGAAGAAGGCATGAATCTATGAAACAAGATGTTATAACTCCAACTGCAACTAACTCAGCAGTACATATAGTTTTTTGTTTCTTTTTATTGTGTTGTTACTTTATG
Organism: Dehalococcoidia bacterium; assembly: GCA_964274945.1. GTDB lineage: Bacteria > Chloroflexota > Dehalococcoidia > Lucifugimonadales > Lucifugimonadaceae > CAXXBX01. Next base: position 20,683 of record CAXXBX010000276.1, on the reverse strand, counting down.
CATTATTTTGCAGTGTCGTGGTATGCTTCCTGTGGTTTCTCCCTTAATAGCAGCACCGGGTTTCAACATGGTTGACAATGTTACAATTGATTATATGCATGTAGTGTGTCTTGCATTGTTTGGGCACTTCTTGATATGTGGTTGACTCAACGATCTGAATCTTACTTTATTGGTGATAAGGTATAGAGATCAACTGTCTTATTTTAGTTACTCTTTTGATTGACATTTCTTTGTGGAAACAGGTTGTGTTTCTGGATAGACGCCTTCTTTGCATATGTCCACCGATTGTTATCAATCGCAGTCCACACACTATGAAGGAATTCTGTACTTGGAAAGGTAGGTACTTCTTTAAAATTTTGTTGAGGCTGACATCAAGTCAGTACATTGTACAGCTAATGAGCTTCGCTCCTGGCTATTCCATTGGTCATTGCCTGTCTTACGTGGAGTTTTCCCAACAGAATACTTTGTCCATTATTCTTTGCTGGTGATTGGTTGCCGATTGCTTTGTCAAAGTTATATATCAAGAGAGCAAATGGAAGAGGCTCGTAAACTGCTGCTGAAGTTTTATCAAATTTACAAACTTTTATATGGTATACACGTGTCTCGTATTAATTGCTGTGTTTAAGCTATACCATGCCTGTGATTCTCTGATTCATTGGAATGAGTGCATACATCCTAATACATCTATCTTATCTTTTGAACTCTGAGCTTCTCTTTATATATAGGCACGAAAGCAGTGAAAGTACACCTTCTGCAACATTTGCCGGATGTTGTAGAGAAGTGGGGTGCTTTGTGGGGTCATTCCTACTTTTGGTATGAGTCCCTAGGTGGTGTTCTTAAAAGGTTTGTACACGGCACACGATTTGTTTGCAGCCAGGTATACATAACTGTGAATTACCTCACCAAGCTGCTTGTTTGTAACTTTTGATTGTTGTGTGGGATTTAGGTTGCATCAATTGTTATGATCATTAAGACCATTTCAGATGTGCTACCATCACTGACTGACCAGCTATTAGCACCACCTGTAGTTCGTTTGGCTACAAAATTTGGACTGATGTGGTATGTAAGCTTAATGTAATTATCAATTAATAGTAATGCTAATTAGATAAATTCAAGTTGCCATTTGCCTACACCTCTAAATTATCTGTTTATATGCGACTGGCCGAAGATGTCAAGATTTGCAAAGCAGATCTCTTTGTTGAGTGTACGAGTGTGACTTGTGAGCATGTTGTGGGCTATAGAAATGTATATTTTGCTGTACTAGCAGGTCACAACTAACGTATTCGTCAGACATCGGTTGCTACCTGAACATCTATATCTGTTTTGTTCTCGTCTGCAGTCATTGCAAACTTTAAATTTGTACCTAAAGTATTGGATTTCTGTGTAGTACAGAGTATCGAGTGTTAGGAGATATTTATTGACTCGATTGGATTGTAGCCTTGAAAACCACAAGAATAAATAGTTTGAAACTTTGCTGACATTTCTGATTCAGCATCAAATATTTTGGAATTGATGAATCTGATTTAGAAACTCTGCTATCAGATTGTACATCGAGACATTCTTTTGTTGTAGCAGAAATGTTATCCTATATATGCGTGTTTTCTAAGAGAACTGGGATTTGTTCTACTTAATATCAACGGTCTTCATCTAGACAACATCATATATATATATATATATATATATATATATATATATATGTCATCGAAATGAAGTATATGAAGCTCGATCTCTGTTGTGTGTGGCTTGACTTCTTTTTATGAATTTTTTTGAATAGTTTGTTTATATATGACCATATATTTGTGGTTTTTGTTAGGTCCCCTTTCGAAGTGAAAGATTCTGTGAAAGCTTTTTGTCTACCGAATCTGTTTGTTGACCCAATCAATGTTGTTTTGAGGAGGCTTGGCAACGAGGAACTTTGTTGTGGTTCGCCTGTCAAAACTGTTGGGAGACTGAAACTAGCTGGTCATGTGATACAATCAAAGAAAAGTCACGCGACAAAGAAAAATTCTTATAATGTCAAATTTACCGAATGTCATGAAGAACAGCCGTTGTTTGGTTATGTATTACTCTTTATCATTTTTGGATGTGAACGGTTTGCTGTTATTCAATGGCTCAATTAAAATGGAGGAGTGGCCATTATTGCATAATGACGATGACTGCATGACTGATGTTGTTGATGCTTACAGGAATCTTCGGGAGCCGATCGGAAAGCATTTACTTCCTTCTCAAGAGACTCGGGACCTGGTAGCAATTCCTGTAGGAGACATAACAGCTCAAGTAGTCTGTATGAAAATGTTAGGTTTAAGCTGTATTTTTTTGTCTCGATTTCTTAACATCATTGAGTGTGATCGAGTTGTGAAATACTCAAGAAATGGTCTCGAGCCGATTGTGTGTGCACATTGAACACTGTTATTTTTCTTGCAAGAACTTAATTATTGGTGTATACGTCGGTTAGCATGGACTTCTTCCATATTGTAGAATCGTGCAAAGTCGACCCCCTTCATGATCTGTAGATCTCCGTTCTCTTAATTAATTACGTTAATTAATTAATCAGAAGACATGCAGCCTATATAGCCGGTAGCTATAGGATAGACAACTGGCGTTCTATCCTGTTTGACGACGATTTGGATGTGTTGTATACTCGGGTTTTCACATGCTTACATTTCATGCCGATTGCTTAGTCCGGCCTATAGCAGCCGGCTGGCTGATCACGAGCAAGCTAATTACAACCGGTGCAAGGTTTCTAGCTAGAATAGTGAAGCGCCAGCATTCTACAAATTCAAAATTATAACTCTGTTAAGATCGACATGATCATCGATTATGGCACGTTTTAGTTGTTCGAATTCGAAGCGGCTTCACGACGAGATCGTTTCGACTAGGCAACGCACTCGACACGCGATGAGGCCGCGCTAGTACGTCGATATTGCAATCGCTTCGGATTCGATCTGAAGACGCGAATGTCGAAGCGAATTCGAGGCGATTTGCTGCTACCCGCTGTGAACTCGCGGCGCGACTCCGTCACGCGACATATATATATATATATATATATATATTAATTGTTAGATTAAAATAATATAGTCTAGATGCCACGTATCCTGTGCATGAGAGAGAAGAGGCGGGCGGGCGGGTGTGGGTGTATAACACTGTATATACGCGTCCCACGGCCATTCAAGTCTACAACATATCCGAAGGAAGTGGTCAAATTGCTGACGTCACGATGTAGACGAAAACCATCGAGCTACACACAAGTTTTGTATATGTGCATGTATATCTATAGCTAAAACACACAATTCTTCACAATTTACAAATGACAACAAATAATTAACAACCAAACTATCGATAGGAATAACAAGCTAGAAAGGCAAATCCTGATCTGCAACCCTCGAACAAGATATTTTTGATTTGAAAAGAGGAAACGTAGACGACGATTGTCTGTGATCCAGAACACAATAGTGGTTTCTCCCACCTTCCCTACCGCATGCATTGTAGTTCTGGAGAAGGCGACGGTGTCTGTGTCATAATTTCCAGTTTCCTGTCTAGATTTTTGTGTAGTTTGCATGCAATTACGAGGTTCCTGCTGCTGTGATGAGCCTTCACTATATAAAGATGACAAAGCAGCTCGAAAGTCATTACTCGTCGACGGTTTGATCAGCTCGAGTCGATCGCTCTTTGTGAAGATGATGACTCTGCGTGTACAGATCCTCTCTCTCGTTTCTGTCTTCTTCGTTCTGCAGACAACTCCGAGTTATGCCGTACCGATCAATGTAGACGAAGACTTTTTGAAACCTCTCTGCGAGAACCCGCCACCGGTTTTACGACTTGTGTGCAAGAGTCTGTTTGGTGTCACGTGTCCGACACAAGTCGAGTTGGGAGATTGGGCATACAATGGTATAGAAGTCGACGGCTCGCTCAATAGCACCGCCGCTAGCGCTTGTCCCGGCGTAAAACTGCAGACGTACGAAAGAACAACGAATCTTTCGACTATTCTGTCTGAATGTCGTTCAAAAGTAATCGTCCAAACAGAAGAAGAATACCGATGTGAGTATTAAACTATCTCTAGAGATTTCAACATAACATAGTTGCATACAATTTATTCGACATTGCAGGTCCACCTACTACAAAAGAAAAGGCTGCTGCTCTAACTCGCATATTTGGAAGCTTTGGACCACCGCCACCCCCTCCACCACCTCCAACTGTACGACCGTCGGCTGCTGCTGCGACGGTAGAGCCGACGACGGCACTCCCCGTAAGAGCAAAACGTCAAGAATGCTACTACAACGACGCCATCGACCTCGCCATTCTTATCGATGCCTCTGGCAGCGTTGGCAGCCCAGACTTCTACAAATCCGTCGAGGACGTAGCCACGTTGATCGAAAACACTTGCAATGACTTCAAATGTGGTTCTCCACAGATCAGAGTAGCCGTGGTGACGTTCGCATCTTCTCCCGTCACCGTGTTCGACTTGGCCTACTCGGCAGCAAACCACCACAGTCGCCAAGACATAATCGACAGCATCCTGACAACACATTACACGAACGGAGGCACCGCAACACGTTCTGCTCTCGAGCACGTCCGTGACAACATTTTCAGCGCCAGTCATGGTATGAGACGACACAGTAAGAAAAAACTCATGGTACTGACAGACGGTAACCACAGACGCGGACAAGACCCCAAAGACGTGGCAAAGAGCTTGCACGAGCGACCGGGTAGCGATCAAGTCGACGTCTTTGCCCTCGGCATCGGCGACGGAATATCGTTCCAAAACGTGAAAAATCTCAATCACGCCAGCGACTTGAACAAAATTCTTCCATTTTTGACTTACTCCTCGTTCGCCGAGTTCTCACAAGGAGTTCAAGTGGTCGCCGCAGATGCTCAAGCGAACACCAACTCGTGCTCGTCGTCGGCCTTCAAGAAATGAAGAAGAAACGTGGATCTAGAGGACGTCGATTATCGTGTTGAACCAAATTTCTGTTGTTTTGTTCGTTGTTGAAATTTCTGTTTAGCAGTTCAAGTTCAACTTTATTGTTGGATACTATAGTGATATTGTCGTTATAACAGAGTCAGATTTCTAGACAATAAAATTTAATGTTTAAGAATGCGTTCATTATATGCGGCTATATATTAGCTAAACAATTTTAGGTCCATTCTGCCGTTATTACAAAAGTGGTAGAGGCGCCACTAAAGAATTTAATTAAGAGCACGTGCCACACTTCCACAAGTTGCCAGCACGCGAGCAAGGGCGTTTGTACTTGTAGTACGTGTACAACCATGCAACAAGTACCCGGATTTGAAAAGTGGTCACTTCCTCTCAACTCTCACTATTTCGTTGTGAGACTCACGATTTACAGGCATGTCTCACGATTTGTGCCCAATTCTCACGATTGTCAGTCCTTTCTCCCGACAAGCCTACCGTGAGACAGTCTGACAGTCACACCTGTTAGCTAGTCCCGTCTTTCCGAACATAACGGATTCTTAGATACGGCTATCTAACTAAACAGACGTTAGATACGGCTCTGCTTGCTTGTATGAGGTATCCGGGGTAGCCACCTACAGTAAAAGTAACGTTTGGAAGTTTGAGGCGAAGCCTTAGCGCACAAAAACGTAAAGCGAGGCCAACGTTAGTTGTTTCTGGCTTCTTGCACTAAACTCTGCTAATAAGTGACGCAGAAGGATAAGTCACGCCTACTTTGGACATGTTTTATGGGCGTGGTTATTTTCAAAAGGCAGTCTCACGATTTGGTGCGAAGAAAAGTTGAGAAGTCTGCATGTATACTCTAACCGTCAGCTGTCTTAAAGTTAGCAGCTTGCTATCTATACTGCTGACATGTAATCAATGCTCTGAGACCTACTATTAATTAAGACAAATGTAGTACTTAACCCACGGCAGGCATGCGCTAGAGTTATACCAAGAACTCGACGACCGGATGTGGGCGGGTTGATAGACGAATGTCGGCGGTGTTATCTACTTTGCCTAGGTCCACCGTTGCGCCTGCACCTGTCAGTCAGCTCTCTGTTCTTTCGTGGCAGTATGCGTACTCTACTGTCGTAAATTTGGATGTAAATGAGCTATTTGGCACACAGACAGCCTGCCCTTTCTCAGCCAGCTCTGCATGTAGTAAACATGTGGCATGTGGTGTCTATTGACGTGTACATATACAGTATCTCATTACTTGTACTGTACAGCATGCTACCTTGTACACCTCCTACTATAAAACAGCCGACGGTTTAGCACTTTAGTACTTCTTCATTAATTAAATAACATTATACTCAATTTGTATAATAATTAATGAACATGTCTAACTGACCTTCTTCTGGTCTCCATGCTTGGACCAAATTGTAGTATATACTATCCAAGCGTTGAGACAGTAAATTTATTTCAGCGCTCACGTCGTTTCCAGCGTCATCCACAGCTTTGATGGTTGACACAGCCTCGGGTGCTTAGGCAATTCTGCATTTGTCGAACAACTCTCCAATTGGATGAGGTGATGGTAGTGAGGGCTCCACAAGGATGTCGCTCACGCACGCAGACACCTCTGACAAGCAAAATGAGAGAAATCTGCCTCCAAGTTTGTTGTCCGCTCCGAGAATGAGAAAATCGCGAACGCCATTTTGCTGCAAGACTTGCCCCACTCGAAGACCAGCCAGACCGCCTCCGAGAATTAGAACTTTTGGTCGTGGACTATCGCCGCTCGTGCACGAGAACGCAACAAGCAGAACAAGCAGCTGCAGCAGAACAATTGTCATGACGGGACGGGGTGGCGTATTGTCTAGAGCTACATGCACCGGATGTTCTTGTAGACACCTAGGTAGCAACCTCTGCAATAATTATTTGCATAATTAATTAACAATTAGTAGTACGTACGGTGCTTCTTTGCGTTCAAACGACATTGTTTAATGCTGATTAATTAAAGAGAATGTAAAGTGTACTTCGTAGATCGAAGGGACAGTAGAGGATTGCAATCTCCTCTCTGTTCGCGTTGATCTTTGCTACCGGAAGTGACTAGTGACACCATAATATTGTTGCAGTAGATCCAATTACGAATGTAATCAATGTGCGATTACGACGCGAGACGAAGTAGCTATAGACAAACGCGACACGTTTGTGTTGGCCGACCTAGAACAACAGTTACCGATCTCCTCAATTTCTGAGGCAGTGACTTTCTAGACTCGTACCCAGTCCTCTCCTGGCGCTCAGTCCACGTGATTTAACACGTGCTTTTGTGGCAAGCTTACTAGAAAAGAAAAATGAATGTTTTGGGGAGCAAGATGGCCTTCAGGAAATCCCCGCCAAAGCACTTGTCATTAATAGTAGACTGTGATGTCGATAAAAAACGCTACAGAAGAAGGGAAAGATGCAAAAATGCCACCATGTGACGAGAACGGTAGTCGGTTACTAGACAAGGTCGAGACTGTACAGTCTATACAGCGGCGTAGCCAGAGTCCAAGATTGGGGAAAACACTTAAAAATTTTCTCAAATCTGTATTTTTTCTCTTAATTTAACCGTTTACCTTTCACTTGTTAATTAAGCTTAGTTGTTCTGTTTTTTCTACTGAGCAAACTTGTCTACTGCTTCCAAGTCTATCTTACTAGACATATCCCTTTCTATGGTCAGAAGTTCTAGGCTATTTAATCCATCTTGTCCAATGCCAGTCTTAAAATAGGTCTTCAGTCTTTTCAAACACGCTCACATCACGCGGTAGAGACACCTAATGCCAACACAATTTGTAAGACTTTGAGCAGGTCTACGAAAGCCTCTTTCAATGACAAGAGATGGTCTATCACGTCAGAGAGACTAAATTTACTTCCCGTTTGCTCTCTAAAATCCGCTTGAAATGACACCATTTCATGATTACTAGACGCCTACTGCCCCCTAAGTAACCTACAGGCCGTAAACTGACTGACTTACAGCGTTTATGCTTAACGAAAGATGATATACTGTCCTTTCTGTGTCGCTTCTGGGCGTCGCTGCATAGACGTCCAAAATTGGGGTAGCAACGTAGCGATGGGGGCAGGGACCTGGGGGTAGGGACCTGGGGGCACGAGCAGGCTTTCCCAAAAATTGTCTGTACAGTACCTACATGAACCTGTACGATTGCTCGAGTGTAGTATGTATGCAACTGGATCGATGTTTTCCTTAGTATACTGCATGTGGTAACAGTGGTTGCAGTGTGATCTCTAGGACAAGATTTTAGTGACAGTGAGATCTAGCATGTTATCTATTAGTGGTGCTATGTCAACCGTTTTCGGTAACGACTCTTCAATCAATGTATATATATATATATATATATATATATATATATATATATATATATATATATATGGTTTGTATTAGAAGAGTCCATAGAACTCAGTATAAAACGTTTACATTGCAATCATACATACATCAATTATGCTAGCTATCATTGTTTCATTAACCTATAGTTACAACTCTTTTTCTTTCTGCAAGTGGTCTCCAGTAGCTATTAATATTAATTACCATCTCGGTTTTCTTCCCATTATTTGTATTTGTATCCTCGTGGTATGTCTAAACGCAGCCACTATAGTTAATTTCACCGGGATTTCCTCTCTTATTCCAATACCTTGTGATTAAAGTGGCAAAGAATACCGTCAGGCTTGCCATAAACAGAAGGATTAGAATACTAACATTGTCTCATGTAAATATATATACATGCATACCGTATTTCTTCGAATAGTAGCAGCCCTTGAATAGAAACCGCCCTCGTTTAGAAGCCGCAGCTAAAGAGACTTGTTGAAAATAGAGGCCGCTCTCGAATTGAGGCCCCACTATACTCTGCAAAGTTACTGGCCACGCCCATATCACATGCTTTTGTGTTTCCGCGTCAATCTCATCCTATACTCGTCTATCAATTATAACATAATAGTTGTGGTATTTACAGGCTAAACCTGCCTCGGTGGCACCTCTAAATGTGTCCAATTATATTAACAGAAAAACGTGACGTTTAACCGACGAGTCAGTGTGCACGTGAAGTAGAGACCTAGCGCACGTCGTGTAGCAACCTAGCGCAAAGGAGGACTGGACACGAGTCTAATACGCTAGCTGTAACGTGTGTATCGGTTCATGTAGTTTCACACTTGTGGTTGGCCTAAGCCTCTACAGTCAACCTAGACTGCTAAATTTTCAAACATAGACATATGATCTGTGCCCCCAATCACGGGAACTAGGCTGTCTACGCCGCTCATTGGGCGAATTTAACTTGCCAAAAATGTGTGGCAATTGATACAAAATAATTCATCCTTGAGTTGGTGTTTGTGCTGCTGTTATTTATCGATCGAGTAACATCTGGCTATAGCGGTTAATTGGAAACCGGTACAGACCCCATGAGACACGCTGTAGTAATTAGATAGATGTGTGCAATAATTATACGCCAGTACGTCATTTATCGAGAAGACTGCCGCAGCAATAAAATGTGACGTCGCAAATTGATCGTTGCTAGCTATATACCTTTGTGCCAAAATCTGCACGTAAATGGGCTATTGCAGTTACTCTCCAGGCAGAGAGTATGGATGACATCACATCTTGCCCCCCTCTCCCCTTGGAAATTACTGCCTAGGCACATACTCTCCCCTCCCCTCGGAATATAACGCCTAAGCGCAGACCTTCCCTTCCTCTCAGAACGTACGGCTTAGGTGCAGGCAGACTCTTCCTCTCCTCGGAAAGTTTTTACTTCCAGTGCCCTAAATACCGTGTGCGCTTGCAATCCGGTATCCAAAGCTACTAATATTACTAACTGATCACGGAGTTGCCCTAAAATTGCAGGGCTTGTTGCTCTAATCTGTTAGCTGTGTTATGGTCTCTCCTGATCAATAAATGTGATCATTGAGCGGTGATCTACCTAAAGCTTTATGTGGAATAGTATCAGTGACCATACAGGTGCAGAATAGAGAGGTAAGTGGAACATGAGACGTCAGTTTGTTATGGCAATAGTTATTAGTAATCACTGTTAACGTATACATATCGAAGAATGAGTGCTTGGAGACTGGAAACTTTAGTAATTAATTAATTGATCATAGAATTAGAGGCTAGTTTAAAATTCCAGTTTCCTGCTACATTTTACTAAATATAGGAAACTTTTGTAGACGACTTCACTGTAATTTTCCATTGCTTGTGGCTGGCCATACGTCCATGTAGTATACTTGCTGTGGCTTGTGATCTTAATTCACAGCAATCACATCTTCTTCCTCTTGATAGTCTTGGACAATTGCTCGATACCAGCCACTTTCCCAATTGGAGTCTTTTGCGTCAACATCAGTCCGGCATACACGAATTTTTGCTCCTACTCTTGTGGACCGTTCATGGAGATCTTCTTATGCAGCACTCCAGCTTGGATAAAGGTGGTCAGCTGGAGTTGGTGCGTGTTGTACTATTTTCAGTTGTTTCGATTTTTGTGGTGTCTTGTTTTTGTCGGTGAGACATTTCCTTCTAATATTCAAGTTGCTGTGGAACCTGTTAAATAATTTGGGTAGGTCTTCTAGTTTGTCAAGAAACACATCGACTATGCTCTGTCGAAATTGTCCACTTTTTTGGTATTTCTCGGTGGTTTGGGGAAGGCATTAGTGCTACGCTGCCGATGGAATGATGGTAGGTTTCGCAGAAAGTCACTCATCTCATCCACTATTAGCCCTTCTGCCATTGTCACCAGGTCTTCTATTCCTTCCATTTCTCGGTTAAATGCTACGTCAAATCTTCCATTCTGGATAGCTGCTACTCGCAGAACCATTTCGTCTTTTGACTCCAGGCAGTAGAATCCATGATGGTGTAGTATGTCAAGAAGTTCACTGACAGACAGTCTGGCCAATGCCCTTGTTCCAATAGGTACAGTATCGAGTTTACCATCACACAAGCTAGGTCTAGATAGCGTACACTGACCAGCATGTTTTGCTATTGCTTTTACCAGCTCACGTTTTGATCGACTGACATCTAATCCTTTGTCCTTGCACATTTTGATAAGATCTGCCTTGCTGTTCCTACGATACAGTGTATGTCTGGACCACGTTAGTCTCGCTCTATCTTTTTCTAGAGCAAGTGCTGTTTTTGTCTTCTACTTTCTGACAAAAAAGTTTGACTTCTGGTGTTGGAACCCATGCAAGGATTGCGATGTCTTCATTGAGGTCTGATGGAGGCTTCGGGAACACTTTGCAACAAAGCTCTAGTACTTTCGTTGGCAAAAATGTTCCCTCACAATTGTCCCAAGGTCCTGTTGGCAGCCTTTTTCGTTTTTCATAGGGCAAGCAATGCAGCTCACCTCCTGTCTCAAACCACCCGACATAATCAGGAACAGGTTGGCGTTCAATCGAGTCTTCTGTTTTGCCTTCCCAGTCTGAACCATCGTTATATACTGCGATTGTATATTTGTCTTTGTAAACAGTCAGGCAATGTCTTCTATTTGTATCACGTTTACGTTCGATCATACGACCACAGACAGCTTTGTAGTCATCACAGTAAGTACTAGCAAAGTCTTCATTCAATTCCCAAATTGCACAGAGGTGCTCTGATAGCTTGGTTCGTTTCATTCCATATGCCATTGAACCAACTTCTACCTTACGAGTGTCTGACAATGACAAGAAACGCTTTAACTGCACTTCATCATCAAACACGAAATCACCTTCTTTGATAGACTGAAATGCATGAAGCGGTTGTTTATTGTATAAAACACCGAAATTGAGACATCTTTCTATATCCTTCGCCATGACCAGCATGTTTTTCTTATGCTCCTGAGATCCTGTCTTAGCATGGCCATGGACTTGATGAGAATTAAATGGTCCATGCTTTGACAATGCTTCATTTTCAACAGCATGAACTCTTTCAACAAAATTTCGTTTAGAGTGGTATTCAGCGAATGATTTTTGAACCACCTTGTCCAAGTTGAACATACGACAAAATCTGACTAGGAGCATTTATACCAAATGCTTGCTGGGGCAACTGACGGGCCATTGTCGGTAATGAACACAAAGCAGCGTTTCAGTTTGCCTGTCTAGAACAGGTTGGCACATCAAAAAGAACAAATTATTCAGTGAACAAAGTGCTGTGTCTGGTTCAAAAAAGCTGAGGCTTAAGAGAGTTACAGCCTGTCCTGTTCTCTTAATATACAATGGAGTTCCGGTAGGACCTGCAATTGCTCTATAGTCATCATCAGGAACAAGGTGTTGTCTAGGCACAACAACAGTTTCAACAAACAGGTGCGTGTTCGGAGTGACAACATTTTCTCTTGACTGATTCCAATCACGGTCTGGATAGTCAGTCTTTCTCCAAGACTTTCCAGGTAGCTGAACAGGCCTCACATCTCCTAACACTACGGCTTTGCATCCTTTGAGTCTACCAAGTGTGTGTTTGGGTTTGCTGCAGCATTGTCTAGAGAATAGTTGACATTGGCTGATGTCCAGTGTATGTTCAGTGACACTTGATAAATTCCAATTCTAGGTATTGGCTGGAGAGATATGGCTGCATTGATGTCTTTACCTTCGTGATGTTGTTGTGCTTTGCATGGGTTTCAGATTTGAAGTTCATGGTGTAATTGTAGCATGTTGACAAGCTGATATTGAAGTACATCTTTAGGAGCACTGGCAAGTAAAGCTCTCTTGCTGCTTTCATTGTTGTAGCATTATCTGCGGCCCTGTAGAGTGTGCCCTCTGTCAATCTACGATGACTTTCCATGCCTCCTCCACTGAACTCAATTTTATCAGCATTCGCTTTTATAGACGACGCATGCGCACAATTAAGTATCGGTTCGATCGACACTCGAGCTTCCAAAACAGAAGAGAAAATATTTAGTAATATACACGTGCGTGAGACAATTTCCTGCGTTGCGAGCGTATACTGAGAGGTCGGATTCCGAGTGCTCGTATTAGACTTGCACTGTCATGTATAATTTCGCCTCCCTAACGCTATATCTCTAGCAGAACACTTATACAAGCAACACCTTCACTTTCTAGCGAACTATCTAAGGAAACAAACAAAGTCTACAAACTCTAAACTGAAAGCAAATTTAAAGCTAGGCAGCGATGCAACGGCAAACTTGAATATAGAAGTTAGAACGCAAGCGACAAACGGACGTTAGATGGATCAGTAGACTAGGATGGACATTGCTGGGAAGAAGACAATAGCGACAACATTGGCCACAACACCGTGACCGCTCCCTGTAAATATAAGCGCACATTACTTGTTTATCTCGATGTACAGATGATTTTTGTTGAGATAGACATACAGATAAACAGACCGTTGCTTTGCTTTGCCACGGAGATCTACACTGATGTACAAAATCGAACAAAGAGACAGACAGAGACAGAAGAAAACGGTACAGACAGACCGACATGCCCATCGACTGACAGACACACAGACAGACAGACAGAGACACATAAGTAGGAAAGCATTGCAGGAAGGAGGCAGGCAAACAGGTAGACGGACGGACGGACGGACAGACAGACAGACAGACAGATTGATATATTCGAACTCTTACTCTACCAATAACAATCGCTAACTTTACGTATGCATAACAATAACAGTCAATGAACTAAATGTTGAACGTCTTTATCATACAGAAAATCATCAAAATTGCACCTAAACAACTTCGACAACTTGAGTTGCAATCACACAAGAGTTGCAAGACTGTACAACTATAGACAGGTGCTTTCTCCATCTATCTCTAAAGTCTGTTTCGCTGCTTTGCATTTGCATATTTTGAAATTTTGGAGATCTTATCGAGATAGTCTTCAGCCATAGGGCCGCAAAACCAAAGTGTTCAAAAACCAGTGGAATACATGTTGTATGAGATCCTGCTATAGACTGCTGTTAACCATATTTTGTCATTTTGCGTTTTTCTTAGACAGACAGACAGACAGACAGACAGACAGACAGACAGACAGACAGACTGACAGACAGACTGACAGACAGACAGACAGACAGACAGACAGACGACAGACAGACAGAACGCTGCGGAGTTTATCAACTTCTGGTCCAAACGCTTTCTGTTCAGCTCCAGAAGTGTAACGCTAAAAAGCTATCTTCGCTGTCTGAATTAATTGATCAACACTACTAGTAGTTGGACAGTACATAATAGTACCCTGCATTGCGATTTGTATCATACATAAAAGTTCAAATATATGTGATTGACAGGCAGACAGCCAGATGAAAGCCTTAGCAAAGTATACCAGTTGTTTGCTAGATAAATAAATGACTGCTAGTGGTGGTCCTTTTGAGGACCAGACTCTCTTTTAGGTATATTTTCATGTAGTAAGAACTTTATTGTAATCATTGAACTTTATTCCTAGCTTGCTGCTGATAATTAGTGTAGTTATTTTTGCTCAAAATACAAAACAGACAGACAGACAGACAGACAGACAGACAGACACACTGGCAGGCAGGCATATATATATATATATATATATATATATATATATATATATATATATATATATATATATATATATATATATATACGGTATGGCTACGCACGAGAGAGGATGCTGATTATTTCAAAGGCTGCATGTAATTGCATTCCAAATAAATGTTGTAGCTGCGTCGCGTCTAGCGTACTCTAGGACAGAGAAAATCGCCGTTGCTATTACAATGTTGGCTTGTCAAATTCTAGGCATTAGTACGCGTACACTCTATATGCTGTCTGTTCTAAGTACGGTCTTGTGATGCAAATGTAGCTATTTGGAATATCAGCACCTAGTAAGTTGTCAACACGAGTGCCAGCTTACTAGCGACAGATCGTTTCGGAACGTTCTACGAAGAAAGCAATCGATGGAACGTTCTGTGCAAATGGAACGTTCTGTGCAAATGTAACCTTCAATACATTTACGCTTGCATGAAAGTTGCAAACCACTTAGCAACCACCGTAAACACTCCGCCCACTCGATGTCGTAGACACCGTGCCAACACGCGCATGCATGCAGGTGTGAGTGTGTATAGACCCGAGCCACTCTCTCCCCGCCTTCGTAATTCCCAGATTGTTAATTAATCCTCGGTTCTCGTGCGTCGTGAAGTAGGTCGTAATCCTCTAGCTAGTGCCACTTTGATTTACGAAAGTATTCTCTGTATTCTCTCTAGTCAGCATGAAAAAATATGACGTTTGAAAGTAAAGGAGCTCTTTTTAATTAACTAAGCTAGAGAAATGTAAATTGGATATGCAAATAATTATCCATATGGTTAAGGTGTGTCTAGAAGAACATCCGAAGCATGTCACTATATAATAGGCCGCCGGTCATGACTATTGTTCTGCTACAACTGCTTGTTCTTCTTGTTGCGTTTTCGTGCACAAGTGGCGATAGTTCACGACCAAAAGTTCTAGTTCTCGGAGGCGGTCTGGCTGGTCTTCGAGCGGGGCAAGTCTTGCAGCAAAATGGCGTTCGCGATTTTCTGATTCTCGAAGCGGACAACAAACTTGGAGGCAGGTTTCTCTCCTATTGCTTGCCAGACGTGCCTGCGTGCATGAGCGACATCCACGTGGAGCCCTCACTACCATCACCTCATCCAATTGGAGAGTTGTTCGACAAGTGCAATATTGCATTCGCACCGGAAGCTCTGTCAACCGTCAAAGCAGTGGATGACGCAGGAAACGATGTAAGCGCTGAAGTAATTTCAGTGTATCAACGCTTCATTAGCATATTTGGCAATTTACTCTCTGGATGGAAACCAAAAGAAGGTCAGCTCTAAGTACACAAATTGATTAATGTTAATTAATTACTACATTTGCTTTTGAAAGCAGGTCTCAAAGCATTGATTATATATATAAAATATAATATTATTTCTCTAAAAATATATATGTGTAACTACCAACGTTGAGACAGCTGACTGTTACAGACCAGTCTTAGGCTGTATGAACGAAATTGAAACCGGTCAGCCTAACATGCGTTAAATGGGTGTAACCTAGCGTGCGTTAACAAGAAGTTGACCAAACGTGGGTTACATCAAGAGATTCGATGGAGATTTCTCGAATAATTGTTAGATTTTAGTTCCCGGATGATGTATCAAAAGTCCACTAGAAAGCGCGCTCTATATACAAATATTTATCTAGTTGATGAAACCATTTACAATATAAGATTAAATATTGGCGGGAAATTTATTTTGGCGGATTGGCGGATTTTTCAACGACCGCCAATATAAAATCCGCCATTAATTTGGCCACCGGGATATGTTGACGTCACTAGGCACGTGGATCAGCTAATAGTGACGTGACGGTACCTAGGGAGCGCGAATGAGTCCACAAAACGGTAGGTAATCCCTGCTTGCTGTCTGTTGTGGCTTTGAATGAGACCGTGAAGCTATGGATGAAGCTGGACTGTCACGTTCACACGGGTCACGTTCTTTGCGCTGACACGTACAGCAGTTGTTCATCACTATGCAGTAGCTGGAGACCAGTAAGTTAGGGAAATGTGAGCCACGAACGCAGCTGTCAATCACAAACTCCTCCACTCATGTTAAGACATACGTCAGTTATCACTCATGTTAAGACATACATCAGTTATCAAACAACGATGTTCAACAGCCAAATAAAATCTGCCAATATGATTTTTCCATCAATTTTTTAGCAAACCGCCAAAATAAACTCCCGCCACGCCAATGTTTCCACCTTATACGGTGTCTTAGATGTGAGCTTCAAAATATCTTTACATATATTAAGGTGCAGTATACTCACTAATAACAATTTTATATATTACTTATTCAATTAAACATCTGTACTTCAAACCGGAAGTTGATTGCATTGTACTTCTGGCGAAAAACCAGACTGGGTGCATGCTACGGTCCGGCAATATATAATAATTTAGCGCCAGGAATGTCAAATCAATATTATTAAGTCATTTGTACACACAGCTGTCGAAAGGGATTAAGCGTAATAGAGCAACAAAACAAAGAATAACCAAGATAATTTAAAAACAGTGGAGATTTGAGAGAAAAATGTAGGGATGAAGTTCTCCACAGAAATACTAAAAATTGATAGTCTTGCGTGGCCAGACCTTGCCGCTGCGTCATACAGTACTCGCCATGTATGATGCGGGAGTACAGTCTGGCTACGCGAGACTAAGTTGTGAAACATTGATGGTAAAGATAAATATGATAACAAAAGAAACGTTTGCATAGTTTATAGTTAAACGACAGTACTACCTAAATTAACTCTACCGCATGGCAGTGGCGTAGGAATACCATCTATGCAGGTTGGGGCCCAACATGGATGCCATTATTGGAGCTCCTAAAAGTTTTAGTTTTTGCCACTTGTACCTTGTTTTCACGATGACCTATTTTATGTGACCATAGGCTGCTGATTGGGGGCAATGGCTCCCGTGACCTCCGTGGTTCCTACGCCTATGAATTAATGGTGAGCTTAGGAGGACGCTGTTTAGTACCTAGGATATATAAACCCTAACTTGATTTTCGGTTGGACACACGTCCTATCTGCATTAACAGCTCCTTTTTGAATCTATATACGGCGTTGCGCATGCCACTGTAAATTGGATATTCCTAATTAATTAATTACCCTGTTGTCTATTTCTAGATGATATGAACGTGCAAGGTGCTTTTAATCTCTATGGATGGCATCCTCGAACTCCCGTAGAATGGACAGTAGACGTTGCTTACACAGACGTGTGGTTTGCAGCTAAACCATCCGAGCTGTCTACGAGCATGTACCAAAATGGAATGTCTGCCGTCTTTGCACCCGACGGTTCACTCTATCTGTACAACGTTAGAAACAGCTTTAACGGGAATCAAGACCTCGTCGACTGTTTGACAAAGAGTTTCTTGAATCAATCGGACGAACGTGTAAAACTGAACACAAGAGTCACTCAAATACAATACAACGAGTCAGGTGTGGTGGTCACCACATCGGATGGAAAGAAGTATGAGGCAGACTATGCAGTCGTCACGTTCTCACTGGGTGTCTTGCAGCAAGAGACGGTGGAATTCATTCCGTCTCCAAATTATGCTAAGAGAAAGGCGATCAATAAGTTCCGTATGGGTTATTTCACTTATGTATACTCTCAATTTCCTAACAAAATCGATGGTTCGATTGCCAGATCGAATCAAGAACCTGTACAGTACTATCCTGTGTCATCGCATCGTCATCTTACTCACGGCTTTCTTGAAGTTTTTGAAACTATTGAAGAGACGATGAACCACTCGCAATCATACAATCTCTTTGTTAGCTCGATTGCTGGCGACGATGCTCTTCGAGTAGAAACACAAGAGATGAATAAGACAAAAGTAGAGTTTACAGAGACGTTTCGTCGCTTTTTTGGTAAATCTATTTCCAAGCCTAAAGTGTTTGTAACTCAAGCCAATACCAATCCTCTCTATTATGGCGCCATTCCAAGCTTTCCTAGTGGAGCTACGTACGAAGATTATGACAAGCTGAGAGAACCGATTGGCAGAGTTTTCTTTGCTGGAGACGCTTATTATATGACTGAAAGTTTCAATGGTGCCACGCGTGCTCTCTATAGTGGAAATGAAACAGCAATGGCGGTGATGGAATGCATGAATGGAGGCTCGTGTGCTATGAGAAAGTTTGCTGTAACATTACCGGAACAGCAATGTCCCACACCTGGAACAGGTAAGTCCTTGTTTCTGTCTGCTTGTCTACTGTCTGTCAGTCAGTCTGTCTGTCTGTCTGTCTGTTTGTCCGCGTCCGTCTGTCAGTCTGTCAGTCGGTCTGTCTGTTTGTCCGTGTCCGTCTGCCGGTCTCTCTGTCTATCTGTGTCTGTCTGTCTGTCTGTCTGACTTTCTGTCTGTCTGTCTATCTGTCTGTCTGTTTGTCTGTCGGTCTGTCTGTCTGACTGTCTGTCTGCCTGTCTGCCTGCCTGCCTGCCTGTCTGTCTGTCTGTTCCTGCCTGCCTGCCGGCCTGCCTGCCTGCCTGCCGGCCTGCCTGCCTGTTTGTCTGTCTGTCTGTCTGTCTGTCTGTCTGTCTGTCTGTCTGTCTGTCTGTCTGTCTGTCTGTCTGTCTGTCTGTCTGTTTGTCCGTGTCCGTCTGTCAGTCTCTCTGTTTGTCTGTCTGTCTGTCTGTCTGTCTGACTTTCTGTCTGTCTGTCTGTCTGTCTGTCTGTCTGTCTGTCTGTCTGTCTGTCTGTCTGTCTGTCTGTCAAGGCCAAGTCCATTAGTTAATCTAATATATGACTTTGTTGTTTGCAAGCACTGGTTTGCTTTACAAATTTCTACGTATGTACAAGGAGAGACTAAAGGAACTGTCTGCCTGTCTGTTTGTTTGTCCGTTTGTCTGTTTGGCCGTCCCTCCGTCCATCCGTCTGTTGTTTGTTTTCCTGCCTTCCTGCTTTCCTGCTTAGCTCGCCTCCCTGTTTGTGTTGGTGTGCACTTGTGCGCGTCTGTATGTCTGTCTGTCAGTCGGTGCATGGGTCCGTCGGTCTGCCTGTTCAGTTTTCTTCTGTCTCTGTCTGTCTCTTGGTTCATGTTTGTACATCACTCTAGATCTACGTCGCAAGCAAAGCAACCGCCCGTCTATCTGCATGTCTTTTTCATCCGTACATCGAGATAAACAAGTAATGTGCGCCTGTATTTACAGGGAGCGGTCGTGGCGTTGTGGTCAACGTTGTCACTACTGTCTTTTTCCTAGCAATGTCCATCTTGGTCCACTTATCGATCTAACGTACGTTAGTTAGCTAGCCACTTGCGTTATAACTTAATTCAAACTTGCCATTGCATCCCTGCCTAGCTAGCTTTCAATGAGCTTGTAGTTTGGAGTTTGCAGACTTTGTTTATTTCCTTATTTCGTTTGCTAGAAACTGAAGGTGTTGCTTGCGGGTGTTCAGCTAAAGATTTAGAAGGTAGCTTATCATACATGACAGTGCAAGTCTAGAGGGGAACTCTCACCAAATACTAAAACTTGCTGAAAGAAAGATACGAGGCCTAATATCTTCCTAGAGAAAGCTTACGGTCCAGCCAGCTACAGAAACAGAGAATGGGCCACGAGTTGTGCAGACCATTCCCCGTATGAGATAGTCTCTGTCCTCGTTTGAAAGTATATACTCTAGGTTTAACCGTACCAAGTGCTCCTAACGTACCCAGATTGCGTCGAGATATGACTATGAACTAATCTAAGAAGGGTTTTCTTGTGAGGTTTCACGGGTATTGACACAGTCGATACTTGCGTGATACGTTTGGGGTCCCAGTTTGTTTTAGTCAATAAATCACAACTTAACACCATATATCTTACAATCCTTACCTTGAAAAGTGTACGGGTATCGGTCTTCCTTGCCCTAGACTCGCAATCAGAGTTACTCATACTACTAGACACGCCCACACAGGTAATTTCAATGCTTTATTTCTCCGTTACGGAAAACGTCTGCAGTAAACGGTTGCAAAGGGTTGTGTCATGAAGTGACAGCTTTCATCTGAGAGATTGTTGATATTTTGAGAGTTCTCCTTTACTGGGTTTTCTAAAAATGAATAAATTCTTGCATCTGTCTATGCACGACTGCTTTTGTATGTATAAATAATTATTATCTAAAAAATGTTTATAAACTATGAGATTGTAAGAAACGGAAAACTAGACTTTTTAGGTTACTCTAGACAAGAACACGCAAGATATATCTCACGGCGTAAAACCAACAAACAGTCAATGGGGGGGAAGTTTTGGGGCACATGCCCATAGCAGACCTTCACGTAGCTACGCCACTTAAAATCGTTGTATTTTTGGTTTGTTCGAAGCGATCTT
>CAXXBX010000275.1:0-27757 GCA_964274945.1 Dehalococcoidia bacterium | reverse complement strand
TTCTGCAAGTTTCACTTGTAATTTATACTCTTTGCAAATGACACGAAATACATATTATTTTGAGATGGATCATCGAGTTAAGATACCAGTAAGTGCCAGAATAGGCATTGCTTTCAGTAACTTTCGGGCTTTGTTACAATACAGTATCAGGGTACTGAATGAAATACTTGCATTTGTCTTACACAGCAAGTCACGTGATCCTCAGCCTAGTTTGCCCATTTTATTATTACGCAAGATTGCAAACATGCAATAATATGTTTAGTTCGTATACCTTGATCTATACCGGGTTAGGAACCTCATGACGCTTCCTGCATGTCATTTGGCTCCTATATATACCGTTACTTCAATTGTATTCGCAAACAAATCAGTAGAAAATTGTTGTATAAATAATATAAGCTATATACAGATTTACGTTAATTACTTCCAAATGTGTTTACAAACGCTAAATATTTTAGTGTACGAAACCCTGAGTCCCATCAGTGTGGTTGATATCAATCCTTGTGCACATTGTAGACATCGACAGTGTAGTAAATTTGTGTAAGCTAGAATTACAAATTCGTACCAATCATTTGAACGTATTCAGTTAATTAGTAAAGACAGTCACTGACCGTTTGTGAGTAAGATATTTAGCCCTAGCTAACCGTACGCCAATACTGAAGTACACAAAGTTACGAAGAGGACCACGGCTGAGAGCCAAAGAAAGATGAACAACCAACAGACCGTGTCAAGAAACAAAATGACGGTCGAACTTTTACATGCAGTCAATGTCACTGTTACGACAGCAGGAAGAACCATCACTACTCACAATTTTCTATGTCTGACCTACTGAAACGTCGACGCTCTATTCTTATGTTTATAGTTGGGACTACACGGTGGAGACGACATATTACGTACGTAATTACCAGAATGGTGTCGAGTGTCGTCGACCAATGGGCTTCGAAATACATTGACTCACTTGCGCATGTGCTGTAGCGCCTTGCATCTGTTCCTCGCAAGTGGTTTCACGCTAAACAAGACGAACGTCATTCATTACCTTGATGCAACTCATGATTCAACGCCGACACTTTATATAACTAACTAATAATGTATGACCGTCAAAAGTTGCAGCTAAGCATCTAAACAATAGAAGATCTAGATTTTGTAGTTAGGGTTGTTGTACTAAACATATAATAGCAATTTTTATTTTTGAGATATTGTGACGGTTGTCCAGTAGTCACAGTCTATAATTTGCCTGCAGCTGAGATCAATTCTACGCTAAATGTTAACTAGGCCTATTCTAAATTTTCAATTACACAGCGCATACTTACGAAGTGCAAATGAAATAACGCTGCTACACCGTCTCGTATCTGAGCGATATAGACACTTCGATTTCAGCGGCAGCCATGATGAAACGGCACGCAAATGTGTTCTAGCAGCCGTAGCAGCTACCCTTTGCTCTAGCAGTAGACTACTGTAGTAGAGGGTTGCGACAGTGTGTGTGTGTGTGTGTGTGTGTGTGTGTGTGTGTGTGTGTGTGTGTGTGTGTGTGTCTGTGTCTGTGTCTGTGTCTGTGTCTGTGTCTGTGTCTGTCTGTCTGTCTGTCTGTCTGTCTGTCTGTCTGTCTGTCTGTCTGTCTGCGTGTGTGTGTGTGTGTGTGTGTGTGTGTGTGTGTGTGTGTGTGTGTGTGTGTGTGTGTGTGTCTGTCTGTCTGTCTGTCTGTCTGTGTGTGTGTGTGTGTGTGTGTGTGTGTGTGTGTGTGTGTGTGTGTGTGTGTGTGTGTGTGTGTGTGTGTGTGTGTGTGTGTGTGTGTGTGTGTGTGTGTGTGTGTGGTATGTGTGTCACAGTGTGTGGTGCGTGCGTGCCCGTGTGTGTTCCCGGATGTGACATGGCGGCAGACTTAGGTATTCCCCTAGTGCGAAGTCCCTGCCTTCTTCCCGTCCGGCTACTTCTGACTCGAAAGACCTATCAGATGCCCATAAACATCTAAAACGCTGAGGAGGAGGAGGAGGAGGAGGAGGAGGAGGAGGAGGAGGAGGAGGAGGAGAATGGCACACAGGGCACTGCAGGAGATGACCAATTATTCGACTTGATGGCGTCATGCACACACAACTGCAGGGAAGAAGAGAGGGGATGAGAGGAGGAAGAGGAGAGGGAAAAGGAGGAAGATGAGGTGTGTGTGTGTGTGTGTGTCTGTCTGTCTGTCTGTCTGTCTGTCTGTCTGTCTGTCTGTCTGTCAATGGCAGTATATTGTCATAAATGAAGTTAGATACAATAGCAAGCAAAGGCTAAGTACAGTTCACATTGTCCAACTGCTAACAACACACAAATTAAGTAAAGTATAGGGACATAGATGTCCCTGTTCAACAAAAACAAGTCAGAGATGTTGCTTGGGACTGTCTGTCTGTCTCTCTGTCTGTCTGTCTGTCTGTCTGTCTGTCTGTCTGTCAAGGAATATATATTTGAAACATCAAAGCTATTACAATGTAAATACTGTATAAGATGAAACATTGGCAGGAATTTATTTTGGCGGTTTGCTAAGAAACTGAGGAAACAGGATATTGGCGGATTTTATTTTGGTGGTTGGACATCGTTGTTTGGTAACTGATATATCTATGTCTTACCATAATATAGTCTTGATGTGTTTTTGATTGACAGCTGTGTTCGCATCGCTCACATATCCTTAACTTATTGCATGGTCTCCAACTACTGCATAGGGACAACAGACGACAAGCAAGGATTACCTAACATCTTACTGATCCACGTGCCTGATGACGTCAACATATCCCGGAGGCCAAATTAATGACGGATTTTATATTGGCGGTCGCTGAAAAATCCGCCAATCCGCCAAAATAATTTTCCCGCCAATATTTCAACTTATACGGTATATCTAAAACTACTGTTTCTTCAGATCAAAATTATCTAGGGCCGTTTTACAGTGCTAACTTATCTAGTGTGCATTTGACTTCTGTATAAATTGCCTATTGAGTCTCTCAAGCATGTTATCCTGTCTATCTTCTTTTTGATAACACTGGCATTGCATCTCTGCAATGTCACTGCCGGTGGTCGTCGCCAGTAAGTTTGAAATCTATGCTGTTGATTTTTCTGTTGTCATCTCTTGATCTTTGAGTATCTGATGCAGAAACTGCTGTCCTTCTTTGCCCCAATGACCAGTGTTCAAACACAAGGGGACCATATTAGGGAGAGAGCCACCTGGGTGTCTTTCTGAGCTATATTTTTCTTCTTTTTCTCGATTGACCTCTCCTCAGAGCTGCTGATCCACTGCTTTGTGCTGCATTAGAATGACGTCAGGACACCAGGGTGAGGTATGGATACATCCAGCTCAACACTGAATTCAAATGCATTTTGAATGATGACATCAGGTCTGGCTTGGAAGCTGCTATATGTGTGTCTCGGCTCTATTATATGGTTAAGATGGACATGACTTAGACAAGTCTGACCAAGCTCAAACCATGGAATTAATTATGGGTCCAAACTGGTCCACCACCAGTTTTACATGTAATCAGATGATGACCTTCATCATCCAGTGGTTTCCCACATTCACATGTATCAATTGTAGTAGGCAATGGCATTGGAAGACCATGCAAGCCTAACTAAAGCAACCAAACGGAACAAATCCAGAGAAAGTGCAAGCTTCTGTGAGCTGGGAATGCAGTCCAGCCAGGATCCAGAGCCTTTTTTTTGGAGAGACATCAAACTAGCAGCATCTTTCGATGAAGAGTTCTCAATCGTATGCAACACTTGTGCCCTGACCAGTTTTTCCGACAGATGATGTTGTAGCTTTTTGGTGTCGGTGAATAGGTTCGTCAGTGCCTGGCCTGGATTCATTGACTTTTGCAATTTGTAGCTAATAGTGTCTATTTGCGCATTCATTTAGTGAGATTGCTTGTCTAAGCTGTGTCTACCAGTAGACTTAAACTTGAGAATCGACTTGGTAACATCTGCAAAGACTGAACCCAACCTGCAACGAATCTGTCTGTCTGTCCGTTATATGATAGAGACATTCAACATTTTGTCCATTGACTGTGCATAAAGTTAGCGCTTGTTATCGGTAGAGTAAGCGTTCAAATAAAACAACCTGTCTGTCTGTCAATGGTAGCATATTTCAAACAAATCACTATTACAGGCTAAACTTTAAAATTGAGTTCAAAAGGCTCTATAAGGCCACTAGTACTAGAACTTTTATAGCTATCAATCTAATGTACATAAAACTGAGTTACAAAGTCATCTATGTCATTATGACTACTGGAAGTTAGAAATAAAATCTTCTTAGTGATTGTGTTAGCGTTGCACCACTGCAATGTCGTTGAGAAGCATTTCCACCAAAAGCACATAAATTCTTTGCAGTTTCTTGCCTGAATCGTTCGATGCCCTTTGTGACAGTTTCTGCAAGTATTTGTTGGCTTCATCGCCCCAACAACCATAGTGTTTCATGTCTGTCTGTCTATCTGTCTGTGTCTTTGTCTGTGTGTCTATGTCTGTGTCTGTGTCTGTGTAATAAAATGCCTGTTTCATGAGTCCTTATTGCACATTACATCAAATGCCATCTTTGATAACCCTACGATATTCCAGTCAACTGTGCATTACTGATCAAACTATTGTTATGCTGCAGCCAAATGTGTCAAGACAAGCATGAAAAGTGAGGCCATACATTTTAAATTTTTGATGAAATCGTTGAGTAACAACCCATTTTAGCAACAACTGGAAACCAGCTTATTGACATAAATTGTGGCCCTTGACAATCATTGATCTTTGTCATACAAGAAGACTTTGACGGAACTCCGATATGAATAAAAATTTACAAAAAGTCTTTTTATTAATCAAATTGAAGAATAACTCAATTTCTGTTGGAATCCAAACTCATTGCTATTGAGGGATGCCTTCACATACCCATTGCAAGTACTTATTTTGTGTCCGACGTCATCTTGTCGAAAGTTGTTTACAGAATCCAAAGTGTCAGAAGTAATTTAGAGACCTGTACACCTCATATAGGCTAGGCTATTCTAATGCAGATGGCAATATTTCAATGAGAGTAAATATTGTTCCAATGCTTGTCAACTGTTAAATTGCAGAAAGTGACAAATCTGTGGCTATGCATATACACTTAAGGGCAATTCATAAGAATAAGACTAATGTTTTATTATACAGATATTGTAGTTTAAAGACGGTATCAAACTAGAATGTAATGAGCAGTCAAAGATTAAAATATAAGGAGTAAAAATGCAACCCTACGTTTCCTGCCAGCTAGTTTTTGATTGAAATGTAGATAATGACTAATACAAAGTATATAGAAACATCAAAACTATTAGTGGGTGTCTGTATCATCCAACAAGGGTTCACGTAGTCCACTTGATTCATCCATTATCTGATCTCTGTCGAAACTACCAGACATGAGTAATTTTTCCCTGTTCCTCGTGTTCACAGCCTGCATTGTCACATGACTACTTTCGTTTGTGCTGATGGCACCAGTTTTGGTGCTCTGACGTTGCCTGGAATTTGTCTTCTGTGGCTTTTTGCTTATGTTCTTTCGTCGTCTCTTTCCAAATCTCTGCCAAGCATAGAAAACAAGCCACAGAAAAGCGGTAGCATAAGGAACAAGAAAGATGGCTTCTGTGATATATGATGGCACAGGGGTGTGAGATGTGTACATCTGCACTGCATTCACGACAACAAGATTGAACAGAAGACATGTCTCTACAACATTGTCACGAATCCAATAGTAAGGCTGCAGCTGACCGTGAAATGCAAGAAACGCAGAAATGAAAATAATCATCAGTGTCTGATGGAGATGTGGTTCACCAGCAAAGCAATGAATAACAATTAGCAGAAGCCTTCGACCAAAATTCCAACCTTCTCCCCACCAATACTGCTCTTTGAAAGCTTGAAGACTGATGTCAGATACTGGTTTAAGTTTGGAAATCCAAGGCAAACCAAATGCAACAAAGAAAGGAAATGGAATAACGTAGAAAATGGCAAGAATGATAGCAACAATGGCAAATTTGGTATGTTGACCAGTAAAGCATTTAACAGTTGCATCACTATACCAGTAGTAATCATCTCCATCTTCTAATGCCACACATTGCAAAAGAATAAATGTTGTGTATGATATACTAACATAAGTCAATGTCAGCAAACTCCAAAAGGCACGAAGGACAGGAATTCGTGCCATACGAGCAAACTTTCGAGCTAAGATGACAAAGATAGCCATACAGACAAAAACGCAAGCTGGTATAAAGTACTGGAGTGCAGTACTCTTGAGTGGTGTCAAGTCCTTCCACATGCATATACCCTCCCGAATGTTAAGGTTGGCAATGCTTGCAAAGTAGGCAACCCACTTCTGAGACAGAATTCCACCTGGTGGAACTGCATTCAATGTAAATCCAACCATCTGGAAATAAAACACGAACGACCGTAGTACACCAGAAGCCACATTTAAGTTGAAAATGACTGCCACCACCACTACAAATGCCGAAAATAGTGACAACACAGGAAGCTCCCACTTATACTCATCAGTACAGTTAGCTTGACATTTAGAATAGAGTGATCCAAATGTTGCACTGTAATTTTCAGTACAGTTTCCACACAGAGTTCCATTCCGTCCTTCGGTACATTGTGGATCTGGTTGAACACGTGGATCAAACCAGCAGCTGTCATTAGGGCATACGCAATAACCCACTGGGCAACTGTAAGATACTAAAGATCCACCAGTGCTAATGTAGCCTATCCAATATCCGGCTTCAACTCTTAGTTCACCATTAAAGCTGCATTCAATGAGACGAGGTTGTTTATGATTACACACACAAGTATTATACTGTGTACAGTATGTAAAACCAGCAGAGCAATTCATTAGTCTCACATAAAGAGACTGCTTGAATGCAGTTTCTGAAGGTTGAACAATGATTTCAGTAGTCAGATGTTGATAACCAGAAAAGTATATGTATCCCAAACCATTTCCAGCTATAATTGACAATGTCTGAGTAAGATGTGTTTGTCGTAGTTGGTCTTGGTGAGCTACAAAACCCAAGCCAACGGTATTTGCTTTAACTGTAGCTTGTCCAGTAACGTTATAACCCAGAGAATCCTGTCCGGTGACATCCAGAATGTATGAAAGACCAGGTCTAACACAGTAAACAGTACTATTATCAGAACATCGAGTGTCATCATTCAACAAGTATTTTGATGCTGTGTGGTCAATAACATCAGCTTTCAGGTTAGCATGAACTTTAACCATTTCAGTCGAAATATCGTTTGGCTGATTATTCTCATACAAAAAGCTAGATGATCTGAGTGCATGCGTGAAGTTAAAGCCACTGCCTACTTGCCAAGCACAAATGTCCAATGAATATGCATGAATAGCTCCACCTCTGTTAATCACATATGCTGTGTTGTTCACAAATTTGATAGTTGCATTCAGTGGCTTTTCATGAAAATTCCTCAAGTCGTCGTCATCATTGAAAGGAACTATGAAACATTGATGGTTCTGTGCAGCAGGGCCAAGCAACTGCCATGTTTTAGACACACCGATATTGTTTACAAACAAAGCACCACCAATATATGCTGTGTTGCTTTCAAAAATAAGAGTTGTGCCATCGTGAACACGAATTGCAGAATGTTCATGCACGTGTGCTGCACCACCACGAAGACCACGGTTGTCAGAAAAAATGACCGTGTCAGAGACTATCAACCAAGAACCTCCAATAACTAGAAATGCAGATCCATTATTAGATTTCACTGTCGTCACACCTGTTAGAGACAAATCAGCATAGGTAGTAACTACTGCACTTCCTATTCCATCGCTTAACACTCTGTTGCCATCAAACAATGTGTCATGGCATATAGTTGGCATTGGCCAGTTTCCCTGCTTCATTACATTATTCAATGAAAATGCACCACCTTGTTTTCCCCAATTCTTTTTAAAATTTGATTTTGCTACTGCAACTTGAATTTTAATTGAATCTTCAGCAAAGAAAACTGCAATTCCAGCTCCCGTAATTGCATAATTTGATTCTAACATTGAATTGGTAATATTGATGGTACCTTGGCTGTTTCCAAAGAAGAACAATCCAATTGCCCCTCCATGGCCGTCCCTTGCTATGTGTCCTTCAACACTACTATTCTTAACCTGGCAACCAGAAAACACGCATTTATCAATCACAACATGAAAATTCTTTGATGATGACTCCACGTTAATGTAGACACCAGCACCGCTTGAAGCACTGTTGTTGTGAAAGGATGAGGACAATATGTATACATTTACGGGATACACTGTTGGCTTCCCTATGACACAAACTCCTGCACCACGTCCAACACAAATGTCTGTACGTGTCAAAGCTGTGTAATTTAAATTCAAAAAATGACAAAATTCTACTGTCATCACAACTGCAGATAAGCCTCGAGAGAAACTGTGATCAATAGTAAAGTGAACTCCAGCTGAAGTACGAACATTTGATCCATTAAACCAACAGTGAGATATTTCCACTGAATCAAAAATATTCTGTACTTCAACTCCAATTCCTTCGTTTTCAACAAACTTGCACCATCTCATTACCAGCCACCTGGTATTATTCACAGACACAACAGCGGAAAGCGATTGACCTTGTACTTGATCATCAGCATAGCAGCCTGTGAAAGTCAAATTTGTAATGACAAGCTTATCAAAACCACTTAGATATAAAGCTGGACGAAATGATTTTCCAGTGCACGTTATTTTCGTTCGATCTCCGTCTTCTCCCATCAAAGTCAGATTCATTGTTTTCCGGAATATGGCCACGCCCATCAGTGTTCCGTGCTCCACGAAATGAACAGTTGGTGAGAAGACGACGCAACACTGTGTATCAGTAGAGTCGTCCACATCAACCTTTTTCATGTCTTCAATCACGGATTTCAGGCTGCTGTATTTTACGTAAAGAGTTCTAGATCTGTTGCCGCAAGAAGGCAAGCTTCGTGGCGTAACATTGACGTCAGGTGAAATGTAGTAACCCCGCGTGATAACATCTGATACAACTACCGGACACAACAATGCAAAAAAGTGAAATGTCGTAATCAGTCGCATATCTCCTCCCATGAGTATCGATATTTGGCACCATGGACTCTGTAGCGTGCGTTAGCGACAAGCTAGAGCGTTACGCTCAAGTTGCTGCGAGTCAATTTCGAGGCAAGACGGATGCCTGCTCACGCGACACCATGAATAATCCACCATTGATGTAAAGAAAGGTTAGTAAAGTAACATAGATCACTCTCCTATACATGTAATTAATCTAATTGAACAGTACACTGCAATTATGTACACTTCAGATTTACTGTCACGTAACTCACTTAATAGACTTGCAACTAGAACAAACAAACCGTCTACCTGCCCGTTTCAAGTTAACACATTCATAGTGGAACCAGTCTTTAGATTGGTCACACTGCATGGACCATACGACGTGCAAATGTTTCTGTCATTGTGCATGAACAATATACAGGAAATGCAACAACAGAACTAGAGCATCTTCTGATACAGTAACTTGTTTTGAGGGGAAGTTCCGTGGAAAACTTGTTAGAGTTCCTTGCTGAATGCATGTCTTCAGGTGTTTTCTCATTTCTGATTGTATGTAATTAATATACTGGGGCTCTATACCTTGGGCGAGATCGAAGGCAAATGCTACGAAAATAAACCACAATCGCTTCCTCCCTTCTGCTGTTGAACTCTTGCTATAGAGACTGTCATTTGTGGCTCATCCGTTTTATACATGTATGCAATTTGCTGCTTCAAATCATTGGATAGATCACTGCCGTGTCGAAGGCTGTCATACAAGGTTACATCTCCTGTCTTGTTGCTTGATGTTGTTACCCAATGGTTGCGGCTCCCAATATGGTGGGTCTGGATCGAGTTTGTCCTTGAGACAGAGAATTTGCATCCTTGAGACAATAGGGTGTTTTGAAGCCCTCTCTGTTGGGGAAACTCTTGCCTAAGAAGCTGCTGGGCGTGGTTTACTATTATGTCATCCAGCCACAGTGAACGACTATCCAAACTGCTTAGATCCATTGTTGCTTGTTGTTGGACTACCTGTTGAACTGGTTGTTGTTGTGTTTGTTGTTTTGCCTGTTGTTGTTGTTGTTGTTGTTGTATTGGTTGGTATTGCACTTTCGTAAGAACACAACTTGATTATACCAATACTCAATTAATGACTGAACTATCTCAGTCATACCACTACTTATATACTCGTAGCCATACTCGTGCACACAGCATGCATGTGTACATCACATGCATAAGTATACGCATGTGTACACACTACGCCTACCATATACACCGTACAGTCAAACACAATGCAATATACTACAGTTGGTATTGTTGTTGCTTTGGCTGTTGTTGTAGCTGTTGGTGTTGTTTTGGCTGCAACACAAATGTTTAGTTACCACTCACCAATGACACCCTTTTAGTTAATTACATAGGTACAGTACTATAACTCTTTTGGCACTTGGTTATACT
The DNA here is from genome assembly GCA_964274945.1 of Dehalococcoidia bacterium. GTDB lineage: Bacteria > Chloroflexota > Dehalococcoidia > Lucifugimonadales > Lucifugimonadaceae > CAXXBX01. The sequence continues at coordinate 17,289 of CAXXBX010000275.1, read as the reverse complement.
GACTAGTACATTACAGCCTAACTAAGTAGAACCTACTTTAATTTTAAAGTGTTGCCACCTATCAAATTGTACATTATCAGTTGCTCTAACACACTAACAGATTTGACAATTCTGGCAAAATCTCCCAATAATGTTGTGATAAGACAACATGGTGCATGGAAGTCCCCATACGGATCAGCCTTATGCACATGGGCTTCCCTGGGATGATGTACATGTCCAATTAATTGTAAGTGAATACATAGAATGTGCCTTGTTAATAAATTATAAGCGTCCATTCGTAACTAGGATGTGTGCCTTGTGACTGCTCTTTGTTTCCAGTGTTGTCTTGAGCTTCTTTGCCTCACTCTGATCAGGAGTTCTGAAATTGATATATATATATATATATATATATATATATATATATAGTTATATGTATATATCAAATTATTGTTTTCAGAAATGTACTAACACCAATGTCCATACATTACCTGAGTATACCAGCTTTTTGTTTTGACCTTTTCAAGGAAAGTCTTCTGAAGGGTAACATTTGTTTGTCACTCTTTTTTCTAGATGGCACAGTCCTTGACTTCTTCAGTTCACACACAGCTAAGGCACCTTGCAGCCTTGACAGTACTTCAGCCTGCTTGAGTAGTGCTACAATTTGTGGTTGGTGGATTTGTTGAGATGTTTGGGCACGTGAGGCAATGACTGTGCACAGTGATCTGATCTGCTCTGGATAATCTACGTGAGGAAGCTCATGTGAATTCTATTACTGTGGAAAACTTTGGAACCTGCCTGTGTGTGTGTGTGTGTGTGTGTGTGTGTGTGTGTGTGTGTGTGTGTGTGTGTGTGTGTGTGTCTCAGTGTGTGTGTGTGTGTGTGTGTGTGTGTGTGTGTGTGTGTATGTGTGTGTGTGTGTGTGTGTGTGTGTGTGTGTGTGTGTGTGTGTGTGTGTGTCAGTGTGTGTGTGTGTGTGTCAGTGTGTGTGTGTGTGTGTGTGTGTCTGTCTGCCTGTCTGTCTGTCTGTCGATCTGTCTGTCTGCTCGCCTGTCTGTTTGTCTGTCTGTCTGTCTATCTGTCAATATCTATGAGAAGGACTAGTTTATCTTTTTAAAATTTCTTATTATGTACAGGTAGAGTATTTATGAAAATAAAATAAAATCTGTCTGTCTGTCTGTCTGTCTGTCCACTCTTTATATTTCATACATATGAACTATTACAAGCTATAGATACGAAAGTCCGTTATATATCAATTACTGTCTGTCTGTCTTAATGAAAAAGAGAACGGAGAGCACCAGCAGATATCGCTTGTTCCACATTTAAGGAAAGTGGTAGGTAAGAGACATGGTGAAATAATTTAATTGTAAAGCACCACATCACGAAGAGGCAAACTCAGACGTAATGGCAATGTTTTGACCTTCTTCAGGCATTGTATCTGCACTAATACCAAAACAATTCAAAATGTTAATTATCAAATTTAGCTTGATATTTACATACGGCTATAAAATGTCACTCTTGATATTAAGTTCAGAGGGATTATAGGTTTCAGTTTTCATATCCATCTCATTTTGTGGCGTCTAAAGAGAAACTGCCACGAAATGAGATGGATACGAACACTGAAAACACATAATTCCTATGGACTTAACATTAAGAGTGACATTTTATAGCCGTATGTTAATATCAAACTATATTTGATATTATCATTATTTGAATTGTTTTAGTATTAGCGCAGATACAATGCCTGAAGGGCCAAATAGGTGAAATATTGTCATTCCATCTGACTTTGTCTCTCCGCGATGTGGTGTTTTCCAATTATTTCAGAATATTTGTCAGTCTGTCTGTCTGTATGTATGTATGTTTGTCTGTGTGTGTGTGTGTGTGTGTGTGTGTGTGTGTGTGTGTGTGTGTGTGTGTGTGTGTGTGTGTGTGTGTGTGTATTATGTCTGTGCTGCTGTATGGAGCAGAATGTTGGGTCGTTCTTAGGAAGCAAGAGAAGAAGCTGAACACCTTCCACCATCGATGTCCTGGGCATTTCCAACAAGCAGCAGTGGTTTGAGCACATCACTATGGGGAAGTGAGAAGAAGGTAGGGAGATGAGGAAAATGCAGCTGAGAAGGTGAAGAAAAGAAGGCTACAGTGGTTGGGGACCTAGCACGAATTTAGGGTACCGAACTTAGGGTACCGAAATTGATCCTATTTTGCTGGCTGCCTCAACCGCCAGATGGGGTCCAAGGAAGAGATGGAGAGATGTGATAAGAAGAGATCTCAAGGACATTCTCCAGTGGCAGCCAAGAATGTGGTGCATGAGGTGTGCTTCAGGAATTTCATGATAAGGCGAGGCACAAGTGTGTGGATGAGAGACAGAAGCCTGTAGTGACCAGCAAGGTGCAGTCTACTAGTATAGAGTCAGCAGTGTCTCTTATGGTTCCGGAGTAGAGGAAGGCTACAGTTCACAGATGCGTACCAGAAACCTCACACCGTTTCTCATCATTGGACTTGTTGCCCCTTCGGGCAAGCGTGACCTTGTAAGGGTAGCTTTAAAACACAGGACAGGACATGTGTGCATTTGTATATGTTTGTTGTTTTTGTATGTGTACGTGTGTGACACTGTGTTTGCTTGTGGTCAGCCACCTATGTGGTGTACTCCTAAGCCTGGTTTGCATGGCTAAGAGCTGAGCTACCATTTCCATTATCTGTGGTTCCAATGACCAGGTTGTAATTTTGAGGTTTCTTTTAGTCTTGCAAGCCGAAGTGGCAGTATTTTGAACAAGAGAGAATGTAAGGAAAATATACAGAAACGAGTATATACGACTTGCTAATTGATATTGTCCATCAGCAACTTGCTTGCTCAATGACAATAACCATTAATTGTAAATGCATACGAGTTGTGAAAATCTACTCAGTGACAGTTTGTTACAAGTTACATTATAATAGGAAGAACTAGCTATAAAGCAAACAGAAGTACTTTGAACACATCAGACATGAATGAAAAATTTGTTGGCTACACCTTTCATTCTTTTATGGAGAAAGCTAGTTAGCTAGCTGTAGTCAAGAAACGTCAGTTGAAACTGAGCGAATTAATAATTAAATTAAGTTTCAAGTTTGACAATTTTTATAATACTGGCAGTGTTTCTAAAGGCAATTTACCAATTAGGAAAGGTGGACAATCTGTCAATTAAGATTTCAATCAGATATTTATTGCTTTTACATATACATATCAGTAAGCCTGTAATTTAGAACCTACACCAACACTACTCAAACTATGATAAAACATTGAGAAGGGCACTATAGCTTGCTTTGTGCTAGGAAGAGTGACTATTACTCACGTACGCACGTGGTGTTGTTTTGTAAATTGAAAAGACTTATAAATTTAAATATATACATATAATTTTTATATATTTTACAACAGCTACTTACAACCTTCTTAATCTAATTACAATAAATCCCAACCCAGCACATCACCTCCAACTTCCAATATAGAACAAGTCAACTGTAAATGTCTGCAACATTGTGTCTGCTGTTATAACTACTGATGTTAACACTGACGTCATCTAGAATAATTATGTAAGAGTTGTAGCTCTGGAGGCAATGATTGGTATGTTTCACACTCACTGCACTGACAGTGCATGGCTGTTGTCTAGTAGTTATAAATATTTTAAACCATGCCTCATACGTAAGCCTAGTGTTCATCACTAGCTAAAAAGCAGACGCGATCTACTACAATGTTCAGTCTAGTGTTGATTTACTTGATAGGTGGGATTATCCATGACGTTGCGTGAGCAGCCTTCCGTCTCGTCTCCCTCGCACGAAAGTGGCTTCTCTCGACTGACAAACTTCGCGGGAATTTGGACGTAACGCGCTAGCTTGTCGCTAACGCACGCTACACCTCCTCCCATCTACCCTCGCATCCAGACCTTTGTTTCTTACAGTGCGCGTACTTTCACACAACAATCTCATGTTGTGCACTGTGTACACAGAATATCCACGCTTACACAGTAACCGTCTTTTTCTTAAAATAATCGTATCTTTTAATTAACAAATCGGCAATAGCCACTGGAGATCCAAAACTTTAGTATATTGATATCAATTAGCCTAGAGTATGGCGGAAGTACATGTTATTGGTGAAATAACAGGAGGGAGCGGTTTTCCATCTCAAAATTTATTTTGTAAATGGGGAATATCGACTGGCGGTGCTTGGCGGTTACTAGAGGGCGTATCAGAGGGTCAAACTCAAGTGGACTATCCTCAGGTTGTCGTTGCTATGGCAATGATGGTTGAATTTCAAGGGTTGATCTGTGATTTTGGTTTCTTGTCGTTATAGGACGGTCAATGTGCTAAGTGGAGCCATCCCATTGGTCAGTGTTTGAACGTTCATCATGATAGACGTAGCAACTATGCTCGTTGTTGTAGATGTTCATTATGCTTGTAAAGGCCTGCAGGGCTGGCCAAGAATGTTTTTTGAAGTTTGGCATCAAGATGTGTTCGGGAGAAATGAACTCTGTATGATAAGATTGATACATGTAATACGATCTCAATATATGATGTGCAATAATGTGTGTATAAGTTAGTTGTTAATACCAAACTTAATTTCTGATTGTATATCACAAGCTAGGTCTGAGAATTAGACTTTCTACGCTGATTAAATGGTTTGTGTATTAATTGGTGTGACTAAGCGTATAGCGTATTTCTTCGAATATTGGCCACCCTTGTTTAGAAGTCGCAGCTGAAGAGACTTGTTGAAAAAAGATGCAGCCCTCGAATTGAGGCTGCACTATAGTCTGCGAAGTTACAGGCCACGCCCATATCACATGTTTTTGATGCTTCCACGTCAATCTTATCCTATTACGTGCTCTCATCTATGAATCACAACATAAAAGTCATAGCATTTAAAGTTTAAGTTAATATGGCAGGGTTGGCACCTTTAACAGTGTCCAATTATGTCAACAGAAAGAAATGTGACCAACGTGTCACTGTGTGAAGTAGAGACTTAAAAATAGAGGCCGCCCTCGAATACAAGCCGCCCTCGTTTAGAGGCCACAATTCCGTAACCTTGTTAAAAATAGAGGCCGCGGCCACTATTCGAAGAAACACGGTACTCATCCATAGCATGGATGGTAGTGATACTAGTTAGCTAGTATTGACTAGTAGTCAGCTGTTGCAATGTCAACTTCAATAGAGGTTGCGACAGTTTGAATTTGGTACTTGTTATAATCTGCAATATGTGGTAGCTGCTTGTTGTGATTCAGATAGTTATCCTTACACTTACTTCACTGGGCAGTAGCTTTTTATCAATAAAATGACACCACAGGATTAAAGAATGTTGTGGCTAGAATGTATGGGGACTGCTATCACTGCCAAGGTTGTGATACTGGGAAAAAATTTGGAGATAATACCAGAAGTTAAATGCTGATTAGAAATATTCCTGTACACCATTAAGTGATTAGTTGTGTGTGTGTGTGTGTGTGTGTGTGTGTGTGTGTGTGTGTGTGTGTGTGTGTGTGTGTGTGTGTGTGTGTGTGTGTGTGTGTGTGTGTGTGTGTGTGTGTGTGTGTGAATCCTCCAAGAGGTTACCCAATGGGACCTTGTATTTCTGGTAGTTTCCTTGCCTGTGAGAGGAAATACATGCTAACTTCAACCTTCGGCAAGTTGAAGATGGTGAGAGGCTAGGTTGCACTAGCCTAGTAAGCTGGTCACTTAAAACATATGTTGCTACTAAACACAGAATAGAGTGTGTTCCCCCACGTGTGGACGAAAGTAGTGGTGGCACTGGGGAAAGAGCTAGTGACGCCAGGTATAGAACTGGGCTCTGAAGATTGAGAGGCAACCCGGCAGTCAATCCGGCTGCCCCTAATAACTCAGTTTGTAGTCGGACTGCGATCCAATCTGCTTCTTGTACCACAATGACATGGTCTGGTCATTCCATGCGATGTCCTATTCTGGATTGCTCTAGTGTATTAGCATCAGTAAATTCCATGGGGAACCATGGAAAGAAATTTCATCATATTTGCAATATAATGGTAAAGAATAGTTGCAACTTAAGTTTACACTACCCTTTAACTGTTAGCTTAAGCTCTTTCTTTCATTGTAAGCGGAAAGAAAGCAATGACGCGATGTGGAAAAAGAATCAATTGCTCAAGTTTGGTGTGTGGAATGTTTGAACATTAAAGGGTGTGGGCAGAACTGACCTTCTTGTCAAAGAGTTGATTACAACTGATATTACATTAGGTGGCATTACTGAAACTCACTTACCTGGTGCAAGCATGATGGATTTAGATGAAGACTCCTGCTATTGTCTGTTGTTTTCTGGACCACCTGAGCTAGCTTCCAGGGGTGTTGGTCTAGTGGTTAGACATAATGTGTTGAAGTCACTCAAATCGTTTGATCCTATCTCAGGTAGGAGATTGCTTGCTGACTTCTCACTGACAAAGAAATTTTGAATGTCATTGTTGGTTATGCTTCCGGACAGAACAATGCGAAGATGGAGTTAAAGATGGATTTTGTCAGCAACTTGATGTTGCTAAGCATAAGACAGGTTTGCTTGTTGTTGTGCCAGGTGACTTTAATGCTAGATTTGGAAAGGCGGTTTCTAAAGTTGTTGGTCAGTTTGCTTTATCACAGTCAACCAGTGACAATGGTGTTGACTAATAGAGTTTTGTCAAGCACATAACCTGAGAATCACAAACACCTTTTCCAGCATAAGAATATACACACTGCCACTTGGCATCCTCCTAATCCCAAATTATAGCCAAGTCTAAAAGACTATGTTTTGGTAAAGCAGTCTATGCAAAAATGGTACATGATAAGAGTACGACCAGGACCAAATTTTGACAGTGACCACAAACTTGTTTGTAGTAAGATGGTACTGTAAATCAACACAAATTCGTAAGCGGAAAACTTTCTTGAGTGTTCAAATTCGCTATTTCATAAGCAGCCAACTTTCGTAAGCGTTCATGAACGTAGCCACTTTTCTGTGCAGAACATCGACACGAAATCAACAGAAAATCAAAACCACAACACCGCGTCAGTATCTGGTAATCTGGTAATCTGGTAATCGCCTAGGCATGTGTAGTTCCTAACCATATCTCACAGGTGTCTACGTGCGGACATGTCAAAACCGCAGCACCACGCGTAAATATCTGCTATTGCCTAGGCATGTATCCTGCCTCATATGTACAAGTCTGGCACGCGTGACACGTGATGATTATTAGTGTACTCTATGCGAAGTGTCGCTAAAAATCCAGATTGACAAAAATTAGTAAGCATTTAACTTTGGTAAATCTGAGATCGCTTCCGAAATTTACGAAAGTTATATGCTTACGAAATTTTGTTGATTTACAGTACTGAAACTTCAGAAGCCATGTGGGAAAAGACGAGTGAAAACCTGTACACGGGACGTATTCAGTGATCCTATTGCTCTAGGTAATATCGAAATAATGTCATGACTAGATTTACACAAATATTATCTACTGAGACTGAAGCTATATGCTCTGACTTTTGTAGTGCAATTATGGACTCTGCAAAGGAGCACCTAAATGTTGTTCAAACCAGGGAGAATAGATGGATTTCTGAGCATACATTACAATTGATAGCTGAGAAACGTAAGGCTCACATCACTTGGATGAGATGTCAGGAAAAAGAGATGACTAGAAAACATTATGTTAGTTTATATAAACAAGTGAAATAAACAGTTCGACACGACAAGCAAGAGTGGTTGCGTGAATGAGCATCTGATTTAGAGTATGACTTGAAACACCACAATCATTATGAATTTTTCAGAAAGCTCAAAAAAGTTTGATCAAGTGCGCATTCAGCCTGCCCGATAATTTAGATGAGCATGGTCAGAAACTAGTCTGTACCAACGATCAGTTAGACGTTGGAAGAGACACTTTGACTCGGTATTAAATGATAAACGTCCTATTGCAATAGACTCTGGAATGGTTGTAGGCTCTGTTGGGTCTGGTGCTCCACTCAGTGAAGAAGAAATCACCAATGCTATTAAAAAGTTAAAAATAATAGAGCATCTGGTAATGATGGAATGACAGATGAATTATTGAAAGCTGGGCCTACGGAGCTTTTTGATTGGCTATCTCAGCTTCTTCAACAAGTTTGGTCTTTAGGAAAAGTGCCACAGGATTGGAAAGATTCATTTCTTGTTCCTGTTTTCAAGAAAAATGATAGACAATGTGTGACAACTATCGTGGTATTTCACTACTCAGTGTACCTGGAATGGTATTAGCAAATATTCTTCTGAAGCGACTTAAATAGTCTGTTGAACCTCTACTACTAGAAGCCCATTGTGGTTTTCGTTCAGGTAGAGGAACAATTGATCAAATATGGTTGGTTCATCAGTTAATTGAAAAGTCCATTGAACATGAGTGTGCTGTCCATATTTGTTTTGTTGATTTGGAAAAAGCTTTTGACTCCGTACCTAGAGATGCTCTCAGACTACTTTTGAAAGAGAGGCATTGAGGAACAAGTTGTACAATTGATTGTTGACATTCACGATGGAACACATTGTGTTGTCAAATCTAAAGGTGAGAAGTCATCAAAATTTGAAGTTACAGCTTGTTTACGTCAGGGTTGTGTTATGTCTCCTGTATTATTTTATATCTTCTTGGACAAGCTTGTACACGAAGCACTAACAAAGCTAAAGTTGGCGAAGTAGAAATTGAATACACCAAAGAGGGAAGTCTCTACATGAACTACAGAGTCAAAGCTCGAGGAACTAGTGTCATTAAAGCTGCTGTGTATGCTGATGATTTAGCTTTAATTGGGAAGACCTTGGGTGAACTACAAAATTTAGTAGACAGTTTACATGAGTCTTACTGTAAATGGGGAATGAGCATTGGTTGCATGCAGACAGGTATTCTTCTTGACGATTGTGTTCTTGAAAACGTTACAGAGTTTATTTACTTGAGGAGTATCATGAGCCAAGACGGTGGATGCAATGCTGAAATTGATGCTCGTCTAAGCAAAGCAAGTAAAGTTTTTGGTTCCTGGAGAAAGGGGTATTTACCAACAGACAGTTCTCAATCTCCACAAAGATGAAAATTATCCGTGCTTTGGTGATACCAGTTTGCTATATGGATGTGAGACTTGGTCCGTTACACAAGCAAACTTGCAATGCTATAATACATTCCACATGCGGTGCATTTGATTGATTCTTGGTGTTCTTGGTGTCTCAAGATGGAATAAAATCAAGAATTCAGACAATTTAGAACGAGCGTGTGAAGGCCCTATTACTATGAGACAATGATTGCAATGGCTGGGCCATCTACTGCGCATGAGTGACAGTCGTCCCCAAAACAACTACTTTGCAGCAGACTCAGTAATGCAACAAGACCAACACATGGGCCTAAACAGAGGTGGATGTTGTCACAAGAGACCTCATTACGTATCAGCCTTCATGATGTGCTGCTTGGGGAAGCGCTATTACACTGCGTTGCCAAAACCCATAGTGGGTATGGTGGAATTAAAGTGTGTGTGTGTGTGTGTGTGTGTGTGTGTGTGTGTGTGTGTGTGCGCGTGTGTGCGCGCGTGTGTGTGCGTGTGTGTGCGTGTTTGTGTGTGTGTGTGTGTGTGTGTGTGTGTGTGTGTGTGTGTGTGTGTGTGTCTGGTGCTACAGCTCAGTTTATTAGAGAGTCATTCTGCATCCATCAGGGTTGCAAATTCAAGTCACAGTGATGGCAAGCTATGGCATAATTTTCTTGGGCAGGAAGCTCACACACGATTGCCTCTCTCGACTCAGAAGTATAAATGACTTTCTCGTCATTGACTGGAGATGGACAAGACCTCTGGCTTGGCAAAATAACATCTTGCAGGAGACAGTACGTGTGGCACCCTTAGTGTCCAGTCTCAGAGCTGTGTCATAACTGGTGCCCCGGAAGCTCTGCATGGCCAAGTACATTACCATTATAGAAACATTGCTCTTAAAAATCTAAAAAATTCCCGGTATGTACACCTTTAGAACTATCATATAGAAATTTAAAGTAATTTTTGATTTTTGCGTGTAAGTGGCACTTTAGCATGTTGAGGTTAGCTGAACACAAACCAGGCAGGACTGAACAATTTCAAAGGAGAGTCTAATTTAAAGTATTAGATGTCACATAGTAAGTGCATTTTTAAGTTAAGATAACAGTTAAACTATTCATGATTGTGTGTTACTGTCACCAAAATTTATTGTATTGTGGTTGAATGGTATTCTGTTTTTAACAACTTGCTGGTGCTGATTGATTTACTGAGTTCACGTTTGAATATTACCTACCAGTTACTACTGTGCTGCTTTATTTCATTAATATCAATGACTTTTAACATTGGTTGTTTACTTGTGATATAGATGGTTATGGTGTCTGTCATGTTCCCACATCTCCTGGGACCTACAGTCTTGACTGTGTTACATGGCGACCATCTGGAAGTCACTGGGAGCAAGTTCAATGTCAGATAGATAGCTTTATCTCCACTGGTCAAATGTTGCTTGAGGCATGTGCGTTTTGTTTTAGCTTTCTTTCTTGGTGGAGGACCTCAGATCAGGTCTAAAGAATTGGTGCACAGTGGAGCAGATCGATACAGATTAAAAACTGTAGCAATGGGTTACATACATCTACAAATAGCTGTTGTTCTTCGAAACTTTGAGAAATTTGGAGTGGAAAGCTAAAAGGTGATTGATATTGTGGAATAAGAATCAAACTGTAGTTCTACTATAGTCTATCTAGAGATTAATTAAGTGGTGATTGTGTCACTGGGTTATTGCACAGTTACTACAATGATCAACTTGTCAGCTAGGCCTGGCACTGGCTACCAGTAACCATGAAAACCATTACAACCTGCGGCATGGGTCCGGACGCCGGCGACTAAACCAACAACTCCACCAGATTCTTCTGGTGTGGAGGGTGAATCTGGGCATCCTTACAGAACGAAATAAATATCTGTTACAGGTCTGAGGGATCGCTCCCAGATGGTGACCTGTGGCATCACCCAGGGGCGGAGATAAATAAACCTATTATCCGACCAGCTGCTGCAGTATGACACTGATGCCAGCATGTCTTGGCCTGTCTTTGCCCGCTAGACAACATGAGTGTTGTACCGAGAGAGTAATACTAGCCAATTGCAAAAGCTAGTTTCACTTCATGATTTTGCAAGCAGTTCTATGGGTGGAGAAAGCTTATCAAGCCATGCCAAAGCCATGAACAGTCATAGTCGTCGCGTCGACTGACTGCTTGATGGTGGTGGTGGTGGTGGTGGTGGTGGTGGTGGTGGTGGTGGTGGTGGTGGTGGTGGTGGTAGTGGTGGTGGTGATGATGATTACAGTTTAATCTCTTGCCTTGTTAATTACTTAATATATACTAGACTGTGATCTTTGTTCAAATGTTAGCAGGATAAATAGCAATTGCAATCTGCAGAAATCAAGGCTGACGTCAGAAACAATTGTAGATAGCGTGAGAAGGGACGTAGATTGTTTGAATTTTGAATAGATTCGCACATGAAGCAAGAAACCGTTGGTAAACGTAAAGCACGCTATTTCTGACCCATCTGTGTTACTTTTTGAGCATGCGTCATTGTCATCAAATCTGTAACATTAAACCAACTCTTGCGATTTTTAAAACTTCTTGTTCTAAGAATACTCTTCAATATAATCATTGTAAGAGAGCATAGAGAAGCCTTGGGTTTGCTAGGTCATCTCCATTCTGAATACGTGAGGGTATTTTTTGTAGCTACTTGCACAGACCTTTGTCACTGGAATTGCAGGTTTGTTGTACTGTGTGTGTATACAGTATGCCACGCGCAAAGCATGGATATGGACAAACTGTGGATGTCTAGGTTTTCCGGGTAACTTGAGAGTTAGGATTAGGGTTAGGGCTAGGGATACATGTGTACAGGATTGTACTGGGCAATTCATAGATTGTCCGTATCGCACCACATATAGATATGCTTGGGATGCAGACAACATGTGTATTATCTAAGTTATGTATATAGGTCCACTGGATGTCATTAGAAGCACTTGTAGGCCCTTTTCAGCAGCGTTTCGTTGATTTTTGCTCTCTCTCTTTGTCTGTTTTCCCATATATATATATATATATATATATATATATATATATATATATATATATATATAGCTAGTATTTGACCTTTATATATAACTTTCTCACGTGAACGGTGTTCTTGAGCTTCCCTATCCTGCTGCATGGTCATTTTTACCCTCTACCTCCCGGCAGCGGGCTGGTATACGTACACAACTGAAGGTAAGTCTGTCTGGGCTCGTCTTTTGAGAGAACATCAGACATCGCATAATAGCTATAGCACACGTGATTGATCATGATAAATTCACGGTGGTTTCGTACAGCAAACATGTGGGCGGATAATTGGCCCAAGGGCCGCGGAGAATCCTAATCGTAAATTCGCAGTATATATTCCTCGCCAGTAGTTCATCTTAAACAGTTTTTGTTACAGTGCAGAAATGTACTACATTTGCAATATCTAGCAAAACAATACGAACATCGACATTCCGTTGCACGTGACAGTAACATTAGTGTATACAGGCAAATACATCTACTGGAATACGTTATTAGATGCATGCACTGATTGTTTTGTAGCATTGCTGCATTGTTTCTACATTATGCTGCAACTAGAGTCAGAGCCAGAATCAGCTGCTGCAGGTTCTGGAGCTCTCTGTGCTCTTTCTCTGAGCACTTCATTCATTTCGCGCAGTAGTCGAGCTTCTGCTTGGGCTGACTTTGCCCTCTCTTCGCTAACTGCAGCTTGGATGCGAAATTTCTCCAATTCGTCTCGAGCATTTTCTTTTTCCTTTTCTAGCTTAGCTATTTTGTCATCTGCCGCAGACTTCTCTTCGACGTGACGCGTTATACGGTCATTCACTTCATCCAACTCCGGTGGTTTGTAAACTTTTTCAGAAAGGACAATTTTCGTCAGTAGTGCTTCTCTTGACTTGGCACGGATCGCCTTGATGCCTTGGTACATCGGGTCTTCTGAGTCTTGGTACATCAATGTTGGGTTGTCGATGTGAATGACCTTTTTTACCATTGACATGACTCGGCGACCTGTTTCGCATTTTTTCAGCGCATCTATGTCGGCCTTAACTCGATCGGGTCTCATGAATCCTTGAAATTTAGTGCGAATCAATGTTGTGAAGTCGCAGATTTGTGCAGTAAATATGATCTTCCAAATAGTGTCCCACGTGTCAGCTTCCACTTCTGTCATGCGGCCTCCGACCACAAAGAAAATAACGTTAATGCCTTCCTTGCATACGTTGCAAACATTGGCTAGACACTTAATCACTTTGTCTTCTGGCATGTCCGTATCTCCAAGACCAATGGTATCAACAATTTTCAGATCGTATTTCTGCTTCTTCCAGGTGACTGTTACCGTCCTGTCATGAATGTCTTTGGTTTCACTGGCAGCTGTGTCGCTCTCTTTGAAGAGTTGTTCTTCAGCTTTGGAAGGGTCATAACCAGCGATGACGTTAGCGCAAGTTGACTTGCCATTTCCTGTTCTACCTATGAGCAACACGGTGCGACTGTTCTTGCTTTTTTCGGAATCGTCTTTTGAAGCAAGGCGGCTGAACATCGTGTCGAGACTGGAAACACTAACACCAGCAGCGTTTTCTAATAATTATTGTTCTCACTAACAAAACAAATTAAATTAACCTTTACCATGAGAATTGCTCGCCTTATCTAATTTATCTAATCTTTTCCACAAACTGAACACAACATATCACTCCAGGGGATCCATGCATGCATTACTCACATGCACATGCAATTGCATGGCGAAGAGTCAAATTTACTTGACAAGATTTTTGCTTTACAACGAAGAAGTACAATCGATAGTGCCCTAAGGCAGTACATTGTCCAATTAAGAGCTACTAGAATCTCTAGGTATACTAGACACAAAACCAAAATGAGAACACTCCTGCATGCAAAGTCATGGCGAAAGTCCAATCACATGAGAGAACAGTTACGAATTTGCCTTGCAATCCAATGTCCAGCGGTTTCCACAGTTGCGCTTATCGTGTCTTCTTCGCCTGAGTAGTTTCGTGACGTTGCACGTTTTGTAAGAATTTCGTTCATTTCTCGTGCTAATCGCAACTCACATTCAGCGGCTTTCTCTCTCTCTTGTGCCACTTGTAGTTGCATCTGTACTCTAGCTTCTTCTAGTTGCTCACGTGTCTGGCTCAACTCGTTTTGTAGCGTTTCCAATTTGGTCTCTGCGGCTCGCTTTGTCTCGGCGTGTTCGGTTATGCGCTCGTTTACTTCATCCAGTTCTGGAGGTTTGTAAACAGCTTCACAGTGAGCCAAATGCGTTAACAAAACGTCTCGCGATTTCTGTCGTGTTTCCTTCCAGCCGGGATATTCTGGCGGTGGATTGTCGACGTGAATAATTTCTTTGACTTGTTCGATTATTTTTCTTCCCGCCCCTTTTTGTGCTTTCAACTTATCACAATCGCTCTTTACAGCGGTGGGATCCAAAAACTTTGGAAATCGAGTGCGGACGATGGCAGTGTGGTCGATGACAGCGGGATTAAAGAGCACCTTCCAAATGACATCCCACGCGTCTGCTTCTTCTTGAGTAAACCTTCCCCCGGTGACGAAATACACGGCGTTGATTCCTTCGCGACATTCGTAACAAGCGCTAGCCAGACGCTTGAGTACTTCGTCGTGTGCAAGGTCTGTATCACCGATTCCAATCGTATCCACGATTTTGACACGATACCGACTGTTTGCTCCATCAATGTTGACGGTTCGAGTTTCGATGAACTTTGTTTCACTTACAGATTGGTCGCTTTCTGGAAATAGAACATCAGAGGCAAAAGTATTGGCACACGTCGACTTTCCAGCACCCGTTCTACCAATAAACACGGCCGTTCGCTCGACTAGTGACATTTCACTCACGGTAATTACAGAACAGTTAGAAAACGAAGTCAAGGTTTGTATGGCGGGTTAGCACTAGACAATAACATGGGACAATCAGACTATAACCTAATAAGACAATGGAAATGTTATCGCTAGAATATACATGCAGGGAGGTCCCAGATATCTGGAACGTAATATAATATGAACGTATCATATTTAAGTGAGATATAATTAATTTAAAAAACCGTTTTAGAAGCTCGTGATGAGGTGTCACAGATCAGTAGCTACGTAGATGTGAACTCGGATAACTCTGACCAATAGAAGAAAAGTAACAATGTTTAATAGTATGTTTGGCATGTCACTATAGTTCTAGCAAACATCCTGTTTAGACTAGTTGTGCACACATGTGCAGTTAGTCGAAAGGCACCGCTAATCGCAAATCTAATAGACCTTTTCTGCGGGCGTGGCACTAAAGACGTCATCACGTCTCCAGGGACACTGGCGTGCTACTTTGATGTCTCCACGTTTGTTAACCACGTGAGTCTAGAGCGATAGCAACAAGTTTTTCTTTCGAACTTTACTAGCACGTATAGAAATGCATCGAATTAGGTAAGGCCTCACTAGAACCCGGCTCTTGTGTGTTTTGCGTCTTTTGCAGACATGAACAACCTCTTTGTGATCTCTGTCGTGACTCTGCCGCGTCAGTTTGAGTGGTGATGTAACATTTAGACTCGACAAACGTGAACTGTGGGTACAAACTTGCGTACGTATTAGGATACGTGTTTTGTGTGTGTTGGACGTTGCAATGTAGGTAGCAGGTAGGTAAATTGCTGTGAGTAATTTACCATTATATTACTACACCATAAATATGAAGTTGAATAGCAAGTTGCAGTGTGTTGTCTCCTGGAACATGTGACACAGTAGACCAGAATGATAGTGAGAGCCAATATCTATCTATCTATCTATATATATATATATATATATATAACGGAGAGGTGTCTGTGTGTCCGTCCGTACGAGCGTTTCTCAAAGACGGCGAGTCCGATCTCGACCGAATTTGGCTCGCGCACGCCGAATTTATTAGTCTCGAAAGTGAGACCGTGATCGTCTTCCTGACTTCTCCCACGACGACGCCATTTCCCGCCGATCGCACTCGCTTCCGCTCGCGCGCGAATATCTCCGGAACGCCGAATCGTATCTCCGCCGAATTCAGACTGCCCGTTCCCGACGTCGGACGGTACGCGCCGAGCGTGTCGTTTATTGCGGGCGACGCCGGGAAACGAAAGATATTTTTGCTTATATCCGGGTCTTGAAAAAATACGCCCACAGTCGTTTGCCAGTCTACGACAGTCAAAGAGCTGCCGAGTTTGATGCACCTGTTCTCCGAAACGCCAGCCAGCAATGTCTTCGAAGAGACGACGTTCAACGGGACTGTCGAAATGACGAGAGTCGGTACGAGTCGTGACTTCGCTAGATACGTGGCACAATCCAGATTTATGCGCATGTTCGTGAAACTGCCTGCTCGCGCGGATTGCTTTTGCCTCGCTTTGGATTCTGCGCATAGCTAGATCAAAATATGGCGTTCCCGAGGGATGAGATGATGTTGTCAGGGAAAACTGATGACGAAGAAACGTTAGAGAATCTAGTTGAGCCAGTAAGTTTTTGTTGGACTCCATATTTTGATTGGTACACAACGTGATCGGTGTGGTAGGAGAGTGTGAGATGCAGTTGCAGAGGGAAGTGCGCTAGAGTTGAGATGCGATGGACGAGGCTGCGAGTGCAAAGCAGCAGGTGCGCATTGTGTGAGTGTATGTTCTTGCAGACCTGAGATATGCAGGAATCGCGGAGAGGTGCGCGCGAGAGCTTCGTCTGTTATTCTTGGTCAGTACCACGTAGTCTACACATCTAGAGTCGTCGAGGAGATGACAGTCATGCAGGTGTATTAGTTGGTCCTCCCAGAGAAGTGGCTCCTTCTGCTGATGAAATTGAGGTTGTCATATTTCTTTTCTATATATACCTGATGGTGCAACTACAATACAACCAAGGTACCTTCCATTGCATGTCTTGTAGGGATTTGTTAGCAATCTCAGCATTAGACAGCTTCAAAATGTTGTGAGCTCCTTCATCTGTAATTCAAGGGGGTCGTTGCAACTTACTGAGGTCTACGCTAATTTCTGTGCAGAGAGAGGTGACGAAGACCATCCTTTTGCGTCACCAATAAATCCAGAGACTTTGCCATGGTGCATTTGTGGCCGATGTGTTAACATGGATCAGCCTAGAGAGAACGTGTGTTGTCGAAAGAGGGTTTGCTGTACAACTGAAGAATATTTCAGGGCAACAACCCTTGACCATAATGTGCTACAGCTACAAATTCGTCTAGCTGCTGACTACCGAGTGGAAGTCCCCAACTATAGTCATAACGGATATCGCAAAGCTTCATGTAGGC
>CAXXBX010000274.1:0-27104 GCA_964274945.1 Dehalococcoidia bacterium | reverse complement strand
TTAGTGCTCTAATGTGCACACCTGGCGTGACCTCTACTTCATTACTCACTTCCGAGTTCACCGCTTATGGCGAACAGACAGTAGTCCAAGCTGTTGCCATGCCATTTACTGAGGAACCTGGTGTATTTCAATAAATCGTACTACACATATACGTATAACAATGAAGCTAGTTATTGTTACTAATAGAATATGTGTGTATAATAATAGTTATCTAAAGCGTTATTCTGCTGTTGCCAGCAGAATGTTGCTGTCATTTGTTGAGCCTCTGAACTTCACTCTAGAGCCTCTGAGAGACATGATGCATACTCGTAAGGGCAAAGCTAAGGCGGCAGCAAATCCAGTTGGGTGTTCGGCTGTAGGGTGTGTTTTTCTTGTGAGAGTAAAGAAGCCAATCTCTTCAGGAATGTTGTGGTGATCTTGCTACATCCACATGTGCATGACAGTATGATTGACGTGAAAGAAGCTAGTTCCACTGCCGAAACCAGTTCCTCATATTTCCGCTTTTTCTCTTGTTCCTGATTTCCGTAACAGGATGCAATTTTGTTCTTGCGGTAAGAGGCTGCGTTTGGATTGAAAATCGCCACATCACAATAGGTCAGTTGGAATCGTCCACCCCAGAATCCGTTCGCAGCATTGTCCAGCCGAGCCTCATCATCTGTTAATTGTACAAGCCTTTCTTGTACATTTCTCACCGTTGAGAGGCTGTAGTAACGGTTCTTGTTGAACATCATAGCACACGTCAGTCAACAGATCATGGAACAAACCCCGAACTTCATTATGTCGAATTGTTGGATACCCTCCAGTACAACACGACAGAGAATGATCAACTGTGAAGGGAGCTCCACAAGGGCAATGATCAGGTAGATTCATTGGTCACCAACCATACCTCAGGCATAGGACGTCTCTAAATGCCGGTTTTGTGCAAACAAAATCCGTGTTGCTTGTAAGGGAAGTGTTGTCAGCCAGCTTGAACTACCTTTTTCTTTTGCTACTTCGACTGGTTGGCGAAGTTGCTTTGGTATTAGAAATCTGATCCACACGCTGATTCAAATATTCTCTCTTTTGTTTGTGGACCATTTCTTTCAACGTACACTGTTGCTGATTCACGTTGCCCAATTCTACCTGTTGCTGGATGATCAAGTTGACAAGTGGTGTAGAAACTGTTTTGGAATGGATATATTCAGACTTCATGTTGAGTGGATTGATTATTCCAAGTCCTCCTTGTTGGGGTGGTAGTTCTAAAAGCCTTCTTTCCACTTCTCCTGGCGGATGTCTTCCAGTGACAGCAGGAATCAATTTGTTTTGGATCTGCATTCCTAGAGGGAGCATAGATTCAGGTGTATATTCATTGGTCCTCATGGCATAAACCCATCTTCTGATCACGCCATCCAAAGCAGCGTGAGCAGCTTGTGGTTGAGATTGTGTGATCTTAGCCAATGTTTCAATCTCTGAATTCCATTCTAACCTTTTGTTGGAGGAATCCTTTGCAAAATTATTTGTTTCCCAACGCTGCTCCAAAGTATTTTCTGTCTTAATTCTGTTGTAATGTTGCTTTTGTGTTATCAAAGAGATGTTTTGCTGTGTCCAAGAATCCAGGTTTCACTGCTAGCCATGATTTATTCGTGTTTGGAAAGTATCCAAATATGGAGTCAAAGCCAGTAAGTTTGTTCCACCATTGCCTCAATGATTTGAGTGGACCTCCTGCTGCAGCAGCATCAGCATACCAAACTTGCTTTGCATCCCTTGTTTGTACTTTTGTGAGAAGAGGCCTGGGGTGCATTTCTTTTGCCTCTTCTGCTCTTCTGGAATAGAGGTGTCAGAAGAGAACAGAAGAGCTCGATCATGCGCAGTCTGATCAGAAGAGCCAAGCCAAAGAAATGACCAGAAGAGGACCTAGAAGAGCTGAGCATGCGCATTAATAGTTTACACGTCCAGACGTACTCTAGTTGTAAAATTAATTAGCAAAATAAGGTTTTCACTAAAGAAATTGGATCTCTACTCGAAGAGGCGACTTGTACAACCGTTGTCTCCGTTTCTGGTTCCTTAAAGGGGTCCTTGGAGAACACCCACAAGCAGCAGCTGTAGTTGTGGGACTTGATATTGCTGGAAGACCACTTGGTTTCCAAAGCAATGGAAGCGAAGGACGCTCGTACGGCTCCATCAATACGCGCGTTTTTAATGCGCATGTCTCACAAGTCACGAGACCTCTTCTCTTCTGCCTCTTCCGCCTTTCAGCCAGAAGAGCCAGAAGAGGTCTCGTGCCTCTTCTAACACTTTAGAAGAAGGGGGGAGAAGCAAAAGAAACAACCAGAAGAGGTCACGTGACTCTTCTGGCCTCTTCCAGAAGAGCAGAAGAAGCAAAAGAAATGCACCCCTGGTAGCTAAAGCATACATGGGCATCGCTAGAGGATACCCTTGTGTTGTTCCTTTCGTGGATAGCAAAACTTCTCCAACGAACAATTTGGCAGACAGTCTGTATGTGTTGGCAAGCGTTGGGAAAATTGCAGAGCAATTCATGGATATGTTTCTCAATGCCACGTGACGGTTAATGTTGTTATATGCAATCGTTGCATCAACAAGGAGGACAACTTCCATTCTGGGATCATCAAATATGGCATGCAGCAACCTCACAACAAGCATCTTCACCTGCACAAAGTTGTAGTGCTCCAGCCACTGTCAAGATATCATTCTTCACAACAAGTATGGCCTTGCTAAAGGTTCTTCTTATTGTTTCACAGACATATATTGGCCTGAGTCCAGGATTTTGTCAAGGGCAATTAATCGACAAGCAACCGAGGGAGCAATCCCACTAGGGTCAATATAAATTCAGTAGAAATTCTGTGAGCCACTGAAGCCAGGGAGTTACATAAGTCCAATGATTTGTTCTGAAACCCAGTACATAGTCTCCTCCAATCAGAAGCATCAGGTCCTGATGGTCCTGCAGCTCCACTGCATTTCAGAGCCATCTTATCAAACAGAATGGAATGGACTTCAGAAGGTTGACATTTCAGGTCCAGAATAGCTTCTTCATATGAAGGGGCTGGGTCAGGGTGTTTCTCTTTCAATATGTCTCTAACTGATTTGTGAGATACATCACCGTCACTGATGGATTCATCAAGCGATAGCAAGCCAAAGTTGTTCTCACCTGACAGAGTTCGTTGTGCAGTCCTTACTTTACCGTTGAGCAAATTGTCTTGACAGGTCACTCTCTGATGAAGGTCTAGGTGCCCTCTTAATACAGATGTCTTCTGAGGATAAATTAATGACAGTAGCATATACGTTCAACAACTTATAAAAATTAGAATTTGACTCGTGGAGCTTGCATGCAAATAGACTTTCCAGACTGGTTTGATTAATTAATTAACTAAATCTCTTGCCTACTATCTACAGTGACATCCTCTAGTGCCTGGAAGGAAAAAATTGTTCTCTTTGTTGTTCCAAACCTACACATGCCTTGTTGTCAGAAGTATGTTTCATTTGAGAAAGAGAAGAAATGTGTTGACAATACTGTCCACTGGTCTGGGTCCGGGTCTAGAAAAATGCATAGAGACTCAAAGCTTCATATGCTTATCTCAATAGCAATTAATGTGCAACCATCACATAGCTTCCTGCGCATTCAATGCAACCAATGTGCTGCTTGTTCACTGTGTAGGCCCGATGAAATAAGCAATAAACTGCTTTCTACAAACAAATGCTCATTATTCACAGTACCTAATGACTCTTCACTAGTAGAAGAATTTGCTTTGCATTATGTCCACGACTGTTGTTTTTCATTTTAGCTCTGTAACGTGTAGCTACAATGGCTTGACGATATGTTTTCCAAGAGAAAATTACAGCTCTTTGTAGCCCTTCTCACCACAGAAAGTCTGTGAGAACAGTTTCTGTCTAAAGCATAATAAGAAACTGTACCAGCCAGATCCTTTATCTTGTTTGCCTCTTCAGTCACTAAAGTTTCAAACGAATGAGACCATAGTATATGATGTAAGGCTCTTCCAGTGAAAGCTCTAGTAAATGTAGGTATCATACACACAACAAAAATCTGATATAAAGTATTCAAATGTTTCAAGAAACATTTAAAATCCAAAAGTTTGAATTCCCTCAGTTTTGTTATATTTATTTAAGGATGCTTGCACATTTAAATGCTAAATGAATTCATTAAATTCATTAAACAGACATGTGAGACAAAGGTTACAAGTGATTTATTACTCTTGATATCTACAAACATCTATAGTAATTCGTCATTCTGTTATTAATCATTCATCACCAGACTCCAAGGTTGCTGTGAATGCACGATAATCATCAACCGTTTTGTCAAGCTACAGAAATTAGAACAATTTGTTCTGATTAAATGTTGAAACTGAAGTGCAACTAAATTACCAATGTTGCTAGCTTCATTGAGCTGATACTGCAAACAGTATCTAATCCTATTCTTGTCACCAAAGACACCTACAAATACGGAAGAAAAAATTTCAGCCAGGTTATGGCTAATGCAGACTATAACCACTGACATCATGTTTCCGAATGAAACTGAGTCGAGAACGAAGATCTTCTACATCAATAAGTGATGACCTGAAAAGAGTACATTGTGATTGACTCAGTGGTTACATATACATGTTACAGTCAGCCATACTGGTTGGGTTGCCGTAGAAACTCGTTGAGAGAAATGTCACCTTTGCTGAAGATGAGCCGCAAGCGAGTATCCAAATCTGTTAGTGATTTACAAAAATAGAGTGAACGAAGCCACAATGT
Source organism: Dehalococcoidia bacterium (assembly GCA_964274945.1). Taxonomy (GTDB): domain Bacteria; phylum Chloroflexota; class Dehalococcoidia; order Lucifugimonadales; family Lucifugimonadaceae; genus CAXXBX01. The sequence goes on along the minus strand of CAXXBX010000274.1, from coordinate 22,355 downwards.
TTCTGTCAAGAAACACAGAACAATTTCTAACATTATTCGAGCAGCCAGCTAGGGTTAATGGCTTACTCCAATGATCAGACTTGTTAAGGCCATAATTGTTCATCACTTCTAGTCGTAGTTGTATCGTCGTTGGTGGAGTTAACACATCAATAATTTGCTTAGGCGTATCCAACAACTAAACAAACGTAAAGGTCCAAGAAAACAAAGTAAGTCCATTTGATGTAATAGACACGCATGCCATAAATGACCAAATAATAGTCACTAACCCTAGATATGCACATATAAGGATTTCCTGCTACTTCGACGAGCACCTCAAGCTGCTCAGCGAGATATTCCTGAAATAAATAGCAGTGTGATCAGTAATTACGATGGCTTACAGTCTTTGATCGATCCTCACCTCAGTCCATTGTTGCAACACCCCCACGGATCGACGCAGCAACCTTCTCAGCTGAATTGATGAACAGTAGATAGGAGGTCCAGCCCAGATATCGGCTATATTCCTAATGTGATCCACTAAACAGTACACAACTATAGACGACTTAGAATGAGATCCCCATGAATAATATAATTACATGAAGTGGGATCTATTCTTCTGGCCAAAGGTTCTTCTGGGCTAATGCCCAAGCTGACAAGATACTTGACCATCTCGGACATCTCATCAGTCAGATCAGTAGCTATTGCTGGTACATTCTGCACATATACGTTCATAACAAAAAACATTTTGTATACAGAACAGTGTTTCCATACCTGTACAAAGCTGCTTTCAAGTGACGTTGCAATACTCTTCATATTAAATCCGCTTTCCTAAATCAGAATTCACATCAATTATTGTTTAGTCTGCATTCAATGAATCAATGTTGCCATCATCCTCTAAACTCTCATTCTATCCCTTCTCCATTAATACCCTCTGTCCATTATTGGCCTTTTCCCTGAAAGCTCATTTACTCGATTCATGTTACATTGGTTCAAACGATTCCAATATCTTCACTATATCAAGCCTCAAAAGTCTATTAAAGACAGCTGTAACCACAACTATTAGTTTTAGAGAACTGTCTGGTGAGACAACTGTTGTGTCACTCTAGGCAAAATAATGTTAAGTTTCATAAAGATTGGTGCCACAAAAACAAGATCAAGTATTCAGGTAAGTTGACAAACTTCATCGATCTATAAAGATTCTCAGTTGTTGGCTAACCATTAATCGATAACAGTCAAATGAATAATTCTGAATCGTGTAGACTAGTATAGCTGAGTATTGCACTGCTGATCATGATTAGTAATGCGTACACTAATCTCATAGCATATAACCTTAACATGCCAACAAAATCTACCCATTTATGTCTACATCTACACTGTACAAATACAGTAAATTTGGAGAACAAAACAATTCAAAATACCTCACCATGGAGTGTAAATCTTGATAGATTTAGTACAGAGAAGTCGTTTAGGCAAGCAAACAAAACATGCTCAGTATATGCTGGATGCACAGTGGCTTCATGCACAAAGCATCTCCATACTTGTTTCATCTTTCACCACTAGTATAATATAATCTTCAGTACCGTATAAGATGAAATATTGGCGGGGAATTTATTTTGGCAGATTGGCAGATTTTTCAGCGACCGTCAATATAACATCTGCCATTAATTTGGCCTCTAGGATATGTTGACGTCATCAGGCACGTGATCAGCAAGATGGTAGGTAATTCTTGCTTGCCATCTGTTTGTGACTACGCAGTAGTTGGAGACCATGCAGTAAGGTGGGGAAATGTGAGCCACAAACACAGCTGTCAATCACAAACACATCAAGATCACTTATATGGTAAGACATATCAGTTATCAAAAAAACATGTCCAACCGCCAAATTAAAATCCGCCAGTATCCGGCAATTTCTTAGCAAACTGCCAAAATAAATTCCAACCAATGTTTCATCCTACTGTAAACCAAGAAATTTTCGGTATGTAGAAGTCGTTAAATGCTTGAAACTCCTATGTGGATGCCCAGATATGTAGACAGTACTCAGTAGTTGATAGCCTCGTACCAGACCCTTTCGAGCCGTCATGCCCGGTTCCCGTATAGCACGACAACGCCAGAGGCTAGTAGTTGACAGCAAGTAGACATTACACAATTGTGCTCAGCACAGCTGGTGTGTACAGCAGGTGTGTTACCAATACCAAGAACTGCCGGCCTTCCAGACCCTAACGTTAAGGAGACGAAAACTAAATGATGGCACGCGCCTCAGCAAATGCAGAGATTGATGCTTCTATGTGCGAGACTGCCGCAAACAAGAGCAAAAGAATTCGTTTACAGTATCAGCAATACGACTCTGAACTGCGTGCAAGTATAGCAAGGTACGCTGACTTGCATGGGCTGCAAGCAGCCTCAAGGCACTTTTCATCCAAGTTAGGGCATAACGTCCCGTATACGACGATACCATGTTCCCGGACATTGCTGCTGGCTGCTTACACAAAATTTAGGTAGAGATTTATTTTCGGTACCTCATAAGTCACACCAAAATTACCGAAAATAAATCGCCACCAAAAATTTCTTGGTTTACAGTATACAGTATTCATTAATTCACAATACGAACACATATAGACATGGTTCCTATCAAAAGCATGACTACAATAAACTAACTAACAAAGTTACTAACAAACAGAGAATGCAACGTGGCTACCATTTTAGTACTGTGTTTAAAGCCACATGCAACAAAAGTCATATCATTGATACATACAGTCGAGTGTCACTTATCCAACCAGTTGGGACCGGACCCCTGTTGGATAAGTGAAAATGTTGGATAACTGAAGCTGTTACAAACTCAACTATTGTTCATATTAGACGGTATTTTTCCACATTAGGTATACGGAATGTAGATGTAGAATGAATGTAGAATACAACAAGAAGAAATTCTTGAACTCACTCTCAAACTTGTTTCAAGAAACAACTAACATGCACGTGGATGTAATGTACACGTATGCAGCTGACCAGCCACGTGATCACCCACGTGACACGTAACAGTAATGCAAATATCAATGCTAGAATAAGGATTAGAATGTATAAGTGCTGGCAACCACTGCTACACAGTTCAAAAACGAGGTGAAGCATGAGATATCATACATAACCACTTAAATAAAGAATTCCTAGTCATACAGTGCACGTGTTAGCTGGTGAAATTCAACAGCTTCCATATCAAGCTAGAAGAAGTCAATGCTTATTCTCCATTCACGTTGACTTGGTCAATCGTAAATTTACCATCACTTTGCTGCACAATATCATAGTAAGACAATCTTAAAAATATCATTTGAAACTGCAGAACCTCCCATTTCTATCAGTGAAAACTGCATAACAAAGATTCCTGCAGCCACTAATAATCTTTACATTACCATTGTGTTAAGCTAAAATGGGTAATGTAATTAAATGTTACATCATCGTCCATCCCTACTGCATCCATGCATTGTAGAGCATTATCATCATCGTCCAGTTCTGGTGTGTCTTCATCATCTTCATTGGCTTCAACTTCTCAATCTCCTGATTTCCTTCAGCAATCTCCACCCACGTTCAATGGTGAATTCTTCCAAACAGTCTTCCTGAAACTCGCCCTTCTGCCAATACCTCTCCTCCGTCACAACATGATCACAATGCTTGACTCATAATTAAAAGACTGCAAGTACCAGCTGCTGGAGATCTGCCAATTTAAATGCTTCGTTGTGATCACAAAGCCATCATTTGACATCCCGCCAGACCAGCTCTATTAGATTCAACTTTCAGTGTGCCCACTGAATCAATGAAGCATAACACAGCCTTTTTCCTTGGTAGTCTGTAAATTAAAGCTTGAGATTGAGAAGAGAGTGAAGAGAGCCTGTTTGAGATCTTTCTTGTCAAATGGAATGACCTATGCAGGAAGCCATTCTTGCATGATCTCTTTGGTGCTGTACTTTGTCGCTACTCTCTCCACTACTACATTATGGTATGATGCATTGTCCGACGCTTAGCACACTATCACAGATTGAGGTGGGACATTGATAAGCAGCTTCTAGCATGGTGATCCAATGTCTTTTCTGGAGCAAAAACAAGATCACCACACATCCAACCTCTCTTCAAGTCAGCATGCAATATGATCAAATGCTGCCCTCTCCCTGATGGTTGCCATCACCTCTTCCATCACTGTCAACCCACAGCTGTTCTGCAGCAATGGTTGAATTTGCCTACGACTCGTCAAGATAGAATATGAGTCATTCTTCCTTCCTGTACAGCCTGATCCTCATCACGTAGTAGTGATGATGTTGGATAATGTCCATTAACTCGTAGAAGAATAACGTATCATCTCTCTTGACATAGTTGAAATCCCATTTACTTCAACAGTAAATGGTCATTGTACTAGAAAAATTCTTCTCTACTGAACTCGAGTGAGAAGTTTGTCTAGCTTGTTTATTCTTTGTCTTCATACATCCGGTGAACAGTACTGCAAATGCCTAAGCAATCAAAATCACCCATATTGATGGAATCTCTTGACTTTGTGTATTGCTTCCTCTTTTGTGGGCTAAAAACTCTTTCCTTTTAAAGTGCGTTCCTTGTGAACTCTGTATAACATTCTTTTTGCCAAACCCAGTGGCAGCTGACAACCTCACAGTGACCTTGTTGAGGCCAACGTGACATCCACCTCGGTGTTCTTCTTCAAAATAGTCTCTCACACACTCAATAATATGCTTTTCAACTGACATTATTTCTACACCTCTGTGAGACATCTTGGTAAGTGACAATGGAAGGAGCATCAGAACAAGTTGCTTGTGTATGGCTTGAAAATACTTTACAAATAACGTCATCATTGCTCGTATACTACTAGCTTATAGTAGACTCTCTACTCTCTACTGTCTACTCTGTGTCACATTAAAGGAGCACTATCCAGATGTTTTGCGCGCTGGTGCCTCGGATACCGGATTGAAAAACTGCATACATGAAATCAAAATCTCGAAATCAGAGAAACTTTGCACGACAACGCTGGAACGATGTGATACCCCATCACAAACTCTACATTCTTACCGCACAGAATTTTGGACTTGTAATTGCAAGTTTTGGGGCTATGCGTAAACAGCGATCGCAAGAGATAACTATTTTACTGATCCTGCACGTCAAAATGTGCAAAAATTCCATTCAGAAAGTAACTGTTCACAGTGGCATTTGTCTGTGTACTTCAGATTGCATTCAGAACAGAAACGGTGGAAATATGGTGCGCGAGTGGAAGCAGAACTGCAAGAGCCGTGACAATGTTTCTACACAGAAGATGCATTCAGCTGAAAAGAATGCTTCCACATTGACTGTGGTTCAATCTTCACACATCCGTAGCACCTAGGCAACAATCCTGGTAGATGTCTAGCACTAGCGAGAGTACTGGTACAATTCACATATCTACACATTCAGATTCTGTAACTGAACTGCCTAGCAGAACACATGGCACTCTATTTCTTGACTCACAGCCTCCTGTACCCGTCTATTTCGCACACTAATAGGGCGTGTCTTCAAGTATGCGCATAAATCTGGACAGTGCTCCTTTAATAGCAATAAAGACTTAGACAGCCTTCTGCCTACCTGACTGCCCATTGTCTGTTTCTGTGAGCAAAGACAACATGAACGGAGAGCACAAAAGTTAACACTTTTATGAATAGACATTAACCACATGGTTGACTTCTTACTAGCTACTGTCCCTCAAGTCTCTGACATACTGTACATACCAAAATGCCTAAATAGGTGCATTTAACCATAGTTAAATAGAATTATTTGATACATATTAAGAGCTTGTTCAAATGTTGACAATTTAGAAAGTGTACAAAGTGCATACTTGTTTACTACTGTACCCATCCTCTTCCACAAAGTGTATGGCATAATGCTATACTGTTGGCATACAAAACGATGTGCATACTTTTAAAAATCAACATGTAAACCATAAGGGCAAATAGTTCGATAGACACAGGACGCAAACAACATCAGCATGTGGCCTTCGGTTATTGACACAAAGACGTTGATAAACTTGTGATAGAGACAACTTGAAGCTCTATGTACAGTACAACAGAGGGTTCTCTAAAGCAAAATCCAAAATCAACTGTTGTAGCCTTTCATATTCAGGTGTCCCATACACACTAGTATAGACAAGTCAGCTAACAAGTAAAAATGATTGACACTTCTTTTACAAAAAAAAAAGAGTGACTACATTATGAAAACACTGAAAGACCATTTTCTACACATGTAATAGAATATAGTAATATTGTAATATTTCAAAAAATTGAGGAGGCCTCTGACCCCGCCCATAATGTGCACTTTGCATGTTTGCATTGCAACAATCTTGAACAGCCCGGACATTGAGCACAATCATAATTTTATGTAACAATAATTAATGTACAATATGAGACTAATTTATCTTACCTTCAATTCTTGAATTCTGTTGAGTGCCCAGTTGGTTAGCGGGAGACCCAAAATCATTGGATAAGCTTCAACTAGCTGTTCTTCAAACAATCAATCACAAGATGAACAGTTTAGTCACAATGGACTACAAGAAAACATACTCAGTTCTGTCTCATTGAATCCAACCTCTCTCAACTGTTTCAAGTGTTTGGAGCACTGTGACAATACAATATCATAAAAAATCACTTCAAAACTTGGGCTTACTTACAGACAGAGAAATTCCTGTGCTTCATTAAATACAGTTGCCTACATGCTAATGTGACAGTCACAGTGACTTGATCTACAGTCATGCAACTCAAAATCCACATTTGCGGTATCTGCTTTTGCACTAGAGGTGAGGCGGCAGAAGCTGTTGCAGATTGAGGGAGCAAAGGCAAGGTCTAAGTTGTCCATTTCTCATGTGTGTGTGTGGCTAATTAATTAAATGATAATTAAATTAATCAGGGTTCTCCCTAAAGCGTGGTAGCATGGTGCTGCACCATGCTAAGAAATCCCAGCCACGTGACTAAGTCAATCATGCATACAGAAAAATGAGGAAGATCTGGATTCTAATCGACTGCGAAAGTCGTAATTAGAAGGCGAGTCACTGAAGAACAATTGTGTGGTCAACCAGTTACCTCTTCCACTATTGAAGTCAATTTAGGACATCCGGACATTTCGTTTACAGGAGAAAGGTCTGGAATTTCGAGGCTATGCAAATGCTCGCATTAGTGTGTGTGTGCATAAACAAACATGGAGATGAAGAGGCAGGTTCAATAACTTCGTTCTTTCCCATATTGGGCCGAAAGTCAAAGAGAGCATGTCCGAAGAGACAAAAACTAAAAAAGTAACAAGCCGGAAGAAACCAGTTCCAGTCAAGCAGATCAAGGAGCTGACCACAATAAGACACTGTCTGACTTTGTTAATTGTTTTAGTTGTAACGGTAGCCAGGGCTTAGATAATTAATAGGCAGTTTAAAATCATTAACATTAATATTAACTAGCAAAGGTTTGGGTATCCAAGTATCTGTCGCAGAAAGAAGCGTGTCTTACAACTACCATCTCCACCACGCTATTCTGAAAGCATGGGAAGAACCCTAATATAGTGCCAAAATAAAAATAATTTTTGCTGCATTAATTGGCAAATTTTTATAGTTTCAACACTGATTTATTTCATACAAATCGTATATAATTAAATTACATAACACCGCAGCAAAAGTATTATGCACATATATAGAACTTGAACAAGACTTGGTAGTGTACTTCGTACTCTAAACGACAGTAACACCCAAGCCAGACGATTCCCGTAGCAAAGACGATTATTCATTAATTAAGGCAGAAGACTTTAGTCTTATGAACAGTAACCTCAGCGAAATACAAGTATATACCCTGTAAAGGCTCCAAATTTGTTTCTGAAGCACAAAGTTGCAGTAAACTTTCCCACTTCCTGCTTCTCGTTGATTCTCAAGTTTTGTCTTAAAAACAAATATAAGGATTTCTGCTTAAAGTGCAAGACAGGGCCCATTCCGGATGATAATCAGTACACTATTGGAGAGGCTTTGCCCCTCTTCGCCTCTCTGCTCAAAATAACGTAACTAGGACGAGTGCCCCCTCTGCCCCTCTGGTTCCGCCGCCCTTGCGTTGTCTGTCCTTGTCTCTGCTGCTCCTTTCTCTTTCATAGCAGTCACTTTAGTGTCTGTCTGTTTGTCTGTCTGTCAAATACATATATGTTCTCACAACTGACAGCTATTACAATTTGAAAGCATGAAATTAATTAATTAAGTCTCTTTGATTGGTCCACTGCCTGTCTGTCTAGCTCACTCTGTCTGTCTGTTTGCCTGCGTGTTTTCCGAGTGGTTGGAACAAACTACTGCAGACGCTAACACCAGCCAGAAATTCACATTTCTAAAAGATAGTCAAAGTCTAGTCTCCATTTCTGTCTGCATGTCTACATGCAGTTCACTACCCGCGGTCGGAACAGCTACAGAACTCACGAGATTTCGCGGTAAAGACACCACGAGAGGATCACGTCTCAAGATACGGCTCATATTCAAATCATACTGCTTGCATAGCTTCACCAAATGCTGCAGCTTGGCCAGACTAAAACCGAGAGCTGGAGGTAAGTAGAGCGCAATCCTACCGGCTTCTGTCCCGCTCATTCCAGCTCTGACTAGCAAGTCTCGCTTCCTCAACCATTCTTCTTTTGACACACCGAACAGACGAGAATGTGTTCTCTGAAACGCTTGTAGCTTCTGTTTACTGACGGCGCCCTCCGACTTGAGAATGTCGGATATCTCTTCTGCAGCCGTCAGCTGTCTCTTTCTCTCCGCCTGCTGCGTTGCAGTACTTGTTACTTGCCTCAACCGTAAGATCTTAGGAAAGCACGTCTTGCTCGACAACCGTCGGAGCCAACAAGAAACCATGCCGCACGTGACTACAGAGTCCCGGATAAATAGAAATGAGTGACAGCGACGACTCTACTACTCTAGGTCTACGCTTTCTGCTTACTGCGTCGCAGTCAGTGCAATCGTGGAATCCCGTATTAGCAAGTTATTTTAGGTGACAGCGGAAGAAATATTCCAACAGTTTAGGCGTTAGTCTAGCAACTGACTGATCGAACTTTGGGACAATGTCCCGTTTGTGTAGAATACAAACCCTTTCTCGATCTGTAAAAGACAGAGCAGTAACTGGTGAGTAACTCAACATTATGATCAGATCTGTGATTGATTGGTAATTTTTACTGAGTTGTTATATCTATAGCTAAATTTTTAATTTTTTGGTTGGTACCATATTTTCTAAGCATCTTTCTGCCGTTGCATTTGCTAGACAACTGTGATTTTGTTGGAAGTGCAACAATAATTAAAAATTTTAGTTATAAACTGTGTGTGAACCTGTGCGTATTGTATATGTTTGCAGTATATGTTTAGTATAGAATATTAATTGATTAATCCGTTCGCACGCTGTTACTAAGATTATATTGTCCGGCTAGTTATAGACGGTCTCACTACTGTATATGAAGGTTGCCAACAAAATTAGCTAATACAACATGTACTGCAAGAGTCATGCGATGCATCTGATAAGCATCGAGATGCATAGTGCATTTATTTTAACATACTTTAAATTAATAGGATATACAAGCAAGAAATTAAGTCATTATTTATCCTAAATAATGTATGTTAAGTAATTTTAGTACCGTTTTGAGTGTTTGGTTGTTCTGTAGACAGCAGGTTAAAGATTGGTCGTCGGATGTGTCAATATTGTGGGACTTTCTTCAATCACAGCGGCTTTGCGGTGCAAACGAGAATTGTGTCAATGAAGAGAACGAGAAAGATTCGTGTTTGTCGTAAGCAGTTGTACAAATACAACCACTGGCACAATCGACTTTCTTCTTCACCACATCGTCAGAAGGAACTTTGCACTGTCTTGGTAGTTTAGTCTGCTTAGCTATCTATCATACTGTTCTTTTGTTTATTATTTGGTGATTAATTAGTAGGTTAATAAAGACTGTTAGACTCAACATTTGGTCATAACATTTGACAAACTTTGATATTTTTGTTCTGATTTTCTGGGCATTTGTTACTTTGATACATTGAGATCATTGCTTTAGAGCAATGATCATTGGTTGTTTGTATTGATGAAACTGATCACGTCTAGGTGAGCATGAGGTGGCATACCGAGATGGAAGTTTGGGTTGCAATTAACCCCATGATGTGAACACAGTACAATATTAAATAATATTACGGACAATGCCAAGAGTGGGTGTATATTTACTTATTTGTTTATTTTATTTGTTTGTTTATTTTGGTTACACTGCTAACAAAATGATGTACAATTTCTTACTTACGTACTGATTTCTTTCTCTTGTTGTTTCACTTCTTTAGGCAAAGAAATGTCTTACTTGCTGTAGAAGTGCATTCTTACCAATAGGTGGGATGAAACAAACAGACTCAACAAAACAGACTGAAGACACTCTAGAGTCAGGAGTCATCCCAGGTACATTGCATACCATGGTAATTATATTAAAGGGAGAACTCATTCATAGATACTTTGTGTTGTAGTGAAGTTGGTCAGCAAGGATCAAGGAGTTGCTGAGAACAAGTGTGAAACCAAGAAGAAACGTCGATCTAGCATTCACAAAACCATATTAAATATGAAGAGAACTTCTTCTGGAGGCAGTCCATTACTAAAGGATTTTCTCTCTTCCATCTAGAAATTAATGGTGGTAGGAGTGTCATGGACACACAACTATAATGCTATTTCTATTGGAACTGAATTGGAACAGTAACACAGCAAATGTCAATATTCAGGATATTGAAAAGTGTCTTCGCTGCTGTTCAAATAGCACAATGTGAATTAATTAATGGAATGCTTCCAGCTACATATACAATGTCCACTAGGATTCAACTTCCACTAGGATACTTAGAGTCGTAGACTAAGTCTAGTGAAGACGTGCAAGTTAGTAGTAGGCTAATGTTTTCCCAACCATTGCTCAGCTTCTTGCTATTTGCTACTGTCCTAATCCTTCTTTCTTCCATTGCTGTATCACATCGTCATATATAGGTTGAGGTATCAGTCGGCAAGCCTTCAACAAATCCTTCATTGTCTGCTGTTTGGCGACATTTTCTCTTCTCGCTTCAATCAGAGCGTGTAGTTTCCCAGTGTAGTGAGGTTTGTTGTGAGTTTCTGACTTGATCTGGTCTTTGTTCATTCCCAAATTCAGGCCAATTTCATACCACTGGCTGCAGCCACAATTAACAACAGCTCTAGTTACAGCTTCATAATCTCTCTCGACATTGCCTGTGAACAATGCAGATTCACTTGCATGTTGGTTTCTACCATCTGTTGATGCATTCTGACTCTCAGCTGTTGCAGCCATTGGTTCACTCGCAAGATCAGATTCTCCTGAAGAAAACCAGATGTCTATTGACTTCTCCTCTTCAGCTGTAAGATCAGCTGTTGAATTACTGGCATAGAGCAAACGTTTATCCTTAGGGTAATCATTTAAAGACACAAGTCGATCACTGTTAATGGGCAGGAAACTATTTTGTTCTGGCCTCAGATGTTGAAAACAGACAGAGTACTCAAAGCCTGACAATCCTTGCTGCTTTACTTCTTCCACTGACTTGACAATAAATTGACGAGTTTCAACACACCTCTTCCTTACATCTTCATACGACATAGAGCCTTTTGGTCTCAGCCCCACAACAACATACTCATACGTATAGAATAGTTCAACATCACAGGCATCTTCCGTGTGTAACATGGCATAGTTACGGTATAATGAAGGCTTAAATGGATACTGACGAACACATCGATTCAAGAGACGAAAGAACAATGACTCTATAAACATGCCAACTTTGTCTGGCCTCAACACAAGAAGAGAAGGACTTGAAATTTCACCGCTACTGCATTTCACCTTAATTTTAGATTCACAATCTTCTTGCAGAGCGCTGGGCACAAAGTACTCAATATCCTGCTTTCCTTTTGGAACCCCAAATTTATCAAACTCCTGACATTTTGAGACAATATCAAGCAGTTCTGCTGCTTCTAGCATTTTGGTGCGATCTTCAACTTTCAGATCACGTAGGAAATAATCGACAAGCTCTTGCGACATGATGCCTTTCTTGGAAAGCTTACCAAAGTCCTCTCGAAGATTAGCAGGCAAACCCTTGGAATGCAATGGACACAGGCGTGAGAGAGTTGTGAAAACCCACTGAGCATCAATAAATACATGATGTCGAAGTATTGGAGATGATGCAAAGTAGACCACAATGGAGAAGTTATGCAAATGACAGAGAGCATCAGAAACTTCACTAGACGACTTCATTGAACACTGCTTTACACCTATTTCTTCCAGCATTTCAAACGGAATGATCTTGTCACGTGAATTGCCTTGTAAATCAGACACCTTATCTTCAATCAGCAGCCAGCTGACTGGAATCAGTTCTTGTGTACAATGTTCCTCTATCTTAGATGTCACCAACTCTCGTAGTGCAACTAATTCAGGGTCCTCTTCACTTAGGAATAGCCTGGGTAACCATGATGGTGAATGTGACTTTGTATTGTTGATACAGAAACACAAGTCTGACTTGAACAATGGTGACTGGCTTTCAGAGGGTCGACGGTAAACATGACTTGTGTATGGCTTGTGATCTAACATTTTGTTGAGAACTGCATCTTGTCTACTCAACACTTCTTGCTCTTTACCAACAATTTGATCAGCATGAGTGGCTGCAAAAATAACAGGCGGAGACACACAATTAAACACTGATCCAATGCCTTGAGTACTACTCTGTAATACAGCATTTGCAGTGGACTGTCTGTCGCTGAATGCAAGTTCTTGTACCCTTTCCTTGCTACTCTCATCAGATTGTTCATGATGTCTGGACACAGAGCTGACACTGATGGCAGACAAGTGATGATTGATCCAGTCCTTGTTGTATTTCATGCGATGCAGCTTCACTTCCAAGTGCTGATAATCACCTTCAATGTTGAGTCTCACCGATGACTGAGCTTCAGCTTCCAATGGTATTGACACATCATATACCATGAGATAGACAGAATTGGGAGCCACAAATGGAGCAAAGCTTGAAAACAAGTTTTCTTGTCCACCGTGATCACACACATGAATTATTACTCTGGGTGGAGTTACATGTACCTGCCTGTACTTTAACATCATGTCTGACACCTGCTTGCTCAGCTTGCGGCCCTCAACTTGCCTTAATTCCGTTTTTGAATACACATCACATGCTGGCTTGCTTATAGCACTAAGTACCAATTGTTGAATCTGACCTTCAATGATTGGTCTCCATGCCTTGCTATCATCACCTTGGTACAAAACCTCTATTTCTATTGCTTCTGTGCTTAGAAGCTCAGAGTTGAACATCTCCCGTTTCAAAGATCTCTTCAGACTCGACTTTCCACTTCCATCTTTTCCTACCAGCTTCACCACCCCTCTCTTCACAGGCACCAACACCAACCTCCCACCAGCTGAGTCAATCCACTCACTGATCATTTCCGATTCCAACTTTTCCATCTGACGTCCATCCCTTAACGCCCCTAACACCCTTGACATCTTTTCCGCCCCTGCCCCTGCCGCACTAGCCAACCATTTCCACAACGACGGTGTGTGAAGCCCGAGCTGAGAAATAACAAACAAGAAAATGAAAACCTTGACATCATTCAACACCAACTGTACGGGGACTATTTGGTCGTGGGGACTATTTGGTCATGGGGACTATTTGGTCGTGGGGACTATTTGTGTCTTGGCCCTTGGGCAATTATCTCGGGCTTATTTGGTTCCCGAAACCATTCAACTGGGGCTTATTTGGTTTGGTTGCAGGGACATTTGGTTTTGCATTTATTGAACCTCGAATTGACACATCCAAACTCTTACAGCTGTACGAGATGAACACGAACGATGTGACGATGGCCATAATAATTTTCACATGCCTCGCAGACGTCTCCGTGAGCTGAAACTGAGTGCAACCTGCTTCTTCTTCGTTTGTACTTTGGCTTCATATGAATACCAAAGTCATCACGACATTGTCAATCGCAATTTCACATGTCTGACGTTTCATTTTTAGGCAAATCTCAGCTCATCTGGTAGCGGGCATGTCGAAAGTAGGTGGGGTAAGAATGTCTTGCGGGTTACAAGGTAAACAAACATGATCTTGCTAATTGAAGATCATGCAGCGCATGTGTAGAGATGTGCCTAAAAGTGCATAGAATGCTGCGGCTAGGAGCAAGAACTGGCTGCAGATTTATGCATCGATCCTGCATGCATGGCATCGATCGATACCTGAGTGCACAGCGAAGTACGCATACTGTCTACGATCAATTGCAAGGAAGATGATCTACGTCTCTAATTGGTTGCGCACGACCAAAGATTGGTGATGACTTTCAGAAAAGAAGAGAAAAGAAGTGAATATATGTAGTTCGAGAAACAACGTATCTGACGTAAGTATAGGTTATAGACTGCTGGTGAGTGTATAAACGAAATACACCCCGCTCTGGCCATGAGTTGGCACGAGGGCGAAGCCCGAGTGCTAACGAGCAGGGCGCAGCAGAGTGTATTCGTTTACACACTTGCCAGAAGGTCTATAACCGGCTTGTAGCACCCAGCTGAGGCGTTGATATCCTTGCACAAACAATTCACATCTTGATAAACCAGTAGCCCCAGGCAGTTATACGACCCGATTTATTGACCAGTCAACAAATAGCGGAAGTGGGATATGTCACTTATTGTAAGCGAATACTGGACACTGATTGGCGCAGACGAAGCTAGGGTGCTACAAAATCACTTATTTTGCAATTGTCTCTCAGATGGGTAGTGATGGTTGTTCGTTTGTTTGTTTATTTGTGTGTGTGTGTGACCCACAAAAATCCAATCTTGAATACACTACCAAGGCACACAAAGAAGAACAAAACAACACAGATATAGACAAAGGGACAGAGGAATACCCAAAATTAAGGGACAACAAAACACCCAAATTCAACATTGGTGTAGAAATAATACTTGACAACACTAGCACAGTACACAGAAAACAAGCAAACAACACAGACGAACAAGACTTACAGCCAAACATAGAGAGACAGCAGAGAGAGACATAGATATAGAGATAGACACACAGACAGACAGATAGATAGACAGACAGACAGACAGATAGACAGACAGACAGAGAGACAGACATGCCAAAAGGTGGTCAAACAACATTGAAATTGATCAAGGATTAATATCAGAATATCCCGGATTACAAGTGGAAAGATCTTCAATTGCAAAGCCAGATCAATAAGTCAAGCTTGGAGAATCATGATATCAAAGAAGATGCAGCCAAAAGAGCAGCCCTGAGGCTCATCAGGTGTGGTGAAATCTACAAAGCGGCACGTCTATTGGGATGGTGCCTGCCTCAAAAGAAACCTTATACAAATTGGAGGCAAAACATCCTGCTCAAGGTAAACAAGTGAAAACACCCCTAGCTAGCTCTGAAAAGCCAATCAACCTCTCTAGAGTGCATTTTTTCAACACCACTTGAAAGTTACCAAAGGGATCAAGTCCTGGTCCATCAGGCTGGCACTATGAGCATCTGAAAGACCTGTTGTCTAACCAGTGCATGCCTAATGGTTTGTATGAGGTTTGCTCATCCATAGCTACAGGATCCATTCCACCTCTTGTTGCTTTGTTGATGTCATCAGCAAAACTGCTAGCTTTGAGAAAAACAAATGGAGATGTTCAACCAGTTGCAATCGGGGAAGCAAGAGTGATCTGTGACATGAAAAAGAACAAGTTTCAAGAGTTTTTCTGTCCAATACAACATGGTGTTGCCACAGGGCGGGGCAGAACTTTTGATACAACATATTCAACTATTGTTGTCTTCGCACGATGACTGGGTTTTTGTCAAGTCTGACCTTTAAAATGTCTTCAATTCGGTAGAGCAAGGGCATATGCTCAACCAAGTTCATGGCTCATTCCCAGATATATGCAACCATGCAACTCAAATGTACACTGGAGTGAGTCCTCTAGTATATTTGTACGGTAAAGAGACTGTCATCATCAATTCACAAGAAGGTGTTCATCAAGGAGATCCCTAAGGTCCAGCGCTCTTGTCTACAACCATTCATCCACACTTGTCTTCCCTCCAAAGCCAACACCAGGAAGTCATTGTCCTGGCCTATCTATATTTATCGACTCCCTCCCTCCCTCCCTCCCTCCCTCCCTCCCTCCCTCCCTCCCTCCCTCCCTCCCTCCCTCCCTCCCTCCCTCCCTCCCTCCCTCCCTCCCTCCCTCCCTCCCTCCCTCCCTCCCTCCCTCCCTCCCTCCCTCCCTCCCTCCCTCCCTCCCTCCCTCCCTCCCTCCCTCCCTCCCTCCCTCCCTCCCTCCCTCCCTCCCTCCCTCCCTCCCTCTCTCTCTCTCTCTCTCTCTCTCTCTCTCTCTCTCTCTCTCTCTCCGGCCTCCCCTCTTCACTCGCCAATATCGAATTGAATGTTGCTGAAAACAAGTGTGAAATCTACTGCCGCTCTCAGTTGGTTTTTCAAGCAATTTCAGCCTCAAACACAATTCCTGTTGTACAAGAAGGTACTATCCTACTGGGAACACCAATTGGAGAAGTGTCTTTGTTAGGAAGTCTTGCTACCAGTTTTTGGATTCCGAAAGTTCTCTTTGTGAGCAACTTCCTGGCCTTGAATACCCTCCAGCTGCAATGTTGTTGTTGAGACATTGTCGGGTTCCAAGGCTGAATAACCTGGCCCATACAGTTCCACCCGCTTGCTCCAACAGGCTTGTGAAATTCATAATTTCTTGACAAGATCAAGTTTCCAAAATATTATTGAAAGTGTAGCAATTTCAAATTTGAAACGGTATCATTCTACGAGATCTATAGGCCATGATCTTCATGAAACGGTGCCGGAGAGGCAGTCACTGTCAGACTTGATCAATGATAATGTAAAATTGCAGCAAAGGCTTACTCCAACAGCTCAAGGCTGATGTTGACTACTTCTTGAACAACAACTCAAATACAATCAGAGGCAGAGCTCATTTGCATTCATTGTCAGGTAAAGGAGCTAGAGCTTGGGTGTCAGTAATTCGTCACATGTTTGCACTTTCACCACACAATTTTCGTTTGGCAAATATGATGAGGTTGGGATGTGACATTCCTGCATCGAGCAATTTTTGTGACTGTGGCAAAGAACTGGACATCCAAGGATACCGTCTAATCACATGTAAGACTGGGAGTGGTCCAGTGCACACTCACAACTCAATTGTGTCCACATGGTCTAACTGCCTTTCTCAACTCAACTTGCCGCACAAACTAGAGCAACAATACAAGTACGTCAACAGTGACAAGAGGTCGGGCATCCTCGTTTTTGACCCAGATTCAGGTGGAGACATTGAGTTAGATGTGTCTTTGGCTCATCCATGGTGTTTGGACTCAGTGAAGGCAGCTTCCAGAGAAGAAGGAGTAGCAGCAATGAAACGGGAGGAGAAGAAAAAGGCAGAATATAATTCTGAGCTACTGCCAGAAGGGTCCTGCCTATTGGTCACTCCTCTTGTTTTCAAACATTTTGGCCGTTGGGGCGAACAAGTAGTCAGATATTTGAATAAACTGGCAAGACTGCAAGGGATGAAGAAGGAAGACGAAATGAGACTGACTTCAAGACCAAGTGGCGATGAATCATTTCAGTGACTCTACAGCGTTGTAATGCAAAAGTAGTCTCAAACAAACTCATTAGCATTGCGAAATTAGAATGTCAAAATGTAGTTTGCGCAGTATAATTTTGTATGCTTCAAGACTGTAATGGTCTTGTTGTGTTAGTGTTAGGTTGCTCATGTAAACGTTTCATTTAAATGACAAATATGTGTATTGACAGACAGACTGACTGACAGACAGACAGACAGACAGAAAGCAACAGAGACATGCAGACAGACAGACTAAATGACTGAAAGACATAAATAAAGATAGACAGAAATGTAAACAGATCGACGTAGATATTTACATGTATACAAGAAACAATACTTTCATTAATTAAGCTCACATAATCTACAAAGCATATGTTTTTATAGTGTACAATGCAAACAAACAAACAAACAACAATAAATACCCATCTGAGCGACAAGTGCAAAAAAAGTGATTTTACGTCAGATACATTTGTTTCTCAAACTACATATATTCACATATTTTCTCTTCTGTTCTGAAATTCATCACCTACCTTTGGTCGTTCGCAACCAATTAGAGACGTAGATTGTCTTTCTTGCGACTGATCGTAGACAGCACGTGTAGGTATACGTCACTGTGCACCTACTAAAAAGTTGGTTCCAGAATTAAAGTCAGTTGTTCAAATATGGGCTGCTGCCTCCTAACCTTAGAACGGACTGAGGTCATACGGGTGTCATTGGAAAGCTCTATGTCCGCTTTATTCAACTACGGGCGCATCTTGTTTGTAGGATGCAGTACACCAGAGATAAGCAGAGATATGTGATGCTTCCGTTAAAATAATGAGATAGAAAGTGGAGTTTTGTCAATCATGTATCCTTCTAATTGCATACTTACTGTAATTAAATTGGTATATTGTCCTAAAACTAAATCTGTCCACTCTGACTCTCCCCCCAAGCTTGTGTGGTTCTTGCGTGGGCAGATGTTCCCAGAGTTTATCCAATGAGCAAGTAGTAATTAGCATAAGGGGTGGATTTGTCTTTCAATTGAAGGCTGTCTATTGGCTAGAGTAGCTAGCTACGTAAACAATTTGCATAACAAGGTTGGCGGAAGTTCATCTGCAATGCACACCCAAAGAACGGCATGACCAGTGGTTAGCATGTCTCTAGGACTTTGCTGTCAAAAGTTATTCAGAATTTACTAAGAGAGAAGTCAGCGTAACAGACTTTAGAAACAGTTTAAGAATTATGTAATCGACACGCTAGGTACAGCCACCATCACTCTCTATCGCTTTCTACAGAGGCATTTTTACTGGCAAAGTATTCCAACCGCGGTAATGAGACACCGTAAGTGATTGCTACAACATAAGACATCTGGTACATTTTAGGGTGTTAGGTATCCTAAGCCAGTCCCCAAAAGTTGCAGCTGCCTTTAACTGCAAGTATATTTTATGTCTCCATAATTAATTAGGCATAATTAATTAGACTAATAGCTATGCATCACGTGATTCTTAATTGAAAGTTTAGTGTAGCAGACTGTTGGTCAGTTGGTCAGTTTATACGTCCGTCCACGTGAGGATAGCAACGGGGCAGTATCACGTGATGTAGTCTTCAATAGAGCAAATAGAGGCCTAAAAAGTAACTCTTTGTCATTAGACAATTTAACTAATTATGTCATTACAAAAGCCCACTCTTTGTTGGTTTGTTTCATATTGCTAAAGACTTGCAAAAAGAGATCAGGTGTGTTTTCGTTTACAGTAGGGTATGCAAGGTATTGGAACAGAAATGTACGAAATGCAGTCAGTAACTATGCATGCTGGCCTTTGTGATGCTGTTTACCGTCTAGTTAGCGTAGAGAAACGAGCGCAAAGACTGTACGGTCATGTCGCGCGCAAAAAGGCAACAAGCAGACTCTGTCCTCTCTTGTCGTCGACTAGAAGACGACGCAACAGCAATTATGCTGTACGCTTTTGTCTTAGACTATCATCTCGCTCCCGGAATCAATCGACAGCCATTGCGACTACGCGTGAAATTTCTACGTGGCTGATGTCAGCCTGAAGCTACTTCAGAAGCAACCGCTGTACGCGACTAACAGAGATACCTTCACTCGCTGCGATGTAGGGAGAATACTGGAACTGTTTGCAACCTACAAATACGCCCAAACAATATCTTCGGTCGGCACATCTGGCGCACAAGTTGTTGTAGCACACTACAGGACACCTGTGACGTGCGTAAGCGATTGCTACTGATTTCCCAATGACAATAATCAGAAAGTAACTTCAATGTGATTTACAGTCGACCAATCATCATTTGCAAAATAGATCAGGTAACAAACTAGTTTGTCACATGCCAGTTTGTCACATGACATAACTGCTAGGCCTACCTTCGAGACAACGTCACGTGATACCGACCCGTTGCTATCCTCGCGTGGAAGGACCACCGAAAGCGAAGGCCTAGTGTCGAGGGTACACTCTAACATGTCCCAACTGTTGAACCTAGGCCACACTAGACCAGAAGGAATCGCGATCCAATCGTGGCTTCTTTGCTTGTGGAAAGCGCTGATACAGCAACGTAAGGTGAGCGAGGACAAAGACGAGTGAGGAGTGCTAGATGTTCTGACTACACGCGTAGCATACGTGAAGGTAACGCCCACTATTTCTAATTGGATTCAACCGATCGCGATTGGAACCAAATCGCAATGTGGATCGGACGGATCGTGATCTGATCGTGTGATCGAGTTGCAAGTGTGGACAGTGTTGCGGTTGGATCGCGATCCAGTTGCCAGTGTGTACAGGCCTTTAGATTTCACTTGGTAGCAAATTACTAGCAATGCAGCTACGGTAGAAACAGAACTGTGAAAACGATTGCTATGCTCTCAGACCTCGGAATGGGTAGAACATCCCAACTCCCGGATAGGGTGGTGCATCTCCTAGCCGTAGCATTCTATGCACTTTTAAATTAGGCACATCAATACACGTGCGCTGCGTGATCATGTTTGTTTACCTTGTCCCGTACATTTTACTCCGCCTACTTTCGACACACCCGCTACCAGATTTGCCTCAAAACGAAACGTCAGACAAGTGAAATTGCGATTAACAATGTCGTGATGACTTTGGTATTCATACAAAGCCAAAATACAAATGAAGAAGAAGCAGGTCGCACTCGATTTCGGCTCATCCAGACGTCTGCGAGACGCGTGAAAATTATCATGGCCATCGTCACGTCGTTCGCGTCCGTCTCGTACAGCTGTAAGAGTTGAAGAGTGCCGATTCGAGGCTCAATACATGCGAAACCAAATAATCCCTGCGACCAAACATTCCCCGCAGGTGCCGAAACCAAATAACCCCATCTAACGGTTTCGGGTAAAGTACGCCCGAGATAATTGTCCGAGACCAAATAGTCACCGTACCAACACCTCAACTGTCACGCACTCACCCGTTCTATTTCCTCCTTCAAATCATCCTCCACTTTGTCCGCTATCCTCGTCAAGGCTTCCCTGAGTTCCCTTTTACGGTCATCGCCGTCGCCGTCATCGTCACCGTCGTCGCCGTCTCGGACGACGCTCTCTGCCATCTCTAGGTTAGGGTCCCGGATCTAATCTCGTTTCTTGCCAAATAGCTGCAGCCATACGTACCCAGCTGCTACACTAGCGTCGTAGTCCTGGGTAGCAACTAGAGCGGACCACATCAGTATCCATCGTAACGTTGCTGCTGTAAAACTTGAAAACTATTCTCAGAACAGTGCTTGCCATTTCGTTTCTAGAACTGAGTTACTTCGTTTGAGACGCAGGTCATCTCTATCGATAGGCTCATTATATGGCTTCCTTTCACCAAATTGTTGGTTTTATCTTGTGTTCTATGCAAGTACTGTACGGTGTACCTAGCTAGAAACTCTTAGCTAAAATTTTGGGTGGCATGCATGGGCAGCAGAAACAGATAGAATCTACTGCACATCTAGAGTACGTATCAAATCAAATTTGATCACGTACTATCTAATCCCGTTTCCGACGTATTCTATGTTTTTCTAAAACAATCTAGGCTCAAAAGAGAAATGGAAAGCGCAACGCAGAGTCTGGATTGCGAAGTCTGGAGCATGCGCATTGATTTAGCGCAATTTCAAACTGGACAATGTCGGATGTCCAAGAATCGACAATCTGCAGTTGGATTCTTGAATATGCTTGCCATCGAGTGTGGCAAGAGATGAAAGACTCATTGACGGTATCGTTGTCAAAGGGTTGGCTCTACGTCATTCAAACGAGTTTCATCGACTTTATTGACGTAAACACGAAGGAGAGATGGAAGTCGCTCATAATAATCTGTAAACTCTGCGACTTGCTCTACCGGGGAAAGGTGGCTTTTGAATCAAGTGGAACCCCTGACGAGGTTTATGCAGCAGTGGAGGCGTTAACGTCAGCGTCGAGTCACTTCACAAGTCTCTGTCAAGATTACGATGAGAACGTACGAGGAAAAGTAACATCGTTGGTGGAACAACTAGAAATTGGTGTAAGTATTAATGAAAGCCATTTGCTATGTTAGAAGCCACTTGTTTGCAGTTATAACTGTAGAGAACGTTGTATATTCGAATCATTTTTGCTAGTTTTGAAGATGGTAAACAAATAGTTTAGGTCATGAAATGTTTCTATGGAAACTGTGCTCACCTTATGTGATCATGTGACTGTTTTACTGCCCTACACCCAGGGGACAGCTGTAAAAATTTATCATTTTGAATTGTTTGTTTTTCTCGATGGGTGTAGACAATTGACACTTTACGTTATGTGAC
>CAXXBX010000273.1:20000-22500 GCA_964274945.1 Dehalococcoidia bacterium | reverse complement strand
GTAGCAATCATCGTTGCAATTTCTATAATTCTGAGAAAGGCAGGCAGCGGTGGTTTGTACGTGTGCTGCGAGTGCGGAGGAGAGATTGGAGTTAGTGGCGTACTCCTGTGCGAGGCATTGGAGTTCAATCGCAACTATCTACGTCTTCAAGAACAAATCGGTTTGTCCTTCAGATTTCATTTGTTTGAGTGCACTTGTATGTGGTAATAAACAAAATTTTAATATTTTATTTTGTTATATAAATTATTTTGAGCTTTTATAACAAAAATTGTTGCAACATGCGGCGTACTTATCTGAACTTTGTTATTCTCGTATCCTCGGTTATTCGAAAATATTTGAGCCGGAGTTAAAGTTGTGCGCATGGGCATTTCATAGCAATTGACACTGCTCTGTAGCAAAAGAGAGACGTTTTCTGTTTCAACTAAGTCAAAGCGCAAAATCAAAGTTTTGATGAACTAGCTAGCTTCGCTGCAGTTGTTGCTGAACAAATGGTGACATGCCAATAGTATTGTTTTGAGAATTAGAATAAACAAAGCAGAAAAATTTAAATTTAAATAAATGGACGACAACCGAGCAAGAATGGTAATGAAGACAGCGAACATAATATGACTGTTTAGTTATGATTTAACAAGAAAAGTGAGGGCACTCCCATTTGAAATACACTCAAGCTCCATATAAGCTTCTCTGATTATGATTTTGGGTGGTGTGTGTGTGTGTGTGTGTGTGTGTGTGTGTGTGTGTGTGTGTGTGTGTGTGTGTGTGTGTGTGTGTGTGTGTGTGTGTGTGTGTGTGTGTGTGTGTGTTTGTTTGCGAACCTGTGTGTCCAACAATTTTTGACAATTTCAACAATTAGGTTTCAATAACTGAGGACGACTATTTTGCTATTTAGTAATATTTCTTCTTTGTGTTCATTTTTTCGTTTAATTAACCTTAGTTATTAGCTTGTATGCATGTTTCGTTGCTAGATGTGTGATACTGAGGGTTTTCTGTGTACATGTAGGTCAGGGCTTTTATGGTACCATTTACAGAGCAGATGCGTATGAAATTATTTCACCTCAAACGTGGAGTACTGTTGCAGTTAAAGTGTTAACTCGACGTGATGGTAAATATGCTTGGCTACAATGCTTTGTCACTACTCTACAAAGTGAATTTCATTGCTTTGCTGCAGACTTTACAGTCGGCGAAAGTACAACAAATGCAACAAGTCTTCAAGTAGAAGCACAGCACTTTATTGATTTGGGTGACAGCAAGCACGAAAATGTTGTGCGTTTGCTAGGAGTCTCCTCCTTACGAGGTTTGCTGGTTAAGATGTTATTCATTTGGTTTGAGTTTTATTGTGTTCTTTCATCTGTGTTTATACTCACACACACGCACGCATAAACGCACACACATACGCACAAACACACACACACACACACACACACACACACACACACACACACACACACACACAGTGACACACACAGTGACACACACACACACACACACACACACACACACACACACACACACACACACACACACACACACACACACACACACACACACACACACACACACACACACACACACACACACACACACACAAACACACACACACACACACACACACACACACACACACACACACACACACACACACACACACACACACACACACTGCAGTGCACACACAACATCATTCCTTTAAATTTGTAATCTACTTCAACTGCTATATTACAGGACCTCTTCTCCTCATCTTTGAGTACGCTCGGTTTGGCAACCTCAAAATTTATTTACGAACTTTCAGAGGCTTGGAATCCAATCACAACAATGTCAGTGATACCGACAATAACAGCAACGTTGAACCTAAGTACATGTCTGAGCAAAAAATGTTTCAATTTGCTCTGCAAATCGCCTCTGGGATGAAATTTTTAATTAGCAAATCTGTAAGTCTTAAATTTGAATATAAAATAAAATAATAAAAATTGTTATATTGACATGTTGTGATTGTAATTCTAGGTGCTACACTGTGATCTAGCTGCTCGAAACGTGTTGGTATTTGATAGTGACGTATTGAAAATCTGCGATTTTGGAATGGCAAAAGACGTCACCTATCATGGTTATTATCGTCAAAAATCTAAAGTAGGAATTTACAAATAATATTCTAAAAATACTAATTTTTTGTAGTTAAGTTAATATATTAGCGTATGTTGCCCGCTAAGTGGATGTCTCCCGAGGCTATGATAGACAAACGTTACACCGAGGCAAGCGACGTGTGAGTCATTAATTAATATTGCGAATAATTCTTATTATTTTGGACTATGATTTTGTATTCTTAGTTGGTCGTATGGAGTCTTGCTGTGGGAAATTGCTACGTTTGGTATGTCTGTCGCTCTCGTTGGTCCTGGATGTGCACGTGCAGCGAGGCACATCCGGGAACATGATTTGAATCCCATGGTTTTACTTTGGTATTTTTGGCAGGAGGTAGCCCTTACCCGAGCATCCCTGTTGAAAGACT
>CAXXBX010000273.1:0-15000 GCA_964274945.1 Dehalococcoidia bacterium | reverse complement strand
GTGACTTTGAGAACTGCTCCGCTCTCTTCTAGCTTTGCATTTCGCACGTCCATGTTGGCCACTCCTCCATAGCTCTGCTTCGAGTCGCCACATCCAATCAGCTTTTCGTCTGTCGCGTTCCACGTACAGGACATCAACGATGCACCCATTGCCAAAGCACCGTCGTACTCCCAGTTGAATACGGTCCAAAACGATGGAATACCGACGTATGACGTTGACACAGTATCCGAACGTTGACCCGATGTGGCACGAGATGCTTCTGGTTGCATTCCTCCGAAACAAAACGTGGCAAACCAATGCTGTGATTCAGACCAAGGAAAATAGTTCGAGGAAACATACGACCAAAGATAAATTCCGTTTACAGATGTCATAGTTGTTATATAAAATCCACCATAATTTAGTTCTCTTGTCATGCACAAGGGCGGTTTAGAGTAGGGGCTCGTGAACGGTATATATAACCGTTCATGACCGTCTTCAATCTGCAATTCTACCCGAGACGGTTCCATATTTGCTACGCATCCATATGTCATCGACTCGTTCACTAGAATCTCTTTCGAATTATTCATCCATGTAGCTTGTGCTATGAAACTGATACCCAAACTCGATGAAGAGTCAGTAACCGGATCTACGAATAGCCAAGAAGATGGGAGCAATTCTCTCTCATTAATAGAACCGCCTTGCAGCATAGGTCCAGCAGCAGGCATGGCAGCAAAGCAATAGACGCTAAACCTGAAATCTAAACTACTACCTGTGTAAGTCCACGCATAGATATAATTGCCATCGGACCGCGTTAGCATCAAGGAGTCTGCAAATGGCGCTACCGCTACGGTCCAAACATGTGCAGAAGTGCCAGTATCCACACATGATGTCATACAGAACGGGGCTCTTCTATATGCATCTTTAAATGTAATCACCAAAAACACACCAAGAAAGAAAATTCGATTTTGTTGACGTCGAAGTTGGTAACGCCGCCGTAGCTCAAATCGCTGTTAGTGCAGTCGGTCAGCCTTTGCTCGCTTGATTTCCACGTGCACGTCATGAAACTCATGCCAACGGCTTGATCTATTTCTTCGCGCGGATCTGCAATAAGCCAAGACGACGACAAAGACACTTCTGTTGCTGCATCAAGTCGACTGCAAAGAGATAAAACGACGGATATCCACAGAAATTGTTGCACTTCCATGATTTTCGAGTACGTATAATAGACAGCAGTGATAGGTTGGCGTGTTTGGCAGCTGGAAGGTGATGCGTTCTTATAGCAGAGAAACAATCAAAGCAATACGTCTGCCCACTCAAATGGTGATTGTAGACCATTGATGTAGGTGTGGGTTGACATGCTCATACCAAATTCATTGGTCACTCAGATATGAATATCTATGTAATGAAAACCGTGATTTGATACGTATACTCGTGCAACAGCCTATTTGGGTTGCAGTCGTATTGTTTGACACCTCTACATTAGCTGCTAACATCTGTTCTCAACACGTCTATGTCTAGCTCGAAGTACAGTGGCGGTTCCAGACGTGGATCTCACAAAGGGCCCGGCCTCTTCTTCCCTTACCACAGTCTATTATGATATAAAAGTACGTGACATTCGAAAGTACCTAGATACATGCATTAGTCCGTTACCGTGTGACACGCATTGCGCATGCTCAACACGTTACCTATGCGGCTAATTTCCGTCTTCGACTTACAGCTAGCAGCCCTCCAAAGGTTGGGTGGGCCAGGCCTTGCTGTTATAAGCTCCACCCATTTGACAACATTTGAGTAAAGCGGTAGAGCTAGGATGGAATCTGGATAATGACAGTGTTACTAGAGGGTAGTCTAACTACTAGTAGTATTGACCTCTGAGAATATTTAATTACACTTCCTGCTCTAAACTTCCGAATTATGGCTGATTTGTTTTATCTTAGAGGTAACCAATAACTAATTTATTTAATTACCTATACCATTTCCGAAAGTTTTCACCTAACGCCTGTTGGTGGAGGTTCCATTTTCGAACAATGGGTGGGCCATGGCCCACCTGGCCCACCCTGCTCCGCCGGTTCTGGCTAGCTACGAACCATCAGCTAGCCTTCGCCATGGGCGTCGCAGGATCTACAAAGTTTGGGAGGCCAGCTACTAGAGTTTACCTTTCATACGACGTTGTGAAGCATCTAGGGACTATTAATAATATTAGGGAGGTTATAGCGACTCCAGTGCAGCATCAGAAATCGTGCTCATAATATGGACGCAAGTGAAAACTGTGTAAAATCAAAATAGTCTACGTGTAATCGTCGTAAACTGAAAACATGATCATGCAATCACATGCAAGTACTTGCATGCATTCACTGCTCATTTATGTTCATAACTGGTTCTTCTGGAATGCGGGGCGTGTCAATAATATAATATATAGATTGGGGCTCCCCTCTAACTAAGAGAATCCTGGATCCGCTATTAGCTTACATTTTGAATCAAATTAGGTATGAAACAACGGGTAGACAAAATATCAAGGTAGAAGAAGGTACTTGCACAGCACACTTGTGACTAGCTCCGTGTGTTTTTATAGTCGCGACCGTATTGATAGTTGTTACACTAGCTAACCTGCTCAAGGCAATTTTGCAGAGAGGAAACAATCAAAGAAGAACCTCCTCCCAAACTCTGCCCTATTAGCTACTAATGGATCATATCTACAGGGTTTTATGTCTAGAGTGTGATAAATGTGGTGAAATCAGTCGAATAAAAGAGGCAAGATCATTGTTCGGGTTAAACGCCTTGTTTAATTTATCAGGTAATATAACTTGTATCTAGTTATTGTAGTGAACAATTCTAAAAAACGTCATACAGTATTACCGTGAGATAAAACTGCTAGTTATAACTAACTGAAAAGTCCATTAAATCTCTTCTCAACTACAGAATTCAATCAAAGATGAGTGGCCAGTTCCTAAGTCGTAGGGTATCCAGCCAAATAAAGTATAGCGTTATTCGAATAAATATTCGAACTAAAAGTGACTTAATTAATTATTTAATTAATTTGTATTAGGAATGTTTTTATACAAGTGCGACGTCTAGTTTTTGAGAAAAGTGTCTATTTGAGAGCGGGTTTAATTAATTAATTTATCAAGAATTACGGTATCGGTGTCCACTTGGCAAAATTCAGAGCCTACTTTTACAAAGTAGCGTCGATTTCGGGGCCTTTGTCTAGATAATTGTATTCGATTGTGCAAAATTTTATTTGTACAGTGTAGAGATATTTGCCTTGAAAATATACTATATATTCTTAGTCATGTGGTCTTGAAAACGTCATTAGTAAAGACCAGGATGCAGAACCCGGATAATCATTACAGTTATGGCGTCTGCACTTCGTCTAGTACGCGTTCCGCTGCGTAGAATGAGCTATGCCAAGCACATTGAAGAAGAAACTCGTCATGCTGCTGGTAACATTCACTCAAACACCCCAGTGTGCTATTTCACATCTCACACTCGCTTTACAGGCGCTATGCACACTTGGAAGAAGATCTCGTTCTTTGTGGTAGTGCCTGCGCTGGCCTATTGCACGTACAACGCGTACGCGAAAGAGAAAGAACACGAGAAGCACATAGAAGAGCACGGAAGGCACTTTATTGCCTATCCGCATCTGAGGATCAGAACCAAGGCGAGTAACATTTTTTTGTCGTTGATAAACACCGTTGACCGATCCCGTTTTAATTGATATGAGTTAGACACATTATTGTGACATGTAGCCCATGTTGAAGTGAGACTGAAATTTGGTATTTAGAGTTAGAAAGTTACTTTTGATATTTTTTCGCTCACTGAATAGAGCCACGGTAGAGAATTTGTTATACAAGTTATAACAATTTTTATAATTGTAAGTTTTTATTTTTATTAATTTATTATTTACAAGGCTTCATTTTTGAGGTTTGCAAGTGCCTCCTTCGTGCAGGGATGACCAATGTACTTCGTTGGCCCACATGCGGCTCCTGATCTGTTGGGTGTGGTTGCTGTTAAATTGTTTTGTAGTTGAGTAATGATCTTACAAAGGATTCTAGTTCTATGCTGTCTCTGTCTGCTCAGTCTGGAGATTCTGAGGTCAACGAGTGCATACCGTACTTCCTTGAAAGAACACCACGGCGTTCATTTGTTTCGAAAGGCCGGACCCTGCAGTGTTCATTTAAGGGCGTCATTCTTTCAATGTCATTTCCATGTACTCTTTCTTCCTCCTCCCTTTGCCTTTTTCCTTGTTGTCTACGTATCTTCAAGTCTCGTTCTGCTTGCCTGTTCCAGAAGTGTCGTGCGTACTGTACTACTTTGTGAGTTTGAGTCTAAAGGCAGCCTCGTGTGAAAGCTTCTCTTCAGCCGTGTGGCTCAGATGATTTAGGCATATGTCAAGCATGCACGAGGTATGGATAATGAATATCAATTACCTGTCCTGCGGCTTTTATTCTATGGCGGCGTTCATTCAGTTTAGTAGCGAGAGCTTGTGGCGTTTATTCAAGGACGGCGTTCTTTTGAGGAAATACGGTATGTGGTTCTGACATGCGTCAGCTTCCTTGTGAATGAGTAATTGAGGAGTGCCAGTTGATTGAAACTTTGATTACCAAGTAATTAAATATGATTAAATTTCTAGCTCATCTTTTGATTGGGTTGCAGTTAGGTAATAGTCTGTACAACTGCACAATTTTATGAAACAATAGGCTAATTTAATTGATATGTTATATAAGGTTTCGGATAGAGGGCATGACTCTAGACAACCTAAAGCTTATGTGGCCCCTGGTGGCTTAAAGCCTTGGCCACCCATGTTCATGTGCCTTAAAGTTATCTAGGAGCTTCATTTGTAGAGTGCCTCTAATACCCCGTTTACACAAGCACGCATAGCGAGCCGAGCCGACTGCTGCGCCAGCACGTGCCAGCCCAGTTTTCCGGCCTGCATTTACACGACACACTCTGTAGAAGGAAGGCGATGAATGTCACTAACGTGTGTTAGTTACTTGAGCTTGACTTGTAGCTCGTGTTAGCCATGGAAAGAAGCCAAGCTGCTCGCGTTTTTCTCTATGGCTTTATATTGAGAATGCTTAAGACATATATGAGACCTTGTAGGTCTATCGCCAGGCGACTGTGATGTGCATGCAGCAACTGAGTTCAAAGCTAAACTTCTTGGTCATCTTGGTCGCTCCGTATTTGGATAAGACACAGAGTCTTCGTCTCGTTCCACGCTATTTGTACCATTTTCGCACAGTAGTATGATGCGGCGGAAAGGGGTCTGGCTTTGTGAGACTACCAAATGAGCATGTGCGGCTCGTTTTCCAGCACGCTATGCGTTTTACACGATGTACTTGACCCAAGCCACCGCGCTCTGGCCCGGCTAGAAAGACCGAGCCGAGCTGGATTGGCTTGGCACGGCTCGGCCCACGGTAACACGTACCATAGAAACCGAGCCAGCATGGGATGGCCTGCTTACAAGTGCTCGTGTAAACGGGGTATATGGTCGGTCCTCCTTGGTGTAGTGTGAGTCAGTAAAAAATCTCCACTGAGTGGTTCGACATTGTTGGGACTCCAAGGCTAGATTTCATGTGCAAGGTTCATTTGATTAGCTGACTGCTTTCGTGATTTCAATGTCTCAAGGACCTGCTAGGTCTACTGTTCAACTGCCAACGTTTCTTATTTGGAAAGTATCAGATTTAATTGGTTACGAAGAAGAGGTGAAGAATGTATTGCAAAAATCTGGTGCAAATCATGCACAAAGTACTCAGATAGAATGCTAAGATATCGTCAACTTCGTGAACAGGCAAAACAAGACAGCAAGAAGTTTGTTACTGCAACAGAGTTTGTCACAAGTGCACAGTCATGCAGGGTTGGCCCCAGGATTTTTGTAAGGCATGGTGGAAATTCTCATGATCACGCCCCTGCATAATGTTTTAACATAACGCAATTTAATATAGAAGTCAATCAAACTTGCTTGACAGTCTTAGAGATAGTTGCCATCGCCACTGACACAAACAGGAATTAACTCTGATGGAGCGTCATGGGAAGTAGACTGGCAGCTACGTTGTCTTTCAGTAATGGAACACTCATTTTTGCCAAACTAATCTAGTGTCTGCACATTCTCACAAGGACTTACCACAATCATTGTGCTAAAAAAGGAGGGGTTTTAGGTCAAGGATTAGTATGACTCACACATCTCAGTATATCACAACTTGGAATAACCGTCAAACTAAAAAGTCCGCTAAAGCTTGTGAGAAATTTTCAGAGCTCGAGCAATAGATACTTGATTTGCATAATCAGTTGAGAACACGTGATTAGGAGGGGCAACATACCTACAGACCCCATTAATTTGTACTCTATCTACCTACTCTGCTACAATAGATTCCCCTAGATGCTCCCAACAAAATAGCAACAAGAATCAAGCTTGTTGTGCTAGTCATTGTTATCATTTTTCGGTGTCTATGGAGAATCTTGTCGCAGTTCTGGCAAGTCTTCCTCATTTATTTCTATTGTTAACCTGTTTATTGTTAGTTTTCTAATTAAAGCCATCTAATATTCTGCAGTAGCTACACCCCAAATTCAAAACGTTTAGCGATGCTAGAGGGGAAACTACAGTTGCTACCGACGCAATTGTGCAATTATGGGGGGGGGGGTGCATGACAACCACTGTTGCTATTTGAGTACTTGTATTACAATCAAGTTCATACCATATGGCAGTCATCCTCCTAATTGGTCTTACTATCACACCAAACATCCCAGGCCCTGTAGGCAAAGAACTAAAATAATATGCAAAGAATTAGTTGCTTGCCCCAAACAACTTTGTAAATTTTTAAAATACAAATTTCGTTGTCTTCATAGCTACAATAGGGAACAGTAGACTCAAAGAGCAGCTGTTACTGAGACAGCTAATGAAATCAGTGTATGGTGACTCTAAAAGAATGCAATTTAACATTTAGCTTATCTGCTTATGTCAAAACGAGGCAAGTCTAGGATGGCGCTTTACGCATCACAATGGGGAACTTGTCAGTTTTTGGGTTAAATAATCGTAGCTACCCATCTCTATTTGTTACCAGTTGTCTCTGCCTGCTTTCCGTACATGCTTGTACATGCTCAGAATTCCGAAATCTACAAATTTTCCCAGATCACGCAAAATGTGTGAACAGACTTTATAGTAGCCACTGCCTACTCAGTAAAGCATGGCGGGCCTATACCAAGCGGGAGCCAAGGCATGGTGCTCCGCGGTGCCTTTTGTATGCTGGGGACAACCCCTAGTCACGTGTCATTGTCGTCACTGGTATGTCAATGCTAGAATGTGAGAGAGAACCCAACCCATACGTGTTACAGTAAGGGTTAGGCAACTTCAGTCATTGCATAATCAAAGAGACATTGCCCTGATTCAGAATCAGAATGTGAGAGTAACCCCGAAACCCCGAGTCACTCACTCCTGCTGAGTATTCAAAAATGCATCAGGACCAGGATGATGACAGATTACGCAGTGAACATGATGATAATCGTTGCACGAGTCTCTTGATATCATTGACTTGACATCTAGCTAAGCTAAATTATTGAAACTGAAGGCTTAGTTTAGGCATTACAGACTGTACTAATATAGGTTTGATTAAAGTTACGATCCATACCGGGAATTTCCAAAACAGTGCCCAGCCAAACGACCACCCACAGGGCGATCTCTTTGAAACTGTTCTCATTTTCAGCCCATGAGCCGTTAATGAGAATCAAGATTGTAGTGCATGATTCGATGTCGCGGCCTAACGTTGGTCGATATTCTGAGGCTGTATTAGTAACATGCGTTACTATACTACAGTGTATGTACAGGTTTGGCAACCGGACAGTGGTCTTACACTGTGGATTAAAGAATGAACTTCTAAAGAAACGACTGACAAGAAGCGTAGGAGGGCAGTTAGGTCTGGTCGCACTTGTAAGTTTATAAAGACTAAGTCTATCTCGGCAGGATCGACGTTGCAAGATGGGCCTTACACTTGCCTACTCTGTGGTACTCAAGTCAATTTGCCAATTTCCACAAGTTCCTGCGACTCGCTGGGATGCTTGTTGATGACAGATTTTCTTTGATAAAAATCCCATTTCCTGTATTGCTGCCCTTGGCACTGTTTCGGAAATTCCCAGTACTGCTCTTCTAACTGGTGAGGGGGACGGTTGATTGCTCTCCTCAAAAATGAAGTCTTGCATTTGTAGTTAGAACCATGCCTACTAGAACAGATATCATTACTAGATAAATATTTATTTCATTTAATTTGTTTATATTTTTCAAAAAATTCCGCTCTGAGCCATCAGAAAGGGCTTTGTAAGAGTCCACTGACTGAACAAATAGCATATTCAAACAGCATTGGCTCACTTCGAGTGCATCTGTAGTGTGTGTGTGAATGTGTGAATGGGTGGCCATGTTTGTTCGAAATGTGTGACGCTTTGGTCCAAATGGTCTAATCACAGAGCAGTATTCTTGTTTGTTTGTACATAGCAACCACGGAAGAGAAAGCGAATCGCAACTGCTAACATTAATTAGGGATATGTCTTTTACAATAACCATCTAATTTGTGTTTGCACTTACCAAGATTTGTCCAAAACGAACAACCAGATCTTACATGTCTACAAGATCCAATGTAAAATCGATAATTTTTTTGACTTGTGACTGTAGTACAGAAACCCCACGTTTAGTTATCAGTAGTGACATGTATGCCCTGTGTGTTATGAATCTCATTACATCGATGATTACAAACTACAGTAGAACATTGCTAATCCATACATCCCCATACCAAGCCCTGTAGGGATTCCCGTATTTCTGCCATTAAACGCCACGGCATTTATTTTTTGCTAGAGCTCCAACTGCGACGTGTATTTCTTAAAGGCTCTTTGTTCTTGCTTTAGGAGTGTCACACTGTAGGTTTGACATCTTTACAAGATACAATTACCCATACTGGTGTACACATTTCACACTTTGAGACGTTATGTGGCGAAACAGGATCCGAGTAGTCAAAGAACGCTTGCCTCATGTATACAGTATCTCTGAAATAGTCATACGATTTCCCTTCAAAATTCAAGCAATAGATGAAATGTGGTGTTTATTTGAGGGCTGCCTTTATTATATGGGTACTCTTAGCTGTGGCATTTATATGAGGGGCATGTAGTATATGAAATGGTAGTGAAGTTGTTCTTGTAGCCTTGGAGGTCCAGACCTTACCTTGGACACCCAGCCCATTGGTGCATTTACGTATGTGTCCGTATGTCTAATTGACACAGCTGTACCGACTGCATACTTCTAAATACTGTGACAGTCAGGATTTATAATAGTCAGATATCTGAAGACTCAATGTGACAGCAACTCGAATCTGGCCACCTATTATGATCTGTGTACACAAGGCAGGGCACTAAAAGGTAATTCGGATTAGTAAGGTTCTACTGTAATTTAGTAGGGCTGCAAAACGTGGTCACTTGAAAGCAAGATTGTCTACTTCATGATAATTCATTAAGTTGATTGTTTCATTAGAGTTCATAACCATGGAAGCGAGGGTGAAATCACAGCTTTTGTTACTAGTTGATATTTATTTTGTGCGGCTTGGCACTATGCCTGTAAAATACTAGATTTATGTTCATTTTCTAATTTTATATTTTTGGTAATAATTGATAGTTATTTTGTATCAGATAAAGATATGCTTGCAAATTAGAATTACAGGTTTATATTATTAATTTTGATATTTTATGTTTTTGATAATAATAATTAAATTGATAGTTATTTGTTCATTGGTTAGACCCACACCTTGATTGATTTAGCTCTTGTGGGTACTTCTGTTGTGTAACTACCTTCATATATCAACTATAACCCAAAGGCATTTAAATAATTATTTAAAATTTTTGATCAATATTCATATTTATATACTGGTAGGTCGTTAGAGGCTTTTTGTCTTGATGGCAGTTGGGTTGACCAGTGCTTAAAGTAAACCCTTTGTTTCACTCATGTACAAATGTTTCAATTTGTTTACCTGAGTTTTCTCTGTGTGATGTTATATGATATTGTTGGAAATGAAATATAACTAACTCTAGCCGTTACAGTGGAACCTCAATATAACGAACCGCAGGGGACACTAGGATAGCTTTCGTTGTAGCGAGGGTTTGTTAAAAGCGAAATCATCCGGGTTATTCATTGTGCAAGGTCAGGGAATGCAAGGCTATACAATGCAACAAATATTAGTTATCAGACAGAGGAAGGGATTACATGGGATCCCGTTGTCTAAGAATTGTCGCAACAGTTGATGGAGCGATTTTATAACGAGCAGCCACGTCTGTTTTTGTGCATTCCTTTTGCTCTGCCTCTCTGATGATTTCAAGCTTTTTCTCCACGGATAAGGATTTGTGCTTGGACATGGTACTGTACAAGAGGACGCTCTTGGCATGCTCTGGTCAAATGCCCAATCGACTTGGCTGCAAGAAATTAATGGAATTCATCATGCACAATGATGTTAGCACGTTCTATAATTGGCACCCTCAGTGGCAGCTGCACTTTGTAGGCGACAGAGTTTCAGGAGTGAGGTCGGTCACATCGCCTACTACGTTATGTCGAGGTTATAATGTAATTATCTACGTTTAGGTGTAACAAGAAGCCACGATATAGTGAGATTTTCGTTATAGGCGAGTTTATTACATTGAGGGTCCTAAGATAGAGAAACGCATACAAATGAGTCGGGACACCAAGACTAGTTATTAAGAATTCGTGATCTGGAGGTTTGCTATAGCGAGGCTCCACTGTAACAGGTTGCTTTACACCTTGCATGGGAGAGGGTTAATGCCAACAGTCACGTTTACCTGACATGAGGTTCCGAGATTCTCTCTCTATTGTGACTTTTTACGACAGCTTGGGCAATGCATTTGAGCAGTCGGATTGAGTGTACATACACCTGTCACTCAGCCTTGTTTTGTCTCCATCAAACATTGATTATGAATCAATAAATAACAAATGTTTACCTAATGATTTATATTATATTCTTGCTTTATTTAGCCATTTCCGTGGGGCGATGGAAATCATAGTCTCTTCCACAACTCGCATAGCAATGCTCTTCCCGAAGGTTACGAAGAATCGGAACATTAAAGCAGAAGAGCAAACTGCGAGAGTGAACACACCTTGTGTATCTCTAGCAACCTACCTTGTCTTACACCTCCATGTAGTCTATTGTGTGTATCAATATCTCTACTGTAGTACAAACCAAGATATGTTAGTTTGAAGATCTTAGTATGGAAACAAAATATTATGCACCCTTACGTTCTCAGTCTTTGTCTACGCTTAGCATGTAGGATCTCTGCAAACAACAAGGCAGGGAATGCCCGAAAGTGAGCATGAAATTTTGCTTTGACAAAATAGAATAATTTGAACACGACGTGCAGTAGGTCGACTGTGCATGAGAAGACTTCATCATTAGACAAGATTATTAGACTTACTGCATGTTACATGCCACAAAAGCAAAACCCAAAGCTCAATATTGCTCATTCATGAGCCTACAAAACTTGGCCATACAAATGCCGGCTAAGCAGAATTTACTGAACTAAACACATTAGATGTAACACTATCCGTAGTATGTCATACCGACAGTTCACGGTTTGTGGTGTTTCATGATCTACTGTGCATCAATCCGTACTCTGCAGACAGGGCAGATCCTATTGCGCTTGAGCCATTCGTCGATGCACTCGACATGATACAAATGCATGCACGGCAGTCGCCTGAAATGAAAACCACATTAGCAATATACAGGATTGAGTTTACGATTATCTAGCTGTTTAGTAGGATGGCAATGTTTCGAGTTGAATAAGAGACACACGATCTATAGGAGGGAACACACCGCACATTTCTTATTTGATGACTGAGAAACACTCTGCATACAGCATAGATGTATATAACCAGTGGGACGCTGAAATTTACACTGTCGCTGTGATCACTTGCACACTAGTTGTAGTGTCTGTTCTTCTCTCTTCTTGCTTTTGCAGTATTTCAAGTATATTAAATGTTGATGCCTGGAAATGTGTAGTGATTGTGCTGATTTGAGATCTCGAATTTCAGTTACAACTGATTGCTCTAGTGGCAGAAGTTACAGCATAAGTTCTATTCCATCGGAACATCCGTGTATGTCTATTGCATAATGACCAGAAACACGCCAAAAGTAGTAATCATTTCTACATGCTATAATTTTGACTGAATGGTAGACGTATGGAGGAGGTAGCTGACAAGGCCGCTCTATGCTCAATTTAGCATACGATTCAGTTGGCTGCGGTCACACACATTGTGGCGATCTGTGCTGCTCTGCTAGATCAGCCAAGTTTGTTGCTGTGAACACGGTACAGTACAACCCCGATTATCCGGACAAATATATTTCCACCCAATAACCTATTCAACCACATCATCATTTCATTTATCCAGATTTTAGATCATCTAGACAATTTGGCTTCCACTGACAAAGTCCTGATAATCGGGGTTGTACACCTGAAAACTACAACTTTTGTAGATCAAATTTGTTCGTAATGATTTAAAATTCTCATCGTCAATTCCAATTGGTACAGCAACTTTTATAGGTTCGAATTCATACGTTGTCAGATCAAGTTAATAATTTGTTATTTCAAATTGCCATTGTTTCAAATCAGATTCATTCAGTCATTTCACATTGGTCGTTTGACATTTCAAATTCATTCAGGTTGTTTAAATCTGTCGTTAGTCATTTCAAGGTATGAACTTGAACTGACAGTGTATGAATTTAAACTGTCAAAGTACCAATCTAAATTGACATAATGCAAATTTATTTGATCTGGAAATGCTATGGTCTCTCTTAACTAGACAGTTTGAGTACGACTATGGTCTAGGAAGAAACACACTGAGCTACAGTCAGAACAACGAGACAAATGGAATGCAACTACTTGCATGAGTATGGGATTGGCCAAATGCTACAAACATGTTCACATTTAATTATGGCTTACCTGACATCCTCTTTTTCCACAAATTCACACATACAGACTGTACACCTGTAAAATATCTCAAGTTTACCAAGCTTACATCACTGAACAATCAACAGGCTTGCTGTATGAACACACGGACGACTTTGTCTAACGCCAATTTGCACCGACCTTATCACTAAACACATACAAATATTTGTTGCTCGAATTCTTGCTACAGTGGAGGCAACAGGTGCCTTCATGCTCCCTTTTTGGACTGGGAACACTAATACGTGTTTTTTTTACTAACAAAGATGTGAGGAAGATGGAGATCGATGAGAGTTCAATGATGACTATCTGGGACTCTTAATTAAGCTTGGTTCACAGTATGACACTAGCACAGCGTCCTGCGAGCATCCTGGACACTGACTAGGACGCTGACACGAGCGTCAGCGAAGACGCTGGCGCTGTACCGTTCACAGTATTGCGTCTGACGAGCGTCCATCGCACAAAGAACACACTGCGACAGTGGTCTGGCACTGCAAAGTCACCACATGTGTACAATGTACTCGCGACAGACATGGACGACGATGTTTTGATTTTGTTGCACTGCTGTGGCGTAGTCTCGATCAAGCGTTTTCTTTCATCCTTAGGTCCTTGTAGTCCTTTGACTGAACTTGCCAAACGCAGGGAAAACCACGCACACACTCAATGAAAACTTGCATCGACGAATCAATGATTGATGCCATGTGAATGAACAGAATATCCCGGATACGTCCAGTGACTGACTTTCGATTGGTTGAAAATGAGCACGTGATGTCATCGGACACTGGGTCACTTCTGGCTAGGATTCTTGATTAGAACTTTTCTCTATTCCAGTGTCATGGACGCTCGTAGCGTCGTGCGGGCGTCGCGGACACTGACATATTCTCAGTATGATGCTGACGCTTGCTCATCGTCAGCGTCCAGGACTCTTGCACGACGCTCATGCCAGCATCGTACTGTGAACCGGGCTTTATGACAAACCTGCCTTTCTACTACATTTATGTGTGACTACATTTATTGTACAGTACAACAAACACAGACAGACAAAGGACAGACGGCAGTTGAGAAGAGAATCATACTTGTTGTCTTCACCAGCAGAGCCCTGAAATCAGAAAGACACTCACAAAGTGACAATAGAAACAACAGAAATCGTTGATACTTTAATGAACTTGTGAGCAAAGGTTGTCGATCTGATCATCCTGCAACAGAATGAAAACAATTAATAACGACATTCAAAACACTTGAAACCCAATAATTGGTAATAGCAAGTCTCCAACAAGGTATCAAGTTTCATGTAAAGCACAGATTTACTGGAGACATTGATAGTCAGACTGTGTTACTCACTACCACAATGAGTAGCTTCACTACTAGAAACAAACAATACTCATTGGTGCTGAAATGAAGAAGACTCATTGATGCTGAGATACACGTTTCATCTCAGTCCTGTTTTTGACCAACACAATAGAGGCATAATAACTAATGTGCAACGGACAAATAAGACAAGGATATCATATATTGGTCTCAAGTTATTACAAAAAGGGTTGACCATACACTTCACATGAGATTGTGTGAACGTATTCAATTTGATCATGATCAAGCTCTCCCTCTTGACTAAACACCAACGGTTGCAGCATTGATGCATCAGTGATAAACATCATCATGCCTTCATGACTAATTGTAAGTTTAGCAACTAAACACTTCCAGAATTCTGGATGAAGCCTTTCTTCTGCATATTGGTAACACATGATATCCATAGAGATAGACTTCAGAGGCCTTGCCAACCATCATAAGAAAACAGTTACATGCTGTTGGTATCACTAAAACTACAGACTACCAATGTAGAATGCAGGACAAAGAAATGTAACTACAAAAAAATGTCACTCTAAAAGCCCTTTCAGCTCCAGCAGTTACAGTTCAAAACGGTGTAATGATGTAGCCCCAGAGACAGAAGTATAAATATCAACAAGCAATATACAGAAGCATGGCCAGCATCCAATCCTTTGGATGATCATACTGATGATATGGAGATTTCTAGTTCTAATAACAGTTATC
>CAXXBX010000272.1:0-12173 GCA_964274945.1 Dehalococcoidia bacterium | reverse complement strand
CATCGTTTTGCAGAATGGTGATTCTGGTATGATTGTTGTTTCAGATGAAGTTCGAACAGGAACGTATCGCCAACTCTTTCATCCTGAGCAACTGATATCTGGGAAGGAGGATGCAGCCAACAATTATGCTCGTGGTCACTACACTGTTGGCAAGGAGCTGATTGACATAGTGTTGGATAGGACTAGGAAGTTGGTAAGTGCTTTCTGCTTGACACTATATATATATATATATATATATATATATATATATATATATATATATATATATATATATATATATATATATATATATATAGTGTCCCATGTACCCGGATATGTCATGGCGTCGTATACACTATGATTCTTGTCTGCGATTTCTTCCTCTGTTTTGGTTCTTTGATAACTGTCAGCTCGCTTGTTTACACAAGGTCAATGCATTCTTCAGTCTGCTTAGTTTCTGATAGCTGCCTGCTCGATCCCGTTCGTGTTGGAGCTATGTCTGAGTCTGATGAGGAAAATGAGTCTCCAACTTCCTATCCTTCTCAACGCTGCTCCTCTCAAGAAATTACAAAGTGTCCTCTTTGTGCGGTTGTCTCGAAGAACACGGGGTCTTTGTTCCAGCATATCAACTCATGTCATATAACTTATCGTCAGTTCCCGGATACGAATTTCCTTGAGTCTTACAATTGTCACCTCTGTTCTGATAGTGGGTTTGCTTACGAGAAACGCTTTAGTCGGTGCTGTCGTTCTTTAGGATCAGGTATTTCCCGATGCAGAGGTGAAATGGTTGCACCTATGTTGTCTCCATGGTTACGTGATGGAACTTCACACCGCTGTACGTCTGAATCTGCTGTCGATGGTGCTGAAGCTGCCGATGATGTTGAAGCTGCCGATAGTACTGAAGTTGCCAGTGAAATGCAGAGTCCTTGTGTTGAAAAGGTAATCACTGACATAGCTTTAGACGGTATAGAGGCAGCTACTACTCTTGGCAAGCCCCATGGAGATGAAGAAGAAACGTTTTATTCTGTTATGAGGGAAATTGCCACTTTACCTGTAAACACCATTATGCACGTGCCAGCATATGTCCAACCACTTCTTGCCCAAGTTCTTGCTGATGAATTCAATCATTGCAACAGCAAAAATGGCATCTGGGGATTTATGAGGCTGTTTATGTTTGCCAAAGCTGTTCTTCGTTCCCCGCCCAGATGAGGCAGAAGTAAACGGTGTGCAGTGAAAACAATCTTGAACACACATTTACTACGTTGGAAAGAAGGTGATCTTTGTGGTTTATGGCAGGAGGCCAAGGCTGAGGCTAGACCCCGAAAAGTCTTGTCTGTACAGCACAGTAACAGTATTCGGGCACTGAGATTGGCTAAAGAGGGCAGGTATGGTGATGCAATGCGTTCCTTGAGCTCCCAAGGTTGTGCATCTTATGACAATGAAAATCGATGCACTAACAGATTTGCAACGTTGTCATCCAGATCATGTTCTCCCTACTTGGTGTGAAGAATTACCTCCACCACTGGTAGCTGATTCAAGTACGGTCCTGTCTTGTTTACAAGCTTTTCCTAGAGGGTCTAGTCCTGGCTTTTCACTACTTTGTGCTCAACACCTATTAGATGCCATCAAAGGCACCAATGTTCCAGCGGCTACTACTTGCCTTGATAATCTCACGAAGCTTATGAACTTGTTGTTGTCTGGGAAAGCTGATCGACACATTGCACCTTGGTTACTTGGTGCACCACTAACAGCAATTCACAAAAGCAGTGGTGGGTTTTGTCCTATTGCAGTAGGTGATACTCTCCGTCGATTAGCAAGCAGAATTTGTTGTTTGTTTGCAAAACCCCACCTTCCTGAACTATTTCTTCCTTACGGTCAAGTGGGTGTTGGGATCAAAGGAGGCCTTGAGAGTGTGGTTCACACAGTACGCACCATTATTGATCATTATAGCAGTTCAGAGGATTTCTGCTGCTTCGAGGTTGACATGACTAATGCATTTAATGAATGCAGCAGGACTACGTTTTTGAAACGACTTGTGAAAGAGTTTCCAGAGCTGATGGCATGGGTGCAGTGGTCATACCACACAAAAGGAGAACTGAGGTTTGGCAACCACCGCATTGTTGCATCAGCAGGAGTACAGCAAGGAGACCCTCTAGGCCCTTTACTTTTTTCGCTGGTTATTATGGAACTTATGGATGATGTTGGCACTATTCCAGGAATAGAACTTTCTCTCTGGTACTTAGATGATGGCACTTTGTTGGAACCCGGCAGGCTGTCAAAATGCTATTAGATGCTCTACTACAGCAAGGCCCTTCATATGGCCTACTAGTCAATGTTGATAAATGTGAAGTTTTCTGGCCCTCTGGCGATCAGACCTTTCCCGAATTTCCATCTGAAATCAAACGAGTCTATCAGTCAGAGGGAGGCGCTACTCTACTTGGGTCACCAATATATGGTAAAGATGATTTCATTGATTCAACCCTTGCTAAGGTTATCGATAAAGTTCTGAATTCTCAAAGCCATCTCCAAGATCTGGACAATCCGCAAGTGGAACTACACCTCTTGAGAAGTTGTCTGGGTTCTTGTAAACTGAACAGTCTCCTACAAACCGTTCCTCCAAGTCTTGGCAGTAACCAGTTTGTACGCTTTGACAAAGGACTTCGGAGATCTTTGGGTGTTATAACCCACTCGTCTATCTCTGATTCTGCATGGCATCAGGCTACACTTCTGCTGAAAGTTGGTGGTCTTGGGTTAAAAGAAGCTGTACCAACCTCTTCTGCAGCCTTTCTTGGAAGCTGTAACTTTTCTCGGAACCTTGTCAGCTTCTTCCTGGACAAGAATGCTTCCAATACAACTGAATTAGATGACATCACCAACAGTCCTTATGTCTGCATTCCAGGTGAGAACCACGCTAGGAACATATTGCCCAAGTATCTTGGAAGTGACACGATCCCTCCCAATCTCACAAATGCTTCGCAACGTCAAATCCAATCAAGAATTGATTCTCATCTGTTGTCAAATCTGAAAGAGAGTTTTAGTCTTCGGGATCAAGCACGTATTAATACCATCTCTACACCTCATGCAGGAGCGTGGTTAAGGGCAATCCCTAACCCAAAGTTCGGCCTGGCCATGCTTTGACATGAACATATTTTAGCATGTAGATACTGGCTTGGAATCTCTATCTTTCCGGACAGTCAACAAGCAGCAAGATGTCCAAGCGGACATGTCATGGACTGTTTTGGTGACCATGTCCTTGGCTGCGGGCATGGACCTCTTCGCATAAAACGCCATAATGCAATCAGCGAGGTTATCTGGCATGCATTGCTTGTTGATAACAGAGATTCAAAACGGGAACAAAAGTGCGGAGGGGAAAGCAATAATCGACCTGGTGATGTGTTTCACCCAGATTTCCTGGAGGGCCGTCCCGCATTCTTTGATGTGTCAGTGAGGAATTCTATGCAACCATCCTATGTCTCCAAGGCAGCCATAAAACCAGGTGCCGCAGCAGAAGCTGGTGAAATAGAGAAAGACGAAAAGCATGACAAGGTGGTTGCTCAAGCAGGTGGTCATTTCTACCCGCTCATTGTAGAAACTTTAGGACACTGGTCTCCTTCAAGTCTAGAGACGCTGAAGATCATAGCCTCAAAAGCTTCATCAATGAACAGCATACCTTTCTCTCAGACATACTCAAATTTGATGGAACAATTGTCCGTAAGACTGTGGCAGTATAATGCCAAGCTATTATACAGTAGACTGAACCTGGACTTTGATGACTTGTGGGATTTTCCTGTCACTGTAATGTAGTTATGTTTAGGGACTGGGTGGGTAGAGTAGTTTGGGGTAGTCTGGGGCAGTTTAGGGTAGTTTGCATAAAAGAAGAATATAAAATATATACATATAGGAAATATATATATATATATATATATATATATATATATATATATATATATATATATATATATATATGGTAAGGTATGCTCGTAAATTATTAGCAGCTAAACTAAGAGTTGTATTATTAACAGTAGCTAAATGAGATGCTATTATTTTCAGTGTTTCTAAACTATACTTGGCCCACTAACCAAGACTTTGTCAATGAAGCACCACTAAAATGGTAAACCCTCGGCTGCTAGCTTTTAGGTACGGAACATGCAGCTGCTGCACTATTTAGCCTCAATGCTAAGCCATCTTTGCCTTATGTGGTGGACTAGCACGTGTGATTACACGTCGAGGTCACATGAACACAAACAATGTACAGTACCCGAACTATACTTTTGCAGGTGTGGTGGAACTGGGGGAAAGAGGGGACATTCACCCCTCCAATATTTCGAATGGAGGGGCGAGGAGGGGCAACGTCTCTCCAATGACTGACTATCATCCGGAATGGATCCTGTCTAATAATCTTAACAACGCTTCTATGTGCCTAATACTTTTCTGTGAAGTTATGTAATTATACGATTTGTAAGAAACAAATCAACGTTGAAACTTTGAAAACTTGCCAATTGCCTGAGCAAATTATTTTCAATGTGGCACTATTAATTATCATTTTATTATTTAGCCACACACACGTATGAGAAATGGGCCACACTCGTCTAGATCTTGCCTTTGCCCCCTTAATCAGCAAACAGCTTCTGTCGCCTCTGGTTTCACTAACTTTTGCACTGGTCTTATGCCATTCAAGCACGTTTTGGCTGTATTCATTAGGGATCGCTCTGTTTCCTGTATGGGGAGACACTGCCTACTATTTTTAGATGCTGTCACATATTTGCAAATCATCACTGTATCTATTGAAGAAGAAATGGACTATGACAATCACAACACAATTCAACATATCCATGCAACTACGTTGTCTTGTAACTTTGTTTTCAGTTGGTGAAACAATGAAGCACCTGTGTTGTTTAGTTATAACCACTTAATTACTAGGACAATTGATGC
The DNA here is from genome assembly GCA_964274945.1 of Dehalococcoidia bacterium. GTDB lineage: Bacteria > Chloroflexota > Dehalococcoidia > Lucifugimonadales > Lucifugimonadaceae > CAXXBX01. Next base: position 7,262 of record CAXXBX010000272.1, on the reverse strand, counting down.
ATCAGCTCTTGTGACAATTTAGCACATACAACCATACCCTAATACCGCCCACATCTGTGTATCAATCCACCCACTTGGGTGTAATGGTTTGGTTGTTAGGTCAGTTGTTGGGTCGTCGCAAGACCCACTACTATAACCAGAGACTTCGCCTCGGGTTAACTAATGGTGCAAATGAGCAAGCAGATTTCAGCACTTTGTCAGCATGTTTCATATCTTTCTCTTCAACTCCAGTCTAGCTGATCCAGGATTTGAAATGGCATGTATAATATGACTAGGCTGTAATGATTGAGTTTCTCACTGAAACATCAAAAAGGGCAGGATGTCCTTTTAGAAAATCAGGATGATATGTTTGAAGTTTTCTGCAATACATTTCAAGCCCTTGTTGTCAGAAAGGAGATACATATATATGTATAATGTTTGTTTTCTGTCTAGGCTGATCAATGCACTGGGCTGCAGGGTTTCTTGATCTTTCACTCGTTTGGTGGTGGAACTGGCTCTGGTTTCACTTCCCTTCTAATGGAACGTCTCTCTGTTGATTATGGCAAGAAGTCCAAACTGGAGTTTGCCATTTATCCTGCTCCACAGATCAGTACAGCTGTGGTCGAGCCATACAACTCGATTTTAACAACTCACACAACTCTGGAACATTCTGACTGTGCATTCATGGTCGATAATGAAGCTATTTATGATATTTGTCGTCGTAATCTTGATATCGAACGACCCACATACACCAATCTCAATCGGTTGATTGGACAGATTGTGTCATCTATTACTGCGTCTCTACGATTTGATGGAGCACTAAACGTGGATCTGACCGAGTTCCAAACCAACTTGGTTCCCTATCCTCGTATTCATTTTCCTTTGGTCACCTATGCTCCAGTCATTTCAGCCGAGAAAGCATATCACGAGCAACTGACTGTTTCAGAGATTACCAACTCTTGCTTTGAGCCTGCCAATCAGATGGTCAAATGTGATCCTCGTCATGGCAAGTACATGGCTTGCTGTCTGCTGTATCGTGGAGACGTGGTACCAAAAGACGTGAATGCAGCCATCGCTACGATCAAGACAAAGCGCACCATCCAGTTTGTGGACTGGTGTCCGACCGGATTCAAAGTCGGCATCAACTACCAGCCTCCTACTGTCGTTCCGGGTGGTGATCTAGCCAAAGTGCAGCGTGCCGTTTGCATGTTATCCAACACGACTGCCATTGCGGAAGCTTGGGCTCGTCTGGATCACAAATTTGATCTGATGTACGCCAAACGTGCCTTCGTTCACTGGTATGTGGGAGAAGGAATGGAAGAAGGAGAATTCTCTGAAGCTCGTGAAGATCTTGCAGCTTTAGAGAAAGATTATGAAGAAGTCGGCACTGATTCTGTTGATGAAGAGGGTGGAGAAGAAGGAGACGAGTACTAAGTTGTGTTGGCTTCTTTTGCTGACATCTTCTATGACAGCTAGCTGGTGTTTGTTGCATGACTTGCGTTCGCTGTTTGGGCTGTAACTTAATTCACTGCTTTATTTATTTCTGTGCATGTGTTTGCTTGTGGTGAAGTTCAGTTTGTTTGTGTACGTTTGTATGTGACAGAAATGTAAGCACTTCTTGCTAACTAGCAGCGTACTGTGTATTTAACTGTAAACTTTTTGTCGCCAAATGCTGACAGTCACATTGAATGAACGAGCAGGCGCAGTGGTGTAGCTACGGGGTGGGAGTTCAGTACTGTACAGTACCCCAGAAGGTATGGGCGTGATTGCTCATCTATTTTTTTATAGCTTAATAGAGTGATTTTATGTAAATAATTATATAGTACCGAAATGATACGTTGTTAGTTTGTAAATATAAATATACATATACATGTACAGTTAATTATTGCCGAACGTAACGAGGCTTCTAATCTGGGTCGTAAAACAGAAATGGGCGTGGTCATATATGGGTCTCCATCAAGCTTCTGGTTTGTGTGTGTGTGTGTGTGTGTGTGTGTGTGTGCGTGCGTGCGCGTGCGTGCGTGCGTGCGTGCGTGTGTGTGTGTGTGTGTGTGTGTGTGTGTGTGTGTGTGTGTGTGTGTGTGTGTGTACACACAAATCTCAAATTTCTCCTCCCCACGACCACGTTTCATGATAGGTCCTACCTTAAAAAATCGTTTCGTGTCCGACTACAGATGAGTCTAAGAACGATTGCTAATAGGCTGCCAAACTTGGTGACGTGACGGCTCCGCCAAGGCAAGGCGAGAAGAACCCGATTTTCGGCAAGCTTGAAACGTTGGTAATTCTAAGCTCTGAGGAACGTGATTGACAGTCACCTATTTCTTTTTAGAATAAATGTGATATATTCTGAATATGTAGGGTGAGCCTTTACATGACATTGTGTGATGCTCTGTCTAAGCATGTGACCTAGCTAATTTGAGCACGTGTAGGTCCAACTCTAGTAGCTAAAAAAATTTAGGTCAGTTGGTAGTGCAGCTCTCTCTTAGTCTAGTAGTAGCTGTTTACATTCACATTTTATTAAGTAACCCTAGGCGTAGCGAGGGCTAGAGTAGTCGTCTCACCGGAAGTAGCGACCGACTCCACAGAAACGACCGTGTAAAAAACGTTAATTAATGTATAGCGTGCGGTTCACTGGTACAGTGTAGCGCTTGTGTAATCTCGACACGTGGTTGTTGGAGCTTGTCTGCCAGCCTATAGGCGGAGTCACTCAGGATGTGTTCCAATTTTGTTAACTTTCGAGTGTACACCTTCAAGGTCATAGCGAACGGAGAGTAGCCTGAGACAAAGCGCTCAAGTGATTTACGGTTTGATGATAAGACTGCCTGTCCTTTCTCAGCCATCTGTACAAACAAGTTGTAGTAAGGTGCACGTGCTGTTAATTAATTTGTGCATGCTTGCAAGTACAGTAGGTACTTGCCAGTACATACATGTGAGCAACAGTACATACACCTGTGCCTCCTTGTTGAGGCTAAAATCAATCATTGGGTGTTCTAGGAACACACGCCTATGTAAGTTTCCTGCTTGGCAGTGCGTTTGGAAGCATTCTAGTGTACAACTAAAGTACCCGGAACTGGAAAGAGGTCAATTTCTCGTCCCCTAGGGTTCAGCACTGCTAGTGCTCCTTTTCATTATTACAGTAAACCATACACTAAAACTCGTGTAAAACTTTAGTTTTAATTAATTAAGTCAGACAGAGATCAAGTATACACCCAAATTTTTTATTCGCACATCAATAATTGTTGTTCAATGTGCAGGTGTAAGTAGACTCTACAGAAATAGATGACCATACAGAATTCAATAATTTGTAAATGTTCGTTCAGACTGTGATACATCTGAACTGTTACTATATTGGCATAGGTAAGATGGTGTTAGAAAGACGGTTGATGTCATGTTGTACGTCTATGCGACATACGCTGATGAGCAAACATAAAACTAACCTTTCAGCAAAACATCGATCAGCTGTAGCTATCGTGTTAACAGATTCATAGAATTTTACAAAATTAGAAATCCGGAAGGTTTTCGTTAGTCAGTACTGTCGCTTGTATGTGTAAATCAAAGTCAAGCACACATGTAGTGCTGCAGTATGTGACAATACAGACACAAAACTTGTGACGTGATCGTTCTGCTCATGTCATACAATATTGCAGTACTGCAATACATAATCGACTACTCTATCCACTATGAAGGGAGTTTGCAGAGGCTATACACAATCAAAATCTGCTATCTACTTGTATATCGACATCTTTTCAAATCTAGACTTCAGCTACCAGATATACAGGACCAACTAGTTCCTTCATCTGTACTGAGTCACCTCTAGCTGCTGTTGCACGAGGAGAAGTAACCTTTGCTGATGACTCCGTCTTGTTATCTGTTTCTAATGCATGCTTGTTTACCGCAATTAAGGACTTTTTTCCATCGTCAGCTTCTGGTCTTGGGCTGGAACTCTTTCTGTTATTTTGCGAACGCAAGCGCTTTTTCAATGTTCCGATTACTTCAGAGTGGAGGAGACAATTGAAGACAAATGTTAGGATTCCTAGAAGCGGAGCAGTTACTTGCAGTAGCTCTTGTGCAGAGTTTCTTGTCTCGTACGCGTAGTCTTCTCGTGCACTGGCAAAGACAGCCATAGATACCCAGCTCATAAGGAGCAGGACTGTCTGTAGAGCACCACCGATGACATACAACCAGTAGGACAGTTTTTGACTGGAAGACAACAAGGCCATTTTCATGACGAGATACACGCATCCAGCAACGAATACGACACAGCCGATCACCAGGAAAAACAAAACTGGAGTTAAAACCCCATATTCGAGGCCCAATCCGGCTGGACCACAGCTATTACAGCAAAGAGAAATAAATTAGAAAGAGTGATCGAAACATTCGTATCACTCACAAGTCATCTTGTTTGCTTCTGTCGTATGTGTCAGTAACGTCAAGTCCCATGGTTAGCAACACAATACAATCAGAAACGCCTACATACATACGACGAGTCAGAAGACGAGAAGCGGCACAGACAACAGAGTTACAACTTACAGAAGACGACTAGAAAGGCTCTGAATGCAAACTTTGGCACATCCCTGTCGCCTTTGCCTTTCATTGTTAATACGATGGCAATAGCATTGACTACGGTCCACACCGAAGTAAACAACCAGAAGAAATGAAGAAGAACCGATGTTGCCAGGCAGTGTGAATTGGTGCCTCTGTTAGAACCATTAGCAATGAACAGCACGAGTGTTGCTCCAATAAACAGAGACGAAATGAAAACCGATTTGCTGTGAATCGTCCACAACCAGTTACTACACAACAACAAATACAGTTATGTGTACGACGAGTCGACGGTTGGGACAAGCATACGTGAAGGTTAGGTAGGCCAGAACGGTCAACACATGCCCAGCTAATGAAATCGAGAGGCTGATGGTCGTTTTAGTGGTCAACGACAATTTCTGTGTAGCATTCTAAAAACAGATTATCTACTATCTCAATTACTTATTAATAATTTAATGAATTAATACAGCACGTGACCTCTGGTGCTGTGTTTGGTTCCTTCGTAGGCATCTCTACTATACAAATGCATGTTCGACATGTTATATATGCAATCAGTTGATGGGTAGAAATTACTTGCACACGTCGTCCCTGTTCCACTCCAGCTTCCATCGAACTTGCACTCACGAAACGACGATCCCTGCAGTGTCCAACCACCCGAGTTGTTGCAACTGAACGTGACTACTGAACCATACCCAACACCACGACCACTAATTGACCCATGGAATGGAGGAGAGAGAGCATCACACCCCAGGCCTGAAACATGGACAGTGACTACACCATAGACCTAAAATTTCAGAGTGGAATTTAAGTCAAGGCAAAACTTTGATTGGACATCACGCTCTAGCAAGAGGTTGACCTGACATTTTAGATTTCTATGTGCAGTACAATCACAGCTTCTTTGGACTTGCAGCATTCTAAACACAGGATATCATAGTATCCAGTGATTGTACTGCGCATGCGTGGTAATAATTTTTCTTGATCCGAGCCAAAAAATCATGCGGGCGACAACCAGAAACCCAAAAAATTTCTTGGAGTGGCCTTATATTCCACTCTGTGAAATACGTTTGCACACGCGTCGGTCTGCACCTCGAGAACACACGAACGAGCGCACTGCTTCACAACTGCCAGCGAGACAGTTTCCTCGAGACATAGCAGTGCAGTAGGAATCGATAGAAACGTTTGTCGACGACGTAGCGTTCGTGCACGCAGCCGTTGAAATGGAACGGTTGCAAGAAGAGCAACCACCGGCCGTTCCATCAGTTGTGTCATTGCAGGAGCCGGCAAATGTCTCGTTGCTCCCCGTCGCGTTTTCTGTGTTCGCACCGACTGACGTGTTCATTCGGCATGATGACCATCTGGATCCAATAATCCACACACTCGGACCGGTAGTCGCATTTGCTGCAGCAGCGGCTACCAAGACGGTCACAAACTCGACGTCCGTTCGATTTTCGACGGACACAAGACGACTGTTGCTCAATTCGCACGTTCTTTTCGCGTCGTTCCACGACGTTTTCTCGGCAAAGTACCGGTAGCAGCGAGAGCCGTTCAGAGTCCAACCGTCGCCGCAGTCTGGGCCTGAAAGCAGTTGGAGTCGTCAGTGGAGCGGGTAGGATGTGTAGGATGTGTATGCGGAAGACAGCTAGCGCTCACCTATTTGGCAACGGTCACCACGGTATCCGGCCTTACAGAGGCACACAAGCTGACTGTCGCAGGTACCACCGTTCTCACAGATTGCAGATGTGGAGCAGGACACTACACACGGAGACTTACGGTGAGACAAACTGTAAAGTCTGTGTCTAGAGTTGATTCTTGAAACACTGGCTGGCTTGTAGACCTACTGTTTTTGTTAGCGCCCGTTCCCTTGGCCAACGACAGTAGAGCTGCTGCGTAGACGAGATTGCAGACAGCCATGACGGTCGTCCGTACTCATGTACACTACTGTCCTCGTTGTCGCAAGCTACCTGTTACATCCGGGTTGCATAGTCATGACTATTCAGTTGCATGGCTAGCATAACTCGGACATTTAGAATTCAGAAATAGCCTAACAAATTTACATGTTAGGATTTGCCTAGCCCTCTAACGTTTATTAAACCCTAGATTTTTCAAAAAAAATTAAGATTAATGAAATGTAAATTTTATTAAAATAGAAACGTAAAACTAAAATAAAGAATTTTAAATACTGAAAATTCTAAATTTAAATTTAATTTAAAATTTGAAATTTGAAATGGCTGAAAGACTCACTGACCTGTCAGCCTTGTAGCGGTCCTTGATGTAAGACGTTGTATTTGTGTGGAGATTAAATGTATTGTATTTTGATTGCGAGTGTAGATTGGATCAGAGCAATGTGGAGGGGCTTATGATATAAATTGTTGTGTTATCCAAAAATGATGTACTTGTGCTCTGTATTCTAGTGTATGTGTAGGGCCTTCCAACTTCAGTAGCTTGAAAGCCATTATTGTTTATGTCCTGAAGCTCTAACTTCAACCGCATGTTGTTGTGGAAGCTGTCTTCAAGTTATCTTGATTTGTCATGATCACCTGCCTTTCACGCCTCATAGAACCATAGAACCATATTGACAGTGACAGTTAGGTTCTTTGTGGCATGCATTTTATCCTAAAACTTTCTGGCCTTGCACTCTCTAGTCATCTAGGTAACTTATGCTAGAGGAAGGGATTCGAGTAGTCTCCACGCAGCCAGCCCCTCCCCCTTTTTGCCAATGGAAGTCAAAAAGGGGGAGGGGC
>CAXXBX010000271.1:0-3224 GCA_964274945.1 Dehalococcoidia bacterium | reverse complement strand
ATTGTATGATAACAGTGTTGTAAAAAAGATTAAAAGATATTATAAAGCAGTGAACTCTGCAGTTGCTATATTGAAGGAGACCTGTTCAAATGACAGTGTGTGGATGAAACCTACAGATATTCAGACTATTTCCTGTAGTGGCATGCATCTTTAAATACAAGTTATTTTGATGTTGTCAAATAAACAATCAGTGAAACGACTAACAAAGCTTTCTACTTACCTCCTATTGAAAGCGAAATTTAGTGCTGTTTATGTTTCCTGCTTGGCAGTGTATTTGAAGAAATGTTAAACTGCCTGGTACTTTGACAGCCAGTTGTTGACTGATATCTATAGCACTGGCAGTGTCATTCAATGTCCTAATGCCATATAAAGCAGGATCCAATACAACACCATCAGCAAACACCCATCTGATGCTAGCTTTCTCATTGGTGACACATGTCACTGTCTTTGCAGGAAAGCCACTTGGAGGAGGAATATACACAGTACCAGATGGAGCATGAAGGAAAATTATAGCAGCATCTATACAACAAACAAGTATATTGTTATCACGTACTCATAAATACTCTAGTGTCTAGTGGTTGAAAACAGCAATTAATTGGGAAGGTTGGTAGATGGTTGAGAAAGTTCTAACTGTCAATGTCCAGTTTTGGAAGCAATAATGTGAGATGCAGTTTGCTACAGACACTTGCAAATAAAGGAAAAGTATTTATATTCAGTCGTCATAATAGATTGGAGTACACTAGACTTAAGTAAACAAGTGTTAGGGTAGTAATCAGACCTACATTAATATTAAATGTTAGAAAACTGTCTTCCCAATGGTTGACAGAGTAAATACATACGTTGTACAGTTAACGTATGCAAAAACAACAAACAGGTAAAAGAATGACAGCTGCAGTAGCAGTTAATTAATGCCTTCCATCCCAGTATCTAAATTCATTTTAGCCATAACTCATTATTAGGTAGCAAGATATGTAGGTTTGTCAACAGCTGATTTGAGTAGCAAGATCCATAGCAAACTCATTGATTAGCAAAGCAAAAAATGAACCACCACCGACAAATAAACAAGCTTGCAGACACGAACATCATGATTTATCATGCCATGATTTGTCAAGCAATTATCCAAGTGCCTGTCTTCCTACTTTAGTACCCACACAAAGGTACATGTTTATGACAAGAATCTGTCTTGTACTGCACTGTTTCGACATTGAAAAGTTTCTGCACAGCAGTGGAACACAAAGTCTGCACTTGACTTTCTGCATGTCTAATTACCTACAGAATGCAGAGGTAAGATGCAAAAGCATGAAAAGCTTCAACAACTGTACACTGTTGTCTAGGACGTACCAACGTTAACAATTTTAGTACAGTAAAGCATTAATTATAGTAGGAACAACCACAAATTCCAACACCTGTTGCTGCAATTATAGACATGTCATTTATTTAGGGCGCATTTCTTTAGTCTCCACCCGCTAATCTGGTTGAGGTTGTAGACCTCTACCCGGTAAGGTAGCATTTCTTTATGTCTATAACCAGAATCGTGGAGCTCAACCAACCTCCACTAGCTAATCCAGCCTAACCATTGAAGACATAAAGAAATGATCCATAACCTGAACTAGATTATAGCAGGTGGAGACTAAAGAAATGCGCCCCTAGTCTTCTATCTAAAGACTACTCTAGTTGCTGAAAAGCATGCACAAGTTAAAGTAAAATGCTGACTTTCATACCTGAGCAAAAAATTGCAAAATGTAATGAAATAGGCCAACTGTTCAAATTTTACTGAAAACTATTGCTGTTCACACATTTCAGACTAAGAACAGAACTAAGTCTAAAGCTGTCCAACCATCATATTATTAATATGCAAAGATTTTTCAGAATCTATCAACATATGCCTGTTTGCATATAAACACGTGGCACAGCGTTTGGTCTGTCCTCCAATTCATGAATAGATTCAACAAATGTTGTTGGCAATGATGCACCCTAAGTTCAAGGTTGGAAACTAACCAATTGTTGCTTTGTCAACAATTTGTCAATGTGTAACAGTACGAACAGCTTGGTACATGCATGGTGAATGTATGACAGCTTACAGCACACAAATTCAACCTCAATCTTTTTATTGAATGCTTCTCTCTTCTCTGTATAATCTCTTGAGACTTGTTCAAGCGATTCCCTGCAACCAATCTGTTGCTAATAAATGGCTTACAGCTAGAGCTCTCTAGGGGATTGTGGTTTGCAGCAGTGCAATTTGGTTTCTGTATAAAAGATGAAACAACTATTCTTAACTAAAGTTTTATTGAAGAGGCTTATACAATAACCGTGGTAGATCCAAGTATGGTAGTTGTTGTATGCTTGGGACGTTTAAAAAGTGAGTGCTTGTTGGCTTAAGTTGGAACCCTCACAAGCCTAGTTTATGCATATTGAGATATTTTGAATGTGAATGTTTAGTGACCATTCATAAAAATCATGCTTTATATTCGGCAACAACAATTTGGAAAAAAATTTGAATATCTGTGAAATCAAGAACACACTGGACTGTACAACACAATGGTGACTGGCTGTTGAATTAGTCTATTTATCAGTAATCATTAAGAAGCAAAGCATTTCTGACCACGTTGCAAACAAAACTAGAAGTCTGGAGCAGTTGTCTGTACCACCTTTATTTTGATATACTGTCTCGTGGCAGTTAGCATGACAAAGTCAAGTATATGGTTTCTATACACAAACTTAGCAAATACAGCTAATATCGGGTTTGACAACTACAAATGCTACCCAAGTATTATAAAGCAAGCAAAATAAGAACTCTGATCTACTTATTCTAAGTTAGGTACTGTAGACCCATCATGCAATGTTTACGTTCCATTAATGTTAACAAAATTAACATGAATCACTTCAAATCGTTAAACAAAACGGTTATTATCAAGATTTCAAGCAACTAATAAGACTTCTTGCTCAAGCTGGTCCGCAAGAAGCTATGGATCAAAGAGTAGCAGATGAACATGACATCAGGACTGCATGACCTCAGAGCTACAACAGTGAAGCCTCTCTGTGCTAACCAGATCTCTCCGCTATCACTACCCTGTCTAACCACACAGATATCATGAAAAGGCCTTGAAGCCAACTGGAATAATTACCTGTATTGAACACTGAAAGTACTTACAATAGCTGTATGCATTATTGCCATGCTGGTTGTCCACAAAAAAAGTTAAAATTAAGAGTTTAACTTGTCTTTG
>CAXXBX010000270.1:0-18630 GCA_964274945.1 Dehalococcoidia bacterium | reverse complement strand
TCTTTCCATTGGTCCTCACAGTTTGTCAAAAAGTGAAGTGCTTTCTTGCAACTGAATGACTTCGTGGCGTCGACTTTAACGGAAATAGTACTTAGATCTCCCGCTGGTATTGTTTGCGGCAGTGACAATTGTTCCAGCCGCACAGAACCAGGAGCTAAGACATTCGAGATAATCAGCTCGCATTTGCCACTATTTTCGATAGTTAGCTTTCCTGCTTGAATAAAAGATATCGAATTGGTCTGCCTAAAAATTGGTTTCAAATTTGGCCAACCACAATAGCCATCTATTGAGAAAGTCACAGACCCTGAGCGGTCGCTGTTCGATACATTGTAAGTGTATGTCAGTATCAGTTTACCTGTCATTCGACCTTCCTTCCGACTCTGTCCTAAAAGAGTCAGATAATAGCAGCCACCTCCCAACAAACTTTGCTTTGAAGGTTCGGGTGTTAGTGTGTAGTTGCAAATCGGCGGTAAAGTAACACGAGAAGACACACAGCAGTTCAAGACACTTTTGTTCACCACCATCAGCTGAAAGCGAATAGTTTTATTAGGAACCACGGGTGGTAACGAAATGTCGCTATTTGAACGAAGTTCCTCTCCACTCGCTCGCTCAACTTGAAGACCAAGAACAGATAATCTTCCGAAACAGTGAATTCTTCTGCAAATTCCTTTACCAAAATACATCTCAATAATTGCTACATCCTGCTCGTGACGAGTGCCAGGTGTCCACTTCACCGTAACCATGTGTTGTTTGCCAGACTTCAGTGTTATTTCTTCAGGATCAATATCAAAGTCATTACTACTACTATCTATCCGCCATTTAATCAAAAGAGTGGATCCAAGAACATTCGTAACTTTAAACTGTTTCTGGATAGATTTACGTTCACTGTCCTTATCTACTGCGACCACTCCCATATCCAGTTCATACAAATCGCTTCCTTCTCTTACAGGAAGGTCGACGTCAAGGCTAAGTTTCTCAACTGTGCAACTAAGTATCAAGTCAATTTCAGTTCCTGAATCTAGCAAAAGCTTTCGGTTTTCGTGATGATCTCCTTCATTCATGAAAACGTCTGAACTTGCTTGAACTTGCATAAGGTATGTTGCTCCAGCTGCCACAGAAAATGTATTCTCTTTAAACACGAAACCGATAAAATCATTTGGTCGTTGAACAGTCATCTGGACTGGACCAGAAGTTTGATTTAGAATAGTACAACAACTCTTCCATATTCTTTTGACTTGTTGAAGTACAGATCCTAGCGAAATATCGACACGGTCTGATGAAACATTAGGAGACAAATTGCTTCCAGAAAGTGTGATTTCAACAAGAAGAGGCGGCGGTCTCGTGCTGGTTAATCCTCCTCTCACTGCACAAGTGGCAGTGCAAACGGGTAGTATTTTAGAGCGCCTAGTCTTTAAAATACTACTGTATGTAGATTTCTTGGACAACAACTCTTTTTTTAGTAACTTTAAGTCTGAACTACGGCTAGTAGCAGATACATTCCTTTCATGCTCCTGAAAGTCTTTCTCAACCACACACACAGCATCCAAAGAAAACAGTCCGTCTCCTTCTATTAATAGAAGGGTCTCTGCAACTGACATCAATTTATGTAACGAAGTCTTAGCATTAGTGCCTAATCCGGTTGCTTTGGAATAGCATTTGTCAAGAAGTTTCATCATCTTTGCAGTGTAAATGTATCGCAGTGAGGAAGTTCTTACAACGTCTTGCAAGTTAGTATAATCAGTCAAGAATCCCTTTGATCTATAGCTGGCCAAAGCCTCCATCACGTTACCCAAGGCATTGTCTATGCTTGTAGCCCTAAATTTAAAATCGTCCAAAAACCCAAGAAGTTTGTGATAACGTTCACGTTTATCCTCAAGTGTAAATTTCTCAGCTTCCACTAGTCGCTGTTTGTTAAAGGAATCAATTGCAGTCTGCCATTCATCTTCTCTCACTCGTTTTGCAACTGTACCGAAACCTTTATAGCAATGTGGGACTCGGGGATCATCTATGCTCAGAATAAGATCTCTGATAAACTCTTGGAGTTTCCCTTGAACATGACTTAAAGCCTCGGCATGTTCACGTAGTTGCTGTATTACCACACAAGCAAATCTCTTCACTTCATCGAGTTCGGCATTTCTGCGACCTTTCGTCTTGTCTAGGTCTGCTACAATTTTACTATGCTCCAAAGAATCAGACGAACATCCGTAATCTTTAAACTTTTCATTCAAACTGTCACATTCAGACAGGTAGTGATCAAACAGATTCTTAACAGAAGTGGTAGATTCCACGCCATCTTCAGAGACTTCCTTTTCTTCTTGCGTATCTTTGTTCTCAGTCTCAGTCACAGAAGCGGCAGATTCGATGCCATCTTCAGAGACTTCCTTTTCTTCTTGCGTATCTTTGTCCGCAGTCTCAGTCTTTTCTTTCTTCTTGCTTTCTCCGGACTCATTGCTTTTAGAGAAGACGCCATGCTTTTCCTTACCTTTCATGCCAGAGATATGCAAACCCACTATTTCTGGGACTACAGTCACAAGAAGGTATGGGTCATCAAACCAAAACGCCGACTTAGGCAACGTCTTTCGAATCGTTTTGCCTGTTGAAGCGTACGAAATCTCGTCACTTGACAAGGTGACATGTGCCAACTCCTTCCGCTTACCAAAAGCGCCATATTCAAATAGTTGGACATTTACAAGAAACGAAATCCATTCTGAGTCATCTGGCTCAGGCCCGAAACAAACTTTAAAAGATGTCTGTTCGCTCTCCAACTGCGTCCAAGTGGTTGAAAGTTGTTGTGTCGTGTGACGCCCATGTTTAGGTCCGTATCGAATAACAACTTGTACAGGGTTTGTCCCGTTTTCATGTGACTGCGTTCTAACAACGTTCAAAGACAAGCCTAGTTCCAAAAAATTACCGTTAATGAATTTTTCTGATGGCACTGACAAACTGAAAGTTTGTTTTATTCTGAGAAGCATCAGCATTCTATTTACAACTTGACGTCCTGCTCCATCTGATCTATTTGTAAGTGACGTAGATAAATGCGTAGCAGATAACTGGGCAATCTTCAGCAATAATCCGTTGACTTGTGATGCCAGTTGATGCTTTTCCTCCGAGCTCAACTTCTGAGTGCCCCTCCCGGTAAAATAAGAAAACGCATTTCTCAATTTCTTGTATACCCGTGCCACTAAGCTTTCGTTTTCCTTTGCCAAGCGAGATAGCAACTTGTCGCTTTCTTGTCTCCATTCATAGCTGATGCGTTGAAGTGTTTCCAGAAGACTGTCAATATGAGTGACAGATTGAAATTCCTTAAGCATTATTGACAGCTGCGAATTTCTTAACCAAGATTTGCTCGAGTCAAGATACCTACGAAAGTTCCCTGACAAGTAAAACAATACGTCACGTTCGTAATCGTCTTTGTTTGTTAATACCGTACAGTCTTTCACCCGTTGCTTCAGCAAAAAGCCTAACGCATGTTGAGACATAGCTTCTACAAGATCCAGAGTAGTAGATAACAATAAGCCACGCTCTAGGCGACGAAGCGGTGATTCACAAGCAAATGCTCTTGATACGCTCACAACTCCACTTAATACCACTTGACAATAAACATGACGTAGATACCTGAATTCATCATCATCATCATCATCATCACGTCTTTCCAAAACAATAGAATCCATCAATAGCGGTTCCTCTTTTTTCAAATCACGGTCTGCAACCATTTCTGTCCGTTTCAACATAAATTCTTTTCTCTGTACAAGAAAGACAAACTCTACCATTTGTGAACAAAATGTTTCTGCGACATGTCGCATTGCATTCTCAACACGCTCAAACTGACTTGACCTGTTGCGAGACAACAATGTCAGTAGCGTTATTAGACTCTCTTTCAGAGCATCGAAACGAATATTGCCTGTGCCAGCCAATTCATTTCGAAAAACGCGAAATGTTTCAGTTGGAATAAAGACATTACTAAGAACTTCAACACGCAAAACACGTTTCAGCTCATCCATTGTGTCATTCAGTACTTCCGCTTCCTCCTGAGAAAGACTTTGGTGTTCAAGCAAAGCGTTTGTGAGACTTACCAAATGCGATGACATCATCTGAGCGGCATGACTGAGTTGTATAGCAACCCTAGTAAAGTCATCCACGTCTTCTCTGTGAGTGTCGACTGAAAGGCGAAGATGATGACTAAGAGCCGAGGCGCACATAGAACATCCGATAAACGTATGAGAATAAATTTGAGTCAAAGCGTCCAGTAAGGAAGGCCACATAGCTCTTGATGACCGAAAAATATGTTGCAGTTGGGACTCATCAACCGGAGCTGATATTGCAGAAAATTCAGATGTATCAAATGACAGCTCGACATCTGATTTCTTTAGTGTGTCAAACACTTCCAAATTACGGTTCTTAATAGTGCATACGAGAGCTGCCAGCAAGTTTCCAGAAAAAATGCGAGCGTACGTTAACAGAATGCAAGTAGCGGTAGGTAAAGCATACAGTCTATCTTCTCCAAGTGTCATATTAAGCTGTCTAACAGCACCAGCTACTCCTTCAACTGTTTGAGGAAGATCTTTTATCGGAATAGCAGATAAAGAAATGTGGTTAAGAAGCTCTGATAAATGTTTGGACATCGTTCTTCCAAAGCTTGCTACTTCAGCTACAAGACGAATTCGAACATCAGTTTTCTCTGACAAATGCTTCATTTCACGACAAATAGTTTGCAGGGTATTACAAATGGCTCTAAACAACGAGTTTCGCAGAACTTTGAAGTTATTGAGAAGATTAAATATTACAGTTTGTCCAAATAGTTCATTTGCGACACGAATACACTCGGTTATCTCCTTACTGCGTTTCTTGTCCAAGGATTTCAGCTTGTCTACTGTAGCAGTTATGTTAGCGACCAGGTCGTCCCTTTCTTCATTACTCATTGTTTTAGAACGTACTTTTAAACGTCCAAGAAACGCTGCGCACGACAGTTTGTCATGAAATGGCTCAGCGTCTAAACAATGAAATCCCAAAGCCTTTCTTACAACATCCAAAATGTCTTGCAAACAAGTGCCAAATACTATATGGCCTGCAGATAAAAGAGTGCCTACTTTAATTTCAGCGTCTTCTTTACGATGAAAGTTTCGTTGAGAGCGTACACGACTAAGATCCGTCTCCACTTGGCCTCTTTGCTCTCCTAAGTGTTGCAGCTCGATCGCTAACTTCTGATTTGCGTGCGTTATTTCCAACTTTTTAAGATCGATATTTTGCTTCAATAATCTTATGTTGTCTTCAATACCCGTATTATTACCGCTAGAAATTCTTTCTCCACTGGTTGCCTTCAATCGAAAATCGTGGAGCTGTTGTTCAAGGCAACACAGTTCTTCTGATTTTCCTCTACTGTACCCCTCATAGTTCGTCTGAAGACGACAGTATCTGTCATCTATTTCTTTGAGTTTGCTCTGACACTTATCTTCTTCCTTTGCAAACTGAACCGCGCCAAATTCTTGTATTATTAATTTCTCTAAGTCAGGACGATTTCTGACACGTGCTAAACCACTGTAGAGCAAGTTCCAAGTGCCCTGAACAAAGTCGAAACCGTTGAGAATCAACAGCAGCTGATATTCAGTGACCTCTTGCGGCTGACAGTAAACAGAAAGAACATTATAGTCTTTTGCGTCGGTTAAGAGTTGTGCTTGAGTTCGACGATACTCTTTCATTCGAGTCCAAATAACGTCACTAATGGCGACTAAGTTCAAGTCATCAGAAATTCCTAAAACATTGACACGTTCTCCATTCACGGTTGTATGATACATGTCTGTCTGACACTCCTCTTTCCAGACAGGAATATCGACGTGTTTGCTCTCTTCCAACTGCACGTCATCATACTCATTGTTGCAGTATACATAGCCCTCTTCCCAGTCTGGGAAAACAACCGCAATAAAGTCAGACAGAACAAGATGACTAGGAGCGAGACTACAGTCGTTCGGATTTATTGCGTCACTGACTATCTTTCTTAACAAATGCTGAAGATCATACAAGTCCCTAAAGTTAGAATGAAATTTGCCCACACTAAACATTTTCTGATGAGAAAAGAGGAGGTTACTCAACTTAATGCCAACACTGCTACTTTCTAAATAATCGCTCTCCAAAATTTGACGTCGACAGTTAATCAACATTCTTGCTATCGCGCACAACAGAGGTTGAAGTTCGTGTTTTGTAAACCCAGAAAACGAAGAAGTTTCACAACTGCCAACCAAACTTTCAATATCAGAAAGAAAGCTAGTGTCGCCATAAAACAGAAGACTATTTTGCACACGTTTTAGAACCTTTGTCGCTTCTTGAGCAATTAACTCTTCGCTTAGTGATTCAACTTCCGACGCTGCTCTACTTAGACATTTTTGTTGCAAATGCTCGTCCATCTGCTTCCTAACGGCAACACTAAGATCTTTTACTGACGACCCAT
Source organism: Dehalococcoidia bacterium (assembly GCA_964274945.1). Lineage (GTDB taxonomy): Bacteria > Chloroflexota > Dehalococcoidia > Lucifugimonadales > Lucifugimonadaceae > CAXXBX01. The sequence goes on along the minus strand of CAXXBX010000270.1, from coordinate 12,188 downwards.
CATTAGCCATGTCTTGAAGCTGTTTCACTCGACTTAGAAGTTCTGTGGTAATACAAACATCTGGAGCTGAAACCCGATCTTTCATCCGTATCATTTGAGAGGATATTTTCGGTAATTCTTTGCAATCTGTTGTTCCTAAATTAGAGATTTCTCTACGTGCCTCCTCTTCCCTCTTAGCTTTATCTTCTTCAGCTAGAATTTTGCCTTCAAATATTTGTGGAAGTTGCTTCCAGTGTCTAAGTTCTGTTTCGGACACGATGCCGTTTAAAGCCTTGTCAAGATCATGAAGTTTAATGGCAATTTGGCTGCTTATGAAACGAAAACAAGATTTTTGAGCTTTGTCTCTCAAAGTAGCTAGTATTCTTCTAACAGTGGTCAAATCTTTGCTCTGTGTCAAAAGGATACTCTTTTCCGCTTCAGACTTGTCTTTTCTTTCTAAAGGTTCACCTGATTGCCACCGGCGTAGGGGCTCAGGAGAAACCACCCATAGACTATCTAGTTCATTCTCGTTAAATAAAGTAATCTTAGAGGTTTCTCCTTCCTCGTTATCTCCAAATGCATCTATTGAGTGAAAAAGTTTATTCAAAGTCTCTTCTTGGTCATAAAGCACAGATTTGAGCACGTCTTTATCAACGTTGGCTGCCAATTGGTGTCCAGACAGGCAATTAGCAAAATTTTTCAAGCAAACATGAAACTCTTTCATTATATTCGCCGCTTGCTCTACAGAGTTTGGCAATTGACTGTTCAGAAGACGACGGCAAATCATAGCGGAAGCGGTGCTGAACGCAGAGACAACTCGGCGAAGAAACAGAAATTGATCCAATTCCCTGGATTTAACTTTGTGATGAATTAGCTCAAGGACAGGAAGTGACGTTGACTGTTCAGCCAAGGAGCATAACAACATTGCTCGTTGGGAGAGCGATTTTGGAATGCAGTGTTCCAAAGTTAACTTAAAATCTTCCCTCATACGTTCCAAACGAGATTGATCCATCTCAGCTTTCTCAAATGCAAATGCAACGTCATGGTCAAGGTTGTTCAGATGATCGTGATCACATTCCAGTTCACGCAGTACCGACTGCAAATCACCAATAACGTCAATAACATCTAAGCTGACGCTCGCAGATCGGCCATTGACTGTGTGAGTGCTATTAATTAAGACTTTATCTTCTTTGACTCGCTTTTCAAACATCAAATAATCTTCTTCAATGGAAAGCGAACGTGGAAGATCTCCTGCAACTTTTCTTGGGATAGTTCTTTCTAATATTAGTGCAAAACACAGCAACTCACATGACGACGTTTCCGTATATTCCTTAAATTGTGGCAGAACCGAAGTCACCTCCAGACTCGAGTCAACAACAATCTCTCTTCTTGCCAAAGCCCGTTCCAATACATTAGAATTACCCTGCGGCACCGTGCGTAACGTTTCGCTACCAGGATACGCTACTGTGTAATCGTAAATACTGACATGTTGCCATACACCGTTGATTAACTTTCTCTTGTCCACAACGAGAATGCTCGGAGGATTCAGAAAGACGACAAAGTCAAATCGACTAAAAGAATCTAACAATCTGGTAACAAGATTAATGCAATTTGCTCGATGTATTCTTACGACAGAATTAACTTGCACTTGGTAAGGTAACACGGTAAAGAAAAGAGCCACGAGAAAAGACCAATAAACTTCCGGAAGTCTCTTCACATTTAGAGATTCCAGTTCAAGCTTCATGTACGATCTTATAGTCTCTGCTGATTCCGCCTCTAACTCATACAGACGAACAGACAACTGTTGAAAACACTCGTCAAACAATACAGAATCTCTCGTTTCTTTAAATTGCTCCAAGGCAGCAAGCCAGCCATTGCCCTTGATCCCGGTTACACAAGAAAAAATATCCTTTTGACGTTTCATTAATTTATCCAGTGTCTCTTTCAGCTTACTCGGAGCAGTTCTTGCCTCATCAAGTTGCTTTCTCATCTGCGTAACAGAGACAGCAGCTTCATTTGTGTCTTCCTGTGGCCTTACAGCTTCCTCTAGCCGAGCAAAAGCTTCGTTCGACAAAATCTGTGCACTTAGCTGTTTGGCATCTGCACACAATCTCTGTAGCTCTGGAATCTTCATGCGGATTTCTTGTAATTTTGCAGCACAGGCGTCAATAAAATATTTGGCATTTAGATGAAAGATGTTGTACATGTCGAACTCACTACCAGCTGCCGTCGTTATCAAATAAAACTCTTGGGGCAATTCAAAGTTACAAGCAAATCGAACAGCAGCAAACTCTAGCATAGTTAGCGACTGATTGATAGCAGCTTTTGACTCATAAGCACCGCTCAATACTCCTAAACGACGAAACACATCCACTCTAGACTGGCCGCTCGAAACTACTGGTAAACCAAATGCCTTCACAACTTGGAACGACGAGAATTCTGCCGTTTCCGGTTGTTCAATACTAAACATTTCGCAAATGCTATCCATAACCATAGCAATGTTAACAGACGATAAATTTGTTAGCCATGACATAAAAACTTCCGCTACAAGTAACCTGTCGACAGCGTCCCTACAAACACAAATATCGCCAGATTCGACTGTACCTATTACGTCTGCAGACAAGTCCAACAAATGCCGAGCCTTTGCCACAACTGCCTCAACTTCGCGTAAGAAACCAGCTCGATCACTAAAATCCAAAAATGTAGCGTTGCTCGTAAATTGCCGTAATGCGTCAAGTAAATCTGTTACTACGTTATCAATCAGTAAGTAGTCCTGGCGTCTTGACACAATATTGGATGCCTTCAGACAATCAAGCAGTTGTTGCAAAACGTGTGAGCTTGCTACCAAACCGTCAGGCGATAAATCCAACTCAGTTAGCTGCTCGATTAGAGCCACGTTGTCGCTAACTAAAGGTGACGTCATCTCGACCAGAACCCTAAGAGCCTTCCGTAATCTGTCAATCCCGATTTCTGAAGTTATTGTCGTCATTCCCTCAGCTAATGTAGACAAAACCAAATGCAGTGTAACTTGTTCTACAAAAGCCGCTTGCTCTGCAATTTTCTGACAATCACTCTGCCAATTCAAATCACTTCGTTCAACTACGGGAAGGACTGCCAAAACACCTCTTCTGTTTGCTACAGACTCGCACATATTTGCAGCTTCTTCCAGTAGACACTTCTGTTGCTTTTCTATTGTGATGCATTGAATGTAGCCATACAAAAGTGCTTGCGGTAACTTGTCTACAGGCGAAATGGGATGTCTGTTGTGTGCTGACACCAGGCCGTGCCTCACGACATTGACAGTCTGCATCATATTTTGAAACGAAAATTGACATTGCGATACTGTGTTGAGAGTTCTGTCTGACAACGAATGCTTGCAGTGAGCATGAAACTTCGCTACCACTTCCACTATTTCATTGCCAGCACTCACTCCTCCAAGCTTTGATCTCAAAATGTCCGCACAGTCATGACTCGACCAATTGCTCTGCGAAAGATTATCGTCTAAAGAATTGCAAGATATGACTACGCAACGGTTTCGAAACGCCGTGCTCAGTTTAGTTGATTGGCGACGACTCGAGTTTGCCGTCATAAAAAGTCGAAATTGGTCACTAATTCCGTCATCTCGTTTAAAGACTAGTCCTGGTTCTTTCTCTAACAACAATAAACTAGGTTCGGCCTCAGTTAAAGAATTTAGACGTTCAATAACGCTACCGGGTGCACAATTAACATTGTCCAGTAACAGCCAACTACCTTTTCTCAGAGCCCCAACTAATGGTCCCTCGACGAACTCCAGCACAGGTCCCTGTTTAACAGCGATTAATCGTTTGACAGTTGCCTCGACAAAATGCTTGGCTGTTCGTAGACAATTTGTTAGAGTTTTCGCGTCGCCTTCAGCCAGTAAGTTTGACACTTGCTTCAGTTTATTTTCTGACAACACAGTAATCTCTTTAATGCTGTCCGTCATTTCTTCACAGTCAATTGGCTCAGTAAACATTGGCTGTAGCAAACATGAAAGCCGGTGAAGAAAGTCTGACCTAGAATTGGCTTCTAACCGAGGACACAGTTTTGTTAGCAGTTGTCGGAGCACCTCACTGCACAGAACCCTTGCTGATTTTCTCGTTGATTGAATCAACTTCTCCTTGCTAACCATCGTCCATGATCCCAACAAATCAGACACTTCTGTATCTTGATGAATGTTGATTACGATCAGTTTACGCTTACAAAGGGCAGCTAGAATATGAACAATAGAGCTCTTCCCAGCGCAATTTTTGCCTTCAAGTAAAACAGGAAGCTTACTCTGCACTACGGCTGACAGTTTCTGGAGCTTAATTCTTGTTTCATCGCTAAGATGCCAATGATCTGGCTGAGCAACCATTGTGCCTTTTTCCAAATACATATAACCAATTCGAACAAAATGAGGTTGATTCAAATCAATGTCAACAACGTTTTCTGGTAACCTCTCCACGTTGTTATCCAGACGAAAGTGTCCATCAAGAGACTCATTCACACGTCTTTTCTGATCGTCGGTTTCCAGCCGGCAGCAGTAAACAATGTTAAGCAATATTGTAAGAGACGATTTTGCAACAAACGAATCGGTAATGTTTGCGTTCATCTGCATTAGGTGAGACTTGTATGTTTCGGCCGTTCCACTAATTAATGCCTTAAGCTTCTCTACATCTCGAATGTTAAATAGAACTCCCTTCTTCGTGCCAACAACTTCAGGCGCAAACTTTTCAGCCACTTCATTGTGAAACTCATACACACTTCTCAGCATATCTCCTGAAATATGACCCTTTAGAATATTCTCTCTTAGCAATGCAATTGTAAGGTATTGTACTTCTTCTGGTGACAAACGATCTAGTGAAACGCGAATGAAGTTAGACAGAATGCTTCTAATCAGCTTTCCTCGGCCTCCTCCAACATGAGCAGGGTTCATTGTGGCAAACAACCTCACGCCTTCGATATCCACAGTTTCGCCAGTAGCAGCTACCGAAAGATACTTGGCACCAAAGAAAAGCGGAGCTAAGGCGTCAAGCAATTCGGATGATGCCAGATTTACCTCATCGAGAAGAACCCAGACAGACTCCTTTTGACGCAAAGCAACGAGCAAAGTACCCTCGATAAACTCAAACTTTCGATGTCCATGTCGGACAACTGGTATATATGAGCCAAGAAGGTCTGATGTAGAGGTGCTACGACTGACATTGATTCTTACACACCGATAGCCAAGAAGATGAGCCGCTTCCATAACAATTTTTGTTTTTCCAATTCCTGGTGGACCTTCCAAAAGCAGTTTCTGACCTGTAGTTAGAGCAAAAAAAAGCCTTTCTAAATTTGCCAAAACGGTTTGCGTAACATGAAGCTTGAAATTTCCAACCGAAAGCTTTGGCTTGTCTTCAGAATTACTCTCTTCTCTTCTTGCAAAAGGACACTTCAAATCACAATGATTGAATTTAAGAGTCCATGTTCCGGTGTCCTTGCCAGGTATAACTGACAAGAAATGTTCAATTTCTGTTTGTTCCTTGGGATTTACGACTGGTAGTTGAGGCAATTCGGAACAATTGAATTTCTCGATTGCCTTTCGAATCAACGTCTCTCGTCTTGTTAATTGAGAGATTCTATCAAGAAACAACCTTTGCACTGCTATTGCTGCAGCTAAGCGACTTCCAAACGCTTCTGCATGATGAGCCGCAAATTTAGCAAACTTGGTGTAGTGGCGAGAATTTAAAGTCTCTTTCAAATCTCTCTCAAGATCAACTTTCAAGGCGGTAAGACCGGATGCCGCAATCCGAGCTTCCTCGTCACTGAGTCCTTCGTGTTTCATAATTACAACACTAACAGCTTCGAGATCGTTCTTACCATACTCCGGAGTGTACACTTCCGTAAATCTGGAGCAAGTTGCAGGACTCAGCTTTAACCCACTGGCAGCGTTCTTCAAATGGACAGTAGCGATAAGTCTGAAACGTTCGTTAATAGCAATTACAGACGACTGCTTGTCGCTTCCCGCGTTTACAAAATCTTCGTGTACATAAAACTGCTCTCGAGCCTCGAGAAGACACTCCAACAACGAATTTAACCTTTCCATGACTGCGGGAGAAGGTTGGTCGATGTCTTTTAGAACAAGAACGTGACCTTCTTTGGCAGCTTCAAGAACAGGACCATCTTGAAATATGAAAAGACTCTCATCTCCGCGTTCATGTATGGCATGAATGTTACTCAGCACCGACTTGAACTTCGTCAGTACAAAACTCAAAGCAGCATCTTCTCGTTGTATAGACTCGCTGAACCGTACCATACAGTCATGCAGGCTATCTAAAGAATCTACGACTTCTGCAAACGCATCTAAAGGTTCAATGTCTGCTTCACCCCCACTGTCGTTTGAAGATTCGTCAGTCATCTGATCAATTTTCATAGCGATATCTATTTCCTCATCTTCCTCATCATCGGGAGCAAACGGATTAGCTGATTCCTTCTCCGAGTTAGCAACATCCTCCACTACAGCCACTTCAGACTCGCTCGAATGCCTTTCGGCTGTTTCACATTCTGACGAGCTTCCACTAAACGGATTACAAGAATCAGATTCAGCACTGAATTCATCGCTCGACACATCTTCTGACTCGTCCTCTGATTCTACGCCATTGTTTGCAAACGGTGCAAAGCTTTCATTATCAACGCTTGAAAGGAGATTCTGTTCCGTATTCAATTCATAATGATCTTCTTCGGATACACTGCTTTCCCCTCCGTCGTATTCGTGGTCGACGTCTCCGGCGTCATTCGAAGCGTCGGCAGCCTGCCTCGCTTCAGCTTCTACTTTGTACTTTTCGACGGCTTCGACAGCTTGTTCTAACAGACGTTCAAAAGAACGAATGGAAATGCGTGCTTTATCACCCGGGCTAGCTAAAAACGAAACACGCTGAAACAATTGTTCAAAACGTTTGCCTAAAGTAAGAAGTAAATAGAACGCCTCAACAAGACGGTAAGGTCTAACGTGACCGATCAAATCTTGAACCTCCATTTGCGACGAACAATGAACAACTTTCAAGTCTTTATCGCGCATATTCAAAGTCGCCCAACTCTCTATAATAAAGGATTTGTACGCCGTTGTCCCAACAAGCAGTACCGGCTCTCTTAGCTTGGGACTTAAAGCTACCTGCAACGCCCATAAAGCACCTAACACAAACTGTGGAGCTGACTCCAGATATGGATACGAAGTATCACCATCAGATGGGAAAAATACCCGTTGGACGTGGTTTTGTTCGGTCATTACGGTATCCTTCATGCGAAACCCACCTGGAAGATGCGGCACTGCATCCAACTTGAATGCTTCCCGAAAGCAAAGTGCCAGTCTAGAGGTGCACTCTTTGTCACGAATACGGCTTGACAAAAGAGCATACCCTTGTTCACATAATGATACATCAATAAACATGTTCGCATCAAACCGTTTCAACCATTTAAGCATCTCTCTCAACGTTACTTTAATATGTCTTGAACCGAAGAGCGGCTTTCTGTTACTGGCTATTTCTGCATTGATAAGAGAATAACTGCTACCCAGCATAACTGCTTCTTCTGCAGCAAGCTTCGGATACTTCTGTTGAACAATAAACTGCAGTTCACTGGATTCAAAATCTTGAAATTGAATCTCGAGAAATCGACTTCTGAGATGTGTTGGAAGCTCTTTCCTGCCAGCATAAGAGGATCCGTTTTGAGTAGCAAAGAATCTAAAACCGTCGGCAGCTACCACCACTCCTCCATACATTGGAATGTGTAAACGTTTGCTACCTTCAAGAAGCGGCGCAAGAATGCACATTACTGCAGGTTCAGCTAAATCAAACTCTTCAGCAACGAAAAAGTTGCCATTTTGCATTGCACGAACCAAAGCGCCAGGACAAAACTGACCAGTAGGTAGAAATGAGCCAACGTAGTCTTGAACTGTGGTGCTGTCAGTGTTCACAACTTTTTCAAATCCGCTTTTCCGAACATCGGCAAAATGAGCTACTAGACTGCTTTTCCCAGTACTCGACGGTCCTTCTAGTAGTACAGGATGACCGCAGTCAAGCATAGCTGACAGAAGAATAGCACTTTTGTACCTTGATGGCGTGTGCTCAGAGTTCAGAACATAGTGACCCTCGCAGTCTTCCGGTCTCAGAGAAAATCTCGGTGGTTCCACCTTAAACACTCTTTGAATTTCTTCCTCTTTGTTAGGATTCTGAGACACAAGAATAAGCTGTACGGCCATCGATATAGCCTCCCTGGTCGATACTTTACCATTACCGTGGAGGCGATGGGCAGAATCAGCAATTCTGCAAAAGTGCCTCAGTGTCACCTTTCGTCGCTTGGTGTCACACAGCCTAGTTTTCTGGATGTTGCAAAAGCCATTGGCAACAGTTGAACCTAATTCACTTAGTTCTGGTGCATAAAAAGAAAAAATATTCGCACATTCGCTTTCTAATTGTGCACCGTTCATAAAAAGAATAACAAATCTGTTATAGAAAGCAGGTGACAGTTCTCGATTCACGACCACATTTACACCAGACAATCTTCCCTCGGGTGGCGACATCGTTGCAAATACTCGAAAGTCAGGGTGAATACGAAGTGGTCGAGTTTCATTGTTCTCTGTTCTTGTCCACTGCGGACATTGTTCCAAGATAGGATTCAGCCGTTCCAAAACCGATGCTTGAGCTTGAGAAACATTCCGTAAAATTAACCAACTGCCATCCTGCGCAGCTTGAGACACAAAACCATCTGTCCACTTGACACCCGACGAGCAAGGCATAATTGTTCCAACTAGCGAAGCGGGCTCTGTTTCCGGATTTATGCTAAGTTCCTTCACTTTGTGACCAAGTGCTGTCGCGAGTGACCGTACAACAACAGCTTTACCGCAACCCTCTTCCCCAACAATAAGAACGGGCTGTCGTCGATTCACTGCCTTGATAATCCAGTACCACATACGTTGAAACTCTTTGGTACCGATTACAGGAGGATTACATAATGTTAATTCAGCAAGACCTGCTTGAAAATGGCGAAACGTCTGTTCCACCAAATCACAAATCTCTTTCTGTAATTGCTTTGAACGAGTCAATCCACAATAAACAGAGCACGCTGTCTCTGCAACAGAGCGTTCTGACGTAGCTTCCACAAATGCTCCAGACACCACTCCAAGCAAGTCGTCGTATCCACAAATATATGTAACGTTTGGAAATTGCCGATCAATCAGTATGTTACATACAGAGTTGTGTAAATGCACCAACTTGTCTAACATCTGAGTACTGCTGCCTGAAAGTGTGATGCCCAAAGCTTCACAATCCCCTTGAAGACGTTCGACTGTTACGAGCTGGATGTCAACCAAGCTATCAGTACCGCGTCCGGAATGTACCGCTATGCTACGGGTTCCAAGCTGGCAACGTAGAAACAAACTTGGAGTTCGCACTCGTTGCTCCACGAGTGCATCAAAAGTGTTGGCTACTATTCTAGCCAGTTTTGATCGACATGACGGTAACTGAAAACGTTCCACATATGTCAGCCACGCATCCTCAGCAATCTTGTCCATTGACGAATTGTCCTCTCGAATATTCGAACACCAACGCAACGTATCTCTTAGAGTTATTTCCGCATAGCTACAAAAGATTTATCTTCAGTGATAGGACTATATAATATGTATAAAGCAGCAACTAACCTCTTTTTCCGTTCGTTGAATAGAGAATCACTAATGCACGAAAGCACCTTATGGTGAAAGCTAACTATCTCAATGCTCAGTGTTTCAGCTTTTCCACTGGAAACTCCGTTGCTTAGAAGGGTGTGTTGCACTATCGAGCGAACGTCTTCATCCGTCGGACGTTTGATTTTAACGGGAGAAAATCTGTTCAAAAGGGTTGATGAATGTTGTTCTCGTGCTCCCCTAAAAAGGCCAGTGCAAGGATTCTGAGTAGCAAAAACAGCAAACTCTGGATGTTGTTCATACTCAATAAACCGTTCACCTCCATCCAATTCTACGGGAACCGTAAGTGATAATCTTCCAAGATCTAACGCTTGCTCTAGCGAATTAAGAACCCCTTCCGGTGCCAAGTTAAATTCATCAATTAGCAACCAATAACCCATCCTAAACGCTTCCGTAAAAGGACCATCTTGAAACACTACTTCTGTTCCAGATGTACTAGACTGTAAGAGAGGAGCACCAAAAAAACTTGCAGTCGTTATTTTCGAAGACATATTAAATCGTATGAGAGGTCTGCAAAGTCTCCGAGCCGCTTCCATAACCACAGCACTTTTCCCTATTCCCGTATCGCCCTCAAGCAGCGGACGAGCTCCTGCATCGACATAGTTAGTAATAATTTCTAAATTTTGCCGCAAAGACTCGGTTTCGACCAACGGAGGTATTCGAGGGACCAAGTCATTGAACTCAGAAGATACATTTTCCGCTCTCGGCACACTTCTATCGGTATCAGCAGTTTCAAAGGGATACTTTCCTGCTACGACCTACAAAAGAATACATCAATAAATTTACATTACCTGTCCTGTAGAACGAATGTGCAATTACTCGAGAAGCAGCTGTACGTAGAATATAGGCGGATTTTGCAAAATCTTCTCTAACTGCAGCTTTCATGTTAAAGTGCCGTTCTTTTCCTCGTCTTACGGAGTCTGCCAAAAACGATCTGGTCTTTTGATGTTTGGGGAACGCCTACCAAAACAAGAAACAAGATCACGTACGAAACAAGTACTGCGAAGAATTACTGCCTACATTTTTCTTCTTAACCTCGGGAAAACTAAGTTTCAGAGACAAAACTGAGCACTCTTCTTCTGAGACGTCCAACAAGATGCAGAACAAACTCAAAACAGACGGTATCAATTTGAGGGTGGCCGTCTCCTCTGCCAAAATCCCGATCATTTCAGGCACGAAACTAGCCAAACAAGCTTTTAGTGCACGCATATCAGGTAACGAAACGACTGCACAAAACGCTGATAATCCGTTCTCCACTACACGTGCCAACGTGTCTGGGCAGCAATTATGAGAACGGAGAGTTTCTGGATCAAGTAATGACTTGCATCCGGCAATCAGATGTCTAAATCCCATCAACACCTCACGAGAAGGTCCTGACGAATTATTTATCAGTAGCTTAATCAAATAAATTATACTCTGCTTATCCATGCAGCACTGAAGTGCAGCAGACAAAACATGAGCAGGAATGTCTGGTCGAGAGAGTAACTTCAAACCTGTTCCTTGAGAAACCCGATCATTCGAGAGATATTTGACAATCAAACAGCAGGCAGTTGTAGTTACAGTATTAGTGTCTTCTATCCAGACAGGAGGTGTTGCAGACAAAGCGCACAGTCTCTCAAACAATCCATCGCTAACTTCTTCAATAGAGTTGCCATCAACAACATTGCGAACAATAGCAAGAAGCGACATCAACGTCGACTGCTCAACAGTCATTGCCAAGCACCTCTCTACGTTAGAAAGGTCAGTCAATGAAATGCGAGCTTGTTCATGAAAGCACTCTATCTGCACCCGCAAAAGCTGAGACAAGTAATCCTGCTGTTCTGCACTCTACAAAACACACATTTGATCCAATACTATTTGTGTGTACAGTGTACATTGCAAGTAAGTCAGCAAATCTGTACAGTTACAAAATCACGACACGAACGCCTAAACCAAACTAAGAAAAGCCAGAACCAAATAATAAAAACGGTAGGTGCATACATTGACGCAGAGTGTGAGTGCTAGAGCGACAAACTATGAAGGCAAACAAAATGTGAACGTACGGCCGTGCACCTTTGTAACAGTAGCTTAGAAGACAAATGAACACTGCACGCAATCTCAGTATCCAGAAACTCCTTACCTCACTAGACAGAGCCGAAGACAGTTCAGACAAAGTCAATTGAATCCATCTTCCTTTGGAAAACTGAGCTGCTCGAACCGACAGATCTCGAGCTCCAGGAACGTTTGCAAGTGAACACTTTAGCAACAAATCAAAAGCAGAGTCTCCATGATGGCTGAGAACTTTCTCTAGTATGTTCCAATCTCGATTCATTAGTTCTAGAAGCAGTTGTGCCAATACAGAAAATGTTGCATTTATTATATCAGCAAACTCTGTGAGCTTTCGGAGGAGAAACAACAAAAACTCGGTTATCTGAGCACCTTGCCACCGCTTGGACCACTCGACGATAACATCATTGACTTCAGGCAAAACGACATCAAAGTAGCTCTCTGGAGC
>CAXXBX010000269.1:0-15626 GCA_964274945.1 Dehalococcoidia bacterium | reverse complement strand
GTCGTGCCCGTTTTGCTCGTCTCTAGAGCTCGTCGACGAAGTCTGAAACGAGTGTTTGGGGTCGACGTTACGTAGATGGGTGAAGAGATGTAGTGTATCGCTTATAGAGACCAAGATGCGGTGTCTTCAGTTTCGAAGTGTAGTGTCGTTGTGGTTGAGCGGGCTTGTCTCTTGTCGAGATAGACTTCGAAGTCGTGCACGATGGCGTGGCTATAGGATTAATTTTCGTTTTTCAGTTCTAGGATCAGGAAATGTTTGGCGGCTTGGGGCATATCACATTCCACATGACCACGAGATCGAATCCGGGGTCTTGGACTGGTTGGTCTCGTGCGAGTGTCTTTTCGTAAAACCATTTGTCGAGTTGATGTTTAGGACATCCGTGCCAACAGCAGCCGAGCCGTGGAATTGAAATACAGTTCGACCGGCTATTCCGTCGACGGAAGCGCCTGCGACCCAGCGCCCGCCGCCGTGGCCGCATTGGGCGTGATGGATGTGGACGCCGCGCTGTTGACTTTCGTACTCGAGCCAACGAGTGTTGATTTTGCTCGCGTTTTGTTCGGAGTAGGACGCTTTCTCGTAGGCCGACTCGACTCTGGTTTTCTACTTTGTCACCTGGACAGATTATCTTCGTGACACCTTGGGTGCACCGATCGGCGTGTGAAAGAATGAGAGCAATAGCCACACATATAGAGCCCCGCCACATTCTTGATATCTTTATTGTAGAAGGCACGCTACTCGAACATTCTGATTGTCATCGTGTCGGGATAGTGGGCGGGTTGTCGTGTCAGGTGCCATAAGTGCTCTGTCGGCTGGTACACGCGAATAACCAACTTGAAATGTTTTTTATTTTATCGAGGTTGTCTAGATTGGTGTTAGGTACATCGAGGTACTGCTCATTGTACATAAGTTGTCATTCCACTTGTCCAGAACAACGAGGCTCTTCTTCTAGCGCAGCCATTCGGGTAGGGATCCTGTACCGAGTAGGGCTTCTCGTATCTGGACGATGGACAGTTGGACTTTGATAAATCGTACACTCACTCGGTGTTGGGACGATGTATGTTGTCTGGGGTGAGTCGGTATTGTTGTTTGTCTATCGAGTCGCGGACTTGTTGGAGCCGATTCATTCTCTTGTTGCTGGATATGTATGCGTTTTTGCTAAACAACGTCACTCTACCATCTTCGATATTTTGAATTCGGTAGCTGTAGGAGTGTAAATGCCGTCTGAGCGTAGAGTGTCAGCTTCTCCATCATTCGTTCGGTAAGATTATCGTCTACACCTCGAAAGAATTGAAAGGTCACTCTTTTACGCCCTTTCGTCACTCGTTCTTGTTGATCATCCACCTTTCTTCGCGATATGCGATGCTACGGGTATGTGTCTCATTTTTGGGATAAGTCTTTTTATGACAGCTACGCGGTATTGTGGATTTTGCATATCTTGACTCACCTGTTTAGCTCGCAATAATTGAGGTATCGACTATTCCGTGAATTTTTGGCAATTTGACTTGACCCTGCTATCGTTGACGACTCCGCCCATTGCCGAGTATCGCCCAATTTTCGTGCCATCTCCAAGTGTCTGCCTTCGGAGATGAGTTGAACGAGTTTTGATTTTTCGCAGGCGAGATGCTAAACTCTCTCGAGCCCGATGTCTTCGGCCTGCTTTCGCAGATCTTTGATCGTTGTTACAACAACGGGTTTGGAGGGTGGCCCTCCGATCGCATTTAGTTAATTGCTGAGACATGATAAAAAAGCGCAAGTGGTGGGCAGTGGAAATCAAACCCGCCCCGCTTCAATTCTATTTTTCGTTTAATAGCATGACGCAACTTCCGTGACGAAACAAAGCCCACCTGCGTTGAGTCCTTGAGAGGGGTCACCGGCAAGTTGAGCGCTAAGCCAGTGGAAATCGCACCTGTCTGGCAGCGTCGGCGCGCCGACACGTCCATCCGTCCCGCCGCACTGCGTGCGTACGGACGGACGGCCCACTTCCCGTCATTGGACATGACGTCACTTTTGCGGACAGACGGGACGGGGCAAAATGGCGCTTAGCGCAAATATATATAGATACAATAGAGTAGATTATTTGTCTCACAGGGCGGAATTTCTTAGCATTCCTAGAGACAATTAACGCACACAATTCTGTGGCCATAAACTAGAGATGCTACTTGTCTAATAGGGCGCAACTTTCCTCTATGGAGCACCCCACACGATTCTGTGGCTATACTCTAAGAGTAGTCCGTTATATTATAGAGCGGTTAAAGTAATAGGCTCTCGGTATGTTGCAAAGCACTCAATACTCGCAGTTAGTCATAGAAAATGTTTTGAAAACTACTCTCTCATAAACAAAGACAACACGAGAATAGTGGTTGACAAGGAGACTTTAATACTGATCAGAGTCGTGCGTACCCAATGATGTGCGCGATCTATCCGGTCGATCGAGCTCTAGTAGTGTTTCGGGGCTGATCAGTCTGTCGAGTCTGCGAAAATATGGGGAGAGTCAGGCAGTATCATTTTGACGCCAGACATGCTACTCTTGTCGACGCGACGTGAGATTATGCGAGCACATTAATAGCAATCAGGCTGACAGCGCCAAAGATTAGGCACTTTAGCTATTACATGCATGCTCTTTCAGTTACATGTATTGCTGTAGTTAGATCTTTTACTTCACTGTCTAGATGTGGTGTCTATTCAATGGATAATTAAACCAAGATCTTGCATGTATTTTGCATCTTTGTGTGTTTTCAATATTTTTCGTTCAGAAAACTTATTTGATATTTACATGCAGGCATCCTTAAAGTACAGTAATTCCAAGCTGTAAAACCTTCGTTCATTTTAGGCTTGACTATTTGATGACAATGCTAAAGAATCTCTCACTCTATCAAAGGTTCGTGTCGATTCGTTGTCACCTTTTTATTTTACTTTCTCATTTTGTTTTGGAGATAATTGAGGGTCCACTTCGTCGTATAACGCTACGCACCCGCAAACGTGATTGCATACTATACGTAATTAACTTAGAAGGTTGGGACGTGAAAACAGAGTGGGTATGATGATCACGTGATAAGTGCAAGCGCACAAATGCAGTGCAGTTGGTACCTTCAACCTTGCATGCGCATCCAAGCCCGTTTCGTAACCCAAAAGCACATTTTCTCAACGTCTCGCGAGTGATTTCAAGGATTTGACGGTAACAAGGCTCCTAGCCTAGTGCACGTTGACGGAATGTTCCACACGTGACTGTCGTGTGCCCTCCATTTTCAAGCTATTTGCGGCTAATATCTAGAGCTCTTGTATCCAGCTTTGCCTGTAGTTCTAACCAACCTTCGGTCTTGATTCCGGAGCTATGCAATCAAGTTTGCGAGGGCGTAGCGCTAGACGACGGAGTATACAGTATACCTTCAAGCTATAGTTGGTCACAACAATAATGTATACATCATTATATGTGGCTGTCAACTACGCCAGCCACAACTCAATTTTACATACAATTAACTAACGCAATTTAAAACATCTACCGTGTCATCTTGTTTTGTATTGCTGAATGTTACTCTTTGTGTCTGTTTCTCTGTTGTCTGTTTTTGTTCTTCTGTGTCTCTCTTTTCCTCTTCCTATAAACTTCTTTTTGCTCTTAATATTATTTTATTGCTTTCCCTTCGTCTTTCTAACTATATTTTTGTACATTCATTTGTTTGCGTTGGAATGTTATTTTTTAATTAAGAAAAATTTAAAGAATGTTTTCTTGCAGGAAATACATTAAACCGTTGCCGTGTTTTATGTCTGTTATTCTGCTGATGAGCATTTTTGTGGCCTTCATGCTGCTGTTCCATGGTATTAGGTAAGAAGTGTTATGACAATTGATGTCACGAAATGATGCGATTCCATTTACGTACATTGGTAGACAGCTAGCGAGTGTTACACTATAATGCTATTGTGTGTGCGTGCGTGCGTGCGTGCGTGTGTGTGTGTGTGTGTGTGTGTGTGTGTGTGTGTGTGTGCGTGCGTGTGTGGTGTGTGCACGCGTGCGTGTGGTGTGTGTACATGTGTGTGTGTGTGTGTGTGTGTGTGTGTGTGTGTGCGTGTGTGTGTGTGTGTGTGTGTGTGCGTGTGTGTGTGTGTGTGTGGTGTGTGTGCGTCCGTGTGTGTGTGTGTGTGTGTGTGTGTGTGTGTGTGTGTGTGTGTGTGTGTGTGTGTGTGTGTGTGTGTGTGTGTGTGTGTGTGTTATACAGCCGCGTTGACGCGGCAAGAAAAACTTGATGACATCCGTTAAGACACGGCGTTTGAATCGCCACATCACTACATTAAACACTGCTGTCATGTTCGTGCACAATTCATGTTAGAAACGTCTAGATCGGGGTTAGCTTTAAAGACTGCTTTGCTCTAATGCAGTGAGTACGTCGTTTCAATGAAAGCAACAGCTAGAAAACCTTCGTGTGCAAAAACATTTTCTGTAACACAAGCAAAAATCTAGCCGTGCTTTTAAAGCTTAACAGCGAACACGTTATGTACGAAAGCCACGAGTGTGCGCAATAGTGTGCCCTGCATGCATGCTTGCACTCCAGTTGATCTAAATTTGTACTCATTTTTAGTACAGGCGCGTACCCAGGAATTTCATGGTGGGTTTTCAAAATTAATATTAACAACAGAAGTTAATATCAATGAAATGACGCAGCTTGTTCAGATATACCGTAACAACATGACTAAATAAAAGTACGATGCCAGAAAAAGAAACCGTAAAGTTATAGTACTAAGCTGTGTTTGTGGCACGAAGATGTGCTGCATTGCGGTATCTGACCCATTGTAACTTAACGTATCACGTACTGGCAACCTTCAATTTTCTTACCCAAGTGACAGTACACGCATGCACGCTAGGGTTTGTGTTTTATAGTAAATTTAGTATCAGTGTAAAAAGCGTCAGATTGATTTGAAGACTATTAGATTACAACAAGAAAACATATGTAAATATATATGATCTTATGAACACAATTTGCAGAAACCAGTTTGAGCGTGGTAAAGAACTTATTGCCTTCCAGTTTCTCATCACTGCATATGTACGGATTTGCTTGCAATACAGCTTTACAAGCCACATAAGGCAAGTGGTCCGTTTTGCCTCTGTAAAGTAACTGTGCTAGAAAACAGACCATAAAATGAATTTTTACTGTTCGTCAGGTGTGTCTCCGTGTTTTATACTTTAAAAACGTGATAAATTTATACATCCGTAAAATCAAAGTGTGTGATCATCAAGTCACTGGTCATTTGTAAAGTGCTTTGTGAATATATATCTGAACAAATTACAAAGAATTTATACTAGTCGACTTTATTGCTTTCTAGATATAAACCGTTGCAAGAAAATCGTTATAAAATGGTTCGTGTTAAGTCTGTGCAAAGTCTTTCGTCAGCTATTCCTGAAAACAACTCCCTCTGGAACTCAGTCGGTTGTGGCAGTAAATATCCTTTATTGTCATGTCAGACGAAACAACATATCAAGTCTAATCACATCAAATTTCAGGGTAACTTCATTCCTGTCAACCGATCACACTTCAATCATCCACTTTTGCGACAGCGTTGGAACCGTTGTGCCGTTGTGGGCTCGTCTGGACGTCTGCTGAAAACTAAGTTTGGACAAGAAATTGATCGTCACGACGTTATCGTTAGAATCAACTACCCACCAACAAGTGGATACGAAAAACACGTGGGATCACGTCCAACTGATATTCATTTTTTTGGCGACAAAGTTACAAGGTGTTTTAACGACAGCGACTCTGAGAGTAAGCTTGTGGTTTTTCCTTTTTCATTTCCTTTTCGCAAACAATATAGAACCGTCGTCTTCGAAGTTTGTAAAGCTAACAGAAAGTTGCAGTTGTATCCTATTTCAAGCTACATTTTCGACTTTGCCCGTGGGTTAGTCAAGAAATACTCCAAAGATCCTGAAGCTCACAGAGACGGTTTTCCGTCGTCCGGTTTTCGTGCAGTGATATTCTCTATGATGATGTGTGCGAACGTTGATGTCTACGGATTTGGTTTGAGTGGAGACAAAAATGAACCTGTTCATTATTACGAGAAGAGCAAAGACAGTCGTTCTTTCAAAAGAGGTCACGATCCCGACACCGAGTTTCGTCTTTTGACTCATTGGCCAAACTCCACAAAGCCAGACTTCTTTCCCGGTTTTGGAAAAGTGCGGGTATTTGTCTAGTGTCGTGGACAAGCTTTGTAATTGGTTGGAGTCGCCGGATTGGTTTTGAGCTTGACCAAAAACTTATAAATTAATTAATTATTATTAGATGTGCTCGTGCTCAACGACGTTGTGTCTGCTGTTCTGAGATTTGGTTCATGCCTATATACAAAGGCGTCACGTGAGCCTCAAATGTGTGGAGCTCATCAATAATGTTAATTTAAGCATGTGACGTCATAGACAATGCGTAACATATCAAAAGTCTAAAAACGTTTAGGACTGCTTGATTCACAAACAACCGAGATTAAATACAACAATAATTTTAACGAACCACGTTCTCAAAAAAGGGGGCTAGCCCATAGAACGTGACGCCCTTGATGCATACGTTTGCAAGCATGTGTTTGTGACTCGATGTCCCCGGTGACGTGTGCAACGTCTGTTTCTGCCTTCCTTTGACTCTTTTGTTCTTTTGTTTTATTCATTTCAAGTACGAGTTCGAGGTTGGCTCTATACGTGTGTTGAAAACTTGAATTGTTGTATTTAGCTAGGAACTCGAACGTACTATACTTGTCATCAACAGACCTGGTACAGACTATTTCAACATCATCCTACAACGAAGTTTGATGAGATATTTGTGTCATGACGCCATCAGACTTATAGCACTCTTAATTAGAGTTTATTCCAAAAAATTGTCAACGTGACGATCGTAAGTACAGCTATTTTTCATTGGCTAAAAGTGTCGATGTCAATAACAAATTAAAAGATTGAATGACAAAATTTAGCACACACACACACACACACACACACACACACACTCACACACACACACACACACACACACACACACACACACACACACACACACACACACACACACACACAGAGGCGCGCCCGCCCGCTCTTGATAAAGCTCCATCGACTGTCCATCTGCCTCTGAGTTTCCTTTGGAGTTAAAAGATCTTGGGGGAAGGTCCCAGCAAAGGACGATCAACGTGACATCCGGCTCCCATTAAAATATTATGATGTGACACTCGATCTTGTGGTAACGTTACAATCATATCATTTACGGCCAGCTTATGCAAAGAAGGCGTCTCCTCACAGTACAGTAGCCTCGGCAGCCAGCCCCTCCCTTTGTGACTTGCGTTAGCGGGGAGAGGGTCTGATAAGGTTCCTTTGATGTCTTGGTTCCGCCGACCCCAGCATTCCATGGAGTAACGATGATTTGTTAATTGAGATAAGCGAGCACCTGCAACTGATGGGAACACACTACTAATTAGTATCCGTATGTACAGCAAAGTTTTCGCTTCTGTTTCTGTTGCAGGTGCTGCTGGACTTTGTTCTTGTTTTAGGCGAGTTCATTTATCTCTCAGTTATACGTGGCTGCCTGCTCTAAGCATGGTAGGAGAAGCGTGCGGGTCGTCTCCTTGTACGACAACATTGGCAGGTGAGTTGTTCTTCGGGAATCAACAGCATTCAACAACTAGCATATGCGTAACAAGGAAGACATCTCACCTACGAAAATTCAAAGTGCACGATCACGCAACTTCTGAACGTGAGAAGCCAATGAAGTGTGCTACAACACAGGGGTGGAAACAGCTTGAAGCTGCTCGTCCTGTTGCTAGATCTAACGCTGCAGCTGCATGACGTCCAGATGAGCCTTCGTATGCAATTTTGCGAAGACCAACTCATCTGCCAATGTTGTCGTACAAGAAGACAACCTGCGCGTATCTCTTACCATGCCTAGAGCAGGCAGCCACGCAACCTGTGAGAGACAATGAACTCGCCTAGAACAAGAAAAAGTCCAGCAGCACCTGCAGCAGCGAAAACTTTGCTGTACATGATGATACTAATTGGTTGTGTCTTCTTATCGGTTGCCTCGCTGATCTCAATTAACAGATTATGCCCCATGGTCTGCAGGGTGTCGGAAGAACTAAGACATCAAATGAACCTTACCATCTCCTACACGCTAGAGGAGGAGGGGCTGGCTTCGCAAGACTATAAGACAGGCCTGATGCAAGTTCACTAACTTTGTATTGTCTGCTGTAGCTGTTAGCAGCGAAAATGCATGGCTGCACTGAATTCTAATGGACGACTGAAGTAAAGTTCCACAAATTAGCTAAGCTTCCTTGTTTTGTAAATATCAAAGATAAAGCGGGAAAACATCTAGATTCACGCTTCGGCTTGTGAGCTACTTGCAAGAGTTCGGTAAGGTGTCTACCGTAGGCGCCTTTATTAGCCCATCCGTTACTATTTCAATACAACCGCGTGATCTATAGTCTTCATAGGTGTACGTTACAGCTAGCTAGTGAGCCGAATTGTTCAAGAGTGGGCATTTATTATAATGTGGAGGCTTCCGTTGCTTCTCGTGCTTACCACTCTCAACGTCATGCAGTGTGATCATCAACTCTGCTCTAGCGGATACAGTCGTGGGCAATATCTCGATGCATCGTCGAAGAAGTATCTTCTCTGCTGGAAGGTGGATTGGTCTGACAGGTCGATCACGTTCTCAGCCAAAGTCGCCACGACCGGATGGATAGGGCTCGGTTTCTCACCAACAGGCTTCATGCCCAACTCTGATGTGGTCATCGGATGGGTGAAAGACGGTCGAGGATACTTGAAGGTTGGGACAACGTCCATATCGAAAGCTCTAGCTACGTTTGTGCATACTAGATCTGCGCACTTTGTTGTCAGGATCGTTTTGCAACTGCGAGGTCACAGCCGTCAATTGACGACATCCAAAACGTCAAATTGTTGTCGTTCATTGAAGCAGACGGGATGACGACGCTGGAATTCAAACGAGACCTCGACGACTGCGAGCCCAGAGACAGAAGCATTGAGGTAAATGAGACAGAAATTGTCACAAAACAGCACGCATGCATCAACCAACGATAAGTTGGTTAGCTAGAGTAGAGTGCAACCTCATAATCAGTTAGAAAGGTGTGATGGCTGTCCGCAGGAAATTTGCTATACCGTACTGTTGGATGGGTTTCGTCTCTAAAATTTGGAGACAAATCTTTGGTTGACGTCGTCGTCTTGCATTCGTTCTTGATTCTTACGTTTTGCGATCATAAAAGGTCCACATACTGCAGAAAGCAATACACTCTGTTCGCGTCTAGACAACACTTACTTGGCGCGTAACTGTGCCGCCGTCGCAACTTGCAGGCGCGGATCTAGGCATGATGGTACTTCGTGCACGTGCGCCAACAACCAGTAAATGTGTCTTGAAAGAGTTCTCTAAAAATTCTATTTAAAAAGTAGATAATATATGTAGACGCATACATTTATAGGACTTTCCAAGAGCCGAAGCATTTCAGGGACAACGTGTTGGAACACAGTGACCGATGGTTGAAATATGTAACTGAAAAGGTTCATGAAGTCGTACCGTATACGTAGGTAAATGTATGCCAATTAAGTTAACTCGACGTTTTGGTACACAAAGAAACCTTGCACACAAAATTTCTACATCTGAGACAATATAGAAGAGTCTATTCCGTTTCTGGATCACTTCCTTTGTCAAATAGAATAACTATTTTGACTCAAATTTTGTTGGGACCTTATGATGATTTCTTTTGCTCGCGCATTTGCGCAGGAAAAGATTTTATAAAACGCAGAAGAACTTAGAGCTTGCATTAAGCCTTGTCTCTCTAGCTATGTGTACAGACAGACCCCTTTTGGAATGACACGTGGAAGAGCTTGGAGCGTTTGATCAGTGGAGCTGCGCTATAGTCCTGCGTCTTTGGACGAGGAGCTGCTATATTGGAACGTTCAAAGGCAAGCTTTTGAAATTACAAACTTGTCCTCAACTTTGCAGCAAGATATACAATATTTTCCAGAGTACATGTACTTTAGCGAATTACTTGCATGCACATAAACAGCAACCACTATAAATAGTTGAGCGGAGCATCACTGGACTGCGACGACCTAAAATTACCTGCATTCCAAAATAGGACAGAAAAATAGTAACGGTCTCGTCTATATAGCCACACTATCATTATGACATGGCAATATATCTATGTTAGACGATAAATAATTATTGATTTATGATTTTGCTAGAAACGTGCATCCCTGAAAGATGGAATTAATCGTTATTCTAGACTCAGATAGCTAATTGGCAGCTTAGTGCGTAGTGCCGGTTCATAATTACCGAGGTTCTGTAAAATAATTTTTCTATTAATTATTATCAATTTTATTCCAATGATATTAATAGTGTACTCCTCATCTTGGGGCTCTGGATCCGCGCCTGACTTGCGCATATAGTTTTAAAGGCTAATAGTTTGCGATACGTAACAACTAAAGAAATTTGTTTCCCTCACCTGTTGTGTCATAGATCATTATCTTGGACATTAAACTGGCTCCTATTCTTCTGATCTGTAATACTACAGTCACTTGTGCATAAATGTGAAAAGTCACGAGAGTAAAAGTGCTAGATGAAGCGTTCACAAAGGCGCTAGACTGGGTTTGAGAGTCCGAATAAGAGACCCTGTAAAGGATAGATTGGGTAACTGGTTTATTGAGGCATCTGAAAGAGTGAGGACGAAACAGATTTGTGTATGAAATCAGTAATTAATAAACTACGTAGAAGCCAACTGGATGCACAACCTGCATGACGAAAATGGACCATACCAAATCCTAAAAATTTTCTATCTTAGATTTGCTTGCGCAGTATCGACATATTGGTAAATCTTCATATAATGAAAATTTTGCATTGATATGTTAATTAAGTCGTTCAATTAGGAGATTTCGTGTTTACAGACAACACACAGACTAACAGACACACAGACAGACAGACGCTGCAACAGCAAGACTCTTGTGAAGTTGTCATCTCTCTTTACCAAATTATAAGACAGCTTTGCTGTTTGATTGATAGTCATAATGTGTGTGTGTGTGTGTGTGTGTGTGTGTGTGTGTGTGTGTGTGTGTGCGTGTGTGTGCGTGTGTGTGTGCGTGCGTGTGTGTGTGTGTGTGTGTGTGTGTGTGTGTGTGTGTGTGTGTGTGTGTGTGTGTCACTGACAGAGAGACACACAAACACACAAACGAAAACCTTTGATAAAATAACATTACAATCTCGCTCAGCTGCTTGTCTTGCTCTGCACCTGTGGTTCACCCAAAAATTTAATATTTAATTTAATTAAGAATATTTGTGCTAGCTTACTGTGTTTTAGTCTATAGTCATATATAAAATTGGTTGTGTCGGCTAAATAAGTTATATGGTTAGACGTTTGCTGTCAATAAAGTTGCTGTTGTTCCAGGAAGGAACTACTCGTGTCATCTTTGCCTACCATCCTAGTGATCCTGCTTCAGAAACTACTGTGGCCAAGCACTTGTTCGCTAGAAGAGTTAGCGTCAATCTACTGAGCGGAACAGGGAACGTGGAATCTGGACCTCTGGAGGACAATTACCAGACAGTCGATGTCTTGAATAGAAATGTAAGACTGTAGACCAACACAAGACCTAAACACCCATATAGTGTTTGCTTTCTTGTTGTAAAGGTGTCTGTGGCTGCTAGGCCGACTACCTATTGGTGCACTCCATTTAAACTGCCTGAACTGCAAGAGGAGGCTCACATAATTGGAGTAAATATTTTATTGATATCTATTATGTTACCCAATTACAAACCTAAATTCTGTTATGGAGGTTGATCCGGTAGTGCAGGCAAACCACGAAGAGTTGGTGCATCACATATTGATCTACACGTGCCATGCTGGACTTGATCCTTTTTTGAATACGTCGTGGGATTGCCTTGAGCCACACGATTCTATACCCTCGTCTATTCAAGCATGCCGTGTGACGGCACAAATTGCAGCATGGGCCATTGGAGGATTGGTCAGTATATAGTGAACACGAAATAGTTGTTTGATTGATCAACTTTAAGTGTATAAAGGCTGCTGTACAATTAGGGTGTTTTCCTTCCCTCCCAAGTTGGGCTCCCTATGAGCGGTCGGACGGGCGTTCAATACGTCGTCATGGAAACACATTATAACAACAAGGAAAGTAGAGCAGGTTTAATTGAATGCCCAAAAATAATTTTATTGATCCGGACCGGCTGACACTAATTATTCATTTTGCAGACTATGTAGACAGTTCTGGTCTACGGATCTTCTACACTCCGACCAAACGGCAGTATGACGGAGCTGTCCTGGAATTCGGTCACGTGCCAACTTGGTATGGCGTGGAGTTCTTTTTGCCACCTGGCAGATATAACATCATCACGAAAAATTTTTGTCCTGCAGCTTGCACTCAGGCG
Source organism: Dehalococcoidia bacterium (assembly GCA_964274945.1). GTDB lineage: Bacteria > Chloroflexota > Dehalococcoidia > Lucifugimonadales > Lucifugimonadaceae > CAXXBX01. The sequence continues at coordinate 3,228 of CAXXBX010000269.1, read as the reverse complement.
GTAAAAAAACAGTTGCTTTGTAATACATTAATTTTAATGTATATTGGCAGTTGTTTTATTGATATATTTTAGGGTCTGCCTCCAGATGGAGTAAATGTATTTGCTACAGTGCTGCATTCACACACTGCCGGTAAACTTTTGTTCAAGTTTAAAGCTTTCGGCTAGAAATCGATTTAATAAATTAACTCATTTTGTGTCGTAGGAAAAGGCATTTGGATAGAGCATATTCGAAAGGGTGAGCAACTGCCTAATATTGACAGCAACTACAATTACGACTTCAACTATCAGGTTTCCTTTTTCTTCTGTATACATTTCATTTTTAAGTGTTTTTAGTTTTTAATTTTATAATTTTTTGTTACAATTTTAGAGTAAATCCTTTATGTACGCGGTTTAAATGTTTTGTTAGCGAGCGCGTAGCTAGAGGGTCGGAGTTTGCGAACGAACCGATCCACTTCAGTCGGAGATCTGCTCTTACCTCTGTGTATACATGTACGACCAATCTGTATGAAATATGTACACCAGATGTAGAAACTGCTGAGGTGCTGGCCTGGGTCTCACCTCTCTAGCTGATTTAGACTCCAAAATCCCCTATTTGGCGCGTAAAGTGCGGTGCATATTTACCAATGTCATCCAATATGGACCTGGTAATTATAATTTATTTTAATAAAATAGATTCATTAGAATAAGGCATTCTGAACTGACTGGGAGGTGCACTAGAGCACTGAAAGAACCAATACATTGAATGTTCAAGGTGTACGCCCCTCCGTGAACTTAGCATGTTCTCGAACTCAAAAGACATATTAAAGAAATAAACCACGAACATACTGCGGCATTGCATCAGCACTAATGGTCTCAATTAACCTTTAGCTGTGTGTGTTGCAGTGCCACATGTGACAGCAAACAAAGACGATTTAATTTTCATCTACCGACATCTGTAAAGCCTGGTTCACAATTTGTGGCGTTCATCTGAACGGCAACAAGCGGCACGCCGCTCACTTGAAAGGGACGGAAACGAAAACATTGTGAACAGATACCGAGCGGCAAGCTCTAAATGTCAGTTTTATTCCCACACGCTGCCGCTGAACTTGCCTCGATTGCCCAATGATAATCTAGCATGAAATCACGTGGGTAAGTTTATCCGGGATATCCTTTGCTTTCGCGCGTTCGCACTAACTGTACTTTTCGAGTCGTGTGTTACCTTTTTGAGTCGAGAAAGTTTCGCCACCCGTCCCTGCCGTTTCCCCAGGGGCTCAGCGTGGCATGGACTGAACATGAGACATTTCTGACTGATCTGAATCAAGAGCTTAGGCAATATGACAATCACATTATATGTGGAGACTTTGACTGTGTAATATACCCAAAGAAAGACAAATCTCTTCATCACTCAGTCAACCTCGTACTGCTAGTATCAATACCATACAGAACTTTATTGCCGACTTCAACCTTGAAGACGTATATAGGAAAAGGAACCCAGATATTCCAGGTTTCACATGGATGCAACAACACAGTGGTGTGGCAGAAAAGGATCGATATGTTTCTGGTTTCTAAAGACATTAGTCATGATATATGTGACATTTCTGTTACTCCAGCTGCCTTCAGTGATCACAGCAGCATCATGATGTCCATACATGGTTCGAAGTCAAAGTCCAAAGCTACAAACGGACAAGCATATTGAAAATTTAATACGTCATTTTTGCAAGAGGAACGCTTTCGTATTCAAATTATTGCTCTGTGGGAACACTGGCGTCAGCAAAAATATCGTTTGGAATCAATTTAGGGAATGGTGGGATAGTGGAAAGTCTCAGATAAGAGAATTATGTATAAAGCACGGCATTATCAGACACAAAAGACAAACACAGCATAGACGTAAGATTGAAATGTCTTTGCAAAAGGCAGATTTACGTGTGCTGAATGGTCAGGGAATGGTGGGATAGTGGAAAGTCTCAGATAAGACAATTATGTATAAAGTACGGCATTATCAGACACAAAAGACAAACGCAGCATAGACGTAAGATTGAAATGTCTTTGCAAAAGGCAGATTTACGTGTACTGAATGGTGATCTGTCTGCAATCAGAGATATGGAAAAGTACAAGTCTCTCTTGACAAAATTAGACAGAGAAGAAATTGGTGGACGTCATGTACGCTGTCGAACAGAATGGCTGGAACATGGGGAAACATCACGATAATTCTCTGCTTCGACTGAGAAACGTCAAGCCGGTAAGCACCAATTCTGTCAACTGAAAACCGACAATGGAATGGCAAAAACACAAAACCAACTTCTGTAAACAGTACTTAATTTTTACGGAGAACTATATCAACAAGAGACAACTTGCTATAATGCCAGACGACACTTTCTCAGCAAGATAGATACTGTATTTTAAATGACAACGACCGATTTTCATGTGAAGGTCCTCTGTCGTTAGAGGAACTTACTATATCCGTGAGACAACTCAAGACAGGAAAAGCTCCGGGACTGGATGGACTGCCTGTTGAGTTTTATCGTACCTTTTGGGATTGCCTCAAAGACGACCTTGTTCAAATGATTAATGAAGTCAACATCTCAGGATCTTTGTCATCAAGTCAAAGAACGGGTGCTATTAGATTACTTTACAAGGGTGGAGATCACGAGAGCCTCTTGAACTGGAGGCCTATCAGTCTTTTGAATACGAATTATAAAATCATTTCTAGAGCTTTAGCCAACCGTCTCAAACACGTTCTACCACGATTTATTCATCCCAATCAGACTTGCTGCGTTTTAAAGTAGGCTATTTCTGACAATTTTGCCATAGTCAGGGACATCATTCAGCACTGTGAATCTATACAGAAACTGCAGCAGCAGTTATTTCTCTGGATCAAACGAAGGCATTTGATAGAGTTGACTGGCAATATTTATTCATCGTACTGGAGACGTTTGCTTTTGGTCCCAGTTTTATTTCCTGCATCAGGCTTCTATATCACAATATTGTTTCTCATGTCATTGTAAATAATTTCCTGACCGCCAGGATACCGTTAACAAGAGGAGTACGCCAAGATTGCCCATGGTCACCACTGCTGTATGTGTTGAGTGCAGAACCTTTGGCTGAAGCTATTCTTGCAAATGTAAGAATAGAAGGAATTCACGTGCCGGACACAACGCACTCAGTCAAAGTTTCAGGATATGCAGATGACACAACCTGCTTTGTTTCAAATAACGATGGTTTTGCAGCTCTCAATGAGGAGCCACAACT
>CAXXBX010000268.1:0-24177 GCA_964274945.1 Dehalococcoidia bacterium | reverse complement strand
CCTCCCTCTCGCTCTCCCTGATCGGCTTTTTCTGGATCGCACTGGCCCCAGCGAGAGCCCACCAGATCGCATCGAGACACGAGCTTTTACCAGCTCCGTTCTTGCCAGATATCTCTACCATGTTTCCAGCGGGCGTGATTTCAACAGCAACGAGTTTCTTGATGTTCTCAGCGGATAATTTGACAATTTTCATTTCGTTTCTCCCTTCATTTGTAATGAATTTACATACACTATAACTGCTACTTATGACATAGTCAAGAGAATAGAAGAAATAAAGGAATATTCTTAGATATACTCATAGTTTATATTAAGGTTGATATCAAAGATATCGCCATCTTTGCCAGGCCCATGCAAATATACATTCCAATCTATTACAACCTCTATTCCCTCATCATCTATCTTTCCTAGACGAAGGTTTATAGGCGGTATAGTCCATACACCTACTTGGACGGTAGAGAAACGGTCCTTAGGCAATAGTCCCGATCTCTCCTCTGGTGCGTCCGTATGGCAACGAAGCAGAATAGGAGTAATATCATTTGCTCTCTCATCACTAGCTAGCGGTATTTTGTATAGACCAACTACAGAATGATATTCTTTATCCGTCTTCGTGGCTAGATCAGCCCTAACCTCAAATGTTTGCTTTGCAATAAAGACCTTCTTTATAGACGCAAGAGGGGCTCTATCTAACATTTTACCGCGTCTGGCTTCAGACTTTATCCTATCAGTCCAATTACTCTTTTGACCAGACCAATTGATAGCCCTTACGCGTGCATACATTGCCTTAGGATGTGCACCTATTACCTTCGTATCTAATGGAACGACAACTACCTTGTCATGGTCTAACCCTGTAAGAGAACGTTCGGGTATAGTAAAAATCCTATGTATTTCATCTTCCGATTCCCTGGATTGAATGATGCGGGTCTCTAACGGAGTTCCGCCAGTCAGAACATCGTATATCTCCACTTCATAATGTGATACCTCTATAGAGTCAAGAGAGTGCCATTCCCATCCAACCATGTGTAAGGGTTGCTTAACGTCACTCACGCTATACCCTGTTACAACAGGGGTAGCGGGAATTTTAACGCTTACAGGATAATCTGTAATAGCCATATGTATTACTCAGGAAATACTGTTATATCAGCTGTAGGCTGACTTTCTACTAAAGCATAATTAACAGCCGTGATTTTAACTAGGCATCGCATATTATCCCCCGTTTCTGTAAAGAGGATAAGATATGATGGACTCTCGCCTGATACCTCAACTTCATCCCGATGTACCAGAACAGCATCCGTTTGCGTAACACCATCAGCTGTGCTAGTTACATCCTTATAAAATGCACACTTCACTATGTAATGGGATATATTTGGTGAAGCACTACCACCCCACGATACCTTAGCCATCTTACCAACAACATTAGCAGTAACTAATATCGGTGGCACTACAGTCGCATTAGGGTCCCAGGAAGACAGCGTTGCTCGTTTCTTCCGACTCTGCGTAGAATCTTCGGAGAGGGTATTTGTTGTATCCACCTCAGAGACATAACCGACCTCATCCCTTATCTTATGCCCATTAGTCGTATAGATACCCTTCATGTTATATTCTGTCGTCGGGTCTAAACCGAGAATAAGAGCTTGTGACGACACATAAGCACCTATCTGCTTATACTCACTATCAGCTTCACCTACCTTCTTAATTTGTATTACTATCTCGTCCCCTGCGTTTAAATCGTTTGTGCTTCTCAGGTTATCACCGTAATAAGTCCATGACAACACCGCAGCCTTAAATGCCGTCTTACCTATAATATACGAGTAAGTTTTAACCGACATTTGAAACGGTGTTGCAGAGGGGACTACATGTAGTTTTCTATTCATGCGGTAGGTTATCTTGCTCGATAAACGGCCATTGTACGCAGTAGAATCCAATCTGTATTGATATGGATATTTAGCAGGATCAACATTCTTCTTATTGGTTGGGTAATTGATAGGAATGGTAAAAACTGTCCACTCTTTTGTAGCTTCATCCAAATAGGAATAAACCCCATTTTCCAGTTTATGTATAGGAGCGATCTTCTCCTTTATAAAGACGTGTCGGTTACTACTACTTTTCTCAGGGTCAAAGTGTGCCTCCTGTGTTGCATCATCTGCAATATTACGCATGGATCCGTATCTACCAGCATCATATAGAACGTAGTTATCTATTAGTTGCAGTCCATGCTCTTGTACGCCTGCTAAGAAGGCGTGAGTAATCATCTGATTGGTCGGAAGTTCGTAATGACGCACCCTAGACGCTGGTCTCTCTTTCAATGCAGGTATATCTTCGAACCACAACCCGTTCGCATAAGTCCATAGGGTGAAGAACATCCTCCACTCTGTTGTATGAACCATGCCCTTCGCCTCATATAGACGTTCTCCAAATTCAGTTTCATATCCCATATATTTCTCCTTTATTCTTATAGTTTTGTCTGTAATATGCTATTGCCTTGTCCACTAAGTGCGAGAAAGGCTCGTTCTTACTTTTAGCTAAGTCTTCCAAAAACTCATGGTTTGCTGGTTCAAGAGTAATAGTCTTTCTCTTTTTCATTCTCGGCTCGAAATCAGTTTCTTTCACCTTATACTGTTTAGACCCTATATCTTCCATGCGTTGGATATGTTCTTGCTCATCTACATCTTCTATTTTTACATACTTAGCTATTTCTTTAGGTAATTTTAAGTTTATAATCTCAGGACGCGTAAAATGCAATGCCTTATCTCTATGAATTGTCAGCTCTTTAGCTGGAGTAACATCTCCGAAGACGCCAACGAACTGACCAATATACTTCTTATCTATTTTAACTATCTTCACCGCTAAGATATTACACCCCCTTAATTAGTCATTTTGCCAACGAACTGTTACCATCATCAGACGATAGTCGTTCTACATACCAATCATGAAGACTTATCTGAACATTATCGTCGTCTGAGCAGATCATACATATGTCCGCTACCATCACCTGTAAATCGCTCAGATTGCTTGTATCAAATAGACGGATCTCATGATCCTCTTGCGTTAGATACGTGTCTTCTTTACTTAGATAATATATAACGCCTTTCTCCTCAGATACTTTTACCCTTACGTATATCATCCTTCGTTCTCTCGTTGTCTCTTTCATTACACACATACCCTCCTGTCTTATTTTGTGTAGAATCACAATCGCATAGGCATTACAACATAGAGTTCAGATTCCTTTCCAAAGATAGAAGTCGCAATTTTAGAATGATCTGTATCCTGTTCACCTGACAGTTCAGGTTTGATTACAATAGGACTGTGATCGTCCGTCAGAAATAATCTTACTTGATCCTGAGTCATTACTTGTAACACATCTAATAAGTATCTTGAGTTACAACCAAACTCTATAGTCTCGCCTGAATAATCCACGAGCATAAGTTCCTTAGCCACCCCTACATCTGGAGATTTAGCTACTAGCGTTAGACCATCCTCATCTAGTGTAAACTTTATACCCCTGGCTTGACCCGATGCGAGTAAGGATACCCGTTTAAGCGCATCTACAAACTCCCTACGCTCAATAACAATATTTACCTTAGACGATTCGGGTATAACTTTCTCATAATTGGGGAATTCGTCATCGATTAATCTTGACATAAGTCTTATCCCGTTCCCTTTGGATTCAGCCATGAAGAAATTGTCCCCCATTCCTATCCTAACAGGGTTATCACCGAACTTCAACATCTTTCTCAATTCAGTTATACCTTTTGCAGGAACGAGAATCTCTTGCTCATTCTTCTCTAGTGTCTCCTGACAATGTTCTACAATAGACATGCGCTGACCATCCGTTGCAACGCAACGTAGGGATTTCCCGGGACAGTGAAACAATATTCCACATATATTTCTTCGTAGGGCATCAGATGACACCGCAAATATCGTTTTTGCTATCATTGATTGCATGGTGGAGTTCTTAACAGTGCCAAGTATTTCTGCTTTCATCTCAGGCATCATAGGGAAATCTGCGGTAGGCAATCCAGCGATCTTAAATAGTGTAGTAAGTCCTCTAACTTCTACCCAATCGTTATCTATTTCCTCTATGTCAATCATTCCTTCATGCGTAGAATTACCTCCTAGCAATTCCTTAACGATGCTAAATAGCTTGTTCGCTGGTAAGACGATACTACCTTGCTTAATTACGTCAGCTGGACACCATATCACCATTGAATTTTCTACATCTGTCGCGCAAATTTCTATCTTGTCTTCTTTAGCTATAATGAGGACGTGAGTTAGAATTGGCATTGCAGCGATTTGTTTAGCAATACCTTGAACCAACCCTAGTCTTCTAGCGAAATTGTTTGCTTGTATTTTAAATCTCATAGTTTATGCTCCCTCCCTTTTAGACATACTATACCCGCTTTTTATGACATAGTCAAAGGATTTATAATCAACTCACAACTGATAATAAATTACCGAATCCATGTTCTACTTCATAGCGAGCTCGTGTCGTTAGCTGTCTGATCCCTTCTCTACAAAACCATGTTGCCATTACGAAGTCATCTGTTGGTGCTTGCGGATGATTTTGAAATTCAGAAATCCAACGACACCAATGACATGCACATCCGATCTCATGACCCTCTGTGTATCCATCTGGCATAATCCAATTCTGATGTTCAAATTCTACATCCATAGATGGCAAGCCAAAGTCTAGGTTAGCTTTGTTAGCGCCAGTATGAAACGGTCTGATAGGCAGACCTATGTTCATGCCAGACTGTGTCAACCAATCTATAAGCAATTGTTGCACACCATTGGATTCTACGAGTATAAGATCATGAGAGTAACGCTTAAAACATCCAATTATTTCCCTTACGAATGTAGGCGAATTCCAGTTCCCAGCTCGTATCTCAACAGGAAGTCGTATTCCCTCAGGACTCAAAGCGACTGTCGCAATTACAGAACCTTCTCTACCCTTCTTCCTATTCGTTCCCGCTACATCTACACCAGCAAAGAACCGCCACCCATCAGATACGAGATTTGTATGATCGGTATAATCTGTTCCCACTTCTATGTTAGGCTTACGTATGTTGTCAAAATGTGGGAAGGTTAGCATTTCTTTAACCAGAGCCTCATGCCTATATCCCCTGTTAAAAGCCTTCTCCCCTATCTCATTACGAAGGGACATTAACTCTTGCTTTCCCCACCTAGGCTCCCATAACGGTATCTTGCGAATCGTCGAAGCATTAAACAAACTAGGAATATTAGTAAGATGACGTTTACCCCCCGAGACAGAACCATCTGACTTGTTCTCTATCTCTATTTGTTCTATGTGTGTAAAATCAGCAGAGATACGTTGTATCAACCACACCCATTCTTTATTATTAAGAAGGTGATGTGTGGCATCCTCTTGATGCCAAGCAGTAGCGATATACAGCTTATGAGAATTAGAGTCTCCACGTGATAACCAGACATTATTCAACCTTTCTATCACCTCTTTTCTCTTTACTTCAGACGAGGCTGAATTGTTCTGATCGCATATATCATCAAACAGTATTAGATCAGTCGTCATTCCTATCCCAGTAGAAAGAACCCCAGAAGATTTAACCGATTCGTCCTTTCCGTAACTCTCTCGTTGTATAAAGAATGAGTGAGCTGTCCATTTTCTCGTGCGGTTCGGTCTAACCTTATGACCAAACAATCTATTAAAATCCCTATCTAACTCTATGTATTGTTTGAGCTCATCTACCCTGTTTTTTGCCGAATCGTCATCGTTACACACAATTAAAATACGTTGTTCAGGATTACGGGATAGGGTATGTAGTGCAACGGATAAGATATGTGGTGTCTTACCATGCTTGTATGGCGAGAGTATCCCAATTCTACGCCAACCTTCTTCACGTTTCCTTGCTATAAAATTATGCCATTCTCTATGATGTGGTGCACATGTAATTAGATTATTATTGTTATCCTTCCAGACAGCTTCTACAAAGTTTTGTGTTGTAGGATCACGATAATATCGCTCACCACGTCGAATCGCCTTGCGTAAAACCTCTTTTCTGTCCATTGTGTTTATAATGTAGGGTAGCCATTTTCATGACTACCCTACTAGAAGGGGATGGTGCTATGAGTTACCTTGTTGGGTAGGTAATCATATTAAAACTATGCCAATTCCTTAGTTTCAATCCCTTATAGGTAGGAACAATACACGATCACCCTTCCTTGCGTATTTCTTCTAGCAATTCTTGTTCTTCAGATGGCACATCAAACATACTTCCCCCTGTTCCCTTATTACTTCCAGCAGATTTAGATTTAGGATACTGATAGTCCGCAAGCAATTTGAGAACCATGACACGTATGTGATGGTTAATTCTACCGCCTTCTGGCATCTGCCCTGTCTTAGCCATTTTAACTAATGTGCCCAGCGGGTCTAATCCTAACTCACGTAATTTCTCTTGTGGTGTCTTCATAATTTACTTTATAGCTCAATCGTTAACTAACAATATCTATAGTTAACTAACATTTTATCTATAGTTAACTATACCTGACACGTTTCACATTCTTGCTGAGTTTGTAAGATACCTTCCCGCGCACCTTCTCGATACACCGTGATACCCTTTAATCCCTTCTGCCACGCACGCATATAAATATCGCCTATCTCTTTAGGACGACAATTTTCAGGCAGATTAACAGTGCTTGAGATGGCACTATCTATATGCTTCTGTATGATAGATTGCATAGTTACACGCATTGCTGGATTAATATCATGTGCTGTAATAAATGTATCTGGTAATTCCGTAGAATCAAGAATGTTGTTATCATCCATATATTGTTTAGCCAAGGGGTGATAAACTTTGTGGTTCTCCTGTGTTAGGGACTCAGAACGCCTGTTATAAGCAATATCAAAGATTGGTTCTATCCCACTGCTAACACCAGCTAGGACAGAACCTGTTCCTACTGGCGGAACGGTAAGAAGACAAGCATTACGTAAACCATGTTTCTCTATCAGTGTTTTGGTATCTTGCCATAGCTCTGAATAAAAGTCAGAGTCAGCATGCTGAGATAAATCAAATCCATGAAAAGCACCCTTCTGCCCAGCAAGCTGGGCACTATAGGTATATGCTACATTCTTAATTTGTTCAAATATATCATTGACCAAATCCATTGCTTGTGGACTATCGTATTTCAAGCCGAGCTTCACAAGCATATCCCCTAATCCTGTAAAACCTAATCCAATTCGCCTTGCATGCAAACTTGCAAGAGATTGTTCTACAAGGGGATGTCTAGTTCTCGAAGTTTTGTCTGGAACGTGGACTGTATTAGAATTATACGTTATTACATTATCTAAGAATCTAACTGCATGTCGTATATATAGAAACAATCTACGATAATCTATATACGCATCTTTCTTAAAGGAATTGGCAACAAAAGCAGAAAGGTTAAGACTTCCTAAACAACAATTACCATAATCTTCTAATGGCTGTTCTGCACACGGATTAGTTCCCTGTATCTTCATGCTGCCATATTCGCATGATGTGTATCTTTTACACCTATCCCAGAATATGATTCCTGGCTCCGCAGACTTATGAGCGGAATCAATAATCTTCTCCCATAACTCCCTAGCGCTAACTGTTTTGTAAACAAGACCATCATATCTAAGATGCCAAGCGTCCCCTTTCTTGACTGCATTCATGAACGCATCGGAGATTTTTAGAGAGATATTTGCATATTTAACCTGAGACTTATTAACATCATTTTTTATGTCTATGAATGCCTCAACCTCAGGATGACTTACATCCATCGTTATCATTAAAGCTCCGCGTCTGCCATGTTGACCGATCGTTCCCGTAACTGTAGAGAACAACTCCATAAAGGAAACAGCACCACTTGATGTTCGCGCTGAATTGTCAACAGGCGATCCCGTCGGTCTTAGAATGGATATATCCGTTCCAACTCCACCACCGTATGAATAAGTAATCGCAGCTTCTTTGCACCACTGAAATATCCCCTCAAGCGAATCTTCTTTAATAGGAATGAAATAACAGTTTAACAGCGTAGTTTTTAGTGGATTTCCTGCTCCAAACATAATTCTACCACCAGGTATAAAGGTAAAGTTGTCTAACAGAGCAGCAAACTCAGTGTACCATGATTGCCTATGGTCATCAATTTCCACCGATGCCATTGTCCTTGCAATTCGTTTCCACATTATAACTGGCGTGGTTTCTGTTTCGTTAAGAGCATACTTCTCCTGAAATACTCTGGCCCGTAACTCATCTCCGTCAAAAAACCGTAACGTTTCCTCGTGTAAGTCTGTTGGCATTTACATCCCCCCCTCTTAGATCATGATTTGATATATAACGTAACCTGCAATTATAACTAGTCCAACCGCTCCAGCAATGGCTAAACCAATGCACACTTTGACCATTGCACTCAAAGCTCTACCTAAGCTATTCAACATGATGTGTCCTCCCATATTAGACTAATAGCCATCCAATGATAACACCAACTCCAAGAGAAGCAAGAACAGCACATGTAATAACTGCGATAGAGAAATCGCTAGATACTACCTTTTCTGTCAAAAGGGTATCAACTTTTCTATCTACCGCCTCAACTTTTCTATTAATTGTATTACCGATATTATCCATTTTCTCCTCTATACCCATATCATTACCTCCATTATTAATGATTTGCAATCTATTATACATGGTTGTCATATCAAGTCAAGCAGTATTTGTATCGGATATCTATCAGGTAGGATATTATACTCTGTATCGCTAATCCTGTAATTCATATATACAGACTCCGTGCGTGGATGTAACTTCAATACTGATCCTTGACCCTGCAATTTACTATTTCTAGTCCTACCCGTTGCCCTACATGATGTCTGTATATCTACTCTGAACCATCCATTATCTGTCAATGTGTTGTAAATATCATTTATGTATCCACTCAACATAATTTTACTCTTAGCCTTTATACACATATCAATCAATAATCTATGTTGGTCGTCTGTCATCTCATGTAAATACCCGCCTTTCCGTCTCGTAGAGGATACATATGGTGGGTCTAAATAGAAGAATGTATCTTTATCATCATATCTATCTATAACTTTCTCAAATGAGTCGCTATCTATCTGCACTCGCATTAACCTCTGATGTAACATGGGTAGCTTTGATATCTTGCTCAACCACCCAGATACTCGGCCAGACATATCTCTCCGAGTGAGATGTACACCATAACTCCAACTCTGCATCATAGCTGAGAATGATTGTATAACTGCAACGTAGAACGACCAAGCATATTCAACGTTACTCATCTCTATCTCACCAGAGACATGTTGAGATACACGATTACAACAATGATAATACTCTTGTCTATGATATGGAGTGAGAGAGCACAGTCTAATTAGTTCTTCAGACTGCTCTGGGTCTCGGAGAACACGGAAGAAGTTCAGCAGTCTATCATCAAGATCATTATAAACTTCAAATCCAGTAGGCTCTTTGGCAAACAAGAGTGCTGCAGCGCCGCCAAACACCTCGCAGTAGGTTTGATGTGCTGGCATCAATTGTAACAGGCGAGAAGCAATTATGCCTTTACCTCCGAACCAATTGAGCGGAGATCGTAACTTCCTAGTTCTTGTCTTGTGCATTCCCTTCTTCGACAACATCAGTCGTTCGCACTTCTTTTGCTATCATTTTGACCTGTTCATTATAATCAAACCCTAACCTGCCAGCAATTTCTTGTTTAGCGACAATTCCTGCCTCGCTAAGCTGGAGAAGCACCTCTACCTCTGTTTTCTGATCTCTTATATCAAATACAGGAAAGTTAAAATGGACTCTCATTGCCTGGTCAGTAGTCATTAATGGTTGTAGAGTGCGCAGTGGGTCAGGCGAATTAATCATCCTTCTAAAGATAGCAACAAATTCATTGTTAAATATAGACTGGTAGTGCTCTATTTGCTTAATTAGTGTTAGTGTCGCTTGCTTGATACTAGCTAGGTTATTATTCTTTGCATCAGCAGAGAATACAAATTCCGGGAGACCTAACCCTGCTGCAATGGCTAGGATAAGCATGCGATAATCAATCTCTGCTTGATCTGAACCGAGATTGGGGTTAATAAATTGAACATCAGACTCGGCATCTACGGTTATTATAGTCCCAGCATTCCATGCCTTTAACCGTTTGCCAGAATCTTCTTTCTCTTTAACTAATTGTTCCTTGATTGATTTCTCTCCGCCTACCAGTTTCTGTAGCAATATAACGGCACTTCTAAAGATATTCTGTGTAACTCTATGTTCTCTAAACGTAGCCAAACTTTCTAAATCTTTCATTACTGGTAGCAGTGTTGTTTCGCCCCTCTTTACATTGCTATCGACGTTAATCTTAATATGCTGCATCATATGGGCAGGTATATGTATCTCTTCACCTGTCCCTTTTATCCGAATTCTATACCCTAGAACTAACCCTGCGTATCTATCTGATATTCCTATACCATATCTAAATTGCTCATCTTGTGAGTCAATCAATTCTGGTTCTATAAAGACTAAAGGGTTAACAAAATCGGGATAGTCTTCAGGATAAAACAGAAATGTCTCACCGTCTCGTAAACATCTACGGACTATTTCTTTCTGAATGTTAACCCAGTTAATACTCTCTGAGTATCTGTTCCACCATTCATATACACGATCTTGCATGCCCTCATTGTCCGATGTAATAACAAGTCTAGCACCATTGCCAATGACAAATGCTACAAGGTTTTCAATAATGCTATGTGCATGTGGGTTATTTTTATATAGTCGTTGTGCATTATTACGGAGAGACTCTAGTTCCCAGTGTTGATATTGGACGTTTTCATACCAACTCTCGCCGAACAATGTAGATTTACTTAACATTGCACGTGAGCTGGCAAAATGACTTTGTGTAACCTTCCCGCCCCCGCGCCATTTTTTAATAAGATTTAATATATCCATACTATTACTATATAACATTTTACAACTATTACTAATATAATACGATTTCATACTTACATTTACACTATTACTGACTTTTACACATACAAATACACTTACATACAAATACACTTACATACACAACATACTTACATACAAATACACTTACATAGATAGATTATACTGCCCAATACATACATAAAATTTCATGCACATGACAGGTTATTCTCTGTTTTAGCTATATACTTTCGTATTATTTTCATTACGTAATCTACTTGTCATATATATACCTAAGACTAGAAGTAAGCTGTGGATAAGCTGTGGATAAGCTGTGGATAAGCTGTGGATAACTTTTAGTGGCACGTTTCTTGCTTTTAAATACCAATATATAATAATATATAAGCACTTAATAGTAATTAATTTAAAGATAAAAGATCCCCCTTACTTGTATATATAAGTAGTATCTATAGGGGAACGGCTAAAAAAAAGATTCCAGCTAGGGAAAAAGACTCAGAAGGTGTGTTCTGAGTAGGTATTGATTTGATTTATGGCGTTCTCTTATAGGTAATTTTCTTAGGTGGTCATAAAGGGTCTTGACAGGCATGTGGTTAGTGTGGTAGTCTAGTAGTAATGTGGTTAGTGAGGATAGCATAGTCGTAGGGGGTTATTGTTCATGTCAATAGAAGTAGGTTTAACGATTACATTGATTGTGGTTGGTTTTGGCATGTTGGGTGGAGTAGCTATAGCATGGGATTATTACTTTGGGGATGAGCGTTACGCAGTAAAGGATCACATATCTGGGTTGATGACATTTTTATTTTTATTATTGTGGTTTTTAATATTTAGTTGGGGTATAATGGCGTGTGTAGGTCAAGCAACTACAGGGGGGACGTGATTTGATAGCGGGAGTGTCTGTATGGATAAATTTATTAGCATGTTTATTGATAATGTTTCTGTTAGGTGTGATATGTATATATTATACTTGGTGGTGTGGTAGTAAGGATTACATGGGTTGGGTTGCGGAGTTACAGGCATTGGCAATATATTTAGTTATTTTTGGGGTGATATTATTATTTGGTTGGAGTGTGTTAGAAGGGATGGATTTTTTATTAGTTAGTATAATTCAAGGGGGTATGTAAAAAGTGAGAAGGTATGTAATGGTTTTGTTGGGATTGTTATGCGTATATGTAAGCGTAGTAGTATTAACGAAGTATGTATTTGCTATGGAGTTTGAATATGAAGATGCTGAGGTACATGTTACAGCTGGCGTAGGCGTAGTAGATAATTCTATAGTCCGTTCGGGAGCGGGAAGCGTATCCGTTCCTGTTGCCATCTCGGTAGCGGATACTGTCTTAGCGGACGAGATACCTGTCCCTAGCGGTGTGATAACCTCTGCGTCTAGCTCGTGTGATTGGTTATACGTGTTGGGGGTAATAACTTTACTAGGCTGGTCTCTGTTTATATGGGCATATCGGGAGCTAGTAGCAATCGGTAGGTTACGAGAATGAGTGGATCATCTCAATACATCGCTATAGATTCACGTATAGACAGGTATGAGTTCATGGACAATCCTGACATTAGCCCAATATTGAAGGCGATGTTTTCTAAAGTAGCTATCTATCCTAATCAGATAGAGTCTCGTCTTAGCAATGCGTTTACGAGTGGAACGTATGCGGTTCACAGGTTATTGCGTGAGATTTCTAAGACAGTGAATATTTATCTATCTTCCGTCTACAAGGACAGGGATATTCAAGTGGAATTAGCATCTGATGGTGATGATATAGTTATAAAGTTTACGGAGAAGGATGTAGATATAACGCAAGATATTTTAGTCAGGGTCACAAAGAAGTGTGACTTAAATTGATCAAACCATTATTATTTTTGATGTGTACACAGTCATGGGAATTATGGGGGGAGATATCGGTGAATTTGTGAGCACGTCGCCGCTGCATGGTGATTGCCAGTGCACTAGGCGCAACGAACTGTTCACCGCGATTTCTCTTCCCATCCCTTGATACGGTAGGAGTAGATGCTTTTGAGCGTTGTAGCGGGATGGCGCAGTCTGGTAGCGCGTCGGACTCATAACCCGAAGGTCGCAGGTTCAAATCCTGACTCCCGCTACCAATTTTATAGAAGGAGAAAATATGTTTATAACGTTTGAAGGGATAGATGGAAGCGGTAAAAGTACACAAGCTAGGCTTCTCTACGAATACATCATGCTCCGTAGGGAGAATGTCAGTATAACAGGAGAGCCATTTGGTGGTGATGTAATTTCGGAAGAACTTAGGGGAATATTAGTAGAGGGAAGTTTAGAGCCTTTTACGGAGTTATGTTTATTTTGCGCTGACAGGACTCAGCATCTTACTAAGTGGGTGAAGCCACTATTAGATAGGGGATACATGGTCATTTGTGATAGATACGTGGACAGCACCATAGTATATTCGCATAATGGACGTGGTCTTGGGAAACAGTTAGTAGATGATCTTGTGCAGACTTCTACGTGTGGGGTAATGCCTGATCTAACCTTCTGGATAAATACACCGTTAGATGAGGCTTTGTCTAGGGTAATGCGGCGGGGCGCTGTAACTGGACTTGACGTTGAGTCTGAGGACTTTCGTAGGCGGTTATGGGAAGGCTATCAAGATAGAGCAGATATATTTGGCGATAGAATTGTGGAGATAGATGGTGAGGGTAGTATTGAGGATATACACATCCAGATACGTAAGCATGTTGATCAGCATTGCTAAAAGACCTAGCCTATCATGATAAATACTAGTAGCACGGAGATAGCTCCCCAAAGTATAGCGAGTTCCAATCTCATGTGTTTCAATTGCTTTGTAAGTTCCTTAATTTCCTTATCATGTCGTATAACTATAGATTCATTGAGCCTAATTCTATAAAATATCTTCTCTATAGTGGCATCTTCATGCATTTTATGTTTCTCTGTAGGCATCCTTTTCCTCTATCTCTCTACATATTACACCATTTATAACTGTCATACAAGAGCAATTCATAAAATAATGTATATGTGTATAATATACATTATACTAAGACATAATAGCTTGACTTATTACTTAGTCCATGTATATTATCTCAATAATTACAAGCACTTAGAACAATTATATGACCACCGAATATAAAAATAAACAGCCTATTTGTAGAGACTGTAAAGTAAAACTTACTTCACCAAAGAACTGGTTTAAGTCATTTAAAGCTTCGTCTAATTACCTCTGCAGCCTATGTAATCAAGATAGAGTTAAAATCTATAGTAAGACTAAGAAAGCTATTCTACGTAGAAAAATTCGTAACAAAGAAAGACAGGAAGAAAATAAAATCAGAGCTGAACGTTTAGACAAACAAATAAAACGAATGACATCTAAACGATGCAAGTATTGTTCTACATTCCTAAACTTCAAAAACTGGTATCACCGTAATAAACTCAGAGACATACTAATATGTAAACCATGCGATAAAAAATTAGCCTTCAGGAGATTCAATTCATGATCCAAAATATACAAGAACAAGATATCCAATCTGCAGCCCTTGCTCCCAATACCAGAAAAGCATACGATAGATGCTGGCTAGAGTTCTCTCTATACTGTAAAAACCAGCATATAGACCCGCTTAACGCTTCACCTGACAATATCGCCAATTACTTTATCTGGATTGCAAATCAACCAAGACCAAAAAGCACTAAAGGTAAATATCTGACCGTTAATACCATAAATCAAATTAAAAGCGCTATTTATAGAAAATATAAAGATAACGATAAACTTTCACCTACTAAAAGCGCTAAAGTAACACAAGTCCTTACTGGCCTAGCACGTATTAAAGGCAGAACACCCAAAAGAGCTAAAGCTCTTACCGATAACTACCTTAAAAAAATCCTCGCTAGAATAGACTACGATATTAGACGCTTCGCTCAAATGCCTGAAACAAAACAAAAAAATACCCGATGGACGCATATTCAACGCGCTGCTAAATTGTATAGAGACGCTTCATGCCTATCTCTAGGCTTCGCCGCAGCTCTACGTGTCTCAGAACTCGTAGCAGTCAAATTAGAGCACATAGACTTTATCCCCGATTCTAACCGCATGATCCTTACTATACCCAAATCTAAAACAGACCAAGAAAGTAAAGGTCAATTTGTTCCGATTATTGACGGTCAATTTATCCAACCTATTAAACGCCTCAAAGATTGGCTTAATACTCATAATATCACCTCAGGTTACGTCTTTAGAACTCTAAATAAAAACGGCTCCCTCAATACTAAACATATGCACATTACCGATATCCCACGCATCATAAAATCCTACGTTACCATGATTGGACTTAACCCTACACACTTCTCGGGTCACTCCCTAAGAGCTGGATTCGTTACATCCGCAGCTATTCACGATGCCTCTATTCATAAAATTATGGAAATTACTAGACATACTTCTACTGATACCGTTATGAAATATATTAGAGATGCTAACGCATTTAAAAATCACGCCGCTAATAAGTTCATGTAGCTTATAACATCTATTGAGTATAACCTAATTGTGACATGTGAGCATGCAAATAGTTATACGCATAGGTTATGATGCACGCCGCCGTTTTTGCTTCGTTTTTCTCACAGGGGCGTTCATGGTGGTGATATTTTTAAGAATGAGTGGTAAAGTATGGGTAAAATGTAAACGTGTAAGAGGGTGCGTCTTTGCCGTCTTTACGTGGATTTATGATTTGTAAACAGGTTGTCATTGTAATACGAAGCGTTTAGGCTACAATACAAGCAACTTAAACTGTCGTAAAGGAGAATGATATGGGATTAGGTATATTGGGTAAAGCTGTAGGGGGGGGACTGAAAGAACCTATAGATGCAATCGGGGGAATCATAGATGAGCTATTTACCTCTGGAGAAGAGAAGCTAAATGCCAAAGAGGTTATGGCAAGGATTAAGCAACGACCACATCTTGCCCAGAATGCTACAAATAACATAGAGGCTAGTCATCGCACAATCTTTGTAGCAGGATGGAGACCTTTTATTGGATGGGTGGGTGGGATTGCTATACTTTGGCATTATGTGTTGTTCGATCTCCTATCATGGTGTCAGGGGGTATTCATGCCAGAGACACCACCGTTACCTAAACTAGCAAGCACAGAACAGCTTATGACCATTGTATTGGGTATGCTGGGACTAGGTGGTATGAGAACCTACGAGAAGATGAAAGGTAGAAGTAAATAGGGGATATTATCCCCACACTTCTATGACTGTTGGTTTTACACCTTCATAAATTAAAAGCCTCTGCCCTAGCACATATGCCATAGATACGGCATCTTGCACGCTGGAGAATACTGTTGCATCTTCCCTATGCTCTGGAGATTCTAGGTTAAAATAGCTATTACAGCGTTCCTTACATACCCATCTACGCTTACCATTGGGAAAATCTAATCGGATAATATATTTAACCTTGACTTGACTCTTCATCTTGTCCCTCTTTAACTCCTTTCTCTAGTTTAGCTTGTTTCCGCTGCTTATTGATCTTCTCTTTATTCTTCTTCCAATAGTCAGCATAATACTTGCGTTGCCAGTCTTTATTCTCCGTTAGCCATTTATTGTTATATTGCTTAACCTTCTCGGAATTGTCTTTCTGATATTGCTTGACACTCTCAATAATTGCATCACGGTTCTTTACGTACCATTTATTACGGTACGTCATGAGATGATCCTTATTCTCATCTGCCCATCGGATCTTGTACTTCTTATAACCTTTTCTATTAGCGGTTAAAGAACCGCCGAATTCCTCCTCACAATACTTTGTGCCACCATGTATATACAGATTGCCACATATGTAACACTGCCGTGGCTCAGCCCAGAGCCTAACGTAGAAGATATGCTTCTCACGATTTATCTTAGGAGCGTCTAGCGACTCCTGCAATTCAGATGTCCATTCATAAAATGGTTCTTGCTCCCACGTCCAAGATATTCCGTGTGGATGAGCATAGAAGGCAACGTTGTCCTCATAGGTTTTGATGGCAAAAGTCTTCACTGTGAACCTCTCTTGTTCTTTTGTTTGTCATAGTCTATTACTTTTTTCATCACCTTATCTAATTCACGTTGATAGTGCTTCGAAAAACTAAAATTTAAGCGATACCGTGCTGGACATTGCATATATTCTCCACTCGCTGGATGGAAGTACTTTTTTTTTGCCAGATACCCCAACTTGATTTTCCCCACACCCTTGATCGTTATAGTCTCTGCTCCCTCAATAATCTGCTCCGTGATTTCATCAAAGTAGGCATTTATGAATTTCCTACCTGTCAGTTTTGGTAATCCGAGTCTTGCTGATACTGTATCAGCAATTGCGACACCGTAGGTCGCTCTTTTCTTTCTTTTCATTGCATATCACCTCCTTTAGAATTTTGTATACCCACTGGTGTGAACAGTATCTCTAGTATCTTGCATTTATCATCTCTCATGATCTTCCGTCGAATACTTTCCTGGTGAAAGTCCATATCTAATGCAGTATCAACCTGATCCAAATCCCAGACTTTGGCAGCCTGTAGCGTAGATGTGACTTTGTCGAAATCCTGTACATATACCATACGTAATTTGACAGAACCCTCAGATTGTTCCTTATACCTTATCATAGCAACTAAAACTACTAACATTTTACCCCTCCTTATTATGTATTTTGTTGAATTGTTGCTCAAAATCTGTAACCTGTACTGAGCGGGTATTCCTCCACCTAAAAATATCTTTACAGAATTTGCTGAAATCAATTTCAATAAATGGATCATAAGACCCGTGTTCCTGTGGCTCTGAAGGATTTAACGGATCACAAGGATGTCCCACAATCAGATCGTATGCCGCCCATTCGATTGACGGACTTTGATATGGAGAGCTATACCTAGTTTTACAATAAATTGATTTGAATATATCTAAGTGCGTCTCGCAATAACTAAGTAATTCAATGAGTCCCTGCTGGTTTTGGGTGCAAACTAGTTGGTATGCTCGTCTGTTCGCTGCATAATCATCAGTATATTTCCGATAGGCAAACCAAAAGACAGAGCAATCAGGTTGATTGATTAGCTTCTTTGTCTTTATCTTGTTAGTGGTTGGGACACACATGTTAGCGTTTCTCCTTGATAAATATCTCATCCGCAATCTTGAGCTCACGAATGAGAACGATTAATCGCCGTTCTTTCCCCCACTCCCGTAAAGCGCCCTGAGCATAAATACGACTACCTGTTTTGATATAGCTATGCATAGAATCAGCGACGCCGTGAAATCCGACTAATGTAATAACTGTGCGTGTGCTCTTCCTTTGGGAATTGTGCCATCTATGTTCGTGGACGGCAACGTCCACCGCATAACTATCATCTCTGTCTTTCCATGCGTATGGGTTTCCAAGCGCAGAGCCATGTATTATGACTAAATTCGTTCCCGTCATGCTATTTCTGACTCCTGTACCTGTCTGGCGTTCATTACGGCTTTTTGAACATCTATGTATATTGTTTGAGTTACGTCATCTCTGGTTACAATGTCCTTAGTCATTGGCTCAACTACGGCAGGATATTCATTTCGCCACTTCTTTAGATTTTTCAATTGTTGATCCGTGATCGGACGTTCTGCTTGCCGTGATGTTACATGTGATGATTGTTGCACTGGTGGATGCTCGGCAGTGCGTGCGTCAGAGTGTTGATGATCTGTGTCTTCTTCTGTTACTATACCAAGTATGTTTTGTATCTCGTAGCGCCGCAAACAGGTAAGATTACCCCCCGTTCCCTGCACGCTCTTTTCTACTGGTACTAGAATCGCCGAATCAATGTAATCTCCTGAGTCTTTGCAGATCAAACTGGTTCGTAAATATTGATTTCCATTATGTTCCCCAGCGCCAATAAAACATGTTTGATGAACAACGAGTCCTACCTCGTTCATGAGAGGACGCATTCTGTCCAGGATATCATCCAGTTTGGCATACTTATATGTGTATTCATAGCCTGTTTTAGTCTTTACGCGTGCTGTGCTATCTTGAACAATTTTAAGTTTCTTCTGTTCTATCAGGCATTGTAACAACCATAGTTTCTCCGCAATATTTTTACTCATATTGTTACTCATAGTTTCCTCCCTTTATGTTATGTTTGTCATAACCAGTTATCCTCAGGATTGTTCTCTGAGTCTCTAGATGGAGTTTCTTCACCTTCTAAAAGCTCGCCATCTTCAAATCGAGAGACAGTTACCTCCGTGAGGTATTGTTTCTTGCCGTCCTTATCAGTCCATGTACGTGTTCCCAACGAACCTTCTATAAAAATTAAGTCGCCATCCCGCACTGCCCCGTCAATAGACTCGGCAACTGTATTCCAAGCAACGCATCTCGTGAATTGTGACCACATCTGCGTACCGTCAGGACTTTTCTTCTTTGTTTCTATACTAAATGATATAACAGAATGCCCATTTGCTGTTTGCTTTACCTCGGTAGGCATATTCCGAGCCTTGCCTAGTAACATAACTATATTCATTTTATGACCTCCTCTTGTATTTATCTCTATGATAACTGCATAACTGCTATTAGTCAAGGATTTTGATAAAACGATTAAATATAATCCTCGTATGAACCCTGACTGACAGATTCTGTCCAATATCCCCTATAGGGAATATTCCAATTACGGTTTTGCAACGGGTCCTGATACTCTGTGCGTTTCTTTGGTTTTATGACTGTAGAACCACTTTTTTTATAGCCGCTAAAGTCCCCAATTGTCTTTGTTGAAACTTTGCTTTCTTTACTCTCTTTCATAATAATTACACCTCCTTAGGATGAATTGTTAAAGAATACCTTTAATATAACCGACATATGACAGCATGTCAAAGGTTTGTTGAAAATATATAATCTCTAATAAATAAGGGGTAGCAAGATATCGCTACCCCTGTACTGTTTAGGATAAGCTAATAGTCTTTAAAATCACACGACAGGATTCATTGGTAAGCGTCCTGTCTGTTTTCCAGCTCGTACTGAGAAAATTATACCAGCTCTTGAGTTTGAGCATATCGCTATTGCCCTGAAGATGTGGAGATTCAAAGAGACCGAAAGAGCCATCCAGACCCTTATATTCGACAATATGCTTAGCGGCATGCTCAGCATTTGCCGTGTTTCCCGCATCAAAACTCTCTGTAGCTTCCTTTGCCATTTTTGTAAAGAAGCCTACAGCACGGTTTAGATTATTCGTGTCAATCACTGCGTCCATTTGGTGGAGATTATCCTTTTTAACTCTACCTGGAGCATCTGGAGTATCATCCTTAGCGCCTTTGCTCTCCCAATCCTTCTGTGCGCGTTCCTGACGTGCACGCTGACGCTCCATATCTGTCAGACTGTCCCCCGCCGTCTTCTGCGATTCAAACTCAAGAAGCTTCACCTTCAGCTTCTTGATCTCTTCCGCTTGGTTAACCGTTACAATTATGCAGGTAGCAACGGTTTCAAACCATGCATAAGCTTTCTCTGCCTGCGCCAGCGCCTCCCCCTTCAGTGTCTCTCTAGCCTTTCTAATCTTCTTGGCTTCTTCTGCCCACTGCGGCGCAAAAGACCGCCTGAGTTTCCATAACTCTTCTAAAGTTGTGTTCGCATCGATTCGCATAATACAACCTCCTAGGAATTTGATTGATACATTATACCTGATCCGCGTAACGAGATCAACTGGGTCAATCCCTACCAATTTCAAAGTGGGGCATATCCCTAAACCGCTCATCCTTCTCTTCATAATCCCTGTCCCAATCCCCACCCCACCTTAGACCTATACCCATCCCCGCCGCTATCCCCAGCACATATCCCGCCAAAAAACGAAAGCGGTTAAGGTCATTCCAGTCAATAGGATAAGGCGCTATATCTACCGCCAATGACGGCAACTTGTTATGCTTGGAACGCGGATACCGTAGCTGACTCTTCCCCTCCGCAAATGCCTTGTCCTGCTCCTCTTGATCTCTATGTCCACACAAAATCGTAAAATCAGGACCACGCTCTATTGCCTTATTTAAGACTCGTCTAATATGCGCGTGGCAAGTCGTCAAACGATGCAAACTCCTATCACTAAACTTTGGCATCTCGCCTCCTTATGCGGGCGTGTTTTTTACGCCCGCTGTGTTTTAATGTTTATTCTTGTTCGTTAGAGAATCCAGAAAGTAGAGCAATAAATGCTCTAAAAAATGGAGACTTGCTATACCTATTCCAAACAATAGAATAGTTAATACAACGATTATAATCATAAGATATTTCCGTATCCGCTCTCTGTGCGGTGTGCGTGTCCGTCCCCGTCTCCGAGAACGAACAGACTACCGTCCTCGTCCCCGCGGAGTCTGATTTCTATCCTCTCGCATCCCGCGGGTAGCGTGACGGTAACATCCTGGCCCGTAGCTGCGAGTGTAAGCATAGTTCCGTCTCCGCATTATTCAGATGACGGATCAACTGCCTGGGCAAATGCTTTACAGCCCGCGATTCTACCCTCAGAATCGCGGTATGTTTGATGCGGGAAATACAAATCTCGCCGCTCGCTATTTGCCTCTGCGACGGCGCGTGAAACGATGTACGCCGTGCCTTCTTCTGCTGCAGGTAGCCCTGTGGTTTGGCCAAGGGCTACCTGATAGACAGGCAGACCTTCCAGGCTCCCCGTCTGGGACTCTTCCATTTCACAGCGGGGAGACTGGAATGTCTGCCTGCTGCTTTCCCACCTGTGCGTGGGAGTTACGACTGCATGAGCCGTCAGATTGATGATTTTCATTTTACTACCTCCTTTAGGCGGGGGTTTTACCCCCGCCTTCTTTTATTTTCTAGATAGTATACTTTATACTATCTACCCTAAATGTCAAGGGTTTTTAAGAAAAGAATTAAAAACCCTGCCCGCCCCCTGTGCGGTGTGCGTTTCCGTATCCGCTCCCTGTGCGGTGTGCGTTTCCGTATCCGCTCCCTGTGCGGTGTGCGTTTCCGTTGCCACTCTCTGTGCGGTGTGCGTTTCCGTCCCCGCCCCCTGTGCGGTAAGCGTTTCCGTGCCCGCTCCCGTCTCGGTAAACGTGTCCGTTGCCGTCCCCTGTGCGGTGTGCGTTTCCGTGCCCGCTCCCTGTGCGGTGTGCGTTTCCGTCCCCGCCCCCGTCTCGGTAAGCGTTTCCGTCCCCGCTCCCTTTGCGGTGTGCGTTTCCGTCCCCGCCCCCGTCTCGGTAAGCGTGTCCGTTGCCACTCTCTGTGCGGTGTGCGTTTCCGTTTCCTTTCCCGTCTCGGATGGCGTTTCCGTATCCGCTCCCGCGGCGGGAAGCGTTTCCGTATCCGCTCCCTGTTCGGTGTGCGTGTCCGTCCCCGCTCCCGCGGCGGGAAGCGTTTCCGTATCCGCCCCCTGTGCGGGAAGCGTTTCCGTGCCCGCTCCCTGTGCGGTGTGCGTTTCCGTCCCCGCCCCCTGTGCGGTGTGCGTGTCCGTCCCCGTCTCCGAGAACGAACAGACTACCGTCCTCGTCCCCGCGGAGTCTGATTTCTATCCTCTCGCATCCCGCGGGTAGCGTGACGGTAACATCCTGGCCCGTAGCTGCGAGTGTAAGCATAGTTCCGTCTGAGGACGCTTTTGCGACTGCGCGGAATTCTTCTAGTGTGTATCCTTTCATTTTACTACCTCCTTATGCGGGCGTGTTTTTTACGCCCGCTGTGTTTTCATTCCTTATAGGTAGTTATAAAACCCGCCGCCGTTGCTGGCGGCGGGTAGTAAGTGGTACTTTAGCCGTCCCCGATGCGGATCGCCTCGCCGTAGCCGTCCCCGATGCGGATCGCCTCGCCGTAGCCGTCCCCGATGCGGTGCGCGTTTCCATTGCCGTCCCCGCTGCGGTGCGCCTCGCCGGTGCCGCTCCCTGTGCGGATCGCGTTTCCGTGCCCGCTCCCTGTGCGGTGTGCGTTTCCGTCCCCGCCGATGCGGATCGCGTTTCCGTGCCCGCTCCCTTCACGGCGCGCGCTACAGGCGCCGCCGCCGCGTATAATCAAGCTACCACTGTCGGCCCCATCTACAATTATTTTTTTATTTCTGATCCCATCAGGGATCAGAACTGTTACGTCCTCACCCGTGGCGGTGAGGGTGAAGATATTGTTATCGAGCGACGCTACCGCGCGTCGCTGGACTTCTGAGAATGTGCATGTTTTCATTTTCCTACCTCCTATGCGGGCGGTTTATACCCCCGCTGTTTTTTAATTCCTTATAGGTAGTTAAAAAACCCGCCGCCAGCAACGGCGGCGGGTAGAATTCAGATCACTCCAAGTTACGCAATTCCCTCGTACCTATCTCTGCGGAGTAGTTTATTTATCCGCAACGTGTCCTTTTCGATTTGCAATATAAAGCATTGTAATACTGCTTTATGAGTTTTTAGAACTTGTCTATCACTTTCCGACAAGTCGCCATGCGGCAGTTGCTGTCTCCATTTCTCCATAGCCTGCCGTGCGCGGGTTTGGTAATCTGCCTGTGCCTCTGAAATTTGCATGACAACTGCATTTGAATCTGTAAGTCCCATTTTACTACCTCCTTTGTGGCGGGTGGTTTTTACCCCCGCCTTCTTTTATTTTGTAGATAGTATACTTTACACTATCTATCCGAATTGTCAAGGGTTTTTAAGAAAATATCTAAAAACCCTGAGAGATCGAAGACTAAATTTCATAATAGTCTTCGATCTCTATTTCTTCTTGCGATGCTGCCACCATTACGGGGACAGTTTCATCTTCACAATCATCGAGCTCGTACGCACGCTCGATGATTGTGATAGCAGGACAAAATCCCTGCTCTTTCACAAAAGTTGCTAGTGCCTGTATTTCTACTTCACAGGCCGCCTCGAGCTCGTGACCCTCACTGGGATCTGAGACGAGCTCAAAATCCCAATTTGGGCTATGTAATGAGCCGTGCGTATCCACGGCTACGTATTTGGTTTCCATTTTATTGCCTCCTTTAGGCGGGTGATTTGTCACCCGCCTTCTTTACGTTTATCTGAAAGAGGCTTTGAAAAGTGATCTAAGTTTACGCTTGGCTCTTTTGGCCCGCCAGGGACTTGAGCTTTTCAAATTTTGACTTCTTTACCTCTTTAACTATGACTATAGATTACATGAAAATGTCGTATTTGTCAAGGATTTTTAGAAAATATTTATCAGTCAATCCTCTCATCACATCCTCTATATCTATATAGAATATACATTTTCCTATTATGTAGACTACACGATCTATGCCAAATGTCAAGGGTTTTTAAGAAAATAATAAAAACAATACT
>CAXXBX010000267.1:0-12302 GCA_964274945.1 Dehalococcoidia bacterium | reverse complement strand
GCACTCCACATGTACTCACTGTCTGAGATGTCCAGCATGAACAGCACTGGTGAACTTGTCACATTGCCGCTTACGCGACGAAGCTCCAGCGGCAAAGGCAACATCGACCGTCGAATAGAAATAACAACTTGGTAGTCAGCACCAGGAGCTGCAGCCCATTGCACCAACCCGTACACGAGGCACACAGACGCCTGAGTACTCTCACAAACGGGAGTAAGAGCTGTCGGGCCTGTCAGATTAAGTGTCGGCGTCTGCGACGCGCATACGAGTATAACAACGGCTGCAACACGCAAAGCTAGACACCAAACGCGCTACAAAATCGCAGCCATTG
This sequence comes from Dehalococcoidia bacterium, assembly GCA_964274945.1. Taxonomy (GTDB): domain Bacteria; phylum Chloroflexota; class Dehalococcoidia; order Lucifugimonadales; family Lucifugimonadaceae; genus CAXXBX01. The sequence continues at coordinate 11,971 of CAXXBX010000267.1, read as the reverse complement.
TGCGGTACCGTAGATGACACAAACAGCGCAGACGGGACGCGGCATATTTAATCCCGTCAGCAGTGAGACGGAACACAAATATGGCACACGAGGTTGACAACTTGCACACGAGGTTGACAACTTGCACACAAAGACTCGCAGCGTTCGCTTTCTACTTTGTCCAGCAAACAGCAACTACAAATTAAATAATTTGCATAGCGGGCAGGGGCGTGCATTTTATCAAATTCCAAAGGTTGATGACACCGCTAAAGATAGCATATACACATGAAACTTAATGAATAAATAAGTTAGCTATTAGACACTAGAAAGTACGTCTAAAAGTGCCGGTCTTCACACACTAAATCGAGGCAAGAGACAATACTGTACTGTACACTAGCATCCATGCATGCGCACACCCACCGGGATGCTACAGAGCTACAAGGTCATTCACAATGACCGCGCATGCACTAGCTCTAGGTACTGTACCCATTCGCATGCACTGTAGGTACGTACCCATTCGCATGCACTGTAGGTACCCATTCGCATGTACTGTAGGTACTCATTCACATGCACTAGACCTAGTCGTCGTCGTTATCCTGACCTAACAGGAAGACAGATGTATATGAACGCCGGCATCTCCACGTACAAACATGAGAACAAAATCCACTGACGCCTCTCTAATTGCCCGTCTGACAAAACTTACTAAGAAATTGTGGTTTACTCCCACCTTGTTATCTATGTTGCTTTCATTGCAGGCAAGAGGATAGGCGTCCTTGTAGAATGGTCTGCCACATGTCCTACAGTGACCGGCTGGATCGAGTACAGGTATCAAGCTCAATGGCACTGGAGGCAGCAATTTTCCTTTGCCTGTATAGAGTTCTAAATACGAATCTAAGCATATCATTTTAGCTGTGTGTAATATATATGCGAGTAGAAGAACATATTAGCGTACATCTGGTCACCTCTGGTACCTTCCTGTTAGCAAGCTCAAGAAGGGATAGAACGCGGCACTTCTTTGACTTCTCGATAAGCCTTGCTAAGCCGTCGTTAGTCCGTTTTTCGGATGCAACGTTGCATCTATAAGAAAGCCACTGAACTACTCCAGTAAACCAGGCATGAAGCTATCCTTGCAAACACACACACACACACACACACACACACACACACACACACACACACACACACACACACACACACACACACACACACTGACAAAATGACAAACAGCAAACAAGCAAGCTATTTAAATTAAAATATGCAGCTACAAACAGAGTATGTTCGATACGGTTTCTGCAATTTTTAGTGTAAAAATATTTCAATAGTCTAAATAATCTATTTGGCATTTGACAAACAGACAATCAGACAAACAACCAGACAGACAGACCAACCGACGGACAGACAAACAGACAAACTGACAGAAACAAAGCAACAAACAAACAGACAGACAAACAGAGACAGACAGACAGACATGCCTCGGTGTTGGCTAGAGAGATGATCAGAGTAACATATGGACAGAAAGCTAGCCAGAGTCTACATGTTGTTCAACTTTCAACTCAGTAAACTAAATTTTGGTTTGTAGGCTCCGTAGGGAAGCTTTTTAATGCTACTTGTTATTTGTGTAATTGTAATTGTAGTTGTGACACTTGTTGTTCATTAGCTGTTACTTTAGTTTCACCTGTATTAGCTTTGATGTATAAATATATATAAAAATTTGACAAACAGACAGACAGACAGACTGGAGACGACAATTTTCGATCAAGCTGCAGCAATGCAATTCAAGTGTGATCTCTAGGAAGATGGCAGTAATTTCAGTTGGACAAAAATCTTGCAGTGTCCTTGACGAATATCAATTTGTTTTAAACTCAGTGGTCAAATGTATTCTGACCCCCTATGGGGTCATCTGTTGTAGCCTTAAGTGTTTGTTGTTGATTTAGAGGAACTTGACTTAAAGACTAGCTTCTAAGCTCTTCATGAAAATTTCTTTGGATTTGAAATATATGTATTTGACAGACAGACAGACAGACAGACAGACCAGCTGCAGACAGAGACAGACCAGACAGACAGAGACGGGCAGACATACAGACAGGCAGACAGACCAAACACAGACAAACAAGACACAGACATACATACATACAGACAGACAGACAGACAGACAACAGACAGACAGACAACAGACAGACAGACAGACATTACATTGTAGTTTGCCTCCCTTTTGGGAGTGATTGCCAATAGCCTGTAATAGCGTTGATTTATTCAATACATGTATGGGCAGACAGACAAACAGACAGACAGACAGACAGACAGACAGACAGACCCGGATGTGGATGTGGACGACTGCAATTTCTTGCTCTCCCGATGTCTCAAAAAGAATACTGTCCATTTGCGTCGTGCCGTGTTTCTGGGACACTTCAACGTTTGTTATGTCATATTCGTTCGACTCATGGCGAGGAAGAGCTTCCGGCCGACTTCGTTAGCCGTTTGAATCTTTCACAGTGCGTTTGCTGCAAGAAATGGTTCCAGAAGCTAGCTCAGCATTCTCAGCAATGTAAGAAACGGCCGACGGGTCAACGCTGTCTTTCTTTGTCGTTGAAGGAGAGTACAACGTCTATGGCTACGCCCACTCATGATGACGACGTGGCGGTACCTGACGCTGTCGAGTCTACCGTTTTGTCCGTTGGGGAGTCAGAATCTATCACTACCCAGGAGCCTGTTTCTCAGGTTGGTTTTATTGTAGATACTGCATTGGGTAAAGAGGCGACCGCGTGGCAATATATACGGGACATTCCAGTCGGGGCCATTTTGTCTGCAGTTCCTCCTAGGACGGTTCAATGTATCAGTTCTGCAGCTCGAGCTCTATTTCAAGAATGTTGCGCTGTAGTATTTGACAAATTGGAACAAGATTCAGATGATGAATCTGCTTGGAAGCTTCTCTTTCTACTCCCCCGTATGTTATTATCTCCTAGCAACCTGACTAGAGGAGGAAAATCAAATACGTATCAGGTGAAAGCTGTTTTTCAAAAATTCCTTGCCTTTCAGTGGGATCAGCTGTTGCAGTTCAACCAAACAACAAGCAACAAACTAAAATCGGTTTTTTCAGGAGACACACAGGTGAAACAGGCGGCACAGAGGCTAGTCAAATGCGGAGAACTGTCACGAGCAGCTAGAGTTTTGACAAGTTCAGGTCTAGCACCAATAACAGATAATACAATCTCACAGCTATCCATGAAACATCCCTCTCGGGTCAAGGATGTGAAAGCGCTTTCAAGAGAAGACCTTAGCAGTGTAAATATTCCAACGTCTCAATTGTTAGAAACAATTCAAACTTCTCCCAGGGGCTCAAGTCCAGGACCATCTGGATGGAGGTTTGAACATTTTCGAGCTTTATCATCAAATACTACCACTCTAAGAAGTCTCAGCTACATCTGCTCCTTAATCGCCGCAGGTACATTGCCAGATTGTGCAGTCAGGCTACTGACTGCAGCTCGTCTTATAGCTTTGCCTAAGTCTAACAACGATGTTCGTCCAGTGGCTATAGGGGAGTGCTTGAGAAGACTTACGGCACGCGCTATTTGTGCTCTAAAAAAGAAAGAATTTTCCGAATTTTTCTCTCCTCTACAGTATGGTGTTGCTACGAAAGGCGGTGCAGAGCTCCTAGTTCACCAGATCCAAATACTTTTAGAAGCGAACAAGGATTGGGTTCTAGTAAAAACTGATGTGAAGAATGCTTTCAATTCCATCAATAGGTGTGTTATGATCGACCAAGTTCTGGCATCTTTTCCGGAGATCTCTAACCATGTCTTTAAGATGTATGCTGGCTTTGGGGATCTAATTATATACAAGGGCAATTCAACCACGACTCTATTATCTGAAGAGGGGGTCCACCAGGGTGATCCCCTGGGTCCGGTGCTGTTTTCTGTGGCAACTCATCGTAGCCTCCTCAACTTACAGTCAACACATGGAGATGTCGTAGTTTTGGCTTATCTGGACGATGTCTTCCTGTTGGGGCTGCCGGATCAAGCTATGGCAGCGTTCGAGGATCTCAAACACGCTTTCTCCAATATCGGTTTGGAAATTTCCAACAAGAAATGTGAGGTTTTTTCGCCACAATCAAGCGATGTCCTGATTAACGGACAAATTCCATCAATTCCGGTTACATCAACTGGAACAAAGATCTTAGGAATTCCAATCGGTTGCCCATCATTCGTTGAGAACCAGTGCACATCATTCGTTCAATCAGGGGATCTTTTATGTAATCAGCTGGCCAACCTTGAAGACCCACAAAGTGCAATGCTGCTCTTAAGACATTGCCATGTGCCAAGGATGACTCACCTAACAAGATCTGTAGCTCCACAGTATCTCAGCAGCGCCACATCTCTTCACGACCATCAGACAAGACAGACATTCGTTGAAATACTCAAGTATGGGCCAATCCAGGAAGATCGGTGGTTACAAGCTACCCTTCCAATCAGACACGGAGGCTTCGGAATGACCTCTATCAAGGAGATATGTCAACTAGCCTTCGTTTCGAGCTGGGCTCACACACTGTCAGCTTTACCCAAACGATTTCCAAACATGGAAAAGATATTGGATGATCTAGTTTTCCATCCTGATACGACAGGTTCTATTGGTTGCGACTTACAACGCGCCACTCCTCCTGACAAGTCTCTTATAGATTTACTTGACAATCCTAACAGACTGCAGCAAAAGTTAACACGCCAATATACTACATCAGTTGCTACTTACGTTGTGGAACACGCTCCTCTTCCGAGGGACTTGGCTCGTCTACGTTCACTACGAGGAAATGGTGCTGGCGCCTGGCTTACTGCAATCCCCGAATCGACAAATCTCGCATTTGAACCTTACGAATATCGTTTGGCGTGTTTGTTGAGGATGGGGTTGCAGCTGCCAGCTGTCAGCTGGATACAAGAGTGTAATTGTGGGTCGGTGTTGGACGATATGGGATATCACCTCCTCACTTGTAAAAAAGGCGGAGGACCGGTTTGGTCCCATGATTCAGTGGTGAGCAACTGGGACGACTGCCTGCGGCAATTGAAAATTCATCACAAAAGAGAGCCAAGAGACCGGTATAGTAACAGCAACAACCGGCCTGATATCGTGGTATTTGATGTCGGTACGGGGGCCAACACAGAGTTAGATGTTGCTCTGTCACATCCCTGGGCATCAGACATACTCTGTCAAGCAGCATTGAGAGATGGAGCAGCTGCAACGAGAAGAGAGGACAGGAAGTTTTCGAAATATAGTCAAATTAAGCTTCCTGGCATGGCATCTATGAAGTTTGTCCCTCTTGTTATGGAACATTTTGGCCGTTGGGGTGATGAAGCGACCAAGTACCTCCAGGAGCTTTCGCAAAGATCAACCGACGACGCAGGGAATCACAATTCTAAGGCATTTATGTGTTATTGGCGAAAACGCTTTTCGACAACGCTGCAGAAGTGCAATGCAAAGACGATCTGCAAGAAGATATTGACATTAACTTCCAATGACAATAGAAATATAGATATAGATGACTTCCTTACACAGTTTTTTATTCATTAGCTTAGTAGTTATGGCCAGAAAAGGCTTTAAAGCAGTAGCACAGCTTGTTAGCCATGAACATAGTTTGTAATAGTAGTCATGTATGAAAATATATTATATGACAGACAGACAGACAGACAGACAGACAGACAGACAGACAGACAGACAGACAGACAGACAGACAGACAGACAGACAAACTGACAGAAACAAACAAACAGACAGATAGACAGACAAATAGACAGACATACAGACATACAAACAGACAGGCAGACAGGCAGACAGACAGACAGGCAGGCAGGCAGACAGACAGACAAACTGACAGAAACAAACAAACAAACAGACAGACAGACAAACAGAGACAGAGAGACAGACAGACCAGACAGACAGACAGACAGACAGACAGACAGACAGACAGACAAACAGTATGCTGCAAGTTGGTGGTGTTTCATCATCCACTTCTGAAACAACAGCAACTCGCAAGACGGCATAGTTGAATGTTTTTCCCGTCTTGAAATGAAGCAGCAACAGTAGCTGTGTTCACACTGACAGACAGACAGACAGACAGACAGACAGACAGGCAGACAGACAGACAGACAGGCAGGCATTACATGTAGCCGCCCTATTGGGAGCAATTGCCAATAGCCTGTAATAGCGTTGATACATGTATGGGCAGGCAGACAAACAGATAGACAGATAGACAGACAGACAGACAAACAGACAGACAAAAAGAGACAGACAGACAGTATTGGCTTGGGTAGTATTTAGTCGCTTTGCTTAGATGGTGTATAATAGTTCCATGTTTGAAAATATATGTACTGACAGAGAGGCAGACAGACAGACAGAAAGGAAAGCAGTCGTCTGCAAACAGCTGGCTAGAAAGAAACAGCAGACAGAAACATCACAACCGCCCGAAACCATTCCCACTGGCCACACACTCACTTCACACTCAAGATAATTGAGTAGGCAATGTCAGTTTAGCAAATGGACGATCAAGACCAATATTCCCACAACTTTCAACAGACACTTGACATCAAATTTACATCAACAGTCAGCACTCAACGTAATTAGTAAAATAAACAGATAATATTTGTGTAATGTTTCAATTTGAATATATTTAGCATTTTATAAAACCATTATTTTTAATTACTACTGCAGATATAAAAAGAGACACAAAAAACACATACATAACCAGAAGTGCCATGAGAACAATGATTGACCTGCTCGTACTGATCGCTCTAAGACAAGGCAAAAAAAATAATGTTGCAGGAATCCATGAAAGCCTTGGGTTGTTGTCTAGAACAATAGTCTCGAGACTCCACAAACAATTCAAATCTAATAAACAATGCCCGTACAAACAAAAGAGCAACAATGTCTTTGATGGCGTACCATATGGTAAATAGCAGAGACAATTTCCACTAACAGAGAGTTCTGATAAATTTTCCAAACAAATTATTCCATTGGGTAAGACGGTGAGTTTGTTGTAGTCGACAGACAATAACTCTAAATTGGAGAAGTGTGTAATCGAAGCAGGCAAGGAGGTCAGCTCATTGTTTATCGCTGCTAGTGACTTTAGTTTTGTAAGAGCTCCAATGTCTACAACATCACAGTGCCACCAAAATTCTCAACACACACGCACACACACACACACACACAGTGACACGCACGCACACACACACACACACACAGTGACACGCACACACACACACACACACACACACACACACACAAATGCCAATTTTCTTGTTGAAGTTAAACCGATTAATGTGCACAACGTACCATCTGGAAGGCTCACAAGTCTGTTGTAATTAACACACAATTTCTTTAAATTTTTCAGTTTTGTTACAGAATCTGGTAGACTCCTCAACTTATTGTTGCCAACATTCAAATCACACAAACTTTCCAAATTTCCTATTTCTTAACACAAAAGCAGAACCATTACCATCAAAAATTTATATAAGAAACAGATGAGAAAAACAGATGGCATACCAGATGGCAAAAATTCCAAAAGATTTGAATGTAAGTATCTAAACATTAAATTCCATTATTGAGATACTAGGATTGGTACTCTTGCCAAGTAGAGAATAACTAAATTAGTAAAGTGTTACAATTACGTCTGGAAAAAACTTAGCAAATGAAACTAAATACCAAATTGTCTAAAGTCTTCATACTCAACCCTCAGCAGCTATTCAAGTGGATAAATGTCGATTAAACTGTATATCCAAAATAGTGCCCCACGGGGTACTACTTTTTCATAGTTCTAAAACACGGGGCATTATTACAGCATGGGGCGCAATACGAGCATGGGACATTATTATTCATAATCTAATCTTACAGTCTTATGTATCCTGGCTACTTTTGCTTTCACTTGAGTCGTATTCCTGGTCGGTTGCATACGTTGAATCTTCATTGTCAGTCAGTGGTTCTATCTGAGTGTTCATTAAGCCATTTTGAGTTGAATACTACCCTAATGGGGCATTTAAATCGAGCATGGAGCATTACTACTGTATAACCGGTTACTTCTGCGGTATTAAATTTCTGCAATTTGAAAATTTAGAAACATGTTTTAATTACTGCAAATTAAATTTCTGCGTTCTAACCAGAAAGACAGTTACTGGTACAAACATGTACATGTGTCCAAACAGTGAGTTGCTGGGACTCCGGGGATAAGCCTAAATATCTGTGAATTCTATTTGTGCGTTCTGTGATTTCTTCGCAGAATTTGCAGAAACATAATCATCGCAGAAATAACCGGTTATATGGTATTTTATTGTAGGATCACCATGAGGCTTTATTTGAGCATGGGGCACTATTTGCAGAAATACTGTACCTCAGTAAACATGCTCATGCAGGCAGTCCCCAGTCTTTTACATCCAACTTTTCTGTTTTTTTCAAGCTTTTCTACTTTAAATAGCTTGCCTCGTTGGTTTCCACTCTAAACATGCAGAAGTATGAAAAGAAAAGCCTGGCTAGTAGAAATTAATTAATTAACTTATCCCTTGTTATCAATACAGTTACACCACTTAGCCTTTCGTTTAACACTGGAAATATAGCACAATAATCTAACTGACAGCAAAATGAAGACACCTCCAAGTTAGCAAAATTTACTCACAGACCATGCAGTAAACTATGTATAAGTCTTCATTTATATTATTTCTATCCTGCAATAATTGATATAGAAGTTTTGACTGGTTACTTACAGCTCAACCAGACTGGTGAGACAACCAATTTGTGGAGGCTACAAACACAAAACGGATATAGGTTAGTACGTACACACAAATGTACACATTCATGCATAAAAGAACGCGCGCATGCGCAAACGCTTTCACTTAGGTTTATTAGATTTGAAGACTCTTACCAATTTTGACAATAAATTTTGCTTGAGATAAAGGTTCTTTACTGTCTTTGCCAGAGCCGGCTGCCACAAATCATCTGGCAAGTACGTCAAATTCTGACAGTTGAAATGTAGAACAGAATGGCCAAGCTCAACCGCGTCCCTAATGACATCCTCACAAGAAGCCATCGAGACGACTGTAATATAGTGCACTATAATATAAACTCTATAGGCTAATCACGCATACTGCGTTCGAATACTAGTTCCAGTTCTAGAACTGGAACTGACAGAACTGTCCGAACTGTTGGAACTCTTGCTAGCAAACGAACGCTTAGAACTGTCAGCAAGTTGATCATGCGCAAAGGCTCATCCTTCCGGTAAGCGTCAATACGAAGTAGCATGACGTTTCTATTCCACTTGTTGTAGTCTGTTCGAACATCAGCAGTGCATTCGCTTTCGGTTTTTTGGAGCTGCTCGCGCCAAGAAGGTCACTGTAATCAGTCCCAAGTGTCGTTCTTCTGGTGTTCAGCAAGCCGATGGTCGCCACAAGTGTTCATTATAACAAACAAGAAGGTCCACAACGGCCTCAGCATCTGTACCCGTCATTTCACTTCGTCAACCTCCGAAATTTTGCATTTAGGGCGTGACAGTTTCAACAATTCCAGCTCGTTAGGCAGAACTGCTAGAACTGTTCGGACAGTTTTAGAACTGTCAGAACTACCAATCGAACGCTAGAGAACTTTTCTCCTCCCTACAATTCCAGTTCTAGAACTAGTATTCGAACGCACCCCTAGGGTTAAGTTAAGTAAGTTAATAAGTGTACCAGTACAGTTTTAGTGCTACTACAAAGCATGCGCAATGTAGTCTACTCGTACATCCCCTTTCCACAAAAATGCTCTAGCTGCATGAGCTAGCAGTAAAGTCTAGCCAACGTAATCCTTCACCTTCGGGCTTCAAACCGTCGGTTGTGAGCAAATGTCCAAGATAGGCAACTTTGCTTTGCGTAGACTTGACTCAATTCGATTCAATTGAACTTGAGCTTGTCAGCATTGATGCAGATTCCTTTGGATCGGCATTGCTGAAGTAGTCTGTGGAGTTTGCGGTCATGGTCTGCTGCATCATCCATGTTACTTCAAGAGCGTAACTAGCATTAAATTTTTACCAAGGCAAGTTTATATAAATTAATTAAGTAACCTCTAGGTTTCTTAGTCACGTGTGTGGCAAGTGCTTCACGTGCCGTGAACGTGCGCTAGCTAAGTGCGAGAACTATGGTGAAAGAGGACTTCTTCTGTTCGGTAACCGCGTGCAGAATGCCCGATCTTTTCTGTTATCTACTAACTGATACATCTAGCAAAATTTTTGCAACGCCACACCCATTTTATTTACCGAGGCAACTGCCTCGGCTGCCTCATGCCTAGTTACGCCACTGTACTTTCTATTCCAGTGATCATGATGTCATCTGTAATTGTGTAGCAACTGTGTAGCGCACTAGTTACTTAGCGTACGTTAGTTGACGTCATTAGGTAGCACCTATATAACTTGTGAATTTGCTAGACTAGCGTAGTATTGATCGTGTATCGTGTAGTACGTGTATTGTGTAGTACGGTGTATCGTCTACTTATATAGAGTTGAGTTCGAGTTCACTACTTGGTGTACGTAGCACTTGCGTCAGGCTTGATCAGTTGATCGTTCGAGTTTGTCCTATAAGACCAGTGCCTGCTTGGATTATATTACACGAGAGTGCAGTATAGCACGAATACGTCTAGACAGAAATACAACGTATTTTACAGAACGTTGCGTCTGGACGGTGCTACAATTGTATGCACTCTGGGCATTCCGTAGAGAAGGCCTAGTCGTGGCTGGAATACTTCCGGTGCAGATGAGATACCGAAGGGCATTCTCTTCTATTTGTAGCCGCTAAGCGTCTCAAATGTCGTTAGTAAGCTAGATTCTTCGTCTAGGTTAGCATGCCAGAATCCATTACTTACGTCGCAAACGCTGAACATCTTGGCTTGCGCTAGTTCAGGCCGAAAATCATCGATGGTGTGCATCCGATAGTGACTGCGTCTCGGTGCCTTGTTTTAGAGGCTTGGTATCGATGCACAAGCGGAGTTTTCCGTTTGGCTTCTTGACGGCGACGAGGCTAGATACCCACTCGGTTGGAATGTCCACTCGTTCTATCACGTCTAGTCGTTCCAGTCGCTGCAGTTCGTCTTTAAGCTGTGCTTGTATCAATAGGCACATTTTCCTTAGAGGCATTTTGACAGGTGGTACCGTGGGGTCGACATCTAGATGTCGCATTCCAGGCAGTCGACCGAGAGTGCTGCTATCGGAAGGCATCTGCGTATGTTGCAAGAAGTTGCTTTAGGTCAGGTGTGGTGTCCGTGGTTGTCTATGGTTTGCAAGAACCAGGTGTCGTCTGTTCTTGTTTGACAGTACGTACGTGATCGAGGTGTACACCAGTCGCTGCGTCGCTCAGGCTCGTAGACGCCTGGTTGTTGGTGGGAAAACATACACGTGCAAATGTAGACTCTAGGCGTTGTTTTTAAGTACCAAACCCGTAAAGCAAAGGAATAAACACCATGTACAGGACGGACGCATGATGGCGGAATTCTCGTAGCAGCTACACCAAACAAAGAGAGGTGGAGCCTCATGATGACATCACGTTCGTCTATTGGTCGGAATAGCTTCATTTGCATCTGCGCTAATTTAGTATAGTAGTTGTACGTGTACGGTATCCGCGTAGGCGCCTCGCGTTCGTGAGTAACACGTCCAACGGAGTTTTCAGACCGTCTACTGAAACGTCGAGTCCTAGCTAGACAATACGTATTTGTTGAAACCCTGTCATGGAAGTAAACATGCAAACTTTCTAGTAGTTTAGATTACGTCTAGAGGCCTGGTATAGGTAGTCGTCGTTTTGCGATCGTGACTAAGACAATTGAAATGTACAGTCTAGGTATGCACTCAGTTCCGTTGTAACGACAGTGGTATGGTATTTACTGACATAGAAATTGATATCGGCAAACATTGACTATCAACAGTGTTAGATGCAGCACAGTGTAGTAAAGGATTGATCATACTGTACTACAGTAGTACGGGACGTGTGAATACAATAGAAGTTGACT
>CAXXBX010000266.1:0-12836 GCA_964274945.1 Dehalococcoidia bacterium | reverse complement strand
ATACATCGTAGATTACAGCTTTGTGATGAAAAGAAGGGCAAACCTAACCAGATTTTAGATGCTGTTGTAAACTACTCTCTGGTCATAGACAGGCCAACTTGGGGTTTGGAAATGCCCGTAACCACGTATATATATATATATATATATATATATATATATATATATAATGGTCTGTGGACGCCGAACAGTTTACACACATTGAAAAGTATAGCATGCAAGGCATCACAATGGACAAAGTTATAGTAGAACAATTACTAGTTTGCTTAGGCAACTTGCAGTAGATTTATGATTATTTAATTCTAGTCTGATTCTAGAGAAAATTAACTAGCGTTGTCCTGTAAGGATGCGCTTTGAAAGAATAAAATATTAAAGTTTTAAAAAAACTAAAAATGTATGTATGAATGTATGTATGTATGTATGTATGTATGTATGTATGTATGTATGTATGTATATATATATATATATATATATATATATATATATTTTTTTTTTTTTTTTTTTTTTTATATTTATTTATTTATTTCTTACACACCTACTCACATACAGGGAAGTCCCAACTAAGGACTTCAGCTACTTCCGCAAGTATGCGGCTAGATATCATTCTAGCGTTATAAATCCATAATCTAACAGAAAGCTGCTCTAGCAAATTCTTTAAAGCCTTCCAGAAGGGAACAGCTAACACAGCACATACTTTTGAGGATATAGACTTCAAAGTCTCTAGACTGTCTGGTGACCAAAGGCCAAGTGTTTCAACTACCAACGGATAAAATGTACCACCAGTCAAAGATACTCTTGCATGGTGACGATCATCCTTGCCCATTTCTGCTGCTTCTGCAACAACTCCTGATGTTTCAGCAACTCGAGCAATGTAAGATGGTTGCAACGTGTTTCTTACAGTGATGTCAAAATATCCAGGCCGTCCATTCAAGAAATTCGGATGGAAGACATCACCTGGGCGGCATTTGGATTGACCCGAGCTTCTCTGTTCTTTCACAACTTGTTTGGAATCAATGAGGAGTGATTGCCAAATAGACTCACATAAAGCATTATGTCGATTCAGACGATGTGGACCATGACCACACCCAACAAGATGATCTCCATATGGGTCAAGTGGATGACCACATATACATCTGATGCTGTTTGGTGGGAACGGAAACACAGGTAGACCCAACCAGTATCTTGCTGCTACAACAAACTCATGGGGTGACATGGTGAGGCCTAAGTTACGGTTTGGAGTTGCCCGCAACCATGCACCAGTATGAGGAGATGATAATGTCTTCAAGCGAGCCCTATCTCTGAGACTCACTGAATTGAGTAGGTTGGAAAATGAGATGTCATCTAGTTGAATTTGAATCTGATGTTGTGTAGCTGTCACCAAATCTAATGAAGGTGAATCCTTTCTTGAAAGTAGGTTATGCACGATTCCTCGTGCTTCGTCTTCTCCAGGCAAGGGTTTGATCAAAGTGAGAAGAGAAGGATGGTTACGTTTCAGTAAGCAATTAACTAACTTTCGATTTGAGTTACAGCTGCCAAGAAAAGCGGAAGGTGAAGTAGATAAGGCCTCCCGGATACCCATACCTCCTTTTCCAATTGGCAATACTGCTTGTGACCATGCAAAGTCAGAAATTGAAGATCTTGTGATACGGCTGAGAGATCGGCGTAACCCTTCATCGAAAATAGACAATGTGCTCGTAGCAACCCCAGGTCTCACAGATCGTAGCAAATGGTTGATTTTACATATGGACAGGCAACTTCTCAACAACTGAAGTTCCACTTGTGGATTTTCAAGATCAGAGAGATGAGATTGGGTATTTGCTACTTGATCGACTCGCTTCTTGAAACAATTAGTGAAGAAATCCGATGAACCAAACACAGGAGAACCAAGCAATTCCATTCCATCTGACAACCGGTGTACTTCTGGTGGAAATTCTGGATGTGTTCGATCTCCTGAAGGCCAAAACACTTCACACTTTGATAAATTGACATGAAGGCCCAGGGAAGGACCTTTCTCTATGATGAAGTTTATTAACTTTGAGACAGATTTCCGTGTGCCAGCAAAAGTACCATCGTCAAGGTACCACAAATTTAGGTCTAAGCCAGGCACTTCTCCAACTTCATCCATTAGTTCTAGGACGACTAAGGAGAACAGCAGTGGTCCCAGTGGATCGCCTTGTTGGACTCCTGCTGTAGATGTAAGGTGATGATAGCCAAAGCGCAACTCAGCAGCACAGTGATAGCACCACTGTACCCAAGCTACCAATTCAGGAAATTCACTGCCAAGTCTCTTCAGGAATGAATTGCGATGGCATTCATTGAACGCATTCTTCATGTCCAGTTTGAAACAGCACAGGTCATGTCTAGCACTGTTCTCTTCAATGTATGACCTTAGAGAATGAACACTTGCCTCTAAACCTCCTCGTATTCCAACACCTACCTGACCATATGGTAAGAAGACGTCCGGTAAGCGAGGTTTTATAGCAGAACAGCAAAGACGGCTAGCCAAACGACGCAACACTTCCCCAACAGCAATGGGCCGAATGCCGCCAGCCTTCTTTTGGAGAGCAGTCAAAGGGGCACCAGACAGGAAGGGAGAAATGTTGCGATCAAGTTTTCCAGACAACAAGAGACACATCAATCGTGTTAGGTTTTCTAAACAGGACTGCGCTTCTGGAACATTGCAACCTCGTATAGCATCAATTAAGTGTTGTGCTCGAAGATGAGAATAACCGGGACTTGAGCCATTGGGAAATGCTTCCAATGCAGAAATAACCTCCTGAGAGTCCACAACTAGTGAAGGTGGGACTTCCTCTAGCCAAGCAGGAAGATCGTGAACTGGATGTCGATTTGCCAACTCTTCTAAAGCTTCACTGCTGTCATGAGAGGCACAACCTCGTGAACCCAAAGCCTGAAATGCATCACTGTATCGACCTTCTGAAGCCAATCTCAATGATCTTCGAGTATTTGTGGTAGCGGTATTTGAGGAATTCAATGAAACATGGCAAGGGTTAGTCTCAGCCTTGACATCCAGCCACAGTGATAGAATATCTCCATCCAACCAACGTTGAAGGCGAGAAGACAAAATTTCCTTTACAACGTACCTTTTCTTTCTCCCACCACGAGGAGGACAGCGAAGGGTAGCTTTGGCCAGCATGAAGAGGCGAGCAAAGCCCCACAGGCCACCCTCACAAGCACACCGTAATTCTTTAGCTAAAACCACACTTAGAAGTGGTCTAACTGATTTTGGGACATGAGTAACTGTCTGAACTGGTGTGGTGACAACTTCGTTCATCAGTGAATTGAAAACAGACAATTCCATGTCACCAACAGCTGGATAGGACATCATAGAAGCTGCTTTAATACCCTCGAGCACCAAATTAGAAGATGAGGATACAGGCACTGATGAAGAAGTAATCCTTGAAGCTGATGTTGGAGCTACCTCAGGTGAATTCTGAATTCCAATATCACCGTTAACAGCGGTGGATTCACACTGACTCAACCAGGATGATGCACTTGGATGGGTCATCAAACCACGACATCTACCACGACCAGGACCTAGAGAACGTCGGCAAAATGAGAAACGATTACCATAAGCAAAGCCACATTCTGAACATAAGCGACGGTTGTGGAATTCTAAGAACTGAACATCCGGGAAATTTCTGTAGCAAATGTGGTTTGCATTTATGTGTTGAAACAGCGAAACTGTGTCTCTTGTCACCAGAGAACATAAAGGACAACATGAATTAGGACTTTGAGTAGAACGCCTACAGTCAGGGGGATCATCTTCTTCGGTATCACTCTCTACGCAACCAGAACCAGACTCAGACATGATTCACCTCAAACTGTGCACAGAGGCCAACGAAAGAAAATGTTGAATGCAACAGCAGCAGCAAGTCTTGGGTGACGACAGAAACCAAACGTTGAGCTCAAAGAAAGAATCCAATGTCAAACGTGACGACAGAAACCAAACGTTGAGCGCAAAGAAAGAATCCAAAGTCAAACGCTCGCGATCGTCGATGGCTTGGTGGGGTGATTGTGACGTCACAATGCAGATAGTACAGATCTGGTGAAAAACAAGTAGAATTCGACGGAAAACGCGAAATTCACGGATATTGATGCCAGGAAACCAACAGACGAAGATAATGAAGGAGTATGAGATGGGAGAACGGCAGGAAAACGATCAACTCGAGGTAAAAATTCAAATGGCGGCGACCGTTGAAATGTGCAGTCTGGACAAACCGCAAGTCACACGTAAAACGCACCTGAATTCCTGTCAATGTACTGGAAACCAACAAACGAAGCCAAAATGGAACGACCAAAGGCACTCTGAAACAGAGAAGACCGTCACAAAACGGAGCCTAACAAAAGGACGCCACCATTGCAGGTATCCCGTATATATGTGTATATATATATATATATATATATATATATATATATATATATATATATATATATACTTAGCAGGACCCTCCCCATATGGAGTGCATTCAATGGATTAGCAGAAAACAGTTGTCAAGATAAATCATATCAGCTTTCACTACCAAGCAAACTTGTTCATGCATGGGCAGCTAGTAATAATGTCCAGTTAGGTTAACAATTATGGGGAGTGACTCCCTACCCAGACAGATTTTATGAAAAAATTTATTTGTATTAACTGTTACCCTCATAATCTCATTTCATCATCAATTGCTTCGTCTGCAAAGTGACAATATTCAAAACTCCTGGCTTCACCTTCAAATCGACGTGCGTTCTTGAGTAGCCATGCACTTCCGGTATTCCTTACTCCTAGTCAGAAACGACGCTACAACATGACTCCATTCGTCTCTTCAAGTGTAGAAACATGTCTGTAGCTTACGTCTAGCTCACTTGCATGTTTCCAACCAATCCTGCAACTTGCCGAGAACTTCCGGCGCACTCGACCGTTGCGCGAAGACAGTATAGACGCCAATATGAGCCTTCTACTTCTATTAAGTTGGCAAAATTAAACCGTAGAACAAAAAAACTTGGCACGACGATTCGTTACACGAGGTACAACAATCAGATGAATCGATTTACCTCCGTTACGCTGACGAGCGTACTCGATGTCTTTTCCAAACAAGATTTGAACACCCAGAGGTAGCAAAACTCGTCAAAATAAACTTGAACCCACAAAAAGATTCGAATTACATCAGACTGTTCGCAATCTACGTAGCCTCGCGTTCCCGGCATGTTCGTTCGAAGCGAGAGCGCAACAACCGTCCCGCAAAAACAGCCGAGGCGTGTCTTGTTACTATAGAGAAAACTTGACCGTTAGACGGTTGAAACTCTACTAACATTAACATGTGGTAAATTTTGGCATGTTCTAACTAATATTTTAAATTTAACAGCTATGTCATGAAATATAATGATTATATTTTACAGTACCTCGGGAAAAACATGCTTTGAGTCACCAAATCTTCGGATGTTCAATGATAGTGTACGGGAACTCAACATCTTTAGAGAGTCGTAGGCGTATAGGAGCATGCATCTTCAACGATGACGGACACGGGAACCATGGACCCCCAATCAGCAGCCTATAATCACTATAGAGAAAAAGGTCATACTGAAATTTAAGCAAGCTACCAGTGGAAGAAAATGAGCTAGGAGTTTCAATAGTCGCAGATTTCTTCCCACCTCAGTCTTGGATGGCACTCCTACGCCTCTGACAGTTGTCCCATAGGTGAACAGTGGCGCTGCATGGCCTTTTAGCTATTTTCCATTTTTTGGAAGTTTGGCTTTGTGCTTTGCTAAATATCTAGCTCCAGATGATTGAATACAACAACCGTACTGAAAATTGACGACGTTTAATTCACCTGCAGTTCTTTGATCTTTCAACAGACCGTGAGCCGCTGGCCTGATGAGGTAGCTTACTCTGACTACTGTACAGCTGGGACATCTATACACTCTACCGTGATGTGGGGATTACAACCTAGAAAAATTAAGTGACATTGTTGTAGGACTTGCTGTGATATACTTCAAGTCTATACGTTGTTTTAGAAAACCTCAAAAAATAAATATATTTTTAAAATAAAGAAATAAACGGTACGTACCATGTCAGGGAAATCTAGCAACACACTGGAAACAACGAAGACTGTAGTAAAGCAAACAGTAAAATATAATTCGAGTAATCACAGCGATCGAGCCACACGTAATCACAGAAAATCACATGGAAGCACAAAAAGCCACCTGAAACACATCAATGGAATCAAAGAGGAATCATAAAGAATTGTGGAAAATCACAGGAAATGGGAATCGCAGAGGAATGACAAGAAATGACTGGGAGTCACGGGAGTCACAGCGGAATGACAAGAAATGACTGGGAGTCACGGGAATCACAGAGGAATCACAAGAAATGACGGGAGTCACGAGAAACACAGCGGAATCACTGGGAGTCACGGGAATCACAAGGAATCACAAGAAATGACTATGAGTCCACGCGAAATTTAGCTAAAAAACGCTGGATATATTCTTGCATCACAAATCGACATACATTTACGGGAATCACGCAAAATATGGGAGTCATATTGGAATCACTGTGACCCCAGAACAGGTGTGAAATTTGTGCGTCGCAAATCGTGCCACATAGGAGTACAGAAGTGCGTGAAACGATGGGAAGAAGGCAGTAGTGATTACATCAAGCGATCTGGAAGGAAAAGATCAACGTCAGCTAGGAAGGATCGTTTACTCGAACGACTTGCTCTTACTGACAGAAAGGCGACGACGAGACGGTTGCAAGGTAGACTTTCAGCGGCATGTGGGAAGTCATTGTCCCGAAGAACCATCACTCGCCGTCTCAGGGAAAAAGGAATTTGTGCTCGTCGTCCACGCAAGAAGCCGCAGTTGAATCGTGAACATCAGCGATGTCGACGTGCGTGGGCGGTCACTCATCGTGGCTGGACGTTGGAGGACTGGAAACGTGTTGTCTTTTCCGATGAAGTGAAAATCAGCATCGGAAGTGATGGCTGCCTGTACGTGTGGCGGAGAAAAGGGGAGGAATTTAGCGCAGAATGTTGTCAGCCAGTAGTGCAGCATCCAACGAGCATCATGCTATGGGGTTGCATCAGCTTTCAAGGTGTAGGCTCTCTTCATCGCATACGAGGCCGTCTGAATTCAGAAGACTACCAACAGATCCTGGGTGATGTCATGCTGCCAGATGCTCGTCGTTTAGTCGGTGAAGATTTTATCTTGCAGCAAGACAACCCAACAATTCACACCTCGCGCTCAACCAAGCAATGGCTGCGGGACAACGAGGTTACTGTCTTGGACTGGCCTGCTAAGTCGCCAGATGCAAACCCAAGGGCGTAACTAGCATTAAAACTTTACCGAGGCAAGTTTATATAAATTAATTAATTAAGCAATAATTTGTCTCTAACCTACTTTATGTATAATGTAAGTAAACATAGCTTCTATAATAACAACTGTCCCAATCTGCGATGTCCTGTACAATCAAATCTTCGTAAGACGTTCTCTCTACTCACGGCCACATCTCTATGAATATATAAAAGAGCTAAGCCACCGTCATGTATCCACGTGACCTGACAAAAAGAATCAACCGTCATGTATCCCAAAGGGGACTTCACACTTCTGCAGTAAATTTCTCTTACCCAAGGCACTGCAAAAGAGATAGTTGCTTCGAGTTTTTCTTCCTTTTCTTCGATGGCGGCTCCATTTTCGACCCAGCCAGTATGTACTGCCGACAACCTCAGGTTTCTCAGTCACGTGTGTGGGAAGTGCTTCACGTGCCGTGAACGTGCGTGCTAGCTAAGTGCGAGAACACTGGTGAAAGAGGACTTCTTCTGTTCGGTAACCGCGTGCAGAATGCCCGATCCTTTCTATTATCTACTAACTGATACATCTAGCAAAATTTTTGCAACGCCACACCCATTTTATTAACCGAGGCAACTGCCTCGGCTGCCTCATGCCTAGTTACGCCACTGAAACCCCATTGAAAATCTATGGCATGTTCTGAAGGTTCGGGCAAATGAAAACATTCTGAAACCGAACAAGAGTTGTGGGAAGCAGTGCAGATGGCTTGGCGCGAAATATCCCAGGGATTAATTAACAACCTGATAGAGAGTGTCCCAAGACGAATTGAGGCTATAGGACGAGCGAGAGGAGGAGCAACCAAGTATTGAGAATTTAACGGAGTGTGTGTGGGTTATTTGGAGTGTGTGTGTGACCCGTTGAACTAAACCGGCTTTTTTAAGAGCCACAAATTTCTTCAAAGAGAGCGAAATCCTGACATGGTAATGCGTCGGGGCAGTGGTTAGTCTGGTCATCCCTTAATCGTTTTGTTGCTACGGGTTGTCAAAGCATCCAATCAAAACAATATCAATACTCAATTAGCATGATTTGATGTAGAATCAGATGCAGCTTTAGGCGGGTCAGCAGGTATATTCATAAATCTGCAATGCTCTGTTGATTTTCCTGCCTCAACTGATATGAGGGGTGGCTCCATAATTATGCCCATGTCTGTATTTGCTATTGTTTCTTGTCTAGAGATAAAACAAAAATTAATTTAAAACTTTTAGAACAGCACGTTTCACTTATCTGAAACCGTAGTCTAAGCATAAAATACTTATTTTTTGTTCAATTCTATTTTTTATTAATTTTGTCAGTAACCCATCTTCGGCGATGATGATAAGTCAGTATGTGATAAATAGCGTGCATGGATTTGTTCTCGTATCTCCAGTCCCGTGCTTCTCCCGTCCACTGCATAAAGTCATCGATTTCATAGCTTTTGCACGACTGCAATTCGTTTTGAAAATACCAAGTTTTCAGAAAATTTTTAACTCTAGTTGGAACAGCCTTTGGAAACTTGGCTCCTACCAGGAGGTGTTCTGCTTCTTGGATTTCTTTTTCCATGTCGTGAAAACTGAGCGATCCTCCAGATTTTCGGGAGCTCCGGACAGAGCATGCTTTCAGCAATGCTCTAATATACTGTAACTTACCCGTTCTTTTCCGGGTATTGTCCCATCTATTTCATCAACAGTACATTCGATAACTGTAGAAACATGAACATGTATTTGAAGAAAGAAAGAGCCAGGCTACAACATGATACCTTCAGTTGATTCAGCAATGTCTGATTCATCACTCGAATTGTTTTTTTCTGAGTATGAAATGAAAAAGACCGTGAATACAAAAAATTCGACATTACTATACATATATACAAGATTGCTGCATAATGTTTACAGAGACGAATTGAGTTAGGCATGCTTAGAATATGATGCACAGAAAAAAATTACCTGTTGTCTTTTCCGTTTTGCAAACGATCTAATATCATAATCACGTTTCATCAGTTTCCTTTTTTTGACTTTCTGTTTAACAACAGCAAGGAACGTTTCTGATCAGGTATGGAACATAGAAACACTATACACAATGTATGAACCTTCGGAGAATAGCTGCTGATAAACAATAATACACATTTTAGTGCTCAAATATGCTACTTGTGGATCATGCTCCTATACCTTGATCTGTTGGGATCTGTTGTGCCTTCAATAGAAAAGGGTGCTTTTCCTGGCTTGAACGATACCTTGCATAAGCAGATTAGTGATAATCATATGTCCAAATAGATACTGTGTGTATCTAAATATATTTTATTGCAGTGTTGATATCGTTTAAGAGTCATTAGCTGTAAGGTGTTCGTCTGGTGAACAACGTTTACTTTTCGTATCTGATTTCTAAAATTATACAAAAATTACAATTTAGTAACAGTTAAAAATAGTCTCTTTTAAACACTGCATTTCTCAATTAAATCAATTACTTGATGAATTGTTGTTTCTGTCCCTGTCCCTATAGTGCAGTCACTAGAATGTGGATCCTCATCATGGTCGTTTCAAATAGTTCATCTTTCTGTTCTCTCATGGATACAGTACATGTATTGTATTAGTAAATTGTATATTGTTAGATCTATAAATTGTACGCGTACCTTTCAACGGCCCCTGTAAGAACAATTCGATGCAATATCCACGTCCTCATGTCATTGGGATTGGTCTAAAAAATGAGTCGACATAATGAACTCAGTTGATGTTTATACCACTCCAAATCTGCCATACGTTGTTGGCTACACGAGGATTGTCCACAGCTGCTGAAACCATATTCTGTAACAAAAAGTATATAAATTTACATTTGGAATTAGTAGACAAGTGTATACAGACTTACCACACAAAGCCATATTCCACAATTGAATGGATCAGTTTGTTGCGGTAATTCTAGATGCATAAAAATTTCTTCTGATAGTACTAATACATCCAATTCTACTTGAGGTATTGGGTATATCAACGACTAGTCGGTTACATCTAGAGTCGATCCATTGACTAAACGGTACACATCCGTAGTCCACAGTCTGTTCAATACAGAAACCTCGTTAAATTGAGTGACTTCGTCGACTCTATACTCCAGCATGCACACAATTGTAAGTAGCTATAGGAAAAACTGATCACTTTACTTCAAGTCAAAAACAACTTGTTCGTGCTTCTTTCCAAGCGAGTCAAAGACAAGAAAGGCTTGATGAAATATATCTATAATCTTAATTCATTGAAGAAATACAAACGAATACAAATCTTAGTAAACAAGTACATTCATCGCTTACAACTTCTATCCAATGATTGATTAATTAAGTAAACTGGAATGGCAAGAAGCTCATAATGAGAAACATTTAGCTAAAAAAATCAACACATGAACAGTTTCTACATTGCCTCGCTATGTATTGTGATAAATTGCCTTTTTAACCATTGAAAACTAGCTATTCCGCGCTTGCGAAAATAGGGAGTTCAAAGCTAGAACGGCCTAAGATTCGTCTTGGTCTCTAGTATTATCATATCCAGTAAATATATGTAGTTCAGTGATAGCATTTGTCGCGTGCGTTACTTACCATGTCATTAACATAGTCTTGAAAATCCTCGTGGATGTAATTTATTACCTATGCAATTAGAAATTCCGTCACAAGTAACATCAATTAGTTGGTGGCTAGTATGTTAAACTAATAATTTAATGTAGTAATCTTGACTATCGTATTATTTATTGTCGCAACATGTGCATGCACAACTGATGACTAGTTTACAGTGTCACTCAAAGAGCCAGGTTTTCTGAGGGCATGCAAGTCGCCCTTCGTTAGTATCTCTTTTCCAATCTTTGCCATTGTTGCATGACTATCGTCACTAGATGCCTTGATCTATACTCACTAACCTGAAATAGTCGATATCATATCAAGATTGTTGAAAGCTAGCGAACTGCATCTCTACAAGAATTGTGCTTATATTGCTGGCGAAACAACAAATAAGTCACTTCTGCTATCTTGATAGTCTAGAAGATATCCTATATTATCCGCTAGTAACTCATGCGGCAGTTGTATCATATGCCTTACCCTAGGCTGTGTATCGATGCTTGATGATGGCAATCATATAGAGGTGTCTTAGCTAATCAGAAGTTGTATAATCACTAACAGTGTTAAATTGCTCTTGTGGTCGATTTTTGTATCCTTCCGATATACGTTAGCTATTGCATGAACAACAGCTACAAAAGAATTTGCACAAGTAGTTACAGACATTGAGTTGGCTGTATACTTTGCCTGTCCTAGTATACGTATAGTTTCTCAATTAAAGCTTGCTGTTGCATGTCGAAAACGTAGAGAGATAAATATTCATACCAGGATTTTCTTTTATAGCTGTAAATGACAAAGGTACTTGAGAGTCTGGACTGTGCAACAACCGCAGTTCGAACAGAGGCAATGCACTATCGTTTACATCCGTGTAGTTAGCATTTCCCGAAGTCAGTGCAACAAAGAAGACGGTCAGCTGACAATGTATTTATGAAGAGTTGCAAAGAGCAATATAACTAACTTTTAATTTATTAATAAATTTGGCGATTAGTAATGAATTATATAGTTAGACATATTACCCTTTTTCCCGACAGAGAACAGTACTCGTGGAGTGTTAGTTTGGAAACGCTGGCTTCATTCACAGAATTCAGTGCAACGGATGGTACCGGGAAGTGCAGCTTGTAGTGACTGTCACAAACATTGTCTGGAACAACAGCTCGAAACTGTCTGTTGTTTAATTTTGCCAATGCAATATGACGTTTTGTCGAAGCATCGTCAGCATTAAACTCTACTCTGTAGCATGCAGGTGAAACGAACAAAGACAACTGTAGCTTATGAACCATTGCTAGTGCCACAATACATAATGCATCTCCCCATTCACCAATTGTGGACATTCTTTCGATGTACCGTATTTCAAACAATCATTGTGTCATTTGCTGTCGCATCTTGATCTTCTATTTAATTTTGGTGCTTCTTTCCTTAGTGTTGTAGGTGCTGTCTTGCACAGAAAGAACAGCGTCCTTAAAAAGGCGTTAATTTTCTTGAATGAAACGTACAGCCTCTGCTCTAACTCGAGAATGGTAGCGTGCTGAACCATATATAAGAGAAGAACACGCTTGAAAAAGACAGTTGCCATCTGCATTGTTTTCAACTTGATGCATGTTGACACTTGTTAGGAGAGCTGTCATTACATTTTCTACTACGTCGTCTTCCTGGACATCCCATTCAGACATAAATTTGACGAATTCTACCGTCAACTCGAAACAGACATCTTCCATCGTCATATCAGAAAACTGAAACGATTGATTTACTAAACACACATTATATGACAATTTGTATAGTGCGGTGCAAGGCATTACTAAAATTTGCATGGTACTCACTAGTTGTGTCAAGCTTCGTATCATTTTCGACATTTGCTCTGTCACTTCTAGTATGCGATTGACGCAGTCTGTTATCTATACAAAATATTTAAACATCGTGCTGTTCATAGAAACTAGAATAA
>CAXXBX010000265.1:0-16347 GCA_964274945.1 Dehalococcoidia bacterium | reverse complement strand
ATTGCGTTAATCGCATCACAGACGTCATAGTCACAGCTTTATCTAAACTGAAGAATCAGTAGACTGTTTAACTAATTAATTAATTAAAGTTGTTTGTGTTGTAGCTATGTCTGTAGCACAAAACACTTGTTTCATGTGGTGTCAGTTTCTTAGTAATGACTATACCATTCAACAAATTTAAACATGTGTTGACATAACACGAGTTAATTGCTATAAATGTTAGATGTGTAATCGTATAAGCTTCTTTGGACTATTACGTAGCACTTGTGGTGTTGCTTGCAAATTTTTAGGGGTCGACTTCTCTCTATACGGCTCAAACAGACACAAGTGTCCCCAATTTGAGCGCAGAGACAAAAGACAGGCCGTCATACGCATCACATTACACCTGAGAGTCGCAGACATTACGGCACAGCATCACGTGACAAGAAGCGCTGCCGCGTTGCAGGGAGTGCGAGGACATTTGCTCTGAGCAGTTTCAACAAAAGTTTGCATCTCATGCGGCGATTCACGTCTTTAGATGGATCTCCAAAAGATCAAATAACGGCGCTCTTAGATGATCTCGAACTCCGTGTTGAAAAAATACGAGAGATGGCCGTTCAGGTGGAGGACGGGAAAGAACAATTACTTCAGACTTTGTGTGAGTTGCAGGATGGTGTCGATATGAATAGACTATCAGAGGTAGATAAGGAAGAACTAAAGCTGACAGCAGAAAGAGTGATGAATCGTTGTCTTACCATCTCGGTTCAAGTAGAGACGATAAGAAGCAAAGAACAAGAGTCTGCCTGGCAGGCAATTAGTAAAGTCATAAAAGAACTGGCAGACAAGAGCGAAGTAGACGTTAGCAGTAAGTTAGATGCTGTATATTGTCATTATTATTATTTGTATAGATAGGCAATGTGCTCATGCACCGGCTCTATTGACAATAAATTGATAATTAATAATATTTTCTACATTAATATTTTCATATTATTATTACATAATAGCATTAATTAATTAATTGACAATTATTAATTACAGCTGGAAAGTACGTCAAGTATACTGATCAGAAAGAACCAAACTGAGCATTTGGAATGACTAATTTGACTAAAGAACCTGACATGCATTCACGTGAATGTCATGAAATTGATCACTTTGTCTTATTAGAATGCCATGCAGTTTGTAGATGGTAAATACATTGATGAAAGGCAGGCACTAGTATATTGTGCATCAACAAAAGATGCAACTAGAAACTAAAATTGAATTTGTTGCTTTTATTGCAGCATAATACATAATATTATTCAAGGTTTTCTGCTAGTAGTTGGACATTGGTGACATAATTAATTAGTACTAGCACACGCAAATACACAATGTACTGTGTATAGTACTATTGTGTTCCCTGTCCTTCTCACAAGGTAACATTGTTACTGCCAAAGACATCTGTAATAACCTAAAAAATCATTCCTCATTCATTCATTCTAGTGCAGTACCCTTATAGCTTGTCCTTAGATTCTTGGCAGAAACAGTGACTTTCATAACTAAAACTCTTCAGATCATGTCAGGAAGATGAACACACATTTTGAGTCAATCCAATTCATAACAGCAACCTTTACCATTACTGTTTCCTGTTGTGATGACATGGTCATCAAACACACGAGGAAGACAATGAACATGAATTACTCTTGACTAGACAAATTGGTAACTGAATGCAGAGAGTTACTGAAACGGTAGCCAATGAAAATTTGAGCATTTAAATAATGGGTGAATTATAAAACAACCAATAGTTATTGCTTAGTCTCATGATCTTTTCTGTTGCAGTTGCATGCCCAGCTGTCAGCTAATCAACACCAAATGATTGTCACATGTACAAATAGGATATGTACATGTAGTGCGTAGATTGAATAGAAGAGAAACATCTAAAAACATTTTATTATTACGGTAGCTTGTTCAGTTTGACTATTGATTACCCTTAGAAACTGTGGAGGTAAGTATATAGACACATTTCAAGCTATACCTTGCTTAACTTTATTAATTAATTAAACATGCAATCCTATCTGTAACATAACTTTCAAATAAATTAATTATATTAAATTATTTATTTATTTATTTATTTACTTATTGTTTCTGCTTCTGTTTCACGACTGTAGGTACACACAAAGCGGCTGTCGCTTGTTACAACGCCTGCCTATCTGATCCTCCTTCTAATGCTATTGACTATCGTTTTCAAGGAATGCTACTCGACTGTTGCGTAGAAGACCAGAAACGTGTTCGAAGTCGTCTGCTACAACTCATTGAAGACACACAGGCCGGCAACAGACCTGAAGGAACAAGAGACGGGCACATATGCACGTACCCACCACTTAGTGGAGCAGCAAGACAAAAGTACGATCCGAACAAACCTCTTGCAATTGGAAGATCAAGTGAAGCGAGCAGCTGTGATGGTGAGACAAAACCAGACGCCATTCGACTGCACAGTCCCGACAGCTACGTAGATAGGGACTACTTACCGCAAGAGCGCTGTTCGTCGGCTCTTGGAACAGCATTTAATACTTCTTGTACGTAGTTGTAATGTTTTACGTGCACGTGACGACCCGCCCAATGCAATACTTGAAGACATATTTGGTCTTAGCACGTGACTACCGGATTTAGCAACAATTAGTGGGTGGGTTGCCGGATTTTAGCTCAACCCTCAACGTCAGTCATTAGCCTGTGTCGCGGCGTTTCCTAGTTAGTTTGACGTTGTTAGACGAAGCGGTATCATGATGAGATTTACCATTTTCTTGCAATTTCTTTGTTGGACATCACTACTGGCTGTTGATGCCTATTATTATGTGCGGCCGTCGGCACCAAAGTGTGGAGGTAGGGTAGCCATCGATTCTGGTAGGCAAAGTTTCTAATTAATAATTATAAACGTTATTTGTATTTAGTGGGTCACTGGTCAGACTGGTCTCCTTGGCAGCCCTCCTGCTCATCGTGTTCAAGTCATGTAAGGCTTCATTGTTCCTGATAGCCTCGTACCTGACCCTCTCGCGCCGTCGTGCCCGGTTCCCGTATAACACGACAACGCCTGACTTCCGCAGTCCTACATGATGACCCTCGCGTGTTGCGCAATAACATGGGTTCTGTGGTCTGACGAGTCTATGCCTGTAGCGAAATTCCCGGATCTCATCGGCTTTTACGTAGACTCGCTCTCTCCGCCTCGTCATTCCGCAGATTGTCAATCCTCGCCGCACTAAGAAATTAATTAAATATTTTTGGGTGTTGCTAGTAGTAGGATGAGAGGGAGGGATTATTGTTTTACATGCAGCTCACAAATAGTGGCAAGTAAAAACACTTCTGCTTTTAAACTGACAGTTCTGCAAGTACTTCAAAACTTACTAACTACTATAATAGTACAGCAAACGTAACGTGACAAGTTACGCGTTGAATAAATCAGAGATCAGAACTAGTACTGTTGACACCAAATTTAACTTGATGGGTGTTATGCAGGAATCAAAGAAGTAGGTACAGTGTACCACAGCTTTGTCTCGAGACAGTATACTGATCATGTCTTTTCTGCACAAGGTCATACATAGTTAATTGACAACTCAAAAGCTACTTCAGGAACTCCATGCCAGGAGTTGTTGTACCTGCATGCTGCTGCTAATCATATGACACCCTAATACACTGACTGATACACTTAACACACTGACTGACACCATGCATGTTAGGCATGTTCACATTACTGAAAGCATGATAAGTCTGCATGGTGCTGGAAACTTATTGAATTTAATTAGCCCTAAATCCTAAAAGCAAAAATTGAAACCCACTAAAGGGTCTATAAAATAATAATGTTGAACATTAAATCTCTTCAACTACTACTGGCTAGAGATACCAGTGTATACATTATAAGGTGATGGTGTAGTGGACTACGGATAAACAGTCAACTCTAGTGCATCAGACTAAAAGAGACAGACCGGGTTTTGTATATTTAAATTTACAAAAGATACATGGTTGACTGGGACGTCTGGAAAAACTAGACAAAACTTTACCACGCAGTTTGATGGCGTGCATGAAGTAAAGCAAGATGGAAAATTCTTGCAATAGCTATACATACGTATATTGCTTTTTTAATTTTATTTTAAAAATAATTCTGCTGCAAAATTCTTGCTTGTTTTTAACATCAATATACTATGGAACGAATCTGATCGAATCATAAAACTAAAAATTTTAGCAAGTTTTAGTTCATTTAATGTGCTGTGCTAGCGGTGGCAGTGATATATCACTACAAATCAATTGACTTTAGCTGTTGAACTATAAGTTCGTAACAAGTGGATTCTGTGTCAATTATAGGCAGCAAAGAGATCCCTCGATGATGACAGCATTGAAAGAGATCGACGCAGTTATCCTTATGGTGGCAGTTATTCTTACAGTGGCAACCGACGTGTTATCCAGAAGCGATTCAGGTCATGTACTGGAGGGAGATGTATAGGGAAAAGGAAATGCTATGGACGATCTGCTCAGCAACGATATTGTCCCAGTATAATATATCTACTTCATCGCTTTACTGCAAATATAGTTTCATTTCTGATGTAGTATTGTACAATACGGGCAGCTGGAGTAGCTGGACGTCAAGTGCATGTTCTGCTACATGTGGACGTGGACTGATCACAATGAAACGAGAATGTAGAGGCTCAAGGTGTTTTGGTAAACTACCCAGCTGTCCAGGACAATCTGTCAAGCGCCATGTATGCTCATCAGGTTTGAATAAACTACCATACTGTAAACCAAGAAATTTTGGGTGACGATTTGTTTGCAGTAATTTTGGTATGGCCTTTGAAGTACCTAAATTAAATCTCTACCTAAATTTTGTGAAAGTTGTCAAACTTCTTAGAGCCAACAGCAATGTCTGTAAACATGGTAAATTATTGCAATTATTATCTAACTACGTAGCACTGCACTTCTACTATGGTGTTGCTCAACTGCATAAATGTAGTTATAGTGTACTGTGCATCCAGCCAGGAGTCTCAAGCTTCCGAGGAGTTTTAACCGAAAATAGATGCTACTGAAACGGAATTTTCAGGTGGTACACAAATTTTTATGCCACTGAAAATATCTTAGTTTACAGTAATGTGAAGAAAACAAACGTAGGTACATATAATCACTAACTATAAACTATAAGAGTGAATACATGAATGACTGAATGACTGCATGACGTCTCAAATCATTACCATTGAAGTCATAACTGGGCATGAAATACACAGCGTGGAGAGAATGTAAACTCGGCCTACACTTTCTCTCATTTCACTTCAAAAATAACTGGGCTACACCACAGCGATCAGATTAAATGCCAATTTGGTCATAAACAATAGACTAAACGACAACAGCAAACATTATTGATTGAAATAGAATCAACAACAACAAATAAAGCTTAAGTCCATTACTCTATTTTGTGTCCTTTGTCTACGATTATCAATCATCGAGATACCAAATTGTATGGATTGAATTACAGCATTGCATTTTGCTTAGGGCCATGTGTACAATGGAGTCAGTGGAGTCAATATGGCGATTGCTCTAAAACTTGTGGTTGGGGTATCAGAACGAAGCACCGAACATGCTCCATACCAGGAAAATGCCGTGGTATCTCCAGACGCTCACATATTTGTACAAACGGCCGTTGTCGAGGTACAATAGTTTATTGTACAAACATCCAAGTTTATTTCAAATAATGAGCTGTTTGTGTAGTTTGCACCCCTATTAATGGGATATGGAGTGCCTGGACAGCATGGTCACGATGCTCACGTTCGTGTGGCAAAGGAACACAATCGAGAAGCAGAGTATGCTCTGGATCTTTGTGTGGTGGAAAATGCATAGGACCAAAGGTTGACACTCGAGTCGTTTCATTAAGTTGCTGTCCAGTAAATGGCACCTGGGCTGCATGGTCTGATTGGTCAAAATGTATAGGGAAATGTAGTAAAGGAGTGAAGTTTAGGAATCGAATATGCTCTAGTTCGGCATGCGGTGGCTCATGTAGTGGTAACAGCCTTGAACTACAGAAATGTGATGCATGTTGCCCAGTGAATAGGAGATGGACAGCGTGGACTAGCTGGACAGAATGTACTGTGTCATGCGGAGGTGGCACCCGAAATCGGTCCCGACACTGTTCTGGTTCTCGGTGTGGTGGCACGTGCACAGGCAAAAATGTTATAACTCAAACATGTAACAACGACGACTGCTGTCCAGTAAATGGCACATGGTCAGACTGGTCAGACTGGTCAGAGTGTTCTACAACATGTGGTGCGGGCATTCAGCACAGACATCGAAACTGCACCACATTTAAATGTGGCAATTACTGCACTGGACCGGAAACTGAAAGAAGAGTCTGCAGCACCATTTGCTGTCCACGCAATGGAACGTGGACTAACTGGACAGACTGGACAGATTGCTCTGTTAGCTGTGGACGCGGATTCCAAAACAGATCACGTACATGTCGAGGTCATTCATGTGGTGGTTACTGTGATGGTCTAGATCATGAAACTCGGGACTGTAACACTGATTGCTGTCCAATTAATGGTACGTGGACTGATTGGTCGGATTGGTCAACGTGTCCAGTAACGTGTGGTACAGGGATTCAATCTAGACATCGTAACTGCACTAATTTTGAGTGCGGTGGCTACTGCAATGGACCCGAAGTCGAGGCTCAACTTTGTAATACTGACTGTTGCCAAGTAAATGGAAGTTGGACAGAATGGGAAGCGTGGACAGACTGTTCGGTCGTTTGTGGAGGAGGATTTCAAAATCGGTCACGAACTTGTCATGGATATTCGTGTGGTGGCTATTGTGAAGGGTTAGACTATGAAAGTCAGTCTTGCAATACTGAATGCTGTCCAGTGAATGGAACGTGGTCTGATTGGTCGGATTGGTCAGACTGTCCTGTGACGTGCGGAACAGGCGTTCAGTATCGAAATCGCAACTGCACAAATTTCACATGCGGTGGCTATTGCACTGGACCAGAAACCGAAAGCCAACTTTGTAACACGAATTGCTGTCCAGGTAATGGGACATGGACAGGTTGGTCTGACTGGTCAACGTGTCCAGTCACGTGTGGTACAGGTATTCAATCTAGACATCGTAACTGCACTGAGTCTGAGTGTGGCGGCCACTGCGATGGACCCGAATCTGAGACTCAACTTTGCAATACTGACTGTTGCCCAGTAAATGGAAATTGGACAGAATGGGAAGAGTGGACAGATTGTTCGGTCGTTTGTGGAGGAGGAACTCAAAATCGGTCACGAACTTGTCATGGATATTCGTGTGGTGGCTATTGTGAAGGGTTAGACTATGAAAGTCAGTCTTGCAATACTGAATGCTGTCCAGTGAATGGAACGTGGTCTGATTGGTCTGATTGGTCAGACTGTCCTGTGACGTGCGGAACAGGCGTTCAGTATCGAGATCGCAACTGCACGAATTTCACATGCGGTGGCTATTGCACTGGACCAGAAACTGAAAGCCAACTTTGCAACACGAATTGCTGTCCAGGTAATGGGACATGGACAGGTTGGTCTGACTGGTCAACGTGTCCAGTCACGTGTGGTACAGGTATTCAATCTAGACATCGTAACTGCACTGATTTTGAGTGCGGTGGCTACTGCAATGGACCCGACTCTGAGACTCAATTTTGCAATACTGGCTGTTGCCCAGTAAATGGAAATTGGACAGAATGGACAGAATGGACAAACTGCTCGGTTGTTTGTGGAGGAGGAACTCAAAATCGGTCAAGAGTTTGCCTTGGGCATTCCTGTGGCGGTTATTGTGAAGGACTAAACCATGAAAGTAAGTCGTGCAATGAAGAATGCTGTCCAGTAAATGGAACTTGGGCTGATTGGGCTGACTGGTCAGCATGCACCGTAACGTGTGGTGGAGGGACACAAGTAAGACATCGCAATTGCATTGACTCAGAATGTGGAGGTTCATGTGACGGGACAGATTTAGATACCCGCAGCTGCAACACAGATTGCTGCCTTGTAAATGGATCATGGACAGAATGGTCAAACTGGACAACATGTACGGCAACATGTGGTGGAGGAATGCAAAACAGAACACGGCAATGCACTGGTTTCTCTTGTGGTGGATTCTGTGATGGGGAGGATGTCGATGAGAGACAATGTAACAAGGAATGTTGCCCACAAGATGGTGTGTGGACAGAATGGAGTGAATGGTCACAGTGCGTTAATATCCGTGGTCGTTACACACAAAACAGAACAAGAGACTGCATTGACATTTCGTGTGGTGGTCAGTATTGTCGAGGTGCCTCATCAGAAGATCAAACATGTGATCCACCTTATTGTCTTGGTAAGCAAATATTTGGATTCCAATTTACAATGACCTTTTGATATCTTTTTTTCTAGAATTCCAACAAGCACTCATATATGCAAGCCGTCATTCCATCTATGCTCTCCCTCTGATCTGCTTCAGTAATACAACATTATCTCCTCTACTCGTTTACTCCAACAGCTCGGTTGACATCACATTTGTAGCATATGACCCTGTGACTCAGTATTACTACTATGCTGACCAGACGACTGGTTTTGTCTCACGAGTCAAGCAAACTGGTGTGGCTCAACTGATCTACACTCATGGCAATGAGATAACTGGCATAGCTGTTGACGTAATGGACAGGTCACTGTATGTGATATCTGGTGAACGTATTGTTTCTATTGATGTGGACATCAGTAGGTCAGTGCGGATCATCATTGATCAAGGCTCTAGCACCAGTACTGCCGCATTCAGTCAACTACACGGACAACTGGCAGTTGCCCTTTCCAACATCATATTACTCATTTCAAGAACCAAATACATTAATCGGTTAACAATCACCGATGACGATGCAATCCAACCTTTTGACATAGCCATTGATCAAGACAATGACCAGTTTCTTGTTGCTGGAAATGTTGGCGGTTCTGCAGTTGTTAATGCCATTGATTATGACGGTGCAACTAAGTCTACTCTGAACTTGCGCACAACTGTTGAAACCCAACTTGACAGAATTGCTGTAGATAGTCGTCATTACTATGTTCCCGTGACTAGAGGAATAGCCGTAATTCCTAAAGACACACTGGAACACGACACGGTGTACAACACAAAGATTAACAATATAGTCGACATGGTGACATCATTTTATGCTCCACAGGGTACTGAATAAATGTTGCTGTGTCATGTTACTTTCACACAGCTGACTTGTTTGTGTATGTAGGCAACGAGGGTTGTGGCAAATGCCCAACGACTGAGGAGCTCGAACAGTTGATTTGTGACAATCAGCGCAACTATGGTAAGTAACCCCATATCCACATTCATCCATCAATTCTGCCACCAACACAAACATATTTGCCCATGCAACACGTTCTCAATTAAAGTTCTTTCTGCCTTAACAAAAAAAGTTGATTTACCTCAGGGCTTTGTTTTGCTGCTACACCGAAAGTTGTGTGGCCGTGCTCACTTAGCCATCATGCTTACTATAGCATTTGCCTGCCTTGTTTTTGTTGTCAGTTCGACAAATGTGTTTTGTTTAGCTTTTGAAGGAAGACTGCTTGATGTAGTCGATGACTTGAGGACTGGTGCTGTTCACTACACATTCCGTGTAAGACATATCCACAAAGATAGCAATGTGGCTGACATGCTGGGAGTCAGTGTCGAGAGCAGCAAGGGAGATAATGACACGGTTGATGTCTATTCACCAACTCATCATTGCTGCGGTGAGCTACATGTTGGGGTAAACTATCTACTGATTGGTCAGGCAGGTGTCAATCGACTCCACCTGCGTATCAATGATGTAGTATTCGATATGAATGAGTTATCTTCTGGTGAAATAACAAGAGCATCCGCTCAATGTGAGAATGTAGTACTGGTACCTCAAGAAAACTCCTTTCAGTTAGGACTTATTGAAAAGTCACTTGGATTGGCAGACAACGACGTCAACAGTCCATAAATAGTATGTCGTCTAACTGAGTAACAGACACATGGGGAAACTTGATAGTGAACAGAGTTTTAATGTTTTTGCTAGATTTTTTTCACTAGTCTGAAATTGACTAGGTAAAACATTGTTGTGTACATTTGTACTACATGCAACAAGAATGGGGCATGTAACGATTGACTACAAAAGACTCACAATTTAATGGCACAGTTTACCATAATCATTATTCATATATTATTGCAGTAATGTCTTGCCTATACCTTTTGAAGTCTTCTAGAAGCATAAAGTAGAACATAAGCACTATGCCAGTCACCTGTGGCAGTAAACAACGTGTAACCGTAACACAGCAGTAGCATAACTGGCTGGAGTTACCTCCACCAGAAAGCTTAACAACATCCTCTTCATGAACGGGTGACACTTTATCATCATCAAACATGATCCAGTAGGCTACACACGCACACGCTCATTAGTCAAACTCCTATACACCAAATAATACTCTGCAAACTTCCTGATCTTCGAACCCATGCTACATAATGACCCGATGACGAAGAACGTCCCTTATGTGCGAGAATGGCGTTGAGCTCATAATAGCCACTGTTGTTTGATCAAACATCTATGTAAACACATATCTTAGTTCAACAGGACACACTTTAGCCTGATGGACATGTGAATTCGAGTTGTCACAACCAGAGTGTCAACACAACAGTTTACTACAATATGATACGTACAACAAACTCTAAATTCCCACTGCAGATGAAGACTGTGCACGTAGCATTTCCTGACTACTGGGTATTACAAATTTGTCCTTCCTTGTGTTCTGCTCCTATTAACTATGATCACAATAGACTACAGCCACCAGAATTTCATGTAGCTAAGATATTATTACACACTATCTCAAGCAATTTCTAAAAAATATAACAAAATCTGAATCCTAGTTGATAAAAATGCTCCACCTGTTTCTCTACTAGTGAAATATCACACAGGTAGTGTGTGCTTGAATAGCCTATATCTGCATGTGCTTATCACCATACTCTTTAAGAAACCTTCACCAACTAATGTATTTGTCCAAATACAAGCCCCACCAAAATTTAAACCTCAGGACTTCAATTCAAACTGCATTGCAACGTACTCCAAAGTGTTGTTTCTAATAAAAGACCCAAACTGAATAAAAGACCCACCCAGCTGCATGTGTACAGGTGAGATTTGTTTCAACCTCCAGCTGAGGCACCTATACTCAACAAACCATTTGAAACTATCATAATCTTTCAAGTGTACATGGGAATACAACGATTGCAATCAGTGGAAGCAACCGGGCTGATGCTGGCAAATGTCACAGAACAGGAGGAAGACAATCTAGCACTTTCGAGAGAATCAGACTCTGAAGGATTCACTGCAGTCACCTTGCTGTAACTTTTATGTAGGTGGACAGTCCCTTGAACAACCAGTAGTGGACGTAATTGACAAGTGAAGCAACTTGCAACTCTCTAGCAGCATGAAGTCAATGTCTTTCCACCATATAAGCCCCTGTCTAAATAACAAGCCTCTGTTTTTTTATTAGTACACAAACAAGCTGTTTGCATTCTATCATTTAATTCAAACCCCGGAAGCTTGTATTTGGACAGATACGATATGTAGTGAGCAAGCAACACATACTTGTTTGTCTCACCATCATCAAACGAGTAAGGCTCATATTCAATCTTTGCTTCATCGACTTCCATCGTTATTGGCTCATTGGATTCCTTGTTTTCACTTCCTTCTTCACTACCCAAAATGGATGCTGTCTTCTTCCTGTCTGCTTCTGCTGTCAATTTGTCTTCCACTTCCTTAAATTTCTGTCTAACAGGAGTGAGTTTTTGCTGAAGTTCTGGACAACAAAACTCAAACATATCCAGCTTGAGAGGAAACTTAACATCCTGCACAGAAAGGCTACACAATGTAAACACCATGTGAGAATCGCACTCATCAAACCTTCAGGATCTTGGCATTCACACGCTCTTTCTCTTTGTAGAAAAATCTGACGAATTGGATTGTAAGATATGCTGGTAATCTCTGTACTCGTGACTATTAGATATACAAAGACACCTAAAGCATATAATAAAGGCAAGCTCTACTAATCGCTGTTCTCATGCACTATTCTAGTATAGACAGCATTCGTTCCGAGGGAAGGTGATTGTTTTGTAATCTGTTCTTGAAGTCGCTGCATAGAAAAGTATTAAGTTTTTGTTGGAAAAAATGATAACAAATTCTTACAGATCTCAGTCCTGTCTCCATGTATTTTACTTCTGCAAAACAACAGCAAACTTGTAAACAAGTCTGCAGAATCCACACTATCGTGATTTATCTTGTGTTTACAAATGTGTAAAAGTGACTGATTCCTGCTTGTCAGAAAAATTATGAGATTGCCTATCACCATTATCACAGTGATACATGTACAAGTCAACTTTATTATCTGTGATACTAATTTGTGATATTACACATAAGCTGTGAGCCATTGTCAAGCAGACTTGTAACAGCAATACTCACAAAAATATTGCCAAAATAGCAGTGCATATTATCATGATTATTACATAATCTGCACGTGTGTTTAAAGTCAAAATCAATAATTCAGGATGTTAAGTCAGGTTTTGAGCAGCCAAGGCATTTCTCTGTATATTTAGAAGACCTAGAAGTTCTCTTTGATTGTTATGAGCTTTGTTGCCTACAGTTCTACAGTTAGTAGTTTACTGTTGCTGTGTTAAGGGATATCGATACATTAATCACTACACCTTTCATGATAGTGGCAATGTGAGACTTCATTGCCAGCTATACACGTGGTATAGTATTTCTGTAGAAGTTATCAGTACTCTGGCTATACGCATACAAGCTCTGATGTTGAAAAGCCTTCCTTGCAACGAGGGGCAATGAAACGTCGCTTGCCTACGCAGCTTCTCTGCTATTAAGATGTGAATACTTTCTCCTATAAGCTCATGCCCAACCTGCGTTAACGGGTGTTAACAATTTGTTTACCTTGAGAAATATAGCATCCTAGTTGAAACAGGTATTCTACTGTTGATGTCTCAGCTTCATCGGGTGCCTCAATACATTTCCATATATTACTCATTTCTAACCCTAATAGAAAGGTCATTTACATCATACCAATGTATCACAACTGCTAATACAAACAGACCAAAATACTGCTCTATTATGTTACTCTTGCTATACGTCTTCGCTACAGATGTTGCCTCAACTGCCATATCTGCAGTTTCACCCTCAACTGTAACATCCTTAGAGCAAAATGAATTAGAAAGACTACTTGACGACACTCATTAAAGCTGACTCACAGCTGCAAGCCTATCAGGTTGACCGAGTAACTTTTCTGAAAGCAGTTTGACAACTTGTGTCCACAATTCATTGGCATCCTACAAGATCACATTCATAATATGCTCTACAAACTGATATCAATAAACCAACATCATTACCTGCTGTTTCCACACGCCATTCTCTGCTTTTTCTGCATAATGAGGGTAAACAGCATGAAGTACCTAAATGTAACAAAACGAAACAAAACACAATTTAATTAATTAACAATTAATTAATTAATTAATTAGAAAACACCAAATACAACAGTACAACCACACTTATGTAAATTTTATATTACCTGCAACATTATTATGGGTAGATATCCTTCTGCTGTTTTGTCCATCCCGCTGAATGTCTCTCTGATTGCTGAAAACACAATATGTATGTATTTCATTACACTCCACAAAGCCAACAAACAAGAAATCACCATAAGCACTAAATTATTTTAGTGCCTCCATGCACACAAAATAGTAATAAGCACAAGCAGTTATGTAACTGGGAACTGAGTGTGTATTATGAGGTCCTGGATAAACTTGAGATCAATCAGGGCCAAGTCCTCGTGCTCTGCACACATCCTGGCCTAAGAGTGGGCGCAGGTAAGTCTTGAGAAGGAGCTAGAGCTTAGTAGTAATAGGTCAATTGCGTTCCTCTGTCCAGCGTGCACGTGTGCACGCACACGCACACATACACATGTGTACGCACACGCACACATACACATGTGTACGCACAGACTCAGACTCAGACACAGAAACAGACACAGACACAGACAGACAGACAGACAGACAGACAGACAGACAGACAGACAGACAGACAGACACACACACACACACACACACACACACACACACACACACACACACACACACACACTCAGACACAGACTCAAACACACAAAAGTTTAATTGCATCTCATGCGGTGATTCACGTCTTTAGATGGATCTCCAAAAGATCAAATAACGGCGCTCTTAGATGATCTCGAACTCCGTGTTGAAAAATACGAGAAATGGCCGTTCAGGTGGAGGACGGGAAAGAACAATCACTTCAGACTCAGTGTGAGTTGCAGGATGGTGTCGATATGAATAGACTATCAGAGGTAGATAAGGAAGAAATAAAACTGACAGCAGAAAGAGTGATGAATCGTTGTCTTGCCATCTCGGTTCAAGTAGAGACGATAAGAAGCAAAGAACAAGAGTCTGCCTGGCAGGCAATTAGTAAAGTCATAAAAGAACTGGCAGACAAGAGCGAAGTAGACGTTAGCAGTAAGTTAGATGCTGTACATTGTCATTATTATTATTTTATATAGATAGGCAATGTGCTCATGCACCGGCTCTATTGACAATAAATTGATAATTAATAATATTTTCTACATTAATATTTTCATATTATTATTACATAATAGCATTAATTAATTAATTGACATTATTAATTACAGCTGGAAAGTACGTCAAGTAAGTATACTGATCAGTAAGAACCAAACTGAGCATTTGGAATGACTAATTTGACTAAAGAACCTGACATGCATTCACGTGACTGTCATGAAATTGATCACTTTGTCTTATTAGAATGCCATGCAGTTTGTAGATGGTAAATACATTGATGAAAGGCAGGCACTAGTATATTGTGCATCAACAAAAGGCGCAACTAGAAACTAAGAAATTGAATTTGTTGCTTTTATTGCAGCATAATACATAATATTATTCAAGGCTTTCTGCTAGTAGTTGGACATTGCATGGCGACATAATTAATTAGTACTAGCACACGCAAATACACAATGTACTGTGTATAGTACTATTGTGTTCCCTGTCCTTCTCACAAGGTAACATTGTTATTGCCAAAGACGTCTGTAATAACCTAAGAAATCATTCCTCATTCATTCATTCTAGTGCAGTACCCTTATAGCTTGTCCTTAGATTCTTGGCAGAAACAGTGACTTTCATAACTAAAACTTTTCAGATCATGTCGAGAAGATGAACACACATTTTGAGTCAATCCAATTCATAACAGCAACCTTTACCATTACTGTTTCCTGTTGTGATGACATGGTCATCAAACACACGAGGAAGACAATGAACATGAATTACTCTTGACTAGACAAATTGGTAACTGAATGCAGAGAGTTACTGAAACGGTAGCCAATGAAAATTTGAGCATTTAAATAATGGGCCAATTATAAAACAACCAATAGTTATTGCTTAGTCTCACGATCTTTTCTGTTGCAGTTGCATGCCCAGCTGTCAGCTAATCAACACCAAATGATTGTCACATGTACAAATAGAATATGTACATGTAGTGCATAGATTGAATAGAAGAGAAACATCTAAAAACATTTTATTATTACAGTAGCTTGTTCAGTTTGACTATTAATTACCCTTAGAAACTGTGGAGGTAATTATATAGACACATTTCAAGCTATACCTTACTTAACTTTATTACTTAATTAAACATGCAATCCTATCTGTAACATAACTTTCAAATAAATTAATTATATTAAATTATTTATTTATTTATATATTTATTTATTTACTTATTGTTTCTGCTTCCGTTTCACGACTGTAGGTACACACAAAGCGGCTGTTGCTTGTTGCAACGCCTGCCTATCTGATCCTCCTTCTAATGCTATTGACTATCGTTTTCAAGGAATGCTACTCGACTGTTGCGTAGAAGACCAGAAACGTGTTCGAAGTCGTCTGCTACAACTCATTGAAGACACACAGGCCGTCAACGTACAGACCTGAAGAAACAAGAGACGGGCACATATGCACATACCCACCACTTAGTGGAGCAGCAAGACAAAAGTACGATCCGAACAAGCCGCTTGCAATCGGAAGATCAAGTGAAGCGAGCAGCCGTGACGGTGAGACGAAACCAGACGCCATTCGACTGCACAGTCCCGACAGCTACGTAGACAGGGACTACCTACCGCAAGAGGGCTGTTCGTCGGCTCTTGGAACAGCATTTACTTAATACTTCTTGTACGTAGTTGTAGTGTTTTACGTGCACGTGACGACCCACCCAATGCAATACTTGAAGACATATTTGGTCTTAGCACGTGACTAGAGCGCGGCCCCGTTCCTCGGACACCA
>CAXXBX010000264.1:0-12896 GCA_964274945.1 Dehalococcoidia bacterium | reverse complement strand
TCATGAACAACTGTCTGTGAAACTGTGGCAATACAACTCTCGCATGATAACTGAACATCTAGATGTTTTGTCTGTAGCAAGTGTTTGTAGTGGTGTTTTTCAGTAGTGTTCCGTCCATTGGGCGGTTATAAAAAAAAAAAAATATAAAAAAATATAAATATAAAAATATATATATATATATATATATATATATATATATATATATATATATATATACATACTTACATACATACATACGTACACACACACACACACACACACACACACACACACACACACACACACACACACACACACACACACACACACAGCAGTTACTAAATAGTGGTCATGATAAAGCTGCTGCATTGTAAAATATACTTAGATTTACTTTGTTGCTGGAAGTTGCAGAATCCAGTGACTTCTTCTTTACTTTGGTTTTTTGAAGTCTCTGGTATCGACTTGCAAGTTTCTAAGATAGAAAGCAGTAAAGCACAGCATAAAAGTCACGCAGCAACTGTAATAAGATATACTGATTTGCTAAGTGCAATAGCTTTACACGTCAGCAATTTCAATAATAACAGTGTAAACATGTCGTTTAATGTTCTATATTTTATGTCTCTAAGACAAAAAGGCAAACGTAGAAATAAAAACCACAAAAGCAACGCGAACTATAGTAGAAGACGATTGTGATACAATTAGAACAAATAGGCAAGAGAAAGAAAATTAAAAAGACAGACAGAAGAGCAGAGGAGAAAAAAAGAAGAGAGAAAGGAAAACAACAAAGGAAAAAAACAAGTTTTAAATCAAACTTTAGATAAATTATTATATTTGCAACTAAAATTACATCGAATATCTACTTTGCTTGGTCTTTTCATATTAGCATATTAAATTTTTTAAATTTTATTAGCATACGATAAACCTTTATGTTCATTTAGTTAATTCTTTCTAATCCAGTATGCTGAGATTGTAATGTAAGCTATAGAGCTTCGAATAGTACGTATAGTTATCCTACAGTTGGACTAGACTATTGCATTGCGTCATAAATATTTAGTAATTACAAAAATCACCACTTTCTCAATGGTGCATGGAGCTTGCGATCGTTTGTTCAAATGTCAGTAATGTCAGACTTCAACAATATTTAACAATACTGCCGCGTATTGCTTACAAATTGTATGATACCTTCACTGCTAAAATAATAATAGATCAGTGTCTAGATACGTAGGAACACTGTAGGTCTAAGTTACGTCTCTCCACTGCTGCTTACAAGAGTACGTACCATCATGGCCACAAGGTTGATCGCCTTTTGCTGAGCCTGGTGTGTTATCAATGTCTGCTTCATACGCTGGACCCCTTGCCGTAGTTTGCACATTTTCAGGACTCGTTTCCTGATCAGACTGAACTAAACAATTAATAACATTTTACTACACTTACTAGGCTGTTCTAGAGTTGTTTTACTGCAAACATACCAACACCTCCCAATACCAAAGGAACGGCTTCTTGCTTATTCAGGTGGTATTTGCTACGCGTGTACGGATCTTCGGCTGAAACACTTTCACTCCCTTCGATCCAATCAACTAAACATGCAAACATAATTATAAACAATTTGTATTTACTAAAACAAACCCCAGACCACTTTACTTTCATTTTCCCTTGAAGTAGATCTCTGAATGCAATAAGACGGGCATGCCATTCTCCTAATAATTAGTACAAGAACTCCAGCAACAATCAATATGGCTACAACAACTGCTGCAATGACGCCATTGCTCATTACGTCCTTCTTATGATTGCTTTGTCCAATGTCTGTCGCTGATGTATAACTGCTTGTCTGTTGCTTTTGTTGGGGTGAAATCGTT
Source organism: Dehalococcoidia bacterium (assembly GCA_964274945.1). GTDB lineage: Bacteria > Chloroflexota > Dehalococcoidia > Lucifugimonadales > Lucifugimonadaceae > CAXXBX01. The sequence continues at coordinate 11,061 of CAXXBX010000264.1, read as the reverse complement.
GTGGTTGTTGTAGAAACAGGTTCAGAAATTATGTAATATTCCTCTGGTAAATTAGGATCAAAGACTTTGTGAACGAAGACTGAACGTTTGTCTTGACCTACAGGTAAGCGCAAACACGTTACATTTGCCTTTCCTCTGCCAGCCGCATGAAAATGATATCGTCTCCCCCAGTATTTATGATTTCCTTCGGTGTCTATTGAAAGATATGGTTCTACCGTCTCTCCATTGCTAATAGTAAGCACGACAAAAGTTTCATCTCGGTACTGCTGATTGTCAGTACTAACAGTACAGTTCACATCAATTTTCCAATTAGAGCTACCGCTGGAACGGCGAGAAATAGACATATCAATATCAACTTTGACATCATCTTTAGGTCGACTTAGAAGACTTAAGCAAGAAAAGATCTGGTCAAGATGACAGCAAAGATTCTTTTCTGAATCAGACTGATCAGCAACCATGACAATTTTCCCTCTAACGAGAGATTGGTTTTTCAACAGTTCCTGTGATTCAGTCACTTTTGCAGTATCCTTTTCTTGAAAGGTTTTTCCATTTAGAGTCCAGGAGACACCAGAAGTCATAACTGATGAATCGTAAGAACACGTGCATGTTACAGCAAATGTCGTGTTTTCATCAACTTTTAGTACAATCTTTTCATCATCGTCACGAATTGCATGATGGCTCTCAAGAAAACAACCTAAGTAGTGACAAATAGCAAGAGAAGAGACAGACAAATGAATGCAATAATTGTTCACAACTGCTAAGTTTACATCTATATCTAAGTGTAATGTCCTAAATGCATATCAGTAATATTAGCCATCTCAACTCCAAAGTATTTGTCTAGCTCAATCTAGACAGGCATGGTTTTAGCGCAATCACAATCAGTTTTTTCTGTTCACCCGGAAAATTCACGCTAGCTTTTATTACTACAATACTAGACGCTTTGACAAATTTGAATATGCAATATCAACCACCTGGCCTTGATTAAAATTAATTAAGCTACAGCTAAGTCTATGTAGTTACATTCGATCCTAACATCTCAAATTTTATATCCTATAGAGCAAAACTGTTAAATTCCAGGCAACATTCCAGTAATAAGTGTCTTACAAAGATTCTGAGAACTGTCTTTTCAGTCAATTTAGTTACTGCATGCATATCCATGCATCCAGTTAATTAATTAATTGCTGTCTGCAGCTAGAAGACCATCATAAATACAGCCCACGTCCTTAAAATCACCCAGTGACACAAGTTTTACCCTCTGTGCACCGTATTGGCAATGAAAAGCAATCATTGTATTGTCATGCACTCTGACCTAAAACATCTGCACGCACGTAATTAATTAGCTGCACCATTTCGTCTGATATCACACCTACAGGAAAATCTTTAGCACCCTCAGGCTGTTCTCCCGCTCTACGTATCTATGATCGTACTACGTGTCCTAAAACCTCCTTACCCATGCAGCTTTGGTCTTGTTACAATTCTATGATGTGATGCAATCACACCAACATATTTCGTCATTCAAAAAAAACAGTCCTCATGTACGAGTATTAGCTAGGCTGCATGGGTAAAACAACAATACACAAACGCCAGATTATACATATCAAATCTAGAGCCTCTGGACGGTACGTGGTAGGGCGCTGATCTGAGACCACGCCCTGTTTAACTAGGATAGAGGTCGATCTGCTGTAGCCTTGATGTACCGGTATATCGTTGCAGGAGCCTCCACAGAAAGAGGGTGCCTTCCAATTCTTTAAAAAAAACTGGAAAAAGGCTCGAAGAGCCCAATCAAGCAACCGTAGAGATGACGCAATTACGTTACTCCAGGAGTACACTTACCGTCTACTAGTCGTGGTAGCAGAAACGCTGTTGTTAGAGCTAAAGAGACAACGTGAGCCATGAATTCACCTTGAGAGCATATTTTATCTTGAGTTAGATATCGCCGACCCTAGGAGGAAGCTACTACTGTAGAGGGGAATCCCCTTGTAGTAGATAGCGTGCGCTACGTCACGTGACTTCTTAGTTATTGTTATAGTTTGCTTGTACTTGTAGTAGTTGCGTTTGTGCTAGACTTGAGTAATAAGGTATTAATACGTTACCTTAATCCACGGCTACGACAATGGCGACGAGGATGCTTCCTTCAGTACCCCCGTTTGAGATATTCAATGAAGCTCAAGATGACTGGAACGCGTGGAGCCGACGTTTTGACCAATGGCTGCTAATTCATCCAGAAGACATTTCAGCTGAAAGGAAACGAGCTTTTCTTTGTACGTACATTGGTTCGAACATGTTCCGAGCATGCACTTTAGGTGTGACTGCGGTTTGTGTACGTGTTATATTAGTCTAGCGATAACTAGCGTTGAGTGCACTTGTGCAGTAGAGTACGTGTCGTTCACTGTAGCAGAATAGATTCTGGTATAACCGGTCCACTGAGTCGGTATACGCGATATACTTAGCCTAGACTACAGCGGAGTAGTATTACGGCTGGTGAGCTAGACAACAGTGTAGTCTATGTGTACCCCACCAACCGGAAGAGCTAGATTACAGCGAACTACGAGAGAAACTGAATGCACAATTTGGAGTGAAGAGGTTAGTTTTGGCTGAACGTTACAAATTTTTCTCATACAATCAACAGGAAAGTCAAACTATTACGACGTACTTGACTGAACTCCGCCGACTATTCATGACATGTGACTGGGGAGGAAGCCATCTAGAGGAAAATCTTCGCGACAAGTTCGTAATGGGAATGCGCAAAGAGCGCCTTAGACAGCATATGCTAAAGGCCTGTCCACACTAGACCAGAATGGATCGCGATCCGATCGGGATAGCGAGCGTCCACACTCACTTTGAAAACGATACCTCCGCCTCATTTCGCTATCACGTGACTGATGACCGACGTGTATGTGTGGTTTCTTTGCTTGTAGAAAGCGTTGATACAGCGACGTAAGGTGAGCGAGAACAAAGACGAGTGAGGAGTGCTGGATGTTCCGACTACACGCATAGCGTACGTGAAGGTAACGCCCACTATTTCTCAACCGATCGCGATCGGATCGCGATCGAATCCACCTCGCGATGTGGATCGGACGGATCGCGATCTGATCGCGATCGAGTTGCAAGTGTGGACAGCGTTGCGGTTGGATCGCGATCGGATCGCGATCGGATCGCGATCGAGTTGCCAGTGTGGACAGTCCTTAATGCAGGACCATCAAGAAAGTCTAGACGAGATTCTTCAGATTGCGCTTACATTTGAAGCAGTGGAACGTGAAGTAAGTCATGGGATGACCACACAAGACGATTCACATCAGCGAGACGATTCTAGTACAATAAACGTTGCAACAATCCGAAGTCAGAAGTCCAAGTTGTTCAAACAACCAGAAAAGAAGACTCAACCTTTTGGTAAGAAGTCACAGACTCAGAGTAATCGTTGTTATAGCTGTGGAGGATATCATTTGCGCAGCCAGTGTAAGTTTCGCAATGCTAAATGCTATCGCTGCAATAAGACTGGTCATATTAGTAAGGTATGCCGATCGGTAACAGCTATTGTCCAAACACTACAAGAAACGGAATCTGGAGTAATTACAGTACTAGCTCCTGTGCAAGAAAAAAAGACAGACTCATTACCACCCTATCAAGTAGTGCAGTTACCTAAATTTGGTAAACGCCTACGTCTGATAGTGGGACTGCTTCACCAATCACGTTTATCAATGCTAAGACATGGATTGATATTGGGAAGCCCAAATTGTCATGAACATCAAGAGTACTTGGAGCATTTGAAGGTCAGAAAATTATACCTATTGGTTACTTTGAAACATCAGTGTGTCGGGATGAAAATCCTTCAATTATCAAGGTCATGCAATTTTATGTTTCCAACAACGGAGTAAATATTATTGGCAGAGATGGCCAACAGACGTTAAATATTCAAGTCAATCCTCAACAGTTCAGTACAGTTGCAGTGACAGCTGGGAGTACACTTAACCTAAAAGACATTTTGCAAGTACATTCAGAACTTTTCAAGACAGAGTTGGATGTTGTACTCTAACTAAAGCACAGTTAGAAATACGTGAAGAAGTTTCTCCAAAGTACTTTAAACCTAGGAAACTACCATTCGCTTTCAAACCTATTGTGGGAGCAGAATTAGATCATCTGGAGAAAGCAGGTGTGATAGAAAAAGTTAGTCATTCAGACTGGGCTACACCAATTGTGACGGTAAAGAAACCTGGAGGCAAAGTAAGAATATGTGGAGACTTTAAAGTATCTGTTAACTTAGCTCTTAAGAAGAACGTCTATCCAATACCATTGAGAGAAGAACTTTTTTTCTTCAGAAATTAAATGGAGGACGATGTTTTTCGAAGTTAGATCTTTCAGATGCTTATCTTCAAATTCAATTGCATGAGAAATCACAGGATTTAGTGGTTATCAATACTCACCAGGGATTATACAAATACAAAAGATTACCTTTTGGATTGAATTGTTCACCTGCCATTTTTCAAAGAATTATGGAACAAGTAGTGGGATATTTCCCAAAGGTTGGTATCTATTTTGATGATATTGTGGTAACTGGTGAAACGGACCAAGAACATTTAGCAAATTTACACAAAGTACTTGATCGATTAAAAGAAGCTGGATTCAAATTGCGACACGAGAAATGTTCTTTCTTTCAGAAAACTATTACTTATCTTGGTTACATTATGGATAAAGATGGAATACGTCCTCATTCAGATAAAATAAAGGCTATCCAAGATATGCCAGAACCCCAAGACAAAGTTCAACTCAGATCATTTCTCGGCATGGTGACATATTATGATCGATTCATACCAGGATTAGCTTCTAGAAATGCTATCCTGAATGAATTATTTCACTAGGGAGTACAATGGAAACGGACAAAAGGGCACAGTGAGGCTGTGTGGCATGTAAAAAATTCATTGATGTCTGATCAATCATTAGCACATTATAATAGCAATTTGCCTATTACCTTATCATGTGATGCAAGTCCAGTTGGAATCGGTGCTGTTATATTTCACACGTATGCAAATGGTCAAGAAACACCAATAGCATTTGCTTCAAGGAAATTGACATCATCTGAGAAAAATTATGCCCAGATACAAAAAGAAGCATTGGGTATAGTGTATGGTGTGCAAAAATTTCGGCAATATTTACTGGGAAGACAGTTCTGTTTAAGAACTGACCACAAACCATTAGTAACAATATTTCATCCAAAGAAAGGAATACCAGAAGTGGCAGCAAGTCGTCTACAGCGATGGGCAATTATTTTATCTGCTTATGACTACACTGTTGAGTATGAACCATCAAAAAGTCATGGAAATTCTGATGGATTATCGCGGTTGCCTATTGATTCAGGTCAAGAAATACATACTGATGATTCTGAGGATATTGTATGTGCATTGGAAGAAGGTCAGATTCAGTTATTGCCAGTCCAAGCAAGAAACATAGCAAGAGCTACCACTGAAGATCCAATTTTGTCTCATGTGTACAATTATACATTACATGGGTGGCCAACATCAATTCAAGCTGTTCCATGTACATCGCAACCATTCTTTGGAAAGCGTTTTCAACTCACTATATCAAATGGATGTTTATTGTGGGGACTTAGAGTTGTTGTACCTGAAAAGTATAAATCACAAGTTTTGTCACTATTACATGATGGTCATCCAGGAATGACAAGAATGAAGTCACTGAGCAGACTACACGTATGGTGGTCATCTATTGATGCAGATATAGAGGAGACAGTGAGACAGTGTCAACATTGTGCAGAAAATGCTAGGGATCCGATTAGAGTACCATTGCATCAATGAGAAGAACCTTTACGACCTTGGCAACGAATTCACATAGATTTGGCTGGTCCATTCAAAAGCAAGATGTGGTTAGTACTCATTGACGTTTACAGTAAGTGGCCAGAAGTCCAGGCAGTAAGACAAACAACAACATAAGTCATTATTCACCATCTAAGGAAATTTTTTGCTATAAATGGGTTGCCAGAAATCATTGTATCTGATAATGGACCCCAGTTCAAGTCAGAATATTTCAAGAAATTTTGCAACAATCGAGGAATGCAACATATTTTTTCTCCGCCGTACCATCCAAGATCGAACGGTGAGGTAGAACGATTGGTGCAAACATTTAAAGTTGGTGTTAACAAGATCAAGGCACAACACAACAAAGCGGTCGACGAATGTGTTTTGGATTTTCTTGCCAACTATAGAGCAACACCACACACGTCGACAAATCAAACACCTTCAGAGTTGCTGAACGGTAGAAGATTACGAACAAAATTAGATTTGATTCATCCATCTCAACAACAGCTAAGGCAAGAAAGCAGTAATAGACAACAAAGGAACTATAGTCAGAATACGAAATGGCGTCAATTTCAAGTAGGAGATTTGGTTTGGATACGAATCTATAGAGAAGAAAAATTGTGGATACCAGGAATGATCAAATCCAGACAGGGGAATGTCATGTATCATGTACAACAAGAGAATTCAAACATTACGTGGGGACGACATATAAATCAACTAAGAAGTCGCGTAGTTAGCAAACCAGAACCTTTATGGCCACTGGAGATACATACAACGAACAGAGAGAAACAGAAGGGAACTGTACAAGTGAGACCAGAGGAAAAGGGAAGAGAAAGAGACAATACACCAAGACGGTCAACAAGAAGGAGAATTCCAAGAAAGCCATGGACACCAACTAAATGACTTATTATTGACTTCTAGCCAAAAAGAGATGTAGTAGATAGCGTGCGCTACGTCACGTGACTCCTTAGTTATTGTTATAGTTTGCTTGTACTTGTAGTAGTTGCGTTTGTGTTATACTTGAGTAATAAGGTATTAATACGTTACCTTAATCCACGGCTACGACACCCCTGTTTGGCAATACAGTAGTGTAAGTCCCCTCCCGTGTGACGCGATTGCTATCCAAACAGCGGAGAGTCGCAGCCTCGAAGAAATCAGTATAAGTTGTCAAAACACATGTGTTGTCCAGTATGAACATTGCCGAGCGTAGCGAGGCTTCTAATCCGGGTTCCAAAACAGAAAGTGGCGTGGTCCTGTTGAATTTATTGTTTTGAAAAGTGGTAAACATCGAAGCTCTGACATTCCAAATCACGTCATATTGCAAGGTGCATCTGCAAATTCATCGTCTTTAGCTAAATAGCAGCCTTCTAATCCAGGGAACAATGGACATTAACAGTTTATCAACTCGGAGATAAGTCTCTGGTCGTGTTGCATCTTCCAAAGTGACTAGAATACTAGAGTTTGTTGAAGGGGGAGGGCAAAAGCGACTACAGGCTGGTGTGACGTCACCAACTTTATGACGTCACTCACTCGTTGTGTGACTCGACATTCGGGCAAGTATAATTGTGAACCAATTATAAGGCATCTATGTTTGGGCAAAGAATCTAGTAATAACACGATTTTACGTTTTAGTCGCTACAGCACTGTCATCCCTTGAACGTGAATTTGGTTACATGAAATTTGACTCTGCTAAAAGACATAATTAATTAAGAATGAAAACCGCAGACGTAATGCTCATTCGTTGTCTCTCCACAAGCGGCCATTCAATAAAATACAGGAAACCATGCACCGCAGTTTAGAGAAGCAGTCGGGAGATAAGTCAGGAGATAAGTCTTAATAAATGTGCACATACGTACACAAAATTTTTTTACTTTCAATTATGTCCATATTTTGGAGTGAATTGTATGTAGAGTTACTTTAAACATATTGTTTATACTCAAGCAAATTCTACAGGATAGAATGTTGCTTACTTGCAACTTTACCATGAATTTCACCCATACAATATTGTTTGAATGCACAATGATCCAATGTCCACTGATTCAGTTCCTACTGCTAACAAAGCAATAGTATGTTTCTTCTCACAATTCTTGGTAAACTCTGGAAGTTCGGTGGTTGTTTGACAGCCAATTAGTGCTTTAAGTTTTAGAAAACCATTTGTTCTACTCTTCTGCGACTCTTTTCGACAATAAACAAACAAAAAACACACTCCCCCTTTCATAGTGTTGTTGCAAGACCATCTTGAATTTGATATTGAATTTGAAGACGTGGGTCTTGGAATCTCTAATATTTTGGTCTGATTAATTATGTTCTTGCAATACCATATTGAATTTGAACTTGCAGGCATTCGAATCTCTACCCTGTTAGTCTGATTTAAACTCCAGCTTTGTAATAGCTCTAATAGAGCATTGGGAGAGACATCACATTTGACAGATGTTGTGAATGTTGTGTACATTCTAAAATACGAACAATTTGATTCAAATGTGACAACATGGAGAAGGGTGCCTTGCCAAGTACACCCTATTCCTGCGCGAACAACTGCGGAGATCGTTGCAAAATATTTTGCTGCCTGCAAGAATACAAATATTAGATAACATGTATTATGTCATTACTTAATGTGGGTGTGGAGCACCTCTGGAGCAACTTGCTTGAACAAACAGTTTTGTATATTTGCTTGTAGAGTCACACAAAAGTTTCGTGACTCACGGTATTTGTCTAGAAATAATATCAATAAAAGTATATTTGCCACTCATGGTACATATATTCAAGAAACAAACAAACAAATAAACACACACACACACACACACGCACACTCATACACACACACACACACACACACACACACACACACACACACACACACACACACACACACACACACACACACACACACCTAATGCTTCGTTGCTTATGTTGACGGTGCAGGTGCTAGTGATATTTCTACTGTTGATACCAGAGCGCACAGTTTGATGTGTAAGCAGAATATTTTCCTGACCGCTAGCTTCCACGGGATGATCCACTGTTTTAGTGACAACAATAAACGAATTGTTTTTATTTTCCTTGATATACCACTGACGAACGGGAATGATGTTAGATTTAGTAGGAAGTGGTGAGCCTTTTAAAACTATCTCAACTGACATATTCAGTTTAGAACCAGTCACGACGCTTTGACGCAAAGAAGTGCAGCGAACTGGTTCTGAAAATAGAAACATTATCGTATGTAATAAATTATTTTGTTTATTAATACCGTAAACGGTGATGTGGAACGCTTTTGTGGCAGACCTCATTTTGGGATTGTTGATTGCTCGACAGTAGTATAATCCCGTGTCATTAAGCTGAGAAGAATTGATAACAAATCTAGGTCCAGTTGACACATTTTTGTATCTACTACCGTCTTGTGCGAACCAACTAACAAGAGCTTTTGGAAGCACATAATCACGAACGAAACACGTCATCTCAACCCTATGACCCTTCTCTACGATTTGAGCGTTTGCTGTTGGATCGACAAATTCAGGCACAACTGCAAAAATAACACAACGTGTAAAATATTGTTAGAGTGGTTAGCTACAGTATTTACTTGCCTCCGACGTTGATACTAGCGTTAGTCCCCTCATGAAGATCACAGCATGTATATCGACCAACGTAGTCCTCATGAAATGTTGGAATGTTAATGTAGTTTTTGCAAAACGCTCTGATTTTGGAGTTTTCGCACTTGGACCAATCGCTGTAATGTTTCCTAAGATTCCCGTTGTATTTCCAAGTCGTGTCTCCTTTGTAGGGTACAAAGCAATATATTGATATCGGATTAAATCGACTTTTGTCTTCTATGTAGATGTCTGTTGATGGAAATATGCGGACTGCACCTACAAACCGGAAAAGAAAAACAGAGATGTACAAAAATCCTCGTTTACAGTAGAATAAACGTCTGTCATAAAGACAAACAAGTAATTGGCTCAATCTGTACCCGTTAGCAGCATCTTTGTAAAGACAATGGTTGCAATTAGCCAACCGCAGGGGAGAGACCTTGGCCAATCTTGTGTTGCCCATCGGTCTCTAGACTGGATCCTACTACAGGCTGACATCGAGACCTAGTGACCACTGAAGTGTATACAAGCTATTGTAGCATCAGCTGATGAAATGATTCAACAGAGTACAGTAGTACCGATGAGTAGCTGGGAAACACCTACGTAGGGAGTTGAATTGATATGCACGAAGCGTTGGTGTGGCACGAGGCAATGTTACTCTTTCCTATGAAACCATCCATTTTTCAAACCGACGAGCATCCTAAAACAATAATCATTATTGAGAAATCTAAGTATTGCTATTAAACAACAGTCATCTATTTCCATACGCTACCTAGCACATGCACGCAGCAAGAAGTTGTCGCGTGAGCTGTACAAGTCCATCAGCGTCTTGCCAAATGTTTAGAGATTATCGCAGACAGTGGAGACAACGTTTTACAAATAGAACTGCCTTCGTTCTATTGACGAACCGTACGTTACCAGTAGTCAGTAGTGTATTTCCTAATCGAGAAATCACAAAGAACTGAGTTGTGACCTTGTTCCCTACACTACTAAACAACTTGTTTGTATACTAGCAGTCATGCCAAATAATATTGCAGGCGTTTAAAAGCACAGACCACCAATTTGTGATATAAAAATTTCTGTCTAGGAACTAAACGTATTTTTCAATGTAGATAACACAAAATTTTTAATTAATTAAGCAATAACGTCAAACCTTCAAATTTTAGAACAATAATTCGTTAAAAGCTTTATTACAATTACAACCACCTATGAAAAGCAAAATATGTATAGTCAACTTAAATATTTTCTTACCATTTATTATTACACCCTAGGAATGTATGTGCAGTACCAACCTATTAAGTCCATGAGGTTAACCTTTCTTTCACTTTTTCTAAATTAAGGATCTCTGATTATTGAGTTAACATAATAAGTTAAGATCTATTATTACCAAATAAGAATTAATGAAAAGCCGTTTTGTTACCGTGTGAGGCACTTATTAGTAGTATACATCAACAGAATGGCTTTGGTGCGTTGATTCTATGTAATACGGAAACAGTACGTGCAGCTGACTAAAGAGTGGCACAAACGTGTTTCTGCAAACTGCTGTAGTCCAACTCTTGAATCTGCATCAAACAAGCATTACTCGCCACAGTTGGAACCATAAATATTGTTGACGTAAAACGCTGCTCAAAACCTCAAAGACTTCTCCACAATCCTTTAATATGTAGACAGGA
>CAXXBX010000263.1:0-63054 GCA_964274945.1 Dehalococcoidia bacterium | reverse complement strand
TGACATTCGGCGTGGAATTTGTAGTAGGCCGTAACTAGCACGTACCATGACATTCAAATTTGCAAATTCTGCGTTATCAACTGCTTTCAGCGACGTCTAACCCTTTCAACATTTCCAAGTATGTGAGTTCTGGCTATGCTCTCTTCACCCGCTAGATAAGGGGCCACAACTTCTTCAAGCTCTCCGGATAAAAATTCTCATTTCGTCATCAGAAAGAAGGGTCAACATCACTTCTGCTACCATTCCCGCCAGTTTGACGCGGAAATCGTCCATTGACACGAGCGCATGTGCCGCATCTTCCATATCGTTTCTTTATTCGAACCTCTTCCGTCTCCGCTTACTCTTCCAGACAACTCTTCCGGAAGAGGTGGAAGACTCTTCCAGAAGAGGCAGAAGAGAATAAAGAAACGTACCCCAAGTAGTATAGACTTGAAATCTTCCATCGCAGGCAATGTCAGCAATGTTGCTTTCTAGATTTTCTGCCTGGAGGCACCGCTGGCAAGTTACCCTGCTTGAAAGCAATCCTTAGCAACGCTATTATACATGTACGATTATATGTACCAGTCACATACATAGTTATAAAGACTTACATCACGGATACACTAACTTGTGACCAAATTGTAACTCTACGTAAGAGTACATCGCGTGATCGGTACCGGTCGATGCTCTAGCGACATGAATTCATACAGTACCGGTACCCTAAAGCAAAACACATACGAGACGAACCAGATAACATACGGCATAGGCGTAGGACGCGGTCCGGCTGGTCCGGCCAATATTCGAAAAGACCACTTTCGCCAGATGCTCGATGGCATCAACTTCCGTATTACGGGGTATACCCGATCAAATAAGTAATATATTGGTGATGTAAACACTAATTGGTGTCTCCGTGTGTGTGTGCGGGTCGAGACTGCTTGTAAAATACATCTCTAGATGTGACACGGAGTCGAGACTATCAACGTTCTTGGGAGATGTGAACTATGATATAGTGCTGCTCTACCCATCTACTAGCGCGCGCAACGTTGCCCCACCCATTAGCGCGCGTTAGGCCGGACCAGTCACTTTTTGCTTCCTACGCCCCTGTACGGGTAAACAAACTAATAGAACGCTTTCAGCTAACACATTTTGTACCAGTGCAGACGTCATTCGTTGACAAAGGATGTCTTCTTTTAGTTTCTCAGCTTGTCGTCGGCTGTTTGCAATCCTCTCAGCACTGGCTATAGTCTTTATCAACGAGACCTTCAAATTTCAAATATCAAACATGGGACTGGTCCGCTGAACCTACACTCTCCAGTAACGTTCCTTTCTACTGGACTCTTCTGCAGGTTTGCGCGAATTGAAACCGACGTGTAGCAGTGTCCACCACTCTTGCGAGTCTACTCTGACATCTAGAGTCTGTGGGGGAAATGGTGTGAGAACTGCCGGCTCTGTTTCACTTAACGGTTCATCAAAACAGTGGCATAAAGCTTGTTGACCTCTCCACGTCACGATCAGATTAGCGTGTATTGCTAACGCAGTCTATATGACGATACTTTTGACTCAGCAAGCAGCTCTTTTGTACGATATTGCCTGTCCTGACGGTGAACTGGAAACATGTAGGCATGAGAAAACAGCAGTGCAGTGGACCTACCATGTTCAGGAAGTGTAGAGTTGACTCGTAGTTGCATGTGTTGTGTACTACGTACGAATTGTTCCAATGCACGGACTCTGATTGCTACATAGACACTAACCGCGTACAATGAGTTCATTTCTCAAACTACCGCGTTGCAGATCTAGATTCGGCGGTGTACTGTTGGCGAAACTGAATGCTGAAATGGAGTCGTGACACCGCAGAATATTACATGGGCTGAGCTGTCTAGATACGTACTAGAAGCGAACGTTGATGTCAACTACGTACTTCGTGCAAAACAAGAGAGTACGTGAAGCGATGTCGCGTGTTCTCAACTTTCATATGTACATGCTTACCTAATCGAATTAGCTTTATCAAGCTATGAAACCGAATCCGGCTCCCACGTCACTATGACGTTCTCGAAAGCGACCAGGCTCTTCTCGTGCTGAAGCAATTCCGGTAAAAGATCCTCCTCCTCGTGTGATTCACGTGCGGTTAGCTCAGCGACTGCGCGGAAGAGCCTGGCTTGCGAGGCTAGTGTGACGGTACATTTGACCTAGCAAGCAGATGGCTCTTCTCACGATAAACTGGTAAACACCTAGGCATGGGAAAACAGAAGTGCAGTGGACCTACCATGTTCAGGAAGTGGAGAGTTGACTCGTAGTTGCATGTGTTGTGTACTACGTACGACTTGTTTCGAATTCAATGCATGGACTCTGAGTGCTACATACGCTAACCTTGTACAATACATGATGTAGTAGTAGTAATATGGGGTAGACATACGGGGACTAGAGGGGAAGCTAGGATCACTCTTAGATAGATCTACTAGACGTTACATGGTACCAGGAGTGGGGTCATGACCGACAACTACTTCCACCGCCGCCTCTTGATTTTGAGTCCCGTCAGCTGGGCCCCGTTTGGAAAGCCTGGAGAAAGCGATGCATGGTCTATTTGACAGCGAGCGACAACGACGAAGCGTCAGAAAAAAAGAAGTCGCTTTTACTTCATGCCTTGGGTCCCGAGGTGATCGATATTAGCGAGACATTCCTTTTTACGAAGGATGACGGGGAAAAGAAGGATCCAACGTTCGACGAGTTGGTGGCGAGATTCGACGCGCATTTCTTGCCACGTGTGAATGTCACTTTCGAACGCCATCAGTTCTTTACGCGCAATCAAGAGCCCGGCGAGTCGGTCGATAGCTATATTACGGCACTTCGGAAGCTGGCCCAGACATGCGAGTTCGGTGAGATACGAGATTCGTTAGTGCGTGATCGTTTCATTTGTTGACTTTCGACGGTGGCGGTGAAGGAGAAATTGCTTGGAATGCCGAACATTACATTGGAAACTGCTATCGATAAGTGCAAAGCTGCAGGCCTCGTCAAGGATCAACTTCGAGTTATCGATGCACCGGCAGACGAACAAGTGGCAGATGTCAAAGCATCTGGAAAAACACCAGTCGTACACGGCTTAGCTTTTGCAGGAGCAGCGGCAAAAGCGAATGCGTTACGTGGCAGATGCACCCGTTGCGGTTACAATCATGGGAGCAGATGCTGCCCCACGATGGGTAAGACGTGCGGAGTGATGTACCGCAGCACACCCGCCGACGCACAGGTCCAGCCTGTGTACACAGAAGATACTCAAGAGGAGATGGCACATAACTACGACATTGTACATGCTGTTGGTCCCCTGGTCATAGAGGATGAGGGAAAAGCAAAGACGAGATCCTTCAAGCAAACATTTCATATCGGAACGATTGAGGGTGACGGCGCTGCTTGGATGACAGAAGTGTTGACAAATGGAAGCCCTATACGTTATAAATTAGATACCGGCGCTCAAGCGAATATTCTCCCGTATGCAGTGTACAGGCAAATGACAAGCCGTCCGAAATTACACAAGGCAACAACGCGTCTTTTTGCTTATAGAGCGGTATCGCCGATATCAGTAGCAGGACAATGTGTGTGCGAGGTGTCGGTACAGGGTGGGGTTTCTCGGAAGTTGAGATTCTATGTGTTGGCGGGAGACGTCAACGCGGTGCTGTTGCTGGGGCTCACGGCTTGCGATCAGCTGGATTTTATTCACTGAGGAGGAGCAGGGATGGCAGATGTCGGAAGTGTGTCAACGTTTTCTGATGACCCGGTTGTGACCCAATATTTGGATCTATTTGAAGGTGCAGGCAAAATCTTAGGGGCACAATATAGCATCAAGTTACGAGAGAACGCTCTACCAGTGGCTTTGGGAGTGACACGTCGATTGGCATACCCCCCAATATCGAAAGGTTGAAGAGAAATTGAAATGAATGCAGCGACTGGACGTAACTGAGGAGGTGAGCGAACCCTCGGAATGGTGCAGTCCAATGGTTGTCGTACCTAAGAGAGATGCAACTGTGAGGATATGTGTCGACTATGAGAAACTGAATGAGTTTGTACAGCGAGAGCACTATCATTTACCAACAGCAGAGGAGATCTTTGCCAAAATGAAAGGTGCTAAGTACTTCTCTACCCTCGATGCGGCGGCTGGATTTTTGCAAATTCCACTGGATCCTACTAGTTCACCACTGACGACTTTTATCACCCCTTTCGGGCGCTTTCGTTTCAAACGGCTTCCATTCGGACTATCATCAGGACCGGAGTATTCCACCGAACAATGCATCACATTTTGTCGGGTCTTGAAGGAGTCGATTGCTTTATTGACGATGTGATTATTTGGGGATCCACCAGGGAGGAGCATGATCAGCGGGTACGCCGTGTCCTGGAACGATTGAGAGATAAAGGAGTCACGTTGCAAACGGCCAAGTGCAAGTTTCGTCTTCAGGAAGTGACATATTACGGTCATATCTTGTCAACGGAAGAGATCAAAGTGAGTCCACAGAAGGTGCAAGCAATTACACAATGCAGTGTCCGGAAAACAAAGATGACCTTCGTCGATTTCTGGGCTTAGTCGCATATGTTTGCAAATTTTTGGAGAACAGAGCACAACTCACAGCCCCGTTACGTGAGCTATTGAAAGATGACGTGCGTTGGTGTTGGAATGCAGTTGGAATGCACTATGACGTCCTCGAAAGCGACCAGGTTCTTCGCACCCTGTAGCCTCGGATCCCAGACGTTTCTATAGGCGCCTACGTAAACAAAGCACAGAGTAGGCGGGGAAAGGGTAAAAGTGGGCTTAAGCTCCTCCTCCTCCTCGCGTGATTCACGTGCGTTTAGCTCAGCGACTGCGCGCAAGAGCCTGGCTCGCGCAAGAGGGCCTGGGTACGAGGCTACGTCGAGCTTAGATAAGTTATCCGGGAGCTACAGTGTAACGCGCGGTACCTGACATGCGGATGTTGTGCTGAGTGCGGGATGGAAAGCAGCGAGATTCTGTATAGGGACAGGAAAGAAAAGAAGGTCGAGGAGGCCAAGGTCGGAAAAAGAATAACCGAATATCAAGGTTGGCAGAGCAAAACGAGTCTAGATAATAAAGCTATCGAATATCTTCACAGCACTGATTGACTTATTACTTTCAACTGAATTAAATAAACATTCCTTGCTTCTTCTGATACTGCAAGAGCTTACTATCTTGCACCAAAATTTGCACAAGCCAAATTGTTAATTAATATCAACTTAACGGTAGACGCGAGACGTGACCGGAAGTAATAGTTTATGTTCTAGTCAGCAAGGCTATTAGAGTACCTTTTGATTTGTTCTTGAGTGAGTATGCTTTTGAAATAGTAAATATATAATAAATTCATAGGGCTGAGAATTGCGACACTACAACCTCGATTATTTAGACTCTCTCACCGAAGCCAAATTATCCGGATAATCAAAAGTCCGAATAGATAAATTATATTGTACTGACTTCCAATTCCTTGAGACTTGGTCATACATTGACAGTCAGTACATAATGAACAAACGTTTAATTAATTAGTATGCAGCAACATTAGGTGAACAACTCAACATGTTTACACATTTAATGATTAGCCGTAGAAAATTCTTTTCTGGTTCCAATTTTGGAGTAGGTTCACAAGTTTTTCAATGTTGGAATGATGTCATGCAGGAAACACGTGAAAGACATGTGCTTTTCAGGCAGAAATTAATTAATTAATCCAGATAATCAGTGTCTGGATAATGGGATTGTACTGTATTGAACTTTTCTTTTTACAAAACATATATCAGTCATGCTGTTTTACTAGCCTGGAGAATGTCTGGGTTTTGCTAAAAATAATTTTAGGTAGTATGTGGTCTATGAAACTACTGTCTAAGTTTATGGTGACTTGGACGATCAGGTGAATCAAAGTATTCGTTAACAAGTTGGCTAACATGGTTTACCGACAAGCAAAAGAGCCAGACTTTGGCTATCTTATGTTATAGTTGGTGATTGACAGAGAAAAGTTAAAGTCATATTAAAAAGCATAAATTATCTGCCCATCTATTTTACTGAAGGCTTACATGTGGATTGAGTCAGTTGCTTTGGCTGGCTGTGACGTATTTATGTCCTCATAAGCTAAATTGCAAATTATGTTTATTTAGTCAGGCGTAAAGCAGTAAATAGTTATTTATATCTAGAGTCTCTTTCAGGGTATTTTATGAACATCTTTTTGCAAAATGGAAAGGACGTGATTGAACAGACTATTAACTTTACAGAGAAAAGTCTGAGGAGACGATAATCATGTGAGTCTTTTATCAGCTTTATTATTTATCACACTACTTTTACTTGAATACAGTTGGCAGTTAGTTAGAGTTGTAAGAGTAACTGATTTATTTCAAGGCATGACAGGTATGTCAATAAATGCCATTGATATAAGCTGTTAATTAACGATAGTGCATTCAAGTATTACAGAGACTGTGGACTGGAGTGTGGACTAGTACTTGTGAAAATGCGGATGTCATGTTATCCCAGGAGGCAATTAACATCTCTGTTTCCACAACTTATATACTATAGTAGTCAATGGTCTACTAGGCAGCGAGCTGGCTTGAAATGGTTTGCTTCATGCACCTATGTAGAGAAGGTCTGGCAAACTTAACTTTTGGAAGGTGGGCAAACTTTGTCAAGCATGTATGTGAGGTGGTGGAGAGTCATTTCTGGATAGGAGGGTCTGCTGGGCATCATTAATATTTGTAGAGCAGATGGTTATTGAGCTTGGTCCCATCACTTGGGGCACAAGAGTTTTTGTTTGAAATCAAAAGCTGTGACGAAGGAGACTGCTAAATGGTTTGGAGTCTGATTTCCAAATGATCAGGAACTCGAGACAGATTTGTTTAGTTGCTGTTAGCAGCCTGTCAGCTCTGGAAATTGGCTTTATATATTAATGTATCTTTAGTCCCTGAAGCTAACTTGTGAGCAAAATTAGATTTGGCTGGTAAATAGATCTCAATTAATACTAATATTGGCTTAGACGACGGCAATGTTGTCAAACTAATGGCGACATTCCACGGTGTCTAGTCTTGTGAATGCACTATTGTTGAGTTTTACACAACATTTTTTATCTTTGATGCTTTAATCTTAAAACATGGGTAACTGGACGTAGACTTTTACAAATTGAAGGTTGTATAAAAATTAGTTCTGTTACAAAAGTTGGTCTAATTTGTACTTTATACTTGTTGTGTGATTGGTTTTGCTATACTTGTATACATGCTTCAGCTACTAGCAAAGGCTGTTTAGTCATTAGCAGATTGTCGCAACGCGATATGACAACAATCTTGAAGATCTTGTATTTCCGTGTCTTTACGGTGTGCTGCTGTTGGTTTAGCTATAGCACTTTTATTTCTAGTTTATAATGGATTGATTTTGTTTGTGTGAATTTTAATCTGTACTATTTAAGTGATACATACTGGTATGTTTGACAAGACTACATTGCTGTGGTTGTTGTGTGGCAATTAAGGAATGTATGACATTTGGCCTTAAGAAACTTAGGAATTTCTAGGTTGCACGTTTAAGGATTGTGATATTTGCTTTTTCTTCTCTCTTTAATTACTTGCAGTTGCAATTACTAAATCTACACAAGCTCTTTGTATAATTTGGTTTTTAATTAACTCAAAGCATGCCAGTTAAATGATAACAAAATGCAAATGCTACTACAAACTTGTAACGGGTGATACATATTGGAGAGTGTGTTATTCAACTGATTACTGTATTACTTCATATAGAAGGGCATTCTCTTATAAGTCTAGTGGAACTAGTGGAACTGTATGATCAGATAGCCTAGGAGAAAATTGAGAAAAATAGGTAACCATTCCTAGAAATGAACGTAGTTCAGCGTGCTTTGTAGGAATCGCCATGTCTTGAATGGTTTTTATCTTCTCTTCCAAAGGCCGAATACCACCCTTGTCGATGACATGACCAAGATATTGTACCGATGACTGAAAGAATGAACATTTATCTTCCTTCAAACGAAGGCCATGATCCCTGGTACACTTCAACACTTCAGACAAGTTTTTAAATGTTCTTCATCATTGGACCCTGTCACCAAAATGTCATCAAAGAAATTAGTGGTTTTCTTGAGATTCTTTAACACCTTATTCATTACTCTTTGAAATACAACAGGTGCAGAGCTCACTCCAAATGGTAATCGACGAAATTTGAACAAGCCTTTGTGCATATTTATCACTAAATATTTCTGACTTTTCGAATCCAGTTCCAATTGATTATACGCATCTGACAAATCTAAATTAGAGACTTTTTGCCCTCCCATGAGAACAGTGAAAAGATCAGACAGGCGTGGAATCGGGTGCTGGTCTGCCACCATAAATTTGTTGAGAGGCTTAAAGTCTCCATATATTTGTACAGATCCTGATTGCTTCACAACATTGACAGTTGGAAAGCGCATAATGCATTATTCACTGGCTCCAAAACCTCTCTTTCAACCAGTCTGTCTAATTCTACCTCTATTTGTTTTTCAGATGCATAGGAGGTCTTCTAAAACGGAATGATTTTTAGATCTGCATCCGGACAAACTTGGATGCTTGCCTTCTCACTGCAACGTCCCAACTCGTCCTGGAATATGTCAGAAAATTCATACAACAGCTTATTCAAAGCGATTGGTGCTATTACTTTCACCGGTAACACAGCTGGACCTCCCAAGCTTTGAAGAAATTTGATACCTGTTGTTGCAAGTCCAACTTTTATCCAATCCATTACAAGTCGATTGGTTCCCACTCCTTCCTTGACATAAAATTGAATATCAGCTAACAACTTTCGAAATTGCACTGTTTTGGCACAAGTTCCTTTAAATGGCATAACTTTTCCCGATGCATTTTGAAGTCTTCCTTCAGAAGTCAACAATCTAGGACTCCCACGACACTCCCAAGACTGAGCATTTTGCAAAGCTACGTCTGCTCTTGTGTCTACACGTAATTGAATTGTTTTACCATCTATTGACACATGCACCAATATTTTATTGCCTTCCAAGCAAACTCTATCTATCTTGCAAACGTCCTTGCAGATTGACTCTATACTTGGATCAGTAGTGCTTGAATCTGACGCACTATCATCACACAGCTTGGTCGAAACAATATGCATAGCTTTTTTGTTCTTGCCTGTTTTCAACTACTCGCCGATCTGAAGTTTTAAATCTGCAAACACGTTCCACATGACCACTGTTTTTACAATTTGCACAAAATAATTAATCTTGGTGTTTTCTCAAAGGACATACTAGTTGGTAATGCTTTCTGTCTCCACAAATGTAGCATGCATCCACATGTTGTTGCTTATCATTCTCATAAGTATCTCGAACATTGACTCGATCTTCCTTTGCTTGCCTTGTTTTCCTGATATTTTGGATGGTCTCCAAATTCACTGACGTAGACTTATCTCGTGTTGCTGCAACACTATCCATGGCACTCTCCAGCCTTCTAGCGAAAGCCAGTATCTGTTCTAGAGGTGTTGTCAAAAGATTATCCCTTTCATAGAACTTCTGCAACATTTCATCATTGCGCAAACCAGCAACAAAAATATCTCTAAGTCTACTATGATATTCCGCCGGAGCAAAACAACAATTTGCAGCTTCGTTTCAATGCATCTAGATATAGATGAACAGTCTCACCAGTCTGTTGAAGACGTCTGTGAAGACATATCTGCTCCACGATTGGATTGTATTTCTGTCTAAAGAAGCTGCTTGTGTGCTCAACAAGCTCAGGCAACCTCATATCTTTAATCTGTTTCGGTGAAACGGAATTCTCTAGCCGCTGACGTAAATCTTTGTCTATGCATTTGATGAATAGATTCCGTTCTACTTCTTCTGTAATGCGGTGGTCAGTCTTCGCTAAATCTCCAAAGAATTAGAAAGAGTTTGTCCACCAGCTATCAAGTCTACGTAGAGAATCTTCATTGTCTTGGTCCCTGAATAATCCAATGGACTCTCGTAGCCTGTCAAATGCCTTGTAGCCTAGTCAAGTTTTTAGATTCGTGTGTTGTCAGTTTGCAGCACCAATCTGTGGCAACTCTATAATCTTGTTAACTCAAACAACTCAGTCAATCAACTACCGACAATACCACATGTCCCATATAATAAGCAAGGGTTTGCAAAGTGTAATCAAGACTTTGTACAACTATAAGGGAATGCCC
The DNA here is from genome assembly GCA_964274945.1 of Dehalococcoidia bacterium. Classification (GTDB taxonomy): domain Bacteria; phylum Chloroflexota; class Dehalococcoidia; order Lucifugimonadales; family Lucifugimonadaceae; genus CAXXBX01. Next base: position 52,907 of record CAXXBX010000263.1, on the reverse strand, counting down.
TTATAAGCAAGATAGTTCCAAATTGCAGATATTCTAATTGTATCAGTCCTAAGCATGTCACATTGTGTGACTGCTGTATTATCCTTCTGTTAAAGATGTACTTGAAGATCTTATAAAATATAATGCTCATTCATAGAAAGTGGGCTTTCACTTATTGGAAGAAGACGAGAAGACCTTTGTGCAGCTATCTATGCGTGGACAAAGAATGTTGCAGTTATTTGTCCTCATGTTTGTGACCATCATGGGAGGTATAATGTATGTCCTCAGTTTGCTAAGCTAGGCTCTTTGGAGTATAACTTGCTTGGTTTGAAGGTAATGGTGTAGTTTGGACGCAACTCTGTGGAAACTATGCCCGAGAGATGTGTAGCTCATGATTAAAATATCATTACAAGTAAGTAAATCAAATTACATCTTACCTAAAAGATGGCAATATAAAAACCATATAAAATAGCTCAACATATCCTTAGAAAACTATGCTAACTGTTCAAAACAAGATTTGAACATGTTTATAGCACTGTCACACAAATTCTGAAGAGCAAAGCACAGATATGTTAATACTCCACAGGGTTCACTTCCTCATTGTTGCATTTCAGAAGCCCTCCAGGTCAGTACAACATGCATGGGTTTGTCATGGCAAACATAGATAAATCACTGAAGTGTGTGTATTTTCAGTACAGAGATTACTCATGTTAAGATTCTCTTCTGTTAACACGAAAGATAAAGCGCCATTGCCCCATTCTGTTGGTGTCCTGGATACCGCAAATTTTTACATAACACAGGTAAAGTAATTGGAGGTTAGACAAGCCTACCTCTATTACATGTGGTTCAGGAACCCAAGTCGACAAAATGGCAAGGCCTGTAGTACATAAATTGAAAATTATGTTGTGAATGAGTCCACATACCAGACAATCCAACTTTAAAAAGTTGCAAGTTGTACGTGATTCAACCTATAGAGGTTGTGCATTGACGTCATCGGACTATAGCTACGGTTACTACGTCGCCATGTTGAGTGGCAAAAACACGCCTGTCAGATCTGGTGTGAGTGGCAAGATCCGGTTTTGTTCTGTTTTGTTGCTTTTGTCTGTTTCTTTTGGTGCGTACCACAAACACAAAACAGAGCACAGGTATAGTACACGCTTAGAGTTATGTTTGATCAGCTGACGGCCTAGCATGCGCGCAGTAACACCCACTTGCCGATGTAAGGGCGTGTTCATACCGACATCTGGACTTACAGTGGCTGTATGCCAACACAGAGTCACACTAGTCTCGCGTAGCCAGACCCTTACCCGCTCTCATGCCACACAGGAATGTTGAGGGTGGGGTTTCACACAACTAATTATGATAAAAATGGGTACGTGGTAGGTGAATGTAATTAGCCTCGACATTCTTTCATCCATCATATTGCGCCACAATCCGCGCTAGATGCCTTGTATTCAGTTGATGATTCAGTGGAGACACTCCCCGTATCACATGACAACTTCGATCTTCATCCAGCTAGCCAAGAGCAACGGTGTTTTTGTAGAACTGAGGAGGCTGGGAAAATGATTGCTTGTGACAACAAAAGCTGTCCCATTGAATGGTTCCACATTCGGTGTCTAAAAATCAGCTGTGTCCCACGAGGAAAGTGGTTATGTCCTGATTGCAGAAGAAACTTGAAAAAGGGAAAGCGCACCGTTTAGTAGCAAGAATAGGGCATTGTTGGCTGCTAATGTCTGCATTGGTCCTGCTTCTAACCCTATAGCCTCAATACAAAGGGAGTTGTTTGGTGGTTGTGGTTATCTTGGCCATAAACCACTACAACACTATATGACATACGTACTGGATAAGGCTTCAGTACAGTACCATATTTCTTAGTGTCTGTACAACCATTGTAAAATCAAACAAATTCAATCAAATGGCACAACAGATTCACAGCAATTACAGAGGGCAGAACACACTGCAAAAATTCTATCAGTCATACTCAATCCGTCTTCTGTGTTGGACATGAGTAAAGTAATAGGTAAAGTTGCCTGTAGAATGGTATACTTTTGCCTCAGTAGTCCAATTACTCTTCTACATGTATCCAGACTCGAGCAATTTTGCGACAGCATTCCACTTCCAGGTTGCTGAGTTGTTTCTTGCCCTTTGTGAAGGGAGGCATCTTAACCTCTGCACAGCACATTCCTGCAGCATCGCTAATATTAAATCCTCTGTCTGCTAAGATAACGTCACCAGGTAAAAGGTTGTCCAGAAGACCTCAATGTTCCGTAAGATACTTGTCCAATACACGGCCACCCCAGCCTTTTGAAATATAAGAAATAGCACCTTGAGGAACAACTCCAATTTAAAACTTCACTGTATTATGATGCATATAGTTTGACCATGTTTGTGCTCTGGCTCTAAGGGCTGTTGATCTCTCAATAAATACTTCCAAACAATTCAAGATAACCACACACTGTTTGAACTTCTTCCTGAACACCATTAGTCTTGCCAGTTGTTTCACGCTCAGGCCATATCACAAGTGGCTTTAGCCTCTCATACATAGCATAAATCCATTTCCTAAAATTTCGAGAAACTGTAGACTGATGGACACCAAACAGGTATGCTAAATGTTGATTTCAACATTAAGTCGGAGCTTCATCAGTGTCATGATAAACTGTTGCGAAAAGGCAGGCTGGACCAAACACTACAAGTAACAGACATGGCGATGTAGGTGAAGAGAGTCATCAGAACTTGATAGGATGGTAGTCCAGTGTAAAACTTCACCTTGCTGCCATCATTCTCAAACCAAGATTTAGTGAACATTTGTCTGCCAACTGCTTCTTTCAAAAGACAATTTTCCTGCTTCAATAGCTGACATTCTGCCTGAAGGCAGTCAATATCTCTCATACTCACATCTGTCATCGTTGAAGTTGAAGGAGCTGATGCTATTTCAGAAACTGAGATTATTTCTTTAGTCCCGTGGTGAACTTGTGACAGGTTACTGATATTATCTAGAGTCCCATGCACATGGTCTTTCTTCTCCTGAGGGGAGACAACCGGCTGGACACTTGAGCCTAGCTGACACAGTTCTTCTGTTTGAAATGTTATCTCAAGCCTTCATTTCTTAGACGCCTGGATTCACTGGTACCTCGCCATGTCACGTTGACCTCTTCTTATCAGAAGGTTGGCTACGTACACAAACAAAGACGGAATGTAGGTGGGAGAAGTGGGATAATTGCTCTTTTCGCCATTGACAAAATGGTCGCTGTTGCTGCATAGCCATGAGAATGCACCGGGCTTCCAAGCCTTTCTATTGACAGCGGCAATCCATCTTCGTTTCCTCTCACAGTCCTTTGAGAAGCAATAGAACTGAACTTTACAACCTTTGTAATACCTATCAGTGTTGGCGATATCAGAAAAATTCACCCACAATCAATATTAGCCGGTCAACGATATCACGATATATTGAACAGATTTGCAACACTAAATTTGCAACTCAGTATCTTCACAATAACTCTATTAATCTAGCAAAATCTCATCTCGCATAAATTAATCCTACCTACAGTTGGGCTAGAGGTTTCTGCATGGACAAAAACACTGCTAACATTTGCTGGAATGCCACCATTTAAATGCTTCGTAATGGTAGCATGTTCTTAGCCATGCAGTACGTGACAGCATACGTCAGCTCTGTACTTGCTAGTGGCCGCAAACTTGTCACCTATCTTTGGCTAGACCATCGACATGACCTTTCTTTTTCGAAGATGCCTTCCCTTCCTTGATCTTCCGGATGGTGTTGACGTAAATGGTCTATTATGCTGCTCGTATTGCTTCTCTTGCAAGAGAGTTTCCTACAGTACAGCTGTGTCAGTCGTTTTGGGCTTGCTGTCTCCGTTGTTCTCCAATCTACAGAATGTACTGCCAGACTACGTTTGCTTTTGCAACGAGATCTGAGGATGTGATGCTGGCGTTGATTCAGTGCATCTAAAATTTGGCGACAATCACGTGAGACCCTCGAATAGCCATATAAACTTAGCACAATCTAATAATGCGTTGCACTTGAGAATCTACCGAGCCCTCAAAATGTTATCAAAAGGCGATATATCGTGATATCGCCCAACATTGAATTACCTATTAGTACACCCAACAGCACAGCAGCTCTTGACCATCTCTAACGGACACTATAATATCGGAAGAGATACGAAGGCGTGACTGACATGCCACTCAAAATGCCGGTGGCAGTGGATCACGTGGCCTAGTGATGTCATGTGCACGACCTCTATATGAGAGATGATACTCATGTCTACTGAGTCTACTCTAAGCTGGTTTGCGCAAACAGTTGCTCACCATGAATTTAGAAGTCACAAATATAAACAAGTCTGATGCCACAGCAATTAAAAGAAACAATCGCAAAATTGCAACTAGGCCACTTGAGTATCTCACTCCAGTTAAATCCCAAGATGTTTACTAAAGCAGTATCAAGGGTAACTTTTTTGTTTAATTAATTTAGAGTTGATGGAATCTGAAAGATATTTCTGAGCATGTTTTTAGAGAGCAAACTGAAGTGACAAACAAGCTTACAGTCAGTTTACAGCAGCAAGCTATAACTACAGATAGCACTATCTCATTCAGCTACTACGAACTGTAAAGCATGCAAGTGAAACAGCAGAAAACAGTCAATCATCTTTGTTCTCTCCAGTGGTACATCAACTAGATTACATGCTCGTCACAGTATTACTCTTGTGCACAGATTATTATATGCTCTTTCATGATCTCGTCTAAATCTGCCAGAAGTTTGTCTGCTATATCAGGCAGCTGATACAGAGTTGTAGTAGGGCTGAACAAGTAATCAATTCTCTAGTAACAAGCACAAAATAGTGATTACATTGTCACACAATCTAGTGAGCAATTGTTCTTACAGAGTACAGATCTTCAATGTCTGCAATTCCTCTTTGAGCAATTGGGTTTTTTGACTGCTGTTCTTGGTAACGCTTCATTAGTGACTCTGGCAGCTTACTGAAGTATGTTTGTGGTTCCATGTTTGTCTTACGTTTGACAGCTTTAGTGATGATCTTGCTCATTAAGAAATGCAGTCCTTTCGTGTTCTGTTCAAGAAGACGAATTCTAGCATTGGATAAGCATTTCTTTAAACCTAAATCACAACAGAGGTTATACATAAATTTAGTAAAGTAGAGCTACACTTCAACCTAGAGCTAGTTTTTCAATTGCAGCAAATTCTTGCTCTTTTTGAGTGAAATTCTTTTTTAAAGTTACGAGAGCTTCTTTGTGTATCAGTTGAGGTTTGCCATGTTGGACTAGACTTTTGACTGTCCTCCTGATATTGGCTTGCTGCATAGAAGTCTGGGACTTAGAGTTTGAGAATTGGAGACAGTCAAGACACAAACTCATTTTTGTCTTCTTGTATTCTCTTGTGGAATTACGCCAGTCATCACCAATGCTTTTCAAAACAGCAGTAATGGCTTGTAGGTCTTCCATTTGCATGCATTTGTCTTCTGTTGATTCTATAATTAATCAAGTCAATTAGATGATAATTGCAATGTCATTAAAGAACTTAATTGATGAGCACACATTGACATCGTCTTATTTTACGAGGAGACAGACTCTGATTTGTTTACATGCATTGTCCTGCATCAAACAGAACATCAAGGCAGAGCAGAAAGACAAGCAGCTGGCTGAAATACGAACAAGACGTAAGAATACCAGCAAATAGATCAATTGTTTACCATAACAATGACAAAGGAGCGCAACTTACCAGAACGCTTCTCAATTTCCTTTATTTCCATGTTGTCTTCAGCTAAGTACAACTCTTCCTCATCTGATGGAAGGTAGGCTTCTGAATCGCCAACATGCTCTAACTCTTCAGCTTCTGCTTCTGCTTCTTTTGCATCATCAGCAAATGGTATGTCTTCATCAAGTTCATCCAGAGGATCTGATCCTTCATCCTCTTCAATGTATTCACTTATTACTTGTTCTTCTTCATTTTCAATGTTTGAGTGTTCTCTTTGATCGTCTTCGGCAGATTTTTTATTGAGCTCACTAAGCAATTCAGCTGCGCTCTTTACGTGAGTTGATACATCTCTTTTGGTATTTCCAGGTCTGTAGATGTTTTCCTGAGGGAAATAATGTTTCCTGCTGAAGTCAGGAATTGCTCGACCCAGCTGGTCTTCCACACTTCTTCGACTGCGACCAGTAATGGTAAGGAAAACGCTGTCAGCAAGATCCTTTGCCATCTCAACAAGACTATTCAGTCTCAAATCAAAGCTCAATCGTTTGAATGGTTGTTTCAGGAAGGAAACTTCTATTGACCCACGGAAATGACCTGATTTAACAACGTCAATCTTCACATCAAATGTGATCTTTCGGATATTGATCAGTCCTCCCAATGCAAATCGGGCAATGGCAGTTGCAGCACTAGCCCCAACTTTCATGGTTTCTTTTACTCCTTCTAGGATGTTCTTGGCAGCAGTCAGTGGCCAACGGTTTTTGTCAACAATTTTTTTTGCTACTTCCAGAGCATTCTTGGCTAGATTCAACGGCCATCTACTGTTTTCCACTACTTTTTCTGCTGCCCAAAGTGCTGCATAAGCAGTCTTTCTTAAGGCTTTACAAGCCAGGTTAGCAGCACTGCAGATAGGGTTAGTTGCTTTTGCGCAGCACGACTTCCACTTAGGGCAACCGACACATACACTCCATACCTGACAAACAAGCAATAATGAATTAGTGCAACAGCAAACTATTGAACAATATTTGTAAATTACTTTTTTGCAGCATTTCTTCCAGTAAGGACATCCGATACACACTAAAAACAACAGGAAATTGAAATGTTGTAATCTACATTCACTGAAGCTACCAGGTAGGACAACAGGTTATAGCATGGCATGCATAAGAGAGACTTCAAAATGACACAGAGTTGAGCAAGTAATTGGAAATGGTGAAGAAATGGTAGACTGATGATATTTGAAGTAACGCTTACCTTTACTGCATTTCTTTGTTTTGCAAAGCTTGTCAACGTTACGTCGTTTTTGTTTAAGACTTCTAACCGCCTTTTCATATGCGCTGTGTGCTTTGTTGACATCACGTTGCTTGTCGCTTAGCACCTTTACTGCTTTGTCATATGCTTGCTGGGCGCTGTCCACCTCTTTCTGAGCGGCTGAAATCTTACTCATTGCTGCGTCAGCTCCATTTTTTATAATAGAAGTTACCTTGTTTTTTATGTCTGTCATGGCTTTTGTAGTGAGCTTTCCATAGACTCTAAATCTTGCAGAACGTAGAGATCCATAACTGGAATACACTTTCAATGTAGCATCGAACAAGAACAATCGGTCGAATAAGGTGAATGTATATTGGGTATTTGTAACGTAGATGGCAATGCTACGCTTTAAGAGACCAAAAATGGTTGCGTAGCCTACTATCCTCACATTCACAGATGGTGGTAATGTTTGTACTTTTGCATAGAGTAATGGACCAGAGCGACAGTTAGTTCTACTGGCACAAACTCTTAATGCACCAGCAGCAAGATCTAGCTTACCTAGTCGAACATCGAAGATGATGCTTGTGGGTGGATTCAACTTGATCACAGCAGATGCAGTAAAGCCAATTACATTCATTTGCCCAGTTAGTCGGAATCCAGCAGGAATGGTGAAGCCCGGAACTCTAACTGATTTCAGTGAGTATGAGCATGATAAACCCTTGCTAAATCCACTGCTTGCTAGTACTCTTGGCAGAGTTGCTTTCATATTGAATGCTTCTAAGACACCACGAACTGATGCTTTGCTTATAGAGCCATAGAAGTAGTTGTTTCTTGGACTATTTATATCAATGCCAACATAACAGTTTGCAATCATTTCTTTGCCACTGTCCAGTTTTCCAACTCTGACTTCACCACCAAACTTGAGGAGCGAGAGTGCAGGAGGATAAACCAGAAATACACCTATTTCTAGTTGGAGATTTCCTACAGCTAGGTAGTCGATATTAAAGGGTCGTTTCCAAGTTCCAACCATAGACATTTCCAATTGTAATTCAGCTGGGGCAAATCGAATGGCTCCTTTGAATGTCAAAGGTGGGCTGCGTAATTTCAGGGATCCTTCTAACCCGAGTGACGTCTCATCACCTACTTCTAGTTGTAGTTCTACAGAGTTCATTACCAATGATGATGAGAGCTTAATACTAGGTACACCGGCTGCTACCATGAACTGACTTGATTTCTGAATGGCAGCTCTCAATCGAATTTCACGACCAGATCCAAATGCTTTCTTGCAAAAGTCACAAATTTTGTCTTGTCTACAGTATCTTGGGAATCTGAGAAATCCGACAATTGAAAGTCCACGACTGATGGGAATACTGTTTAGAACATCTCCTTGTAGTTCTACGCCATCCATTGTTTGTGGAGATATAACAACTGCGCACTTCATTGATTGTTCGAAAAAGGAAACTCCTTTAACATTGGCTTTGGTCAGTTTTCGTATCAACCCAGCAAATCCAATGTTGGCAAATTCGATTCCCATCGCTAATGTCATCTTGCCACGCACTTTAGACACTAATGCATTTAATGTCAAACCAGACCAGTCACCGATCTGTGGCTGACCAGACACTTGCATTTGGAAACCTCCACTTCCGGTTCCAATAGGCACAGAAATAAAAGGGTTATGGATGGTAAAGTCCAGCAGACTTGCCTGTTTTAATGGATATTGCATTTCACGAGGAAGAAATTCGACATTAAATTGCTTTATTATATCAGCAATGTTGATTTTGTCAAATGATGCTGTGAGGCGAAATTCTCCTGCAGAAATTGCCTTGTTTCTTGTTGAAGACTTTGCTGGACCTACTGGAGCTGAAGAAGTAGGTAGCAAATGCACAGGAAACGACTTGGACCCCATTTGGCAATCACCAGTGACTTCAATATTTTTCTGACGCGGCTTTTTAAGAGTAACTTTCAGTTTTAGAGCAGGGCTGAATATAGATATGAGTTTTGGTATGACCTCTATCTTGTCGCCCGATTTTAGTTCAACAGCTATAGACTTGGTCACGTGATGATACTCAAATCCATATATTTGCAGGTTAAGGAGATTTGGTACACCTTGTGGCAGAGAGATATCGGAGAGATCAAAGTCTGGAATGATCGCATTGAGGAGATTCTTGAGTGTCAGTGAAGCCCCAGGGTCTAAAATGACGAATTGAATGTCTTTGGAAGTCATGCGGGCGAGAAAGTGTACAGCAGGTTGATTCGGAACGATGGGAATGGTTAGTACAATCACAACTCCTTTCAGAATTGGATTCGCGCGTGCCAAAATGCCTTCCATAAGCACGTAAAGTAGGTTCTTATGAACAGTTCCTGAAGAGACAACCAGCCCCATTTCCGGCACCGTTAGGCCTCCAAGCAACGGGATGCTCGTGATATCCATTCCTGTCACCTTTCTGACAAGATTTGAAAGTCTGTAGGAAGGGAATTGAACGCTAGTAGTTACTACAGTACGTTTTGTCTGCCACGGTCTATCAAAGTATCGATGCACCAGCACTTTACCTTTGAAACTTCCCCAGCCTCTAATAACCAGAGTTCCTGTCAATCCAATAGCAAATCCTTCGTTGTTGTTCATTGCACCAATGAAAGTTGCATCCTTAATGTTGACCGTGTCCAGCCCAGATTTCTTGAGAGAATCCTTGAGGTCACCTGCAGGAAGAACAGCAGTTGCAATGTCTTGAGCAAACTTACCAATAGCTAGAGAACCAGACTCTGGAGCACCACGGAAATACCATTGACTGCCATACTTGCTGATCATGAAATTGAGTCCTCCCGAATTTTTGAGGCGCCACACGCCTGCTACTGCTAAGCCTGCAAATTGGAAGCGTTCTGACATCGTGGAAGCTTCAAAGTCAACTGCAATTTTAATTATGACAGTGAGATCCCTCAAAGTTAGAAAAGATGGAACTATTTCGATACTGTCATACCGACCCGTCCCGATCTCCAATTCGTCTGTATCTGTGTTGACTGTAAAATTATCGAGAAGAAAGTTAAACGGGTGTTCAACGTCAGTCCTAAGCTTGCCATTGACGTCCTCCAACCGGTGGACGAAGTCAGGGACGAGTAGATCAAGCAGCTGCAGCACTCGAAATGTTTTACCTTGAGCTACTTTTCCTGTAATTCCATCTTCTTCTCCTTGTATAACAAAATTGCTGGTGTTTATCGAGCTGAACTGTTTAGGTCCAAAGGCGCTCAACATCTCAGTGTACGTTTCCGTGTTTCCCATGTAGAAGCTATTCACATTCAGATGCAGAGTGAAGACGATAATGTAAACAATTGTGCCTTGTTTGATGACCATCGTTTTGTAGACAAGATTGGCGCGCCTGACTGTTGTATTAGAAGTAAACAGCTAAACTTGCCAGGCACGTGTTGCCTCTCAATACTGTAGCTCAAACTGCATGATCGGGTTACTGCTGTACAGGTCAATGTAAGTGCATGAAGACGTAAAAGTATTGTTTACATACCATCCGAGTACTATGATCCTAGTTTCCCCTCCACTAATCACTGACAGGAAGTAAGCTCTGGCAGGAAACTATCAACGACTGACACTGTAGTTGAAGCATTTTTGATTTCTGGGTCTGCTAAATAGCAGTCAGGTTTCTTAAGTAGCAGGATGTCAATTTGGTCATTCTGCTTGTCTAGCAGAAAATGCATCGATAACTGTCACTCACTTGCAATTAATATGTATCACTCACTATTAATTTTGTGACCTTCTCTTGGTATGTACTGTAGTGAGTCACTTGTAATTTATGACCTTCTGTAGGTATGTGTCGCGTGGCTCTAACTTGTGACCCTCAGAGAGTATGCACTCTTTATGGATTGCTTCTAATTTGTGATCTTTAGTAACTATGTACCTTACGTCAGTCACCTGTTATTGGTGAGCTGCATGCTTTGTTAGGATAAGCAGTTTATAATTAGTTTGTGACCTTCTGTGCTATGTAGCTTATTCCAAAATGTATTGTGACCTTCTTGAGGTATGTATGCTATGCCAGTCTATCTACTTTGTGACCTATCCTGCAATGTATTCTGTACCCCAACGAAGTCTAATAGGTGACCTTCATAGTTATGCTTTGTTTCCGCCAGCTTTTAGTGTGTACTTTGCTGTTTATTTTCAGTATCTCAGCATCTGCTGAGGAGTGAGCTGCAGGTTTTGCACTGCTAGCCATTTTGATCTACGTGTATACGCTGCAGCGTTGTCTTTTTCTTGACAGTAAGGTATAGGTACACTACATTGCTGTTTGGTCGCACGATTGCCTACAACAGTTTTGCTTGAACAGATATGGCAGGAAAGACGTCATTTGTTACAATGATGAGCGCATGTTTGATTGTCGTCGTTTTGGTCGTCGATGGTGTACAACCAGATAGAAAGAGCATCATTTCTGGGAACGAGTCACTTGCGGTTTTTGCTATCACGGAGAAGACTGTTCTTCTCAGGAAACGGTCGTTTCCTTTGAAGAAAGCAGGGGAGGCTGACGAGACAGGATACTACAGTTTTGCAAACAATGATAACGCTATGTTTGGTCTCATATTCGGCCATTTGTTGTTCAAAGCTAAGAACGGTGACATTGTGACTAAGTGCGAAGGTGTATTGATTGGACCTAAACATGTTCTTTCTGTATATCCGGATTGCATTCTAACGGATGCAAATAGAGTTGAATACCAATTCACTACTGTTACAGACGTATCCCAAGAAAATTATAGACCTCAGGTGAATGTCATCTCTATATGGCGTAATAAAGGATCTCAGTACATCGTTGCTCTTTTGGAAGACCATTGGACACTTCTTAACATGAACGTAGACAAATTTCCTTGGTTGTCGTGGACCAAGCAGGACGGAATCAACAACTATGGACTGTTTCCAGAAATGGCTGACAATTACCCAGTTCTGCTTTCGACCCTAACTGTTAATCAGGATTTGAATGAAGGCACACTTAGTCCGGAGGTTCATAAATTTTTTGCTGAATCTCAGTATCTGAAACCTCCTGTAGCGGAAACGTTGTCGTTAATGACACGTGCTAGCTGTAATGAGAACCGTCCACCTCCTAGTAAGAGGAAGAATTGGGGTTATGAACGGAAAACGTTTGAGCCATTGAATGGCGCTTCTTTCTTTAAACCATTAAGCAATGGTGTAGCTCTTTTGGGATTGACGTCAATGGTAATAGCAGGACAATGTGATAGGAATGATGTTATTGGGAAGCTAAATACGAATGGACCTACACTACGGCGTCTACCCAGTACAGAGGGCAAGGAAGCATGTTGTTTTTCTAGTGATCGTTGGGGCTGGAGAGATGTTCAAAATTTATATCAGATTGGTTTGGCGGTTGATGGCACAATGCCTACGGACAAAGGCACAGTCTTTCCTGAAACTGAAACAGGTAAGGTCAGTTTTATTTACAAGTAAATGGACAAGCGCATGCGCGTACATATGCACTCTTACTGTTTGCATACGTGGCAGACAAGCAAGCAGCACAGTAAATGCTGCGCTACAAACTACTTCCTCTATATTTTTATGTTGGGGTGCCACTAGTTCTAATGACGACGTACAACGAAAGTTTCCGAATGGTGCTTCCGTTTTCAAACCATCTAGCAACACTGTAGCTGTAACAGGAAAACAAAGATCTGCAGAATCTCCTTGTGGTCATGGCATGAATTGGATTGATGTTCAACGTATTTATAAATTGGATTAGCGGTCGCATGCCCAGAGACAACGGCATTGTGTTTTCTAATACAGCAACAGGTAAAATCAGTCAAACATACAGATAAATAGACGAATACATAGACAAACGGTTAGTCGGATAAAGGCAGGCGAGCACAAAAGCTGACCGAAGACCGGAATGCAGTCAGTCTAGTTTTGTGTTTTTGTGTATTACGTGCTATTTATCTTACTCTGGCTCCCTAGGTAGAAAGGTTAATGTATGGCATGTCATTGTATATCAACTTTTACACTGTTTTACAGACGTTCTTATGAAACTGGGAATTGTAGATGTAAACTTAAACTCATCAGAGTGTATTTCTGCTATCTCTAAGCTTAGTGACAGAAGGTATTAGTGATATTTGTAACCAGGAATGTTTCTAAAATTATGCAGATAAATGGGATTGTTAATTAGAATCTGTATTAATATTTATTATTAGGCTTAGGGCTAGTATTTGAAGCTACATTGCAATATTTGTCAAAACATTTACTCACAAAAAGTATGATTTGTCGTTTCAAAATCCACAATTTGAAAATAGTGGCGTATATAGACTTTTCTAGAAATTCATGCATTTGAGAAAAGTATCTATTATGCTGTGTAACCATAGCACTGAGTGATGCTAATTTATTGCAGCAGCTTGACTTTGAACACAATACCGTTTTGCAAAAATTGAAATCTCTTTTTGTTATGGCTGACAGCTTCACAAACCAGAGAAAGGCCCACTATTATTGACTTATAGATCTTACATACAGTTGAATTTTGTTGTCATTGTTGATGTTGTTGACATCTGTGCATGGCTTTGAACTGACTATTTATATAGTTTATTATCTAAGCTTATTGTTTTCATTCCAGCCGCAGTGTTAGGTTAATTACGTGACAGATTAAATTAAGTGGAATTCTTTTATACAAATAGTTACACGCAATTGAACATTAATTGGCTGAGCACAGAAATACTTGTTTTGCATAAAAAAATTTCTGTAGAAAGTTTGTTAGCTAATTCCACATTGAAATTGCAGTTAAGTGTAGTTAGGTAATCTCTGAAGCTGTAGAAACAATCTCACTTGCAATGTTGCATTAAAGAGTCCTTAGGACGTTTGCTTCCACTTTTGTCTTTCATAACATTTTGGTTAGTGCAGGTGCTATGAAAACAGTCTGGGTGCAGCAGAATCACCTGCCTTGGAAATGCACGGGAAACAATGATGCTTTTGCACGGGAAACAATCATGCTTTTTGTTGCCTTGTGTGTACGTGTTAATACGGGCGTGGTTCTACTTTGAAACGTCTAGTCTCAAGAAATTTAGTTCGGACTTTGTGACTTAAAGGTCAGGAGATCAGAATGAGTAACTAACTTTTGCAAACAACAAATAGAATTTTTGCTGGTTCTAGTGATTGTCTTGACACACAATATTATTTGGACCTCGTCTGCTATAAACTTTTACTAGTTATGACTTTCGAAGGCCTCGGTGTCTGGGTATTTGTCCGGTAAAGTGCAAATTTTAATGTTAGCTATAAGAGAGTTACGTGTTGGAGTTCTAATAAATCAGATCTTTTCTCAATTAATCTAATTAGCATTTTGACTATTTGAGCTATTTATTAATTAAATATTAAATGTGTCTGCGTGCTGTTATTAGCAACTGATAATCGCATGGTCACCTGTTTTGATCGTTCGCTTTGTGACAGAACCAGTAGTCATTGGGTCTTGGAATATGCAGTCGCTGGCACGTATGAATGAAGACAGACCGCTTTCGCCAGAAGTTTACGAAGCTTTACTCAACGTCATAAAAGAGACTCAAATATTAGCGCTTCAAGAAGTCTATAACTTTGAAGAAAAATACAAGGGAACCTCGAAGCCTCTCAACAGTTTGAGACGTCTACGTACTGAGGAAGGAATAAACTACATGGCCGAGGGCGAATTTGCATTTGTTTATGACAGCAGCAAAGTTGAACTTGCTAATCAAAACGAAAAGTGTGGCTTTCTGGAAACGGCAAATCACAAATACGCGTATTGGTGCAAATTTCAGGTACCGCAATGTCTGCAACTAATTTCCTAAAGTTATGTGCTTAGGTATAATCAAATTTGTAACGAAATTGTATATTCTAATTTTTATAAATTGCATACGTCAAGCATTTAACGTTTATAGGAAGCAGTAACGTAACTATCCGGTACGTTTATGTAAAAGTCACCTCTATGTCATTGTTTTTATAGTTTAATGGAGCGAAGGAATGTTTTACCATGTATACTGCTCATTTTCGGGAGAGCAGTCGTACAGTGAGAGCTTCGGAGTTTAGGCATTTTCGCGAGCACTCTAATCGCGTTCGAGCAGACGGTGCTAAAACCTGTGGCAGAATTCAAATTATTGCTGGCGACTTTAACTTTCGGAATGCAGGCGAACAATTGGAAGTTGCATCCAACTTGTAAGTCATATTGACTTATAAGTACTTTGTTCACATTGTTTAGCTATTGTCTTTTCAGTGTCGACTTTAGGCTATTAGACGCTGGACCTACTACAGTTGCAAAGAGGAAGTCTCATTACGATCGTATTCTCGTCAGCGAGACTCTCCGATTGCCTCATCATTATATATATCCTGGTTGGAAGACTGCAGCAGGACCCACACAATCTATAGAGTTGCATGAGCCCTACAGCCAAAAGTTTAATCAGAAAGATGACCCGAAATTCCTGAGATCACGTCGCTACAAGCCTGTTGTTCGTTCTTACGAGCTTAGTGATCATCTCCCTGTGCAGATGAGCTGGGAAGGACTCAATATTGGAACCTGGAATATGGGAAAACAAGGATCTTTTGCTGATTCTAAGTTACGAGACGTGTACACAAAAGTGTTCTCACTTTTTAGCGTTTTGGCAGTACAAGAGGTCAGTGGTGAGGTCTATCAAAAGGATTCAAATACTCCAAAATCCTATGGCAGGGCTTGGAGGGTTTCACGTACTTTAAATCGTGAAAGACTTGGATTTGCTTACGACAGTGACGAAGTTGATCTAGATCCAGACAGTTGCACTGATTTCACTTTAGCAATGGAAAACTACAATAATCAACGATCAGCGTACGCATGCGTTTTTAAGAAGAAAAAGAATCAGAAGGTAGGATGAGAGTTTTGGAACGGTTTTTATTGTATCAGAGATTTGTATAACTTGACTGTTTTTGCGGGGTGTAAATAGGTGTTGGTTGTTGTTAATGTGCATCTTCTCAACAAACCTAAACCGACGGTTAAATACGTCGACAAACTGATCGACCATATTAGGTCAATGAATAAATGGAAAGATGCTTATATAATGGGCGACTTCAATGCTGACGACATTAAAAACAAGTGGAAATCGAGCAATAAGTGTGTTTTGTAAATAATCGTAGCTAACTTTACAATTAAATGACAAGTATATGTGTGTTTAGGTATCTTTTTAAGGAATGTATTCACTCAGACAGGGTACCATTTGATCCTGTTTTGTCTTGGACTTTCACTCGCATAGCCAGTAAAAAAACTTTGGACTATATCTTTACACCAGAGCTTGCCATTATGGGTGACAATACACCCGGAAGTTTTCGTTGTAGAGTTATTCATCCAGAATTGGAGAAAGACAACCGCGAGTTTATCATAGAGAATGCCAATTCCTTGACACCTTACCGTTTCATTGGTACTTGGGAAGAACTGTCTGATCATTATCCGGTATTTATGCAGTTTAAGCCTCCAAGAGATCCAGGCGGTACAGTCGATGAGAAAAGAAAAAACCTAGGAGTCAAGCGGATGTGGCCTTTATCTTAGTGCAAAGCAACGTGTCACAGTGCTATCGCTACATTAGAGTTGCTTGTTAGTGCTCGTTTTCTTCTTATGCTCAACACTTTCGTAGCCTGTAAATGTTTGTCATTGCTGTGGTAGCAACTAGAATAAAGCTGCATGCAGTCGTGTGTGAAGTACTGAAAGGGAGTTTGACGTTTTATTATTGTCTGGTGCAGTCGAATGGTCAGAAAGAAAAGAATGAATATGTTCTTGTCAGACAAGTCAGGCTCTCTGGCGCTTGAACTAATCCCATTGGAGAGGTGGAGCCTATGCCGCAATTGCACGCCCGGAGCAACTTTGCCAACAACTCGTTCTTCTGCGACGGTTATTTTATTCTTGAAGTAGTATACTATAAGTCCAGAGCTTTAGCTTCAACTTCAGTTAAAGCTTCAACCTCAGTACTATACGTTAATGCCTCAGTACTACTTTATAGTCTCACCCCGTGGCAGCGCATTCGGGACCATAAGTAGAAGTGGATACAGGCGGGGACACCAGGAGCATGTTCCCCCCTTTTGGGAAAACTTTCTTCTAAGTGAATTGATCTATCAGTACGTACTTTAATAAAATCAGAAGGCTGCGTTTTCAAATCTGAGCCTACAGGGTCCTACAAATATAGAACATCTTGACCTAACTTTAGTACACCGTGTATCTGAAATACCTGCAAGTGCGCATGCTCACTGTACAAGACACACCTACATGTGCCCTCTGTCTAGCAAATTCTTAATCCGCTACTGGGGACTCCAACTCACCTTGTTGAACGAAGTCTGGTCTGAAGTCCCGGATCCGTCGGTTATCCTGGACCATGATGGGCTGGGCCGGGCTCCGCCCACTCTCCACGGCTACGCCTTACACTGCGTCTGAGGCGAGGTTAACTATTATATAGGTTTCCTACAATAGTTGCAACTTTTGGTGTTGTTGTGCATGTGGCACTAGTGTGCAAGAGCACGAGTACGTTACATACGGGACGTCATTACGACCTCCGCGAAATGAGTGTGCAGCATTTGAAGCGCACACAATGTACGCATGCACGTGCGTTTAGGTCAGCAAATGGCGCTTGCGCACTAGATTGAGCAGAACACATCCGCTGTACAGTAGATCCGGATCTATCATTCGCAAATTATGGCGATCTACTTGTTTAAGAAGCAGCATTTATCTGACAGTAGAAGTAGGAATACTAAGTTTTGTTCTCATAATATTAGATTGCTACAGTACAGTGCATGCTGTTTTGACATGCAGCTAGGGCAATTACATGCTATTGCGATGGTCACTGTCATGATGGTCGTATATTTGTTTGTCGTCGTCGTCTTGTTCTTCGACGGTGACCAACCGGATAGGAGGAGCATCGTTTCCGGAAATGAGTCACTTGTTAATGCAGAGAAGCCCCTTCTTCGCTGGAAACGTTCGTTTCTTTTGGCGGACACAGGGAAAGCTGAGGAGACAGGATACTACAGCTTCGCAAACAAAAATAATTCCTTTATTGGTCTCATGTTCGGTCGTCTGCTGTTCAAAGCTACAGGGAGAATTATTCACGAATGCGAAGGTGTGTTGATTGGACCTAAACACGTCCTATCTCTATATCCGGAGTGAATTAAATCCCATGCTATGAACGTTTTTTACGAATTTACGAACGTTGCAGAAGCGTCCAATGAAAAGTCTGAGGCGGAAGTCTTCTCTATGTGGCGTACTGAAAGATCAAAATACCTCGTTGGTCTTCTAGCCGAATATCTAAATCATATTGGTATAGATGTAAACAAATTTCCTTTATTGTCCTGGACTAGAGAGGAAGGGATCAACAACTACCAGTTGTTTCCAGAAACTGCTGACAACTACCCGGTTCTTCTTTCAACATTAACAGTTACACAAGATTTGGTTAGGGGCACCATTGATTCGAATCTTAGGAGTTCTCTTTCGAACTTTCATTATACGTCCACTGATGCACATGACAAGATATGTTTAGAGAGAGTTAGTGGTTCTAAGATCGACTGGAAACAAAACTATGGTACTTCCGTTTTCAAACCATCAAGTGGTACTGTAGCTCTATTTAGATTGGTGTCAAGAAGCAATAGTGATGGAGTACGACAATCTTTGTGTGCTGATCGCATGAATTTATTGGGATGATGTTCGACGTGTTTATGAGATTGGATTAGCAGCTGATGATTGAATGCCCAGAGACAGCCGCAGCGGCTTGCTTGATAGGACTGGTAACTCAGTCAAATATACAAACAGATAAACAGACAGACAGTCAGACAAATATGCAAGCAGGTATGTACAGTGAGAAAAGTCTATAACATCAATACATGTACGTGCACTCTGTTTCACATATATTTGGGAGAAAGCTAGAAAATTAAGCATGGTGTTCTTATTTATCGTTGTAAAGTAATTTTTACACGGTTGTCAGTTAGTGGTGCTATTTCGTAAGCAAGGAAGGTTACAAATTGGGTATACATAAAATGTTAATTAAAATCACTATTTTAGAGTAAGTTTTCCAAGCTACTTCGAATATGCTACACTGTAGACAAACAAGTCTCTTGAGTTTTGCACTTCATTTGGCTAATACAAGAGAAAATGTGGGTAGAATTAGTGCATCTGCGTGAGCGTGCAAAGTGTCTCTCTTGTTATGCAATTATAACACTCTTAATTTAGCAGCTGGACATTGTCTAGAGAGGGCCACTGACACGCAAAAATCGAAAATTTAAATCAAAGTTTCTAAGCGAAAACTACGCCGTAGTGTTTTATCGCTTCCGGTTCCGAGCAGCAGATTCCGTCAGTGTACATATGTCGCGTTAGCGCAAAGTGAAATAGGTAACGCAAGACTCGAGCGTTTGCTACGGTTAGAATCATTGGAGTCAGTGAACAATTTCTATGGTGATATTTGCAGAGAATCTTCTAGCTGCCGACAAGAGACTTCACAGCCATTTTACTACGTGATGGCGCTGCTCGAAACCGGATGTGACAAACTAGAAGCACATTACGGCGCCATTTTCTCATAGAAGCCTTGATTTTAACAATTTAAAATTATTTTTCCGAATACCCTTATAACTATCATATGAAAATGAAAATTTTGATTTTTGGCTGTCAAGTGGCATGAATACTATACGTAGGGTATAATGGAGCACGGGAAAACTACTAGTAAAGCGGTTATTGAGACACTGACGCTTGTAACTTTTTGTTGTTAGTGATTGGATCTTGGAATATGCAGTCGTTGACAAATATGGATAACACTAGCGCACTTTCGACAAAAGTGTATGAGGCTCTACTTAACATACTAAAGAAGACTCAGATATTAGCGCTCCAAGAAGTGAGTGGATTTGAAGCGAGATACAAGGGAAGGTCTAGTGCTCTCAACCGCTTGAAACATACAATTACAGAATACACTCCATGGTACAGGGACGGCGGTGAATTGCATTTGTCTATGATGCAAATCGAGTCAGACTTGCCCCACAGCAACTCCCTCTGTGTGGTGTACTGGAAGCTGTAAACCACAAATACGCTTATTGGTGCAAATTTCAGATATGCTCGACCGTAGCTTGTAGCTAAGCTATATAGAGAGTACCCTACTATTTGCATTAAATTTTTACAACGTTAATTAATCTCTAATTTTGACATTCTAATACGTCAAAATATAACGATCTCGAAACACAACGTACGAGTGTTAAAATTTACTGATTTGTTTATCTGGTGTGTTTGCTCCGATAGTTTGTAGAAACGAAGGAATGTTTCACCATGTATACCGCTCATTTCCGCTACAGTGGCTGCGACGCTGCAACAAGAGCTCTAGAGTTCAAACATTTCAGCGATCACTCTAAAATCGTACAAGGAAGTGGTGCTAAAAAGTGTGGTAGAATTCAAATTCTCTCTGGTGACTTTAATCTTTATGGTTTTAAAGAAGCAATGGAGGTTGCATCCAACTTGTATGTCTTTAGTGTTTAAGTTACTTTTAGTTGTGTTAACACGTGTTTGTTTAGTATTGATTTAGATTTTTGGACGCTGGGCCTACAACAGTTGGCAAGAAAGTGTCTCATTACGATCGTATCCTTGTCGGTGAGACTCTCCGTATGGCTCATCATTACATATTTCCTGGTTTGCAGAGTCCACGCGGTCCTGCTAAATCAGAGGAACCGCATCTACGCTACAATCAAGAGTTCGTTCCACGAGAGAATCCAGATTCTCCCGCGTTACGTTCTTACGAGCCTGTTGTCCGTTCTTACCAACTCAGTGATCACCTACCGGTGCTAATGCAATGGGAAGGACTCTCTATTGGAACATGGAATATGGAGAATCACAATCCTGCTACTGATTCGGTGCTTGTGGACGCATACACCAAGGTGCTATCACTGTTTAGTGTTTTGGCAGTTCAAGAGTTAAAGGCTGTCCCAACAAACGGTACGTATGACAAATCGTGGAGTGTTTCAGACGATTTACGTGGTGAGCGACTTGGTTTCGCTTACAACAGCAGAGATGTTACTCTAGCAGAGTGTAGACTTATTAACTTTACACAGCAACGATCAGCTTTTGCTTGTATCTTTAGAGGAGTAAAGACAAAGAAGGTATACGACGCATAATTTTAGACCGTTGATTCAGAGGTTTGAATTCTTGTGCCTGGAAACAGGACCTGGCTGTTGTTAATCTTCACGTTTTGAACGAACCTCAACCAACGGTCCAAAACATCAACCAGCTAATAGCCTATATCAGAACAGTTACAATTACCATAGGTGCGGTTGTACACAATTTGAAAGATGCCTATATCATGGGTGACTTCAATTTTGACAGTTTGAAAAACAAATGGAATAAGTATGCTACATGTCAAATATTAAGTTAAGACGTTACAGTTGATTTAAATTTATATCGGTGTCACGTTTGTTAGGAATGATAGGATGAAGTGTACTCACACGAAATCTTTAATAGATGATCCTGCTGCACCTTGGACATTCACGCACGTTTATACCAAACTGACATTGGACTACATCTACACGCCTGAAAAAACCATTCCTGGAAGTTCCACGTGTCGAGTGATTAATCCAGAGTTGGAGGAAGCTAACAGAGAGTATATCTTGTCGGGTTCCCAACCAGAGGCTCCTTACAGCTTTCTCGGCTCGTGGAAAGAACTGTCGGATCATTATCCAGTATTCATGCAATTCGATCCGCCAACGGAGCCATCTGGGAATCCTGATAATAAACAAAAGTCCCTCAACGTCCTGAAGATCTGGCCTTAAGTGTACACGTGTTACTTTTAATTTCGACTATATTTCTTTTCGTTGTCTCTCAATTTGTGGTTTCTTAGCTGTGCTTTAGTACATTAGAGTTGCTTGTTAGTGCTCGTTTTTTTCTTAAGCTCAACACTTTCGTAGCTTGTAGATGTTTGTCATTGCTGTGGTAGCAACTAGAATAAAGCTGCATGCAGTCATGTGTGAAGTGCTGAAAGGGAGTTTGACGTTTCATTATTGTCTAGTGCAGTCGAATGGTCAGAAAGAAAAGATTGGATATTGTTCTTGTCAGACAAGTCAGCCTCTCTGGCGCTTGAACTAATCTCATTGGAGAGGTGGAGCCTATGCCGCAATTGCACGCCCAGAGCAACTTTGCCAACAACTCGTTCGTCTGCGACGGCTATTTTATTTTTGAAGTTGTATACCATAAGTCCAGAGCTTTAGCTTCAACTTCAGTTAAAGCTTCAACCTCAGTACTATACGTTAGAGCCTCAGTACTACTTTATAGTCTCACCCCGTGGCAGCGCATTCGGGACCATAAGTAGAAGCGGATACAGGCGGGGACACCAGGAGCATGTGTCCCCCTTTTGGGAAAACTTTCTTCTAAGTGAATTGATCTATCGGTACGTACTTTAATAAAATCAGAAGGCTGCGTTTTCAAATCTGAGCCTACAGGGTCCTACAAATATAGAACATCTTGACCTAACTTTAGTACACCGTGTATCTGAAATACCTGCAAGTGCGCATGCTCACTGTACAAGACACACCTACATGTGCCCTCTGTCTAGCAAATTCTTAATCCGTCACTGGGGTCTGCAACTCACCTTGTTGAACGGAGTCTGGTCTGAAGTCCCGGATCCGTCGGTTCTCCTGGACCATGATGGGCTGGGCCGGGCTCCGCCCACTCTCCATGGCCACGCCTTACACTGCGTCTGAGGCGAGGCTTACTATTATATAGGTTTCCTACAATAGTTGCAACTTTTGGTGTTGTTGTGCATGTGGCACTAGTGTGCAAGAGCAAGAGTACGTTACATACGGGACGTCATTACGACCTCCGCGAAATGAGTGTGCAGCATTTGAAGCGCACACAATGTACGCATGCACGTGCGTTTAGGTCAGCAAATGGCGCTTGCGCACTAGATTGAGCAGAACACATCCGCTGTACAATAGATCCGGATCTATCATTCGCAAATTATGGCGATCTACCTGTTTAATTCTACAGAGGCGTATCTCAAAGAGTTTCCAGGGTGCGCGGAAACCTGCTATTCTATTGCCTTACATGCACGTTCAATGCTTTTGCTATGTATCTGGTTGTTCTTGTCTGTTTTTACCATGCATAATATGTGCATCATAAGCAAGTGTATCTGGTTGTTCTTGTCTGGTGTTCACCATATGCATGGTATGCAAGTGTGACACACCTATCGCTCCGTTTACACGACCCAGACCAACGACAAAACCGATCGAGCTTACACAACAATTATTCGGACCTAGTTGGGCCTGTTGTACCAGTAGAAATCATCCCCCT
This sequence comes from Dehalococcoidia bacterium, assembly GCA_964274945.1. Lineage (GTDB taxonomy): Bacteria > Chloroflexota > Dehalococcoidia > Lucifugimonadales > Lucifugimonadaceae > CAXXBX01. The sequence continues at coordinate 29,702 of CAXXBX010000263.1, read as the reverse complement.
AGATTTTTATTCTTCCGGATAGAATATACTATCCTCCCGGATAAGATATATCTTTGGATGTTTTATGCTCTCGTTTGATATTGCTGAAGTGAATAGTATACGCTTTTATTTGGAGCATTCTATAGTTAGGGTTAGTATAGACAAAAGTCTACTGAGTAAATATTAATTAATGTTCTAGTATATTGTATCCTATCCCCAAGATATTCCTTACTAAGCCCCTCTATCCCTCCACAGCTTAGGATATTTTCTTTGGTACACTACATCTACTGACTAATCTACTAGTAAGGCAGCTCGCCCAAACTCTTTTAAGCGACGCTTCTAGTGAACTTGGTCTTACGTGGGTTCATAAAAAGCTAAGCAACCAGTACACCATGCACAGTAATTTTGTGTCATAGAAGTGTACCGAAATGTAATTCAGAGTAGAGAATTGCGTGTTTATAGAACTCTAGCGGGCGGCTTCGCAATTCTAAAAGTTTAGAAGCCTGCGACGCTTTGATGTAAGATAGTTGTTCGTGTTTGTAGTGACGTTGGTAGTGAAGTTGCATGCAGTCAAATTAATTAAGTGGATGACATGACTGCGGTAACAGTATTTATTAACTTAAGCTAAGGTGTTTTACTCACTCTGTGGTATACAGAGATGTATATACCGGTATATTGAGGGTTTCCAGGGTGCACGAAAACTTGTCATTCTATTGTTTGTAAGTTACATAAAAGTCGTGCACGTTTAGTGTTCTGGCGTTTGGTTGTTCTGCGCTGATCTTCACCATGTGCACCATGTGCGAGCGTGACTCACTCTATAGAGCTCCACTTACACGATGCTCTAGAGCTCGGGTCCGTCCAGGAACGAAATTGATACCGGATGTTTACACGACTCCTATTCGGCCGAGTTGGGCCCTGCAATGGGCCGTGAGCACGGCTCACTTTCAAATACCTGGTTGTGCTCGGGACACAGTTTAGCTCCGTCCATCATTGACTACAGCGCGTGCAATGGTGATTCACTCACACACCAGACCTTGCACATCTGTATAGGACTTATATTATTTGGAGATGACGGTGGTGGCATGTGCAAGTGTGAACACATGCAAAACAGAACCCAGTCCGAGACTATAAGCGCCCGAGCCACATTCTAACGAACCTCTCTCTCAATTAGTATATTATCGAGTTTTTGTTGCTTTTGTTTATTGCGTGACGCTTAGACTACTGTTAGGCTGGGAGTTCAGCAGGACCAGAGGAACAGGGTAGGCCAAGGCTTACCCAACTTTTGAAAATGGGACTTCCTCCAAAGGGCTTATGGCGAGAACTCCCGGGAATATGTTTCAAATGATTAAATAAATTAGCTATTTTTACGTTCACACTGTGTGTGCACCTGGCCCGTCGCCCCTGCTGAACAGCTTGTCCGTCAGCGCTTTGTTGGGACCAGCTCCATTCAGTGGTGTCCATAACTGCTAGCAGCCGTTATAGGGTTATAAAACTATCAATTGTTTGAGGACCCATGCACACCTGCTACCGAATCTGCATGGGGAGCTTACACAAATCCTTATTGAGCAACACTTCTATATAAAGATTGCATAAAGAAACGTATACGCAAACAGGAGACCTCAAACAAGATACGTATACTAGTAGAGTGATCGTGTCAAAGAGATAGCGAGATTTAGAGCAGAGAATTGCATGTTTATGATCTCTATTTGTTTTTTGTGGTCGTCAAGCTGCTATAACATTTAGATGTCCTTACTAAGATAAAATCATTTTGTGCCTATGGCATAAGAGGTTCAATACTCATTCCCTTTTCTAGCCTTTTCTCCATATCAACAAGTCGTTTCACTCCATCAACGACGTTTTGAACCAGTTGAACCTGTTGGAAGCGCAAGGATAACAGAAGCAATTGCATGCTTACTAGTTTTATTAGAGACAATGAGCTTACTTCCGACTTTCCTAAACGATCTGAATTAGAAATATCGTAGATTCCTCCAACGGCAGCTGTGTCAACACCTCCGGTACCGCGGCTTTGAAGGTGGAGCTTTTTCAGAATTTCTGCAAACTTTGGATGCTGCAAAATACAAATAGTTTGTTCATTCTTTCCTACTCTATATTGAAGGTATAAGCATACCTTGCTTATGTGTGGAATTCTCACGTGAACGCCAGAACGAAGACCAGTGCCGAGGTTAGATGGACATGTGAGAACGTAGCCGAGATGGGAATTCCACATAAACTCGTGCCCTTTAGACTTAATGGCATTTTCAACCTTTAATTACAGCAGACGGTAGTTATAAACAACGGTTATTTGTATTAGAATGGACTTGCCTCGTTAATACCGCGACAAAAGCGCTCAAACACCGCTTTCATGTTTCCACCCTTTTCCATGGAAATGATGCGTGTGTGATCTTCTTCGTTAATCCAAACAAGCAGATTTTTCTCTTCGTTATGCCAGATTCCTCGCGCATCGGGCCAATCTCGAGCCATACCGGCAGAGTTGAGCAGCGGAGATATGGGCTTGTCAAACAGAAAATGGTCCTAGCAAATTAGCAATTACACGCAACATAAATCAAAATTTGCGATCCATGCAGTCAGACTACATACATCAATCAGTTGCTGCTGTTCTTCCTCCGTCATGCCAACAAGCGGATAGTACTTTCCTTTCAAATCTCCAGTCAGATTTTTTAGAGCACTAACGACTATCTGAAACGAGACCGACAGAAACTTGTGGGTCTGTAGTGACTTTGAGTTTTACTTATCGCTTCGTACCTTTTCCGTCTCTCTTCTCTCTGCGCGAGTACAGGCGGGTGGAAGACCCAATCCTCGAATACTCCTTCCAGTTCGTACGCGGCTTGAAAGGACGTACCTGTCGTCTAGAATTCCACCTTTCAGCTGTAAAACACAAGAAAAATCACTGTCAATGCGGTGTTAGGTGAGCTAGCTAGACAGGCATTGCAGCTGACTTTCGACGCATCCAAATCTGTAGGATGCAGTGCCGTCTTCTTGTAGCCGTTGTGTCTTTCCTCGATTATGGGGTCAAACAGACTAGCAAACACCTAAAAATACGTCATCCATGCAGTCAAACGCATTGACCAATGAGAGTACTGAGCGGTACCGCTACCGCTATAGATACCTCGTATGACTCCTCATCCCCAGCCACGACGCCGACAGTCTTAATAAATGGATGGCCCGGATTGTCGACCCCTGTCTGGATGCAGTTGTCGAGTGTCCATCCTCTAGGCGTCGTCTTTTCGCGTAGCGAGCCATAGAGTTGTGGTGTAAGATAAGAGGCCATTACGTTGTTGTGCTTGGTGAGGTCGGGATAATCCTGGTCGGGGTTGAATCGCTCGTGGGCGAGAGATTTGACTTGCCCACCGCTCGGTTTTTTGTTCGACTTTCCCAACAGGTAAGCGGCGATTCCGAGAGCCCCCACTCCAACAGCGGCGACGATTTTTGTTGCTTGACTAGACATATTGCGTTAGTATAAAAAGTAAAAATACAAACAGTCTATCGTATGAAAGACAATAGTAACTGTAGTTTTGCATTATGACGTCACATACTATTACACCATCACGTATTTTAACATTTTCAGTGATGTACGCACGCAGTTCGTTACACGTTGAAGTATATCTAGAAAGTCTGGAATTAGTTAGTAAAATTGGTACGTACCTGGACAACATCGCTTCCGCAGATATCAAGGAGCCGTTTCAAGACCCCGGTAGAGTTGTTGGAAAGAAATACCAATTTAACTCCATTTTTAAGCGCACTACTTGTAAAAATTTATCTAAAATCAAACAAAGCGACTGCCGTTATTAAACTTGGCCACAAAGTTTGTAAGTTGTCGTTGCTAGAATAGTGTGTTTTGGCAATGCAAATACGAGACATAAACATCGTATGTGATTCGGCAACTCTAGGCTAGGCTAAAAACAATTGATTTTGTGTGACCGGTAACTCTTGTCTAGAAACGTCAGTATAGACCTTCATACAAATCGTTGGCATCCGAGCGTCTGAAGTTAGCTAGCATAATTAGCCATTGTTTCATTTTTATCTCAACCGTAAATAGCTAGATTTTGCTTGGACAGTTGAAATGTTGAAGTCTAGATACAAATGTCGATAGTCGTTTCAAACGTATCTTTGCTATAGACTGCTTGAAAACATATTTGTAGGACTGTAGGCTGTCTCGCTGTGACGCGTCGCGTAATTCTACAGAATCTACTGCTAGCTACTAGACGTGCTGGATGACTAGTATATTAGCAGTAAATAAACACCACTCTTGAATGCCTTTTTATTTGAACGCAGCTTTTGTAACTAACTAAAGTAAAAACCAGCTGCAGATAACCTAATTAGTTACTAGCTAGAAGAAATGGTATAGCACGGTGTTGTTTCAGCATAACGCACGCCAACGAAACCAAATCACGTAGATTGAACCACGCACTAAATAAATAAATGACGCATTTAATTAATTAAATTACCTATATTTTGACCTACAGAAATTGTAAACTCTTGATGAAAGTCGAAATTTCGAATATTCGTCGGGTGCTCGCCTGCCCGCTGGAGCAGTGCAATTAGCAACAGAACGTGTTCCAGAATATGCGGTCTAGTTGTTGACATTAGTTTTTTGAATACGTAGAGCCTAGTACAGTACTCGTGCCCAGTGCTAGGTCACTACACCACGTGCGCTAGGTGTGTTTAGAGGTCCATGTGGTTTCACACGTGTGGTTGGCCTAACGCTGGATTAGAACTATTCCAGCGTCAGCGTCAGTGTCAACATCAAAGGATGCCGCCTTCGTCAAGGTGGTGTCTTTGATGTAGCTGAGCGTCAGCGTCAGTACTGTGAACCGGGCTTAGAACGCGAACCACACGTGTGAAACCACATGAACCTACACACACGTGACAGCTAGCGCACGTGGTGTAGCAACTGGGCACGAGTCAAGAGTCTAGCTAGAGCTCAACATGCTAAAGTCCATTCGAATAATAGGTGCAGTGTGGGAATTGTGGGTGTGGACTTCGTCAGTTTGGGCTGTCTAGTGGGGAAAATAGGAAATTGAATTAGCGTAACTACTTCAATGACGTCTGCTAGACACAATGTAAACACTCATTACAAGCTTGTGATGGCATTCTAGAACCGCTGCAGAAATACTACTGACAAAAGTAGGTGCGGATGTCTTCTAGAGCTCTGAATTGAGTTCGCTTGTGACTCTGGAGACGTCGTTGAGAACTAATTGGCTGTCTAATGTTTCTAAGAAATACAATTTAGGTGATTACATCTACTCTAGTTAGAATAGGATGGGCCATGTCCGACCGGGGTGCAGTCTACATATGTAATATTCCGGAAGCTGCTCGTTCCAACGTATTTGAGCATCATTCTGACTGTTACCAATGCATCCGTGTCTCCACCTCCTCACGTGCATTCCGGAGGTATCATTTCCATGTTTGTAAGTGCCCGGGATACCAAGATCTGGCAATTTTCCCACACTGCACCTATTGTTTGAATGGACTTTAGCTACAAAATGTTAATTAATTTGAAATTTTGTAAGCGTTAGGTACATAGGCTACTAGCTTGATCAAGCAAAGTGTGTGCTGAGCTGCATAACTACGCTTTTGTAGGCTTTCCAGTATGGCGTGCTACCAATGCCAAAACAATTGCTGCAGCACTAATACTCAGCATTAATATTAGTGCTGAGTATTAGTGCTGCAGCAATTGTTTTGGCATTGGTAGCACGCCATATTCCAGGGCTGGATCCAGGAATTTTTGAAAGAGGGGGTTGACCTGGTAGCAGTTATTTATAGCATTACTAATTTTCTCTTTTCTAATGAAATTATATGAAATTATTGAACCACACCTATTGGAAAAGAGGGGGTTGTACCCCTGAACCCCTCTCTGGATCCGGCCCTGCTTTCCACGCTATCCTATTTAAATTAATTAAATAAAAATAATTAATTAATTAAGAGAGTGAATGTGTGCACTAAGAGTTTGCATTCAGCCTACTGAGTTTTCCACTACGCTTGAGCAATGTGAGGCAGGTACATGTGTACAGCTGCATGCAGTGAGTGGCATTCAAGGCTGCAGGCTGCGGGAGCATTATTGAAATCAATGCGCTAGCCAAGCCAAATTATGGTGATGAGCAGGCGAGAACGTCAAGTCCGTCATTAGCTCTGACAGTACAGTGATTGCGTTTCGCTTCGTCTCGTCTACACATACTAACGAAGACCGACTATAACCTGGGGGCCAACTCGAGGTATGTCAAACGCTCAGGAAGTTGTCAAACGCGGATATCTCACGAAGTCACCTCCAGCGAAGCAAGCGTTGGCGAAATGGAAGCGACGCTGGTGCATGCTACTCGACTCTCATCTTGTCTACCCGTTGGCGCCTCGCTATGTCCGTCTGGAGTATTTCGACGGCGAGGAATCGCAACTCGCCGGCAAAGAACCGAAAGGTGCGCTATTTGTCGCGAAACTCGCGGTTTCATTCGTGTTTTTGACTGAAACGCGAGTGTCTCCGATCAGGTGTAATCGACCTGAAGGACTGCCGGTCTGTAAAGAGCATGCCCAACGTCAAGAGTCGAAAGAATGTGTTTGACATCGTCACAGCGGATCGCGTCTATCACATGAGCGCCGACTCGGCCTCCGAGCGACAGGAATGGCTGGAAGCGGTTCGAGGGATTTTGTTCAGCGAGGAGGACGTATGATATGACAAACTGTTGCAGTCAATCACGTCGCCTAGCGTTGTGATTTTTTTGCAGACGTTCGCGACTCGGCCGAATCTTTACAGTACGAGATCGAGACAGACGGCGCAGCATCCAGTGACGACGGGTCTGTCTCCCACTCGACATGCTAGGTTAGCCGACGTGTGCATGTCCGCTGTAGAATGCTTTGACTTTGAGGGAGTTGTCGCATGCCTGTCGTGTGTGTTATTGTGTGCTGGTCTGTTCGTTTTGGTAAGTATGTATGTAGGCCAGAGTGTGTGCTGTAAAGGACTTAGGAGGTTAGTGTCGTGTGCTCTGTGTTTATCAAGCAGTTCTTTTCTCGTAGAGTAGACATCTTTGCGAGTGAGGTACGTTTAGTGAGATTTCAGGAGTGTGACACGTTGAAACCTCTTAGCTATTAGAAATTCATGAGGTATGACACGGAAGTGTTTTGTCTTTTGTCGAGCTGCTACAATGGCTCCCAACTGGCACTGGTTTTCTCTCCCACTCTTGTGTGGTTGAATGTTAGTGTTGGTATGGTGATCTGTAGAGTATTGACAAGAAGTTGGAAAGATCTGTCAGACTGTGCATCCGTTTAGGTTTGCTAAACATGTGAAACCTGTATGGGTATTCTGTCAGTATGTTTACTGATGGCTAATTGCCTTGAATTGCTGCAATAGTCTTCACTAGAAGACAGTGCAGTACAAGCATTACTGTTTGCATCTGTCAGTGAACATTGCTTATAGATGTTATAGGACAGTCACTGTGTATCTTTTAGTGCACAATGACATAAAAATGTAATCTGTAAGGGAAAAGTTGCAGCTTTCAGCAAAGAGCTGAGGTTGTGTGTCATAGTTACATTGATTGTGTAATTGTTGTTTTTTATCTGAATGAGAAAGTGTTTTTGCAATTTACTTAAAAACTCTACTCAATAAATACAGACAAATTGGCAGAGGGTGTTTACTTAGCAGGATGCAATCAATGTGTTAGTGTTGATCTATGGCATTATGACTGTTGATACTACACATGGGCTACTGTGCAGTGTAGCAGCTACAAGTACAGTCACTGGAATGTACCCAACTTAAAGGAGCACTTCACCAATTGATGCACGAGCATTAACTCTTGACTCCGTTCTCGGTTGCTAATCATTTCTGGTCTCTTTTCAAGTTAGAAGTTTGGAGCTATCTCAGAGCAAACTTGATAGCTGAGCATTAGGATAGCGAAAAAATCATCCTAGAAGACGTTTTCTTCAAATAACATCCAAAAAGTATAGGTTTTGTTTAGACTTTGATGTTTGCTTGGACGAAATTAAAAACGTGCTTTCGCATCACTGACTCACCTTCAATCGATGGCGAAAAGCACACACACGGCGATGGTTCGGCTGTAGAATGAGGCACTTTGTGTCGCGTGATTATGTGCAGTGACGAACATTTCCGTGTGTTTTTCGCATCATGCAAGCTCTTTTGTACTGTATTATGGCCTATGGCGTACGAACAACTGAGTTGCTCATGACCTGTAACTTGTTCTCTTTCACTGTTAGAGTCGCCTGAAGTGTCTAGACCCGTCTCTTGTGTGCTCTAGTAGTTGGCCTCGGAAAGCAAGACCAAAATAATGTGTGGCACAACATAGCAAGCATTCAGTTCGCAGCCCAAGGCCTTAAAGTACGTTAATGTCTACTGCGCTTGCGTCAATCGGGGAAGTGTTCCTCTAATCGGGATTACCCTGAAATTCTGGTTGGACAGAGGGCGAGTTGTTGTCTGATTGGCAATCGGATAATACTCTGACTCTGATCAAACAAGTTGTATGTTGGGTTCATTTTTATTTATCATGATTTAATTAAGATAACTATCTGAAAAAATTTCTGGGTCTTACCAATGAGGTCATGACGTCAGCAGGCTTTTTCAAGATTAGTCATCGACTCAATCAACATATGATTGTACTTCTCAAAGGAAGATGTATCTCGTAAACTAGTCCGATGTTTGACTGGTCATCTTTTCAGTTGTGTCAATCTTTTCTGATTTCTTGTGTGTCCTTTCATAGCATATGGTTAAGTGAAATGATGGTGGATAGGTAAGGAACTATTACTGCTTGTTTATTTTGTGGCCATCATTCCCGACACTGTCAGGGCATAGTTCTATTTTCTTTAGTTCCAGATTCCAAATTATTTGTTGTCGTTTAATCTCAGTTATTGCTTATTGAATTCCTGCTGTGTTAGATTAAATCCATAGTTAATTGTTTATTATCGTATTGAATTATATTGATTCTATGTGAATTGTGGGCAAGTTCTAGGAAGTTCATCTGACAGTGCCCAGCATATCCTCTCTTTTCATTGCCAGGAGTACAGCTAACTTGTTGGTTGGGGTAATTATTTTTGGAAGCTGATATGATGCTAAAAGTTTAGTTGGTGTAGAGTCAGTTTTGTACATGTAAGCAAGCTGTTTGTGTTGGAACATTACTTTTGAGTAAGCTGTTTCAGGCGTATTTGGTCATGGTAGAGTGTGGTTGGATGAGTTTTACTTTACTATAGTTAGTAAGTCAGCAAATCAGTGTCTTGTATAAAGGCATCCATAAAAGTCCTAATTGGGTTATGCACCCTTTGAGCTAAGAATTAGTACCATGTAAAGAATGAGGTGTGTTGCCTAGAGGTTGGAACTTGTGTGGGTTGCGATGAAATGGTATTTCTGGAATTTATTATGGTTAAAAGAATACAAATCATTAGCTCAGCTGTATATAGTGGTTCCAAATGTGATTATCGAAACGCAGTGCAAAGAAATTGTGGATAGATTGTATGTGCTATGTGTAATTAAATAAATATATTTTAATGTGTTTGGTGAATGATGGTCAAAGTTTGCGTTTCTTAAATTTACTGCATTAATTTCCAGTCTTAAATTAAAGGGAAAGTCCAATGGAAATAGAACATGATCTCAAAATGTAGGTTTTATCGTGAAACTTCGTGCTGCGTTACTTTTCGGCAAACAGTCGCTTTGGTAGCGGAGAAAATGCGGGTAACGTACCGTACTGAGCATGCACCAGGTTGACACGTCATTGACGCTAACCTCCGCCTACACCAAATGAATTGCCTGCGTAGCTCAGTTATCTTACTAGTAAACTACACGAAAACTAAACGGGAATGGTAACTAGAGAGAGATCTTGTGTTTTAAGGCCTTAAAGAGTTCTCTGCAATGAAAATAGGATGCTAGATGCCATTTTCTCCCAGCAGACTTGACCTTCTTCTCTCACAGATGATGACGCTAGTGCAATAAACTCAACAGTGTTAGTTTTCGTTCTACTAATCTACAAAGAGAAACAGTCAGAGGGTTCGAATATGAGGTTCTGTTGGAGAGATCTGGGTAAGCGGACACGCTCTTTTCAAACAGCGGCTGGGTGAAGTGTAACAGGTGCAGAGTGGCTTTGATTGAGCCTTAGACTTTACTTGAGCGCAATGATGTAGACGGTGTAGCTAGTACTGGAGTACGTAAGTTGTTTACACCCTGCACAGTGTGTAGACTCATGACCATGGCAATATACCTCCCCTTCGTCATTCCCGGATATTCAATCCTTTATCACGTCTCATGAGACATCTAGAAGCCACGCTGATCGCCAAAGCTGAGCACACTGGACTGCTGCTTAGATTTGACGTGGACATTTGACTATAGAACAACAAGAAGGGCATGTTCGCCTATGCAGGTCTTACGAAGAGAACATCTTCTTCCTTGACATACTTGAACCATGTGCTTGTTCTCCTCGTAGATTAATAGTGCAAAGGCTGACGCTAATTACAGTTGAGTTTTATTGTGCTAGCCTTCTGTGAAAGGAAAGGGTCAAGTCTGGTGGGAGAAAACGGCTTCTACATCGTACTTTTGTTACATAGAGCTCTTCTAAGGCCCTAGAACGCAAGATCCCTCTATAGTTACCATTCCCGTTTAGTTTACGTGTAGTTTACTGGCAAGATAACTGACGCAGACAATTCTTTTGGTATAGGCAGAGCTTAGTGCTAATGAGCCTGCCGCATGCTCTGTACATGACACGCGTTTTCACCGCTACCGAAGTGACCGCTGGCCTGAAAGTAGCACAGCACATAGTTTCACATGAAGCCTACATTTTGAGATCAGGTTGTATTTGCGTTAGAGTTCCCCTTTAAGGCTGGTTCACAATATGCGAAGGAGACATGATGGACAGTGATGGGTGCCAGACAGCCCTTCCCCAATTGCCATGTGTGTTGCATGATTACCTCATTGTGTATTTTACACTACCTAATCATTTCTTGTTGCAGTCCATCACAAAAATAGAATTGTTAATCTGTCTGGTATGGCTCCAGTGGATGTGGTTTGATGGAACGGATTACTTTCAGTCACATAGTATGAACCAACCTTTGCAGTAAAAAGAGTGACAAGATTGTGACAACAGTTGCAAAGCTGTCTTTGACAATGTCTAGAAGACAAAGTACTGTACGGAATGTACAGAATACTCAAGTTACTTTATGTGTTATGCTACAGGCACATATATTGATCGATGAACTACAAATGGTAGAATGTCTGGTGTGTCACTTTATACCAAAGGTAGCTCTATTTATTAGTGCCATCCTTACTGAAGCTCTTTGGAGGGCTAAGTTATTTTAGTAGTCTAATGAAAACGCCTTTTGAGATGATCAAGTAGTGGACCTTGATGTGACAATCAAGACTTGAAGTGATCTGTTATTGAATTTGAGGTAAACACGAATTTTTGGAATGTCTATAAGTGATTTGACTTTTGAGTTACTAATATGGTAGTATAGATGGCATAGTGGCACTCTTTTTTATTCTATTATCAAACCATCTTGTCTGGTGTGATGCTATTTGTAAGTGGACATTATCTTCTCTGTTACCTCTTGAAAGCCAATCACAAGGGAAGGACACATATGTGAGTATTTACTGTCAAGTACACAAGCAGCTGTTGTTATTTGTTTTAGCTGTTACTGTAGACCTTATGGGACTGTTTATTTCTTGCCCAAGTGACTGAGTGGCAAACCATTCGAGTGGCATGTCTGTCAGCTGCATGTAAATATCTGCTGCATGTAAGTGGTCGCTGTTGTAAAGTCAGGAATTGTTATATTGGGGCACTGCACCTGTATGGCAGTCGCCTTCACTAGATCAGGGGTGTTGGCTCTAGGGCGGTCTTGAAGGCTCTACTGTTTGTTTTCTCTGACTTTGCTCTTTGAAAATCTGTAATAACTTCTGTGCAATAGGGCAGACAGTGACCATCTTGGTATCGTTCGAAACCACAAGTTCCTGGATTTTCTATAGTTAGGGTAAGGACAGTGTATGTATTACACAGGCGGTTTGATAATACTTTTGCGTATCAAGAGAGTTGGTATTCTTAATTAACTCATTAAGAAGGTATGGTCTTACAACAAGAATGCTGCTAATAGAGGAAGTGGCCAATTAACAAGGTCACTAAAACCATCCCCTGCCTTGACATCAGCTCACAGTTGCTCTTGTTCCGCAAGTAGTTGCTTGATATTTCTGACTCCTGTTCTCGTTCTGTTTCGTGTTGATAGCCTACGACTTCCTCTACTGTTACTTAACATCTTTGTATTGTAATATGACCTCTAACTTGTATAGTTAATGGGATATCACTTAACATCTGAGTGGGTAAACAAATAGAGCTGCATCATTAGTCACTTGGGAGCGCAAAAGGCCTGTCCACACTGGCAACTGGATCGAGATCCAACCCCAATGCTGTCCACACTTGCAACTTGATTGCGATTGGATCGCGATCCGTCCGATCCACATTGTGAGGTGGATTCGATCGCGATCGGTTGAGTCCAATTAGAAATAGTGGGCGTTACCTTCATGTATGCTACGCGAGTAGTCGGAACATCTAGCACTCCTCACTCGTCTTTGTTTGCGCTCACCTTACGTTGCTGTATCAACGCTTTCTACAAGCAAAGAAACCACACATACACATCGGTCATCAGTCACGTGATAGCGAAATGAGGCGGAGGTATCGTTTTCAAAGTGCAGTGTGGACGCTCGCTATCCCGATCGGATCGCGATCCATTCTGGTCTAGTGTGGACAGGCCTAAAGTCAACTGAAACAGAGAGTGGGGTGGCCTTGAAGGCTCTAGGGCGGTCTTAACAAGCTCATTTACGGCATGCATATGCTTTCATTCTTTCCTGATGCTTTTAGCAGGATTGGCAGTGTGGGAAAAGACAGATGGGACATAGTCTGATGAAAGCGGGTCATTCTACTTCTTTCCTGGCACAAAAACGAAGAGAACAGAGCCATCTGTGCTGACTTGGAGACCACTCCTTTGACTGACTGCTGCTATGCAATCTAACTCAGCAAGGAAACCGTAAAACTGAACTAAGTGTCTTTCTCTCATCTGCTATTGCAGTAAACTGCAGAACACCTTTTCAGTATTGCCACTCAATATGGCACATAACCATGGTAACCAGGGGTTTCCCTATAGCGTCACGTCGTGCTGTGGTGATGGCGATGACTATATCTCAGATGATGTGATGACTGTATCTCAACTGATGGTTGATAAGGAATGCCAAAAGTTGCTTGACGGCACAGCACGTAATTTTATCTGCTCAAAGTGCAATTACTTGACGGCAGAGCAGCATCCAATTATCTACAGGCAGCATCCAATTATCTACAGGGTTACAGTCTGTCTCGTCTTGACCTGACATTAGTCCCAGCTCACCACACCCACAGCTTTGTAATTGACATTTCCTCGACTCGACCTTGTACACATAATCCTGTAGATAACTAGGTGCTTGTCTGCCGTCAAGTAGATTTGGGCAGATAATTACGTGTTGTGTAGTCAAGTAAATTTTGATTTTATTGTCAACCCTCATTTGAGGTAACTGTGTACTGTGTGTGAGGTCTTTATCATTCTTGTTTAGTGTACTCTAACCAGGCACTTAGCCCAAGGGTCAGTTGGGGGGGGGGGGTTCACAGTGTTTAGAATCGTAATTGAGCAAACGTATTATTTGTTAATTTTATTAACTATAAATGTTCTTCTGCTGCTCTATAGAGATTAACAAATTATCCATAATGCAAGAGATCAATGACACAAAACAATGTAATATCGTGAAGATCCCGTGAACGGTCTTGACTATACTGCACTCAGATTACTTGTATAAGCAATGTTAATTAACGAACTGAATCAAACACACTATTCTAACTCAACTGTTGAACATGAACAAAACACTTAAGTCAACTGTTGATCTAGAAGCATAGACCGGCTGACACATATTATGACATAAAGTCAACTGCAACCATTCTACGAGGATGTTTGCATTGAAAACGACCAATAACAGCATTTATATCAATTTCTAAGTTATAGTGTGTATGCAAAAGAGCAAGGGCAGTCAGACGAGTAGCGCCCATAGTTCACGTGCAACTGTGAACCCCTATAGGCTACGCACCTGACTAACAGATTGATTTACCGAGTGTAACCACTCAACTGGAATAACAATATAAAATTTCACAGTATTTACTCACAGGACTACAGGACTAGTATGCAAAGTAAGCTGTACAAGTTCAGTTAAATGTCAGCTAACACGACCTGTAGTCTATATGATCTAACAGTTGTGTTGATGATAAAAGACAGTAATGCATATCACCTTGACCTCGTGACTATCCATGTGGCATGTGTTCCTACCACGCTATCATGATATTTATGTCAGTGGCGACACCAATAAATCTAACAATCATTAATTAATTAAAGTTACTTCTTCTGTTTAAGATAAGATCTCAGTGGCTAGTTAATATTAATAAAATGCCACACTGTTATTAATTCCTGGGTAACGTCAAAGTCACATGACTAATGTCTGAATAAGGTCTGTAGTCAATTGCAGTGCTCAAGATAGAGTTGTGATGAACAAACTTGTTAGCAGTAGATGATTTGTTTTATTGTCTTGCTGGGTTAGCTGGACATTTTCAGCAACAGGGAGGACCTCTTTCGTACTCCTGCTTTTAGTAGTTGTCGTGGCATAGTTGGTGATTATTACTTTTGCACAAACACTTGTGCTATAGATAACAGATGGTTTATCTTTTGCTGTGGCTTCTTTACAGGGAGTGTACTGCAAAGAATGCTGAATAGAAAGGTGATTGTGTATATTGGTTATGCCGTCTTGAAATACCAAAGTTTTTTTACAGAGCATAGCATGCACTCCACTTTAATTAATACCCTCGTGCTTGTTGCCTAAAAAGGGCCAGACATCTGACCTTCCTGGCAGGTTTGGCTTCTGGAAATTGTCAGATCAGAAACCTATAATTGATTATCAGCAATAAGCTCAGAAACACTCATTTACAACATAAGGTACATAACCAGTCAGCAAGTTTGCTGTTATTTACTTGTCACCAAACACACCTTGGAAAGTCAAACGTCAAAAAAATGTTTGAATATTTGTCTCATCTGATAGTATGGTGGTTGGATTTGCTGTGCCACGAGTGTATTGTAGTAAATAAGCTTTTGTATAAAGACAAGCTTGTTTTGCGAGGTAGTAGGCTACAGAGGCTGTAGGCTACAGAGGGGGTTGATTCTCGATATCTTGTCAAATTAGGATTAATTAAATCATTAATTATTTAATTTAGCCGTGGCAGGTGTTCATTCTATATGACGAATTGGACCGTCGCCAAGTTTGGTCTGCTTTCAGGGAAAGAGTGGTAGTAAAATTAAGTTTAAAATACTAATAGCAGAATCACTTTTAGATCTGATTACTTAGCACTTGAAATTGAATTAGTGCAGAAATGACCACCAGACTGTTTGTATTTACAGGTCTGTTCGATCGACGTCTCCCATTCCAAATCGACGTGCAGTGGAAAGTAGTCAATTACCAACAGTGAGAAGAGGGAGCGAAGTAAGTATATTACTATACAATAAGGAGTGGGCAGAATTATGGAATTTTGCATTTGTAGTATGATGAAAGGATTCAAACAAATTTACACAATGTATTTTCATCTGTTTATGTATTTTCATCTGTTCTGATGTAACAAAAAGCTAAGGGCAGGTTTCCACTAGGCCTAAACCGGTCTAACAACTGGTTTAGGGTAAACTGGTTTAAGGATTAACCTGTTTCCACCTGTGCTAAACCAGTTATAGTCTAAACCTAAACCGATTTCCTAAACCCGTTTTGTAGTAGGTTTAGCGAAGTGGTTTAGATTTAACTGTTATGTGACAGTGCAGTAGCGTGCTTGTTTAGATGGCTTCTGACAACGCCGTTTTGATGGATATTGACTATTTTGCTTGGGTAGGATTTGCCTTAAGTTAAAAGATGTAAGGGTCGTTAACTAGAGGAAAGAAATCAGCAGCTACACAGAGAGAGAAGATGGTGTTCTTGGTCATTGTTATGCAAATTCTTACTAGCAGACTCGGAATCAGTGACAACTAACAGTTGCTCTGACTTGGTGACACGGCATCCCAATACTTCAAAATAGGCATTCCTAGACGGTTTGTTTTGCACATCCGCATGTCCAGGTTCCTAGTGGAAACAGTCACTTTCTTGAACTGCTTTAGTTTTAAACTCGACTCGTTTCGGCTAAACTAGTTTAAGGTGCAGCTAGTGGAAACACGGCTAACTTTATTAATTTAATAGGACTAAATGGAATGGATTTGATTGGGATGTTGAAGATTTTGTCAGTTGTTTCAGTTACTCAATATCGATGGTTATTGTGCTACTCAAACTGGTTTCAAGTTTCTCTCATTACCACTCTTAGGTAATGTAATCTTGGTTTAGGAAGGAGTGGTGATTTGTTTTGTTTAGTCTATGTGTTGATCTTTTCCATTGTCTTTTCCTTTATTATTAGGTCAGTCCAAAATATTTTTGTTTCCTGTTGCCCATCTACAACAGGAAATTACAAGGGTTTTTGGGGTCAGTGACATTGGTTTGGGTGAGTATGTGCACCATTCATTTGCACTTGACACTAAGATGACAGGTCAGTAGGAGGCATGTTTACACTGATACTAAGGAGAATTGATGAAGCAAAGGGGACTTGGTGAAACCTGTTTTCTATCATTCGTGCCTGGTCACACTGCAAAAATGTAAGTTGACTTACAAAACATGCACATGACAAGTGTGTCTTTTCCGGAACGTTACCGAGAAACCTCTGTCGTATGTACTGTCGATTTAGTCGATTTCTATGAATGTGTTTTGCAGCGCGTCGTCAGGCCTGCTTCTGTGCCAGAACTAATAAAAGAATGATTGGTAACATTACAAGCAGAGATGCTAATGCACTCTGCTTGCACAGGGTCATGTCACTGAAAAAGGAATCATGTCACTGAAAAAGGACTAGCTAAGGATGAAGCTAAGGCACATGCTGAAGTCAGAAATGCCTTAGCGTAGGCAGAACCAAGGAGACTTGAGTGCATACTTGTTTGAAGTGACCAAAATTATTAGTTAGTCCAAAGTAGTGGTGGCCAACCAACTTTTACTTTTTAACTTAGCGACAGCAAACAGAAATATTTTGAACTGACCTTATCTTGCCTCTTTCACTGTTTTCTTTTGTATGTTTTCTTTGTTTGCGCTGGTTTTCCTCACTCTTCTTGTTACTCTTACTGTCTTGTTTCTGTCTTCTTGTTTTCTCTTAATTAAACTGTTTTCCTTCTCCCTTCTTTTTTTCTGATGAAGTGGTGATGATTTGCATTGGGCAAGTTTACTGACATAGAAAGTGCACATATACATGAACTGCATCATATTGGTGTTTATTGCCCTCAAGGTACACCTAGGGGCTAGAGGTATCTAATCTTTGCAATAGGATACTTTGTCAAATTGATTATTTTTCAGGATGTTATGTGCCCACACGAACTATTAACACTAATCTGTAGTTTATTCAACAATTTACAAATTTCAGAATGTGGTGAGGATGTTAGTAGGGGATTTTTGATTTACCACACTGTAAATAATTGTTATGTGTTGATCTTCTCAAGTCAGTAGTTTCTGTAGTATCTGACTAATAGATTGTCTCAGAGTGGAACATAAGGCAATTTTTTGTCCAGACAAGCAGGTTTGCCAAAGCCACGCCCATTTTAGACCATGCCCATTCTATCAAATTTTGAGCCTGCAAACAACACTTTGTTTCTATTATTTGACATATCTACGGCGAGGATTGACTACCCGGGGAATGACGAGGACGGAGAGAGACTGGGTTGAGTGTAAAACCTAGGACAACGATGTGCAAAATTGTATTCAGTCAGATCCTTCGGAAAACTATTTGTAGACGTGGTCTTTAGTGGATTATGCCACACGTCCCAGTCATCTAAACTAAAGCTGCTAGTGCTATCGTCTTGGGCCAACTCTGCAGTTTTCCTTGCTCTGTATTGCTTTCTGAAGCCTTGATTAGGACGGCGGCATTGTGAAAGTCTTCAAGTGTTGGTCCTTCATGGTATACTTCCATAAGGTCAGACAAGGTGGTGTTGCTCATGTTGGTGCGCCGGTCTGTCTTGATCAGTTTCAGTGACGAAAACATCCTTTCAACATGTGTGGTAGTAAAGGGAAGACTAATATTATATGTCTGGACAGGTGTGAAGTATGTACCACACAGACTCATAGCACACCTTGCTGATGTGCAGATATTTTCTAGCATAAGGGACTACTTCCTCAACATGAAGAGCAAGAATATTAATTAACCCCTTTGCTTTCTAATGGTTTGGCAAAACGAACAGCAAGAGCTTCTATAGCTTCTCTAACCTCTACGTTACCATCAACGTTCTTGTCTTCACTATCTTACTCAGAAGTTTGAACATTAGGTTTTCTTTGCCATGTTTGGGTCACCAGTGTCAAGAAAGGCAATTATATGACAAAGAAGTTTTGGTGTCACACCAACCTAGTCGCTCTTTCATTTATTATCAAGGCATACTAAATTGATAGTCACCTTTTCTGCACAGTTACTTAGTGTGCTGACAGAATAGTTTGCCAAGGGGGCTCCTTGAAAGAAACCGTTTAGAATCTTTCCAGAACGACTGACATTTGCAAAGAAACGGCAGTCACTGGTATGGCTTCAACAAGTTTGACAATGACAACTATTTTTCTAGCCTAGTCTCCAGACTCTCTCACCCTAGTCTTGTCGGGTACCCTTATGATAATTCCAGGCGCCAGAGAGTTTGGTATCATCCCCCATGTACTTCCTGGCATCTCTCCTTACTAATTGCTATAAGTGGACCACTAAGTGTCACCCCCAAAGTCATCAAGGGTCCCATAACTTCAAAATCAAATTAGCGTTAGAACTAATTCAATAAACGTACCACACAGGATGCTATGACCATAGTTTGATGTTTGTGGCATATCCAGGACAACTGTAGCATGTTGAAAAGGCTAGTCTATGGAGTGTTGGTGACTGGTGTCGTGTAGGCTTGTAGTCTGAGATCTACAATTGGCGGAGTGATGACCTTCAACTTACTTAGTTCACATGCGGCCATTAGCGTTTGCGCGCAGACTAGGCTCTGTAGCAAAAAGCGTGCAATGGCAAGGGAAGGGGTTGATCTTGACATGAAACTACGGTCTGGAGGGTCAACTTGAAGCTTCCAGGGCTATTCTTTCGGAAAAGATGTATTTGTTTTCATACTTGAAGACTTCTCGAAGGGTGACGGTAGTTTCATGTCAAAATCAACCCCTTCCCTTGTCATTGCGCGCTTTTTGCTAGAGTCTAGTCTGCACGCAAACGCTAATGACCGCATGTGAGCTACGTAGAAGGTCATCACTCCGCCAATTGTAGATCTCAGACTACAAGCCTATACACGACACCTGTCACCTACGCTTCATAGACTTACCTTTTTTCAACATGCATCAGTTGTCTGCAAGTCCTGGATATTTCACAAACACCAAACAATGGTCATAGCAACCCGTGTGGTACGTTTATTGTCTAACAATAATTTGATTTTGAAGTTAGGGGACACTTGATGACCATGGGGGTGACAGTTGATGACGTTGGGGGTGACAGTTGATGACTTTGGGGGTTACAGTTGATGACGTTGGGGTGACAGTTGAGGACGTTGGGGGTGACAGTTGAGGACGTTGGGGGTGACAGTTGAGGACGTTGGGGGTGACAGTTGAGGACGTTGGGGGTGACAGTTGATGACGTTGGGGTGACAGTTGATGACGTTGGGGTGACAGTTGATGGTGACAGTTGATGACCTTGGGGGTGACACTTAGTGGTCCACTTACAGCAGTTAGTAAGGAGAGATGGCAGGAAGTAGGGGGGATGATACCAGACTCCCTCTCGCCTGGCGCACACTCTCGCTTACAGTTTGTATTTTATCGCAACTCGGGTCTCGGTTACCTGTCTCACCACTTCACACAGAAGCTTACTGTCTATGACCCCATAAGTGTGAACTTTGAAAATCTGTAATATCTCAGCTGTTTTTAGACCTTGGCAATGATCTGGGAATCATTGGAAACCACCAGGTTTGGCATCTGTTTATTAAATTATTTAATTAAGCTCTTCCTACAAATGGAACTAAAAGATAACACTTTTGCATATCAAGGACATATTAGTCAAGTAGAAATGGTTTTTATCCAATTATCTTGTGAGAGCAAGGGATCATCAATTGGAAGAACCACTTAATTAAGATAATTGGTGTAACATGCTCTAATGAGCACACCTGGTGTGACCTCTACCTCATTACTCACTTCCCTCTACTCAGTCAAACGCAGATTCACGGATCCAGGTCCAGTATATGTTTGGGCATGTCAAATAGACCGCAGCGACTGGTCGCATTTTCTTTCATGAAAACGATCACTGAGATGGAAGATCTCTAGAGCGCATATCTAGAGGCTACTTGTGATGACTGGGGTAGAGGGTCAAATTAAATGACTGATTCTCGTGTCAGTAACTGTTCTGATTGAAATTTGTCATGTGATGCCTTCTATATTTTCTACACTCAGTGCATGTAGTACAAGTAACAGAATTGCGCATGCATCTACAGAGCTTCTGAAGACGTTTCTGCTTGCAGGTCGAGTTTCTCACATTCTATAGCCGTCTAGCGTCTGTACTGCGCCCTCACCCTGTCGCAGCGGAAAGCTGTGGAAGGAAACGTGGTGTAGATAGACTTGCTATAGCCAACTATCATATGGTGTAATAACTCTAGCTAGGCGCACGTTATTGCGGTTGTAAGACACATAAAAACTTGACAGACGGCGACCATAGCTAGGCTCCTTGTCACGCTGAGGATTAGTATCCGGGAATGCTGAAAGCGTAATGAGCTTGTCACGCGTCTACTATTTTTTATAGTAGTCCCGGTTTGTGAGTTGGAGTGCTGATAGAAACAATAAAGCAACTAGCAATAGCTACAACAATAATGTACGGTGCTACTAACCTCTACTGCTAACATACATGTAGCATAGGTGCAAGAGTCTAACTATGCGTACTAATAAACGAAAGAATGATAATCGCAGCAGAAAGCGACAGATGACAGTAGTGGGGCAGTCTAAATCCAAGATGCCCATATATATATATTGGACGTGGAATCGCGTGGATCCGTGGATCCGCATTTTCCACTCAACCTCCCTGTTCAAGCTTACGGGGTATAGAAAAATAGTAGATGTACCGCAAGAAAACATACTCTCTGATAGTGCACATAGTCTGACTCATGAGTGTCCAGATCATGCCATTTGGGTGTGATCGTTCAAGTAACCATTGTCTGGCCAACACAATATATGGCCGGACGTTTACTTGTTTGACCGGACAAAGTTCGGTGTCCGGGCATTATATTCCCCTCTGTTGTCTAGTGCTTGTTTCAAGTGGACAAACTGATGCACAGTAATGTGGAACGTTAGACTAAATGGTGCTGTTTTTAGACGTATGGTGAAGATCAAAAGCCAGAAGGACGACAGAAGAGGTCCACCGGTTCAATATCAGAAAGAGTTCAGGCTGCGATGAATAAGGATAAGCTAAGTCAGACATCATTGCAAGTGCAAGTGCCATCAATACAGACTGAAGAAGTTCGACAACGAGCTTCAACAACAGGCTCATCTTCCAATTCGCCATCTCGTAAAACTGTAAAGAAATTAGCTCATACCGAATCGGCACAAGTTGGTGCAATGGGAGATTATGATTATGCAGCACCACGGCGAGGTATGTGTCCGTTGTGTTGTTGTACTATTATGTGGTGGTATTGGCATGTTGCAGATTCTGATTCTGAAGACGAGGGAACAGGCGGACCAACTAGTATTAAGCCTCAAGAATCAAATGAGATGGTGACAAGTTTGCAATATCAGATGAAGTCTCAAGTAGTCAAAGGTGCAAATTCTGAACATGAGACACTGCATTGTTATTTTTAAGCTTTAGCAGTGTGAGACTGCTGTTTTGTTATGTTGGATTGGCTGTGCCTGTTTGCTGTCTTTGTTTGTTTCTCTTTGATTTTCTTGTCTTGTCTATTTGCCTTGTGATAGTCACTTTAGTGTGTGTGTGTGCCTATTGGTCCGTTTGTTATCTGTGTGTGTGCTTTTCTGTTTGTTGTCTGTTTGCTTGTTTGTGTTTGTTTACACACACACAGACACACACACACACACACACACACACACACACACACACACACACACACACACACACACACACACACACACACACACACCAGTTTACTGCTACAGTTGTCATGATAATGAGCTCATCAATGTTGGCGTGAGTAGCAGCTACTAGGAGTGGTAGTTGTTAGCTGTTGATTTGCATTGCACATTACTTCAGCTACATGTTTGTATTAATTACCCCGTGCGCATGCACAAATTAAAGGGGTAAGGTTATTGGTTCCGTTGTGGTCGTTGTTGCTGTTGTCGTTGGTGTCTACACGAAATTGCCAAATCTAGAGATTTAAGCATCAGAGCGATAGGAGCTCTATCAACTTACAAAGCTGACAAAGACTCTAAAAGCTTGAAATAGCAAGTTTTGGCCAAGGTTTGGGCATGCATTGGTATCTGAGTCTAGACAAACGACTATGATTCTTGGTAACCAATAGAGACATTACAGCCTTCTTTCCTGATCTAGTGTGAAACGTGTATGCAATCTTCGATCAGCACCTGCCACGCTTTCACAATCCTATTGTTGCTTTTTCAGAAGGCTCATAGCTGTGGAAGCAGCAGTGTAAACACAGCTTTAATTAATTACTAGTGGTAAACAGAAAATGCACTACAGTGGTATGCATAGAACCAAATGCAGTGCGCAAGGGTATGTGGTTTGTGAGCGCTTGATACATATCGTTTTGAATGTCTTTTGTTATCACCTCTAAAACTTGCATCCTAGTTTTACCATAAACTACTGTCGAAAGAAATTCTATTGATCTTGCTGAGAATTACTCAAGTGCTAGACTGAATCTCCTCCACTATTTAGTGGTGGCTGGCTGCTTACCAACACAGTTGATTGGCTGTGTTCTAATGTTTGCCTGTGTGCTTATATTCACCGGTTTGCATCCACCATCTGTTGTATCTGAGTCGTGTGTGATGGTTCTCATGAGTAATGCTTTGGTTGGTTGTAGATTTGTCTGAGTCAGATGAAGATGATACTTTCTCTAGTGGTCCTCGGTCAGTGATTGCACAGGAGCCATCACGTTCTGAAATTCAATCTGGTAAGTCCAATTCAGGAAACTTTATAGGAAATTGACTGCAGTGGGACTTTTTTGGTTAATCAGATCCTTTATCTCATGCTGTTGTCTCGACTGTTTCTGCAGTTGCTCATCGTTTTTCATCACATGCTGGTAGGCGATATGGTGAAGTCTTTGTGCAACTTCAGGTGACTTGTGTTGTTTCTATGTAGATATCGACATGAATGAACGACATCCAGATTACCACAACTTGTCTTACCCAGGTTTGTTACGTCCTTTATTGGCTTTGTAGTAGAGATTTATTTATTTCATGTTGTAGAGTTAAGTAATAGTGTTTGTGTAGACACGACATAGCTATTACATCTTTTGTTCTTGGTTATTATCTGTCTTTTTCACTCAGTCTGCTTGTTGATTTGTCTGTCCAATAAATGTATTTTAGCCTCGACACTAGTCCTTCCTTAGCTTTCGGTGTCCTTCCACGTGAGGATAGCAACGGGGCGGTATCATATGATGTTGTCTCCGTAAAGCAAAGGGAGGTCTAGTAAGTCTATGTCACGTGACAAACTAGTTTGTCAGCTGACCTATTTCGCAAATGATGATTGGTCGACTGTAAATCACATTTGAGTTACTTCCTGATTATTTCCTCTGAAACATGTGGAGATCAGTAAACAATCGCCCACCTCACAGGTGTCATTTAGTGTGCTACAACAGCTTGTGCACTAGACGTGTACCAACCGAAGAATATTGTTTGGGTGCGTTTGTAGGTTGTAAACAGTTCCAGTATTTACATCGCAGCGAGTGAAGGTATCTCTTTTAGTCGCATGCAGCGATTACTTCTAGAGTAGCTTCAGGCTGACATCGCCACGTAGAAATTTCACGCGTAGTCGCAATGGCTTTCGATCAATTCCAGGAGCATGATGATAGTTTAAGACAAAAGCGTACGTGTACAGTAGCCTAATCGCTATTGCATAGTCTTCTAGTCAACGACAAGAGGGGACAGAATCTGCGTGTTGTCTTTTTGTGCACGACATGGCCGTACAGTCTTTGCGCTTGTTTGTCTATGCTAACTAAAGCATCGCAAAGGCTAGCATGCATAGTTACTGACTGCATTTCACGCCTTTCCCTTCCAACACCTTTGGTATGAGGGCATACCCTGCTGTAAACGAAAACACACCTGATCTCCTTTGCAAGTCTTTAGCAATATGAAACAAACCGACAAAGGGTAGGTTTTCCTATTGACATAATTAGTTAAGTTGTCTAATGACATAAAGAGTTACTAGGCCTCCCTCTGCTTTACGGAGACAACATTACGTGATACCGTCCCGTTGCTATCCTCGCATGGAAGGACCACCGAAAGTGAAGGAAGGCCTAGTGTCGAGGCTAAATGTATTCTGTGCATAAAAAACTATTACACGTTTGTCTGTCTGTCTTTGTCTGTCTGTCTGTTTGTCTGTCTGTCTGTCTGTCTGTCTGTCTGTCTGTCTCTGTCTGTTTGTCTGTCTGTTGTCTGTCTTTGTGTGTCTGTCAGTCATCAGTCAATCATCAGTGTGTGTGTGTGTGTGTGTGTGTGTGTGTGTGTGTGTGCGCGCGCGTGCGTGTGTGCGTGCGTGCATGCATGCATGCATGTTTATTTCGCTGTCATGGAATCTTGTGCAGCCCATGCCGGCATCTTTCTTGGCAGGAGTGTGAAGCATCTTTATTGGTGGGGTGTGACTTGCAAATCATGCAATTCTTTCTCTCCAACCAGCAAAACGCCAGCATTGTGTCTCTGGTGAGAACACTGAAGAGTATAGAGTATAGAACAATACAAGTCTGCATCAGCATTATACACATCATGCATGATTTCTACTTCTCTATGCTATGTTGCACAAAGGGGTTTGACAAACAGTTTTTAGAACAAACTTTTTTGTTCAAGTGCAAAGAGAAATGCAAACGTCTGTCTTCTTACTAGATAAGAACTGATTTTTCGTGACATCGATCTTAATTTGAGATCACAGGATATGTGCTTATGTGCATGCTCCTGTCGTGGATACTTACCGTATTCGCCCATAATAACGCACTGGGCGTATAGAAAAGAAACACTTTTTCTAGGCGTATACTAGGGCATGGGCGTTATTTCAGTCCTAGGCATATACATATACATGTCACAAAATGCTGTCGTTTGGCCAGTCATCATCTAAAATACTTGAAGACAGAAATACCACAAATGCTTGCAATTATCCGTTTGCAAGATCAAAGGTACTGGTATCCTTACATGCATCATCAACATACACGCAGAAACTAGACACTAAACACACGTGGTCGACCTGAAGCCGTCAAGAGCATCACAGTCGGTAATTGCACCAAAGACATGAGTCTAGCGGTGACCACTTTCACTGAACACTGACACCAGCTCATCAAACGCACACAGACAGAGACAAAATGTCCTCCTGACCCCATTTTGTTTTGTCTGCGTGTTCGTATCCTTAGCTTATACTTGGGCATGGGCGTATACTTGGGCATGGGCGTTTTTTTCGGGCTGAAAGTTCTGACGTGTCGCACATGGGCGTATATACGGTCATGGGCGTTATTTCGGTATGGGCATTATTACGGGCGAATACGGTATATGGCAATACATTGTGTTGTATGTTGTGCCTGTATCTCTATGTTATGTTTGTTCACATAGTAGTGGTGTGAAAGTTGATGCATTTTGATTGCCATTTAGAAGATGCCCCTGATGGTCAGCATACGAATAGTTCTAAAGGCAATTTTCATGACTATCAGAATCTTGATTACCCAAGTATTTTCCACTTTTGCACACATTTGTCCAATGACTTAAAATACTTTGTTGTTGTCAATGTGTTCAGATTCGCAGTCGTCTAAATCAGATCGGGCCGCCAGTCTTGGTGGAAATGCTAAGAAGGCAGAGTATGAGAACCTCACTTATCCAAGTAATGTGTTATTGCAGTATGTTAGTTTTCTCATGATTGTAGCATCGCTCTGATGATGTAGATGAGAAGAAAGGACCAAATTACCAGAATCTTGATTATCCAAGTAAGACATTGCTTTCGAGAAACCAGCCTGCAAAGATGTGATGAGTCTTCTAGTGAATAGAACGCATGCTGTAGTTCCCATATGTTAATGCTTGTTGATGGTCACTCTTATGATGTAGATGACAAGAAAGGACGAAGTTACCAGAATATTGATTACTCAAGTAAGACAGTGCTTTCAATTGAAAGTGTAATGATACAGAAGATGTAACAAATTTTGTAGCCAATAAAAAGAGTAAAGCGCTTATTGGAGTTTATATGTTTACTATCTGTTGTACATGTCAGAGGGATTGAATGAGCATGGCATGTACCATAGCATGGACTCTGGCTCTCCTTTAGTTGAGTCAGGACAGGAGGTAGAATCGTTTGTTGATGATGCTATCTTTCTATATCAGTGGACTGTAATCTGTATGACAAGACAGGCTTTTATTATCACATTACCACACTATTGCTGCATGTTGGTATAGCTGGAGTTTACCAAATTTCCACTTGACAGAATCTGGTAACTATTCTGGTGCTGGTATAGGGTGGAGAGTTTTGGTGTACTGTAGATGGGGCTTTGTACATGCTTCAAATGGACGTATGAACTACCCACATGGAAGAATTTTTAGTGCGAAGGTGCAATGGATCAAGCAATGACAGGACTGACAGATGATGATGAAGAAAGTGAAGAGGCAGAGGAGGAGGAAGGGGACAGTGGTTTATCATGTTATAGTAAACACATGCATACTTATTTAGAACGTTACGTTTGTTGTTTCATAATCGATGGTTGCTCAAGTTCTGTTGCATTTTCAAGACATTGCTGTGTGAACTTTTGTGGAACATTGCACTGACCAATGCTTTCAACATCTTGCTCAGGAGCCGTTGTGATTGCAGTTTTCACTCTATACTCACAGCATGTCGTAAACCTTGAAGTCTACAAGCACCCTGGTAAACTCCAGCCTATATCAGCATGCAGCAGATTTGCCAGGTGTCATGCTGTCTTTACTAGTATTTCTAGGGCTACAACTGCAGCTTCTCTACTGTGTTTGCTAGACGCACAATAATAATTATTAGAACTCTTCCCAAAAAGTGTCATTATTGCTAGTGAATTTATGCTTGTTCGCATCATTGTGTCAGCAGTTGTTGGTGTTTGATTATATGTGCTAGCGCCAACTGTTCATCTTACTATATTTAATGCTCTAGTTAACCAGACTTTAAGTACCAGGATATTACACTTGTATTTCAATAAGTAAATGACCAAAAAATTAAGTTGAGTTTTCTAGCATTAGAAGTAGTTGATAAAATCTGAGTTGTGTTTTCTGGCCTCTAAATGCATCATAGAAGTCACTGAAAATGTTTAGTTGTAGCTACGACTGGGATGTCATGTTGATGTTTCTGTTGGTACATAGTGCCGTGTTTGTAGTATAAAGTGCATTAACTTTTGTTACAATTTTGACTTTTCCTCATCAGATGGTGGGGGAGCACTGTCTGCAAGACATACATCAAGGCACGTTGATGAGAATGGTGATTTTTGTATGCTATCATTTTCTGGTAACAGAAGACAGTTTTTTGCACTTTGTCGTTGTTTACACATTTATTTGTATGCAGACATGAAACATAAACCTGCTGCCGAAGAGGAGGAAAAGTATGATAAACTGCCTTCTCATAGTCACTTGTCGAGCATTGCTGGAACGGTGAGGTGCTTGTTAGTCGAGTTGTGAATGTGTTGATGAGGAAACACTGTATACATAGATGGGTTATTCTTCTGTGGGGTCAGATGTGAGCCGAGAAAGACCACATTCTGGACCGGTTTCAACTACTAGACGTAGGCATTCTATTTGTATTGATCGTTTGTGATAAATACACGAAGTGTGTTTTGCAGGTGACAACACTAGAGTACAGTTATCGTCCGAGCATGGTATGAGTCTGTAATTGTCTTATTTTCTGCGTTGCTGTGATTGTTTCTCGTAGATGATTATGCGATTGCTGCACCTCATATTGCGTCTGTTCCAAGACATAGTATGTTTTTTGTAAATTCTGGATACGTGCAACTTATTTTAATTTTTTACAGCACAATATGACTACGTCCAGCCTAGGACACGACAGAGTGAAGGTAATGAGTTGCTGCAGTTGAATTGCTTGAATAGAGATGTATGAGTTTATACTGTATTACTTCACATAAGAAGGTCATGCTGCGACTAAATGGCATGCCTCTGTAAGTAATTGACTACTTACCTTGACCCTGAGTTCTGCTTCCTGTGCCTCTCGAGCACTTTCACTGCTGTACTTGTTGACCTGCCTGAGAGGAAGGTCAGCGCTCACGAGGGGGCGGTGCCCAGTCAAGGTGTACCACACATGCGCTAGAGTTTGGTGCTTGGGGAGTCCCAGGCTATCCAGACCAGACTCTGTTCCCGCCTTGATATTGCACTTACAACAGCATTGCCGTCTACGGATGGAGACTTTAAGAAAGAGGGTGGGAGAGGGGAAGAGTGTACCCACATGTGAACTGCAAGCATGCCATGCTACTCCGCATGACTTGTGGGAAGAAATCTCATGCCACCGCCTGTGTAAGTTACTGTATACCAGTCTTACATGAATTGGTGCATGAGCTGTAGTGATTAGATGTTTGTCACAGTGGATGTGTCATAGTGGGTATAGTTTATGATCCATTCTAATCACTTGTGCTATGGCACCCATGTCAGCTCATTTAGAGAAACCGCTGCCGATAACTCGAGACTTCAGTCCAAGGGAAATGAACTGACATGCTAGCAGAGAAGACTAGTTGCAGGTGCAGCTCACATGCGATCGAAATATTGTGTCACTCTGCCCTGGACAAGTGACTGCCTTCACTAATCAGCAAGCAACTACATTAGCAGAGAGCCAATAATGACATCCATCCCTATCTTGGATACACAAGCTGAACTTGAAGTGTAGTGCTCTGATTGGATTCTACGAGAATCGGCAGTATTTTTGACTGTTGAAAGTCTCTAGCTGCTCGTTCTCGTTCAAGGGGGAGCGACCTGCTGGACCCTCAAGTCTAATCTGCTTAGGCAAAGAACAGGCTATTTAGCTAGTGTATTAATGAAGGATGGTTATGTGTAGACACCGGAGGAAACAACTTGCAGGAAGTCCCTAGTGTACCAAGACATAGTGAGTAGTTTGGTATGAATTAGTCTGTTGTGCGTTATTTATATGTGGTGTTTTGTGCAGCTCAATATGATTATGTACAGCCAAAGCCACGGCCAAGGAAGAATTTGACTTCTCAAACTGATCCAACCAGTGGTTTGTTTGTTTGCTTCTCAATCGATGGTGTTAGAAATGAGTTTACCAATATCTTGTGTAGAAATGTCATCAAGCGGGTTAGCACGTCATCTGCGAGGTCTGTACATACAGAAGGATTAGTGATAGACAGACTGAACGAATGTGGGCGACTGGATCGACAGGCAAACGACCAGTAAGGCAGACGGAATGGACAGACAGATGTTCGTCATTGAGCATATGAGTATCTATGAC
>CAXXBX010000262.1:0-9788 GCA_964274945.1 Dehalococcoidia bacterium | reverse complement strand
TGCAATTATATAATATGCAATTAATAGTTAAAAGTGAAA
Organism: Dehalococcoidia bacterium; assembly: GCA_964274945.1. GTDB lineage: Bacteria > Chloroflexota > Dehalococcoidia > Lucifugimonadales > Lucifugimonadaceae > CAXXBX01. Next base: position 9,749 of record CAXXBX010000262.1, on the reverse strand, counting down.
GTATTCAGCTAACTTAATTCTATTTCACAGTACCAAAGTGCAAAGTATTCAGCTAACTTAATTCTATTTCACAACTACTAGTACCAAAAGATTTCTTAGAAGATGAACACTATATATACTATTAAATTGACAGCATATGATATATTAATTTTAATTATGCATTATCATTATGTAGTTGGTATAAAAACGTACATAAAATAATCTATAGACATTTTGATAACCATGACAAATCAGATGATATACGTTGGATATACTTTTTGCCATCTGGCATTATATTTTGAAATGCATATTGTGCCATTGGTCGTTATATGGTTGGCGACATGGATTACAATTATATATGTAATTTGTAGTGTGTGTGTGTGTGTGTGTGTGTGTGTGTGTGTGTGTGTGTGTGTGTGTGTGTGTGTGTGTGTGTGTGTGTGCGCGCGCGCGCGCGTGCATGTGTGGTGCTGTAGCTCAATTGGTTAAAGAGTGCGTTTAGAGAATAAAAACATCCGGGACCTTGCAGGGTTGCAGCTTCAAGTCAGTGATGGCGAGCTATGGCATAATTTCCCTAGGCCAGAAACTTGCACACAATTGCTTCTCTCGACTCAGGAGTATATATGAGTACCTGGTCATTGACTGGGGACATGACCGCTGGCTTGGCAGTAACATCATGCAGCAGACGGGTACGTGTGGGCCTTGCTGTCCAGTCCCAAAGCTGCGGCTTAGTCAGTGCCCCTGAATGACTCTGGCCAAGTTCCAGGTAGATTGTAGCGCTGGCCCTAAGCCTCCACGTAGCGCATGGAGGTCCTGTCTCTAGAGGCAGTGGGAGCTATCTCCGCAACTGACCTTAAGGTTGACGTCATTCACGAATGCCGTGGAGGGCTTGACATTTGTCCATTTGTCCATTTGTCCATTTTTGTGTGTGCATGTGTGTGCGTGTGTGCGCGTGTGTTACAAATAGAATTATCGAAGTAATGAATCAATAGCAGTCATAATTAGGAACGAAGTTATAGCAAATAGGAGTAGTATATATATATATATATATATATATATATATATATATATATATATATATATATATATATATATATATATATATATATATATGTATATGTATATGTATGTATGTATGTATGAATGTATGTATGTATGTATGTATGTATGTCTGCATGTATGTATGTATGTATGTATGTATGCATGTATGTATGTATGTATGTATGTATGCATGTATGTATGTTTTCGCTCAAAAGCAGGACTCATGTCTCACATGCGACACAAGAAACATTAAAGAGTCATCACTGAAATCAGTGGACATACCATCATGTATGTATGTATGTATGTATGTATACACCTTTGGGATAGAGGGTTATACAAGAGTAAATTAGTCTGTTTCTTGTGCTGCACTTTATGAACAGTTCTAATAGTTGCATTTGCAACAACTAGCACGAGCAATTAAATGTGCAGAAAATGCATGTATCTAGATACAGAGGATATACTGGTGACGCATTTTCTAATAACTGACTTATTTTACAAAAAAAATTATTTAGATGGTATTGTACACTTATTCTTAACTGAACAAATGACATAATACATTTTTATAGCAGACTGTATCTAGCAGACAATATATACAAGGGCATAGCTTATTATACTTTGAGGAGAATACAGAAGAGCTTCTGATTCCGTGCAAAAAAGTCTGCAACTAACTGATAGTTATCCATAATCACACGTTGAGAAATGTAGCGGCACACACATCTTGTTTCAGAAATAGTGTTTACATAACTGTGCAAGAATTAAAGACACAGTGATAGATAAACAAAGTGATAGATGGCAACATCAATATAATGTAACAGTACTTCTGACTATGTCAAATATTAATTAACTAAATCATCTTAGGTTGACCTGCTTGTTCAATTGTCTACCTCGTTATTTTACATGTCTCTGTTATGACTATTGTTACCACTTCCCAGCATTTTGGCAGCCTTTCTGTATACTTAATTTCAAAGACTCTTTAAGAGTGAGGCCTTTTGCCCAAATTTGATTGGGCTTTCTTAGTGGAATTACATAGCGGCTTTCTGTAACGTTTTCTTTGGACTTGAGGAGCATAGAACTTACGAGACGTCCTGCTGTGGTTTTTGTTTTGCTCTTAGATCCATACTTCCGTCTGCCAGTTGAGGTTGGTTGCACTGGAATTCGTTTCTCTCTTTGAATAAAGACACCATGGAGACGTATGGAATGACCGGCAAATATCCATCTAAACTGTTGTAATACGCTAGATAGTCAGGCAATAGATCTGGGGCCTTGGAGACTTTCATATTGCATGACAAATTTTTGCACACCATCTCTGAACTGCTGATCTTCAGAATCTAATTTTTCAATCATATCAGCTGTAATTGCTCTAAGTTTGGATTTCAGTTTTTGAGATGCTGATGCTAATGAGTTTGTTGTAGATTGGACGTCCGAGTCTTCATTTAGGTCATTGCACTTTAGATTGGTGTTCTGATTGTCTGTATGTAGCAGAAATTTTGCTGTTTATCTGGTTAAATCATGTGAGTCGGACAGATTTGAGTCAGTATCAGCACTGTCGTACGTTGCTTGATGAAGAGAAGCGTAGAAATTTATATCAGATTTGGCTTTTTCGCCATTTGCCAATTTAGCAATTCGGTGTCTAGCTGATGCATGTAGTGACGGGAAGCAGCTAATGTAGTAGCTTAGGGTTGTTTGGGGAGGCGTCTCGTGGGCGCCGGCACAGTGCGAGAGACTAAGTTTGTTTGGCGGGCTTTTTTGTGTTGTTGAGTTAGAGTGCTAATACACCAGTCTAGATACCACATATTGACGACGAGGCAAAAAACGAAACATGACATCGATGATCGGGAAAGTGGGGCCTTTGATGAAACTCAAGATGAATGGAAACACTACGTCGAACGACTAGGTTTAACTTCACGGCGAACAAGGTGACTGACAAAGACCAATGGAAAGCAATGTTGTTGAGCGTATGTGGCGCTCAAACGTAGAAACTCATCTGTAACCTTCTCGCGCCGCAGATCGACACCGGATGCAGTCGAATATGACGACATCATCAAGAGAGTCCAAGATCACGTAAAACCAAAGCCTTCTTTTATTCCACAACAGTGTAGATTTAACAGTTGTTGACGTAACAGGAAAGAAGGTGAGTCTGTGGCGGATTTCGTGACGGAATTGCGTCGATTATCGACAGACTGTGTCTTTGGGGATACTCTCTCAGACATGCTAAGAGACAGACTGGTGTGCGGGATAAATGAAGAGTTAGATTCAGCGGAGACTCTTGCAAGAAGTCAACTTGACATTTGAGGACGCCCTACAGATTGCCCGAGCGATGGAAACAGCTGGGGAAAATTAGCTAGAAATGCAACAAGGTGGTCTTACATCAACAGCAAATCAAGCACCAGTGGCAGTACATCAGACATCAAGTAGGAGGGACCATACACCAGAAAAGAGTAAGTATTCTCGTTGTTTGGGTTGGCATCTTTCCAAGCCATGCCGTTTCCAGACAGCAGAGTGTAGGAAGTGTAACAAGCGGGGCCATATCGCGACAGCGTGCCGAAGTCAGTCAAATCAACAAGGAGAATCAAAGGCAGCCCACCAAATAAGCCAAGAAGAGGATTTCCAGGAATCAGAAAAGATGTTAGAGACGGCAATGAAAGGTGTCCACATAGTGGGGCGTGGCAATGAAGTGAAGCCACTCGAGGTAGAAGTTGTGATTAATCAGCAGAAGGTGGAAATGGAGATAAACACTGGGGCAGCGGTAACTCTGGTGAATGAAGCTACTTTCAAGGCAATAAGGTCTAAGCGGAAGGCCCCCGGTTTGCGTAGGCCACAAGTACAATTACGGACATATTCAGGGGAATCACTAACTTTGGTTGGTAAAACAGATGTGAAAGTAAGATATGGACAGTAAGTGGCTTCCCTGCCATTGATCATTGTCAAAGGCAAAGGTCCAAATTTGTTCAGTAGAAACTGGATGCAGACCCTAAAACTGAAATGGGAAGAGATATTCCACCTCCATGTCACTGGTAGAACATCACACAAGGAAGAAAGGATTCAACATAAGGAGCTCATCACCAAATACCAGGAGGTATTCAAGGAGGAGATGGGACTACTGGAGGGAGCAACAGCATCGATAACAGTAAGATCAGATACCGCACCTCTGTTTTCAAGCCTAGACCTGTACCATATGCGTACAAAGAGCTAGTCGAACAGGAGTTGAGACGGTTGGAACGAGACTAAATTATAGAAGCCATTCGATTCTCTCATTGGGCTGCTCCAGTAGTACCGGTTCTAAAAAAGGACGGTTCAATCAGGATATGCGGTGACTTTAGGTTGACAATTAACCAGGCTGCCCCTTTGTGAGAAGTCCCCATTGCCAAAGATCAATGATATATTTGCCTCTTTAGCTGGAGATCAGTTGTTCACCAAGTTAGATCTGAGCCAAGCTTATCAGCATGTGGCACTTGATGAGACGTCGCAGAAGTACGTAGTCATAAATACTCACTTGGGGTTGTTCAACTACAAACGCCTACCTTTTGGGGTGGCCTCGGGTCCAGCCATTTTTCAAAGGGTAATGGACACTCTCCTTCAGGATATTCCCATGACAGTGGTCTATTTAGACGATATTCTAGTGACAGGAAGTTGTCTGGAGGAACACTTGCAGAACCTAGAAATGGCACTACAACGCCTAGCTAACTCGGGATTGCGAATAAATCTGGCTAAATGCGCGTTTTTGCAGAAAGAAATCAGTTACTTAGGCCATACTATCAACAGCCAGGGGCTAGCACCAGACAAGAAGAAAGTGATAGATATTCAAGCTGCACCTGAACTCAAAAATGTTACGAAATTACGATCCTTATTGGGTATGATTAATTACTGTGACCGGGTTTACCGAAGCTGGCTTCAAGGCTGGCTCCACAGTATCAGCTTTTGCGCCACAACGTACGTTGGCAGTGGAAAGATGAGCTTAAGAAAGCGTTCAGACGAGCGATGGAGGTTCTCCAGTCTAGCCAAGTGATGATACATTTTGACCCAAGAAAGAAAGTCATCTCAGCCTGTGATGCCTCACAGGACGGGGTAGGAGACGTGCTTTCACACATGCTAAACAACGGTACCGAGCGACCAATCGCTTTCGCATCTAGGAGCTTGGCTGAAGCAGAAAGGAGATATGAGCATATAGACCGCGAAGCACTCGCATTGCTGTTCGGAGTGAAAAAGTTCCAGCAATACTTGAGTGGAAGAGCATTTACAATCCTTACCGATCACAAGCCGTTGGTCTCGTTGTTAGGAGGGAATTAAGGCGTGCCGTTGATGGCATCAGGTCGCATGCAGCGTTGGGCAATAATGTTGTCTGGCTATCAGTATAAACTACGTCATCAACCAGGGACGAAAAATGCCAACGCCCATGCACTCAGTCGGTTACCTTTGTCTGTTAATTAAACCAGAAGTGACAGAGGATCCTAGTGAATTGGTACTATCACTGCACATCTTGGAAATGACCCCTGCCAGACCGATAACAACTGTACAACTTCGGCAATTTACAGACAGAGATGGACAACTGGCAACTGTCAGGCATTATGTGTTGAGTGAATGGCCGAGAGAAGTAGACTTCGAGCTCCGACATTACTGGAATCGCCGGCACGAGCTAAGTGTTTTGGGTGGTTGTGTACTGTGGGGGCCACGAGTTATTATACCTCAGAAGGCGTGGCCGATGGCGTTGGAGGAATTACATGTGGCTTACCCGGGGGTATCTAGAATAAAAAGCCTAGCAAGGAGTTACATTTGGTGGCCGGGATTGGATGCTGATATAGAGAAGATAGCAGAATCTTGCGTGGCATGCCAAGAGCATCAGCGGTCACCACCAAAAGCTCCTCTTTACCATTGGGCACAGCCAGAACGTGCGTGGTCGAGATTACATATCGACTTTGCTGGGCCATTCTTGGGGCGGTGGTTCTCTAGACTGTCAGATGCGTACTCTAAATGGTTGGAAGTAAAACCACTGAGTTCCCCTGCAACTGGACCTACCATTCGGGTGCTACAGCCTATTTTTGCGACCCACGGACTACCTGAAATCATGGTCAGTGATAATGGCTCGGCCTTTACGAGTCGAGAATTTGGGAACTTTATGAAGAGCAAGGGAATTGTGCATATTACAACTGCACCCTACCACCCGTCATCTAATGGGCTGGCTGAGAGGTTGGTTCAAACATTCAATGCAGCCATAAAGCGAATTAATAACGAACAGGGAACACTGGAAACGAAACTGGATGAATTTCTATTTCGGTACAGAATCACACCACACGCGACAACTGGCGAGGCGCCAGCTGTGATATTGATGGGATGGAGACCAAGAAGTTGCCTGGACATACTACATCCGGGCCTGGCGAGAAAGACAAGGGAAGCACAAGGGCAACAAAGGAAGGATCATGACAAATCTTGCAGTTACCGGAATCTGGAGACTGGGGAAACAGTGTTTGTGCGTAACTTTGGCAGGGGCCGGGATTGGTTAGCAGGCGTGGTTGAGAGTCAAACGGGACCCTTATCTTTCAGAGTGAGGTTAGAGGACGGACGGTTAGTCAAGCGGCACATGCATATGGATCACATTCGACAAAGAACGACCGAGACTAAAAGTTCAGAGGTACAAGCAATGATAGAGGACAGTCCCAACATTGGGTAGACCAACAGCAAGGAGAAGAGAGCACAAGATTGTCAACAGCAACAAACGCTCCGAATGTCACCGAACATCAGCAAACAGAACAAGCAGAGACCGAGGCTGATCAGCAATTGGAAATGAGAGCTGTCGACGTTCCGCCTGTCCTCCGGCGTTACGCACAGATTTCGAAGCCTCCCAGAAAGACTGGATCTGTAGTGTAGTAATGTGGAAGCTTAGAAAATTTAAAGGAAAGAGACGTAGTAGTTTGGGGTTGTTTTGGGGAGGCGTCTCGAGGCGCCTGCGCAGTGCGAGAAACTAAGTTTGTTTGGCGGGTTTCGTTGTGTTGTTGAGTTAGAGTGCTAATACACGAGTCTAGATACTACAGATTCAGCAACGTTGACAAGGCACCGCCGTTCAATAGGAATAATGCAGAAATCCTTGACGACATCAGAGACAAGCTGACTGGATGAGTATAAACTGGAAAAGGTTGATAGTAGAAAGAAAGAAAACTTGATGAGAAAAATCACCAACAGTTGACACCAATGCTGACAAAGCACCACCGCTCAATAGGGATAATGTAGAAATCCTTGACCACCTCAGAGACAAGATGACTGGTAAAGAATAGAACGACATAACTGAAGACATTTGACAGTGGAGAAGAAGAAAGAAAACAACATGACGAGCAGAATCACCAGCAGGTGTTACCAACGTTGACAAAGCACAGCCGCTCAAAAGGGATATTGCAGAATTCTTTGACAACGTCAAAAACCGCGGCCAACTGGTAAATCAGAAACGATAACTGATGAAACCGAATGACGAAAAAGAAGAAAAAGCGTAGAAATAAGTGAATTAGAGCCACAACCAAAAGGAGAAAACACCCAAAACACAACAAAGCGTTCATTCCAAGAAAGGGAGCCTTGACCACAAAAAGGACCGTCGCAAACTACCACTGCGGCCGAAGCCGCCAATGGCGTCCTCCAGATTTGACTTGTGCTTCTCTTCTCTCCTCGCAGCTGCAAACTGAACAGTAGAAGACATGGTCAGAACGATCATATATATACTTATCGTAATGGTCATGGCAGTGCATCCGTGGCTGCAATCCACTGGGGCGTTACGAGGCGTCTCGACTCTTTCGGTGAATTAGAAGACTTCAACTAGCCTCATCACGTGAAAATGCAAAGATATGTAATAGTTTGATAAATTGCGTGCTCAACGGCATAGCTATGGATCGAGGGGTCTAGGAGAGTAACTCATCTGACCAGTCAGTACACCTTAATTTTGCTTGCTAATAAAAACTGATTGACATCAATTTTGTCAATTGAAAGAGACTTGGCTTTTGATATGGCGCAGTAGACAAGTTTGCTGCAGTAGAAGTTATGATACGCAATGAGAATTTACGACATATCTAGTGACTTGATTGACATTCTGGTCTGATAGACCGACTGCATTTTGACTTATGAGATTATTAATTGACTAAGATACCCTTCATTTATGTAACGCCTAAAAGAGAGGTAAAATCTAATAATGGCGACTTGTGGGCAAGTTAATTAAATATATTGCAACACTGAGGCATGTCTTTACAATTCCTTTTTTGTTTGCACTACATGTCTGCTCAGTACACCAAACTTTGAGATCGAATGTTAAAAGTGCAGCTTTTCCAATCTCATTATCAAATATGCGCCAAGTGTTTCTGGATGTATATTAGTTTCGTTTTGCAATTGATTAGGCAAAAAAGCTGAAATTTGGCTGCATTGATATATTTGTTTGCGGCTCCTATGTTGTCAGTACATGTATAGAGAACAATAAAGCAAGCACAGCTACACACACGACAAGTGCAATTTGGACAAAAAAATTAGTCTGTTTAGTTCACAGCTTTGAAGTGTCTTCCACGTCAATCAACACAGATAGATGGCGACAGTCATTTGTGTCAGGGATTTAGTCGTTGATATTTGAGTGGGTAGAATGCAGTTTAGCCAACGGCAGTCTGTAGGTGGTGACCACGCATAGCGATCGGTGTCACAGTTACCTGTGTATACGCCGGGATTGTGCTTGTCAAACGATATTCCTGGTAAGGCGTGGCTTCCAACTTCTGGCTCCGGTGCGACGCCGTTGTTGCTTGTACAGTGGTCTGTTATTTTGATTGGATTGTTGAGAATAGCACCTCGCCATTGCGATGCCTTCCCCAGTTGAGGGTTGCGATCACCTCTGTAGGCGTAGACGACAGTTCCGTGATGATAGGCCGCTGTCACTTGCTCTGATCCTTCTATTGTGTCCTTCTTGGCTACATTACACCAACCGTCAGAGAGATCAATGCATGGCTTGTTGACTGTACTGAACGTGCGCATGTTGTTGTTTGGTGTAACCTGATAGTAAGAATGTTTCCATACGAGGGCACAACCATTGGGACGCAGATCGAAATCACAATAGATCTAGTATGTATAAATGTGTAAAACAAAACGTGAAGTAAAGATAGGCAATAAAAACCTGAAATGGTCTAATGGGTGTGTTTGTTAATGGTTTCATCCAGTATGTTCCACTTTCAGCTTCGTTTCCACGTAAAACAGAGCACGATTCAATAGGATTTTGGAAAGTTCCCGGCTTGTAAGTCGACATCATTGATCTAAAACATTAGTATTAACATTAATTTGTTATTTAATTAGATGAACACATCAAATCAAGTTGTGCATGATATTACCCAAAGTGAGTAAATGAGACACCATTACAGAGAGTGAGAAGTTTGCTGGTTGGCGAATAGTACAGGCTACCAGCATTGTCTGCATTACACGTTTGGGGCGATCGACCAATCTCTACAGCCTGCAACGAGGAGAGATATTGACAAAGAACAATCACAGTCTAGATATTACTGCATGCATGCATGCATGTGCATGCGCGTTACCTTGCAATCGCAATCACAAGCTCCGCTTTTCTGCGATAAGAAACGAGAGCTCATCACTTGGTAACGACACTGACATTCACATATAGAGTCTACTGACCAGCAGAAAGTTTACCAACAGAAGCAAACGAATTGTTGCAGTAAGCATCGCAATCGTCTCGACAAATAGACTCTAACGGCTAATAAACGCTTATA
>CAXXBX010000261.1:0-19928 GCA_964274945.1 Dehalococcoidia bacterium | reverse complement strand
CAGGACAAAGTAAACCGTTTTGGCGGCTGCAGCAGCTGGTGATGCATCAATTTCTCAAAGAAACCTATGCTGAAGACATCAAGCAGGTACATAACGTTCAAATACCACCGGAGCGAGAGCTCCAGGTTGAGCATGTCTCAACCAATTTTTTGAGCCAGTATATGCCCTGACCTCCACGTGGTCTGGCTTGGGTTGCACTGACAAGGGCATAAGTTAGTGTAATTGGTTTGTGCTGTGATTGCAACTTTTTTTTGCACAGGGATGATAACCAACACTCTAGACCAGAGAGTTTGGAAATCTACAAAGATCTCTCTATACAAACTGTACGTGACTTGGCTACACCCCCTCTGCCTCTCCAACCATCAAACGCATTTTTAGATACTTTCTGCTGTAATCTCTACCTATAAAAGCGACCTGTCTGTCTGTTTGTGTGTTTTTCTGTACTGTCTGTCTGTCATTAATAGCAAACAGTGTCTGCAAATCAATAATTTGTGTGATTAAACTATTACCCGGGTGTTGTCCCCCGGGTGTTGTCCCCCGGGCGAAGCCGGGCATTGGAGCTTGTACTTGATATTACAGTAGCTGAATGTGCACTAGCGTCGTTTGAAGTAGATTGTGTTGTAGCTAGAATGGATTCCATTGAACGAGCGTTGCGCGTCATAGTAGCAGCTTTGGTTGTACTACCTTGCGTCGTAATAGCTAACGTTTCTGTTGTGAACATTGGAAAGGTAGATGATGGTTGAGAAATACCTTCATTAAACAGAAAATCTAGCAATTACTACATAAATTAATTATAAATGAGTTGATAGTTAATTAGCAATAAATTTTGTTAGCTAGAAATATGTTTAGTTAACTATGCTGGCATGCACTGCAATTGTTCTGAGTCTTGCTTTGTCAATTAACGTTACTCTTAGAATTAGAATATCAAAATTGACAAGGTACCAGGTAGTTATTTGCTTCAGCTCTAGTGATATGAAAGTTGTTTGTTTAATTTAAACAGTATCTCCTGTAACACATGAAATGTTCTTGGCATTTTTTGAAACTGTGCAGATTGTTATGTACGAGAGAGGATCTTCAGCTGTGTGCATGATCATATCTGCTACATTTATGGTTAATCTGTGTAGTCAACCATAACCACCCAGGTAAGTTCAATTACCAGTAAGGGTTTGTTGTGAGTTCATGTCTTCAGGGGTGGATCCAGAGGGGCTTAAGCGGGGGGAGTTGTACAAAACTTGTAGTCTATTTTAATTAATATTAGACACTCTGTAGTTTGGTTATCAGAGCTTACTGAGAGCTGTCTTTATTCTATTACATCACAATTATATTACTTTTGTGCCCAACCACCTAGATTTTGTCCTATTCATCACAGTCAACGCTGAATCATCAAAGTCACCTTCAACTTGCAATAGAATGTTTGGCAGCTGAGGCTTTCGTTTGGCGAATTGACTGATGATGTCAACCACACTTAATTTTGAGTCTCTGTGAACATATACTATAGAGTGATGAAAGTCATTCTTTCTTGTGACATTGTGGATCCGACATAAGTTTTAACCGGTGAAGCACCCTTATGTTTTGTTCGCACTCACTGTCTTGCAGCTAGTAACAGGCCAAGCCGCACAAATTTTCAAAATAGTATGTAATTACTAAAGAATGCTTCTTCACACTTCTTGAGTGCCTTAGAAATAGTTGTTGGCTTTTCTTTGTTGTTATCAATGCACAACATGTTCCATTGATGCAATTCAGCTTGAAAGAAGCTTTATTTGGCAAATTGCAAAAGTTTATGTAAAGTTTTGTTCACGTTGGAGAGATGTCATGGTAGTTGGAACAAGTTTTAGCCCTTCAACTGCCCGATTCTGCAGTTCTTTATACCCGGTCAACATTTTTGTCAACAAATGGTCTAAAAGGGTATAGTCAATTTCCATTGATACTATTCCTCAGGTTCAGCAGCTGGTGTATTGTTTCTAGTTGTTTGACGTCCACATGTTCTTGGAGAACGGATATCGACTGAAAGCTGACTACAAATTCTTCAGCTTCTTTGTCGTGTGTAGTTTCGACATCTTTGCGACATCCTTTTAGGGTTTCTGTAATTAAAACACTTTCCATAGCTTTGCTAACTCTAAATATGTAGATGAAGAGTCGCTTTGTATATTTATTAAAAGCATACAAAATTAACACTTATAACATATTGGCTTGCTTCTTCAAGTTAGTTTATTAAAGAATTGTTAATCTCTTAGAGTCTATACTACCAGGGGGCACGTGCCCCCAATGTCCCATCCTGGATCTGCCCCTGAACTTACAGGCACACATTCAACATGGAGCACTGGATGCATGTGCTTCTCCTGCAAGCCTCATCTTTATTTCGTTCTCAGGCTTGTCTTGCAAGCACTTGCTCGCAGAACCTAGCAGTCTCTTTTAGTTTGCATATGGACAGTATTCTCTCTAGGATTGAGTAGGTTTGCTTTGCTTTGTCAAAAAACTGAATGTTTTGTTTGGCAGAATGTATTTACTTCTATGTGTGCCTTTTCAGTGTACGACAAATCGTTTCATCTCTAGGTTGTCCCCAGGCAACCATGCATTTAAGTTTTTAGTTGCCCAGTCATTACTCTGGTTGCCCATTAACTAAATCCATGACCGCTATTGCTATGGGCTATAGTTGATTTATGAAATGTATCTATTTACAGACAGGCAAACTACAGCTAACAAACAAACAGACCAGAGGACAGTGCACGTAAATCTTTTGCATTTTATCACATGTATTAACATTGATGTACGTATTAGCTTTAATGTATAAAAACTCATTGACAGACAAATAGGCAGACAGACAGACAGACAACTGAGTGTAGATAAGACGAGTTCAAAAATTACTGGACGACTCGATTCTCAATTGCGATGTAGCAATGCAATGCAAGAGTGTTACTGCTAATGATGAGCAGAGCTAGTCCAGTGTAGTGGTGACTCAGTTGTTGCCAATAGTAACTCTGTTAGCTTATTGTCAACTGATGACTCTTAGTCGTAATTAGGGACCTCTTAGGTCCAATTTGTCTTAGTAGAACTTGCTGATTTTTAGCGTATTATAGACTGTAATAATGTTTTGTATAAGAAATATATGTATTGACAGACAGACAGACAGACAGACAGACAGACAGACAGAATTCTGTTGTCATCATCTCTTGGTCTTCTTTGGATTCTGATGTTATCATTTCTTTTGACTTGCTTTTCTTGTACTTAGCCGTAGAGTCTAGCCTTTTGTTTGTAGTTTGCAAGTTTTAGCTTTTTAATTCTACTTGCTATGTATTTGCATAATCTGTTGTTGTAGTTGTGAGACTGTTACTTTAGTTTCACATGTATTAGCTTTGATGTATAAAAATATATGAAGACAGACAGACAGACAGACAAACAGACAACCTGTGATACACAGACAGGCAAATGATTTGCAGGGCCATCAGAAGGGTACAGATAAACAGCAGTACTGTACTATCAACCACAAAGGACTCTGAAACATAGCTGAAATTTTGGCCCATCATGATTTAGAATTTGCAGAGATTGTCTTAATTAATTAAGTTAAAAAGAATGCAGTAACCCGGATCTTTGGTTGCTTGTCTACAATTGTTTCACTTTTGGTTACAATACAAGCATAAATGGGCAAAGTAGCACAACCTGACACTACACCTCATGCCCAATCTGGCACTTAATTAATTAGGAAAGGACCCACAGATATTTGATCTGTCATCTAACATGACACCTAAATGCTCAAGTAGGTCTGCAAAACGGACTTATCTACAATTAAGTTTACTAACCAAGGTCCCTTTACTTTAAAGTACAAGGTCCTTTTACTTTAAAGTACACCTCTAGTAGTCAAGCTGGTAGGTAGGGTAGCCTTTAGTTGTCCCGGGGCAATCATAGTTTGCCCTGCCGTTTCAGTTGCTCGGACATATTTCTTGGTTGTTCTGGGGAACCCGGGCAAACGATTTGTCCTACACTGCTTTGAAACAGATCATGGCAGTTGTTGGACACGTTTGTATATCATGCAATTGAGTTAAAGGATGACAACATTGTTGGTCATGTTGAATTCACTTTGTACACAGCCTTTCTAAAATACTAATGGTGTGATGAAGCATGATTGTGAGATGCTGCCTGTTTTTTTGAGATGCTGCCTGATTGTGAGATCTGGTATCAGTCCTTGGTAAGTGTCAGGTTGTTGCTGTAGTTTGTCCATTTGTCGTTTTCTTAACTGCAAATTAGAAACTGTAGCAGACAAAAGGATAAAGAATGGAAGAAACTCAAAGGAAAGCAGACTGGACTGATCATACTTGTACTTACCTACATTGTGTAATATTCCATCATTAATTTACTTTTTCACGTTTACCATTAGATATAGGGTATACACATTACAGTCTTGAAAATTTTTGTCTAAATTTAAACATTCTTATTGGCTGCAGGCAAAATCAACTTTTTCATCTCTTTGTCTTTTTCTCTCTAAGATCTTTTTCTTCCATGTACTGTAGTTGATTTAACTAAGTCTTTTGTGCTTGTGCAGTGTTGTCTGACTACTCCTTTTTTTTTATTTCCAGATGTTTGGAACCACCACTGCGAGTAGAATGTATGATATCTAGAGACGTTTGTTACAAAATCTACTCACGTGGCAGCGTCCAGCGTCTTGCGCGTGCTTAGTGTAGACAGTGTACACCGTAGGAACGAGACTGAGCTTAGGAACGAGACTGAGCCTAGGAACCAGACTGATCTGGTTTGACCACGAAAAGTACTGAAGACGCGTTTACTTTTATCAATTACACAACAATGGTCTACATGCATCAGATCTAGAGACTTCACCTCCGTGTACACTTTCATGAGAAATGAGTTGCAATATTAACTAATGGCTAGAGAGTAAAGTTAAAATAAGAGGGCTTTGAGTCAGAGAGCTGCACTAAAATTTAGAATGGTAGATAAATCGATATCGCTAAGCTTTTTTAGTTTCTGGCACAAGGTCATAGCCTAGAGCTAGACTTTAGTTTTACGCTATAGCTCTGATGCTGCTAGGTACAGTAACACTGCTAACCTTTTAATTAGAAAGTCGTTGTTAATTAAGAAAGCTGTGCCAAAAGATTGGTTGCAACTGCTGTTTCCTGGACTAGATCGATGTGTAAATTTGCACTGATGTAACCGAGCATGTGAGGGAAAGTCAAAGTAGGCCATGACGTGTGTTGTAACCGCGCGTGCACAAATATGTCTACTGCCTGAAAAGGAAGTCCGTAATGTCAAATCTACAAATAGTACTGTAGCTATTTGTTGTTTAGGTCACGTGCAGTAGGTGGGACTGGGAAGTTTGTACTTTGCGCGTGCTCACTGACTTGATGCCATATCATCGAGGGTTCGGTCTTGTAGCCTATAACGTATACCTATAAGTGTCAACAACGCAATGACTGATACCATCAACTTAATTAAGTAACTAAACTTAAATTAATTAACTTAATTAATTAAAACCAATGCTAGCTCTAAACATACATTACCTCAATAATACTGTAGCTGTGTGACAACCAGCAGAGTTATGAATATGTCGTCGCCATCCATCTACAATGATTCCATGCATTAGTAATTATTATGTGGTTTGCATTAAATGATCTGATTTGTAATGAGTATTGAAGTGTCCATAGATTATTTCATGCACGTGTTTATACCAACTAGATAATGCTTAATTAATAAATATTGTGTACACACACATATCGTATGCTGTCATTTTAATTGTATAGTGTCTAACTGTTAATTAATAAATCTTTTGTAGGAGTAGTTGTGAAATAGAATTAAATTGCCTGAGTACTTTGCACTGTTCTAATTGTATTGGTAATTAATTAATTGCATATTATTTAATTGAACACAGGAAATAAATTTGCAATAAATAGTACACAATTTGATGTATGCAGTGCACGCCACAATGTAAATATTGACGCACAATTTTAATCCAGTTAATTAATAATGTGCGTAGCAGATGCGTGCACCCAAAAAATATTTCAAGAAAACTGCAATTTTTTTATTTAACTGCGAAACGTAGTAATTAAAAATCACTTTACCTGCCGTCCAATTTATTTGAAGTCGATTTGTGCCGAGAGAGCAACGTTCAGCGGACGACACTCAAAACTGAGGCCCCCTTTCAATAAACGGTGCAGGTTACTGCTCGAAAGATGCGCAAATAGACAGCAGTTCGTCTAAGTCAAAAACGCGGTTGTAACATGTCCGTTCACTACCCAGAATCAATTGGCGCGCCGATAGCCTCGTACACCAAAGCGCATTCGCTGCAGCGGCTACGCCACTGTGATGTAACCGAGCATGTGAGGGAAAGTCAAAGTAGGCCATGACGTGTGTTGTAACCGCGCGTGCACAAATATGTCTACTGCCTGAAAAGGAAGTCCGTAATGTCAAATCTACAAATAGTAGCTATTTGTTGTTTAGGTCACGTGCAGTAGGTGGGACTGGGAAGTTTGTACTTTGCGCGTGCTCACTGACTTGATGCCATATCATCGAGGGTTCTGTCTTGTAGCCGGTTGTCACAATGTCGCGTGAACTTCCTCTGCGCCGGGTATGTCCAGCAACGCGTACGCTTTTTGTCTAATAATTATCGTATGTTTCTAGAGCAAAACGCTGACTGCTCTGAGAGCAACCCAGGGAGACCAGACAACTCGTCTTCAAATAAAGAATCAGCTGGAGCTTGACCTTCTAGACGAAATTCGGTAAACGTCTGTGAACTTCCTTTCTGCGACATTTTGCGGAATGTGACCTTGACTATGGAATGCTTATCGTATCGTGCAGGAATTTCGCAAAGCAACGCTCGAACATCGAGAAGGAGTATGCTCAGGTAAGCCGTGCGGTCGGATAGTTATGTTGTATGCCAACATGGTGCCCATGTGTTGACGTAAAGACGGCAGAGGCCGAAGAGAGGCGACTGATTGTCTGTGGTGTAGTCGTATGTCGGGTTTCTCGGAAACTTATTTGTCGTACGGTGTTACAGTACTGGGGGAAGCTGGGGCGCTCGCTGACTTCATTGCAGTGCGTGAGAACAAGGTGTCAGGCATCCTATGCTGGCAGTCACTTGGCTGGCTGTCTCCCCGCCTTCCAATCGGACTGCCTTGGATGGTGGCGATCATTGCCTAAACGTGGTCTAATTACCTAACTACGTAGAAGGGTATTTTCAGAGTTTCTTTTGTGGAGACAACGACAACATGCTATTCTGTGTTGAAGCTTGGAAAGTGTAGCATACTGTTTTGTTTTAGAGCATGTTGAGGCTGACGTCCCAATTTCTGCAGAAGAGAGAGGTCAACTCACTGTCTCCTGCAGAAGAACACAATGGCAATAGGTGATTATATCTTCTCTTGTGCTCTGTAGGTATTGGTACTACACAGTAGCATACATGCAAGTTTGCAATTCACTGTTATCTTTATCTTTTTTTCCAATTTTTGGTAATCTAAATTTAGCTTTAGTTGTAGAGGTTTTCTGGTTTGATGCGTGTATTTGCCACAGGTTAGCTTCCTGCTTACTCTGTTTTCCCAATGACACGCTACATTTATTTAATAGAACTCCCTGTAAAACCATTGCGAAGCCTTCTTAGTGGCTAGTGATGACCTGCCAGTGGAGACAGTGTAATTTTATGTAGATCTGTATCTGAGGTTTGGAGATCATTTTTGGAAGAGACCGATGCCATGTGTAAAACTAAGATGTCTATTGCTGAGCGGTTGGCAACAGAGGTTGCTGAACCTGTCAAGTCTGAGAGGCAGAATAAGAGTCAGCAATTCAAGAAGGTTCTTCAAGTGTGGCAAAGTATTGTGTTGTACACAAAATTGTAGGAGGTTGAACTGTGATTGTAGTGCCATGATCTTTCAAGCAGAATGCATGCAGAACTACAGCAGTCACTACGAGATGTATCTAAGGTTAGATGATCAGATGTTTTGCTGCTTGCATGTACTATTAGTGGGTGTGTATATGTATGTAGAAATGTATGGTCTGGTAATCTTATGTTTGTATTTGAATAAGTTTGCCCTTGGAATGAATAGCGCAACCTTTGATGTCATATGAGACAAATAGAATATCAATGTCATTATCCATTATGTCATTAGATGTTAAGATATACTAATGGATTACAGTCTGTAGTATTCCACTAGCTAGTCTATTCTGCTAGACAATGTAGTATCTGTAGGGAGTTTGTTTCTTCATAGGCATCCTTGCTTTAATGTGCTATTTATGAAGCTTTGCTTGTTTTGTAAATGGTTTGTTGAGGTGGTAATGAGACTTAGAGCTGGACTTGTTGAGCTTCCTCATTCTTTGATAGACCTTGATCTACTAATAATAGCAGTGACCTATAATATTACAGTCACTAAGGTATCACTAAGGTATGTATTTAGGTATCATGCTACTCTGTGTTTAGTGGTGTTTGTGTATTGAATACAATATGTGTACATAGCTCTGCACACTTATATTTCGGTGTTGTTGTAGGCTAAGAAAACATACAGAGAGTTGGAGAGCATTGCATCAGCTGCTAGAAAAAACTATTCCGAAGCACAAGATCGGTATGTGTATAGTTTCTGTTTTGGTTAAGCATGTTCATGATGTTATGGGAATTAGGCCACACCCGAAAAAATTGTCAGCTTGGGGTAACCCGCCCGCCCCTGTTTGCAGGGTCGCTGGTAATTTTTGCACATGCACATACCAAGAAATAAAATGTTCTCTGTTGCTTTGTGCGTATCCGTGTCCGAGGGAGCATGCGTTTTGAGAGATGGCAAGATTCTTCATGTTTCTGGGAACTGTAGATTTCGTGAGGTATTGCAGGAGCTTGGATTAGGTGATCTGGTGGACGATGTACATAGTGTGCGAACTACGACCACAGACACTTCCTCCAAACAAGACGCAGAGTTAGATGATGAGGTGCAGTTCCATGCCGAGTTTAAGCGTCGATACCTGTCAAACGTTGATAGTAAAACCATATCATAGATATCAAAAAACAATAATAATAAAAACAAAAAATCCTCCCGCCTGTCTTTTTCCGCTGCATGTTACCCCAATCAGACAACTTTTTTGGTGCGGCCTTATATTTTATTTTATTTTATTTGGGAGAGATGTATATGTGTCTTTGTCATGGCTAGTATGGTTGTACATTGGACATTGTCACAATTGAGCGGTTTGCCATCAGAAATGACTCGAGAAACCTTGCTAACAGACAGTTAGCTTAGCCTGTGTGTACAGTACTGAATTTAGTTCTACAGTCAATGAAGTTAATAGGCTCACGTATCTGTAGACTTTACCATTGTGTCACACTCAAAGCAGAGGGTTCCAGATGGTACCCTCATCCAGGAACCCGGGGATTCCCTTACCATAGATTAGGCGCTGATGGCGTCATTTCAGTCAAGCCGGGCTAAGTTTAATGAACACCAAGTTGGTTTAGAATGACACATAGGCAAAAGTCACTCACTGACTCAGTAATATCTATCTACACACCTGTAACTGTAACTACGCAACTGTGTGTGCATTGATTTTCACGCCCTACAACATCCCAAATCCTGTATGAACTCCTGCGAAGCAACTAGCCCTGGAGGTGTGTATTACTGGCATAGCAACCTGATATCAGGAGTACCAGCCTTTCCTGAATTCGAAGCACGAGTTTTAGGAATAGTACTCAAGCACACTATATAAGGATATAACAATATAGCCTTACTGAATTACACATGGTCCAACCACTGCAAGTGAATTTGACGTTTTTGTGATAGTTCGTGATAGTATGTACATGTGAGAGTTTGTTATTTATGAAATGTACCTGGAAACAAGCAAACAATGATCATGTTTGAATTTGTTACAGGAGGAATAGAAAGACAATGCGTTTCTACCAGTCAAAATCTCAACTGGAAAAGAAGTTTGCCCAAGCAGAATCAAAGCTGCAACTGTGTGAAAAGCGTTCCGTGGTAGCTCGTAACGAGTACATTTTGTCCCTCTCTGCTCTCAATGCACATCAGGAGAGATATTATGTTACTGATATACCAAGTCTGATGCAGGTTAGGACTTCCTTACCAGTAGGATGTTTGTATCATATTACCTCATATGTATGGCATGCTGTTTCATGGCTGAGTTTAGCAGATTGATGTTATAATAGATTCTACATTGGGAATAAGGGACTGTTTGTAAATTTATACATTTACCAAGAAATGGACATACCCGTTTCCACCCCAGACGCTACCCGTTACTCCAAAATGGGCATTAAATGTTAACTATTCAAACCAAATT
The DNA here is from genome assembly GCA_964274945.1 of Dehalococcoidia bacterium. Taxonomy (GTDB): domain Bacteria; phylum Chloroflexota; class Dehalococcoidia; order Lucifugimonadales; family Lucifugimonadaceae; genus CAXXBX01. The sequence goes on along the minus strand of CAXXBX010000261.1, from coordinate 9,671 downwards.
GAAAGTACCTATTGCAAATTGGTACAACAACTTTGGATGAACTTGTTGAGCAGCACTGCAAGTATTGTGCACACTTAGATACACTGATAGACATTCATAGAATGGAGAAACTATGCTTAATATGCAACAACTGCACACTGTGATTTATGCCTGAATATGACGCGGCTACATGAAGGTGTGACATATCACAACTTGGGCTTTTACCTGTTTAATTAATAATAATAATAATAATAATAATAATAATAATAATAATAATCTGTGATCTGACGAATGGTCCGTTGACGATGACGTTCAGTGTTTTCCTGGTGGTCATTTAAATCCACTAGGCATGCTGTCCCGATGTTCGCGGTCATTGTAATGCCTGCAATCTACATCGAATTGGGTAGTCATTGGTCGCCGTGTAGACTACACAGAAACATGTATCCCGCTGGGCTCACCTGCCGGGTTGGTGGGTGCCCAGATGGGGGTAAAGACCCCGCTTGCCCATTATGGAGGGGTATAGCGACACATAATAATGATGACAATAAATTATGAAAATTTGTCTGTCTCTCTCTTGTGTTTCTCTAGCTTTATCCATGAGACTATGACTCGTTTCAGTTGTTGGGGAGTTTCTGTGGTCTGGCAAACGGTTCGTTGACAATGACATTCAGTGCTTCCCTGGTGGTCATTGATATCCACTAGGCGTGCTGTCCCGATGTTCGCGGTCACTGTAATGCCTGCAATCTATATCGAATTGGCTAGTCATTGATCGCCGTGTGGACTACACAGAACATGTACCCTGCTGGGCTCACCTGCCGGGTTGGTGGGCGCCCAGATGGGGGTAAAGACCCCACTTGCCCATTATGGAGGGGCATAGCGACACATAATAATTCTGGGGTCTACGTGGAGCCTTCGTAAAGTCATGTTTTCTTTCTAGACAGCCATGATGGTTTAAGGACTTCTGAAGCAGTATTTGCTTCCGGTACTTGTAATAGACTTTACAAACCAGACTGATCTGGTTGAGCACGACAATAATAATAATAATAGTAGTGGTTAGTGACAATGGTTATCACTCCATGGTTTGGGGGTTCGAACCCCAGTGACGACAGTAAATTTTGAAACTTGTCTGTCTTTCTCATGTTTCTCTAGCTTTGTCCATGAGACGATGACTCGTTTCTGTCGTTGGGGAGTTTCTGTGGTCTGGCGAACAGTCCGTTGACGATGATGTTCAGTGCTTTCCTGGTGGTCGTTGATATCCACCAGGCATGCTGTATCGAGTTTGCCGTCACCGTAATGCCTGCAATCTACATCGAATTGGCTAGTCATTGATTGCTGGGTGGACTACACAGAAACATGTACCCTGGTGGGCTCACCTGCCGGGTTGGTTGCCGTCCAGATGGCCCCACTTGCCCATCATGGAGGGGCATAGCAACACATAAGAATAATAATAATAAGTCATGTCTTCTTTCTAGACAGCCGTGATGGTCTAAGTACTTCTGAAGCAGGGTTGCTTCCGGTACTTGTAATAGACTTTGCAAACCAGGCTGATCTGGTTGAGCACGACATAGTTATAATAATATAGCAAACAGTAAAGACTTTTAATAGTTCATTCTAGGGTTAGTTAAGGCATCCAAGGATTTGTAGTTTTCTTTCTCAAGCTTTCTGAGCTGAATCAAACATCGCTTTACATGTTGGAATCTCTTAAGCCCTTTGAGGGCAGCAAGCATTAGTGAACCTCTGTTGTTTCCACAAAGACCACAATGAGAACTCACCTTGAACTGCACAGTTTTACTAGTCTGCAGGAGCACAAGGACAACATCACACCACATCATAGCAGTCTGATGACCAGTTAGTGACTTGGCAACGGTAGCTTCTTAGCCTTCTACTTTAAAAGCTTTTGTAGCTGACCTGGCTATAACCCAAGTAGAGTTTTCTGCTTCTTTCTTGGTGGGGAAGCCATATGCATGGGGGCGCCTGCATTGGTTGATTTTGCTAGTGCACTTTAGCCATTTGTAAGTACATAGTAGGTAGTGTGCACCAAGGCTGCATGTATGTCTACTTGTTTCAGTTTCCATAATCCATTGTTTCAACATCATATTCAAACAATGGCATATGGCACAATGTGTGTTTTCGACATTGTCCATTTATTATGAAATGTACCTTTTTTAGTACAGACATCTCTACAACCAATGAGCGTGGCTCATTTCTTGGTAAGTGTATTAATTTATGAATGGTCCCTAACAGCCTGCCATTATCTTGAGTTAGGTTGTGCAGTCAGATACCAACAGGTTGCGACTTGAGGAATTATGTAGCTAAAATTAGAGTAGTTCTATGTGTTTATGTACTATGTTAGAAACAGTCTAAAGGTGGAGTCTTTTTAAATGATAGCTGCTAGCTTTATGTCAACAGGATTGATATGACTTGCATATTTGTGTTGCTTTACTTGCACCTGTGGTTTGGTCAAATCTGCTTGATCGTTTGAACTTCTCCACATTGCTACGTATGTGCTCTTCTTTATTGGTTGTCTTGTTGGAGCGTATTACCGCTTTTCAGACGATAACAATATATTTGGGTACCTCAGCTGACAATGGTATCTCTGCCATTTAATCACGTGCTTGTTCATTGAATTTGTAGAGTTGTCAATTTGGCATTTCTGCTAGACCTCAGCTATAATGGCATGCCCTTAACGTAAATGTGAGGTATTACTATATGTGTAAGTAATGCGTTGTTGTTGTAGACAATGGATGCTGATTTGTTTGGAAAATTACGAGAATGGTTTAGTCTAATGGCAGACATGGAAGTAAAAGCATCATGTTCATCTTTGGAAAGCTACCAAAGATTGCACAGTCAAGCTGGAATGGTGAGTTGTCTCTATTGCACTGTCATATGCCTCTGTGATAGAGAAAAGGAACGTGCATGTATGTGTTCTTGTTTTTGTAATCAGTAGATTATAGGAGCCGGGTAGGTAATGTCAGGGTTTCTCGCAGAGCCATCCAATCATCTCAAAGTCAACTATGGAGAATGTTAGTCGGCTGTCAAAATTGCTGCTGACCCACTTTCCTACCAGTATAGTTTTGTCTATACTTGTTTCTGTATTACATTTGGCAACTAGGGCAATTGACGCATGCGTGTATATAATAGCTCGAATTGATGACTCCCGCTTTGTTCCGTAAGTTGAGAAGAATAGATTTTGATCTATGTCATTCCAAGCGATCATACCCCATAGCAGAGTACACAGACAGCGAACAGGAACCACACAAAGCCATTGCAAACAAGCGTAGCTATGAAGCCAAGTTCTGTAATTGATCAGTAGGCACCAAATCGTGATTGGTTGAAGAAGGAAGTCCATGGCAATGGTAAAATGGTAATGTTCTGCTCATACATTTACTGTCGAAGTTACGGCCACGTACCGGGTAGTAAAACAAAAGTCACCATCTCTTGATGGTACTGCACATTTGAAGCTGGGAGCCAAGGAGGTGTAGAAGATCACGAGAAGTCAGCTTTCCACAAGTCCAGTAAAGTACGCTCCTGTTCAGAATGGTGGTAACCCGCAGGGAATGACACATTGCATTACATCATTACCTCATTATTCGTAATACTATTGCATTACGTTAGATATTAGAAAAAAGTTGTGTTGATATGAATTAATTAATACAATACTGAGGTTGGTGGTAGAGGTGTCTGCGGGAAATCCTGTAATGTGATAAGACACTGACACATTAATGACTGGAGAATGGTGGTAATGATATACTTTATGCATGTGTTATTTTGTGAGGTGCATGTACTACTCAGTTTATATTGCACCTAAGTGTATGTAGCAGTTAAGTTACTTTAGGCATGTTTAAAGGTGCAGGGTCACGGTCGGACATGCGCACTTGAGCCGATCTTAAGTGAGGTAGCTTTTGCATTGTAGCTATTGTACGTAACATATGTTCAAGTGTTCTGGCAAGAAAATCAGTTTTGATCGCCAGTAAGCTTTTCCAATGCTCTTTGCGCATGCACAAAGGCCACTAGACGAAACTACTGCAAAACTGGCTATTTAGCTGTCGATTGATGGGCATCGCAGCAGTGTAAGCTTTAACGATACAAATTTTTGGTGCTCACTGTGAACTGAGTGCGTTCGGTTATTCTGAGAGAAAGACGCGACTACGGCAAATGCCACATACGGGAATGTGACATGTGCGTTCTGGTCACGTGCAGAGCGTAAGGAACTCCAATCTGGCTCGAAGTACGAGGGTGCTTGTCGAAATTTACTGAAACTGCAGTGTAGAAACTTCAGTTTGAGGTTTTAGAAGAAAAATTCAGAGAACTACATCTAAAAAGCTTAGAATTTAGTCACCAGAGTCACGGTCTAATGCAACGTCATACTGCAATGTTTTGATTGTTCCAATTCAGGCTATGGAGAGACTTCAGTCAGCTTTGCCTTCAGTGCAAATTAGAGCGTCTTAAGTCCTCGCGGTTACTGAGTGTTTGAAAAAGTACACCCTTTTCAATGCGCATGTCCAAGCATGACCCTGCACCTTAAGTTAAAGGTGCACACTCATGGTTACACGTGTGCACCTGAGCCAATCAAGTTGCTCTTGTGTCATACTTATGACAAATTACATATGTTCACGTCCTCTGGCAAGTAAATCAATTTCAATTGCCAGTGAGCCCTTCCTAGTGCTGTTCATAAGTTGTGCATGCATAAGGGTCAATAGACAGAACTATTGCAAAGCTGGGTATTCAGGTGTCGATTAATGGGCATGGCAGCAGTGAAAGCTTTAGATAATGCAATAAAATTTTGGTGCTCACTGTGAACTAAGTGCACTTGCTTACTCAGAGGAAGACTAATTACCCTACCCATCTAAGACACAGACAAAATTGCTGAGATAATTAATTAAACAACAGGTACACATAGTGGGACACTTACATGTGAAGAAGGGCAAAGTGCTTTCCGAAGAGAAGTGAAATCTGTGTAGCTATGTTGCTTTGGTAAGCGAGGTCAGGGCATGCTCACATTAGTTTAATTTAATCACAAAGTGTTTGGATTGCACATGCTTAGTGCAGCAAGCTTAGGAAAGAGACCACATTACATATTACGCCACAGTACCTATATGCATATGTGGATATCAAAACTGGATAGTCAGTGACCAACAAAGAAGATTCTTTTCATGGTGTGACTGCAAATCATGACATTTTGAGGACCTCACATCCGTATGAATGCACTAAATTTTGTGTATTTCTTGGTGATTGCTGCTGTATTATGTACTTGGGAACCAGTGCTACAGTTTTTAGGTTGCCACAACCATTCCTCACTACTGGGAGAAAGGACGGGGCTAGCTCCTTGCTGGCTGCTAAATTATTTCTTTAGTGGAGCAAAAACTGAACTTTGAGGGCTGACATACAGGCTGTGCGAGCGGCATCATTACATTTAACTTAATTGATATCATTAGTGCCTCACAATTACATTGAGAGCAATCTATGCCCCATATACAATTTCTTGCACTGAAATACTTTATTGTTGGCCAGCAATTTTTAATATGTTGTGTTATCAAACTTTAGTAGCTCTTGTTTACTTGAACTAGGTACTACTTCTATTTACCTAAAATAGTCGGTACCTTTAAACTGGAACTTAAAGGCACACTCCAGAGAACTGCACAGCGTCTAGTGCGCAGCATATTTCGCTACCGAAATAGCGAGGTCCGGTGATCGAGGGCGTTTGCGAAAGTGTTCCTGCGTAGGGATGAGTGCCGTGTAAACTGTTAGAACACAATCGACGACAGCGTCCATTGCCTTCAACACCAAAGAATCTCACAAAACCCCGATTTCCTCGAATGTTGTCAGACGGAAATAAATCGCACGAAAAGGTCAGTCTCTAGATGGTCTGAAAGTAGCATGACGGTTTCCACTGTGTTTGGAGTGACAGAAACAGCACAGACCTTTTCCGGGAACGTGATTGCGTCAGTAAGGCTCATGTGATCTGATTGCGTGCCAAAAACACTTCTCTTGGTGTACAAAATTCTTGAAAGCCCCCCCCCCCCCCGTCAGTTTTTAAGTTATGAAACAGTCTTAATTAACGTACATCTGTCGGGTTTGCTCTGAGATAGCGCCCAGATACCCAACTTGGTTAGTATGGATTTCCCATTAGCAAGCGAAGACAGGAGCCAGTAGCGTACTACGCTGCACACTAGACACTGCACAATTCTTCGGAGTGCTCCTTTAACAGAGTGTGTAGCCAAGTGGACACTGTCACTGTTTTGTCTTTGTAATTTTGACATACTGCAATTTTACGTGGTGCTGATTAATTGATGCTGTTATTGACATTTAATTCTGCCTGGTTGTGTGTGTGTGTGTGTGTGTGTGTGTGTGTGTGTGTCTGTGTCTGTGTCTGTGTCTGTGTCTGTGTGTGTGTGTGTGTGTGCAGGGATCTAGTAAATTTGAGAATATTACCCTGCTCTGCATTTTGTTTAGATTAGTCGAGAATTTGAACTGAAGTCATTTTTACGTGCTAATCTACAGCGGGTGGAATTTAACAGATTTGCATTTGAGCCACACAAGGACGATACTGTAAATCAGTTGGTGCAGGAATATGAAGCTGATGTGATACTGAACAAAGAGGCAAGGAAATGTGCCACAAAAATTACGAAAGAAATTCGTACCATTCGTGAGAAGACCAAAGCATTGCGAGGCTTGCAGACTGTGTCCACTGCTTACACAACGGTACTTGAATATACTCATCTCATATGTTAGCTGCACATGTGGTTTGGTTACAGACTCCTGAGTTTGGCAGTGCTGATGCTCAAGTCGACGTTGATCAACAAATAGATGATATTCAAAATGCAATTCGTAAGGCTGAGGTATGTGACACACACACCGTAATTGAACACATTGGTCATTGCTCGGTCATCTGTGGTTTTGATGTTTGTTGGTATTGCAGATTCAGAAATTGAAAGCAGAAGCTAGATTAGTAGTTTTGAGAGATGCTGGAGGTTGGTGGCAAGGCTTGTAGCTTCACTTAATTGTTAAGGTGTTAATTTGAGTTATTTCATCTAGTGGATGTCGATCAGTGGAAGAAGTCAGCCGGTGTTTCAGACTCTCGAGAGAATCTTCTCAATGTTGGTCTGTAATTATCAATCAAGAGTGTAATAGTGAATGGTTAGTTGTAGATGTATGTATGCTTATGCAGGGGACAGTAACATGTCTGGAAGTCTTTTGTCTCTTGAGACGACAAGCGAAGCACCAAATGGAAGTGTCGACTTTGAAAGTTCTCCAGAAGGATCATTTGGCGAAAATCAATTTACTGGCTTAGATGACGATGATGACGATCAAAGTTCAAATCGCCATTTTGACATGCCACGCAAGGGTATCGTCTTGTATGACTACAAAGCAACTAAGGAGGATGAGCTGTCAATTCATGAAGGAGAGGAAGTGTCGGTTCTTTGGTATGATGGGTTCGGATGGTGTAAGGTGTGTGTATTGGTTCCTTACGTTATTGTTGTCAGATATGGCTATGCTGTATGCATGTTGTCGTGTAGGGTTGTAATTCATTAGGAATCGAAGGGTTCTTTCCTGAATCCTACGTCGAAGTTTCCGAGGAGTCGCCACCTCAAGATTTGACATTTCAGTCTCAAAATGATGCCGACACTACGCTAACTGATGAAAGAGTTCAAGGTAATGTCATATGCTTGTGTTTGTGGTGTAGAGTTTATTTGCTGTCTAACTCATTCATTTCTTGTCGTTTAGACAATATTCGAGTGCTGAGAGCTCTCTACTCTTACAGGGCAAGCGGCAATGATGAACTTTCTTTTCCTGAGGGAGCAATCATCAAGTTACTACGCAAAGATGACAACGGTGTTGATGATGGGTTTTGGGAAGGCGAATATGAAGGTCGTGTTGGAGTCTTTCCATCTATTCTTGTGGAGCAGGTAGACAGTGTGAGCAGTTTGGACTCGGGTAGTGCTTTCTCACCTCCTGGGGACTACGTACTGCCACCAATGAGCGATTTGGTTTCTGGGTCACCAATCTTGCAGTCTCCTTTATCTGCACGCGAGTCACACGAGTCTAGTAGTTTTGATTGGCGTTCGAAAGCGCCTCCTACTCCTCAGATATCTGTCAGTCGACCAGCCGAAGGTTCATTTTCTGGGAGTCGTCGTCCACTGTCGTACCAAGGAAGGGCAAAGTCTTTGCCACAGTCTTCATTCCATTCACAAACACCGAGTCGTCGAGGCACTGTTTCACATCAATCTTCTACCCAATCAGCCAGTGTGATGCACTCTATGCCTGATTGGAGCAAGTTTTCAGATGATTTGGAGTCTTACGTATGATTGATTAATTTAATGGCAAATCAATCAATTGAAGTTTAAATTTGTGTTCATTAACTGACAGAAAGAGTTGTTAGTACAATTAATTACACAGTTATGTTCAGTTATGCCAGATTCAGAAAGATCATGTCAGTTACCTAACTCACCGGTTGAGTAAGGAAGGAATCCAGCCAAATGAAGACAAATTGAAGGCTATACAAGATATGCGATGTCCAGAGTTTACAACGGGTGTCCTTCATTGCATGACGAGATATCTCAAGCAAGTTTATACCTCGGCTATCTCAAACCTCAGTGCCACTTCGTCACTATGCTAAACACCACTACTTCCTGGTCAGTCAACAGCTCCATGAAGCATTCTCTGTCCCAGAAGCAATAGCTCAACCATTGATCAGATCGGCTTATTTTTGTCCTTCCATCTCCATCCCCCTGCTATCAGTAGTGATATGTCCCCTTGTGGGTTGGGATATTTTTCGCTAGCTGCTCTGACGGATGTAGAGACATGATATTTACAACTAGTAAATGGCAATATTGGGAGTATTCTTTGCTTATCACCAGATTCTAGAAAGGTCGATTGAGGATTTCACAGACAACAAACCTCTCATCAGCATAGCCAGCCAGCAAACCAATCGATAAAGTTCCTCGATGTCTTACAAATTCTCAATTACTCATGTTCCTGCTTAACGTGCACAGATGCATTTTCCCAAGGAGAGATCAAACACCATATGAGGACTGATCTCTGGTGAGTCTGTGAGCGTAATGTTGGAAGAAGCTCCAGTTGATACGAAGGACAGAACATTCGGTGAGCAACAGTCCTTGGAGGCCGTCATGAATAATGGGTGTGTCATAGGCGTGTTCCTGACCAATTTTCCCATGGTCGTATCAACTGCAAGTACATTTTGTTTACATTGAATACTTTATTCAAAGTGAAGAGGGACAAGGAATCAACTACAGACAGTCACCGTGACGGCTCGCTAACAAGTTTTGCAAAGCTGTTGCTTGCTCACGTGCGCATTAATTAACTTCCTGTCTCGGCTTACAACCGCCCATCGTAGCTCATTACAGCAACCATGTAGGCTAAATATTATCATTGCGGGTAGACGTTATGGACATAGCTTTGCAAATACCATAGGCGGAACCGGCACGTGATGGGCTTTCCAATGGTTTCATGAGCCTACGTGCCTCCTAGCATGATCTATCCAAGGGAAAACCTCGACTGCCTCTAATTCTGGAATGGACTATAGTATTTTGTCTATGCTAAATCATCTTTCATTGCAACATGATGTTGTTATGCAGCAAGGGAGCTAGTAAGGGTGTCCCTTAAAGTGGCACAGTCCAGATTTATGCGCATGTTCGTGAAACTGCTTGCTCGCGCGTATTGCTTTTGCCTCG
>CAXXBX010000260.1:0-16022 GCA_964274945.1 Dehalococcoidia bacterium | reverse complement strand
GTGTCTGATATCAGATGAAAAATTACATGCACAAAAACAGAGTAAAATATGAAGGAGAAAGCTACAGGAATGACGCACTGCCAGCTAGCTAATTCAATCAATCCCCAAACCATCACTTTTAAATTCAAAATTTCACAAGTAACGCCAAGGAATGAAACTGGGGATACATAGGGAAGACGAATGGCATGAACATAATGAAGAGAAAAATGGGAAAAGGAATTCATACAAATACACACAATGAAACAAAAATACAGTTGCAACAAATTAGAATAATCCTAAAAGCTTGCAGAGACCACAAAAACCACTGATAGGTAAGTTTAACTGGAGTGTGTTGATAATAACTTCCAGCTTGTAATTACCGTTACAGGAGCTTCTATCTCCAACAGATTGGGCTCCTTCTTTAGCACGTCAGCGGCAGATTGAAGAATGGCCTTCACGTCGTCAGCAGGCAACGGCTGCGCTCGCATCGATTCCTGGAAGAGAGGTAACGCAGAGTAAACCTAGGCGTGGCCACGTGACCGGAAACCAGTCAAACCACCGACACAGCATGGTCTAGATCATAGCAACAAGCACCTACCAACACGGATTGCACGTCAAGAAGTGCAGTCGGCAGCAAAAAAGCATGCAGCATATTTATTACACGTTTATATCACGGTTTCACGTTTCCCGGAAATCGCCTGACCTCGCCTACATGTCTAGTAACTTGGCAGGAAAACTAGGTAACAGACAACCATTACAAAAAACTGCGAGTTGAAGTAATTGTACATACACTAAAAACCGTCTTGCCAAAAATGAAAGGTTGCTGATATCGGCGTACGGAGAAATCGCGATGGAACGACACCCGCTAACCAGGTGAGAAATAGTTATCTCGCAGCAGTCGCACTTGTCGCGCTCATGAACATCTCACCACGTGAAATGGTCGATTGCACGAGAGTTCGTCTTCTAGCGCAATAGACGCGCTGAACGAGCGCACATTTACCGTAAATAGCAGCTAGCTAATCGACTCCGTCTTCCCAGACGATTAGCAAAACGTACACACACCTCGAAGTCTGAGATTTTCTTATGCCATTGAGTTGTCGCATCTTTGACTGAAAGAGCAAGCAGCCGGTAAAGATCGGGAAGCTTGACATCGCCGTCAACAACAACACTCATGACTGATGTGATTCACATACGGGACTGAACAATAGTTCCCGTATACTATTATGTAGCGAATGATCTTACTGTATCCTCGCTAGCAATGTAATACATGTAAAGTGTACAGCTAACCGCGATTGCTTAGGATTTCTCTCATTCTCTGAGTTAGTCAATTGCGACATGACTACACTAGAGATTGTAGTGTAGCTCTAGGGACACATGCACAATGGAATGAAGCCTTGGGCAATCACTGGAGGCAATGACTTAACATAACCAAAGAGTCACCACCAAATGAGACACACCTGCCACAATATCTAAATTATGAAATAATTTCTTTGAATGTAAGAGTGTCTTGCAAGGGTCATCACAAAAGTTATTGCACCTACTCTGTTAATTTTAATACGGAAGTTGTGCAAATATCGATTTCTATATAAAACGCGATTAATCAATTTAATGAAATGTCATTTCTTCTTGTTCTAGTCGTCGTCCATCCGAGCACGTTTAGACTGAGGGTCCAACGTCTTGGTACCATTCAAAAGAGGATCAAACATGGCACGATCGAGGTTGAGAAACTTTACTGCATTGGCAGCCAACAGCTTGTCCTAGGCAATGAACAAGCAATCTTATCCATAACAGTAATACTAAAGGATACACTACAATGTATGACAAATACTGACTTTCAGTTCTTCATCGAAGTCGCTCATGCTCTCAATTAGCTTTCCAGGATGATGCTCTCCTAATGGGAATGGGTAGTCTGAACCAAGGATGATGTTATCCTACATTGCAGTATAACATGACTTAGCAAGCAAAGTATGATCACTCACAAATATGAATGCCAGTACAGCAGTTCCGTTAATTAAAATGTGCATCAAACATTGCCACAGTTACTTCCTACCCACATATAGTTTAACTGCTACATCAACTATTCAAGGATACTCATTGTCCTTATAGTCACCCAGACTCCACAGAGTTCGAAGTGCACAAGGACATAAATGAATACATTAAAAGTCGTAAACCTTGCGATGACAGAGTACAATCACAGTAAGGACTTAGAAACTTCCAAGTACATGTAAACTAACATTACTAACAGAAAATTCTATTACTAGCACTTTAATTATCAAAATACAATAGTACTACCAATTGCATTAATCTTGTCTCTATGTTTCGTATTCATGCCAGTATCTGTTTAGTTGCAGTGCATACATACACTTCACAGTGTGCAATAACAAGGCACCCACACATTATGTCAGTTAGTGTACTATGGCACCCCTAATATTTGGTTCATACTTAATAAGGTACAGTGGTCAACAGGCACCATTATATGGTCTGGTTGCAACACAGCATAATAACAATTAAATTAATAAAATTAAGAAGTGAAATACGGAAGTATCCTTGTGGGATTACACTATTGAAGAGTATGCAACAAGATGCTATATATAGCAAAGCAAAGTGGTCATGATGAGCAGGAAAACTTAAGTAAACACGCAATGTCAACCTACTGCTAATTCTTCAGTTCCAAGACAACAGTGAGGAACAAAAACAATAAAAAACAGGAAGAGGTCTACTGGATGCCTAAATCCTAATAATATATCATGATACGATACAAATCACTTACTAGTATTCTATAAGGGTGTATATAAAGTATAGTTGTTATTCTACTTTTGCCATAGTAATTATCTCTCTATTGTCCCTCAAGAAATAACAACAACATCCGGCCCCACCCTGTGCATACAATAACTAAATACCTAGCAGTGTCACTCACAGACTAAAATAAACTACCAGGTAGCTATTGTCTCATGATTACACAATTTCCTTCTTCGGCCACCATACCTCAGTTACAGTGACTTGACATACTGTAGCCTCGTCCCCAGACTCACGTGAGCCTGGCAGTGTCCGGTTCCCATATGACACAGGAGGGGAGGCTGAAAGTGTCATACAGGAACCGGACACTGCCGGCTCACGTGAGTCTGGGGACGAGGCTAACATACTGTATCTATTTTGGGTAGCATTATGATCCAATAGTGCTAAACTTTACTTCTTCAAATAAAGTTGTGGCCTTCATGTTTAGCAAGAATTGCTATAGCTGTGTGTCCTTAATGGTTCATAGATTGGTTACAAACACTGCAGACATGCACAGTCAGGATCCACATATCAGCTTGATTAGCACAAAGTCTACTCTAGCGGAAGATAAGTGAATCAAAGTAAGGAAATAGAAATAGACAAACCCTAGTACTTACAATCGTAGTTGTACACTCATGTATGAGCAAGTGTGTTAGCAAGGTATTAGCACAGTACTTGTTCAGTGTTAATTACAACTCCAGCCACTACTTGATGATAGCCAATATTTCTAATGCATCTTTTCAGCTGTGTGTGACCTCTATTAGAAAATAGCCTACAATCAAGGGCGACCTCAATTTGAAGAACACTGTATGAGAACCTGTTGACAACCATATTGTGTGTGGTACACATAATAACCACCATCACCACTCAATTAATTAATTAATTAATCAATATTAAACAATATGCTACTGACAGTAATTTCTAAATTCTACTCATCCAGTTTAATTAATGGTCACAAAGTGCTACGAATGTGTTCATCTATGCTCTTACCTTTCCAATAACATTGACCAATAACTTGAGTGCTTCAGGATCATGTACCAGAGAATCACTGTATATTCGTCCCAAGTAACTTCTGAAAGACACAAAATAAAAATTGTGTCAATACAGTATGTCCTGCTGTCATTCAAATGTCATCCACACACAAAAATTAAGAGATTTAGGTGTGTGTGTGTGTGTGTGTGTGTGTGTGTGTGTGTGTGTGTGTGTGCGCGTGCGTGCATGTGTGTGTGTGTGTGTGTGTGTGTGTGTGTGTGCGTGCGTGCATGTGTGTGTGTGTGTGTGTGTGTGTGTGTGTGTGTCTGTGAGTGTGTCTGTGTGTATGACTGTCACTGCACGTACGTGCATACATGCACACATCCTCCCACCTGGGATTGACAGTATTTTCTGTAGCACAAAGATCTGGCCTCACATTGAAGCCATGCTCTACCCGGCCAACTGTGTATGGAAATGCACCACCTGCACACAACACAAACACAATAAAAACCCATTCAACAGCAACATAAACTACACACATACAGCCATGAGCAAAGCAAACTTTAAGCTTAGGAAACTGCTCAAAAACACCACCAAAAATCATACAACAGACAGCAGCTGCTGTCTCGCCAGGCATCCCTAAACAGAGAGTAAAGTAAACAATATTAGTTATTAAATATTTCATTTCATTAATCTGCAATACTGACCGACAAGCCATGGCAGCCAATACTTTTTCATCCGACCGCCCAACTCCATGTCCCACGGATGAACAAATATAGACACATCGAGCTCTTCACAAGCCTTCAAGAGCACATACACTACTATCTACCAGACATACGACTAGAAACACATGTAGTTACACTGTAGAAACTCACAGCAAATATAGGACGAAGTTCAGGAGCATCAAGATTCCAGTCGTTAATATGTGAACCAATTTGTATGCCATGGAATCCAAGACTCTAAGAAATGTAGAGTCAATACAAATGCACATTATTGATTTATCTATTGTTATTACAACGTATCTATAAGAATTATACCTTTACACAACGTTTCAACTCTTCGACAGCAAGTTCAGGAGCCTGCAAGACGAAAACTAAATTACTACTAGCTTGCATCAAAGCAGCATGCACTAATTACTAGAGTTTGGGCAACATCTATTACAACAGCAGCAACTCTCACAGAGTCACTCAAATGTCAATGAATTTTGGACATACATAAAGTGTCGCCTGCCTGTCTCCCTGCCTGCCTATTTCATGTATCGTATTTCTGCGAGTAGTAGTAACCCATACTCAAAAACTAATTAAGCCACGTTCTTAAATAACTAAAAAATTAGTAACCCATGCTCAAACAATAAACCATCAGTCACTATAACCAGCAATGTGCTGAACGAATGTCTGCACACTTTCATCTGCACATCGCAGTCTTGAAGCTCTGAGGCAAGCCACATAGTCACCAAAGTTGTTCGGAATATGGCAGCTTGTCTATTTGTGATGTACTTGTATTATACAAGTAATGCACTTGTAATATACTTTTTTGATGCAAGTTCAGTGGTAATGGAGCCACCTTATTGTATGTGAGCTGTATTGTCCGACACTCGTAGGTACCCGTATATTCTCTGTTGCTGAGGGTTGCAACAATAACCGATGCTCGAATAGTAACCCATGCTCCGAGATAATTTAAAAATAGTAACCCTGGATCTAGTCGTGGAAATACAATATGTGGATTGTCACTACTGTTCTCTTGATGTTCAATGATTTCGCATTGCATCTAACGAGGTTAGATAAACCTTGCACTGCAAGTCAATACGGCAAACACCAACTGCCTATCCAAATGCAAATTTACCTGCATAGGCAATGTTGCCAAACCAACAAATCGAGTTGGATATTTGACAACCGTTTGAGCAAGATCGTTGTTGAGAATCCGACAGAGGTCAAGAGTATCTTCTGGTTTAGCCTACAAGTCAAAGAATAGCATGTCTGATAGTCATATAACATTGTCTGACATGTGGTGTGGTGTGTGGTGTGGTGTGCGGTGTGGTGGTGGTGGTGGTGGTGGTGGTGGTGTGTGCGTGTGTGTGTGTGTGTGTGTGTGTGTGTGTGTGTGTGTGTGTGTGTGTGTGTGTGTGTGTGTGTGTGTGTACCAGCAATTTACACATACCCAATAACTGAACATCACAGGAACTGTCGAAAGTGCCTGAACTGTAACTCCTAAAGAATCAACAAACAAATTCGTCACAAATATTTCACATCATGTTCATTTGATCTGTAGTCTTGGGCCTACATAAGCTGTTTGTTTTTGCCAATTTACATGTAAACAACAACAACAATAACAACAACAATAACAACAACAATAACAACAATAACAACTACTAGTAGCTGAAGCTGTGTTTACACTGTCGCTTCCACAGCTATGAGCCTTCTGAAAGCCACGTAATAACGTTGCAAAGAACTACAAATGAAAGGCCTGTCCACACTGGCAACTGGATCGCGATCGGTTGAATCCAATTACTAATAGTGGGCGTTACCTTCAAGTACACTATGCGTGTAGTCGAAACATCTAACACTCCTCACTCGTCTTTGTTCTCGATCACCTGACGTCGCTGTATCAGCGCTTTCCACAAGCAAAGAAACCACACGCACACATCGGTCATCAGTCACGTGATATTGAAAATGAGGAGGAGGTAGCGTTTTCAAAGTCCAGTGTGGACGATCGCTATCCCGATCAAATCCATTCTGGTCTAGTGTGGACAGGCCTTTAGATGCTACTGTTCTAAAATCTATCTAAAATCCTACAAAGCGACTATAATTTTGCATGACTGCAAAGTCCATAAAAAGTATGGACCGTATTCGTCAAAGTACAGCAACAAGAGTTTCACATGCGGGACATAAATATCGCTTGTGTTACACAATGTTAGGTTCCTGTAGAAATGTCATAGCCCAAGAAAGCAATCGATTTTGGGTTGGCAGTTGCAGACAGGTAGTTCTGTGGTTTATTAATTTCTAACAAGAGCTGGCAACTGCAAACATGAACTGCACTGTTCTGGTAAAAACTTTTCATAAACGCTTCACACATCAAATTGGCTGTTCGTCCATTGCCTGGGGTTGCCACGTACGACATAAAAGAAACACTGCTCCAACATTGGGTCACGCAGGGGCGTGGCACACACCAGCCAGTCAGACAGTCCACCACAAAAATAGTCCGTAGACAAGGGTCAGTTGACTCCTATACGTTTTAAGTAGCTACCTACTCACCAAGCCTCGTGATATTTAGAAAGTCCCGTTTCTTATGCCTCATAGCCGAAAAATAATTCAGTCGGATCCTGCGTAAAGTCATGTCTTCTGTCTACACAGCCACGATGGTCTATGCATCTCTGACGCAGCGTTTGCTTTCGGTGCTTATGAGAGACCTTACGAACCAGACTGATCTGGTTGAGCGTAACATAATAAATAGTAAGTGACCGGCTAGATCCTCAAGCCTACATCTTACCTGTCTTGTCCATATCATGAATACGTGCTTCTGGTGACCAGCAGTTCTCATCAATCACTCGAAACAATTTGCCATCCTTCATCATTTTCGCTTTGCCCTTCATAACACAATCACAAAATATCCAAATATACGTAAGGCAACATCACCAGGCATGTCAACTACCCAAATTATTAATCTAAACCACTCATTAACATAAAAATTATCTGTATATATATTAACTATGCTGAGAAAATATGCAGTACGCAAAGATTACTTGTAAGTAACTCGGACTGGCTCTCAGTGCCTGAGGCATTGTCCATCCTCGCCCAGTATAACAACTGTCTCTACAACAGTATCTACTCATATTGTTTCAAATGCTTTGTTTCTTGTTGTCTCAGAAACTATTTCTGAATAAACTCTGTCTGCGACAAATTAATATGTTGAAAAGCAAGTACCAACTGTAAAGCCACGTTTACACAGGCGACCCATTTAAATGTTGTTTGAGCTCAACCTGGGCCCTTAGTCACGGACTCAGCCCTGTTTTGCATTTACACGTGCGCCTGCCACTATTATCATTTCCAGATAATAAGTCATAGATGCACAAGGTCTGGGTGTGGGTGAATCGTGACTGCGAGTGCAACTGTCAATGATGAGCAGAGCTAAATTAATTGTGTCTCGGGGAGATGACCAATCATGATTTGAAACTGAGCTGTGCCCACGAGCCCAATGCCCAACCCAATCCATTAATTGTCATGTAAACACTCGGGGTTGGGGTTGAGTCCTCTAGTATGAAAGGAGATTCAGTTGTTAGACAGTACCAAAGTTGGCAAACCCTAGAATTTTTGTTATACTGTACATGTATTTTTTGCGCTCTATACTCATCACAGCAACCAGGTCCAACCCAGAAATTTCACTCCTTGTGTGCGGAAGAGATAGCGTGCTACCCAGTGGGATCACCTTAGCGCACGCTATGTCTTGCTGAACCTACTAGGCAATTATCTAGCCAGACACGGACAAAGTTTCGTTATGGATATGACAGTGAGACTTTATCGACTCGAAATGAACTCGAAATGAATTACTGAAACTGAGAATTCGTGCTCAGGTGTGTCTACACGACACACCCCACGTAGCTACAAAGGTGATGACGTAACAGCTAGCGCGCAAACTTGTAGTAAAGTATCGTACTATCGCACCTTACAATGATGTTGTAGTTGTATCCAACCACCATATCCGTATTTCTATACGAACAGAAGAGGTCAATCGAAGAGTTTTCTCTCTCAACTTGATCTAACTGCCAACCTCTTTAAGATCGGGCCACGTCGCTGGTAATATGTGGTTGTGTATGTCGATCTTGAGTTGACTCATTCTCTAGACGCACGATACCAAACGAAAAACAAACAGCGCCAAGAAGACAAGCAACACCAATACCCGTATGCAGAGATAGCTCTGCGCAGAGGTTCTGCCTGAGCCGTAGAAACCCGTATGTAAGCCCTCGGTTTACCAAACACCACATGCGTAAGCGCATACAACAAGACACACGGTACGGTACTTCTTGCCTCTATGACAGGGCCGTAGGCTGGTCCGGCAATAGCAGAACCACTCTTTTCTAGGTTAAACTTTTACCAGAGACCTAATTCACAGCCATACGAAGTAACTTCTGTTACGACATGTACAGGACAGTAACTTCTGTTACTGTTCGGACAGTCGACGAAATCCCGAAACTTCTTATTGCAAATATAGGTAATTAAATAGTTAATTAATATATGTATAGTTGAAAGAAAAATATAGTATCTTGACGTAATTAATTGATTGTTGTAGTTACGCGCTGACCAGGGAACTGAAGTCATAGCGGTGTGATAAATGAGAGTAAGAACCCGTACATTACTAGATACCAGCTAAAAATTTTAGTATGCCGGAATATTGCTCTTGCTGACACTATCGCTAGACCACAGCCTTTAGCGCGCGCTAGACCAGACCACTTGTGACATACTTCCCCCTACGAGCCTGCTCTACATACACTTCAGGCGTTGATGAGCTTCAACCAAACCACAGAGCACAAAATCATGGTCGACAGGTCGTAGCACGGAATTTTTAGACAAGCGGCTATGGTATTACGTAGAGAGTGTCTACACGGTGCCAAACTTGCAGTACAGAGTCCACTTCCATTCTGCTAGTGCATCGCACACGTGCAGTGATGGCTACCGTCTACGTCACTCCAGTCATTTTTATATTACTTGTTCTCCTAGTGGACAACCAGCCGGCTAGCGCCGACGAGATTTTTGATGCAGGTAACCGTCAATCTAATTCGAGATAGACAACATTGCAGCAAAGAACGTCTTGTTTACAGACGACACCTTTACGTACGACATGGCGGCTGTAGCAACCGACACGGAACCATGTAGCGAGGTCGGTTCCAACATTCTTCGTTACCAGAACGGCACAGCGGTCGATGCGGCTATTGCGACGCTTCTTTGCATTGGCGTCGTCAGTCCGCACTCGTCGGGTATCGGTGGGGGCGCGTTTTTTCTCATCTACGACGACGACACTCGCAGTGCTGAAGCGATTGACGCAAGAGAGGTGGCACCTGAAGCTGCTAACGTAACGATGTACGTAAACGCTCCAGATTTGTCGCTAACAGGAGGACTTGCTGTAGCCGTACCGGGAGAACTCAAGGGTATGGAAGCGGCACACAAAAACTACGGTCGTCTACCATGGAAAGACCTATTTCTTCCCGCAATTCAATATGCGCGAAACGGGGCTCGTATTTCTCCCAACATGGCGCACGCTATATCAATTAGCAGAGAAGAAATTTTGAAAGACCCGGGGATGACTACACTTCTGTCGCGAAAAGACGGTCACCTTCTAGTTCAAGACGACATCGTGCGTAACGCTCCACTAGCGAGCACTCTAGAAGCGATAGCTAGTCAAGGAGTTGATGCTTTCTACTGCGGTGCCATTGCCGAAAAACTCGTAGCCGACATCAATGAGAGAGGCGGTCACATGACTTTAGACGATCTATGCCGGTATCGAGTCAAACACAAAGAACCACTGGCTAGTCAATATCGCGGTCACGTGGTTCTCGGTGTTCCTCCTCCGGCCGGCGGAGCAGTTCTCGCTCAAATGCTCAATATCGTCGACGGATTTCCGGAAAGCGACGAAACGAGATTCTCGTCGGGATACCACGAACTCGTAGAAGCGGCGAAATTCGCGTATTCGCAGAGACTCAAACTTGGCGACCCCGACTATTACAAACGTGTCGAAAAGGTGATGAAAACGATGTTGAATGCAAAGATAGCAGACAAAATGAGAGCTCGTATTAATCCAAATCGCACGTATAGTCGTGGTCACTACCGAGTACGACAATATTCTACATTTGACCACGGAACGACGCACGTTAGCATACTTGCTCCAAACGGAGACGCAGTAGCAGTCACGTCTACCATCAACTACTACTTTGGAGCAAAGATGCGGTCTCCACAAACGGGAATTTTACTAAACAACCAAATGGACGATTTCTCGACTCCCGGTCACTCGAACGTGTACAATCTAGCACCAGCGCAGTCAAACTTCATACATCCAGGTAAGCGTCCGCAGTCTTCCATGACTCCGACCATCATTCTCGACCGTCAAAATAATACAAAAATGGTAATTGGAGCATCCGGGGGATCGAGGATTACAACGGGGGTAGCACAAGTCATCCGGGATGTGCTAGGCTATAAAGACAGCGTCGGAAAAGCTATCAATCGTCCACGGTGTCATCATCAGATGCTACCCAATAAAGTCTTCGTCGAATCTTCTTTTCCACTCGAGGGCTACCTTGCACTGCAAAAGAGAAGGCACAGAGTGTCCGTGAGCAAGATTACGAGTATTGTACAGGCAATTTTACAACATCAAGACGATAAAATTTCGGCAGCAAGCGACCCACGAAAAGGCGGAAAACCTCACGGATTCTAGACATTAATCTAAAATCTAGACTTTAGCAATGTTAATTAAGCGCATGCGTATAGCGTAAATTTTAAACTACACTAAAGATATTTAAAAATTTAGTCTAGAATTACAGTGTCCAGCGTTTTCATTAGTTGTTTTGTTTGTAAGTGTCTATTCAACGGTATCGGTATCGGTCACAGTCACACGGTACCACAGGTCAACCAGAGACGGCACAGTTTGCAATTGCCCGGCAGGACCGGCAAAGTTAAGCGCATGCGTATAATGAAAATTTTAATTAAACTACACAGAATATATTAAAAATTATTATAAAATTACAATGTCCAACGTTTTCACTAACTAATTTGTTTGTAAGTGTATGGTAGCCAACGGTATCGGTCACAGTCACACGATACCTAGCCTCGGCCTCCCAGACCCGCGTAGCGCCGATTCAAAATCGTCCCAGACCCATGTAGCGCCGATTCAAAATCGTCGATTTTAAATTGGCGCTACACGGGTCTGGGAGGCCGAGGCTACACGGTACCACAGATCAACCAGTGACGACAGAGCTAGTCTGGCAAGTCCGGCGAGCGTCGAATTAATACTTAAAATCTCGACTTTGTCAGAAGCTCATCGGCAATTACTTTCGGTTATTAGAAATAGTAAATAAATTAATTTAATATTTATTTTGACTTAATTAATAAAATCACCCACAACTGTGTTCTGAACTCAAAAGTGCTTAATATTGCAAGTATGTTTTAATATAATTATTAATCATGAAATCAATCGAACGATTATTGCACCCTTTAGCCCATAAATCCGGGCCTCGGGCAATAAGGCTTGTTTGTTAGCGCGCGTTATGTCCGACTAATAACTTTGCTTCCGCCGGCTCTCTAGCAATGGTCACGGTCCACAGATATTTTGTTCCCTGTTGACTAAAAATCATACTGTACAAATCCAATTTCTGAATTTGTCAGTTGTCCGTAGCCAAATAATAAGCAACCACATCCGGGCTCTCTACCTATTCTGTGTCCCGGACGTTAGACGTAAACTAGCATCAGAAAAACTTCTCTTTGATGGCTGGAAGAGGCGCAGGACGAGGTCGGGCGGCCGTATCTATTGCATCTGGAAGCGATGCATCACCGACATCCGGCAGAGGCCGCGGAAGGGGATCAGTGGTGTCGAGTCCGTTGTTGCCTCGAGCTCCTACTACTCTATCTGACGTCGTGTCAGAGATTCAGAAAATTCGAGCCTCCGAAAGCGAACCCCTCCCTCCAATCCTTATTCACAAGGTAAACGGATGGAATCATCTATAATTTAGTCCATAATTACATATGTTTAGTTAATTATTTAATATTAATTCATTAATATTAATTAATTGCTGTTAATTAGCATTTTAGTAGTCTAATAGCTCGAAATGCCATTAAATGCAATTTTGTTTCACTAAACACAATTTTCTAGTTATTCCTAGACTCGTGACCAGTCTCGCCACGCTTTTGTCATTCCCGGATGTTCAATCCTCACCGCAGCGAGACTGGTTTCAGACAGCCCTCAGGAATTTTGCGTCATGTATACGGTTTCATGGTCACATAATGACATGCAGATTATCTAGGTAGTTGGGAGAGACTGGCTCGAGTCTAAACACTTTCTTTTACTAGTGGTGGCGTGGACGCAATTGGCATCTGTCTGATAACTGTGAATCCGCTGCGAGCAGCTGTTAGTCGCACGTGGAACCGCAAATTCGTGATGAAAATTCGCGATGAAAATTCGCGATGCACGCATCCGCTAGTACTCGATCATCCGGATTCGATGTGACTTCCCACGAAATCGCGACAAAACTTTGCCGTGAATTCTCTGCAATACTTTGTCTACTAGACGTGATCATGAAGTCGTTGAGCATGCAGCTGGCTGGCTTAAACGGCTTTACTAGGTATTGTTACTGCCGTTGATAAGCACAGAATACAAACCACGACGTGTAGGGACGTGAGTTTGCGTGAAGAGCGCAGTACAAGTCGCCGTTTGTGTACAGTGTAGTCTTTGGTAGACAGCAGATATGCATGAGATGTCTTCGTTGATTACATCCGTAATTGGAAAGGTATGCATTATGAAACTGTACCAGAATTGGATACCACTTACTAACAAATCAACATATTATGATACAAGCAGCAACCACTAAACGGATCCCGGCATCCGTTTATGTAACCCTGTCTGTCAGAAGGTATGACCTCTTCAAAGTCTTCGCACTGGGAGAAGGCGGTCTGAAACCAGTGTTTCCCCGGCGAGGATTGACAATCCAGGAATGACGAAGGCGGGGAGAGACTGGCTCGAGTCTAAGTTATTCCTATTTAATATTAAATCAAATGTATTTACAGTGGAACCTGTGTGGCCTCGTGACCACCACAAATGCGGGCACCTAAAAATATGGGTAGTCGGTGACAGTCCCTTGAAAACTCAATACATCTGCACACATTTTGGAGCCTTGAGAAAGCAGGAAGCTGTGAATTACGAATATCAGATACAATTCTGTAGCCCAAGAGCAGGGGCGTAGTGTGATGCTATGGGACACGCCCACTTTTATTGGCTTCTAATGACTGATATGGTAGAATCAGTGACAGATCCAGACTGGAAAAGTGGTGGTGTATATACAGCTTTGGTCCTCACACGTATTAACAGTCCACAGATCTTATGATCACGCCTACAAATGATGTGGGGCTATAGCTGGTCTAGCCCATGCCATGCTTTATACCCCTGTCAATGGTATGTTTTGACACAGTGACACGTGCACTCAGGCACTCTTCAGGAAACACATGATCATCATCATGTACAAGCTTTTGTAAACGTCAGATTGCATCGTGTCGAAGAAAGGAATGAATTTGCGTCTTAGGAAGAATATCGACGTTATTGAAATAAACCTCCAAATCCATAGTCAATGGGACTTGGCTAAGGATTTTGGCATTGGAAAAACTCAAGTTGGCAGCATTTTGATATACTTTATTATTATTAATTAATACAACACATATTCGGATTGTCATTATGTTGCATACAAGAAATTGATGTACATGGATTGGTCTACATGTACGAATGCCGCTTTTGCAGTTGCGACCACCTGAGAAGTAAGGGCTGAGGACAGTCCCTTAGGTGGTCGTAATTCGCAGGTTTCACTGTACTTAGTAAAGTCTGTATATTAGCATCTTATACTGTGAAGCTGTAACTTGGCATCTAGCAATGCAATACGAATGCAATGCAAACGTGACCGTTTTTACAGTTATTGCATTCTCATGCATCCGTGTCTTTTATTCAGTGTGTTTCATTTACGAGAGGTAGTGGTACCAACGAGCAGCTCGTTCAGACGATTTTCGAAGCCGTGTACGACAACCGCGAGCGAGCAGAGCCGCTCGCCATTCTGAGCTCCACTCTGAGCTCCGACGGTGACAACCTTATTGGCAAACCGTTTCGAAATGCGCTTCTTAGTCACAGCCAGTCTCAGTACAACCAGAGAAAGGAACTGAGATTGCGGTCGGTCGAAGTCTGGCTGTGTATGATCTCCTTTCTCAGCTATCTATTCAAATATTTGAAAGCCGGAGGTCAACCAATCAGAGCGCTCTCGGGTCCGTTGTCGGTGTGTTTTAGTGATATTCTAAGTGGTGATGACATCAGTGACGACGAGATCGACTGTGTTTGTGACTTACTTCGTAACGTCGGGTCGGCTATAGCTCAGTCGTCGTCCGAGCAAGACGTCCAGTTGATCAAACTAGTGAGAGACAAAATTCTGGCGTCGAGCACATCGAATCGTGCTCGGTGTCTGCTATTGGAGCTTTTGGAATTTAGAGCAGCCGGGTGGACTGGAAAGGAGGAAGCGAACAGATTCTATGCTGATACATTGGGTGATATGCACTAACAAGCGGCAGCTAACGTACTGAATGAGAACTATATTGATATCTACTGATATGAGAAGGAGGACAAAGAGTATTGATGTTACTAGTAGTGTAAGTGAGATTGGACAGCATGCACCCAACGTTAATGAACTTGATTGCACAGATGTGATCTGATCATACCTTACCTCTACCTTTTAGTATCTCTTTCTATCATAGAATGGTGGTTTCATCATACTGATGTCTGAGGCATGTGATCCTCTTATAAACATGTTAGCATGTAGACTGTTTAACTTACCCGGTCCTCTTCTTATGTGCCCACGTGCTCGACCACGTGCTGGCATTACACTCTCACGAGAACATTATGTCACGTGATCATTTATTTCATTACTTGATTAGTAACTACACACTTTAATAAGCTGTCTCAGATTACTCTTCTTGTGAGAGTGTGATGCCAGTATGTGGTTGAACATGTGAATATACGAGCACACGAGAAGAGGACTGGGTAGGAGTAGATATGTAGCATGCACAGTGTCAGTATTGTTGACACAAGGTTATGTGGCTATATTGCAAAGGTAATTCTAAAGTGTTGACATCATCAGAAAATTAAAGAAATCACATACACACACACACACACACACACACACACACACACACACACACACACACACACACACACACACACCTGAATTCTGCCATAACCACAATGGGTTTGGCATTGCAAAAGAAGCATCAAGAAGGATGATTAATATAAGTGCCAACGGCAGGTCAAATTTAAGAGATAACACGTCGCACTGTATAGTATCAACCCATTTCAGGGGTGGCAGAGCGACTCCCAAGTTGGGGGGCGGGGCATAAAAGGACATCGGAGTATATAGTGAGCTTTCAGTAGGCATTCCTCGAACACTCCTTTTAGGCAACAGACAGTACTTATACACATCTATAGAACACTCATACTGGAATAAAAAAATTCAAATATTTTTTCAAAAATTTTTTTGCAGTTGTTGATCGTCAAGTTGGGGGAAATTGTACCCC
>CAXXBX010000259.1:0-10145 GCA_964274945.1 Dehalococcoidia bacterium | reverse complement strand
TCTATTTAAATATATCATTGACAGCACTTGACCGTCAACAGGTGCCCAATAATCAGCTTTGATATGGCACTTTTATTAAATGCAGCAGATCACTAAAGTGCAATATAATACTTGAAATAGGGTGTGCTTCATTTGGACTTTCAAAGTCAGCATCTCCTACAACTGTGTTTTCGCTTCGTTCCTTCCCAGTTATTGTAAACCAACTGCTGCCAATCGTCTCTCTTGATTGTATGGGATCAGGTCAGCTGAGCTCTCGCTTCCGCGTCCTTTGAATAAGTTACAGTTCACTTCCGCTGTGCTTCCATGAAAAAGGAAGTCCTGTTGCAGTGTCCAAAACGCTTCAATAACTGCATAATATACAGCGTCTCTAGCAGGATTGGCTAACCCTCTAAAGAAACGTCCCTTGCCAAGAGGAGGAGGCCCAAACAATGTCAGCTGGACAGCCATTTTCTTAGCACGTGGTTGATGTGCGGTTGACACGTGGTTAGCTATATGCAAACTGTGTTTATCAGTAGGAGTATTTTAGCTGGATGCGAGTCTACGGAGTGAACTTAAAGTTACCCACAAATGTGAAGTTTACGGAGTGAAAAACTCTCACTTTTTACGGACAGTCCCTAAGCTGATTCTCCAGGATTTAACTCAGATGAGCACTTTACGGCTGGGATGCAGATTTTGCTATCCAATCATAGTTGACTTAGTTGTTATTGTTATTATTTTAATCTTGTTGAGAGTGGTTACACATGTACAGTACATTCTTGTTGTAGTCTAGTTATGGAGCTGTTTCTTGGCATTATTGTGGCTAGACAAGATGGAAGTGGATAGATAATCTTAGGGGCTTTCAAAGCACGGCTCTTTTGATATCTGGTTTTGTGTGTGTGAATTTCGATTCATCACATGTGAAATACTGTTTTCAAGTAGTATGTTGTAGTGAATGTGTATAATGTATACAAGCATCAACAAAGATGCATGCAAGGCAGTTGTGTGAATCTTATGTGTATATGCGGTGTGCATCCTCTTAGCTTGGTAGAGTTGTACACAACTTTACTTTGCAGTGTAGCTCACATCAAGAACACTTTAATCTGTACTATTGCTGGTGGTTGTTTGGGCAAGATCTGTAGCTACGTTTATGCAGATTGTTGTAAAGTACACCTTTGTTTATTTATTTATGTGCCAGCTGTCTTTGTGTTTGTATGTTTTTATTTTTTGTTATTTTTTATCGTTAGTCAAGAAATAGAGAAACGACTCATTTCTTTATTTCCTGTCTTTGTCTGTGTGTCTACTTATCAGTTAGTTTGTTTCTTTTTTTTTGTGGCTTATGTTACTCTCATTTTTGTTGATTGTATAATAGAATTTATTGCCTTTAGACTCGACAGAGAGCTGAAAGAAAGACTATATCATCTCTTCATTATGTCGCAGATAAGGTTTCTACTGATATGAGCTGATCATTTCTATTGCCACTTTATATCACATGATTGTTATTGTATATCAAAGGTGGATCCTTGGCAGCTATTAGACCCACATGATCCATCAGGCGATCCTCAGAAACCATTTAAGAAAGGTATGCAAAGCTGCAACATCCATATTCATGTTCATATTTAGATTTATGGCATTGACTGAGTCATATGTTTTGTTAGTCTTTGCAAATGGTGTTCAGTTTCTTCTTGTAGTGTTTCGTGGGTAAGACGTTGTATTGTATGGAGTTTGTGTCTTTCCTCATTAGGCGTTAGTGCAAGAGATCTTGGATTTTTTATGTCAGTAGTTTTCGGATAGACACAAGTTAAAGAAGTTTTCTTTGCAGCGTATGTGCTTGCTGTTTTGCTTGAAGGGACTAAGACTAGGGAGTCATGCTATGCAAGACTACACTATGCATCTTACATTAGTTTTAATGCTATTGGTAATTTCAGTGACATAAGCACTAATAACAGTTTGAACACAGCAATAGTACTTGTGAAGCGCTACAGTAATGATGAAGTGTTATCAGTGTGGTTATGTTTAGGCAAACCCTATCGCATTCCTCCACACCTTGTAGATGCGCCAATGACTGCAAAAGGAAAGAAAAGGAAGCGGAAAGATCCAGTCAGCAAACAACCACCTCTCGACTCTCTTTGGGAATTTTGTCGAAAGACATGTACATGACATATCATGTCCCAAATTTTAGTTTTCAGTGTGATCTGTGTCTAGTCTATTCCTCTGAATCACGTCTACCAAAGAATTTCTTGAAAGCTCCAGCATTTATTGGTGAGATATGTTAAAATGTTTAAGCCACACATGTTTGTGTGTAGATGGTTTTTTCAGTTCTGATTACAACGAATTAAAACACTGCTGATTGCTCTAACTTATTATTCTAACTGTTGCATGCCACTAGATGTATTTTGTGTAGACAGGACTGACCATATTTCAGGAGTTTCTAATTCTGTTGTTTCCTTTAAGATGAAATAGTGCAGATTGGCATATTTTTCAGTGAGCACCAATATATAATCCACCATTTATTTGCCACCGGGATACGTATCTTGACCTCATCACCTATGTGATCAGGCATCTTGGTGATGTGGCCACAAGATGGTAACCCCTGCTTGCACCGTTTATTGTGTCTACCTTATTGAAGCAATTGAAGTATCAGGTGGAGTCACACATGACATGTTTTTTGCACCAACACAGCAATTCTTTATCACTAGACAGTAATTGGAGACTAGTTATACATTCAAATGTGATGGCGACGAACAAATGTAGTAGACGGGGAATATCAAACATATACGGCATCCAACAACAATGTTCAACCGCCAAAATAAATTCCCGCCAATGTTCATCTTAAACGGTAGTACTGCCAGTTTTGTAGACGCTTGTTGTATTGTATCTCTTGTTATATTACAATAAAGGATTTTCATGTATGCTAGTTATTGTGTGATTTTATTTATCTATTAATTATGCCATTTTGGATATCAAACTTTAGTCATCACCACATTTTTGTTTGTGCTCAGCGATTATGAAATCTTGGTTGTAGGACTGAAATGTACATAATTAGTACTTTGAACGAGTCTCAGGCAAGTGTCTCACTTTATGTGACCAGTTTCATTCTTAATTGTGCTGCAGTAGAAACTACAATTGGTCACATGGAGTGAGACACATGCTAGATTGGTTAGAGGAACTATTGTAATGATGTCGTCTGCAACAGAGTTTCAAGATTTATTTTGGTTTGAACAGAAGAGACGAGATCAAAGGCAGAGAAAGGAGAAACGAATGCTGGTAAGAATATAGTGTCTTTGCTCTCATTCTAGGTTGCTCTCTTGTCTATCTCTGTATGTGCATGTATTGGCAAAGTTTGTATTGAGATGATAGGATGTGATTCTGTTATGGCAGTGCAATAGAACAGTTTAGTTTCTATTGGTGTAGTGTAACTGCTGCAGCATGTGTGAATTTTCAGTACACACACACACACACACACACACACACACACACACACACACACACACACACACACACACACACACACACACACACACACACACAATTTCAGCACATTCTATAAATGTTTGCTATCTTGCACTATTGTCATTGTCTGTTATAGTATCTAAACATTAAAATTTTGTGATTGATACAGACTCGACTTTTGGGTGACTGGCAGCAGTTTTTTCCATCTGAACATATGACAGAACAGGAAGATGCTAAAGAACAGGAGAATGAAGGTTACATGATTTATAAATTTGTGTGTGTGCACGCGCACCTGTACATGTTTGGTGTACTTGGCCTTGCTGACAATGTGCTTTATGACTGTGGAAAGCAAACTGTTTAACAGTATACAGTGGCTTGGTTTATTGCTCGAATAATGATGGTGACAGGTCATATACACTGTATACAGGATTCTCTGATTGGAAGTTTTGATATGCATTTACAAGGCCAGAGTGCAGTAATTATTTGTTGTTTAAATTCCTATGTTGCGTTGACTCGACTCTAGTTTGTGACTTGGTCATGTACTTTCACATAATGCTGTTCATAACTTTATAATCTGTCTTGTTACCTGGTTTCATTGCTTAGTGTTATTGTGTGTTTCAGATTGTGATGAATGTGGTTGGGACGGTGGAGATGATGCTGGTAGTTTTGCGGGCTATGAAGCTGGAGGAGAGCCAATTGAACCATTGCATGTCTCAAAATCTGCTATTGTGCAGGATTATGAAGATCTAGTAAAGAAGCATGTGGTAAGGTGTTGGAAGTGTGCTTTTTTAATATACAGTAGTGACGTTGGTGAGTTTGCTTGTTCTTGATTTGTTTGCATCGTTTGATTGTGTGTGCATGTGTGTGTGTGTGTGTGTGTGTGTGTGTGTGTGTGTGTGTGTGTGTGTGTGTGTGTGTGTGTGTGTGTGTGTGTGTGTGTGTGCCAAATATTGAAGAGGCTAATTTGCACTGACATATTGTTTACCATTATTTTATTAGAACAAAAAATGTTCTTGCTGAATGTTACTGTTGTGATTCAATTTTCATGTTTATATTTCTTACCTGTTGCCGTTCTTGTTACAGCAACTTCAATTATTGGTAGCACAGCAGTATGCTCAAGAAACTGAGTTGTCAAAGCGTGTTAGAAATTGGGAGGAAATGATTGCACCAATACTTGCTAGAGAGGTATATCCTGTCTGTGTTAAACTTTGTATATGTAAGTGCAGGAATATTATTTTATTGTTATGCTGTATTTTATTTGTTTATTAATTTATTAAATGGATGTCAAGGGAATGAATGTTAATTGAAGTCAGAAAGTCGCATGGGACTCTACATGAACTGAACTGATAGGCAAGAGCCATTGCGACACATTATTCTGGGTATACGTAATGTACCAACAGTTGTAATCAGCCGTGAAAGAGTATGCTTGCTAGACCTGAGGTAGGCTCGAGTGTCCGGCCGGTCATCTCCCCCCTCCCCCCGCGGCGGAGAAAGACCGGCTGGAGACATTTGCCACTCAAACAAACCGCCGACTCTCTATCCTCCAATCAGAGTGCCGTTCAATGTTTGCATCCTCGATAGGGATGCACGTCGCTATTGGCTCTTTGCTAATGTAATTTCCCTCTGACGCAAGTACGTGTAGTCTCGACACGTGCCATCCAAGTCTACAAACATGTCAACTCTTTCCAGCTCTTCTCGTTGTCTGTCTCTCGTTCTAAGAGCGCTAGACTCAAAGTTTACCACAGAGGCCAACCAAAGGTCGTACACGAATCATAGCTCTGCACGTTGCCCTGCACGTTGTCCTGCGTTGAGTGCAAATACTACACTTTATAGATGGTCTACTCGTTCAATGCATGCAATGTACGACACCCTAAGGGACTAGAAGTTGTTTTGCATGCGCTGCCTAGTTCTCCAAGTACAAAAGGAAGACAAAAGAGAAGAGGACATGCAGTTGTAGCTCACACGCTAACGAAATGTGATATCCGACGGTAAAAGCAATTGACTACTCAGTTACAAAGCATTAGTAGAGAGCCAATAGCGACGGGCATTGCTATCAGCAGTTATCGTAAATACACGTGCACGCACAAACACTAGCCAAACATGTAAAATCCTGATTGGAGGATAGAGAGGCAGCGGTTTCCTTTGAGTGGCGAATGTCTCCAGCCGGTCTTTCTCTGCCGCGGGGGGGGGGGGGGGGGAGATGACCGGCTGGGCTCTCAAGCCTAGACCTGAGGTTGCTGTGCTTAAACTAAATCTTTTTTTTTGTTAATGCTTTGGTATCTGGCTTTACTTCCATTGCTTATTATGCTTTCTGGCCATTGCTATCTATGTGCGAATTGTGTGTACATGGTGGCCTGTTGTTAATGTTAATAATTTTGATTGATAGTAACAGTTTACAATAGTTTTATTATTAGCAACATTTGAATTTTTTCTAAATAGATACAAGAAGCAGTCACGTGGTAGTTACTAATTAAAAGGCACATGTTAACAAATAATACATGTAGTCAAAAACATACATAACAGCATTGATGGTGTTGTACATTAATTTTGTTTCTTAGGAAAATTATAATGTGTTTGACATTCACAGCTATGGGGAACTAATATTATGTCAATTGGAGCAACTCGGAGTACAAGAAACAGGTGAGATGACATTGAGCTATTGAATTCAGAGGTATGACCAGTTACGAGAGACTTCAAGAGTCCAGTGACCCGTCAAGTAACTAGTTGACAACTGCTATTCAAAATTCAAAGCAATAGAAATCTGAAAGCATTAGTTTCTGTGTATCGTGTCACGTGCCTCACTTTCAGGTGTTTGCACTTGAGTTAGCAAGCTGATTGCTGTTTGAATGATGAGTGGCAAGTAACAATGTTTGACTATTGAAGACCTTGACTTCACAGAGCTTGGTCAACTAATGTGCACCACTTCTTTGCACATTTGCAGTATTCATCAGTTTGGTCGATGCTTACGGATGCCACACGCAAAGAGAGTAGGCTTTGGAGCTCCAATGCATTGCGCTAATTGCTATCCTTAGCGTGCTGTAGCAACTGTGCTTGCAAGATCAGAGGAAGCTGTAGTCTGTACAGGTACACTGTAACAGTGTTACAGCTAGCCAAACTTGCGAGGGGGAATTACCATTGCATTGCCAGTGATATCTATTTGTGGCATTTTAGGTTTTTGGCAAGCATCCAGCGGAAACATTGCTGGTAAGGACACTGGCAGCATTGCTTTTCATTTACATTAGATGCTGGATCTGGAAATCTGACAAGCTTCTGTCAGAAAATATGCAATAAGCAGTATACATATATAGTAAAATACCATGTGTTAGGTTTAGCTGTAACAGTATCTACAAATGTGGATGTTAGAATCATGTAGATGTTGGAGTTATTGTGTACAGTTGACAATAATGAAGTCTGTGTTGTAGTCTATTGACAATCTCATGTTGCTGTAGGCTCTCCCGATTCTCCTGTTCCATTTTGCAAGCTGACAAGAGAGAGGGTAGTGTTTTTGTAAACCTAGTTGGAAAGAATTATGTCTAACTTTCTGTTGTGGAGCAGAAACCATATGAAGTGTGTCGTCTGTTATTGGCAAGTTTGCAACTGGTAAGTCTGATACACAGTAACAGGTATATATTTTTAATCTAGGTAAATATCAAATTAATAGATTAGGCCAGCCCAAAAAATGTATTTCTCGTCACCAAATTAACAGAATACGAGTCTGTCGGTTGGCTAAAACTCTACTTGGCCCTTTAATTAATATTAAATATAAAATGTGAGTTTGTTTGTGAGGTGTGTGGACTACAATTCATTTCCGATATCAGGTTGGTGAGTTGGGAGTGTATACCGACGTGCTGCTGCAGAATGCTCAATGCATTGTTTCTTTGCTGGAGACGTGTCACTAGGTTGTAACTGAAACTTCGGGTAACCACAACTAAAATCTGCCACCAACATTGTGGAGTCGCTCGCATCCACATCTTTCCCAGATCCCAGCTGATCATTTGTGGATGCCGTAACAGTCAAGATTTCCTCTGTCTAAAGATTCACTTGTTGGGAAGATCCCGGTGGCAAACTAACACCTTTGTGTCCAGATCCAGAAGTAACACACGGTTTTATGTCTGCTTTGTACAGATCTGAGATTGGCTTCGAATTATCGCTAAATCTGATGAGTCTTTGTAGGAGAAGGTATGTAGAGCCAAACCAGACTTCCACACCTAAACTTGTAATCTTTGACGTCAAATGCAAAAAGAATGTTGTGCATGGGCACCATGTCATTGACCGAAAGCTTTTTCTGGTTTCTTACAAGAAGGGATTGATAGGGCAATAGGAAACACAAATAATTTTTGGACTGGTCTTATATAAATATTTGTACATTAGTAATGATTACAACTATTGATTTTCAATGAAGTGTATTAGCTGCAATGATCATTCATTTATATAACAAATTAAAATATACGATATGCATGTGGATATGTACAGTAGATCGGAAGCTGCCAAAACTATTGGCTATTTATATGAACTGCAGAGTTGCTGAATTTGATTTGCACTGGAGAATGACTGGTTTTACTAGTCTGAATTAGAAAGTTCCTGTTTTGTAAATAGTAAATTTGCTGCTGGATATTGTGTAGTTAATTTGTATTCCTTGGTTTTTGTTGTGGGATTCACAATACAGTCACCTAAATTTAGAACAGAGCAATGAAACACAGCCAATTGTCAGTGTTCAGAATTTCATAAATATCAAATAATTATACTGATTGTTCTGGCAAGTAAATGAAATCCAGGAATTCAGATGTGTCACTCAGTCAGACTTGAGTAATTCAAATTTATTGGGTCTACAATAGATTGAGTGACTTTATTCGTCAGGAATGGCAACCTTGCTGGCATTTAATTGGTCATCACATGAACTCAGTTATTCCTTGAATGACAACTTGACGACCACTTTTTCAAACACTGAATTGTGAGCATGTTATGATCAATCTAATCACAAAAGTTACATAGAAGCAACAACAACTTTAAAGCATACATTTTTGATGTCAAGAGGGGCATCTTGAGCATTAACAAATTTAGCAAGGAAGTGGTTGTAGATCAGTTGAGATATCGTCAGTCACAGAGATTGACAATTCTTTGGTTTTGAAGATTTTGGTCTTTTTTAGGCAAACAGTGAGAATATTGAAATAATGGATCCGGGGGAGGCCACTGCATCTTCCACAATGGACAGTATTTCAGTTCGACTTCGGTCTAAGGAAATGACTCACAAGCGATTTGACACCTACAGAGTGCCGTCATTTGAGAAAACCTTTAGCATATGACTAATTGTTATTGCTGTAAGTAGACTTATATTTATAAGTATTACGTATTGACTAATACATGTTAATTGTGTTTGGTGTAACTATCCGTACAGGTTTAGCGCGCGCTATCAGATTGTATTGCTTGATTTGGGTACAGGTGTACATTGTATAGAGTTGATAAATTAGTAATGCTATGAACTGAGTGCACAGAGTACGTTTGTATGGGCTGACACAAAGCTTGTAGAAAATGTTTATAAAGTACTTGAGCTTACCTAAACACGTTAAAATATCTGGAAAGGTCAGAGGTTGTAACTTAATTAATTATTCCTCTTACAAGCAGTGTGGAAAATAACGGTAGGAAATAGGACAATGTTCCACCAAATGTGTTGTTTGTCTGACCAAATACTGCACCAGTGCTAGTGTTTGGACGTGTTTTGGACAATCCATTCACCTGTACGCATATATGATAGTGTAAACCTTGTCTCTTGGTGTAACTTAATTTTATGAACTTAGGTGCCTCCTAGCGTGCTTTATCCAGAGAAAACCTTAGCTGCCTTTCTTTGAAGTTGGCTATCAAAAATTACATGCAAAATGACTGCACTAGGGAGGCAATTATACATGTAACACAAGAATGTCCTACCTAAGCTCAGTCTGTCCGAGCCAAATTAATTTTAAATTTTTCATACTGCAGGGTTTTCACTCCTTCCAGTGGCGTAGCCAGACTTTGTAGATTAGGGTGCACAAGTAGACCAGCGCGATTTTGAAATAGTTGCAAATCCAAAATTTAGTATTTATTATATTTTCCTGCGTTTAAATTCTTTCGTAATAATTACGAGTTATCGAGACTCAGAGCAAAATTTGCCATGAGCGTAAAATTGTCTCTGGTTTGCGTGGAAACTCTCATCGATATATACGGGCCGTGATGCAGAGGTTCCTTTAGCCTCGGTCTCCCAGACTCGTGTAGCGCCGATTTAAGGTTTTCTTCATTAAACGTAGCAATGCGTGCTATTGTACATTATAAAGATGCTCTACGCGCAAGACAAAGTCAGAAAGAGAAAGAATGTCTTTTGGCTTATTTTCATACAAAGAAGTCTGACAAAGAATAACGCGCGTGGACAGAGCCTCGGTGTACAGAGTGATAGTTTATCTAACGTTTCTCACGGTGCAACAGTCTGCCCAGGGGCGTCGCGTAATAGGGGCTAGAGGGACTGGAGCCCCACCACTTTTTGTGCCCACGCGACGCCCCTGGTCTGCTTGCGTATGACAAAGTTATGACTGTGACTCCAAGTACTGAACAACAAACCAGGGACGCAAAGTGAGAGTCTGATTCACGAAACACAGTTGCCAGAGCGATAATCGGATAATTGGTTGCTCCAACCGGATAATGGCGCGAAAATACTAGTCTCGCACCTGGAATTGTCATACGGGCACACG
>CAXXBX010000258.1:0-8856 GCA_964274945.1 Dehalococcoidia bacterium | reverse complement strand
ACTGCAGCACTTATGCGGCTTGGTGCACCCCCTGCCAGCCTTGAGCAACATCCAAAAATGCACGCCCAATTGCGGCAATTCAGTTGATCTCTATGGTTACCATCTCTTGACTTGTAAATGGGGAGGAGGCCCTATACACCGCCATGACCATTTATCGGACAGTTTATACGACATGTTTAGGTCTTTAGGCTTTCGGTGTAAGAAGGAGCTACAAAATCAATTCCTAGGAAAGAAGCGTCCAGATGTCGCTGTCTATGACTATAATCAAGGCAAAAAGTTACTGTTGGACATGACAGTTACTCATCCCTGGGCACTGCATAACATCGGATCGAGCAAAACAATTTCAGGGTATGCTGCATCTTCAAAAGAGCGCTCAAAGAATTCCAAGTATTTGTCTGCAGCAATAGACCTAGGGCACTTGTTCCGACCTTTTGCATTGGAAGTATTTGGCTGTTGGGGTGCTGAGAGTGTTAACACTCTGAAGGAGGCTGCCAGTCTCGCGCCAGCAGCACTGGCCATGTCTTACGGTGACTTTGCAAACTATTGGCGTCGTCGATTGGCAGTCTGCCTTCAGAAAGGAAATGTAGATATGATACATAACAAGATTGCAGCAATTATAGGACAGACTCCAATAGATCCTAATTCGATAAACAATATCGAAGCAAGACATTACAGTATCGATTTTACGTAAATTAGTTTAATTCTTGCGTGTTAGTGTTGATGTAGAGTAGAGGTTGTATTTGTGTCTACATAGCGTATGGTAGTTTGCTTAGCGACCGTCTTGATGGTTCTAGATCATATTCTGTATCTACGTTGAAGATTTATTTCAAATATATGAGAGAGAGGGAGAGAGAGAGAGAGAGGGAGAGGGAGAGGGAGAGGGAGAGGGAGAGGGAGAGGGAGAGGGAGAGGGAGAGGGAGAGGGAGAGGGAGAGGGAGGGGAGAGGGAGAGAGAGAGAGAAATAATGTTATATTTTATAACAAACTACTAACAGACAAAACCGGCAAATCCCAAGCAATTACATCAGCATCTACATTAATCTACTTTGTATCATGCGAGCATTAAATTTCAACAAATTAACAGACAATTGTTGCATTAAATTAGAATACGCTTGTGTAAAAGGAATACTAGTCGCAGTCACTACTTTAGACGCAATAGTTTTAATAGTATCCAGACTAGCAGAAGTCCAACAACCATACGTTTCCAATGCTAGTGGGAAGAACAAGGCACCACTGTCAGCGACTGCTTCTTCGTACTTGCGATCTTTTTCAAGTTCATCTGCTGCTGCAGCTGAACCAGCAGAATTTGCACTGTTGGCAACAAATTTCAATTGGACTGTGTTACGAATGGTAAGGTCAAA
This sequence comes from Dehalococcoidia bacterium, assembly GCA_964274945.1. Classification (GTDB taxonomy): domain Bacteria; phylum Chloroflexota; class Dehalococcoidia; order Lucifugimonadales; family Lucifugimonadaceae; genus CAXXBX01. Next base: position 7,495 of record CAXXBX010000258.1, on the reverse strand, counting down.
ATAGCAGGACGTCCAAACAGAAAGTTGGGATGGTAAACATCACCAGGGCGATTGTTATTCTGTGACGTAAATCTCTGTTCAGTAAGGTCCCTTTGTCATCTATCAACAGTGCATTATATATGGTGTCCCTTAAAGGATCGTGGCATTTGATCTCAACGAATTCTTACGACAGCCGAGAAGATGATCACCAAATTTGTCAATCAATTGACCACATGGGCAGCGTACAGCGTTTGAATGAGACGGAAAAAGAGAAATACCCAGCCGAAGTCGTAGAGCAAAAGTGAACTCATGCCTGGACATAGCGAGCCCGAGATTTGGGTTGGGTATGGCTGTGAGCCATGCTCCTGCATGTGGTTCAGATATTGCGTTTAGTCTAGCTTGGTCACGAGTGGTTGAAGACTGTTTCAATGAATCAAACTTCCGTGTATCCACTTGGTTTTGCAATAAACGTTGAGATACCGAGTCAATATTAGTGTCTGATGTAAGACTCCCGAATTCCTGAAGAAAGGCTGCTTTGGAACTCGTCTCGCAATCCAAAAGAACTACCGAAGATTCTTTAGTAGCAGAAGTAGAAAGGAGGCGTTTGACTAGATCTCGGCTAGAATTACAACTACCAATAAATGCAAGAGGACAGACACTTTGTGCTTCACGTAATCCCAGACCTCCCAGAGTGATTGGCAGGGATGCTTGACACCACGTTTCATCTGAAAGCGACGAGTGAGACAAAATTTCTAGTGAATGTCGCAAGCATTGATCGAAAGATAGCGTTTCTGCGTTGCTTTTCTTGGGGGAACAGTGCGAAGAAGATGGTTGATCTTAGGAAGAGATAAACAACTGCGCAGAAGTTGAAATTCAATCTGAGGATTATCAATATCTATGAGATGGTTTTGAGCTTTCGTTACGGTGCTAATGTGATTTGCAAAACTGCATCATAATACTGTTCAGATCCATAAATGGGTGAGTCCCATAAATTTGCACCACCTTCTTCTTGCATAACACGTTGGACTTGTGAAGGAATCTCTGGAAAATTTTGGTCACCGCTGGGCCAAAAAACTTCACACTTGTTCAAGTTCAGGTGTAAGCCCTCACACTTGTTCAAGTTCAGGTGTAAGCCATACTTTGCGCCTGTTGATTGTAACGAATCAAGCAGTGAAGCAATCGATGATCTTGTGCCAAGAAATGCTCCATCGTCCAAATACCAAATTTGTAAGCACAGATCAGAAATTGGGTTGCCAATCTCGTCTAGGAGTTCTAAAACCACTAGGTTGAATAGCAGTGGACCCAATGGATCACCTTGTTGAACACCAGATTTGGAAAGAATACGGTGGGTACCAAAGCGCAATTCTCCAGCGCAATGATAAGACTAAGAAACCCAAGGATATATATCAGGCAATTCTTTATGTAGACGATTAAGAAAAGATAGTGTGTTGCATTCATTGAACGCGTTCTTCATGTCAACTTTTAAACAGCAGAGATCTTTCCCTGAAGAATGGCAACTAATGAACGATCTTACCGTGTGGACAGCAGCTTCCAAACCGCCTTTTACTGCTACTCCTATTTGACCATATGGTAGTAATAGTACTTCAAGACGAGGTTTAGTGGCAGCACAGCACAAACGACTTGCAAGACGACGAATTGTTTCACCAACTGCAATGGATCTGTACCCACCAATCTTCTTTTTCGGAGCTGTAAGAGGGACACCTACTAGCCAAGGAGCAATACATGTAGGTAATTTCCCGGCAAGCAGATTATTCATGAAAACGGTGAGATTGTCAAGGCAGGATTGAGCTGCTGGGGCTATGGTACCACAAATTGCATCCGACAGATGTTGCGCGCTCAACTGTGAACCACCAGGACTTGACCCTTTTGGAAATGCGTGAAGACTTGATAAAACATCTTTATTCTCTACCACTAACGAAGGTGGTGTACAATAAGATAGCCATATATATATATATATATATATATATATATATATATATATATATATATATATATACTAAAATCCATGGCCCGTCCTTCGTACGGGCAAGATACTGTAGTGTAAAGATAGGTCTTTGGACACGTCACGTGCATCTTTGTTGCGAGGTCCCGGATATGCTGAATGAATTCGAATCTTGTTCTTCGCGCTTGTTTCGATAGAAATCGACACACTCCCCGTGTAGCGCTTGCTGCAGAAAACGTGTAGGTTGGATTCGGTGCAAATGCGATCAGAATTTGGAGAGAAACGCAAGCGATAGAAGAGTAGGTTTCGTCGGCGAGATATTCGATTGCTCGAAGCTTTGCGAAGGACGGCGATGCATAGGATCTACACGGGACTGGTGCGGGCGTGTGTTCGAATGAACTGCAATGTGTAGCATTTGCGTCGTCGAGAAATTTTACGCGTGGGTCGATCCCTCGAGAGGGGACCCGGTGCATTATTTTTTATTTTTTACGCAAACCTTCCTCTGTGCGTGCCGAGTGTGCGTGCCGATTTCGGTTGCGAACGGACAAAAGACGTGGCCGCCAAACGCGAACATGCACACACACACACACACACACACACACACACACACACACACACAGACAGACAGACAGACAGACAGACAGACAGACAATTTGAGCTTTATATATAGAGATATATATATATATATTATATATATATATATATATATATATATATATATATATATATATATATATATATATATATATATATCGTATTTCCGTGCATACAACGGTAGGGCTCTTATCAGAACATTTCGGTACTATTTGTGCAGTGTGGTTAGGGAATAGAGTTAAAGCCATGGAATTTGCTGGAGGATTGAAGACAAAGGACGACATCACGGATGGCCATATTTCTGATTCTGATTTGGTTGTTTTCTCCACAGATAAATGGTCAGTGGGAATTAACTGACGTAATGCATCAGTTATGCATCGGTTATTACACACGTTGCAGAAATTCATCAATTGTAGCTATGTCAACCTCATTTGCATTTCTAACTTCGCACTGCCAACAGAAGTGCACAAGAAGCCCGTATAGTTTTTAGTTTTACATATCTGTTCTGTAGACATAGAGTTTATTTCTCATCACAATTTGAATTCTGAAATATACAGATACGTTGCCCCAGCTATAAACGTACATTTACTAGTATTTGTTTAACATTTATGTAAATACCCGTAATTTGCCAAAGGGCGGATAGAAATCGGACAATGCCGTATTTGGCCAATGTCTCATGAGCTCCAATTCAACATTAGGTTTGTGAGCCTGTCGAAACCTTGTACTGTCTGTGCTTTTCTCGTAGTAATGAACCGGCTCTTCTTTATCTCCACTCAGTCCAAACCCATACGCATCAACGTGCTTGCACATCATCATTGTAAAAATAACCGACCGAAAACCTGATGATGGCATTGTCTTTCTTACCTGACGCGCCTTCATTGTGGGAGGACGGTGGGCTACGGTATAGTTGTAAATTAGCGCTCCTGCGAACCCCATAATGTAATTTGAAATAGTATACAATGGCAATTCCCTGTTAGCTTCGCATTTTTCGAAAGAAACACCTCTACGCCTATTCTTATACGGGAGAGGAAAAACCATCAGCTTGGCTTCAGGGTGACTTTCGTTGAAACATCTGTCTACTTTGTCTCCGAAAAAAAAGATGTCGGAAGGTCGAGATCCCACGTGTTTTTCGTATCCCTTTATTGGCGGGTAGTTGATTCTGGCGACAATTTCGTGATCATCGATGTGACGTCCATATTCAGTTTTCAGCAAACGACCCGATGAGCCAACGATCGCGCAACTGTTCCAATGTCTCTGAAGGATAGGATGACGAAAGTGTGTTTCATTGACAGCAATCACATTGCCAAGCCCTTTACCGCGGGCCTCGTGTTTGGACTGGCAGGAAAACAGAGGGTACTTTGTATCACAACCGACAGAAATCCATAGAGAACGGTTGGGAGGTGGGGATGATTGAAGGCCTCGTATCCACTTGTGAGTACTTTGAAGAACATGTCTTGGCAGTCTGAGAATTCTAGACGGTACAATAGCAGCGATTAGGGTAAATTAACGAAGTGATCTAGCTGCACCATTCTGTAACGATTTATGATAATTACAACAGTTTGCGTCAAGTACATTCAGCTCATTGAATTGCTTGTCACCGTTATTTTTATCATTTCCATTTACAGTTTTAAAATTTTAACGCATGCACTGCATGTCTAGATTTTCAATTTCTTGTAACGTGCCCTAGGGGTGTCGTTGTTATGCCAACTTTATAAGAAACAGTTATGTAATTTATAGTAAACTAACTATATAACATCTTATATTATTTTTTTCTGTCCAAATAATTACCAACCATGATGAGTTGTAATGTTACCATTGTCTTATACATATATGTCTATATATATATATATATATATATATATATATATATATATATATATATATATATATATATATATTCAAGTTAGTATCACTCCTCTTACGGCTTTCGATCGTTTACATTGCTGAACAGTATCAGGAGAAAAGGAAAACACAAAAGCACGATCAAAACGAAGTTTCTGAAAGCCCGGGTTGTTTCAACGTGTTTCCTGCAAAGGAAGGTATAGTTGCATAAATGTGATAATTTGTCTTATTAACATGTACTCACACAAATACAAGCAACAACTATACCAATCATTGGACAACACACACATGGACAAAAAATGGACAAACGTTAAGCCCACACGTCATCCGTGAATGACGTCAACCTTAAGGTTAAGATGCGGAGATAGCTCCTCCTGCCTTTGGAGACAGAGCCTCCATGCGCTACGTGGAGGCTTAGGGCCAGCTCTACAATCCACCTGGAGCTTGGCCAGAGTCATCCAGGGGCACAGACTATGGCGCAGCTTTGGGACTGGACACCAAAGCCCACAAGTTCCTGTCTGCTGCATGATGTTACTGCCAAGCCAGCGGTCATGTCCACCCCAGTCAATGATCAGGTACTCATTTATACTCCTGAGTCGAAAGAAGCAATTGTGTGTAAGTTTCTTGCTTATGGAAATTATGCCATAGCTCGCCATCACTGTGACTTGAACCTGCAACCTTGCAAAATCCCGGGTGTTTTCATTCTCCAAATGCACTCTCTAACCAATTGAGCTACGGCACACACACACACACACACACACACACACACACACACACACACACACACACACACACACACACACACACGTACGCACGCGCGCACAGGCAGGCTTTGATTAGAATCACTAATATGAACACTGAGCGATGGACCAAAGTACATGTCTAGGGCTAGCCTCACCCCAGACTCAGTGTGGATTGCAGCCCTGGATGCGCTTCCATCACCACTACGTCTGGTATGGTAACGCCTTTCTGGGCAGGAGTAAGTATGTAATCAAATTCTTCAGCGCGTGTCATACTAATGTTATTAGCTAGGAACTGAGCTTTCGATTGGACTTTGACGCGGTTCAAGCCTCTGTACTTGTCGATATTGCGATTTGAGGCCGCTGTCAAGAGTTAGCAAGAGATTGCAGTGATGAGGTAGAGAGCGTAGTGGTGAAATGGCAGATCAGAAATGGCACTTGCAGTGCATCATAGGCCTTTGAACGCGTACACAGGTTCTCAGTTGAAGCTGTAATGCGTCATATGCCTCTACTGCAATGCATTGGACTGCCGCCTACTTACTGCACGCTAATTAGTGAAGATCCCACGCGACAGTCGTTTCCTGTATATACTACGCCGACAAAGTACACTTGTAACCGACACTAACCATGTCCCTACTCTCTGTTCGCGTTCACTGTGAATCTGGAACTATATAATGAAGCACCTGTGTTTGTTTAGAAACGTTTAACTAATTGCCTGTGACCTCCTAAATGATTATGACATCAATAGCTTGTTTTTGCACGCAGTGCAGTAGTATTGTATTACAACAAGACAGAAGTTCAACAATTTACAGCTCAAAATACAGTCTTCTATCTTGTTTCTACACGTCATCACAATATTCAGTACTTGTTCCTGCAGGTCACTGAAGTTAAATCACTGAACCTCGCTCGCTCTCTGCCAGATATAAAACTACCCCTGCGAACTCACGCAAACCCCATTTCTTCAAGTGTTCATAGTGTTCCTTCATGTCTCACCACGGTAGACGTATTACATCCGCAGAGAAGTTTCTCATTGACAAGGTCAGACGGTTTATGGAGATGGAATGCAACTCCAAACAAAGAATAAGCCTCACAAAAGTTACTGACCGTCTTTCAATGGCAACTGGAATTAGTAAAACTCAGCTGTCCAAAATCAACTCAGAATCCAAGGCTACAGGCGGCAGCTTTAGAAGTCCCAAGAAGAGAAAGAGATATACAGTACCTCGCTTTGCAGTCAACGTGGATGATTTTGACAGAGGTGCTATTCGTCGTACTGTTCACAAAATGTACGAGCAAAAGGAGTATCCTACACTAGACAAGCTTCTTGCTAAAGTCAGAGCCAATGAAATATTCCCTGGTAGTATAAAAAAAACCCTGTTTCCTAGAATGTCATCCAGGTCATACTGTATTCCTACCTCACGAGTAGACTAAGGGACACCAGCACAAAAATATTTTCTTGAGGTGCTTCTACTTCTTCATTATCTTCCTTTGCCATTTTGCTAGATGTACACAAGAGAATCTCTTCAACTGCCTAGCACATGGTCATTTACTGCTTTAGTCTATTTACTAAATTTAGAAAGTGTTGGAGTGAATTATGCTCCACCAAAATCGACTAGTACAGTACTTGGTTTGCATGCTACCTAAGCACAGTGTGTAACAGTAGACAAGAATGTTTGCAGTTCAATTAAACTTTAGTGTTATGACTGTAATGTGTAATGTTGTCGCCCTGGCTTGTTACAATAACAGAGTGTTGTGTTCATATCTAGATTTTTTGTGTAGCTATTTAAGTTCTGTCTACATCTTCTTGTGGACATATAGGCGTAATGTTACAATACGTTACGTCTTGGTACAGTACCCAATGTATATATGTTTAGAAAGGCGAGGCGTGGCCATTACAGTTCTTTGTGCTCGCTTCCTGCCGGTGATACGTTGCGGTTTTTACTCCATGAAAGAAAAGATTGTAGGCAACGCGTCTGGCTTGAGACGTCTCACGGTGTTTGTTCTGGGTAGCTCAGCTTTTAGGTCACGTTTGAAACATTCTGGAGTAAGGTGCTCAGAACAAACGCGGCTGTACTTGGATAAGTCTGGACGTGTGGGTCTTTCAAACGCAACTTGACAAGCCATTGCTTCAAGAGATCTGGCTTCTTGAGTGGTAGAGTAGAGAAACTCACCTCTCGCTTGCTGTCGACATCTTTGTTACAGCAACCGAAGGCTATACAGTGTACCACCTGCACGTGTGCTGCAATGAACTCATGACGTCATCATTGAAAATGGCGGCGCACTACACAGTTACCTCCCCTACCTTACAAGCTTCTACTGGCAATCAGAGAAGGGTGAGCGCTGTAAATCATTGACACTCACACTGATAGATGGATCACTC
>CAXXBX010000257.1:0-31770 GCA_964274945.1 Dehalococcoidia bacterium | reverse complement strand
GCGATAGTTGATTTAGTCCGGAAATCGAGGATGCATAAAATAGTCCCGTATGTTACAGCGCGCGATACGTGTGTATGCAAATATATGGAATATTACGCTACGCGATATCGAGGAAGCGACCAACAGCGAACACCCAGCAGGAGGATGAAGATGTCTTTTATCTAGACACCCCAGGCAAGTCTAGTTCTGAAATTGTCAATGATATTGAGCCTACTACTAGTCCGCGCACCATTCCCTCTTCCTTCCAACTTCCTGACGTCGTCCGGAAGTCCAAAAGAGGGAGGGGCTGAGTACGCGAGACTTATTTACTGCACGCGTAAACTATATTGGTTATCGTTACTAGCAGAAATTCTAATTCTGCGAGTACTGGCTACTTAATTATAGTCTAATGCGTATTGACACATGGCGCACTATGTGTTGATCAGATATTGACGAAGATTCTAGACAACTTCTTAGCACTTGTCCACCAACTGCTAGTCTAAGTCGGAGTCAGAGGTATCAGGAAAAAGTAACAGTTTCTACTAGTAGATCCGAAACAATTGAAACACCTAGATCAAGAAGATCTGAACATCTCTCGGATAGTGACTTGAATTCGAATCAGTCTAACATTACCGGTTTACAAAGCAGTAAGGGAAAGAGACTACCGGCAACACTGTTAGATTCTTGGATAACTACTAAGAGACACAAAGAAAAGTCAAATGTTAGTGTTGTCTGCGGGCTTAGTAGGGTTAAAACTCCTTGTATTTCCGTAATACACTGATATATATCTAATTACTCAGAGGCAACTTAACACTAACATACCACATGCCACAGTTAGCGCTGAACCAAACGCTCTAGAAGGTCGACTATCTCTGATTCAAACAGAGTAAAAACAACCAGAGGAGGACGAATTGGAAACAAAGCCACCTTCAGAACAAGACAGTGTAGAAGATGCTAGTGCTTGTGACAGTAACCCTAGGCGAAATTTGCAGGTGCTGCAACATACAAATGCAAATTTCCAAAAAAACTTTACAAAGAAGTGGCCATGCATACAGCCTGTGGTAAAAGACGTCCACAAATTCTATTGCACAGTGTGCAGATGTGCAATTAGCTGTGGTCACATGGGAGAAGGAGACATTCGTCGGTATGTTACTGGAAAGAGGCACACAGAGAAGACAGCAGAAGCTGACAGAGCCATTCTTCAACCGTCACTGAATATAACCAGAGCTGATTCTGCATTGCAGGATAAGGTTAAGAATACTGTGTTAGTCTAGATACATACATACATACATACTTGCATACATACGTATGTATGTTTGTATGTATCTATGAATGCATGGATGGGATGGGATGGGATGGATGGATGGATGGATGATAGATAAATGGTATTTTTTCTATTTAGATTACTAGAGCTGAAGTCAAGATGACGTGTATGATTGCTCAGCGCAACGTTCCAATGTCTCTAGCTGATACATTAAGTCCCCTTGTTCGAAGTATTTTTTCAGACAGCCCAACAGCGAAAGGATATTCTTGTAGTCGCACCAAGTCGACATGCATCATAAACAATGCACTAGCTGAAGAAATTAGAGAAAAAGTTGTTAAGGCCATTCAGAAAGAACCGTACTCTCTTGCCATTGATGGTTCTACCGACAGAAATGACGATAAGAAGCTAAATCCTTTGACTGTACGATTTGTTGATCCTGATTCCCGAAAAAATGTTTTTCAACTCCTAGACATGTGTCTTACCATGGTAAAGAAGCTGGGACGGCAGCTATAATTTTTGAATCAATCAATGAGGTAATTCAACGGCTTAATATTCCATGGAGCAATTGTGTTGCATTCAGCGTTGACAACGCTAGTGTTAATGTTGGACGTCGTAACTCTATTATGACCAGGGTTCATTCCTTGCACCCTTCAGTTTCCTTCGTTGGATGTCCATGTCATATTATTCACAATACAGCTCGTGCTGCTACCAAGGCCTTTATGGAAGTGACTGGTTGTGATCTTGAAGATATGACGACCGACTTGTTTTTCTGGTTTCGAAACAGCCAAAAAAGAACTAACTCACTACAAGACTTTTGTTCCTTTTGTGCTGTAGAATACAGAAAGATACTGAAATATGTATCGACGAGATGGCTGAGCCTAGAAGAAGTCGTGAACAGGATTCTACTAGAGTATGAAGGCTTGAAGTCTTATTTTCTGTCTGAAAGTTGCCGAGATGCACGGTTTCAGAGGTTGCGTAGAAGCTTTGAAAATCCTATGACAGAGATTTTCTTTATGTTTTTCCAAGCATCTCTGCCTACCTTCACACAAGCAAACAAGCTGTTGCAAAGAGAAGAGCCTTGCATTCATATTCTCTTTGACCGAATGCTTGAAGTAGTTAGATCGTTCTTGAAAAGATTCATTAGCCCACGTGTTATATGTTGGGCTACAGATAGTACAGATTCATCAGTCAGAGCGTCAAGAGAACAACTGCCAGACAAAGAACTTTCTGTTGAATATGCAACAAATCAGATGCTCAGAAGGCTAGAAAGAGGAGATATTACGTCTCTTCAACGGAAAATTTCCTAGCTGGTGTTCGAAAGTTCTTCAGTGCTGCAACCGAATATCTTACTTCTCGTTTTTCGTTTGAAGAGGCTCTTTTCCAACATGCAAGTGGACGGACTTCAGGACAAGACAAAGCGCAAAATTTGCATCTGTACTCTATTTCGTTGAAAAGTACAATGGCGTAATCAATTTCAGTCACACAGATATTGATTCCCTACAATCTGAGTTTTTAGACTACCAAAGGCTTAGTGATAGTTTTCTTCCCTAAGATGTATGCAAGGATGGTTTCAAACTGGAAAGCGTATGGGCATTTCTAGTTAGGGCCAAACACGCTGATGGACAGGAATGGTTTCCTCTTCTCAGCAAAATTGCCAGGCTGGTAGCAACTATCCCTCACTCTAATGCTGGAGAAGAACGGATTTTCAGCATGATTCGGAAGAACAGGAGTGAATCTCGACCGTGGCTGAATGCAGAAACGACTCTAGCATCTATTATAATAACAAAATTAGCTATGACGCAGGGTACTGTTCTGAAGTTTGAGCCAACTAAAGAGCTCCTACTGAAAGCAAAAACGGCTACAGCAAGATATAACAGAAAACGCAGGAATGATAGTTAGATGTTGTTTTGAGACGGAATTAGGTGAGGTTGCTTTAGTTAACTTAATTAACATTAGCTAATGGATTTAGCAAATACCCTGCACTTATCCAGATTCAACGGGAGAGCTCTAAAGTTTCGTGTTTGTAAAAATTTATGTATCTAGTCGTTTGTGGCCACGCCCATATGCAGATAAGTCACTGTACTGATAAAAATCTGAGATCTCGCGCATTTTCAGTATTCCTGGTTGGCAACTCTGCATCCGTCTACAGGCACACCACTGTAACCCTAGCGCATGCGCGCCTTGGGTTAATTACAGTATTGGGCCTAGAACTGTACAGTGAAATAACAATGTGTGTTCGCCCTTCTGACTTGATCCACAAGCTGGTATGTTGTTAATCCCAGAATGCTACCCCAGCATCCTAAAGAGCATTGTTTGACTAATAGTAGTGACAAAGCAATGAGAACAGTCACCAAGAAAATTCAGTGCACAGATTTTAGACAGTGAGGAGCAGATAGTACACAAAGTAGCAGACCACCTAAACACCCTACCCTACCAACAGCAGCAAATTTGTTGCAACAAATAATTTAAACAAACTACAAAAGGTGCCTGGTCTTCTGAACTACTTCATCTTCTCGAATACTACCACACAGCAGTGGTGACTGTCGTCCCGATTTCAAATATTGTTGGATGTGTGGACGCTCGGACATTCGCTGTAGGAAATTCTTCAACTGATCGCACCCCTCCAGCAGCTTCTCTCCAAATATCTTCCGCGCAAACTCACACGCCGTGTATACAAAGAAATCGCCAGGACACAGTTTGTCACCAAGGAAGAACATCTGCTTTCCGAGAAATTGTTCAAGTGGTTCGATTCGTTGTCGAAGATTCGAAAAACACGTAGCAAAATCCTCTTCGATGGTCTTTGCCGTAGAAAACCCTCCAAGGCATAAAAATTCAAACGAGGGTTTGATGATATCCTCCAATCCACAGGCACAGAGAGCCGCGCTCAAAGCCTTGGATTCCAGACTCCCGTCTGCCACGTAGCCCAACTTGTGGCCGAGGTAGGAGGCGATTGCTTCACAACCAGGGGTCATAAACGAGTCCCAGTGAAGGATGGGTAGCGACTTGAACGGGCCGCCTCTGTTGGGATCTTGCAAGACTTTCTTCTTGTCTTCGAACGTGCCACCAACGCGATCGTCGACGAAATCTATCCCCGAGTCGACCAGCATTATTCTCAGCGGTTCACCTCGAGCCTGGCAGTCGAAGTAGCGCAGAACGACCTTTGCCGACATTTTGCCGAAATATACGGGTCTTATCCTAGCGCATGCGTAGTCATTGCACGTGGGACAAACTACATTTATTTCTAGAGAAATCAAAACACAAGGAATCGAAAAACAGCAGCAAAAATTAATTAAAAACATCAGAGTAAACACCTCGTTTTCTCAAGAATTTCAGTCTCCCTGACACTAGCACAAAATTGTGTCGGTTTACGATCAGAATTCAGGTACTCTTTGATTCGTGGTCTCTCGGCCATCTGTTGCAAAAAGCTCTTCAATTTTGGGCATCCATCCATAATTTTCTCTCCAAAAATTTGAAAAGCAATATCACAGGCCGTAGAGACAAAGAAGTCAGCTGCAGATAGTTTTTCACCCAAAAGATAAGGTCCCTTCGAAAGGTACTGTTCAAACGGTACAACTCTGGATCGAATGAAATCAAACGTTGTTTTGAAATCCTCTTCAATGCTTTTCTCTGGGGTAGAACCTCCCTCATACAGAAACTTGACTGCAGGCTTGATAATGTCAGAGTGACCAACAGAGCAGAGAGCTGCACTCACTGTTAGAGTCTCCAGACTGCCATCGGCAACGTATCCAAATTTGTGCGCAAGATATAAGGCGATCGCTTCCGTTCCTGGTGTAACAAAGGAGTCCCAATGCAGGACGGGTAGTGTCTTGAGCGGGCCGGCAAAGTTTGGGTCTTCTCTCATCTTCACCCATTCCTCGGAGATGGGGACCTTCTCGTCGACAAATTCTACGCCCGAATCAACGAGCATTCTTCTAAGCGGCTCCGCCCTGCCTTGACAGTCGAAGTAGCGCAGTACAATCTTGGGAGCTGCTGCCATTGTACCAGTAAAAGCGACACACGTGATTTACGCACGTGACAAAGCCCGGATAACTTTTGCTCCTGGAAGTAGTGTGTTTAATTAATTCATGTAATAGTTATATATCTCGTCTAGTATAGGGAGTGTACAGTACGACAAACAAGGAGACTGATTCCATGTGCGTGTAATCTTTACTACGGTATTACTCACAATAAATATCGGTAATATAATAAACGCATGCGCAGTCGTGTTAAAAATCTATCAAATCTATTTTCAGTGTGTGTTTCAGTTGCTACACCATACCATTGCTGTTCATTTGCAGGCTACTATCCACTGTACTTTGCTAGATTGCTGTGTCTTCACATAATTAATTAATTAATTAATCAAATTCCTACAGACTGTCTTATAAAGACATTCTGTCGTCTTATCTCTAACTCTTAGTTGCTTCCCAGAACTCTGCAGTCTTCGTCAGTAACTCGAAGTACTTCGTACAGAATGTCTCCAGTGTTGGGATCGAGTTCAAGAAATCTCTGCACACTCATACGCGCTAGCTGTTGGCCGTCGACCTTGAATACAGACGGATCCACGGCAGTTAGGTCATACTCGCGCACCGCTGCTCTCAACCACTCTTGAACGTCTTCTGTTGTCCAATACAGCGGCTCTAAAACAGAAGATCCGTCGTCAGGAAGATATTAGAATGACATTTGTTGCGGACTCTAGTGCATGTTGAGAGTTGTTTGTGGCTTACTTCTCGCTCTGCTGTGGAATTCCATCGCTGCGTGTGCTAGGTGGGTCGCGCTTTGAGTTGAGTTGCACAGTTGCACGGTATTACCGTCGAGTCGTTCTATTTCCATAGCATGAAGTGATAAAATGGGACTGTCCCTAAACGTCACGAACCCGGAAGATTCCATGCTGCGTACTTAGGCCGAGGTGGGCGTGGTAAGGCGCTTACAGCTCTATAATTGGTTATCGTTAGCGTAGTGCTGTGGCGTAAGTCACGCCCCTTTCATCTGTTCGTTTTTGTTGTGGCAATTGCCACGTTTGCGATGACGCCAAACCGTATTAAATGTTGAGAAGATGTTGTTGGTATCGCATCCGATCTTTTGTTAGAATCGTGCAAATGCCAGAGGATGGTCTACAATCCGGGAGCGTTGAATATTAACGTTCCCGTATAATCGCATTTGATTGGCAACAGGCTAGCTTTCAGAAGGTACTGTACCACAGGAGACACGGCTATTGACACGAACAGTCATCTATCTTGGTTAGTGTGTGTTCGTTTGCTGACATTTCAGATACTGAAACACTGACACGAGTGTGGCTCTAGATGCAGTAGCGACGGAACGGCTCTGTTGTCGTTAGATCAAAAAGAGTATGGGCAGACAACCACATCGATGTTGCTGCAGCAATTTTGAATTGGCCGCTAGACACTTTTACGAAAGTCGACGTCTAGAGTAGAAAATAAATGCCAAAGAGAACGACACCAGAAGAGCGTACCCAGTCTCCACTTTCTAAATGGTCACCGTGCGAGCTTCTTGTCATCTGGTAAAGGTAAATTAATTAATTTTTTTTATCTAGGTGTGAGAAGAATTGCTACATCACTTGTGCTAGCCTCGTACCAGACCCTCTCGCGCTGTCCTGCCCGGTTCCCGTATAACAGGACAACACTCCAGAGAGGGTCAGGGATCATACCGCCTACTTTCTTTACCTATTGTCACCCCACGTCACCAACGTCAACACTTTTATGCTCTTAGTTAATTATGAAGCTATCCTTCCATCAAAGTTATTCTACACTGTACCTGTGATATCCGATTGCATACATTTACTGTTTACATTTCGTTCCTGTAGCTGCATGGGAAGGGATTCATTTTACTGCATGGAAAAAGATTCATTCACACGATCCTGAGTTCGATTCATCATTATCTGAAGCTGTGTGTCATGAGGTCCAATGTGATTCGATCAGCAGTCTAGGTAACTTGGAATAGGGATGCACTAGGCGCCGCTCTATTACTGTGCTAGGCTACGAGAACAATACGAATCGGGAAGCTCGTGTACGATTTGGGAGCATCTGGAGCTTGGGAGTGTGTGCCGTCAAATGTGGTGTTGACTAGGACTTCCGCTCTAGAGTCTCTTGAAGAGGAAGTCCTCTCTCCCAGAGAGTTGGCAAATACGTAGATCTTGCGTAGAGAAAGGATACCAACATTGAAAGGAAACAAGTAGAGTACGAATGGAAGGTTAAGTCTGTTGCAAGACATTTCGTGTGACACATGAGAATAACTGTTAGACTAATCCTATTAGTAGCCTGAAGCTTGGTGACATACAAGCTAATTTGATCATTTAATAGCATAAACGGGAGGCGGTATGATCCCAGACCCCCTCCGGCATTGTCGTGTTATACGGGAACCGGACTTGACGGCACGAGAGGGTTTGGTACGAGGCTAGAAGGACGGCCTAGTGTCGAGGCTAGCTGAGGTTAGCAACTTAGACAACTGATTTTGAAATCTGTGATCAATAGGAAGATTATGATCTGAATGTGCTGTAGCGTATTTTTAATTAATTAATTAAACCAATAACTTCAGTGGTTTGTATATCTTACATATTCGGGAAATAGTGAATGATAGTGCAGGATGACAATTATATGATTACTACTAGTAGCCCACTATCTCGTTCTCCCCCATTGGCAGATTAGCTACTAATATTACTAATAGTTAGTAAATTTTTATTATAATTAGTTGTTAGTTAATTAATTTATCTTTGTGTGCATGATTATTAGTACTTGTAGGGTATATGTCAGGCGTGGTGTAATAATAATTACAGAACTTTTCAAAAGAGGTGGTCCAGTTGTATCATTAGCCACACCCCATAGCAGCTAAATCTGTATGACCTACGGCACTATAAAACAAGATTCCTTTAATATTTTGGCTACGGTGGGCTTGTCATTGAAGAGGAGGGGTCCTGACCCCCAGGACCTCTCCCTTCTATCCACCTGTGTATAATGTTGATGTGGGTTTTCTAACTAGTAAATGAAGCTGTGCTCTACTCGCTTCAGAGCTACGAGCATACCGTATTCGCCTGTAATAACACCTTGGGCGTATAGAAAAGAAAAAGTTTTTGTCTGGGTGTATACTAGGGCATGGGCATTATTTTGGTCCTAGGCATATACATGGTCGCAAAATGCTGTCTTTTGGCCAGTCATCATGTAAATACTTGAAGACAGAAATACCACAAATGCTTGCAATTAACCATTTGCAAGATCAAAGTACTGGTATTCACAGAGCATCAGCATACACGCAGAAACTAAACACTATACACACGTGGTCGACCTGAAGCTCGTCAAGAGCATCAGGGTCGGTAATTGCAACGAAGACATGAGTCTAGCGGTAAGCACTTTCACTCAACACTGACACCAGCTCATCATACGCACACAGACGGAAACGAATGTTCTGTGGACCCCATTTTGTTTTGTCTGCGCATGCGTACCCTGGGCATATAGTTGGGCATGGGCGTCTCTTCGGGCTGAAAGTTCTGACCTGTCGCACATGGCGTATATATAGACATGGGCATTATTACGGGCAAATACGGTATGTACTTGTAATTGTGTGTGTGTGTGTGTGTGTGTGTGTGTGTGTGTGTGTGTGTGTGTGTGTGTGTCTGTGTCTGTGTGTGTCTGTGTCTGTGTCTGTGTGTGTGTGTGTGTGTGTGTGTGTGTGTGTGTGTGTGTGTGTGTGTGTGTGTGTGTGTGTGTCAGCTGCATAACTCTTTCGCTCCAGCTGCATAACTCTTGCACGGAGCGGGCTTGTTATCTTTATACATTGATCTCGTAGGTCTCCTGGCTGCATGCAAGGGAAATACTGTGAAGTGACTGGATCGAGAAGAAAGCAGCGTCAACGCTTTGTACGAATCTTTCTTGCAAGACGACGTCAATCGTTCATCATCAGTTCTACTTACACCCATGGATAAAACATATTGCTTTCTTGAAGATCGGGGATGATGCATGTTGGTCGATCGTTGCATGCATGGTCCCATGGGACCTTCACTTGGCTTCATGAAGAACGATAAATTTGTTTGTTTTGCGATTTTTCTGTAAAAAAGTAACAGACATGTACAACTATTACCTAAACTTTACTCGGTGCTTCTCAACTTGACGACAGTTTGACCTTAAATGGATACGACATCTGGGCCTTTCTCTGTCTTACCTCGCAGGATTGTTACGTCACCCATTGTTGCTGGCCAAAAGGACTGCTGATTGGCTCAACAAATCCCCTAGTGTGACACACGCTTACAAACATATATAGAAACGTAACGACATGAGGACAGACAGACCGGAATTTGATTCAGCCCGTTTAGAGTGAGGTTCTCAAGAAGCAGTCCACCACTTAATGTGGTGTCCTTCTTTTATGTGATAGAAGGATTCAATAAGCATCCATTACTTGAAAAACATATTGCACTGTTTGAATGTGTACTGCTGAGGGAGTGGCTTGAAAAATTATGAGTCAATGTAGTATTTTGTTTGTTATTATATATAAATTTTTGCAATGAATTTGTAAAATACTGTTTTAATTTATAATTATAAATTTGAGACGTTGGGAAATAGGTCATGTGATGGGTGCTGCGATAAGTGGACGTCTATATAGCATGGATGCTCTTCGATGAATTTGGAGAAGAGCCATCTAGACATGCTTACTCTAATGCTGTAGCTTTCATATTGGCAACAAGCTCAATAAGGCCATTTTAATTAATTAATGTTCATTCTGCCCAACAGTCATTCATAAGGGGTGGACATGCAAAAGTTTTCAGCTTGAATTTAGACAAGCTAATTGAGATAACAATATCAGATGATGACAGATCCAGAGGGCTTCAAGGGTGTAAGGAACCAGCATCAAAAGGACATTAAAATTGTAAACTAAGATTTTGTCAAATTTGTACTCTGACAGGTGCATGATAGAGTAATGGTATGCAGTGTATTTCAAGTGCATTCAAACAGTCGGTTCTTAATAAATTACATATGTATTTCATATGGTCATTCTGTCATCCAACAGAATCTCCTCTTTAAAATCGTGCATCCACTCCTGTTTTAAGAACATCTGAGACATTCTGCATGTATCCATTATATTGTGCAACAAACAACCAAGTAAAATATCTTCAATTTTTTATTGTTTGTAATGTCCCTACTGCCATGCAAGACACTAGATACAACACTCTAGATTGGTGCTGTATCTCATATATCAATCTGCAACTATCTACGGTTATCTCTAGAGTAATGATATAATCTTACTGACAGTACAGATACCTACTACATACATGCATTTATTGTAACCGTTTTGTTCTAATATCTTTCTATAATTATAACACGCGTATTAGTAGTGAGTGATGTTTGCTGCTCTCAGAACCATAGTCTGCTGGATTCGGATGCACAGTTCAGTGTAGAGTATGCTGCCTGAACCCGGTACTCGTGCCTCGAATCCCAACACTGACATCAAGCACAGTCCACGTCCGTTCATCCGGAATCGGCCGTAGTCAATGTGTCTGATGTTGTACTTGATAACAGATGAGGCAAGCCACTGCTGAACATGTTCTCGGTTCCACTTGAGAGGATCTAGGGACAAGGCAAGTGTAAACAAATTCAATACTTTCCAACAAAGGACATGGACTATTGTATTTGTTATAGCAATGTTTCATTCGGGATATGGTTGTATAGGGTACAGTCATATGGGAACACTTAGATAGGAAGACCCCTGTACAGGAACTGGAATATGTGATCTAGAGGACAGATAGAGTACCATTATATTGACTGTTGCATGATACATAGTGTAGGAAGTACTTGTGAAACTTGGATGCTTGTTCTGTGTCAGCTAAGGTAACATTTTCTTGCTACTTTCGTGGATAACAATGTAGCAGGTCTGGTGTTCCATATATTGGACAAATGAGACATTAGCATGTCATCACTGTGAGCCTTGTGCGTACCATCATCACATGTGAAACGTAGCTATCCCATTTACTAATTTAGTAATCAGATCTATCTCTCCTCTCCGTGTTTTATTTCACTTGGTTGTCCTTTAGCTGGCACTGTGTCACTCCTCCTTTTTTAGGATAGAAGGGACTTGACATTTGTCCTGTGGGCAAACTCTGCTATTGTTGTAATAACTCAAAAAGTACATTCGCAGAACACATAGCCTCGATTGTCCTGCCAAATTGCTTGTAATTCGTTGGAGCTTGGAGGCTCTTGTCTTGTAAACAATGCAGATGTTGACGTCATGATTCCGGTTGCAGTCACCCAGTGGTCATGCATGCACTAAGAACTGCTGTTAGTAGGTGGAAAATTGTCTATTTTCTTACTCAATTGCTTAGGTTAATTAATCTCAGTTGGCAACATGACATTACACAACAGGAATAGTTATACTGTAGACTGACTCTATGAACACAAAGCACAAAGCTTGTTGGCAACATCAGTGGTGTTGCTCGATTTATCTATTTGTATTAGTTTCCTGTTATAGTGATCTGTACACGGATATCTGAGGAAGGAAACCAAAAGTAAACTTTCTCTAGGTGTCGAGCAGTCACTTTAGAGACTCCAACACACTACAACAAATGATCCATGAGGGGCGACCAACAGATGTAACTAAAAAAATTACTATATGATTGGGGAGGATGTGCACTACTGTTGGAAAATTGTTGACATAATCATAGCCGGGTTTTATACCGTCTACTCTCCTTCCCAGCTGCTCTATAGCACTGCACCTCTAGTGATGCACTGCACCTCTAGTGATGCACGTACTCATGATCACTTGCACATCTACACACTCTAATATTCTTTGGAAGGGAATATTGTACCCATCAGATAAGGACGGCAAGTTGCTATGCTATTGATTTCCACACGTTTCCTGCAAACTCACCTAAAGGTAAGAGATATCGAGAGTTGAGGGCCAGTTGGCTGGGCAGCAGTTGATTGAAGACCGTCTGGTCCATAGTTATGTGGAGATGGCGGCTACCGCGCCCTCGACACTCGACGCTCATCAAACTATGATACACTGCTTGAAGACACAAACAAACTTCTTCATTTGCAGAACGCAACCGAATGTGCTGATTGGTCGGTTGGCTCACCTGGTTACTCCTGCTGCACACAACAAGTTGAGCGATTCAGAAGTTGCTTGATTTCGTTTTCCAGACGCAGGGCGAGTGCTGCTGTCGACGTTGGCTAGGGCTAAACAGCGGACGAACGCGCTTGCGTGTGGGCGACAGGCGCATCCAGTGTGGAAGTACCGGTACCGTGTCTACCGGGTTTTGATGGAGTAATCACATCAGGCCCCCGCGCGTTCGCGGAGATGCAGAGCAGCAAAATGCGCGTGTTTGACTGTGTCTTACGTCTTTATCTGACAGGCAGTGACATGTACACCTACTGTAGGAGTCGGACAAGCAATTCTGTAGCTATAATAGATAATTAGGTGTGCAACAGGTCGATGTCGTCACTGTCGTGCGTGTCTAGGCCGGGTCTGACCAGTGTTGTCTACATGTACGAGGTGTTATTGGTATGTAGAAGGTGTGGACAACGTCTGTTGCTCTATATGTTTCTCGAGTTCAGTGTGGTGTACGTGTGCATGCTAATTAGCGCGTGATGCAAAGACCAAAATGGCGGTTGCAATTACATGTATTTTGGTGCTGCTGCACTGTAATTACAGCTCTACAGTGACAGTGTATGTAGGGTTAGGTTTCAACTATTTACACGCACGCAACACACACACACACACACCATCGAGTGTACGTACGTTTGCTATGTATCTCACGCAATCGGAAAGTACGAATTTACTCAGTTGACACGACTACGTTTCTTTCAAATTTATTATTTACCAATTTAGATCTACAGTAGCTAGATACGCGCAGCACAAATATCCAAAGTAAACCTACATATAGACACAACAGATCCAGCGTGCATGTGTAGGCTTTAATTTGACAATCTAGTAGATATACTTGGCGAACTCAATTGCCTACATGCATGCATGCATCTACAAAGAGATGAAACGCAAAGTGTTGCAATACAAAGGCAATATTATTAACGATCTCCGATCAAAAGGCGCAAATGTTCGTGCTGAATGTCACCGTCACGAGGCTCCAGCGCTATCAATTTCAGTTAGAAGACTCCTTGCCATCATGACTGCAACGCAGTCGTGTTGACTAGAAGAAAGTCAACTAGCCTTTGCGACTCGAGAAACCAAATTAGTTTGACCTCGTCTACTATTCACAAAACAAGCTCTGTAGAGTGACAGTTAACAACACGGACGTCAGACAACAACAACAACAACAACAACAACAACAACAACAACAACAGTGACTACAAACTAACTTGTTCTGTACGCAGAAAAGTGAATTTACTAAGTGCATGAGACAGAGTTGCCAACCTGGAATACTGAAAATGCGTGAGATCACAGATTTTCATCAGTACTTTATATCTGCATACAGGCGTGGCCACAAAACTAATACCTAAATAACTAAAAAACAACACGGTGTTTCAATACGCACTAGACAATAATTAACTAGCAAGTACTCGCAGAATTAGAATTTCTGCTAGTAACGATAAACCAATATAGTTTACGCACGCAGTAAATCAGTCTCGCGTAATCAGCCCCTCCCTCTTTTGGACTTCCTGAGGACGTCCGAAAGTTGAAAAGGAAGAGGGAAATTAGGGATGCGCGGACTAGTACATTAGTAGAATTGGCTGAATCTGTTTGACAGCTTCAGAACTAGACTTGCCTGGGGTTGGTTATTCGTAATGATCGATCACTTTACGGCAGTCTCGTTAGTTTTACCTAGATTTCTATCAGACACTACAGATTTTTACGTGAATCTATGGGGTACCTACAGTTTCACTGTACACGTGTGTCTGGGTCTAGTTGCAGCAATCTAAAAGTTGCGTGAGATCTGGGTTCCTTGCGTGTGAGCGTCTGACCTGAAGGAACTTGCGTGAGACTCACGCAAGTTGCGTGTGAGTTGGCAACTCTGATGAGATGGGATGCGCCATGCGTGCATGCCTAGATCTCAATTCCGTGGGTATATATGTGTCTAGATGATCGTTGCAATGATTTACCATTGTGAAAAAGTTACAGATTCGAGAACCCCTCAACATTGATCAAGAAAGCAAGTAAAAGTTGATTTCTAGTCGCGACTGACTTTCGAATCAGACGAGACTCGACGTGCTGATTTGCTGTTGTGGCGCTAGTTAATGATATGCTAAATTACTGCAGCACTCAACAACATCGGCCGATCCGTAAAGTAGAGACTCCTGCCCTATCAGGCTTTTAAGAGACACGTGACGACCTGCAGTCTGCGCGATTTGCTCTTCAAACTAGTCAATGCCAATTCTAACTTATCAATATACGTGTACATGTATTTGCGTAATTACGTGGAAAGTTATTTCAGTGACTGTATGTTTATATCTTCCAGATAGTTTAGAGGCAAAAACTGATGCATGTGTACATAGATTTACGTGATCTAGGGCATAACAGTGCCAAAGCAGTCGTTTATGTTACAAATAAAAATAGAAAATAAATGGGTAAAATGAATTAAGACACAAGTAAAGTTGTTGCTTTGCTGTAACTACTTAGCTAGAAGACAACACTGATGCGTGACAAGGCCCGGAGACTGGCAGTAAATACATAAATTATTATACTCCACACTTAATGTATTTATCACTTAGTTAGTGACTGTTTGTGCATGGCGACTCTTAATTGCAGTTGTCTGTCTGCATGCTTTCTCTGTTCCAATTTAAAGCAGTCTATAGATGATGCCAGAATCGATTCAGCTATGCTATTGAACGACTAACTAATGCATCTGCAGTATAGGGATCATTATATGATACAATATACTACTGAATCAAGAGTATTAGCTGGCCCATATCTACAGACTATACAGGCAGTGCATACTGTACACAGGACACTCATGCGTACACACAACTGCATGCCTCTATACATACAAATGACCAAGTAAAATAGTTACTAGACTTGTCGTTTATGCTAATGTGTGTACACTTTATTTCCAAAACTCACCAATTTCTCTAAACGGCTGAAATCGTCCTCCTGTTGCTGGGATCGCGAGTCTGATGTCTGACAGCAAAACGACCCGATCGACAACATTCTAGGGGGCAGAATGCAATCTGATCGATCTCGTTGGTTATCTATCAGTCAGCAAAACAACGGGCGATTGAAACAAGAGACAAATGTAGAAACCCACGCGATCGATCTGGAAATGCCGGCGCGAGGGCGGACAATCAATTAGATGCATGAGTTACCGTGTCCACCGGTTTTTTGACTCGAAATTGCTTGTGACCTCTGCCAGCATTCTGCGAGTCCTAGTCGTGCGTTTGACTTGCTCGACGTCGCTCTGCGTCGTCTAGTGGCGTAAAACTGCGAGATTCGGGGCAATCGGGGTAGAGTATACGTCGCGTACTTGGCGTCTGTGCTCGTGTGAGTGAATTTGTCGGTACAGCAGTGAAAAAGCGCTCAGAGGACAGGAATCTGGTAGGTGAACGTTGAGTATAGTGAAGGTAGAGAGATACTTGAAGTATCGTGCGACTGGAAATTTTGAATGTTGCAGTAGTGACGTAGTCTAGAGTTGAAGTCTCGCGTTTCTGTGAGAGACATGCTTGTAGGCGTGACGTAATTTGTGAAAACCGTGTAGACCTGCGTAGTTACTGTTTGTAGTTATGGCATAACATGTTAAGCTGCTTTGCGGAGTCTTTAGCTGCTCACGTGATGCGAGGGCAACTCAATCTGGCAAAGAGAGGGTGTTCACGCGCCACTTTAGTACTTGAGCTAATGCAGTAGGGAACTCGCATATAAATGCTTAGATACAATGTACTGATAATGAATAAGTAATATATACTGAATACGTAATATGATATTGACTGTGCTTAATATACGTATAGGTCTAGCAGGAAGATGTCCTGGAAAAGACAGATCGAGTCACTTCGGGAACCAGCCCTAGAGCATCTTCGAACGATCTCCGATCAAGAGCTGCAGGTACTCGTACAGGATGTCGCCGTAACGAGGCTCTAGAGCCAAGAACTGTTCTTCGGTCATGAGGCATAGCTTCTTGCCGTTCATTTGGAAAGCATCCGTGTTCAGTGGCAGAAAGTCAAACTGCCTCTCGGATTCGAGAAGCCACACCTTGACGTCGTCTTTCGTCCACAGAGCGGGGTCTATCAAGAAATAAGAATTCAGAAGGTGAGTAATGCGCTTGCGGTAGCAACTAGGAAAGGGATCGAAGTGAATGGCAAAAACAAATGGCGCCAATGGGCACGTGAACCGCTTTGACCAATCCATCTGAGAACGCTATTGGACGTTGATTTTGTCATTTGATCGGGACGCATGCAGTTTGGAGCAAAAATAGCCGCACTGATCGATCAGCCGACGAGAATTCTCACCATTTGGTATGTTTGACTGATAAACAATGTGAAGTTCCATTGCATGAAATGCTAATCCTGTCATGTCGAAAATCAATCAGCAAAGCTTATTCGACGTACGTCATATTGTTTACGTCTACCTGTTTGTCAATCGTGTCGTGGCAGCAGCGCTATCCGATATTGATATGGAAAATTGCTGCAAGATCACGTTCTAAAAGCCTAATGCATGTGGAGACTCCCCGGTATACTGAACTCCCACCATGCAATTTCAACGCAGGCGTGTAGATTTACATCTAACGACCATCTCTAGACTACAAAATGACAAGAAATTTGGGCGTATAAATGCTAGCCTAGAGTTGGCATGTACTGATCAATGACCAAGCTGCTCGACTTAAGCTGTTTCTAAGACTTGCATTTAACTAGACAGTTTAGGTAGGAAAGAGGCCAGCGTCTGTTTTTTGTGTTATTCGCCAGAAGTTCTTTTTGTGAATATCGAGAAATGTGGAACGAATTGTCAATGGATTCGAGATAATGTCATGCACACTTAGCAGACAGCTAGAGTGCACTTAATTGCTATAACTACAGCAATGCAACCAAAACCACGACTAAATCCATTTATATAAAAATGTTACTAGTCTGCTGGGTTTGTTGTGGATAATCCGGTTTGAAACCAGATGAAGCTAAACAAAAGAGGGAGGGGGAGGGGGAGGGGAGGGGAGGGAAGGTAGCTGCACGTGTCTACCGCCTTTTGTCTATATGAATTACTTACAGATGTGTGTAGGCTATTCGTAAGTCTTCAAAACATTCTTTATAAAAATAGAGCCCACTGGACCAGACCGGTTCTGGTATAGTGTACTATAGGCACCGTGAACTGTCGCTGTGTATAGACTCTATAGTATGCAATCAGTATAAAAACGTTTGATACACGATTTCCTAGAGGAAGATAGAGCATGATGAGGACTCGGACCGCTAGAGCGCTATTTTACTGTCGCAGTTAACTAAGTCTAACTAACTGCTAGCTGTCTTAATTAAGTAAAAATTTCGTTTTTATTAGGAATCCTTGTCTTCTGTCGGAAGTCTGTAGAGGCAACAAGCGATATTGGTCAAAACAAACGAATTAACTAGATTGGGAAACAAAGCGCAAGGAAAATTATGTCACGTGACTCAGCTACCAACACCGCCTCCGTAGACACACCCCTTGTACGGTGCACAGTGTACACTACTGTATGTATTTTGTAACTACTGAAAGCGCTAATGTACTTCGAATAGTACACGAGCGTTAGTTACCCTTTGTGTGATCTCTCCACATAAGTGCCATGCAGCTATAGCACAATTCATATAACGACAAAGAGTTGAACGCCTGCTGCTCTGAAAACTCTGGTATTCTCTTCTGTGTTTGCCAGTCCTTTGCAACCGCTGCAGCGATATCGACAACTACAAGCAGCTTCAGATTGTTTCAACAAATGTTGACAACCATACTTACAGCAATGACACCTAGACTAGGCTAGGCTCATGCCAGAGGCCATTGAAAAGACAGTACTAGTCGTCCCCCTAGAGTGAAGGTGAAATCTCGACGTTCATCATGCTGAGGTCGTAGTCTACTCAAACTTTTTACACAAGTCAAATTGTTTTCTGAAAATCGCATTAATCATCAGAATTAATGATGCATGTCTCCTTGTAATCAAGAGCACTGCGTCCATATTTGAGAACAGCTATTATAGACGAGTAGAATTACAGTTAAGTGAAAATTTCATTGTAGTCAATACAAGTCAGGCCACATTTAGTGCCCTGTGGGATAAGGTGGTGCAGTAGGTCCAGAGGTGCTCGGGTATGGTACAGAAGGACCAGATGCAGTCGGATAGGGTGCAGTAGATCCAGAGGTGCTCGGGTATGGTACAGAAGGACCAGAAGCAGTTGGATAGGGTGCAGTAGGCGGTAAAGATGTCGGGTATTGTGGAAAGGCTGGATAGGGCGTTTGACCCTGTGCTGAATGATGTGGTGGAGGGCCATTTGAGAAATGATTCTGTGGTGGATGACCCACTGTAGCCGACGGCTGTAGTCTCGGTGGGTTGGGTGTAAAACCCTTTGACTTCATGAACGAAGTGACCTGACCCGGGATCTCTGCCAACACTTCGCGTGCCTACGATTTACACACAAAATCGAGAGACTCCTCACACAGTCGGGAGAAGACATTCTCACCAACGAGAAAGCAGCCGCCTGTGACGTGAATTCTCGAAACGGTACAAACTGGACGATATCACGTGACATCAGCTTGCCCGATCTCGATCGAAGTGGGTTATCGTCGGCATCTAAGTGATGCTATGAAAGAAAGACAGAGTGAGATATCGATAAGGTCTAAACATCTTACTGTCTTACCATCATTTTAAAGTCAGCTCCGCCTACTCCTACAATAACAATCGATAATGGCAAATCGGAGGCCTCCACAATTCTGTCTACGGCATCTTGCATGTCGTTGATCACACCATCCTATGAACAAAAACATCATCAGTAGCATGTCATTATGATATGCAGACACTTGGTGTACAGTAATGATGAGCAGAATGTGGTATTGTTGATTTTTCTGAGTTATGAAATTTTTTCTGACTTGCTGGATGCTGGAACTTAGAACTTGAGAAAATATGGTCGGCCCATGCAACTGGATTTGTCTTAGGCTGTACATATATGCATCAAGAATACCCTACAAGGATATACACTGTTAGAATCACTAGTGTGTGTGTGTGTGTGTGTGTGTGTGTGTGTGTGTGTGTGTGTGTGTGTGTGTGTGTGTGTGCGTGTGCGTGCGTGCGTGCGGACATGTGCATGTGACCAACCAAACAGCTACCTGCACACCGTACACTTCTGGATCACTCTCATTGCCGTTGAGAGGAAAACAATGGGACGTTTTACTCAGTGGGGGCACTTTTGCTCCAAATCCCCATGCCGGAAATCGTTGATCCGTGTCGTACGGCGCAAGGACAGTACCGACCGACTGAATAGCATTAACATATTCATTCGGCTACATACAAGATAACCAACGACATCAGAAACAACTCGCTGTGGCATTGTGTTGCCCCACCTGATAGGGATGACTATAGTGAAGTGAACTAGAGAGTCTAGGATCGCCATTGGATGCCTGGAACACGAATCAAGTTCTAACTCGGTAGCATGGTTCTACCATTACACACTCACCGTGAAATCAACAGCAACCATTAGACTCATGGCACATCCACCTCGTATATAGTCTACAAACGTTGGAACTACGATGCTCCTATGCAGCATTATAATTACACAAGAGTAATCCTTATCTCAGCTAATTAATTAATTAAACTCACTTGCACTTCAAGAATTGGAGGATGCCTGAGTTCTTGTACTTCCGTCCTTTCTTTGCTCTAATGGCCGGCTCAATCAGCTCGAGAGCGGCAATCGGTTCTAAACCGGCTTTCCTAACAAACGGCAGACACAGTTCTATAATATTAGAGAGGCGAACGACGGTTTATCCGAGACTCACTCGTCGCCGACAAGTGCCCGTAAAGATGATGTAGCATGCCCAATCAAATCCGGAGTATCATTCCTACACACATACACACATGCAACCAACAAAAAAATGAACAAACACACCATATATAATAAAATGCCAACAAGATACAGGACTAATGTTTCAAACAATTTTGTTATTAGGGTCTTGCTTGTTAAAGCTATCAAGTTGCAACTATTTTCTGCTACTTGAAATACAGCTGTCTCAGTCTGTGTGTCTATAAAATCTCTCGTGGCTCCTTTCTTCTGTTACATGTGAAGAAAAGGCCCGTGTGAAACCACATGGTTCTATGCACATGTAACAGCTAGCACACCTGGTGAAGTAGCCCAGCATGTTTGATGACTGAGCGCAAGTTTAATGCTCTGTACTAATGCAACCTCACAAGCTTACGACTTGATCCTCAGGACCTGCAATGTCCTATAATACTTTGTTGAGGAATAGGACAAGTTGATAGAGACAAAAACGCATGTGCCTCTTAGGTCTTTAAGCAAACAACGGAAATTCGTCTGATCAAGTGTTGCATTGACTAGCAATATGTTCAGACTACCAAACCTACTACTCTAAATAGCATTTTGTCTAAAACCTTGTCATAATTGCTATGTGATCAGTGTTGTGTTGTCATCAGTCGGTCTTGGAGTCCCGGTCATGGTCATTATCATGGCCGCCGCTGAAATGCACTCCTTTTCAGATATGGAATTCTTCTCTAGAAACTGACACAATCAAAAGTGTGCATAACAAAGAAATTTCCTGTTGTCGACAGATCGCATTCGATCATACCACACCCTCAGAATTTTACTCTAACATCTCTGTATCTAGATTTCCAACACTCATCTACCCACTCTACTACTTGGAGATAGCTGGTCATTAGACCTCATAAACAAGTGCATGCGCTACATCTAGTACCCCAAGGTATAGGCACACTCAGAGCCGTATATATACGACTCTGGGTGCACTGATTCATAACACTCACATATAGGCACATGCGCTTTTATGTACTGTAATACGGTAATACTAGAACACAAAATAAAAACTGGCTAAAAATCACGTTTCTTGGCAATTTCAAACAAGTCAGTGTCATGTATGAATATACGTGCTTACTTGTCCCAGTCCCACACGGTAAATTTCAGTGGCCGATCGTAGTCACCGTTGCAGAGCTTCTGGCCACTGATCGTAAACGGCTTCCAGCGAGGATTCAGACTGTTCTTTATCACTTCTGATCTGAAGACGAGAATAAACGAGCCGTCTTCCAATCCTCGACTAATTTCAACATACGGATCTGACTAGAAACACAAATACACGTTTCAGTATCATTATGTGGCACAGTAGTGTCTTAGATAGTATACAGTGTATATGACAAACAAGCAACATGTAGAATCTCTACTGCAACTCTAGCAAAAGGAGTTTGTTCATTTGTAGCCAAGCACTATATTTCAGAGAGCCAAGCAAAAATCGCAAACATCAAACAGCTAACAATCTAAAAGACAACAGTTACTATTGATCCAAGTTTAATCTGGTCTGACAGATAGGCAGCATTTATCAATTGTCACAACAAAAGAAAATGTAGTAATAATCTGACACAAGTCATGCTCAAAGGAACGTGACTTTGGTCCACAAACCAGACTTCAAGAGTTCAGTGCCATCCTTCTCGGCTTTTTATACCAAAATTTAAGAGCTCTGTCAAAATCAAAGTCTTGAAGGTATGGTACTTCTATGTTCAGCTCATCAAAGTTCAGCATCATGGGGTCATCATTGTTATCATCTTTCTCGTGGTCTCTACCTAGTCTCGCGTAGCCAGACCCTTACCACCACATCATACTTCCACACTTCATGCTTCCCTTTTACTTCGGCAGGGTCGTCTTTGAAACTTCGTTTCTAGTTCGACCCTTACAGAAGGCGTACGCAAAGAGTGTGCTCACCATGTGTAAAACATAAATAGAGATAGAGCATGTGCAATAGATCGGCTTTCTACAGTAGTCCTTGGAGCTCCAATGTGTTGCACTAATTGTCATTCTTAGTGCACTGTAGTGACTGTACTTGCAAGATCCAGAGAAAGGCATACACAGTACAATGTAACAGCTAGCCAAATTGGCAAGGAGGAATAATTCAATTACCATTTCATCGCCAGCGACATCTGTTAGTAGCATTCGGCTATCAGCGATCGTCCAGCGGAAACACCGCAACTAGTGAACTCCAGGACACTCTAGTTTGTATCTAGTGTATTGTCACATACACATGTTGCAGTATGTACCTACTGTAAATTTATTCAAATATACATGTATTATTGAAAGTTACAAGCCCAAAGTCACGAGAGATCCTCGTGACTTTGCAAACAGTGTATTCAATTTCCAACAGGTACAACTTCTTCAGCACCACGAGATGCAACTACAGTGAAACTTGTAAATTACGACCACCCAAGCGACTGCCCTCAACTGCTCCTAATTCTCAGGTGGTCCCAATTGTCAGACTGACAATTGTACGTGTAGACCAATCCGTGTACACCATGTTCTTGTATGCAACGTAATGACAATCAACATACACATGTAGCCAAACACATGAAAGCAATCACTACTGTACACCAGAAATAGTTAAGCAGCACATACAGTAGATGTCAGCATAAATGTGTGACAATCACACAAAATAGCCACTAATGGTCAACTGCTTCAATGTGCTCTGATTCCTGACAATGGCCTTCTCATGTCGTGGTGTCCACATTTCAAAGATCGAAACGTATCCTTGGATCATAGAATTATGTCCACTATTCCAGTGTAATCTCACGTAGCCAGCCCTTCCCATTTTCCAGTGTTACTGGCCCTATTTACGTGGCCCCATTTACGTGGCCCCAAAGATGTCTCCAGTGCCACTTGATTAATATTAATAATGATCAGCAAATTGACCTAGCCTCGGTATTCCAGACTGCTTTCTGCACGTGATGGGAGAGGAGAGTGGGAGGAGAGAAGAAAGCAGTCTGGGGACAGCTCTATTGTAAGTGACTTCGGAAATAGGCGGTGTTAATCGTAATCGATAATTACCCGCATTCATTACGAACAGTAACAAGCACAAGATGGCTCGTGGGATATTGCCAGAAGCTGTTCGCTGCCAGCCAACTACAAACGAACGGGAGAACGTACAAAATGAGTGACTTTACTGAATCCGGTAGAGAGAAGGCAAAGACGTCGCGACCTCGTACTAAAATCGCTTAGCA
This sequence comes from Dehalococcoidia bacterium, assembly GCA_964274945.1. Lineage (GTDB taxonomy): Bacteria > Chloroflexota > Dehalococcoidia > Lucifugimonadales > Lucifugimonadaceae > CAXXBX01. The sequence goes on along the minus strand of CAXXBX010000257.1, from coordinate 8,425 downwards.
AGCAGTTGATTGGTCTTCAAGTCGGAACAGCCGCTGCAATGGCTTTATCGTCCGGTAACGTCTGGCAAGCATTCGCTGAGTTATCATGTCATCAGGAGCGAAACACGTAGCGCATTGCATTTGTGTTAGCTGCACCCCACTGTGCTATTGCAGTCATCTGAGAATCGCTTCTAGGTAATTACAAAGTACTCTTTGACGTCAACAGTTGTCTACAGCACTGATTGGCCGTTTTTTTTAGCGGTGGTTTTGATTGGAGCTGATGTTTCTGAACTTGAGCAGTCGCGCCTCTTCCGAAGTCACTTACAATAGAGCTGTCCCCAGACTGCTTTCTTCTCTCCTCCCACGCTTCCCTCCCATCACGTGCAGAAAGCAGTCTGGAATACCGAGGCTACAAATTGACCAAGTCTAAACTCGAATAGTTAGCTAAGTTGAGCAACCTGCTATACACGGTGTTCTTAAAGCGATGATTGTAAATGCTATAGCTGTTTACTTACAGCCCTTAGACGTTAGCCACGAATGCCCAGTGTCTAGGACTCAAACGTCAGACCTGGTGTTATAATTTTGAAGGCTAATGCCACAATTGGCACCATCACCATTGGCAATGGCATTCCTGTATTCGTAATTCACACTTGCCTGCTTTTCCCCAGCTCCAAATGTATGCAAAATGTGTTGAGTTTTCAAGGGACTGTCACCAACTATCCATATTTGTTAGGTGCCCGTGTTAGTCGGGTTGTTGCAAGGACAGGTTCCACTGTATCTATGGGCATATTCATTTGGGACTATCGTTTTCTGGAAAAGTCTAGGTTGGATAGAGTGGAAAGAGGCAGGGCACGTTTACCAATCAAACAGGACATTTCTGAAACGAGATAGATGAGGCGGGAGCAGAGCTATGCGCAGACGTAGAATCAGTGTAATGCAGAATCACCCCATATGTACGTGTACTTTGTCATAGCCGTTTCATCTACTTTTCCACCTGTTAGAATGTCTACTAACTCTTCCGGAGTTTGTTCTGCCGAGAAATCAGTTGCACGTCTTTGAGACTTTTGCGTCGGCAATCCAGAATAAGCGCAAACAGTGGTGGAATTGCAAGGCAAAGCGAGCGCATTGACTTGGAAGGTCAAACCTTGTAGAGACGCAAGCAAGTTTTACATGTCTAGGTGCTTTTCATTCCTTCTATCCGTTCTGATGGTAGGATAGGTTGGAAAGTGTATCCGCTCTATCCGTTTTCGGAAACAGAAAAGTTACCAATCGAATAGCATAATACCTTTCCAGTCTATCTGTTTCCAGAAAGGTTTGGTAAACTGTCCATTCTATCTGGAAAAGGAAAGGTGCCCAATCGAACACGCTAGCGGACATGTCCACTCTATCTGTTTCTAGAAAGGTCCCAAATAAATACGCTCTGTATTTGTATGTCACAACAGGAAAGAATCAGTAGTACATACTGTAGCAGGTCGCCCACAACACGTCTCTCGATTGGGTCCTGCTACTTGACGGGATGGCCGTAACACACACCTGAATAGTGATCAGAACACAACTTGTATTTGTGACACTTATGGCTAACGTTACAATATGTCTGGACTAACAACACATCCAACGTTACCCAAATACTGGTAGAGCTCTCAACTCAACAGGAACTATGTGCTCTACAACCAGCACGTTACGACACACACACACACACACACACACACACACACACACACACACACACACACACACACACACACACACACCAAGAGTCTATTGTCTAGGACTAATGTTTACATAATAGCGCAATGTGTCACCAATAGTCTAACTCCTTCCAACATTCTTAGGTTACTAACACGCCCAACTAGTACACTCTTCCCCCTTACTTCCTTGACTACAGTACTTCAAGAACATGAACACAAACAAAATCAATCCCTAAGGACCGTCAAGTCAAATCAAAGTCTGCCAATCGTTTGGGTAACATCATTTGTCTCCTTGGACGTCCTTCTTCAAGCTGTTGAAGTGGCTGTACTGGTGGTTGTACAGGAATTTGGTAAACTTCTTCAACATACACTTGTTCTTCTTCCACTGATACTCTTCTGTCCTTCTTAGGTGTGAATCTTGTGATCTTGTTCCGAGTTTTCACATTCCTCTCGTTGAACGGCTGCAGAGTTTCTTCTAAGGTCAGATCTTGGTCTTCAGAATGTTTATTCTTGGCTACCTCTCCTTGATAAAATCCTTGTCTATAATAGGGTTTTAAACGGTTAACATGAACTCATTTTTGACCTTTCCTTCCTTTCCCCACTAGCTGTATGATAACAGTCGGTGCATAGTCAATTACCTTCACGATCTCATACGGCCCTCGAAATTTTGCACATAATTTTGGAGACAGTCCTCTTTTTACTGCCTGGTGATGCAGTAAGACCCACTGCTTTTTCTTTGAAGCCATGATTTTGTGTAGCATGGTGATGATTGTAGCCTGTCTGCTGCCGAGCTTGAGCCGCAGTTATCTCCTGATCAACAATTTCTTTAGTCTGTGCCATTGTTTCAGCTAACTTCTTTGCGTAATTAGTCGCTAATTCCATCTCTGGCAAAGAGGAAATACTGGACTCCACAGGTAATTGAGTTTGCCGACTGAAGCACAACTCAAAAGGAGTGATACCAGTCGATATGTGCTTTGAACTGTTCTAGACAAATACTACTAGGGAAATCCAATCATCCCAGTCAGGGCATTAATCAATGTTCAATTGAGCCTTTCCACTAACCCATCTCCTTGTATATGGTAGGGTGTTGTCCTTGTTCTTGTTATTCCTAGAAGCTTACATACCTCCTTGATGACCGTACTTTCAAAATTTCTTCCTTGATCGCTATGGATAGTCAGTGGCATTCCAAATCTCAATATTACCGTATTGACTAACGCTCGGTGCAGTTGTCAACGCCTTCTGATCAGGGAGAGGAATCGCCTCTGCCCATTTTGTGAAATAATCGCTGACTACTAGGAGATACCGATTTTCTCCCAACGGCAAAGGAAGTGGGCCGACAAAGTCCATCCCCCACATCTCAAATGGTTGGCCAATAGGAATTGATTGCATTGGCGCAGACACTCTTGCTTGTGCTCTATTACTTGCCTGACAAGCATGGCAACTCTTGACCCACCCAGTTGCTTGTAGAGTGTACCCTGGCCACCAAAACCTTGTATTAATTTTCTCCAAAGTCTTTTCAAGCCCGAAGTGTCCGCTTTTGTCATAACAGTATTCTAGGACCTCAGCATCCAAGGCGTTTGGTAACACCAACCGCTTTTGACTTTGATGACACCCCTGCCTTGCCACTACTCGGTAGAGTACTCCATCTTCCATTTGTAGTTGAGGCCAAATCTTTAATGCCAACCAGCGTCGATTTCCCGACATGTGATTGCATTTAATTTTCTGTAATCTACACAGAATCGATGATTACCGTCTTGCCTCTTCTTTACAAGAACAACAGGTGATGCCCATGCACTCAATGATGGTCGTATGACACCTTCTGCCAACATCTAGTCAACCTGTTCTTCCACTACTGGTCAAACAGTATGCAGTACTCTTCTTGGCAACTGATGAACTGGTCTGGCTGAACCAGTTGGTATCATGTGAGTGGCAACCTGAGTTCTAACCATGTCATGTGGTCTTTTCAAAAACAGATCTTCATAACCACTCAACAACTGATGTAATGTGAGACTTTCCTCAGGACTCAGAGCTGAATCTAACCAATCAAATTGCTTTAAGAATTCTGCATTCAGTGTTTCTGATGCCTTTTTCTCCGGACCCTCACTCAGTCCACAAGCTGCAATAGACTTCACATCAACATCGCACAGTTCGGCTAGCCTTGTGCCCTTCCACAATCATCTTGGGCCATCCAGGATCAATAGTTCAACTGGTATGGTTCCATCACCCTGTTGCTCCACTTCTACTAAAGCACGAGCAACATGTACTCCTGTCCTCTCAATAAATAAGGTATCTGGCTCCATTAGCCAAGTTCCAGGCTCTACACTGCCAGTTCCTTCACTTTAGCTTTAGCAATTATTCGTTCTCCTGCTCCCTCCAAGTGTTCATGCAGCACCACACTAAATTTCAATCGTCGTAGTGGTGTGGAAAGCTCAGCTACACCTCCACTCCACTCTAAGCGTCTTTGAGCCAAATCCAGGATCATTTCATGGTCTAGGAGAAAATCCAACCCAATTATAGGACAAGTGTTGAATTGTACCACAACAAACTTGTGCATAGTATGCCAGTGGCCTATTGTCACCTCTATACTCACTTGTCCAATCTCTTCCAATGGATCACCTGTTACTGTTGTCAACTTGGGTTCTTGACCTGAAGGAAAAGGTGACATTGCTGTTTGGTCTACCATGTGGTCAGGAACAATAGAGACTACTGCTCCCGTGTCTACTAAGCAAGAAATATTGTTGTGGTTTAGCTCAAGATTGAGCATCAATGAAGTCTCGCTACACCTGGAACAACATTCACTTGACTACGTTGACCACGTCCTCCCACACCACCTGCTGCTGTAGACTGACTTCTACCCTCTGATTGTTGAGGCAACATGAATCTCCATCCAGCTGCTGATTGCTGCATCCATTGAGAGCAATCACGAGCTAAGTGCCCAGTCTCGTGGCAAACAAAACATGGTCTGATTGTAACTTGTTTACAATTCCTGCAGACATGTCCTTTGCCACCACACAGTAAACAGCGACGTCCCACCTTTTGTTGCTGCCGCCGTTTGGGACCCACACGCTTGAAATCTGGAGTGACGGACGCACTGACTACACTCACCGACTGCAACACTTGCTCAATCCGATTGATCCATTCAGCCAAACTCACATCAATACTCGCATGTACAGGGACTATTTGGTTCCGTGGACTATTTGGTCGCGGGCAATTATCTCGCTCCTATTTGGTTCCCGAAACCGTTTAACTAGGGCTTATTTGGTTTCGGCCACCTGCAGGGACTATTTGGTCGCGTGGACTATTTGGTTTCGCATTTATTGCGCCTCGAATCGGCACTCTCCAACTCTTACAGCTGTACGAGACGGACGCGAACGACGTGACGTTGGCCATGATAATTTTCACGCCTCTCCCAGACGTCTCGATGAGCCGAAATCGAGTGCGACCTGCTTCTTCTTCGTTTGTATTTGGCTTAATGTGAATACCGAAGTCATCACGACATTGTCGATCGCAATTTCGCGTGTCTGACGTTTCCTTTTGAGGCGAATCTCGGCTCGTCTGGTAGCGGGCGTGTTGAAAGTAGGCGGAGTAAGAATGTCTTGTGTGTTACAAGGTAAACAAACATGATCCGATCACCGAGTGTAGAGATGTGCCGCGGTTAGCTAATTAGTTGTCCGGTCTGTTGTCTGCATGCTGTACTCGGCTTCCTGCGATGATGGATATGCAATCTGCGAAAACAGCCTGTCTGTCTGTCTGTCTGTCTGTCTGTCTGTCTGTCTGTCTGTCTGTCTGTCTGTCTATTGTTATTAATAGAGTAAGAGTTCAAATATAGTCTGTCGATCAAATGCTAGAGTGATTGACAGAAAAATAAAGAAGATTGTTTCAAGAGACAGCAACATAAACATAAATGGTTGTAGGTAGAACCAAGCTCTATTGGCTTGGGTAGTATTTAGTTGCTTTGCTTAGATGGTGTATAATAGTTCAATGTTTGAAAATATGTGTATTGACAGACAGACAGACAGACAAACAGACAGACAGACAAACAGACAGACAGACAGACAGACAGACAGACAGATAGACAGACAGATAGATAGATAGACAGACAGACAGACAGACAGACAGACAGACAAACAGACAGACAGATAGACAGACAGACAGATAGATAGACAGACAGACAGACAGACAGACAGACAGACAGACAGACTTAGACACTTTTCCACTGATCACTCTTGCATTGCATCTCTGTATACACACTCATATTTGCATGCATGCGCATAGCTGCATGCTGATTAGTATAGTTCTTGTCTTCATTTTCTTGTCTGCATATCCTGATTCTACTGCAGCACATTTGCTGTGTCACAATTCAAAGAAAAGATAGACAGACGGACAGACTAAATGGCAGAAAGACACAGAAGATGCATGTATACAAGAAAAAAAGATTTCACTAAACAAACGGATCGTTTTATAGTGTACAACAACGCAGACAAACAACCATCAATACCCATCTGAGAGACCAAGTGCAAATAAGTGATTTTACATCAGATACATTTAATTAGTTGTTTCTCGAACTACATATATTCACTTATTTTCTCTTCTGTTCTGAAAGTCATCACCGATCTTTGGTCGTGCGCAACCAATTTCAGAGACGTTGATCGTCTTCCTTGCGTAGACAGTAGGCATACGTCACTGTGCACCTAAGTATCGATCGATGCCATGCAGGATCGATGCATAAATCTGCAGCTAACCGCGGCATTCTACGCACTAAAACATTCTTAGGCACATCACCATGTCTCTACACTCGGTGATCGGATCATGTTTGTTTACCTTGTAACGCACAAGACATTCTTACTCCGCCTACTTTCAACACGCCCGCTACCAGACGAGCCGAGATTCGCCTCAAAAGGAAACGTCAGACACGCGAAATTGCGATCGACAATGTCGTGATGACTTCGGTATTCACATTAAGCCAAATACAAACGAAGAAGAAGCAGGTCGCACTCGATTTCGGCTCATCGAGACGTCTGGGAGAGGCGTGAAAATTATCATGGCCAACGTCACGTCGTTCGCGTCCGTCTCGTACAGCTGTAAGAGTTGGAGAGTGCCGATTCGAGGCGCAATAAATGCGAAACCAAATAGTCCACGCGACCAAATAGTCCCTGCAGGTGGCCGAAACCAAATAAGCCCTAGTTAAACGGTTTCGGGAACCAAATAGGAGCGAGATAATTGCCCGCGACCAAATAGTCCACGGAACCAAATAGTCCCTGTACACTCGCATGATCTGCAATCGCTTGAACTTGACCATCCGTCCGCTTTCCGAGTCTCCTCTGCTCTAACAAAATCAATTCGCGTGCTCTGATCACCGCCGCCTGAAAACTCGCCTCAGGGTGTAGGTCCAACTCGCCGGCAACAGATGGTGCGGTGCATGGTCGATCAAACCTTCGACGAAGTGATCCATCAACTGCTGGTCACACAGCTCTGCTGCCAAATTTGGCATCGCCTTTGTCAAAAGAGTCTCCAAATCTTGTGCATACACCTCCAGTGCCTCAGCCGACTTCCACCAGCGAGTCTTAAATTGTCAACAAGTGAGATGATGACTCTCAATCGTAGTAGGCGAAAACACACGCTTGAGCTGGGTTGTAGGCTCCGCATAGTTCCCTTACTGTTCCGCCGTCATCTGTCGATAGACAGCATAGGCCCTTCCCTTCAGAAGAGTCGGTAACAACCATAGTTTCATGTCGGTGTTTCAACCATTTGCCGTCACAGTAAGATCGAAACACTCGACCCACATCTCAACATCTCCCTCCTCAAATTTCTCTGGAACAGATACTATACGTTGTAGGAGCTGAGCCTGCTGGACTGCTTGCTGTCCCTCCTCTCGCTGTTGAGCCGTACAATCATGCAAGAAACAATAACGTACAGTCCTTACAAATCCACTTGCGTGCTAACACCTGGCCACTTGTGACAGCAAGCCATAGTAACGCCTGGCAAATGACCTCCCACCGCTTCAGAACTAAACGTCGCTCCTGTCTCTGTCTACACTCCTGTCACCACTTGTAACAGGTTACCCACAACACCAATGATCCATATAATTTTTCTCATTAGCCAGACAAATGTCAGATCACATTCAATTTTGACCGGACATTGATAAACTTAATCGGCCATTCTGATTCCGTATACAACATCAATAACCTTTTATAAATAGAAATAGAAGAACTGTACAGATTTGCACAAATCTCCACTTCTAATGTACAGTTTTTGTTTAATTGTTGTTAATAGTAGCTTAATGCAGTGAGGATCTCACAACTACTTGTATTGATCAGTACAGTAGTCCCTCGCTTGAGCGACCCCTCTCGCAAGCGACCACCTCTCTTGAGCGACCAAATTTTGGAGCACGGACCCACTGTAGCACAGATTTACCTCTTGTGAGCGACCACCTCGGTAGTGCGACCAGCGACCGGGGTATTTTGCGACCTTAAGTAACGTGCGTTAGCCTCTTGCACGCGATTGTCGTTTGCAGCTGCCAAAGCCCACGCCTCGATGCCTAAGGATAAACAACGTAGGGTTCTCACCCTTAAAGAAAGATTAGATGTTCTTCGCCGAGTTGAAGGAGGGAGGTCGTGCCGGGCTGTCGCTACGGAGCTAAAAGTTGGTAAAACCCAGATTCAGAACATTATCAAGGAAAAAGAGAGCTTACTCAAACAATGGGCCGAAGGAGGTAACTCTCATGAGCGACCACCTCGTTTGAACGACCATTTTTTAGC
>CAXXBX010000256.1:5000-9430 GCA_964274945.1 Dehalococcoidia bacterium | reverse complement strand
CCTACTGTACTGATTCAAATGTTGAACAAGACGCTAATCTTGTAAAAAGTAATAAGTCATAAATCTGCAATAAGTTAATCAGTTACAAATGCAACAAATGCTTTGTGCTTGTTTTGAGTTTCAAGATGAATATTCAATTTGTACTCTAGAATCCTCTTGCCAGCAAAAGTAACTTCTGAAGCACACACATTGCAGTACATACAATATGTATATGTTAGTTTGCTTAGTGCAGATAACAAACATTCTGAATTTCATAACATGCTTCCTCTGGTCACATTTTAGACAGTCTGGTGTCTGGCACACTGTCAAGGTGGCAAAGAGATAGACCATACTCCTTGCATTAATGCACTTGCAACAGGCATAAGAAAAGAACAATTTGTAGCCAAGGCCAGCTGAGTTTATATAAAGGATTCAAAATCATTAGTGCCTTTCTACAGCTGTCTTTGCTAAATGGTAATGCTCTAGTTGCATATGTTTAGTTAAACAAGCAAGGTATGGGAAGAATTAAATTAAGTTGGGATGTACTGAGCTGTATAGCTTTAAATTTGTCAGCACAAATTATACACTATCACTTAATTAAAGTACCACTATTTCATAGCAGGTCTACACATGCCATCTCCCTGACTGTGTTTAGCTCAATTATGCTGCGCAAGTGTTGCCTGAAGTGTAATCTGTTATCGCGTAAAGAAAGTTTGACTTCAGATATAATATTACATTTTAAACTGGAGGATGTATGCCCAAACAGATACAATAGTTATCGACGAAGTTGGCACATTTCTTCAAACACTTAATTAATCTTGCCATGAAATTATACAGATATGTTAAGGTTCTGGGCAAGAATACATACAAGCTTCAAGACGAAATCTGAAAACTTTAATTGCCAAGCTAACCAATGCTGCTCTTAGAATTAACTCTTTACTTTCAAATTTAAGACTTTTAATCCAGTGTTAGAAATGGGTTGATTAATTAAGCTCAGAAATTCATCATACCCCAAAACAAAAAAAAATGCTTAATTGTACCCAATAGAGTCCTGGTCATAAACCAGTTAAAACAAGAATACTCAACGTTCGATTAACTGAAAGGAGTAGTTTGAAAGCAGTCATAACTTCATGCAGTAAACCACATGTATCTGCCCATACTTGCTGTGACTGCAACTTGGTGCCAGTGTTATACAAGGGTAATGGCAAAAAAGTCTAAACAAAAAAGAACAGTTGCCAGGACATGTTTAGCAGATCAACTCACTGTACTGTCACACTTAGACTGGGTATAAACACCCAGACACTATAGATAACTAAAAGTGCACTTAGCAGCAATGCCACCCAAACATACATATCAGAAAGTTCTCTGTGGAGACTCTGTGGCCAGTGGTTTCTTCAATCATAACTCTAAGGATTGCTTGCATCTATTTTGTCTCTGTCTGGTGTCTAGCTATTTTCAACAGTTGACCACAGCGGTTAGTTAGGAATGTGATAGACATAGCAATGCTACTGGATAAACCAAGTTCCCAATTATTTAGACAGATGGCCACAGTTATTGTAATATTGCCTGTAATAACAATGAAAATGGACAGAATCAATGTGTCTTAATATCAAACATTCATATGAATAGCTACTGATTAAAACACCTCCAAAGATTGATAAAACCACACTGTAACATAGACAAAATTCAGCTGGGTGACTTGATTCAAAGCTAACAGGAATAAAAGCTCTAGGTTTACAATAACTTCCTTATAATATAACTTCCTTGCTTCCTATCACTAACTTCCTCACGTACCCATGCATAATCACTTTTTACCACACATAACCTCTTTCAACTGTTTTACCACCATGCAATAACTACTTTTTACCCCTGATAACCACTTTTTACCTCCCCCAAGGCGCTTGGTTTTTTTCGCAGATTTTAAAGGAAGGCGTTTATTGCATGAAGTGCAGTGCTATTTGCATAAGGCAAGCACTTAATAACTTCACATAGAAACCATGCACCCAACAGCTCTGATTGGTATCTAGTACATGATATACTTGCAAGCTTCACCAATGTGGAAGAAAAGGACACATCTACGAAAAATGTGATTGCTACCTTGAAAATGAAATACCTGCATGTATCCTACATCAGTATACAAGAAGTAAAAAACAACAGTGGCCATCTTTTACCTGACTCAACTGCTTGAGTGTGCCTTGAAGTATGCCTTGTTGGTGATCGATCAATCAATCAGAGACTGGATAGTGCGGCAGTAAAAAGAGGATGACGCTTATTCATGTTGGATGTGACTGCAATATGGCATTTATAAGAGGACAGCAGTAAAAAGTGGTGCAGCAGTAAAAAGCGGTTATACGATATTCAGTAACTTCAAAAACATCTATATCAATAATACTAGCTGTCACAAAATAGACTTTAGCGTCTTATTAAAAACACAATGTATGATCTAGAAAACTGCAGCTCAAACTGCAATAAACCGTTGCTATGGCATCTACATGATCGAGAAAGCTTGTAAGAAATACAGCACAGTTACTACAGTCACTACAAATGCCCATAATTAATGTAATAGCTGTAGGTACAACAGAAATCAACCACCTTTCTCACAACAGATATGAAATTGCTTTCACTACTGGTAACATGCCATTCTAAGTTGAGTACACTGCATATGTTACATTGCCAGAAGTGTGCTGCAAGCACATGTTAACAGTTTGGTTTAATTCTTACTAAAATTCTGTAAAAGATATAGCCCTGTTTATAAGAAGTATTAAATGCCAAAGTTGTCCACACCACCTCTATACAAAGTAGTTTCAACATCATCATGTACTGCACTCCTAGCCGCAAATTAATATCCACCATTTACAAGTCAAAATTGCCACTTGTCACATCATATTCTATTCTGTCAAATCAAAGTAGTTTGTAGTCAGATCAAATTCATAAGATGTCAAACCAAATTATATATGTCAGATATCAAGTGTGTAATCTGTGAAATCAAATTGACAATATGTCAAATCAAAATTGTCATAGTCAAATCAAATCTATAACTTGTCAAACCAACTTTCTTGTTGTCAAATCAAATGCACAAGATGTCCATATTAATCTACTATTCAATGCATGGATCACAATCAATGCTATTGTGCATTCATTTCAAATAAAGCTATGTACCTCTAGCACAGCAAAATATAAAAATTAAAGCAACGTTGACAATCACCAAACCCAGTGAAATATACAAGCATATGAAAAGTGAAAGGACATAATTGCAAAGTAATTAAGGTCAATTTCCAATTGGCAAATCTTCCAATTCCATACAGCAGGCCAGTGCTTTTGGCAGTGTGTGATGCAGCACGTAGCCACATGATTACTCATCTCCACTAATGCTAATGGTATGAAAAGTCAGTTCTTTGACTTTGATTTTGTGTGAACTTAGTGTGGAGATGAACAGCTGTCAACATCTTATAAGGTGTTAATGGGACATTTTGTGCATTTGATTAGAATATTGTTAATTTTATTTGACATCGTCCAGATTTTATTTGACAGACAACAAAGTTGGTCTGACAAGATACCAATTTGATTTGACCTATGAAGATTTTGATTTGACACATCAATTTGATTTCACAGATTGCACACTTGATCTAACATGCATGAGGCTACAAATTTGATTTGATGTCTTGTGAATTTGATCTGACTATACAAACTACTTTAATTAATTTAACAGAATATGAATTTGATGTGACAAGAGGCAATTTTGAACTGTCAATAGTGTAGAGTAGTCAATCACCTACTGTCCATTAATTCTCTCAGGCATTGTTTGCTAGGAATCAAGGCAGTTCATGTTAATTCAACAGAAGAAAGAAATTATGTTCTGACAAGGTTTGATGGTAAATGATAAATTATAACTGCAACCTAGATTGCCATTTTTACTGTAATTAAATCATTCTAGAAACAGGTGAAAAAGTATACTATACCAGTTTCAGCCCAATGCTCACTGCACAGTCAGCTATCACAACATAGAGTTAAGGTCTCCAGCTGCAAGGTCATCTAATCTTATTCACTTCAGATACAGTCAAGTAGCACAGGTGCATAGCCAACCAAGCATGTAGGTTGCATGGGTTATGCATCCATGAGATACAGCCAAGTAACTGACGCTGTGTTTTCATGCTAAATTTCAGTATGGACAGAGCTATTTAGCTTATTTGTCAGAAGCATTAGCAATTTAGATGCCATTTTGCTTTCATGCCTGCTACTTGTAAAATTTATGTAAAATTGTACTTAGCAATGGTTGTTTCAAGTGACCACAAATTCTGTAACACCTACAGTACTGTACTAAAATAGTCTGTAATGGTCACATAAACAAGATTTAACTAACACATAACGAGACAAAGCTGTAGCTCTTGGTTGGGCAAGGTTAATTGAATTCTTTTACAATTGAAGTGACTCAAAAAACACCATGTTTGTGT
>CAXXBX010000255.1:0-14719 GCA_964274945.1 Dehalococcoidia bacterium | reverse complement strand
TTTTTGACTGTGACAGTTGGATGTTGTGTACGTCATCTAATCACATTAGGCGTAAGTCAACATTGTGGCTGATTTGATGATCTGTATTTTGTATGAGGGAGCTCGAGTGTCATTACATAATATGGTATATTCCATTTAATATCCGGAAACTATACTGTTTTGTATTCTATACGAAAACATTGTTTTCAACCAATACATACTATAGTTTTAAACTTGAACTTTAGAAAGTCAACCAGTCAACATTCATATCTAATCAGATAACATGTCAATCAGCTATCAATAGTTCACGTGTACCTGACCTGCAACTCTATTCCTCATTGTGTTTTAATTCATCAATTAACTCAAGCGGCTCCGTCATACACACCACATTTTCCCTTGACTTATTAATCTTATCATCGTGGCTGACCATGTTGCATAAACGATGACAAACATGAAAATTGTGAATATGAATGTGTAACTTGGTGAGAAGACAGACGAGTCGATGCAGATCATCATCTTATGACTCAGCACGTTGACATACCTTATCATGCATTAGACAAGATGCTGCTGGATCTAACAGTTTGGTGGTCAGTCGAGATGTGATAAATACAGTGGTAGGGTTGATGTAACTTGAATGATTCCCTCTCGATGACAAATAGTCGACTGCACAAACAATGCCATAAGAAATATTAACTCTCTCGCGTACATTCATCTCATCTCGTTCACGTCTGAATAAGCAAGTAAATCAGACAAAGACGTTAGAACTTTCTCTATCACCAACATGTCACTACATGTAGACAAAGTCACACAATACGTCACAGCAATATTGGGACGGTTGAAGATAGAGAAAACAGATGAACTGCAAATTAACACTGCTGGCAGGAATGGATAGAAATGTGAATAAGCTTCTATCACAAAACTGGCTGGCAAAGCGGTATTTACACTAGTCGACATGAAGGATGCCTTCTGGCACGTCAAATGGTCTAACGAGTCAGCCGGGATGTTTTGCATTCAGCACTCCATGGGGTAGGAAGTGCTTCACAAGGATGCCGTTCGGACTGGAAGTGCTGCAGGAAAGGAACGATCGCACATTTAGGGACATCCCAAACGTTCACGTGACTGCGGATGACCTGATTGTGGCAGACAAGACGGAAGAGGAAGATGACAAAGAACTCGCTCGGGTGTTACAACGAGCAAGAGAAAGGAATGTGCAATTCAGTCTCCAGAAGCTACAGTACAATTTCACCGAGTGAACTATAAGGGTCACATTTTCTAGTCAACAAGGACAGCGACCGGATCCGAAAAAATTGAAGCGATCGTGGGTATGCCCGAGCCCCAAGACAAACAAGCGATACAGCGATTGCTAGGCATGATTAAGTTCTTTGCCCCCTATATTCCAGCGGAGTCCGATATCACAGCCCCACTCAGAGATTTGATGAAGGACGGAAGCATGTGGAAATGGGATACACGGCATGATGCGGGCACTCACTGTGATCCCGAGCAACCGGTCACAATGCAAGCGGACGCGTCACAGAGTGGCTTAGGGGCATGTCTCGTGCAGCGAGGCAAGCCAGTACCGTACGCATCACGGACACTCACAACCGCTGAAAGAGCTTACGCACAAATAGAGAAGGAAATGCTCGCTGTCATCTACGAATGCAAGATATGGAAAGACCGTCACAAAATTGAGACCGACCACAAGCCTTTGGAAGCTCTAGAATGAAGAAGCCAATTGGTGCAGCACCACCAAGGCTCCAAAGAATGATGCTACAGCTACAGAGATATGACCCGGTGGTTCGTTATGTTTTAGGCAAGCCTAAGTACGCAGCAGACGCTCTATCGCGGGCGCACTTGGCGACTAGTCACGACGCAGATCCAGAACTTACCGGTGACATGCAAGTCATGGTCCATGCTTTGGTCACTTCGCTGCCAGTAAATGCGAAAAAGAAAGCACAGTTACAACAGGCCATGGCAACGGATCGGGCGCTACAACGTCTCAATCGACGAATAGAAATGGGCTTGCCTCCAAAGATTGAGGATGTACCGACCAACATACGAGCATACTGCACGATCGGAGACGAGCTTCATCGGGCAGAGGCATATTGTTCAAAGGAAGGAAGATAATTATACCAAAGATGCTACAATCAGACATGCTAAAGATTGTACGTGAATCTCATCGAGGGTGGAAAGATGCAAAAAGCGAGCAAGAGCGGTCATGTATTGACCAGGAATGACAAAAGACATCGACCGAGTGGTTAGTCAGTGCAGGACCCGTCTGCGTTTCCGGAGGAGCAGTAAGTACTAAGGAGCCTCTTTTGCCACATGCACTACCAACAAGACTATGGGAAAAGCTGGGAGTGGATATCATGACTTTGAAAGCCAAAGATTATCTGATAGTAGCGGATTATTCCAAGTACATAGATGTTCGGCAACGGAGAGACAAGACATCATCGTCGGTCATTAGCGCTATGAAGTACATGTCGGCTACTCACGGTATTCTAGAAGAAATAATATCTGATAACATGCCATTCGCAAGCAGAGAAATACAAACCTTCTCTAATGAATGGGGATTCACCATTACAACCACAAGCCCGGGGTATCCAAAATCTAATGGCTTCGCAGAGAGGAACGGACAAACCATAAAGAACCTGCTCAGAAAGACACTTCATGATGGAGGAGACCCGTACCCGGCGCTCCTCGACCAAAGAAACACTCCTAGACCGCAGCTGCAAGCGTCCTCAGCCGAGCTCCTCATCGGCCGAACCTTGAAGACAAAGTTACCGGCAGCCCCAGGAGTGCTTCAGCCACAAATGCCTCGCGACGTATCGGAACAGCTGAAACAATGACAATGGCAGCAGAAGTACTATCATGACCGTGGTCTCGACCAAGCAGAGAACTATGCCCAGGCGAAGTCGTCCGAGTGCAAAAGGAAAAAGAATGGTATCCCGCAGAAGTAATAAAGCAGCACGACACTCCGCGGTTGTACGTGATAAAACACGAAGGCAAAGATCTGTGCAGAAATAGACGACATCTAAACCCCTCACCGGAACGACTACGAGTCGACAACGACTATACCAATTTAGAAGATCCATCAGACAGCACAGAACAGGGACGGCTCCTCCCAACTTCGCCAAAAAGG
This sequence comes from Dehalococcoidia bacterium, assembly GCA_964274945.1. GTDB lineage: Bacteria > Chloroflexota > Dehalococcoidia > Lucifugimonadales > Lucifugimonadaceae > CAXXBX01. Next base: position 11,601 of record CAXXBX010000255.1, on the reverse strand, counting down.
TGACCAGATCGGGACGGGAGATAAAAAACCCGGCAAGACTGAAGGACTATGTTATTTATTTAAGGTGTACAGCGATGGGTCCGCTAGTGAACCGAGTTGTTTGGTCGATTGATACTGTGAATGCCCTACCGGTTGCCTCGACGGCAAATTGAACGCTGGATGCATTGGTTCCTAGAGCCACTTCCTGGTGGAGAAGTAATAGAAACGTTAAAACAACGGAGCACCGTCTAGTGGACCTGCAGGGCCGGTCTACGCGTCACGAGCTACACGTTCACGTGATATAGACGTGCACGTGAGCTCGAATATGCCACATTGGCGTCTGGCACTATTTGGGGTAAAGTACACTGTACAGTGTGTACTGTGCTGATGCATAATTAAATAATTTTATTAGCGTAAATGCACCGCGCTCGCCGAAGGTGTGGGTCCTCCCGTTAGAGCTCTAGCAGGGAAACTCGTGTAAGTAAACTGATCAAGACAAGACTACTGCATGCATGCATGCGTACAGCTGTACATGTCGACTAAATCTTTGTCTTTTAAAAATGCTATACACGATACTGTCAAAAGTCTATGTAGTGTGAACTAAAATTAGAGTTAATTTTCTACATTCGTTGCCTTAAGCCTACAAGTAGTCTCTAATTAGGCAGCACAAAATTATAATGCAAAAGATTAATCCCATAGAAATATACCATAGATTTACAGAGCAAAGTAATGTCAATCATTGTTGCTCTAGAAACTCGTACAATCAATCTAGATACGATTGCGTTGAAGCAGCATTTCAAAAGTTGCTTGTAGAGTAGTCTACTGTAGTACTTTGGCCAGTCACCGTACGTACTATCTACAGAGGAAGTACGAGACTGTGTGATACGTACGTATAAACGGGTTATCCGGGTTACTCTGTGCGCAGCCGTAGTAGACGTGGATCCGCACCGTTTGGGAGTCTGAAGCGTGGCTATGGGGGATCCAGAATGGGGAACTATTGTGAAGCGAAAACTACCCGATTTGGTCAAGTCAGTGCGCATTACAGATCTGTTGGACCATCTCATTGCTGACAATGTCATCGATGCAGAAGAGTACGAGACGTTGTCTAATATCGTAGATCACGAAAGCCAGCAAAAAGCCATTAGGAAACTCTTCGTCTCTATCCTTCCTCGAAAGCCTCCTGGAACGTTTTCACTCGTGCTCTCCGTACTAGAGAGCATTCCAGAGCAGAAGTTCGTCGCTGAAATGCTGAAAGGAACACGTACAGTAGCATCAGTCAGACAGACGGCTGTAGTTGCAGCAGAACGTTGGTGCGTAGACAAGTTTACTGCACCTCCTGTTGCAAGTCAAATAAAAGTGAGATGCCTTGAGCAGAAACTCGTGAGTAAACTGTCGGACTTGTTGGATCCGCCGTCACAGACAGACCTGGACTGGCGAGGTCTGTGTGCGGAACTGGGGGAAGACTCGAAGTTGTTTACTGCTTCGGATGTGGAGCTGTACACTATGCAGTATGGGAAGCAAAATGGAAGTCCAACAGAAGCTCTCTTGCGTGATTTGGGTGCTAGGACTGAAGCTACAGTTCGAGACCTATTTGACGCTTTCAAACGAATGAAGTTTGGGAGTGCTCTGGAGCTGCTCCACACTTACTTTACGGGTAGGGTCGATGTCTTTACAAAGTGCAAGGTTATAATGAAAGTTAATAAGTTTGACTGTTAGAACGTGATGAAAAAGAGTGGACCACAGAAATCCATGAACAGAATTCTAAGGTAATATTATGAGTGGGTCCCTATCTAACATTCATTTTTGTGAGTTGTTGCTACAAACTGTTGTAAATTGTAGGTACCACTGAACAGACCTAATGCTCATGATGTTGTATCAAGGACACAAGACATTAAGGTCATTTCACAAACGTTTATCAAGCTTCAGCAGTTAAATGAACGAGATGTTGCAGAGGCCTTACTTTATGTATTTTTGACTGGGCCACCTGCATGTGGGAAGACCGAGTTAGGTAGACAATATGCAGAAGATGTAGAACAGCAATGGAAGAAACAAAACTCTCGTCCGCACATGATAGGTGTACTGAAGGCAGGATCGGTGAAAGAATTTGACACGAGTCTTCAGAAACTAGCTCAACATATAGGATGTCCTCGAGCTGTAGATGTTGCAGTAAATATAACTGATGTTACGCGAAGGCTCAAGACTTTGGCTGATAATATAAAACATCGTATGAAGACGTTCAAGAAATGGCTATTGGTTATTGACAACCTAACGAGGTCAACAGATAAATTATTGTCAGGCTACTGGCCTGAACCAGGCAGTGATGACTGGCAAAAAGGTATGATCTTGGTAACTACGAGTGACAGAAGTGTGGTGCCTCGTGGCAATCCTAAAGTAGACGAAATAAGGTTGAGCTACGGTCTCACACCAAGTGAATCTGTTGATCTACTACGTTGCATTTCAAAATGTGAAAATGAAGATGGTGCTCGTCAGTTAGCAGCTGAACTTGATTACAACCCTCTTTCTCTTGCTAGTGCAGGGCTGTATGTTAGAGAAACAAGACAAACTGATGGGAGACAAATGTCATGGCGTGAGTACATAGATCGCTTGAGTAAAAACATTCAGGCAGAGACTGAAGAGTATTTGGCTGAGAAAAATAAGACATATCCTCACACACTTCGAACTGCTATCTGGGCTGCCTTGAAGAAAATGACAGAATCAAATGAACGACTAAAGTTTGCTTTGCAAATGATTTCAGTTTGTTGTCAACAACATTCACTTCCTGTCTCTGCTGTTCTTGTATTTATAGAAAATTGTTCTGGTAGCTCATCACAAGTAGACAAGCTCACAATGAGAAACTGCAGTCTTATTCTATTCTCCAGAGTTGATAATATTCATGTACACGCTTCCACTCATGATGCTTTGAGGCAGATGTGGGAAAGTAATCTGGACAAAAACTCTTGGGAATTAGCTGCACTTAAGGCACTCGTTGCAGAAAGCAAGAGAGTAGAAAATGATTATGACAGAAAACATGCCAGATCTGTTCAACTCTTACTCCTTCCTCACATGTTGCACATACTGCAACAACCTTCATGCAGTGGGACAAATCAAGAGGTTATTGCAGAAGCTTGGATGTTGTGTTCCAGTGGAATTGATGCTCTTGGTGGCCCGTGTAAAGTTGGACAGTGGTCAGACACAGGAAATATGCTTTGTCAACAAAAGAAATGTCTTGAAGCTGCTTTGCGTTTGTATAAGTGTGTACCTCCTCTGCAAAAAGAGCAATTAGTAGAGTGCTATCTCCAGTTGGCTGATGTCTTTGATGGCATGTATCAACAAGACGAAGCTCTTTGCAATGCTGAATTGGCAGTTAAGGAAGCTACTTTAGCAGGAGAAACCTGTAAACATGTAAGAGCTAAGTCAATGAAAAAACTGGCAAGCATATGCATAGATAAAGGAAACATTGATCGAGCCATACACCTGTTTGAGGAAAGTAAAAACATATATGTCGATTTGTGTGGATACGAAAGTATTTATGTGGCTTCTGTGTTAACAAGCCTTGGTCGTGCATATCACGATATTGGACAAAATGATCACTCCAAGAGACTCTATGAAGAGTCGATGAAAATATGTGCACACGTTACTGAAACAGAAGGACTAATGTTTACCTCACTTTTGGCTCAAACCTTTGCTAGTCTTGGCCGAGCATATTTGGAGCCTGGTTATGTTGATACCGAGAAAGCTTTGCAATGTTTGCAACAGAGCCTCAGAGTGCGACGACACATTTATGGACACGATCATCCTATCTCAGCTATGACTCTTACTGCAATTGGTAGAGCTTACTTGGTCAATCAACAGCCACTCGTTGCAGAACTCCAGTTACGGGAAGCACTTCGCATTCAACAGCTAACATTACCCGAGAATCATTCAGACAAGGCTATTACATTAAATGTATTGGGTAACGTTGAACGACAAAGAGGCAATTTACAAGAAGCAGTTTCCCTCCTTAGGCACAGCCTCGAGATTCGCACCGCAGTCTTTAATTCTGATCACCAGGATATTGGATATTGTAAAAATGATCTTGCCATGGCTTTACTTCGGAGCGGCAGAGCTGACTGTGCAATACCATTGCTTCAAGATGCTCTTCGCATAAAATGTCAGAAATTTGGTAATCATCATATTGAAGTTGCTATCACATGTGGCTGTCTTGCTGAAGCATACAAAACTATAGGAGATTGCAAACAGTCTAAGACATACCTAGACAACCGTGCTGAGATTATGAACCAGCAAACTGATACTTGGCTTTTACTAGAAATAGAAAGCTACTACAATTTGTAGTGTATAGACACTGATTCCTCTAGTTAGTGTACAAACTATTTTATGTATACGTATTGTTGTTGAAAGACGTATTATACAAATTAGGACTACTGTACTACTCTAGATAATGCAACATTGTTTACTCTAGTTATCACGACTTGTTCTGTCATGCCTCTATTTAGATTCTGCAGTTGAATTAGGAAAAAGAGTGCCTTGTCAACATCCCGCTTCTTACTCTAACCAAACACTTGTACGGTTTATCATATAAACGTGTATATAGGTGGTCTCTCAAACCATACAGCGGGCATGTGTCTATCAGTAATAATATAATGCTACATCACAACGGCCCGTATATAGCTATAGCAAGGGACGTTGTATGGGCGTTAGGCAGCACGGGTAACACGACTTAAACATACTAGGGGCAGAAATAAGTATACAAATACAATACAATAGAATTCGCTAGTTTTCGATTTCGCATCTTAGAACTGTCTGAATACGTCTGGTGGCCAGGTAACATTGGTCCGTAGATAAACAGAACAAAGTACGTGCCATTGGTAATTCTAGAACACTCTCTCACGTGATAGCATATTACGTGCGATCCACGTCATTGTCTAGTTAAAATTACCCGAGGCCCGGATGTCCGGGTTAAAGATGCAGTAGTCTTCTGACCAACAACCGTACGACCGTATTTATACAGATGCAAATAAATCTATTCCGACCAATAGGCGAAAGAGAAGTGATGTCATTACAGACCACTGGACGAATGTGATGTCATCATAAGGTTCCACCTCTCTTTGTTTGGTAGCTGCTATTAATTAAACGAAAATTCGGTCCTTCCTGTTCGGTCCTTTGCTTTACACAAGGGTTTAGCACATAGAAACAACGCCTAGTCTACATTTGCGTTTTTCCACCAACAACCAGGCGCTCGAAGTTGCTGATTCAGGCGCCATGCGGTACTTGCTGTCTACCTAGAAAGCGAGACTGTCTACCTGACTTGTAACAGTTTGCTTGTTCACAGTGTTTCTGCATAATGGTTCTGCAGTCTGACAGCTTGAACGTCGGTGTGTGTGGCTGAGCGACCGCGGTGTTGTTGCAAAAATCACTTTTAACTTAATTAATTATAGTGTCGTCTTCAACATAAATTTGGCGCTCCATGGGAATTTGCGAAGGGAAACGTGCATTAACTTGTCCATGACAACGCGTCTGTTTGTTGGACGAAGAGACTGACCTACAAGTATGCAAATCTGGAGACGCTTTGCACTTTGTTTAGCTAGACGAATGCATTGGAAATCTTTAGCTGAGACGAGTGAGTTGGGCTAAACCCCAGTGTATACAAATCATTATCACGTGATGAGACATGTGATTACACACCGGCGGAGGGTTTAGCACTGTAATGTGCTTCTCTATTCATTAGTAGAGGTACTTCATATTAAAAGAGGAGAGATGTGACAGTAGTGACTCTTTTAGTTTAACTAGGGCTTGGAGCATGAGTAGTACAAGGTATGCTAAAGCGCGGAACAGCGAGTAACTCTAGTAGCGGTGTTGAGTTGTGTTACTAGAGACTTTACTACAACTGAAAGCATTACAGTGTGCATTTTCATATGGGATAAACTTTTAGACCACTAGATTGAGTAAACTTCTTTTCATACTCACTGCATTCATATGGTTTTACTCCTGTGTCCATTCTCGTAAGTACATGTGAGGACGCGAATTGTTTGAAAGCCCGGATAACAACCCGTATAAAAGGTCACGTGGATTCGTCCAGAAATCCGGGCAAATAACAACAACAAAGTATTGCATTCAATTATTATTATCTCATACAAAAGTCCTAACGAGAAGTAAACGACTGTATTCCTGTTATGGCTCTCCCCAATATCAATGCGTGGATGTCATGAGTTCCTAGAAACAAAGTGACAAAAATATCACTTGTGTGTCTCTCACAGCATCAATATAAAGTCTGTCCTGTCCATCTGTGTGTCTATCCGTTCGTCCGTCTGTCTGTCTATCAATCTGTATTTTTCTAAAAGAGAAAACAACCTTCATATGTGTTGACAGTTTCTAAGTTCATCATATGCCGAATGACCTTGTATTCATCCACAATACCATTTCCTGTTCAATATACATGCACATTCAATAAAAATGGACACAGACACACACACACACACACACACACACACACACACACACACACACACACACACACACACACACACCACGCCGCACCACTGCCCTCACCTCCCAGCATGTCTCGAGCAGCACGTGCAATCTCCAGTGACTTTCCACATGAATTTCTTTTGATAAGTGAGATCATTTCGGATGTCGCTCTGTAACACACACACACACACATACTAATACACACATCTACAGTATGCATACCTGCACCATCATGTAGTGAGACTCTCTTTATCTAAATCTAACTGTACAATATATCAATGTGTGTGTGTGTGTGTGTGTGTGTGTGTGTGTGTGTGTGTGTGTGTGTGTGTGTGTGTGTGTGTGTGTGTGTGTGTGTGTGTGTGTGTGTGTGTGTGTGTGTGTGTGTGTGTGTGTGTGTGTGTGTGTGTGTGTGTGTGTGCATCTATTCATTTGCATGTCCTTAATAAATTGACTACTTCATGTCCGTTTACAAGCACGTGTACCATACCTGCCCTCATCTTTCAAACGTCCTACTTGCAAACAAGCCTGCAACCCAATAGAAATCTGCACACAAAACACACCATTACATTACCCACAGCACTAAGAATACAATAAACATGCACGTGACCTCAGTCACCATATCTGCCAGTTTCTTCTGTATCAGTTGATTAGCAGCTAACGGACGACGAAACTGGTGCCTGTAACATACAAACGATGACACCATCAAACATGCAGACAAACAGACAGACAGACAGACAGATAATTTATTTTCATACAGATTCTACTTGTACATATGCTAGGATTTTTTAAATACAAATCAGTCCTTGCAAACAACAAAGTTATTAACTAATGGACTTGACTTTGAATGTCAAAATCAAATAATCTATCTAAATCACCATGATTAGGTGACAGTTTTGAAAGTTTTCTAAGGATAACTTTGGCATTGCATCTTTGCACAATTGTAGAAAATCTTTTTCTCCAATACGACATGAACATGGAAGCATTAAAATTGGCTTCTGGATTTGCTGACTGTTGTGACAAATGCTGCAAAAAATTCTCTGCCTTTGTGCCCCACCTCCCAAAATGTTCTATCACAAGAGGAACACATCTTGATACATATCCTCCTGCAACAAGCTCTTCTAAATGTTTTTCATTTTCTTTTCTTTTCTTGTCACGGCAGCATGACCATTTTCCTTGCTAGCCCTCCTAATAATGTCCTGACTCCACAGATGAGCCAGTGACACATCAAGATCCAAATTCTGTCCAGTATTTTGGATCAAAAATTGTAATGTCTGGACGGTCTTCAGTATTGATGTATTGATGTCTCGGTTCTGTTTGATGGGGAAGGGGAAGGTCAGACAGGCATTCTCTCCACCCATTTAAGACTGAATTGCAAGACCACACAGATCCACACCCATATTTACAGGTTAAATGATGGTATCCGTATTCATTCAAATCATGACCACAATCACACCTGTTAATCCAATTGGTGAAAGGTAGAGCCACTCCCAACCTCAAGTAAGACGCTAAAAGAATCGTTTAGCAGAAGTGGGTATGACATCCAGCCATGCATCAGCCCCTCGTCCTTGCAGGGATCTCAACCGTGCTGCATCTCTATCAGACTGTGCTTGTATAATAATATCAGTAGCACTATCACTGGCAATCTTTGTGGATAATGGATGCTGTAATTTCTTTGGATATGAGATAAAGTCATCAAGAGACTGTTGTTTTCCATCTTCGTGGTTTGACTTGGGCAATGGTGGTAAAGCTTGATAGGAAGAGGCCACAGTGGAGCTGATTGACCCTGGCAGTGATTTACTGCTTTGAAGATAGTTGACTAAATCAAAAATGATGGAAACCTCTCAGGTAAGTCTTTCATGGCTTGACACCATGAAGAAGAAAGCTGCTGGTGAAATTTGACTGATCTGTGTCAATCCAAAACCACCAAATTTGACAGACAGACAGACAGACAGACAGACAGACAGAGAAACAAGCACACAATCATCCAATCAATAGACAAATTGAGAATCTGAAAGTAAGAAAACAAAACCAGCAGCTCCAAAGACAACAAACAAATAAACAAGAAGTTAATTAATTAACAATAAATTTTACAAAATTAATTAATTAATTAATTAAATAACACTAACCTGTCTAATGTGTATTGTTGTGCGACGTGTAGGCAGGATTCTGATGCTCCAAATGCGCCCCATGCAATGCCATATCGTGCATTATTAAGGCAGCCGAATGGACCCTGAAATGTGCAAATAAAACAATAAACAAATAAACAAATACACACATAAATAAACAAATAAACAAATACACACATAAATAAACAAATAAACAAATACACACATAAATAAACAAAAATAAATAAACAAACAAAAGTAAGTAAACAAATATACACATAAATAAAGAAAAATAAACAAACAAAAATAAACAAACAAATAATTAAATAAACAAAAATAAATAAATAAACAAAATTAACAAACAAATAATTGAATAAACAAAATAAATAACAAACAAAAATAAATAAACAAATAAATAAATAAACAAAAATAAACAAATAATTAAATAAACAAAAACAACAAACAAAATTAAATAAACAAATTAAACAAACAAAAATAGACTACAGCTACACCTTCAGGCCAGAAACGTGAGGCAAGAGATTTTCATCAGGAACCTCGACATCCTCCATTACTACTTGACCAGTAACGGACGCCCTAAGTGAGAATTTACCTTCAATAACCGGGGCAGACAAGCCCTTCATGTTCTAACCAAACAAACAAAACAAAACACAAAATTTAATGAAACAGAGCCAGTGACCATGTGTAAATCATTTTACTTTATCCAGTAAAAATCCTCTGATTTCTCCATCGTCTGTTTTTGCCCAAATGACAAACACGTCAGCAATGGGAGAGTTTGTAATCCTGAATATTCGTATTTGTCAGTTGATCAACATGCAGTAGACACGAGTGTGGAACATGGTGGGGGTTGACTGACCATGATTTTGTACCGTTTATGATGTATGTTCCTGTTCTCTCATTGTGTGTTGCTCTCGTTTCCATGCCAGATGGATCGCTGCCGTGGTTTGGTTCTGTCAAACCAAAGCAGCCGATCAGTTCGCCACGAGCTGTAATAACAAAAGAAAATAAATATTTAAATGATATGATGAAATAATAGACAGAGATGGACAGCCAGACAGATAGACAAACTTTGCCAAATAGACAGACCGACAGACAGACAGACACAGAGACAGACAACACACAGACAGACAGACAGAAAGACAGAAAACTTTGACAAACAGGCAGATAGGCAGATGGACAGACAAACAAGCAGATGGACAGACAGACAGACAGACAGACAAACAGGCAAACAGATAAACAGACAGACAGACAGACAGACAGACAGAGAGTGGCGGACCACACATTTCTAGTCTGTTCGTCTCAAGGATCGAGGAGAAGAGTTTTCAAGTCATCGTCCACGTCATATTTCACGGCTTCGGCTGCTAACGCCGTTTATGACTCTGTTGGCCATTGGGGTCCCTTTCGTGTTTGATCGTTTGTTTGCTCGCCTTTTCATCTGCACAGTCTGCTGTCTACAAGTCATTGTTTGGTACTTCCCTCTTCGTGTCTTTGCGCCAACATTTCCTTTGTTTGAGCGTCGTCATCGTGGATTGTGCGCAACGTTACCTCGTGTCAGCGCTAGGCGTCTTCTATGGTGGCCATGCACGTCGTGACGTCTTCCTCTACCCATATCGTCTACTCCTCTGTATCAACATTGTCATCATGGATTGTACACAACTTTACCTCACGTCAGTGCTAGGCGTCTTCCATGGTGGCCGTGCACATCGTGATGTCCATCCACGTTATCAAAAAGACAGACAGACAGACACTGTTCAGTTTTTTGTTCTTTAGTTATTATTGTAAGACCCTGCTAGGGTCATCTGTAGTGTATCGTGCTGTGCTTAGCTTGATTTAGCCTGTAATAGTTCTGATTTATGATAATATAATACCATTGACAGACAGACAAACAGACAAACAAACAGACAGACAGACAGACAGACTTCTAACCAAGTCTTGGTAGGTATTTCTCTTTCTGTTCGTCGGATCCATATGAATGAATAGGATGCATCACTAGTGATGACTGAACACTCATCGCAGATCGATAGCTGCTATCCACTCTATAAACACAACCTTAATTATCACAAAAATTGAGATAAAATCACACACACACACACACACGTACACACACACACACAAACACACACACACACACACACACATGCACACACACACACACATGACACACACACACACACACACACACACACACACACACACACACACACACACACACACACACACACACACACACACCTTTCCACTTCTCTTGCCATCAATCCATACGCAACAGACGAAACTCCAGCACAACCATATCCTGCACACACAAATTGTCGACACATCCAATAATAATTGTGTTCTCCTCCATCTCTACCCTTGATCGTTGAACCCAGAAATCCTAGTTCCCCCATCTCCGACATTATTTCTTTATGAAAATCTAAAAAGGTAAATAAAATTGTTTCAAAATCAATAAACTGTTTACTAAATTTGAAAAGTTTTTAACTAGTTGTACGGTATCCGTGGGAGCCTCGCGTTCGTGAGTAACATGTCCAACGGAATTTTCAGACCGTCTACTGAAACGCTAAGTCCTAGCTATACAATACGTATTTGTTGAAACCCTAGCTGTCATGGAAGCAAACCTGCAAACTTCCTAGTAGTTTAGATTACGTCTCTAGGCCTGGTATAGGTAGTCGTCGTTTTGCGATCGTGATCAAGACAATTAAAATGTACAGTCTAGGTATGCACTCAGTTCCGTTGTAACGACAGTGGTATGGTATTTACTGACATAGAAATTGATATCAGCAAACATTGACTATCAAGAGTGTTAGATGCAGCACAGTGTAGTAAAGGATTGATCATACTGACGTGTGAATAGTTGACTGTAGGTGGCATTCAACTCCTGAAGGTGTTTCTTGGTTGTCAAGTACACACAATCCCTAGCTACAATACAAAAAGATGGGGCAACGGAACTTCGTAAGGTTTTTTCGTCACTGTTTGGGTTTGGTCACTTGCACGAATCGTTCCTAGACTGATCTGTAATCGGACACGTAAACAA
>CAXXBX010000254.1:0-10446 GCA_964274945.1 Dehalococcoidia bacterium | reverse complement strand
AGGTCAAAGAATAAACATGAATCGTTTCGTATCATTGTTGGTCAGCTATTGCTCTTCATTTTCAGTTGCTCTAAGGCTTGACGGCTCTGAGGCGACCTTCACTATCTCCTCTGGAAATCTCAACTCGAACACGTTGCGACGGGCTGTCGATGGAGACTCGAGCACGTGCATTTGGCCACGACCAGCAGTCTCAACAGCCTCTACAGTAAATCTCACGTTTACGCTTTTCAATTGTCGTGCTGTTCTCACTGTTGAGATCATGACTGGCAACTCAAATATACGCTATATTCCTGGCGTAGCGATTCAGGAGATAGATCGTTGCCACGGAAATAGGCACTTTCCACAGGCCCGTTGCTACGCACAGACTATAGAAGGTGTCAATCCGATAGAGTATCGGTGCCCAGGAAAACAATCCAGAGTTGTTGATATTGTCGTACCGGCCAATCTACCAATCTGTGAAATAGAGATCAATCACGTGCCAATACCAGGTATAGAACGAATTCTTAGCTGAGTAGTTGAACTACAGTTAAACTTCAAGACCGACAGCAAACATATAGTGCGTTATAAATAATTTGAAAACTAATTACAATAAAGTTAGAAGTTTGTAAGATGCATGACATTTAGGATGTACATATCTGGGTGGTGATAAAATATTGTTAACTGGTTTTGAAAGACTTGAAGGAGACTATGATTACTACAAGCAATGAGCATTAGACATCAGTTCCAAGTGCATGCAGCAACCGAGCTATAAACACGAGTTAGTAGAAAACATCTTTCAATAACGACATACTAAATGTCCAGAGTAGAGAAGCTGCTTCAATTTTAGAATATCAATTAATTGCTGTGTAACTGTTTGGGACATCTAGGTATGCAAAGTTTGGTTGTTTTTTGTGATCATTAGGACAATGAGATGAGAATAAGACACACCATATAGATATAAAGGTTTGTATATAGGTGATTATATGTATATATTATATATATTATAGAGACGGTCTAATATAGACATAAATCTATTTCCTTTTAGCAAAAAAAGATAGGTAGCTGCTAGAATTCGTATGCTAAAATAATCACATTTATATATTTAAATTTTAAAAAAAAAATTAATACTAATGACCATCAAATTGAGCCTACTGTGGCGATTGTATATATACCCCTCGCTTGATGCCCAGAATGTAGCAAGCCGTAGGTTAATCAATTAATTAACGCAAACACATAACCTTGTAGGTCATGCAATGACTTCCAAATAAGAATTAACGCCAAACGCTGAAACAGCTAGACGAAATCTGAATGTGCGTGTGCTGAGTCTTTCCAGTCTTCATCCTCATTCTACAGCTAAGCATGGCCATGTCTTGTACATGACAGTAGCTATAGACCTATACTAAGGTTTAAATGGAGAGAATTATACTTTTACTGCAATGCATACATGCACACACAGACACACACACAGACAGACAGACAGACAGACAGACACACACACACAGACACACACACACACACACACACACACACACACACACACACACACACACACACACAGACACACACGTGCGTGCACACACATCCATGTACACGCTTTCTTTGTTCTAGAAAAGGTTCGTCTGAGAAATAGCAAACGAGCAGGCTGCCAGTGCACCCTTCATATAGACCCGCCCTTCAAGCGAGCTAGCCACTTCTAATCACGGGAATCAACGTCTGGAAGCGTATACAGTGCATGCGTAACAAGAATCATGCTTGAGCAGCATGTCTCAATCTGTTTTGAAAGTGTCACTTTTCTCGCAAGTGCGAGTTAGCTCCTCCCAAACCGACGCAAAGAAGACTGGAAAGGTTTTGAAAGATGTACAATGTGCAAGTGCTGACGATTTCGACGTTTCCTTGTATACCTACGGTAAAGTACTAGAAACAATGACAAAAGGACACGTTTTGAGGCGTTTAATGAGTTGTGATGCATCATCACAACACCTTGCAGCCGTCCCTTCCGGTGATCCAGGCGTTCCTAGTTCTGTTAAGTGTAACAGCTGTAACTGGACTGTCACGCGACAACTATTCTCAGCCATGACTAGTCCGAAGATAGGGTTAGCGTTAGGGTTAGTGTCTGGGACTACTTGCGACAATACAAAAAGAACCACAACTGGTCTGGAGGAACCAGTTATGGCAGGTACAAGCAGCTCTTGACTAGTTAAAGTAGTTAGCAACTACAGCAACTCGCATCAGCCAGCTGCGTCGCCAGATCTTCATGGTTAGGTAGCCAGACTGCTGGTCGACATCAAACTCAATTAATTTAGACCGGCTTCATAGAAACATGTAGCGTCGCTACGCGTAAGCCTGCTTGAAATGTCATGCGTGGTCAAATTTAGATAGTTGTTGCCTTTAGACACTATAAGAGGTGTCATAACAGACTTTCAAAAATTTAAAATTATGAATAAATGTTTATTAAATAATAAATTTAATTTTTTACATATAGCAGGTAAAGCTGCATAAAATGGCAAGTATAAAAATTCAGGCTGCTATTCAATTTGTATGTCCATGCTTGTTTCAATGTCATAATCATGTTTGTGTTCTGTGGGTTTGGAATCTGACTGTTTATAATTTCTTAACACTTGTGTCCAATTTGAGTTACTCCATTACAATTGTTAAATGTTTCTTTGCACATGTCTTACAGTATTATTGTTATAATAATATTTTGATATTAAAATTATACTGTCAAATTTCTAAAATAGTCTAACGCTGCTACTATTGTCTTCAAAGATAATACTGCTCCTATACGATTGGTTAACGGCTTAACCAAGTTCGAGGGAAGAATTGAACTCTACTACAATGGTTCCTGGGGAACAGTTTGTAAGGATAATTTTGGCCTTCGAGAAGCTCACGTTGCCTGCCATCAACTGGGCTACGCAAGAGCATTATCATATGGATTGGCAAAAGAGTTGCACGGCTTAGGAGAGGGTGATATAAATATGGACAACTTGACGTGCTCTGGAGCTGAGACTATCCTCCAAGACTGTAAATTCAACGGATGGGGAAATCACGACTGTACTCATTCAAAGGATACCAGTGTGATCTGTGATCCATGCATTTCATGCAGGGAAAAGAATAGGTTAACAATTGAAAAAAGTGAGTTTTGTTAAAAACTGAAATTCTCGTTTGCTTATTTATATATACAAACAGAAAAATCTACATATAATATTGCTGAATGTAAGTATAGCCAGTAGAGCATTATTGAATACATGTGTGTGTGTGTGTGTGTGTGTGTGTGTGTGTGTGTGTGTGTGTGTGAGTGTGTGTGTGCGTGTGTGTGCGTGTGCGTGTGTGTGTGTGTGTGTGTGTGTGTGTGTGTGTGTGTGTGTGTGTGTGTGTGTGTGTGTATGCATGTTGTGTACGTTGTTGCCGGTAGATATAGCCAGTACAGTAATATAGAAAACATTTGTATCTGTGAGAATGTATGAGTGTGCGTGTGCGTTTGTCTGTGTGTGCACGCGCGTGCGTGTGTAGTGTATAGTCACAGCGCGCCTGCAGATATTAATAGATTTTGTGTTTTCTGCAGCTCAATTTCCTGTGAGATTAGTTGATGGAGGTAAACCATACCGAGGAAGATTAGAAGTATTCGCAAGAAATCGATGGGGGACGGTGTGTAAAGATCATTTTGGCCCTTCCGAGGCTCTCGTGGCATGCAGTCAACTCGGATATACGGGATACACAAGCTATTCAGGTCGATACGGTAGCTCCAACGGTCCGATTTGGATGGATGACGTCGAATGCCCTGGCAGCGACAACAACCTAATGGAACGCAATGGAGACAAAGTTTTAACCCGACTTGCTGATTGCAATAAAGGCGGTTCCGTCTTTCCGTTTAGAGTTGGTCTACACTGGGGATCTCACAACTGTGATCACAGCAAAGACGTTGGGCTTGTCTGCTCTTCAGCAGGTATTACGCTGCACTGCATATGTCTGCTGAGCACGTGATAAGCAAAGGCAGGACAGTCCACAGTCAAGCCAGACTTACGCGTGTTTACGTACAATGCTTAGTCGACTAACGCGCGCTAAGGTGCGCACTAGAGCAACTTCACTTGAAATACCTGATACAAAGCAAACGTGGTATTGTATTTCCAGCTTACAGTTTAATAGCATAGATATGCTGGTCTAAATTAAAAAGCATGCCTGTGTGTCCATGGATGAATGTATGGTTCAGTAAGCTAACCGCTTCACTATGAGTATTATTGTTATTGAGAGGAGTAAACAAAACTTTTATCCTAAAAATGCTGGAAGAAAAGTTTGTAAGAGAATAGTAGTGAATTAAGGATCTTAAAAGATTAGAAAAAAAGAGAGTTCGTTCAAATTTGTTCTTGGTCTTGAACGTTGATCTCGGTAGACTGTTTTCTCTAATGTAGGTGTGGACTTTATTTCTTGTGGACCAAAAGCAGCTAAGAGTATGACTGGGTACAGATGTTTCACTAACAACTTTTCGAGGAAGCCATTCAGACGTTAAAGCAAAGTAATGGCAAAACCTATTTCTGCGAGAAACTTACGTATTAAAACTCTTGTGGAGAGCATCTGATAAAATATACTACCAATTTTACCACTGACGTATACGGTAATGGAAACTTGACAAAGGTTGGGTAAGTGGTTTGGCCATGGCCTTACCGTAGCCAGATTAGCCAAATCGGTTTCTCAACCTAAAGCAAAATGTGCGTTTCATAGACGATTAATATACGTGTTTGTCTTAATGTTTTAGCTACACACACGAGATAAACATGTCTTGTTTTGATGCATAGCCAAGACGCTTCCAATTCGGTTGGTTGACGGAGGAGCTGCTCACAAAGGCAGAGTGGAGATATTTATCAACGGGCTGTGGGGCTCGGTATGCGACGAGTGGTGGAGTTGGAACGACGCTCATGCTGTCTGCCGTCAGCTGGGATACAAAGAGGCGAAGAGTTTTCGAAAGGCTGCGTGGTTCGGGCAGAGTAGACATTACCACATTTGGATGTCACACGTTGCGTGTCAAGGCAATGAGATAAGGCTCCAGGATTGCCCTTTCAATGGTTGGGGAGTCCACAATTGCAAGCATGAAAGAGACGCTGGCGTCGAATGCTTGCCTACACGTAATATTCAATTATATCTCTAACAATTTATAATCATCAATAAAATTATAATACAAATGTACGTAACAATCAAATTTAATTTCTTACTGTTTTTATCCAATTTTAGCAAATAAATTATGTAATTGTTTTGAATACATGAAAAACAGAGCTCTTCTTTGCATAGAGTAAAAACTAAATTTTGTCTTAATTAATTTCTTTTTACCCTAAAAATAAATGACAATAGTTTAAATGCACACTTTCAATTGTTTTTGTCGATTCACATTTTGTGTATGAAATTGAATAAGAACTAAACGCAGCATTTGTTACTGACCAGCATTGCATATAATAAAATAATATCTTTTGTATTACTGCATTAGGTTCGTCATTGGCGTACGACTACTATAAAGTATCTGGAGCTCACGACCCTGCCAGAGGCAGAAGAAATAGTAAAATATGTGACTTTGAATTTATTTTCGTTCCAGTTGTTAACTTAGCTCTTTGTAATCCGACAGCAAACGAATCGAATTCGAAAAATCTGTTATTGCATCCAAGTCAGAAAGCTAACAAAGTTATTCGTCTTGCGGACGGATACAGTTTATCTGAAGGACGCGTTGAGATCAAGGCTAATGGATCGTGGAATGCAATTTGTGATTTCAATTTCAGCATAGCAAGTGCAAACGCAATCTGTAATCATCTTGGTTATCCTGGCGCCGTAGAAGTCTTTCCGTACGCCTACTTTGGTAAAGGTAAAGGACCTATACGTATGCTGGCTAATCATTGCATACAGTCCGACAACTTCACATCCGGGTCTTGTCTTACAACGCCAGAAGTGGACAAGAACTGCACTCATGCTAATGATGTTGGAGTTATATGTTTTCGTAAGTATTAAAAAACTATGCCCATATATATGCATAATTCCAAAATTCGTTATTTTTGTTATCACTGTAGCTCATGACAGAGATATGCAGCAATTTATCGAATTTACAACAGAGTACAACAAAGTGTATTCTTCAGGACAAGAACGTAACAGAAAAGCGTCGATCTTTCATACCAACTTGAAAAAGATCGAAATTCTAAACTCTGCTGATCGATTTTCACCTTACGGAATTAACAAATTCTTTGACATATCAGAAGATGAGTTTGCGAATACTTACTTGATGTCTAGCGCTGTGACCGATGGCATCAAAAACTCAACACTTGAGGAAGATAATAGACACAAGAGATCATACACTAACCCCATAGACTCGATCGGTCCGATACCTAAATGTTTCGACTGGAGAGATCGATATCCTCCAATTGTTTCTAAAGTCAAAAACCAAGGAAAATGTGGCTCGTGCTGGGCATTTGCTGCCGTCGCTCAGATCGAGAGTGCTTATGCTTTGCAAGCTCGTAAACCGCTCATCGAACTCTCAACGCAACAAGTCGTATCCTGCGATCAAACTTCGAACGGTTGCGACGGAGGTATGCCACACAAAGCAATGAGTTACGTCCTGAACGCGCGTGGCATACAAACCGAGGCGCGATATCCCTACCTCTCGGGAGCGGATGATAAAACGAGGAGTTGCGAGTTCATATCTAATCGAATTCACGCAAGTATTACAGGTTACGTTCACGTGACGTCAAAAACTCCGACTGCAGACGACGAGTATGATATGATGGTCTACCTCTATCGAAAGGGACCGATAACGGTGTGCTTCAATGCCGGAAACATTCAGTTCTATTCGCATTATAAGATACTGAGCTACTGTGGGAGCAATTACAGAGATATCACCCACTGTGTTGTTCTAACGGGCTTCGGAGTTAGCGAATCCGGAGTTCCATTTTGGGTTGCGAGAAATTCGTGGGGAATAGATTGGGGCGACGGCGGATACTTTCTCATCGAACGCAACGTCAACATGTGCGGCATAGCGGAATACGCGTTTGCAGCGATCGCTAACTAAGTGAACATGGACGCCAACTATTTGGCAGAAAATTTTGCTTGACATAGCTCTTTTTTTGTTCTTGCATTGTGTTAGCCGCTGCTTCTTTGTTGCTGAAATGATTGTGCATGTGTGTCGCTGTGTTTTAGTGCGGCAATTGATAACAATTTTGTCAAGCAGCAGCCAATTCCTACGATTTCTCCTTTGAATCATATGTGAGGTGTGTAACATTTACTAAACCAAATGTTCAGACCACGATACGTCTGCTTATGTAATAGAATTAGAGTTTTTCAAGCAATAGAAGAAATTGGATAAGATAGAACAAACAAAGGAACACAAGGAAGATGAGTCATATCTGTATGCAAGAAGTGTACTGCAGCACTAAGAAAAATGGCACTTTAGCAGAGAGTCGTTGCAAACCTGGGAATTCAAAAGATTATTTTATGAGATAAAGTTCCCTGTTCAACATCCTGTTGAACAAATTTCCTGTTGAACTCTTCGGATATTGAGAATATTGAGAATAGTACAACATACTTCAGTTTAATTGCTGATCAATATATTCAAATATTCGAAACAACGCCTAATCAATAACGTTTAAATAGTTGTTGTATTCAAAGGCCAGGTTACCAACCTCGAATTAACTAAATACAACCAACATCACTACAAATGTAACATGCTATAGCTGCCGTAGGACGCCACAGCTACACAATTGGTTGTACAGCCAATGAATTGTTCTTTCTGGAGAATTAAGGAAGTTCATCACAAAGTCTCGCACTTCAGCAGCTGATTAAAAAAAGTTTTGCTTCCAACATCATGTATACTTTGCAGTCCACCTGGTGCTTCTATGTTCTACAATCGGCAAGAATGACATTGCCATAATTAAGTTCCAGCTTCGCGTATCCAGAATGGCAATATGTCTGATAGAAGTTGGACTGTACATTTCACAAACTCTTATGTAGTTTTGTAAACAACAAGCTGCTTTTTTAATACATTTTGTCTTTCTGGTGAAGCAATAATTGATCTTCAAAAATTTCTGAACTTTGTTGTCATGATTCCAAAGGCATTCTTAATAACCCCAATATGTTCTAGACAAACGATAATTAAATATTTGCTTGTTTTCAAGCAAAAACTCTCCAAGAAACGATCAAAGCAGGTCTTTCTTTAATGGGAAGGCAGCATCCCCAACAAAGAATAATAGAATTAAATCTGTCTGCCAATGGTACTAATGGCATAATTTGAATCTAATAGCTTTCCCACCTCTGAACTCGTTGGTATTAGCAGTGCGCCCAGACGCTTTCCCGCTCGCCCATGGTACTTTTGACACCATATACCTGTCACGTGCAGTACTACATACTGGAAAGCGTCTAGAACCGAGGCTACGGCTAAGCGTTTAGTGCTGCTGCTTCTGACGTGCCTCCTACTCGTTTCCAGTAAGAGCTCACAAACAAAAATTTGCTACACTACTAATACGGTCTAATTCATCAAATAACACTAGCACAACACGACACTACTAGCTGCATGCGAAAAGGTTACGACTCTCTGAAATAGCGACATGACAGTTGCAATGTTGAACAGCCACGTATAATTAGCAACGTTTCGTAGATTAATTTCAGAGAGAAAAATTGTTGTGTTTTCTTTGCAAATACTTACTTGATGTCTAGTGCTATGACCGAAGTCGCAAGAAAGTCACTACATAAAAGAGGAGAAAGACGCAATTGATCCTACTCCATTCCAATTGACTGGAGAGGTCCGATCCCTAAATGTTTTGATAGGAGACAACGGTCTCCTCAAATCGTTTCCAAAGTCAAAGATCTGGGAAAATGTGGCTCGTCCTGGGCATTTGCTGCTGTTGCTCAGATAGAAAGTGCTTATGCTCTGCAAGCTTGCAAACCGCTCATCGACCTCTCGACGCCAAAGTTTGTGTCATGTGATCGAAAATCGGACGGTTGTAATTGAGGTATGCCACATAAGGCAATGGACTACGTCTTAGATGCACGTGGCATACAGACCGAGATTCGCTATCCTTACCTTTCAGGAACTGCTAGTCAAACGAGGAGCTGCTCTTTCGATTGCACTCGAATTCACGCAAGTATTACTGGTTTTTTTTATATCACGATATCCACTCAACCTACTGCAAATGACGAATATGACATGATGGTCTATCTCTATCGCAAAGGACCGATAACGGCTTGCCTAAACGCCGGAAACTTTTAATTCTACTCGCACGCAGTACTGAGTTACGGTGGGAGCAACCATTGTCGCATCACACATTGTGTTGTACTCACAGGATTTGGAGTCACTGAATCCGGGATTCTCTATTGGATTGCGAGAAATTCGTGGGGTGAGGATTGGGGTAATGAAGGATATTTTCTTATCGAACGCAACGTCAACATGTGCGGCATAGCCGAATGGGCGTTCGCAGCGGTTGTAAAGAAGTGAACCAGAATGCCATCGGGGCATCGATTTTGTTTGCTCAAATGATATGTTTGTGTTTTGTATGTCCATTAACTTTCCTTCAATGTAATTGCCAGTGTCATGTCACAATATATTTCCATAGTTCAAATAGAAATTATAAGCAAATTTGATGTTTCCATTTTCCCTTTTGTCAATCTGAATATTCTCCAATCTAATTATGTAACCAAATGATGGAGCGTATACATCCTATACTATAATACGCCAACCCACTCTTCCGTCTTTCTGGATAGATGGATGTCTGTAACGCGCCGATCGACACGACGCCGGTCTCGGATCGTCGCGAAACGCGCCGGTCCGAGCGAATTGTTTTTGGACGAGCTTACGACTTAGTCGCTGGAGCGAACGTGGTCTGTTAGTACGAGGCTCGCGGCGCAGCTTTAATTCTCGATAGTCAATGGAAATGCTACAACCGTGATTTTGACGTAAACAAACTGCTCCCTTTTTTGTGCATCTTTTGAGCATAATTTACACTTTATATTTAAATGGGGCCCCAGTTTTGAACGTCGCTTCGGCTGAACGTGGTTTTATCGGCACAAATCGACTTCAAATATATTGGACGGCAAGTAAAGTGATTTATAATCTAAAAATTATTATAGTGATTACTGGGTTTTGCGGTTAAACAAATCTATTTGTTTTGAGATCTTTTTTGGGTGCATGTATTTCCTGGATTGAATTGTGCGGCAATATTTACACTGTTTAATACACTGCATACATCAAATTGTGTACTAGTTATTGCAAATCTATTTTATGTGTGCAATTATATATTATGCAATTAATAATTAAAATTGCGAAGTAGTCAGCTAACTTAATTAATTCTATTTCACAACTATTACTAGTACCAAAAGATTTCTTAGAAGATAAACACTATATATACTATTAAATTGACAGCGTATGATATATTTATTTTAATTATGCATTATCATTATCTAGTTGGTATAAACACGTACATAAAATAATCTATAGACATTTTAATAATC
>CAXXBX010000253.1:0-6801 GCA_964274945.1 Dehalococcoidia bacterium | reverse complement strand
ATGAGACTGTTAGTATTCTAATCCTTCTGTTTATGGCAAGCCTGACGGTATTCTTTGCCACTTTAATCACAAGGTATTGGAATAAGAGAGGAAATCCCGGTGAAATTAACTATAGTGGCTGCGTTTAGACATACCACGAGGATACAAATACAAATAATGGGAAGAAAAGAAAATGAAGATGTTAATTAATATTAATAGCTACTGGAGACCACTTGCAGAAAGAAAAAGAGTTGTAACTATAGGTTAATGAAACAATGATAGCTAGCATAATTGATGTATGTATGATTGCAATGTAAACGTTTTATACTGATTTCTATGGACTCTTCTAATACAAACCACATATATATATATATATATATATATATATATATATATATATATACATTGATTAAAGAGTCGTTACCGAAAACGGTTGACATAGCACCACTAATAGATAACATGCTAGATCTCACTGTCACTAAAATCTTGTCCTAGAGATCACACTGCAACCACTGTTACCACATGCAGTATACTAAGAAAAACATCGATCCAGTTGCATACATACTACACTCGAGCAATCGTACAGGTTCATGTAGGTACTGTACAGACAAATTTTGGGGAAGCCTACTCGTGCCCCCAGGTCCCTACCCCCAGGTCCCTTCCCACATCGCTACGTTGCTACCCCAATTTTGGACGTCTATGCAGCGACGCCCCCTTGTATAGACCAGTGGCGTAGCTATGGAGGCCTGCTGGGGGCACGTGTTCCCCAAAATTTTCTACTTTTAAAATTTTGATGTTGGACTTTGCAACTTGCGACCAATGTTTTCAAATTCTAAGATTAGCTAGCCATTAATGCCCATGACAATGATGATAATGATGCCGATTACGATATTATTAATTAAATCGCTTCTATTTTCCGTAAAGTACATTGGCTAACCCTGCTGTCACGTTCCATCGATCAACATTATCGATCGACCTCATGGCTTTGCCTAATGCAAATTCAAGGAAACAGACTTCACGCGGAAGCGACACAGAAAGGACAGTATATTATCTTTCGTTAAGCATAAACGCTGTAAGTCAGTCAGTTCACGGCCTGTAGGTTTTCTAGGGGGCAGTAGGCGTCTAGTAATCATGAAATGGTGTCATTTCAAGCGGATTTTAGAGAGCAAACGGGAAGTAAATTTAGTCTCTCTCTGACGTGATAGACCATCTCTTGTCATTGAAAGAGGCTTTCGTAGACCTGCTCAAAGTCTTACAAATTGTGTTGGCATTAGGTGTCTCTACCGCGTGATGTGAGCGTGTTTGAAAAGACTGAAGACCTACTTTAAGACTGGCATTGGACAAGATGGATTAAATAGCCTAGAGCTTCTGACCATAGAAAGGGATATGTCTAGTAAGATAGACTTGGAAGCAGTAGACAAGTTTGCTCAGTAGAAAAAACAGAAGAACTAAGCTTAATTAACAAGTGAAAGGTAAACGGTTAAATTAAGAGAAAAAATACAGATTTGAGAAAATTTTTAAGTGTTTTCCCCAATCTTGGACTCTGGCTACGCCGCTGTATAGACTGTACAGTCTCGACCTTGTCTAGTAACCGACTACCGTTCTCGTCACATGGTGGCATTTTTGCATCGTTCCCTTCTTCTGTAGCGTTTTTATCGACATCACAGTCTACTATTAATGACAAGTGCTTTGGCGGGGATTTCCTGAAGGCCATCTTGCTCCCCAAAACATTCATTTTTCTTTTCTAGTAAGCTTGCCACAAAAGCACGTGTTAAAACACGTGGACTGCGCGCCAGGAGAGGACTGGGTACGAGTCTAGGAAGTCACTGCCTCAGAAATTGCAGAGATCGGTAACTGTTGTTCTAGGTCGGCCAACACAAACGTGTCGCGTTTGTCTATAGCTACTTCGTCTCGCGTCGTAATCGCACATTGATTACATTCGTAATTGGATCTACTGCAACAATATTATGGTGTCACTAGTCACTTCCGGTAGCAAACATCAACGCGAACAGAGAGGAGATTGCAATCCTCTACTGTCCCTTCGATCTACGAAGTACACTTTACATTCTCTTTAATTAATCAGCATTGAACAATGTCGTTTGAACGCAAAGAAGCACCGTACGTACTACTAATTGTTAATTAATTATGCAAATAATTATTGCCGAGGTTGCTAACTAGGTGTCTACAAGAACATCCTGTGCATGTAGCTCTAGACAATACGTCACCCCGTCCCGTCATGACAATTGTTCTGCTGCAGCTGCTTGTTCTGCTTGTTGCGTTCTCGTGCACGAGCGGCGATAGTCCACGACCAAAAGTTCTAATTCTCGGAGGCGGTCTGGCTGGTCTTCGAGCGGGGCAAGTCTTGCAGCAAAATGGCGTTCGCGATTTTCTCATTCTCGAAGCGGACAACAAACTTGGAGGCAGGTTTCTCTCATTTTGCTTGCCAGAGGTGTCTGCGTGCGTGAGCGACGTCAACGTGCAGCCTCACTACCGTCACCTCATCCAATTCGAGAGTTGCTCGACAAATGCAGAATTGCCTACGCACCCGAGGCTGTGTCAACCATCAAAGCTGTGGATGACGCTGGAAACGACGTGAGCGCTGAAATAAATTTACTGTCTCAACGCTTGGATAGTATATACTACAATTTGGTCCAAGCATGGAGACCAGAAGAAGGTCAGTTAGACATGTTTATTAATTATTATACAAATTGAGTATAATGTTATTTAATTAATGAAGAAGCACTAAAGTGCTAAACCGTCGGCTGTTTTATAGTAGTAGGTGTACAAGAATGCATACTGTACAGTACAAGTAATGAGATACTGTATATGTACACGTCAATAGACACCACATGCCACATGTTTACTACATGCAGAGCTGGCTGAGAAAGGGCAGGCTGTCTGTGTGCCAAATAGCTCATTTACATCCAAATTTACGACAGTAGAGTACGCATACTGCCACGAAAGAACAGAGAGTTGACTGACAGGTGCAGGCGCAACGGTAGACCTAGGCAAAGTAGATAACACCGCCCACATTCGTCTATCAACCCGCCCACATCCGGTCGTCGAGTTCTTGGTATAACTCTAGCGCATGCGCGCCTTGGGTTAAGTACTACATTTGTCTTAATTAATAGTAGGTCTCAGAGCATTGATTACATGTAAGCAGTATAGATAGCAAGCTGCTAACTTTAAGACAGCTGACCGTTAGAGTATACATGCAAAACATGTCCAAAGTAGGCGTGACTTATCCTTCTGCGTCACTCATTAGCAGAGTTTAGTGCAAGAAGCCGGAAACAACTTACGTTGGCCTCACTTTACGTTTCTGTGCGCTATGGCTTCGCCTCAAACTTCCAAACGTTACTTTTACTGTAGGTGGCTACCCCGGATACCTCATACAAGCAAGCAGAGCCGTATCTAACGTCTGTTTAGTTAGATAGCCGTGTCTAAGAATCCGTTATGTTCGGAAAGACGGGACTAGCTCACAGGTGTGACTGTCAGACTGTCTCACGGTAGGCTTGTCGGGAGAAAGGACTGACAATCGTGAGAATTGGGCACAAATCGTGAGACATGCCTGTAAATCGTGAGTCTCACAACGAAATAGTGAGAGTTGAGAGGAACCGACCACTTTATAAATCCGGGTACTTGGTGCGTGGTTGTACACGTACTACAAGTACAAACGCCCTTGCTCGCGTGCTGGCAACTTGTGGAAGCGTGGCGCGTGCTCTTAATTAAATTCTTTAGTGGCGCCTCTACCACTTTTGTAATGACGGCAGAATGGACCTAAAATTGTTTAGCTAATATATAGCCGCATAAAATGAACGCATTCTTAAACATTAAATTTTATTGTCTAGAAATCTGACTCTGTTATAACGACAATATCACTATAGTATCCAACAATAAAGTTGAACTTGAACTGCTAAACAGAAATTTCAACAACTAACAAAACAACAGAAATTTGGTTCAACACGATAATCGACGTCCTCTAGATCCACGTTTCTTCTTCATTTCTTGAAGGCCGACGATGAGCACGAGTTGGTGTTCGCTTGAGCATCTGCGGCGACCACTTGAACTCCTTGTGAGAACTCGGCGAACGAGGAGTAAGTCAAAAATGGAAGAATTTTGTTCAAGTCGCTGGCGTGATTGAGATTTTTCACGTTTTGGAACGATATTCCGTCGCCGATGCCGAGGGCAAAGACGTCGACTTGATCGCTACCCGGTCGCTCGTGCAAGCTCTTTGCCACGTCTTTGGGGTCTTGTCCGCGTCTGTGGTTACCGTCTGTCAGTACCATGAGTTTTTTCTTACTGTGTCGTCTCATACCATGGCTGGCGCTGAAAATGTTGTCACGGACGTGCTCGAGAGCCGAACGTGTCGCGGTGCCTCCGTTCGTGTAGTGTGTTGTCAGGATGCTGTCGATTATGTCTTGGCGATTGTGGTGGTTTGCTGCCGAGTAGGCCAAGTCGAACACGGTGACGGGAGAAGATGCGAACGTCACCACGGCCACTCTGATCTGTGGAGAACCACATTTGAAGTCATTGCAAGTGTTTTCGATCAACGTGGCTACGTCCTCGACGGATTTGTAGAAGTTTGGGCTGCCAACGCTGCCAGAGGCATCGATAAGAATGGCGAGGTCGATGGCGTCGTTGTAGTAGCATTCTTGACGTTTTGCTCTTACGGGGAGTGCCGTCGTCGGCTCTACCGTCGCAGCAGCAGCCGATGGTTGTACAGTTGGAGGTGGTGGAGGGGGTGGCGGTGGTCCAAAGCTTCCAAATATGCGAGTTAAAGCAGCAGCCTTTTCTTTTGTAGTAGGTGGACCTGCAATGTCGAATAAATTGTATGCAACTATGTTATGTTGAAATCTCTAGAGATAGTTTAATACTCACATCGGTATTCTTCTTCTGTTTGGACGATTACTTTTGAATGACATTCAGACAGAATAGTCGAAAGATTCGTTGTTCTTTCGTACGTCTGCAGTCTTACGCCGGGACAAGCGCTAGCGGCGGTGCTATTGAGCGAGCCGTCGACTTCTATACCATTGTATGCCCAATCTCCCAACTCGACTTGTGTCGGACACGTGACACCAAACAGACTCTTGCACACGAGTCGTAAAACCGGTGGCGGGTTCTCGCAGAGAGGTTTCAAAAAGTCTTCGTCTACATTGATCGGTACGGCATAACTCGGAGTTGTCTGCAGAACGAAGAAGACAGAAACGAGAGAGAGGATCTGTACACGCAGAGTCATCATCTTCACAAAGAGCGATCGACTCGAGCTGATCAAACCGTCGACGAGTAATGACTTTCGAGCTGCTTTGTCATCTTTATATAGTGAAGGCTCATCATAACAGCAGGAACCTCGTAATTGCATGCAAACTACACAAAAATCTAGACAGGAAACTGGAAATTATGACACAGACACCGTCGCCTTCTCCAGAACTACAATGCATGCGGTAGGGAAGGTGGGAGAAACCACTATTGTGTTCTGGATCACAGACAATCGTCGTCTACGTTTCCTCTTTTCAAATCAAAAATATCTTGTTCGAGGGTTGCAGATCAGGATTTGCCTTTCTAGCTTGTTATTCCTATCGATAGTTTGGTTGTTTATTATTTGTTGTCATTTGTAAATTGTGAAGAATTGTGTGTTTTAGCTATAGATATACATGCACATATACACAACTTGTGTGTAGCTCGATGGTTTTCGTCTACATCGTGACGTCAGCAATTTGACCACTTCCTTCGGATATGTTGTAGACTTGAATGGCCGTGGGACGCGTATATACAGTGTTATACACCCACACCCGCCCGCCCGCCTCTTCTCTCTCATGCACAGGATACGTGGCATCTAGACTATATTATTTTAATCTAACAATTAATATATATATATATATATATGTCGCGTGACGGAGTCGCGCCGCGAGTTCACAGCGGGTAGCAGCAAATCGTCTCGAATTCGCTTCGACATTCGCGTCTTCAGATCGAATTCGAAGCGATTGCAATATCGACGTACTAGCGCGGCCTCATCGCGTGTCGAGTGCGTTGCCTAGTCGAAACGATCTCGTCGTGAAGCCGCTTCGAATTCGAACAACTAAAACGTGCCATAATCGATGATCGTGTCGATCTTAATATAGTTATAATTTTGAATTTGTAGAATGCTGGCGCTTCACTATTCTAGCTAGAAACCTTGCACCGGTTGTAATTAGCTTGCTCGTGATCAGCCAGCCGGCTGCTATAGGCCGGACTAAGCAATCGGCATGAAATGTAACCACGTGAAAACCCGAGTATACGACACATCCAAATCGTCGTCAAACAGGATAGGACGCCAGTTGTCTATCCTATAGCTACCGGCTATATAGGCTGCATGTCTTCTGATTAATTAATTAACGTAATTAATTAAGAGAACGGAGATCTACAGATCATGAAGGGGGTCGACTTTGCACGATTCTACAATATGGAAGAAGTGCATGCTAACCGACGTAGACACCAATAATTAAGTTCTTGCAAAAAAAATAACAGTGTTCAATGTGCACACACAATCGGCTCGAGACCATTTCTTGAGTATTTCACAACTCGATCACACTCAATGATGTTAAGAAATCGAGACACAAAAAAATACAGCTTGAACCTAACATTTTCATACAGACCACTCGAGCTGTTATGTCTCCTACAGGAATTGCTACCAGGTCCCGAGTCTCTTGAGAAGGAAGTAAATGCTTTCCGATCGGCTCCCGAAGATTCCTGTAAGCATCAACAACATCAGTCATGCAGTCATCGTCATTATGCAATAATGGCCACTTCTCCATTTTAATTGAGCCGTTGAATAACAGCAAACCG